>JADJEZ010000008.1 GCA_016708825.1 Betaproteobacteria bacterium | reverse complement strand
ACCTTCCCGGGCGGGCCGTGAGGACGAAGATCCGGTCGGACAGGAAGATCGCCTCCGGGATGCTGTGCGTGATGAAGACGACGGACTTGCCGGTGGCCATCCAGATGCGCTGCAACTCGATCGTCATGTGCTCGCGGGTTATCGCGTCGAGGGCGGCGAACGGCTCGTCCATCAAGAGCAGCTTCGGGTCGTGGATGATCCCGCGGGCGATGCCCACGCGCTGCTGCATGCCGCCGGAGAGTTCGCTGGGATAGTGCCCGGCGAACTTCTCGAGGCCGACGAGCCTGAGGAGATCCATCGCCTTTTCGCGGCCCGATTTCAGGTCCATTCCCAGGGTGCGCACGGGGAGCAGGACGTTGGCCAGCACGGTCTGCCAGGGCAGGAGGGTGGGTTGCTGGAAGACGATGCCGATGTCGCGCCGTGGCCCGGTGATGTCGGTGCCCGCGAGCTTTATCGAGCCCCCGAAGGCGAGCAGACCCGCCACGACCTTGAGCAGCGTGGATTTGCCGCAACCCGAAGGGCCCAGCACGGACAGGAACTCTCCCTGCCCGAGGGTCGCGGTCAGGTTGGCGAGGGCGGCAACCGGACCCCGGGTCGACCGGTAGGTGACCGCGAGGTCCTGCGCCGCCAGCAGCGGTTCGCTCAATGCGGGGCCCTCCACCTCCTCGCCTGGATCAGTTCGCGGCCCGTGCGCGCGCCGCGATCGCCGCGGCGTCGAATTTCATGAACTCCGGCACGCGTGCGTTGGTGAAGCAGGTCTCGACGGGGACGTCCTTGGTGGTGATCTGTCCGCCTTCGTGGAGCGCCGCGGCGAAATCCCTTCCACGAGTCGAGCGCGAACTCGCCCCAGCGGCGGTTCTTGGGGTCGTCGAACTGGAGATACTTGTCGAACCGCGAGCGCATGATCTTGGTGCCGTCCTGGATGGCCTTGGCCTCGTCGACGCCGGCGGGCTTCTGGTTCGGGTACTGCTCCCAGAATGCCTTCACGCAGGCCGTCGGGTTCGTCTCGCAGAAGACGGAGGCCTTGGCTATCGCGCGACCGAAGCCGGCGAGCATCTTCGGGTTGTCGCGGATGGTGTCCTCGTGCGCGACGAACCCGTTCGAGAAGAGGTCCTTGTACTTCTTGGGCATGTCGAGGCGGCGGATCACGGTGCCCTGGGTCTCGAGGATCGCGTGCATCGAGTCGAACAGGTTCAGGGCGTCCACCCGCTTGTCGCGGAAGGCGAGGAAGGCGGGGGCCCCGACGCCTACGGGCACCAGCTCGACGTTCACGCCGAGCTCCTTGAACATGGCCTTGGTGATCGGGATGTTGCCGAAGGTGAGCGCACCCACTCCCAGCTTCTTGCCGTCCAGGTCCTTCAAGGTCTTGATCGGGGAGTCGCTGGGGACCACGAACTCCCACGCCGACTCGCGCGTCGCGTTGTAGAAGAACTTGAGCGGGATCGGGTCCTTGCCCGGCTGGCGCGAGACGATCAGCACGTCGGGGTTGGGATAGCCGATGTGGACCCGCTTGGACGTCATCTGCGGCAGGAGCGTCCCCGTGCCGTTGAACGACACGATATCCACGTCCAGGCCTTCGTCCTTGAAGAAGCCGAGCTGCTTGGCGGAGACGATCACCCCGATCGAGAGCGTGACGGTGGTTACGGTGCCGAACACCACCTTTTCCTGGGCCTGGGCGGGCTGCAGGGATTGCGCGGCGACGAGCGCTCCCACGAGGAACGGTATCGAGAGTTTCAGCAGGGACTTCGTCGTGGCCAGTGCCTCCGGGTTGCGTGGGTGAGTGGTGGGGAAAGACGTGGGGAAAAAGGCGCCGATCACCCGGTGATGGTCGAGTAGGTGCCGCGGCCCACGGCGACGAGCTTGCCGTCGGGATTGAAGACGTCGATGTCGACAACCGCCACCGTGCGGCCCGCGCGGCGCACCGAGGCGCCGGCCTCGAGATAGGCGCCCTTCGCCGGGGCGAGGTAGTCGACGCGCAAGTTGATCGTGGGCACGCCGCCGCCGACGAGCATGCCGATGGCGAAATCGCCGATCACGTCGATGAAGGAGGCGATGGGTCCTCCGTGGAACTGCTGCGTGCCGGCGCGGCGCTCGGTCTCGGGCCGCAGGGGCATGCGGGCACGGAAGGTCTTGCCTCGTGGTCGACGCAGAGCGCCTGCATGCCCAGGAAGCCGATGAAAGGCGAGCTGTCGAAGATGGCCTGGATGTCGGCGACGCCGAGCGGGGTCGGTGCGGGCGCGTTCACGGATTCACCACCACTTTGCCGAACACCTTCCGCTCCTCCAGGAGCGCGAAGGCCCTCGTTCGCCTCCTCGAGCGGGAAGGCACGGTCGACGACCGGCTTGAGCCTGCCCTGCTTCACGAGGTCCAGCAGGGTGCCGAGATCCTCGCGCATCCAGCCGTTGGAGCCCAGTATCTGAAGCTCGAAGGTCCAGATGAAGCGCAGGTCCTCGACCGGGTCGTATCCCGCGGTGGCCCCGCAGGTCAGCAGGCGCCCCTGGCGGTGCAGGGCGCGCATCGACTTGACCCACGTGTCGCCGCCCGTGAAGTTCACGACGACGTCCACGCCGCCGTCGAAGCGCCGCCGGTGCGGCTTGCCGAACTTCTCGTAAACCCACTTCGCAATGTCCTGCTTCGTGTAGTCCATCAGGTGGTCCGCGCCCAGCGTTGCGAGCTTCGCGAGCTTTTCGTCGGAGGACGCGCAGGCGATCACCTCGGCGCCGGCGAGCTTGGCGAGCTGCACGCAGCACGTGCCGACTCCGCCCGAGGCGCCGAGGATCAGCACGCGCTCGCCCTGCCGCACGCGGCCGATCGTGTACATCATCCGCAGCGCCGTGCCGTAGGCGACGGGCATGCAGGCGGCGGCCTCGAAGGACACCTCGTCGGGAAGCGCGATGAGGTGGTGCTCGGGCACGGCGCACAGCTCCGCGAGCCCCCCGGGCCGCATCTCGCCGAGCAGGCCGGCGTTGTTCTTGCGGTCCACCGGGTCGACCATGATCCGCTGCCCGGCCTTCCAGTCCTTCACCTGCGAGCCCACCGCGACGATCTCGCCGGCGAAGTCGATGCCCATGATGCAGGGCATCGGCACCTTGATCCCGGGCATTCCCCGGCGGGTGAAGATGTCGTGGTAGTTGAGGGTCGTCGCCCGCACGCGCACGAGGACCTCGTCGGCCGCGGGCGTGGGATCGGGATAGTCCGGGATGTACCGGATGCTTCCCGCGCCGCCGTGTTCGTGGATGACCGCAGCTCTCATCGCTTCTCCAGGGAATCTCGAAGTGCCGCTACGACTGCGTGAAGACCAGCGCGGCGCCGCACGCCTCGCGCGGCGGGACGAAGACGCTCTCCCGGCCGGCCGCGTCCGCGATCCTGCGGCACGCAACCCCGGCCGACGCGAGGAAAGCCTCGGTGCGACGCAGGTCGACCACGCCGATGCTCGCGCCCGCGGGAGCGGGGAGCGGGGGCAGCTCGTCCTCCCGCGTCCACGACCGCCACTGCTGCGGCGACATCACCGCTATCGTGCCACGATCGAGGCGGATCTCGATGCCTTTCTCGCCCGGGGTGGCCTCGCGCCGCACCAGCGTGGCGATCCGGAGGGCCGTGGCGCTCGCGTCTTGCGCAACGAGCCACAGTGTCTCGATCCGGGTCGCACCGTTCGGGTGCTCGAGGAGGTGTGGCTGCCAGAGGACGTCGCGCGTCTGGTGCTCGATGAAGAGCAGGCGCGCTTCCGGGAAGGCGTCGCGATCGACGTAGAGGTTGCGGAAGCGGGCGCGGCGCGTCTGCTCGTCGCGCGGGCCGTACGATGCGTCTCGCTCGAGCGCACGGACGCCTTCGACAGGTGCACCGGCCGCGGTGAGTTCGGCGTGCGCTTCGTCCGCGTTGTCGCAGCCCATGGCCACGATGTGCAGCCCCTCGTAGCGCGCCACCAGGCTTTTCACGGAACTGGGCAGGGTCGCGTCCGTGAGCCCGATCACCTCGAGATAGCCCTCCCGGAACATCGCGCAGTGATTGCCCGAACCCCAGGGTTGCACGGGGCCGCCGACCACGGTGGCGCCGGCATGGAGGCTGCGGGCCGTGAGGCGGAAGCCCAGCCTGTCGTACCGGGCGAAGCCGGCATCGAGGTCGCGCACGGCGACGCCTACGTGGTCGAGGTCTAGTCTCATTCCGGGCAATCCTACTCGGTCAGCGTGAGGAAAAAGCCGGGGATGGCTGCGGAACGCGCATACCACTCCTCCCCGTTCCCGGTGACCTGCACGCCGTTGCCGCGCATGAGGGCCGCAGCACGCTCGCGGTCGGTGAAGCGCACCGCGGCCCCCACGAATGCGGGCACCGCGGGTGCTGCGGCGCCGAACCTGCGCTCGAACGCTTTCGGCGAGAGCACGTGGTATTCGAATCCGATGTCGTCGCGCAGCAGCAGGTGGTCGCCCGATGCGGCTGCCTGCCGTGCACCTGTCAGCGCGGCGATCCTTGCGCAAGGGTGGGCAGGCTGTTCGTGGTCCTGCAGGTTGCAGCACAGGAACACGGCCTGCAGCGCGACGGCACCGTTCGGGTGGTGCAGGTACTTCGGCTGCCAGAGAAACTGCGGCGTCTGGTGCTTGATCACGATGATGCGTCCTTCGGGGCAGCGGTCGTCGCGGCTGAAGACGTTGCGAAACCGCATCGTGCGCGGCGCGCCGTCCACGTCGAGGACTCTCTCGCGCTGCACGGGGGCGCGAAGCGGTCCGCGAGCGCAGGGATCCGACCGAGGCCCTTCCAGGCGTCGTCCGCCGAGTCGACCCGCAGGGCCAGGATGTGCATGCCCTCGAAGCGATCGAGGAACGGCCCCCAGGGATTGAAGCAGGACGCGTCGACCACACCGATCAGCTCGAGGTAGCCCTCTCGGAAGACGGCGCAGCGGTTGGCGGTGGCCCAGGGGCCCGGCTCGTCCCGGTCCGGCATGCGTCCGCGCTGGCGACTGGGAGGCGTGAGCTGGAAACCCATGCTTTCCCATGCCTGGGCCGTGATCTCCAGGTCGCGCACGATCACCCCGGCGTGATCGAGCCGCGCCGCCAGCGTTGCGAGGGGTTGCGATCCCGTGGTCACGGATCCTTCGCTCTTTTCCTGGCGGCGCCGGCCCCAGGCCGTCCCACCGGGGGCGGGGGCGCCGCGCGCCGGACCCGGTGCGTCACCATGCGTTCGTGGAGATCGCGCACCGTCGAGCTGCCGGTGTGCGTGAACACGAATGGCAGGAGGCCGTGGACGAGGCACGCGAGTCCCGCGCCGAGGAGCGAGAAAGCGAAGGACCATGCAGCCAGGAGATGGCGTCCGTAGGTCTCGTTGACGGAGGCGGTGTGCTCGGTGAAGGCGCGAACGATCGATCTCATCGGTCCCAAAGTGTAGGGTAGATCGGGAAGTATGAAATTCTAAATTTCTCCCGCAAACTGGATTGAACGGGGATAATATTCTTTCAATATTGAAATTTAGAGAATGAAACTTCCGTGGACGACGCTGATCGTAGAATTCTGGAGGTCCTGCAGGAAGACGCCTCGGTGCCGATCGCCGAAATCGCGGCGCGCGTAAACCTGTCAGCTACCCCGTGCTGGCGACGCATCCAGAAGCTGGGCGAGGCCAGGGTGATCCGCAAGCAGGTCGCGCTCTGCGATCCCAAGGCGCTCAATGTCGGCGTGACGGTGTTCGTTTCCTTGCGAACGAACCAGCACAGCCAGGCCTGGCTCGATCGGTTCGCCGCCGGCGCGATCGCGATTCCCGAGGTGGTGGAGCTCTACCGCATGAGCGGGGACGTGGATTACCTGCTGCGGGTCGTCGTGCCCGATATCGCCGCCTACGACGCCGTGTACAAGAAGCTCATCCGCATTTCCGACCTGCACGACGTGAGCTCCTCCTTCGCCATGGAGCAGATGAAATACACCACGGCGCTGCCGCTAGGTTACCTCGGCCGCAAGTCGACGGACTGAGGCAGGAGCGGGCTGCCGATCCGGCAAGCCTCAGGACGCGCTGGCCAACGCCTGCTCGCGCAGCAGCTTGCGGTCGATCTTGTTGGTGCCCGCGAGCGGCAGCTGGTCGACGAAATACACGCGGCGCGGGTGCTGGTAGGCGGGCGCGTTCGCGAGCGCGTATTGCCGGACTTCCTCCTCGGTGAGCCGCGCGCCGCTTCGGCGCACCACGAAGGCGACCGGCTTCTCGCCCTTGATCTCGTCGGCGACCGGGACCACGCAGGCCTGCAGGATGTCGGGGTGGCGCTCGAGCATCTGCTCGACCTCGCCGGGAAAGATGTTCTCCCCGCCGCACACGAACATGTCGTCGGCACGGCCGGCGAAGTAGTAGGCCCCCGAGGGGTCGCGCCGGAAGAGGTCGCCCGAGAGGTACCACCCCTCCGGGGTCATCGCCTCCCGCGTCTTCTCCGGCAGGTTGAGGTAGCGAATCATGTTCGCCGGGGTGCGGATCCAGAGCATGCCCTCGTTGGCGTCGCGCCCCAGCGCGTCGACGATGCGGACCTCGACGCCGGGCAGCGGCCAGCCGAGGGCGAGATCCGGCTTCGCCGCCCGTCGGGGTGCGGGCCGAACATGACCGGGCCCGCCTCCGTCGTGCCGTACACGTAGGAAATCACCGACGCGGGAAAGGCCTCGCGCAGCTTGGCGATCAGCTTTTCCGTAGCCGGGGCCGAGCCCATCCGCACGTACCTCACGTGCGAGAGGTCGGTCTGGGCGAGGATCTCGCGCTCGTTCAGGATCATCGCGAGCATGGTGGGCACCGACGTGAGCCAGGTCACGCGAAAGCGCTGTATGGCCCGCAGGTAGTTGCGCGCGTCGAACTGGGGCAGCAGGACCATGCTCGCATGGGCGGCGAAGACGAACTTCGCCGTGCCGAGGCCGTTCATGTGGAACAGGGGTGCGGCCACCAGGAGCCGCTCGCCCTCGTACTTGCCGCTTCGCAGCCGCGCGCGCACGGCCCAGAGGTGTCCCGCGTGCGACAGGAGCACGCCCTTGGGGCGGCCCGTGGAACCCGAGGTGTAGAGGACCATGGCGGGCTCGTCGTCGCCGGGAACGACGGTCTCGAATTCCCCGGGGTCGAGGAAGCTCGACCAGGCGGCTGGGTCCTCGAAGTCGACCACCGGGAAGCCCGCCGGCAGCAAGGCGCGGCGCTCGGCGTCGCAGAAGGCGAGTCGGCACCCCGAGTCCTCCAGCACGAAGGCGATCGTGCCGACGGGGAACTTGTGGTTCACCGGCACCGCCACCATGCCGGCGCGCATGATGGCGAAGTAGAGCGCGAGAAAGGGCGCGCAGTTCCTGGCCGCGATGGCCACGCAGTCCCCGCGCCGCAGCCCGCGCCGCGCGAGGCCCCGGGCGCATGCACGCACGAGCTCGTCGAACTCCGCGTAGCTGTATTGCACCGGGTTGTTCCAGTCCGCGCAGTCGATCAGCGCGATCTTCCCGGCGTCCTTGTCGTGGTCGATGAGGTCGCCGAGGTTGCGGGTGCCTGTATCATTCATCCGATTTTTCGCTTCGGTTCGTTTCTCGTTGCGCGCAATCATACTAAGGAGTGCGTGGATGGAGTCTTTTCCTGCTGCTGCCTGCTTCTCCTCGCGGTATCCGGAAGCGAGGCAGAAGTTCCTCGCGGCCGCGCGCGAGGCCGGCGCACGCCTCGCGTCCTATGCGCACGACGCGCAACGCGGGCCGGAAGACGAAGCCCTGTTCCTCGACGCTGCCGTGGTCGGGAACCCGGCCGCGCCCAGGCGACTCGTCATCGCCTGCGGCACGCACGGCATCGAGGGCTACCCGGGCTCCGCGGCCCAGTGCGCATGGCTGCTCGCCGGCGGAGCGAAGTCCCTTCCGGCGGACACGGCTGTCGTCCTGCTCCACGCGATCAACCCATGGGGGTTCGCGCACCGGCAGCGCGTAACGGAGGAAAACGTCGACCTCAACCGCAATTTCGTCGACCACGGCGCCGCGTACCCCGCGAACCAGGGCTACGCCGAGTTGCATCCGATCCTCACGCAGCCGACGTGGGACGACGATTCCGTGGCGGCCATCTTCCGGGGCCTCGACGCGTTCCGGGCCCGGGTGGGCGAGCAGGCGTTCTCGGACGCCTACAACGGCGGGCAGTACGGGTTTGCCGACGGCGTCTTCTACGGCGGGCAGCGCCCGCAGTGGAGCAATCTCGCATTCCACGCCGCGCTTCGCGATCACGTGGCCGGCGCGTCGGCGGCAGCGTTCATCGACCTGCATTCCGGAATCGGCGGCTGGTGCGAGCACGTGTTCCTGTGCTTCCACTCCCCGGGATCGCCCGCCTACGAGGGCGCGGGCCTGGTGGGGCGAGCGTGCCGTGAACCGCCAGGGATCCACGCACAAGGCAGTGGCCATGTACCGGGGCCTGCTCGCCGACGCGTTCGTGCAGGCCCTGCCCGGCGTGCAGACGACGGCGGTGGTGATCGAGTTCGGCACCCGCTCGCGCGCCGAGGTCCAGAAGGCCAACCTGTCGCTGCGCTGGCTGCGGATGCACGGTGCCGCCCACCCGGCGTTGGCCGAGCGCGTGTCCCGGGACTACGTCGAGGCGTTCTATCCCGGTGAAAGCGAGTGGCGGGAGGCGGTCGTCGCCCAGTCCTCGGGATTCATCCGGGAAGCGCTAGCGGGGCTGGGCTCGCAGCCGGCCTGAAACGCCATGACCCTGGAGCCGCTCACTGCCTTCGCCATCGCCGGCGGCGCGCTGGCTCTCTTCCTGGGTGGTTTCTCCAAGGGCGCCCTCGGCCTGGGCCTGCCACTGATCGCGGTGCCGATCATCGCGCTCTTCATGCCGGTGCCGCAGGCGCTCGCGATGCTCACGGTCCCGATCTTCGTCACCAACGCCTGGCAGTCCGTGCAGGGCGGCAACCTGGGCGTGGTGTGGCGGCGGTTCTGGCCGATGGGCCTGGCGCTCATGGCCGGCATCGGCGCGGGCACCCAGGTCCTGGTCCGCCTGGAGCAGTCGACGCTCTACATCGTGATGGGCACCGTGGTCCTGATCCAGCCCGCCGTGCGCCTGCTCCGGCCCGGTTACTCGATCGGCGAAGGCCGGCAGCGCTGGATGGGCCCGACGATCGGCGTCCTGAGCGGCGTGCTCGGAGGAATCTCCGGTTTCTACGCCGCGCCGCTTCTCGTCTACCTCACGATGCTGCGCCTGCCCAAGGACATCTTCACGGCCACCATCGCGCTGCTCTTCTTTCTGGGCGGCTTCGCCTTGGCGGTCTTCCTCGCCCATGCGGCCGTGCTCACGCAGGAGGTGCTGGTGCTGTCCGTCGCCGCGCTCGTGCCGACGGTTGCCGGCATCGGGGTCGGCATCCGGATACGCAGGCGCATCAGCCAGGCGCAGTTCGAACGGGGCATCACGTTCGTCATGCTGATGATGGGCGCGAGCCTCATCGTCAAGGGGATCTCCTGAACCTGCCTCCCGGGCAGCCGGGGACGCCGGCCGCGGCAGCCGGATCCCGGCGAATTGGCCCGACTGGCGCATTTGCAGGCAAACTACTCCGGGTTGTGGGCGAGGGCGCCCCCGGTCGCCTGCCGGCATCCCGCCGCCACCACGCACCGGGAGAACACCATGTGCCGCACCTTGACCCTCATCGCCGCCTGCGCCCTCACCCAAGCCGCGCTGGCAGCCCCGCCCGCCGCGGCCACCGCAGCGCAGGGCAGCGCCGCCTGGCTCGAGTCCCAGCAACTCGAAGCCGCCGCGAACCAGGAGTTCCAGGAATACGAGGTGATCGTCGCGCGGGTGAAGGGGGCCGCTGACATCGCCGCCGCGGCCGAGCGGATCGTGGTCTTCCGGCAGGGCAAGCTCGCGTGGCAGTCGAACGCGAAGGAGCAGGGCGAGGCGCCCGTGCGCTTCACGATCCATGCCTTCGGCCGGGATTTCGACGGCAGCGGAGGGCCGCAGCTGCACTTTTCCACCTTCACGGGCGGGGCCCACTGCTGCACGACGCATTTCATCTACCGGCTGAAGCCCACGGTGCGGCGCCACGCGGTCTACCCGGCCAACAACGTGGGGGGGACGGACTTCACCGATCTCCCGGGACGCAAGACCCCGATCATGGTCACCGCCGACGACTCCACCGCGAACGTCTTCGCGCCGTACTCGAACTCGTACTTCCCGCTCGTCGTCCTCGAGGTGAACCCGAAGGGGGGCTTTCGATTCGCCACCGACCTCATGCGCACGCGCCTGCCCGGCATGGCGCCGCCCGTGTGCGGGCAGCCGACCGCTACGGCCAACCCCTGGCTCCGGGAGCGTTGCGCGGAGTTCACGGGCGCCTCCCGCAAGGCGCGTGCGGCCGACATCCAGGACAAGCTGCGGGAGATCAAGCGCGACCGCTCTGCCGAGAAGATCAAGTGGGACGACTACTTCGCCACGGGCGTGCTCTCCGCCGTTGCGGCGGAAATGAACCGCTACGCCTACACCGGCTACGCTGCGGCGGGCATGAACTGGCTCGATGGCGTCTGGCCCGGAAACGACCGCGTGAAGGGAACATTCCTGCAGAAGCTGCGCGAATCGCGCGTGAAGAGCGTGTTCACGGACGACCTGCGCATCCTCGCCACCGACACGCGCTAGGCCCAGGCCGGCGGCGGCCGGCGAAGGCGCGGTTTGTGCGGTGCACCATTGCCCCGGGTCCGGGGTAAAATGCCGGTTTCGCAACGCCCCCGCAGCCAGGATCTCCCGTGTCCCTCATCGTCCAGAAGTACGGCGGCACCTCCATGGGCAGCCCCGATCGCATCCGCGAGGTCGCGCGCCGCGTCGAGCGCTTCGTGAAGGATGGCCACCAGGTCGTGGTCGTCGTCTCGGCCATGTCCGGCGAGACCAACCGCCTCCTCGCGCTCGCGAACGACCTGAACCCCGCGCCGGATCCGCGCGAGATCGACGTCATCGCCTCCACCGGCGAGCAGGTTTCCATCGGGCTGCTCGCGATCGCGCTGCACCGCATCGGCGTGAAGGCGAGGAGCTACACCGGCTTCCAGGTGCGCATCCTCACCGACGACGCCTACTCCAAGGCGCGCATCCTCGCGATCGACGAGGACAACATCCGTCGCGACCTCGTGGCCGGCAACGTGGTCATCGTGGCCGGCTTCCAGGGCGTGGACGACAAGGGCAACATCACCACGCTCGGCCGCGGGGGCTCGGACACGACGGGCGTGGCACTCGCCGCGGCGCTTTTCGCCGACGAGTGCCAGATTTACACGGACGTGGACGGCGTCTACACCACCGACCCGCGCGTAGTGCCGGAAGCGCGCCGCCTAGACACCATCACCTTCGAGGAGATGCTGGAGCTCGCCTCCCAGGGGTCGAAGGTCCTGCAGATCCGCTCCGTGGAGTTCGCGGGGAAGTACCGCGTGAAGCTGCGGGTGCTGTCTTCGTTCACGGACGTCGACTCCACCGACATGGGCACCCTCATCACCTTCGAGGAAGACGAGAAAATGGAACAGGCCATCATCAGCGGCATCGCCTTCAACCGGGACGAGGCCAAGATCACCGTGGTGGGCGTGCCCGACAAGCCTGGCATCGCCTTCGGGATCCTGGGGCCCGTGGCGGACGCCAACATCGACGTGGACATGATCATCCAGAACGCCTCCATCGAGGAGATGACGGACTTCTCCTTCACCGTGCACAGGAACGACTTCAAGCGCGCGATGGACATCCTCACGAACACGGTGAAGCCTGCGATCGGGGCGCGGGCGGTGATCGGCGACGACAAGATCGCCAAGGTCTCGCTCGTGGGCATCGGCATGCGCACCCACGCCGGCATCGCTTCCAAGATGTTCCGCACGCTCGCCGAGGAGCGCATCAACATCCAGATGATCTCCACCTCCGAGATCAAGACCTCGGTGGTGGTCGACGAGAAGTACGTGGAGCTTGCCGTGCGCGTGCTCCACAAGGCCTTCGAGCTGGAGAAGCCCGCGGCCGAAGAGCCGATGAAGAAGTCCTAGGCGGCTCCCGCTGCCGGCCGTGCGGCGCCGGGTGGGCACAACCCGCCGGGTACCGCTTATCACAGGAGCCCTGCCCATGAAGCGCTTCCTCGCTGCCCTCGCCATGACCCTCTCCACCGCCGCCCTTGCCGAAACCGACGACCCCTTTCTCTGGCTGGAGGACGTGGGCGGCCAGAAGGCGATGGCCTGGGTGAACGGGCAGAACGCGAAGAGCCGCCCCGCGATCGAGGGCGAGCGCGGCTTCAAGCCGCTGCTGGACAAGTTCACCGAGATCGCCAACTCGCGCGAGCGCATCCCCGCCGTCTCGAAGCTCGGCGACCATCTCTACAATTTCTGGCAGGACGCGAAGAGCCCGCGCGGCCTGTGGCGGCGCACCACGCTCGCCGAGTACCGCAAGGCGGAGCCGGACTGGGAGACCGTACTGGATCTCGACCTGCTCTCCGCGCTGGAGAAGGAGCAGTGGGCGTGGAAGGGCGCGACCTGCCTCTATCCGAAGTACGAGCGCTGCCTCGTGTCGCTCTCCCGCGGCGGTGGCGACGCGGTGGAAATCCGCGAATTCGATCTCGCGAAGAAGGCTTTCGTCGAGGGCGGCTTCCGGCTCCCCGAGTCGAAGGGCGGCGTGGCCTGGATCGACCACGACACGATCTACGCCTCGCGCGACTTCGGCCCCGGCACGATGACGCGCTCGGGCTATCCGCGCGGCGTGAAGCGGGTGAAGCGCGGCCAGGCGATCGCCGATGCGCCCGTGGTGTTCGAAGTCTCCGCCGAGGACGTCGGCGCCTGGCCTTCGGTAACCCACGAGAAGGACTCGCGCGTCGAGATCATGACGCGCGTGATCTCCACGCGGCGCAGCGAAGGCTTCGTCGTGCGCGAGGGCAAGCTCGTGAAGCTTGAACTCCCCGAAACGGTGAACGCCTCGGTCAACGCGGGCACGCTCTTCGTGCGCCTGCGGGAGGACTGGATGCTCTCCGGCACGCAGTACCGGGCCGGGGAACTCCTCGCGATCGACCTCGCGAAGTTCCTGGACGGGGGGGCCGCGTTCGAGGTGCTCTTCACGCCGGGTCCGCGCCTGTTCCTGGATGCCTTCGTGCCGATGAAGTCGATGGTGCTCCTCGACCTCCTGGACAACGTCTCCAGCCGGCTCGTGGAAATGCGGCGCGGCGAGGACGGGAAGTGGACGCGCCGCGCGGTCGACGCGCCGGCGCTCGCGAACCTGAATGCCCTGGCCTACGACAGGCGCGAGTCGGACGAATACTTCCTCTTCGTCACCGGATTCACCACGCCCACCACGCTCTACCTCGGAAAGGGCGGGGCCGACGAGCGCGAGAAGTTGAAGGGTCTGCCGCACTTCTTCGACGCCACGGGCATCGCCGTGACCCAGCACGAGGCGACCTCGAAGGACGGCACGAAGATCCCGTACTTCGAGGTGAAGCGCCGCGACGCGAAGGCGGACGGCAAGAACCCGACAATCCTCTACGGCTACGGCGGCTTCGAGGTCTCGCAGGTGCCCACGTACTCGGCCTTCGTGGGCAACGGCTGGCTCGCGAAGGGCGGCGTCTGGGTGCTCTCGAACCTGCGCGGCGGCGGCGAGTTCGGGCCCGCGTGGAACCAGGTGGCGCGGCGCGAAGGACGGCAGAAGACCCACGACGACCTCGCGGCCGTGGCCGAAGATCTCATCCGGCGCAAGACCACCTCGCCCGAGAAGTTGGGCATCCTCGGCGGCAGCCAGGGCGGGCTCCTCGTGAGTGCGACGATGCTGCAGCGCCCCGAGCTTTTCGGTGCCGTGGTGGCGACGGTGCCGCTCATGGACATGAAGCGCTACCACAAGCTCCTTGCCGGCCACTCGTGGATGGGCGAGTACGGCGACCCGGACAATCCCACGGACTGGGCCTTCATCTCGAAGTACTCGCCGTACCAGAACCTGCTGCGGGGCCGACCGTACCCGAAGATGCTCATTACCACCTCCACGCGCGACGACCGCGTGCACCCCGGCCACGCCCGCAAGATGGCCGCGCGCATGCAGCAGTTCGGCTACGACACGACCTACTTCGAGTACACCGAGGGCGGCCACGGTTCCGGCACCACGCCCGCCCAGACGGCCTACACCTGGTCCTTCATCTACACGTTCTTCCAGAAGAGCCTGATGTAGGTCCCGGCGGGGCCTGCGCTTGCGGCCCGCCAGGGGGGTGCGTGGTAGAATTTGCGTTCCCGGAGAGATGACCGAGTGGCCGAAGGTGGCGCCCTGCTAAGGCGTTATGTGGGCTTAAACCTGCATCGAGGGTTCGAATCCCTCTCTCTCCGCCAGTTACCTGATTTCCAGGAGCTCTCGCTGCTGAAGTTGCACCGAACCCCGCGCCGCGCCGGCACTTCCCGCCGAACCCGGACATCCCCGTTGCTGAGCTATCGCCACGGCTTTCATGCAGGCAACCACGCCGACGTGCTGAAGCACGTCGCGTTGGTCGCGCTGTTGCGCATTCTTACCCGCAAGGACAAGCCGCTCGTCGTGCTGGACACGCACGCCGGCGCCGGCATGTATTCCCTCGAGGAGGGTTTCGCGGTGAGGACCGCGGAATTCCGCGACGGCATCGCCGCGCTCTGGAGCGTAGCGACCCTGCCGGCGCCGGTGGCTGATTATCTCGGCCTGGTCCGTGCCCTGAACCCGGATGGCGCGCTGCGGCAGATCCGGGCTCACCCTGGACCGCGCTGGCGGTGCTCCGCCCCAGGATCGCCTGCGGCTGTTCGAGCTGCACAGCACCGAAGGGAAAGTGCTCGCGCAGGAGTTTGCGCAGGAAGGTCGCCGCGTAATGGTTACCGCGGGGGACGGGTTCGCCGGCCTGAAGGCGGTGCTGCCGCCCCCGTCGCGTCGCGGGCTCGTCCTGATCGATCCCTCGTACGAACTCGTGTCCGACTACCGGGCAGTCGTGGCCGCGTTGCGCGACGCAATGCAGCGATTCGCGACCGGCACCTACGCGGTGTGGTATCCGCTGCTTCAACGTCGCGAGGCCGTCCAGCTGCCCGACAATCTCCGGCAGGCGGTGGGCGTGGACTGGGTGGACGTCGCGTTGCAGGTGAAAGCGCCCTCGGCCGAAGGGGTAGGTCTGCACGGGAGCGGGCCTGTTCGTCGTCAACCCGCCGTGGAAATTCTCCGAGCAGATGCGTGCCGTCATGCCCTGGCTCACGCAAGCGCTCGCGCAGGATTCGACCGCAGGTTTCCGGCTCGAGGCACGCGAGACGTAGGCGGCCGGCTTCGGCCAACTTCACGGCAACGCAGCGATGGGTCGTGGGGCCGGCCGTCGAGGGCCTACTTGCCCAGCATGTAGAGCTGCCAGAGATCCTTGTGGCTCATGTGCAGCATCGGCTGGATCGCGAGGAGGCCCGTGCGTCCGATGCTCGTCTCCAGAAAACGCATTTCGGTGAATTTCTCCCGCGTCGCCTCGTCCACGGGTACCTCGAAGCCGTTCTCGCGCATCAGCAGGATTCCCTTCGCGCGCAGCGCAAGCTCGGTGTAGAGGCGCAGGTAGCAGAGGAGGTCGGCCACCACGGGCCCGCGGAACCGGTCCTTGAGGGTGTGCAGGTATTGCCCCACGGGCGAATCCGAGAGGCGCCCGGAGTTGATGAGTTCCAGCATCTCCGTATCCGCGTCGAAGCCCTGGCCCAGCCAGCTTCCCACCGTCTTTTCGCTTCTCTGGAATACGGCGTAGAGAAGCGGCGGCAGGACGACGAGGATCGCGAGGGTGGAGAGCTTCGGCGAGAAGGCGGTGGTTGGAGGCCGAGTGAGCACGGTCGCGACGGCGAAGCCGGCAGGAACGCCGCCGGGCCCGTGCGCCGGCTGCGATCGCGCATCGCAAGCCCCATCACCGCGAAGATGGCGGTGGCGCCGCCGTGCATGATCGCCGTGCCGAAGCCGCGCACGATCCAGGTGCCCATGCCCGCGTCCGGCGCGAGCCCCAGGTAGTGGAGGTTCTCGACCGCCGCAAAGCCGGCGCCCACGGCGAAGCCGAAGATCGCGGCGTCCACGAGGAATCCGACCCGATGGGCAAGGATCAAGGCGACCACGACCAGCCCCTTTCAGCAACTCCTCGGCGGGCGGCGCGGACGTAGCGCGTGTAGGTCGTGAAGTCGATCTCGAGCGCGCCGAGCAGCCAACCGTTCACTGAAGTAGCCCGGCCCCGGCCACCACCGCGCCCACGGCCACCACGGCGACCACGGCGCGCAGCTTCACGAGCTTGCAGCTGTCGAGGTAGAGGAGTGCTGCGAGAAAGAGCACCGGCAGCAACGGCGACCAGGGCGCACGAGGAGCTCAGACGACATGGCGTGCGGCGCCCGCGCTCACATGATCTTGAGAGAGATCATCCATTCGTCACCGGCACGCCGTCCTCCCTGGAAGCCCGTGGCGTAGCCCGCGGAGAGCGTCATGTTGTACCAGTGCAGGACGCTGAAACGGAGATCGACCTGCAGGCCCGCGCTCGCGTAGCTCCTGCGCCGGCCGGCGTCGTGCGGATCCGTCCACAGGCCCGTGGCGAAGAGGGCGGGGCGCAGCCACGTGAGGTAGAAGGCGGGCGTGCCCACGTTCTCGAAGACGACCGGCGGGAGGTTCAGTTCGATCATCTGGCGCGCGAAGCTCCTGCCGCCCACCTCGTTCAGCTCGAAGCCCGGCAGGGAGTCGAATTCGCGGTGCCGCTTCTCGCTGCCGTTGTCCACGTAGTTGTTGCCGAAGCCGCCGAAGAAGCACTCGCGAAAGGATCGTCGCGGTCCCCGTCCGCCGCGCCCGCCGCGCCGCGCAGCCAGAGGAGGAAGGTGGCAGGGGGAGCGCGTAGCCGAGATCAATCCGCCCGGCAGTGCGGCACCACCTGCCACGGGCGTGGTTGCCGCTGACGACCACTTCCCACGCCACGCCCTGCTCGTCGTCCACGGCGCCGAGCGATCGCTGCACGTTCGTGTAGTGCAGCCCCACCCGGGCCGTCGAGAGCCGGTCGAAGGTCGCGCCCACGTTCTGGTAGTTGGGCAGCGCATCGATCCGGTCAGAAGGCCAGGGTCGTACTTGAGTTCGCCGAGGCGCCGCGGCTCGTCGTAGATGAGGAGGTCGTCGTAACCGCCTTCACCGCGAGGCCTCTTCCGGCTGCGGATGGTGGGGCCGAAGAGGTCGTAAAGTCCGAGCGGTTCCAGGAAAGGTCCGCCCGCCAGCCGAGGTAGCGGTACGTGAACTCCGCATGGGCGCGCTCGCTGCACAGCAGGTCCTTGTCGGGCGTCCACGCCGCGGTCACGCCGATCCGCGCGAACGGGATCGGGTCCTCGATATTCAAAGCCGTGGTAGCCGATGCCCCACGGAATTCTTGCAGCCCTGCAGCACGGGATAGGCGTTCTTCACCCCGAGTTTGCGCAGCGGCGTACGGTCCGCGGGGGTGATGAGCTTCTCCTCGTCCACGGTGCTCGCGGGCGGCACCTGCCAGGTGACGACTTCGGGTGCTTCGCCGCCACCTCGGCGCCCAGGAAGCGATCGCGCTCACGTCCTTCAGCGGCTTCGGCTCGAGGGTCGCCGGCACGAACCCCTCGCCGGTGTAGCCGAACACGATGAGGCGCCCGTCGGCGAGCGGCACCGGGCGGAAGAGCCCGACCCCGCGTTGAAAACGGCCTCGACCTCGCCCGTGGCGACCTCGTAGCGGAAGATGTTGGAGACCCCCGTGTAGTAGCTGCTGCCGTAGAGGTGGCGCCCGTCCATCGAGAAGGCGAAGCTCTCGGGGATCGACTGGCCGAATCGGAACTCGCTCAGGGCATCGCTTCGCCGGCGCCAGCTTCGGCGATCTCCCACACGCGCAGGCGTTGCTCGGGCTCACCTCTCTCATGGAGGCCGACGGCAGCTACCCGTCGGGCGAGATGTCCAGGTCATCAGGCACGTTCTCGTGGCCGAAGGTGTGCATGTCCTCCACCATGGTACGGGTGCGGGATGCGCACCAGCGTCGCGAACCGTTCTCGTGGCGCACGCCGAGGAGCGGCCGGTCCACCGGGTTGAAGGCGATCTCGCCGATCGCGCATCCTCGGGCATGCGCGCCTCGCCTGTCTTCGCGTCGCCCCGCCGCGAGGTCGCGGAAGGCGAGGTTGTCGTTGGTGTAGAAGAGATGCCGCCCGCCTTCCCGGGTCCCACGCCACGCGTGATGACGGTAGACATCCCGCGCGGTATTCTCCGTGCGCCGCGCGTGCCGATGCGCGTGTCGATCGCGCCCACGTGCTCGACCGTGCGGGATAGCGGAACGCTCCGCAGAGCGTGCCGCTCGCCTCGTCGTAGAAGACGCGCGACGAGGAACCCGCCGCGTTCGCCACGGGTTCTCGCTGCGGGGTGATCGGTAGCTTGCGCACCTCGGCGGGGGTTCCTCTGCTGGAAGTCCTTCTCGAAGGCGATCCGGTCGCGCCACGCGGTCCTCGGTGAATGCCGAGACCATGCTCCCGGAACTGGTCGGCGTAAGTAGCGCTGGCTCGCCTCGTCCCGCCTCAGCCACGCGATCACCTTCTCCGGCGAAGGGGCGCGGGCGGGCCAGGTGTGGCAGCGCGTGCCGTAGAGGTGGGCGTTCGCGCCCACCGGAGATCGATCCGCGTTCCGCGGGAGACGAGGCTAGGGGGTCGAAGAAGTGCGCCCGTCGTGCACCATGGCGCGGGAACACCAATCTCGTCGTAGCCTCCCTGCACGCGCCCAGTCCGCCGCCCATCCACGTCTCGAGGAACACGGCGCTGCCCTCGTTGGCCAGCGCGGCGCGGTGAAGCGCAACACCGTGAGGTAACTGCAGAGGGTGGTTTCAGGGTTCTCCGGGCTCGCACTCACCTTGCCGAGGAAGAAGCAGCGCCAGTTCGGGCTCGCTTCCGAGTGCCCGTCCCCCGTGGAGACGTGCACCAGCTCGTGGTTCATCAGCGACCACATACGCTCGCTCGCCGGGAAAGTCTCGAACGCGCGGGACAGCGAGGCGGTATCGAAGATGAGAGGTTCCTCGGCGCGGAGATCGCGGCCGCGTTGCCGAAGTCGGAGAGATCCTTCAGGAGCACCGTGGTGGGCTCATGCGGCACCCACGGTTGCGCCGTTGCCAATCGAGGGGGTGGTGTTCGAAAACGTGCGGATGGTGTGCGGCTCGATGTAGCGGAGCAGGTCAAGTAGATGAGCTTCCAGGTCCTTCGTCTCGACGACGCTCATGCCGAAGCGGGCTGTCCTCGGCGTGGGCGATCGCCGGCAACAGCGCGGAGCAACAGGCACAAACATCGGCCTTGCGCCAGAGTCTCCCCCTCGCATTTTTCTCGTGTTCGGG
>JADJEZ010000007.1 GCA_016708825.1 Betaproteobacteria bacterium | reverse complement strand
GGCACCGAGTTCAGCGGCACCGTCATGTGTTGCGGCGGAAGAAAGGTAGCCTGCACCTACGTAACGATAAGGTCACGGGGCGGTCAAATTCGCTGTGGCTGCAAGATGAAGCATCAAATCGCTCACACGCCTGACGTCGATTGCACCGAAGGGCAATTATCGGCATGAGTTCAGCACTGGCAACTATCCAGGCGGCGAATGCAGGGCGTACGACGTGGAAATGAACTGTCATTGAAGGGCTCGACAGTTGCGGAAACGACGTTGAGTGCCAGTTTACGTTGCAGGATAGGCTGTCTCGCATTGGTAATCGGCCGGAGAAACAACCATGGATGTCCTAGGCGATCTGCTTTCCTAGTAGTCCTAGTGATTTCGCTTTTACATTTCTGCCTGCGGCCCGAAGGCGATTTGCACTGATCTCCCGCTTACGAAGACCGAGATTGTCCTCGGCAGTTTGAGGCCTGAAGGAACGCGCCATTGGGTTTGGCCTCCTATGACAATCTCTATGTCAGGGTTGAGCGTGATGGATGCGGCTACCGAGTGGTAATACGTGATGATCCTCGAAACCCGGTGGCGTGGTTTCGGTCGACCTAGCGCCAAATGGAGCGGTCCGGCAAGTAAACCTCGATTGAAGGCTGCAATTCTCACATTCCAGCACGGAGGGCTTTGATGGCTGGCGGGCAAGAACACTACAGCCATTTCCGCGATTGCGTGCGGCACGCATCTCGACGCAGTGTCGTTTTCAAAAAGGAACCGTCAATGAACTCCATTCTTCGAACGCGGTCTGGACTGCGGCGTTCACGATCTGTGACCTCCCTTACTGCGCATGCGCAGTGGTGCGTTCAATCGGGCGCCGAATGTTCGTATTCGGGAGATTCGATCATCGGCCTCCGCCGGCGGGCGCAGAGGCGGCCTATACCGAAAGGACTTCGGCCAGGCGAGAACCCCGTCACAGTCACGGCCTTGTGCGACGATGATTTTGCCGAAATGGAGCGGATGCACGACGGTTCCTGCACCTGAACGGCGTGCGCGCTACGCACGGGCTACTCATGGTCGAGGGCCATCAAAGTGGCCGGACGACCAGTTTCGCGGCGACGCGGATGTGTAGCAAGCCGTTCTTCGATAGGTGGCAGCGGGCCGTCCCCACGGTCGCGGCCGAGACCTTCTCGCCATTAAGTGGCAGCGGCAAGCCTGGGAGAGCGCGGGGCGGAGGGCTTCCGCCTCGAACGTGCCAGGGAAAGCATCGAATCTGTTTCGCGAGCGCGGCACTGGTGCCAAGCACGCACAGGACTCGGCCCTCGGGCGGAGTCGCCATCTGTCGTTGGGTGGCGCATCGTGGCGGGCAGCAGCGGACTTCCCGCGGCGCAGTTCCGTTCCCTTTTTGAAGAAGGGTGAACCGCTTTCCGTATTACACGCTATACCTCACGCGCATAGAACTGCCTGCTGCCGCAATGGGGCGGTAGCTACGATACAAATGGACGCATTCATCGCAAAAAGCAGTAGGCGCACAAGAAAAGGACGGCGAGGCTTTCTATGCCTGGCTCTACGTGGACGTGGCGCGCAAGTTCCGCGGCGACCTCTTCACGGGCACGCTTGCGTCGTGGCCTCGGATGAAGAGGGATTCGAAGATATGCTCGCTCGCTATCCGGACGGAGTGGAACAGAACCTCTTCGCGACCTTCGCCTGCCGGGCGCGCGACAAGGAGACGACCGGACGTTGATCCTGAACTGGGACTGCGGCAAGCCTTGGTGCTGGTCGCCGGGATTCACGACCGGATCCTGCCGCCGATTTGCTTTCTGAGTCTGGCCTGGCCGCCGTGCTGCCTTGTCCTCGTCAGGCGATTTGCGCGGACAAGCCGGTTTGGTTCAACGTACGCGGGGCATTCAGCCCCAGCAGGATTAGGCGGAACAGGCGATGAATCTACCGAGTGGAGTGTGGCAATCCTCGAAGTGGTTATGAGTCCCACCGTCAACGACGCGGTGATGAATGCTTGATCCGCGACTCTCAAACCAACGCGAATACGAGTATCGCGATGGCTAGCGAGCCCAATATCCAGGGCCAGCATCATTGCTGTTGATTTCTTTTTTTTTTTAGCCCTAGACGAGTCCCGGTGGCGACGGAGGCGGGTCCTCCTTATCCGCTCACACGCAACTCACGCATTTCAAACATCTCGCAGAGAATATGTCTCCGATGAAGTAGCGCAGGTCTTGTCGAAGCTTACAAACAAGTCGCGGCAGTTACCTTACAGGCGCTTCCTTGCCTCACGTTCACAGAAGGTGCGAAAAGCGCCAAGCGGAGTAAAAACAACGGTAATAACAGGGTTCGCTCGGGCTTGTCGGTACAGAGGTTGGCTCCGACCTTCCGGATCCACCACCTCAGATCCATGAGCCCCAACGGATCTGTCGCTATAAGCGGCCTAACCTATACCATGGGTGTTGACCACCGCTCCACCCTATCGGATCGCTCTCCACTTTGCATACCTCCCGATCGCAGGGTCGCAATCGCATGAAGTAGTTGTAATGTCGGAAGGTGACTATGCGGCTTGCCGAATCGGCGACTCTGCGGGGTTCCTGGCCCCGATGCAGCTTCAGGCCATGCGTTGCAGCGAGCGCCGTCGGGCTGGGGGGAGAGTCTCGTACGACGCGATTGGGCTGGCCGATGAAAGGCGCCCCAGATCCTTCAACGGATAGGCGCGGCGGTGCTCAATGACGAACTGATGGCGCCCACCGGAAGTCGGGCAAGTCCAGCGGGGAAGTGTCGTGCCTCCCGTACGCATTCGATCAGGGGTGACGAGAACATCGCCGACTCCCCCTCGGGCGTATACCGCGTTCGCCCCATCAGATCGCTCGATCGCCTTCGCGAGCCCGCCCTCGTGATCCGCTCCGTCTTTATCGGCTGACGTCGTCCGCAGATGTCCAACTCAAACGGTCTGTGCATATGATCTTGTCGTACCCTGGGCGCTGCCGTTCCGATGAATCGTACCATATACGACCTATACGGGGTGTTGCCAGTATCAGACGACGATTCGGTACTTGTTTCCTGCCACGTTTGAGGCCGGCCTACTTGCGGCCGTCGGCAGTGGCCTCGCTGGCGGAGCGTACCTCTCCAGGCGGAGACTCCCTAGCCCCGAGACTGAAAATCCGGCAGACCTCTTTACCAGGCACGGGCCAGGGCGGGCGCCCGTCGGCGTATTCCGGTCGCTTTCAAACTTCCTCAACGCCGCTGGGGCACACTCGTTTGGGCAAGCGCTGACAGTCTCCTACTGGGACGCCCGGCCAATGACCGGCCGCCATAGCCGCCGGACGCTGCGATCTTCTCCAGCAGGCCCGGGGAAGTGGCCCTTGCGCTTGTGGTTTCCGGAGGGCAAGGCTAAAGGCTAGGGCGCAAGGACCACGTCCTCACATAACGCCCACGGATATCTGCAACACGGCTCCCCAACGCTTCGTATCCGCGTCGCAGAACCGAGCTTTTTGTCGGGACGCCACGGCCTGCCTCGGCAACGCTCCGCGCGATCGCGCTTCCCGCTTCAACCCGCACGCTCGCACGTGGCGGCTCGCGTGCATCCATCACGCTGGTCGTGCTTGCGCTTCGACCGGCTTCCTCATCCCGCGCTCACCGTCCTCGCGCGTCCACTTCTGCCCCGCCCACCCGCCCGCTCAATCGCTGCCCGCGCGCATCCCGCGCTCGTCACAGCCAACGACTTTCAGGTGCGTGAAACCCATGGTGCATCGCCAGAAACACTAAGCCGATTGGGGAATGGCGCCCGCTGCGTCAGACCTTGAGCGGCGATCCGCTTTCCCGGAGACAGATCCTCCACCGCCTAAACAGCGTTTGACGGTCAATCATGGGGTTCCTGTCAAATGCCAGGCGCGATGCGGAAGCCGGGGACCTTGTCGAGGTCCGCGTTGACTGCCAGCCGTAAGCACACAACGCAGATTTTCCCGGCGACCAATTCGGACCGGAGAGGAAGGCCCCGATGTTTGGCCCCCTGATCCCCTGATCGGATTCGACGGCGCAACTCAGTTCCTTTGTCCGGGCGGCTGTACTCAATGCACGGCCGAGTGAAATAGACCATCGCGATGACGGGTCCGCCAATTAGTCTTTGCGTGACAGTCAGGGACTCCGGGGTTGCTAGGTCCCACGCCCAGGAATCGAGGGGGCCACGGCCACGCGCTCCCCTGAGGACCAGCGGATCATCAAGAGATGAGCGGATTCAGGATCAACGTTGCGCGTATGTGTTCCACCCCGCCGGAACCTATCGGATCGCTCTGGACATACCTGCCGATTGAAGGCTCGTAATCCCTGAAGTAGTTGTAATGTGGCTCAGAAGGAGACCGTCGAAGCTGGTGTCCACGAAACCTAATCAACGGAAAACCACTCCGGCGAGATGGGCTTGCATTGTGACCCGCTCTTCCATGGCGAATCGGCGCAGCTCTTCAGCGCCATGAAGCGAACATCAAGGTTCTCTGTTGCAATGGTTAGTCTCATGATCTTTTCGATGGGTTCATCAAAGTATGGTCGTCTTTTTCTATCTGCTGGTAGCGGGGTCAACCAACCAGGACGTTGACTTCTTGATAGTCCCCTTTGGGCTCGAGGCTGGCTCATCGCAGCTCTTCTCCAGTTTGCTTCATCGCGGATCTGTTACCGAAGATCAGAACGCCGTCTTGGAGATGAGCACCAGTTTCTGTTTCATCGGGGCCCTCAATTTGTGAGACGGTACGCGGACCAGAACAATCGCACCTGCACCAATCGCGAATGGTCTCCAAGCCCGCGCCTGACAGTTCTGCTCGCAGGCAAACGCCATTCCGGAACCGTCTTGCTTTTTCATCAAAGAAGTTGGCCTTCTTGGAGGCATTCAATGGTCCTTGGGTTGCTTGTCCCATTCCGCCTCACAGATGGAGCCTTCAGGCCTAAGTGCAGCCCTTTCTGCATCCCCAATTGGCGTGTTTACGCTTTGTGCGGGTCACTTGCCGCGCCCAGCAAACGGGCCACATTCAATGTGTCGCGCCCAACCCCAAGGGGTCTACAAACCCAAGGGGATTGGCGGCTACATATGAGTAGGTATTGCTCCCACCACTCAGCCCAATTGGATCGCTCTGAATATACCTCCCGATCGAGGGGTCGTAATCGCGGAAGTAGTTGTAGTGCAGCCCCGTCTCGGTGTCGAAGTACTCCCCGGAAACCGCAGGTTGAAGGCTACCTCCCACTAGCGTGACGCCCGGGGCATCTCGGCGCGGATCGCTATGTTTCCACCTCGAAAGCGCCAACTCTCGCGCCGTGCGTCCATCCTTCGTTGTCCGATGCACGGTTTGACCCCGCTGCCAGCAACATGCCGACCTCTCACTGCGTTTACGCGGCCTCCAATCCGGATTTTCCGTAGCGACTCTCAGCCCACATCAGGTAGCCTTTGCCGCAATTAGTGATGCCTACCATTCAAATGTCTTGACGCCGTCACAAGCGGGGTACTTATTTCCGTCTGCATCGGCGACATTCGGGTCCCCCGGAGCGCCGTGGCTCAGAAGTATGACCATTTGCACTTCGTTTTGGAGCTGCTGTCCGGCCAGGGCAGTTTTGACCCTCTCGCCTCCAAAACGGCTGTTGATCTGAGCGCCCCTCCGGAGCAATAAAGCGGCGGCGGCGAATGCGGTTCAGCGCTTGAGCCGAACCAAGAGGGTTGTAGTTGGCGATCTCTTGGCTGCGCCTTAGTGCCCAACATCCGCAGCGACCACTCAGCGCCAAGGTGTAGCGACGCGCCCTATCGCGAATCTCCGCCGAAAGGCGGCAGCTGTTCGGGGCGAGATCTCTAGCAAGCCCTTCCTTTCCGATCTCGAAACGCCTGTCCTCCTCCGACGACAACAGCGCCGTTATAGCTCAGTCGCCGCGTTCTTACAGGGTGCGCGATTGCGCCTCAAAAATGGCTATGGCCCACCAGAGAATTCAGCCGCCGGTCGTTGCTAATGTCCCGAGAAAGTCGTTGTGACCGGCTCTTCACGGCTTTGGAGGCTCCCGCAATCCGAAATCGGTCATGGTTCGTGGGGCAAGGACGGGCTCAAAGAGCTAACCAGAGAAATAGGTGTGAGATGGCGTCGACCCACCTGCTGCACCACAGCTAGTTCTGGCCTCCGAGTAGACGCAGTCCGGCGCCTCAGCGGCGCCCGCGCATCCCATCTGTGTGGGTAGGGTCCTGGTCCGCCAGCCAACCCAAGACGGGATCAGCTCTGGGTGCCGCCTGAACCAAATAGGGGTCGTAATCCCTGAAGTAGTTGTGGTGCATCCCGGACCCTGTGTCGGCATCAAGGGTAGCAATACGCTCCCGGCTCTCGCAAAAGACTACTGCCATTTCCGCGCCTACTGCCCCGGGCTAGATTTCCTTTCCAGGTCAGCGATTGATCAAGCGGGCCGGCTCGCCACACCTGAATGGCGCTCAGATCGATGCTGTCCTCACTGTCTAAGCCCGTGAGGCCCAGGCTTTGTCCCAAGGAAGTGACTTCGACCACTTGGGGAAAGCCGACCACATCGTCATCGCTCGAAGCTCAACCTCCTCCCACGACTCAGGGGCGAAATACCACCTTCACCTGAGAGGCGGAGGGGCCCCTTTGGTGCGACTTGGTTCAAAGCCCGTCGAGAGGAGCATCAACTCATCTGGGGACATTGCCCCCGGTTCCTCTAGTCCACTTTCCGGCACTGGTGGTGTGAGGCGGCAAGTTCAGCCAATGTCCACCTTCGGCAGCACCGCCCGAGCCGGCGCCAATCGCAAAGCCAGCGCGAACTCAAATGCCGCGCAGCATGGCACCTCAACGGCGTGGGCGTTGAGCCCAGGACCGCTTGGATTTGTAAGATCTCTAGGTGCGTCAATTTCCGAGGCCCGTGTTCTACCAAGGACTCATGGCCACCTCTGAAGGGACAGGGCCGGACACGCGCGGCGCGGGTCGGACCTGGGCTTCAGTCCGCTTCGCAGTTCCGCCACCTGACAGGTCAGTCCTTGCCGGCGCATCTTGAAGCTCGGCGGTGTCAAAAGCGGCGTCCAGTTGGTCGTAGCACGGAGTAGCAAAGGGTCCTGGGGCCTCAAGGGCGACAGTCACAGCCTCTTTTCCGGCTTTTGGCGAACATCCCGTTCAGCGTCTTCCGTTCCCTTTCGCTGCCCCAAGGGTTGCATCCGCCCTTGGATCCACCTGCCCCAAGATCATTAGTCCAAGGGTCGCGAACCCGGGGTGCTCACATACCCGTAGGTATTCAACCCCCCATCCAGTCCAATCGGATCGCTCTCGATGTACCTCCCGATCCCCGGGTCGAAATCGCGGAAGTAGTTGTAATGCAATCCGGTCTCGCTGTCGAAGTACTGCCCCGGGAACCGCAGGTTGAGCGCGACCTCTATTTGGCTGCGGTACCCGCTCCTCGTTTGCGTCTCTCCCTCTCGTCACTCTCTCGTTCGACTTGAAACTGAATGTCTTTCACCCGTACTTCGTCGCGCTCCTCCCATGTGACCCACTCTCGGCCGCCTCTTTGAGCCGTCCGAAATGGAATGCCAGCCAAATTGAGTAATTCCTTGAATCTCCGCATGTCCTCAGGGTTCTCATAGTTCGACGCTGGCTTGCTTCGCTCGTTCTTAACCTGCGACATGATTGCATCTACAGTCGTCGTGTCGCGCGGTGAATACCAGATGCCTCCTTCTGGGTCCACGCGAAACAGGACGCCCTGAGTTCTAAGTTCCTTCACCACAATCTCATGATCGATGGTGTCATAAAGGAGCTTGCGGTTCTGCAGACCGTCTTGTGAATCTAAACTACAGCCAGACAGTCCAACAATGATGAATACGAAGGCTGCAAATGTATTCATAACCGTCACCGAGCGACAGGCCCCCATCGGTCGTTCATCGATGGATTGCCGAGCGTATCCATGAATGGCAAGGGGTTTCCGCGCCGAGTGCCACTAGACATAACCTCGTTTTCGCGAAACTTCTTCGTTGGATCGGAACGCACTGTCCGGCGCGATGTCTCCCTCCCGGAGCACTCGTCAATGCATACTTCAACGAGCTTCTTGTAAAGCTGCTCGAGAATTAGGTCTTTGTATATAGGGAAGCGCGGTCGCAGATCAAGCGAGAAGCCGCCAGGTTGAAGTGACGAGAGCGCGTCAAGCAATCGTCCAAGAAAATCGCTGGTGAAACCGTAAGAGTCGTATCGGAAAACCTTCCAATCGCGCGCGACCTGCCTCCAATCGTCGTCGAAGTACTTTCGACAAATTTCGGCTAGGCCAAGGATGTCGATGAGGTTCAGTGGATTTGCGCTCACATACCCGTAGGTATTCAGCCCTCCATCGAGCCCAATCGGATCACTTTGCACATACCTCCCGATCCCCGGGTCGTAATCGCGGAAGTAGTTGTAGTGCAACCGAAAGCCGCTCTGAAGCGGCATTTGAAGTGAGTCGAGTTGGCTGATGTGCACCGCCAAGCGGCTTCGGAACTACGCTCTTGCTTCACGCCGTGGTGTATATGTCACCTCAAGTCGCGCTTCCCTCTTGAATGTCATCCGGTAGTCAGCGGAAAGTGCGAAGTGATGAACGGTGAGGAATGGCGCGAGTAGCAATGCGACCTTTGGTGATGGGAAGCGCTTGCCTGCGGGCTTTGGATTGCTAGCCTCCTCTCTTGTTTGCGTCATGAAGGGCAGATCCCCTTCAAGCCAACTTGAACGCCATCCATCCTCGACACTGATGATCAATTCGTCGCCTCCCCTGAGCGCATGCAGGGACTGCTCCGCGAAGCGCGGTGATGGGTATTTAATGAGCACCATCGCCTCCAAAGACTTTTTTGCAAATCGCATATTGCACACTGCACACTGGCCAACAGTAAAACACTGCTCCGAATATCCCCTGAGTCGCTCTACACGATTTCATGCAAAGGTCATACATCGTCTCGCAGTCGGGTTTTCGGGGTGGAGGAGGGCCAAGTGTCGGCACTTCGACATAGCACTGATCCTTGGGCTTCGGGAAGAGTCCTGGGTCTAGACCCCAGCCTCCATCCCAGCCGTTCCAGCGTCCAGGTTGGTGCTGTCCCCAAGAAATTCCACCGCCAACTAGCCCTGAGCCACCAAGACCGACAGCGCCTGCAGCTCCTGGTGCGATTAATCCAAACCGATCAGACCACTTGAGCGGTTTGGCTGCGACATACCCGTAGGTATTGAGTCCCCCTTCCAACCCAATCGGATCACTCTGCACATACCTCCCGATTGCGGGGTCGTAATCGCGGAAGTAGTTGTAGTGTTCCGACGAGAAACAATTTCCGGCTCGCCGACTAGCTCTTGAGCAGCGCAATTGAATCCAACACAACGAACAACACGGCAGAAGCAATGAGCAACAGTACGCCGAGACCGACAATTGGCGCGGAGGACAGCTGGCCTTTAGAAACAGACCCGACTCCGTAAAAGACCAGGGCGATGGTCGCAATGGCCATGAACGCCATTTGCAGAACTGGAACCAAGTGATATGACGACCACAAAGCGAATAGCGGAACATCGTAGGTTAAATCTCGGAGATCGTCTTTGTCGCGATGACAAAAATCCGGTCAACGCAAATGGCAGGAGTCGGACTAAATCCGAAAATAGCCCTTGACTTGCGTCTGTTGCCGTCGGTGGCCTTTGCAACAATCCAATGCACACGCAAAGCACGCTCACGGCGAGAAGTATGGTCGATGTCCGCCAATGGGAAGTGGCAACTTTCGGCTGGGTTATGTCCTGCTCGCTCCTTGTGAGCATTGCGGTCTCCGAGTGTGGAGTTCTATGGCAACGTTGGACCGGGACGCTTGGCGTTTCCGCCAAGACACCTTAGGAACCCGTTGTCGCAACCGCGCTCGTATCGCCTGAACAGTTCCAGGCAACCGCGCGTCGCCTTGTCGTCTGCTTCAACGCAAAACAGTGTGCAGGCCAAGTCGACGGGTTTGCTGACTGACCTGCACATCAGCTCGCACACGCCATGCAACGTCTTGTAGCTCTTCATGCTTCTTGCACGCATCGTTCGCCTGCGCCTCCTCTCCTGTGGACATAGGCCTCGGCTATCGGCAGTCCGCCGTACTCCCAAATAGGTGTTTGGCCTGGCGGGGTTGCGTACCGCCCGATGCGGGTCGTAATCGCGGAATAGTTGTGGGTCCGTCTCCTGATCGAAGTACTGCCCGGAAACCGAATCGGAGGTGCGGGACCGGCGTATTCACTTGTGGCAGTCTTACGCTGCCGGAACTCCGATTTAACTGCGCGGTTGCGCTTCCTCAAACGGATAGCCCATCCTGTATCGACAAAAATGGTTTCCGCCTTCAATACGACGCTTGAATGAAACCGTGGCGAACGAACGCTTGCACATCCGGGGCGCCGACCTGGTTCCATCGAATCGCTCTCTCGGCAGTACCTTCGAACACGACATCGGCCGTAGTGTCATTCAATTTGGATGCACAGTCGCAACCCAGCGCCACCAATGGGGAAAGCGATATCGCCAGCAACACCACCATGAGGGTTCTTCTCATAGAGGGCTACCCACTGGCTTGTTCGGATTACAGGATCCTGAATTGTCAGCACCAGGATCGTGAGGAACGCCCGTACCGCCCGTGCGCCCGGTTGCATGAGTGGGCCCATTCGTAACGGTTCCCCGCGTCCTTCAGGCCCGGGCCGCGTATTCAAACCGAGAATACACCGTGCCGCCCTATCCCACGGTAGTAGAAGCCGCGCCGGATTCTGTTCGTTACCAGGTGTTCGCCTCAGCTGATGTGGCCCGTCCTGCATCGGTTCTCAATGCAGCTGCGCAGGGCCACGTTGCCAATCCTCTTGAGGTCACTACATTTTTGTTGGACCTCGTTCTTGATGTCGTCTTTTGACTTTTCGCTGCAGTTCGGACAATTCGTGTCCATTCCGAAAAGGCCCGTCGGGTCGTACAACGAAGGTTTCCAGAACATACCAATAGGTGTTTTCCGCCCTTCAAACCAGGATTGGGATCGCTCTGCACGTACCGCCCGATGCTGGGGTCGTAATCCCGGAAGTAGTTGTAATGTTCATCTGCCGACATGGCAGAAACAGGCTATCGCCGTTTTCTGTTGCTGGCGACCGTCTGGTCGAGACCGGCTTCATTCACAAGTTCCTGAACCCGGTTTAGGGCTGCCTCGTAGACCTTGTCCTTGTCGCGGCGGTCGATGGCGATTACAAGGACGACGAGAACCTCATCGCGAACCTGATACACAAGGCGATAACCCTGTGCTCGTAGCTTGATCTTATAGCAGCCGGCCAATGAGCCGCGGAGTTCGGAGCCCGCGAAATGCGGAGTCTTGAGCCTAATCTCAAGATGCTTCTTGAAGATGCTCTTGACGGAGCCGTCGAGTGCCCGCCATTCCCGAAGCGCGGATTGCAGAAACTCAAGTCTGTAGCGACGCGTGGCATTCCCCGCCGCAGGGTTTGCGGCAGTCAACTTCGGGTTGCGAGACCTGCTAGAGGTCATCCAGGCCGACTGGAATGGCTCGCTCTCCCGATGCAACTCGCTTCGCAGCAAGTTCGGCCAGTTCGACATCTTCGAGGTGGTCGATTAGCGCCTCAAAGAGCTTGGGCTCGACCAAGTAGAAAGCAGGTCGGTTGTGGCTAAGAACCGCGATGGGGTGGGGACCGGCTTCTCTCACGGCCTTGGACGGATTCTTCTTGAAATCCGAAATGCTAATGGAGCGTGAGGCAAGAACGGTTTCCATGAAGAGCTAACAAGAGATCTAATAAAGGAGCTGATTATAGCGCCATATGTGGAGCTTGGCGAGCCCCACAAGTTCGGCTCGCCTAGGAAGTAGTTGTAGTGTGCCGGCTTCTACTTACTCTCGACAACGCGGGTGATCTTCTTTTTCCCTTCGCCGCTATTGGACGTCATATCCGTAACGGTCAGGACAATAGAGGAGCACCCAGCAACCGCACACTTGTAGTCAATACGATTACCCCACGGATCGATCAAGGCGCCGGAGGTGAAATCGCCTTCGGCAACTAACGCGTCAAGTCCCTGTTCAGCGTCTGGAAGCCGACCGTGGCGAAGAGCATAAGCACTAAGGGCAGAGGCGGTCATGTCAAGTTGCACACGGGCCTTTTCTGCCTTTGTGTCCACATGACGCAAGCTTGTAAGGAACCATCCCCCAGCGGCAAGCGTCACGATTGCGGCCATCGAGATCAACTTGGCAGAGGTCTTCACGTTTAGCTCCCCCTGCAGCATGCCGGTGTCCTCTCTCGGTATTTCCGGTAGAGGCGGTCAATGTCGACCGGGGTGTCGCGTGGGGTTCCCCACATCTTTTGCGGCGTATTGTTGGGGCGATACCGCTCGAAATATTCTCGTCGGAAAATGCTTCCGTGATGCTCGTCATCCGATGAGTTGGGGGTCAGGAAGCGCCTGAGGATTGAGTCGCTACTATGCATCCCCTCGTGAAACAAGGTGAAAAAGAGTTCCTCATATTCGTCCCGTGTAAAGCATGGCTTGTTGGCCCATGACTGATCGACAACAATTTGGCCATTCCACGGTTTGGTTCCGCCGGTATCGCCGGGCTGCATTGGTTCAAAGCCAATTTGATCTCTGCCGGGACGCAGATCAGGAAATGAGTTGCCGACATCGCCGAACACACCTTGAACATCCGCGGGGCTGAGCCCATAGAGGTCCATCGCCGCAAGTGGCCGTGCCCAGGCATACCCATAGGAATTGATCCCTCCCTTCAGGCCGATCGGATCGCTCTGGACATACCTCCCGATCGCGGGGTCGTAATCGCGGAAGTAGTTGTAATGCAGCCCCGTCTCTTGATCGAAGTACTGCCCCGGGAATCTGAGGTTGAAGGCAAAGCTCCCCAACCCCCCCGGATTCTCATTCGCCGCATTTCCCCCGAAAGGCTCCCCCTGCGCCCACTCCCAGCGCACCTGGTTCGCGGTGTCGCTCACCAGCCGCGGGCTGTCCAGGTGATCCGACCAGATGTAGAAGATCTCAAAACCCGCCCCGTTGGGCCTCACCACCGCCACGGGGGTGTCCGCGAGCCAGACCGTCTCCTGCACCACCCCCGCCGCACCGTACTCCCCGATCAGGTGCCCGCCCTCGTCGTAGGCAAAGTAGAGCTCCCCGCCCCCGCCTGCTTCACCCGCTGGCCCAGCCCGTTGACCAGGTACGCCGTGGCCCCGGCCTGCTTCAGCCGCCCGCGCCCGTCGTAGGTGTAGGTGATGCCCGCACTTGCGCTCACGTTCCCCGCCGCGTCGTAGGCAAAGCTCCTGGAAGTCGCCCCGCTGAGCCCGGAGAGCCGGTGGCTCGAGCCCGGGTAGGCGTAGGTGGTGGTGGCCGCGTTCACCGTCGCACTCGTGCGGTTGCCGTTGGCGTCGTAGGTGAAACCTCGCGTCTGCCCGGCCGCGAGATTTGCGCTCGCGAGCCGGCCCATCACGTCGTAGCCGAAGCTCTGGCTCTGGTCGGCGTAGATCGCCCCCACCGGCCCGAGTGTTACCGAGGCCACGCGCCCGTCGAGGTCGAAGCTCCGCTCGTAGAGCTGCCCGTTGCCCCAGCTCCACCGCGTCGCCCCGCCAAAGGGCACGTACTGCGCCCCCGAGAGAACGGCCACCCCGTCCACCGAGACCGAGGCGATGCGCCCCTGCGGGTCGTAGCCGTAGGAGACGACCCGGCCGGACGGGTAGGTCATCGAGGCCGGCCGCCCGCTCGCGAACGCGTAGGCCGTCGCGAGCACCCGGGGGGACGGCGTGGCGTTCACAGTCTGCGTCTTGGCCGTCACCCGGCCCTGCAGGTCGTAGGCCCAGGTGGTGCTGCCCGAGGGATCGGTGATCTTCGTGAGCCGGCCGCGGGCGCCCGGGCCGCCGGTAGCCACGTTGTCGTACTCGTAGCCCACTGTCCCGTCGGCGACCGTGGCGGCGAGCACGCGGTTCAGCGCATCGTAGGCGTGCGTCGTGGTGACGCCCCGGGCGTCGGTTTGGGTGATGGTGTTCCCGGCAGCGTCCGCGGCGAACGAGGTCGTCCCCGTGTCCGGCGAGACCTGCTGCAGGAGGTCGCCCAGGCCGTTGTAGGCGTAGGTCGTCGTGAGGTTCCTCGGGTCCTTCACGGTGGCGAGCCGGTCCTTCGCGTCGTAGGTGAAGTAGGTGTAGGAGCCCGCCGGGTCATAGGTCCGCGTGAGGCGATCGAGCGCGTCGTACAGGTGCGAGGTCGCGCGCACCAGAGGGTCCTTGACGGTCGACACGTTCGAGTTCAAGTCGTAGAGGTACTCGGTGACCTGCCCCGCGGAGCCCACTTCCTTGTGCAGGCGGTTGGCGGAATCGTAGAGCCTGAACAGGTTGCGTCGCAAGACGCCCTGCGGGTCGTAGGTCTTCTCCTCGACGCGGTTGCCCATCACGTCCAGCTCGTAGGCGATGCGGTTGCCCAGCCGGTCCGAGACTTCCACCAGCCCGTTCGCGTCGTCATAGGCATAGGCGATCCAGGAGCCATCCGGCATTGTCACCCGGATGAGGTTACCCGTGCCGTCGTAGGCATAGCTCGTCGTCTCGCCGCCCGCTGTCCGCGATTCGAGCCAGCCGCGCACGTGGTAGGTAAAGGTGGTCGCGAGTCCGTTGCCGTCCGTGACGAGCGTCGGACGGCCGTCGGCGTTGTAGGCATTGAACGTCGTCACATGCCCCGCGGCGTTCGTGATGGTCGCAATCTGGCCGCGACAGCCGACGCAGGCATCGTTGCCGGGGAAGTAGGTGTAGGTCGTCACGTCGGGTGCGTCGGTTCGCGGCCCGTCGATCGTGAGCACCTGGCCGAAGGCATTTACCGTGTAGTTCCACTCCCGGGAAAGCGCCCCCGCCGTGAGCTTCTTCCGGACGAGGTTGCCCGACGCGTCATAGGTGAATTCCGTCACGAGGTTCACGCCGGCCACGCCAGAGGGTTCGGTGATGGTCGCGGGAAGCCGGAATGCCGGATGCCAGGTCGTCGCGATCGTGCGGGCGATGCTCGTGCCGGAAGCCTCCGTGCGGGAGGTTTCGAGATTGCGCGTCGCATCGTGGACGAAAGTCGTCACGTTTCCGGCCTTGTCGGTGTTCGATAGCCGATTGCCGTTCGCGTCGAAAGTCGCGTACCGCGCGCCCACCGCCTGCTCGCGCTTGAGCTTCAGCGTGTCGTTGATCTTCTGGAACTCGTACTGGCGTTGTACGCCGAATGCGTCCGTGGCGTACGTGATCGTCGTGGCGCCGTAGTCGTAGTAGGTGAAGGCAAAGCGGTTCTCCTGGCCGGCGCGCTCGCTCGAGGCCACCCGGCCGAGGCTGTCGTAGGTGTAGGTCGACAGCCGCGCTTCGCGCTCGTCGACGATTCCCGTCAGGCCGAAGGGAAACGTCGCGTCCTCGTAGACATAACTCCGCGTCCGCGAGCCCGGATAGGTCACCGAAGCGAGCCGCCCCTTGCCGTCGTAGGCGTACTGGTAGACACGCCCCGCGGGGTCCGTCATGGTCGAGATGTCGTCGCCACCGGAATAGGCGAGGGTGATCGCCCGGCCGAAAGCATCCGTGACGGTCGAAAGCCGGTCGCTGGAATCGTAGGTGAGCGTGTGGATGAAGCCTTCGCGGGTCCGCACGGTGAGCAGGCGCCCCGTGGCGTCGTACTCCTCCACGTCCGATCTCGCCGTGGTGTGCCGCCAGGCCGCCCCGTTCGGCCCGGAAATCTCCTCCACTTTGGCGGCGGCGCCGTCCACGTTGCTCACTTCCCGGCCGTCCAGCCGGAAGTAGGTGACGAACCCGTCTGCACGCTGTATCGCGGCCTTCACGTGTGCGTTGGCGACGTACGGCGTGAGGCGGCTCGAGTAGGTATGCCGCCAGTAGTCCGCGTTCACCGCTTCCCGCGGGCTTTGGGTGAAGAACCCGGTGCTGTTGTAGTACCGGGCAAATGACAGGCCGCCTGGCGAGGCGGATTCATAGTCGGCCTCACGTTGCCGCTTGGCGCCGTTGCCCGCGTCCGTGGGGTTGCCCAGGCACGTGTCGCAAGGGGGCGGCAGGTAGCACTTCAGGTCGCCGTTCGGCTGCGATTCCCCCTTGTAACCCTTCGGGCAGCCGATGCTGCGGCTGCGACCGATGATGTAGCGGACCGTGAACGGCCCCGAGGTGCAGGCTCCGTTCGCCGCCGCCGTCCGGTACTGAAAGGTGGCGGTACCGCGTTCGATGGCAACCATTCCGTTCACGTACACCGATCCGCCCGATCCGCAGACGCCTGACTCGATCTCCGCCCCATAGCCGGTGCTCGACGCGCTCATGGAGCAGGCGACGTTGAAGTTGGTCTCGACAATCGTCGCCAGCGACATGAAGTTGGTTTCGTCCACGGACCCGCTCCCGTTGATGCAGTAGTTGGGGATGTGATAGGGATCCCAGGTTCCGCCGAGCACGATGCACCACTGGTACTGCAATCCGAGAAAGTCCCCGGCCTCGCGGCAGGAACCGAACTCCCAGGGCGAAAGCACCTGCGGGTTGGTGCAATGCGCGCCGCCCCCGCCGCTCGCGCAAACGGCGGATTGGGCGGGAAGCGCGAAAAATGCGAAGGACGCAAGGCAGAGCCGGACCATTCCGTTGAGTGTTGTCATGTCTTGTCAGCGGGTCACGAGTGACAGGGAGGCCGTGGTCAACGACGCGCTCGGCGGGTCCAGGACCACGGTGTAAGTACCGGATGCGGGAAGCGATGGAAGGTCCATGCCGCCGGTTGCGCCGGTGGCGTACGAGCTGCTGGCCAGGGAAGATCCGTCGGGCTTGAGCACGCTCACGCTCACCCAGGAGCTGCCCGAGATCGTCGTGCCGGCCCAGTTGAGCCGCAGGAGCTGCGACGCCGTCCCGGTAAACGAGTAGCGCGCGCTCTGCCCGGGCCGCGTGATGCTCACGGGCTCCGCCACACCTCCGATGTTGAGACTTCCGGCAAGCGGCGACGAAAGCGCAAGCGACCCTCCCGCGATCGTCACCGTCGCGGGGGGCGCCAGGACGATCGCGTACGTGCCCGTCGACGGCAGGCTGGCGATGGCGATCTCGCAGCGCCCGCCCGACGCGGTGCTGCAACTCGTGGAGCCTGCGCTCGATCCCGTGGGGCCGAGAATGTTTGCCGCTGTCGCGGAGGAGCTTGCCGTGCCGTAGGCGAATCCGTTTATGCCGAAATCGATTCGGCTTCCGGCCGTTCCGGAGAAGGCATAGCGCACCACTTCGCCGACGGCAGCCGTGCCCAGCGTCTCGACCGGGCCATCGACGACGATCGGGTTCCCGGTTTCAGCTTGAGCTGCGCGGTGAAGGGCACGCCCTTGTCCGCATCGAGCAGCACGGAGTACGTCCAGGTGACAGGCAGCGCGGGAAGATTCGCGAACACCCCGGTGGAAGCGCCGCCCGCGTAAGTCACTTGCGTACCGTCCGGCCGGTAGATGTACATATAGAGGTATTGGCCGCTGGGCGTAGTGGAGAGCTGGGAGAGTTCGACCGCCGTGCTCTCGCCAGCCGTTCCGGAGAAGCTGTACCGGACGTTCTGCCCGGGGCGCGATACGGAGATCGCCGAACCAACCCCGGCCACCAGCGTGCCGGTGAGCTCGTCCGACAGGGCGACGTTTCCGGAAACGCGCACCCCTGCCGGCGGCGTGATCCTCACCGAGTACGTTCCGCCGATGGCGAGGACCGGCAGGTTGATCTTGCAGCGCCCGCCCGCGCTGGTGGGAAGGCACCCCACCGAGGCGAAGGAAGTTCCGTCCGGCTTGAACACGGCGAGGGCTGTCGTGGAACTGCTGGTCCCGACGTAGGCGAGGCTGTCGATTCCGACCGTAAGGCGCTGCCCGATGGAACCCGCGAACCGGTAACGAACGGATTCCCCGACCGTCGCCGTGGCAAAGGCGGCGGGCGGATCAACGGTACCGAGCATCGCGCCTTGCCGGAGTGCGATCCGGGCATTTCCGTACGCGCCCAGGTACGGGTCGACGACAACCGCGTAGGTGCCACCGGTAGCGATCGTGCCGAGTTCGCTCACGGCCGCCCAGGAGGGCGATGCGGCGGAGCCGCTGGTTGCCGGCGTGCCGTTGGGCCTGAATACGGAAAAATTGAACGGCTTCGCTTCCGACGCCGGCACCACTCCGAATACCTCTACCGCCAGGTTATCGCCCGTGGCGGCCGTGAATGTGTAGTAGCCGTCCTGCCCGAGGCGGGAGATAGCGACGTCCTGCGGAACGTCGGGCGAGAGCGTTCCCGCAACGTCCGCGGAAAGCTGAAGGGAGTAGCTCGCCCGCGTTCCCGCAGCGGTTTCCGAGACCATCGTGTAGGTGCCGGCCGCGGCGCCCACGAGCTCACCGTCGCAGTTGCCCAGCGCGCTGTATCCCGCCGCCGCGGCATAGCAGTTGGCCTGGCCCCCTGTGCCGAGTTGGGTTCCATCGGGCTGGTAGACACGAAAGTTCGTACCGCTGCCAAGGTGGGGCGTGAGCGTGAATCCGCCAACCCCGATGCCGATCCGCTGTGCAGCCGACACCGCGAAGACCGAGCGTGCCGACTGCCAGGTGCCCGGCGGCGCGATCGCGACCATGGGGCCGTCTATCGCGACAACGGGGTCTGCCGCCACGCTCGCGCTCGTCGAGAGGGTTGCCGCACCCGGACTCACGAAGATCGCATAGGTTCCCGATGCCGGGAGCCTGGGCAGATGTATCGTCGGCCGGTCCCACGCCATGCCGAAGATCCCCGACTTGAGCACCGTGTTGTCGGGCTTGTAGACCACGTAGTCGACGCGCGCATTGGTCGGGCTGGTCGCGAGCTGGCTGAACTGGGCCGTGTAATGGACATCCGCCGTTCCATCGAAGAGCACCACCCCATGACTCGACGGCGTGCCGATGGCGAGCGTTCCGGAAGCGCCCCCGGGAGCAAGCCTCAGGCTGGTCGCGATGTCCGCAGGTGCGTAGGTGGCCGGCGTAACGATGAAGTCCTGGCTGCTCGCTCCCGTTCCCGCCGCGTTCGTCGCGCTGATCCGGCCCGATCCCCGGCCGGCAGGAACCGTGAAGGAAATCGACGTGGCGTCGAGGACCGAGGCTGCGACCGGGGCCCCCGCGAGCCCGACCGTCGTTGCGCCGGGTGCCGGATCGAAACCTGACCCGGATACCGAAACCGCTGTACCGGCAGGGCCGATCCCCGGCGTGAAACCGGTGACCGTCGGCGCGCCCGGGATGGTCACCTGGAAGGCCGCAGGGCTTACCGCGGAACTGGCGCCCACGGGGACCGAGACATGCCCCGATGTCGCACCGGAAGGAACCGTTACGGAAAGCGAACCCGCGTCCGCGGCGCCGACGGTCGCTGCTACGCCGTTGAACTGAACGGTGTTCTCACCGGGCACCGCGCTGAATCCGGCGCCGTAAATCGTCACTACCGACCCGACGGGCCCACTGCCCGGCTCCACGCCCGTGACTGCGATACCGGCGACGGGCTGCCTCCGGATCTGCGTGACGTTTCCCGCGAGGTCGTACACGTACTCCACGACGTTGTTCGCGGCCATCGATGCGAGAACCGCACCCGGGCCAAAGGCCACGAAGGCCGCGGTTACCGCGGCCCGCCACACCGCTTTTCGAACGGCCGGGACACCCCGGCGGGACCATGACCCCGCGCGGGGACCCGTGAATCGCGACATTGACCAGCCTCCGTTCGAAAGGTGATTGCGCGGCGCCTGCCGCCTCGCGTTTCGATTTCGCGATAGACATTAACATAAGCAATTTACAAAAGTGAAGCGGGCAACGCGGATTTCTTAAGTCCCGCATTGATGCGGGCCTCGCATTCGGCGTTTTCCCCGGCCTCGCGGCGACTGGAACTCGCCGCCCGCGTGAGACAATGGCGCTCTCCCACCCCCCCAGCCGCGCCATGGAATTCTTCACCTTCGCCTGGATCGCCGACCCGCAGATCTGGCTTTCGCTGGTCACGCTTTCCGCCCTCGAGATCGTCCTCGGGATCGACAACCTCGTCTTCATCGCGATCCTCACCGGGCGCCTGCCGGCGCACCAGCGTTCGCTGGGCCGCAAGATCGGGCTTTCGCTCGCGCTCATCACTCGGCTCATGCTGCTCGCCACGCTCGCCTGGATCGTGGGGCTCACGCAACCGGTCTTCGAGATCGCGGGCAAGGGCTTTTCCTGGCGCGACATCATCCTCATCGCGGGGGGGCTCTTCCTCCTCTACAAGGCCACCGTCGAGATCCACGAGATGGTCGAGAAGGACGACGGCGAGCCCGACCGTCCCGAAGGCGCGGCCGGGGTGACCTTCCGCGGCGTGGTGATGCAGATCGCCGTGATCGACATCATCTTCTCGCTCGATTCCGTCATCACCGCGGTCGGCATGGCGGACCACCTGTGGGTGATGGTCGTCGCCGTGGTGATCGCGATGATCATCATGATCATCGCCTCCAACCCGCTCGCGAACTTCGTCTCCGCGCACCCGACGGTGAAGATGCTGGCGCTCGCCTTCCTGCTGCTGATCGGCGTTCTCCTCATCGCCGACGGCTTCGGGCTGCACGTGCCCAAGGGCTACATCTACTTCGCGCTCGCCTTCTCGGTGGCCGTGGAGACGCTCAATCACTGGGTCCGGCGCCGGCGCAAGCGGGCCGTGGCAGGCTGAACGGGGCACGGGCGCATGAAGACCCGCATCGATCCGCGCGCGCTCACGAAGGAGCTGCTCGCCTTCAACACGATCAACCCGCCGGGGATGGAGCGCGCCTGCGCGCGCCACCTGGGTGCGATCCTCGAGGCGGCCGGTTTTCGAATCGCCTACCACGAGTTCGCCGAGGCGCGCACGAGCCTCGTCGCCGAGATCGGCGGCGACCCGGATCGCCCGCCCATCTGCTTCACCGGCCACATCGACACGGTGCCGCTGGGCGCGAAGCCGTGGACGAAGGACGCGTTCTCGGGAGCGACCGACGGCGACCGGCTCTACGGTCGCGGCTCCACCGACATGAAGAGCGGCATCGCCGCCTTCGTGGCGGCGGCGGTCGAACTCGCGCCGCACCTCGCGAAGAGTCCCGGCGTGGTCCTCGTCATCACAGCGAGCGAAGAGATCGGCTGCGAGGGCGCGAAGTTCCTCACCGACGCGAAGCTCCTGGACCGCGCCGGCGCCATCGTGGTCGCCGAGCCCACGGCGAACTACCCCTACGTCGGGCACAAGGGCCTGGTGTGGTTCGAGATCGAGACCACGGGCGTGACGGCCCACGGCTCCATGCCGGAAGTGGGCGAGAACGCGATCAACAAGATGGCGCACGTGATCGGCGACCTCGAGAAGTTCCGCTTCCCCGTGGATTCGCACCCGGTGATGGGCAACCCCACGCTCAACGTGGGCACCATCCGCGGCGGGCTCAACACCAACTCGGTGCCCGACTCCGCGAGGATCACCGTGGACATGCGCACCGTGCCCGGCGTCGACCACGGCCACCTCTGCCATTCCCTCGAGACGCTCCTGGGGCCCCGCGGCGCGACGGTGAAGCCGATCGTGGACACGCCCTCGCTCTACACCGAGCCCGAGGCCGCATGGGTGCAGGAGGTGTTCGAGGTCTGCACGCCCTTCCTCGACGCACGCCCGACGCCGAAGACGATCACCTTCTCGACTGACGGCGCCTTCCTCAAGCAGGGCTACGGCGGCCCGCCCGCCGTGATCCTCGGCCCCGGCGAGCCGAAGCTCGCGCACCAGACCGACGAGTGGTGCTCCATGGCGAAGATCGAGCAATCGGTGGATGCGTTCGCGACGATCATGCGCCGCTGGTGCGGGGTGTAGGCGCGCGCTCGATGGAACCGCCGCCCGACTCCCAGCCCGCGTGCCTGAAGGCGGCCGTCGGGCTCCTGGCCGCCTTCCTCTTCGTCCTTCCCTTTTCCTCCAGCGCGGCGCTGCGCAACGCCTTTCTCGGGCTCGCGGTGCTGGCGCTTGCCTGCGCGGCGGCCAAGGGCGCGCTGGCGCGGCCCCGCCTTCCCCCGTGGCGCGTGCTCGTGCCGCTCCTTGCCTGGTCGGCGTGGTGCCTGGCATCCGTCGCGTGGAGCGTCGATCCCGCCTACTCGCGGGGCGAGCTTCGCCCGGGGCTGCTCTACCCCCTCATCGCCTTTCTCGCCTTCTTCGCGGCCACCGCGAGCCTGGAGACCATGGACCGCTGGGCATGGAGCCTTTCTGCCGGGCTCGCGGGGCTCGGCATCGCGGCCGTGGGCGAAGTGGTGCTCCACGGCTGGTGGGACCCGCAGCGCTGGCACGGCGACGTGGGCTTCTACGCTACCCACGTGGTGCTCGCGATGCCGCTTCTCGCCTGGGCCTTCCTGCGCGCCGCGCCCGGCGCGCTCCTCGCGAGGACGGCGCTGGCCGCATCCGCCCTCCTCACGCTGGTCGCCACCTCGTGGAACGACAACCGGATCGCCTGGATCGCGCTCGCCGCGATGACCGTTCTCGCCGTGATCCTCCTGCGGGACGCGCCTCGCGGGGCCGCGGCGCGCCTGGATCCTCGGCGGCACGGCGGCGGCGGTGCTCGCCTTCGCGGCGCTCTTTCTCCTCGCGGTCGAGCAGCGCGCCGAGCGCCTGGAGGGCACGGAGTTCGCCGAGGAGGCGCAGCTCGCCCACGACCCGCGCCCGGCCCTCTGGGACTACGCGGCACGGCGCCACGGCGAGGCGCCGTGGGCCGGCTTCGGCTACGGCCGCGAGATCCTGCGCCTCGGGTTCCGCACCGGGGTCACGCCGGGCGTGGACAACCGGATGCACACGCACGCGCACAACACGCCGGTGAACGTGCTCCTGCAGGGCGGCATCGTGGGGCTCGCGCTCTTCGCGTGGATGGTCGCGGCGCTCGTCCGGGAGATGGCGAAGGGCCTTCGCGCCGGGGATGGGCGCCGGCTCGCGGCTGTCCTGGGGCTCACGCTGGTGGCGGGGTTCGCGATCCGCAACATGACCGACGATTTCCTCGTCCGCCACAACGCGCTGCTCGCGTGGTCGCTCGCCGGCGCGGTGCTCGGGGCCCTGCGCTCGCGGGGCAGCGCTACTTCCGCCAGAACGCCGGCGTGAGGAGCACGATGATCGCGAAGAGCTCCAGGCGCCCGAGCAGCATCGTCGCGGTGCACACCCACTTCTGGAAATCCGTGAGCGACGCGTAGGTCGACGCCGGCCCCACGACGCCCGAGCCCCGGGCCGAGGTTGTTGATCGAGGCGAGCACGGCCGAAACGGAGGTCACGATGTCCAGCCCGCTGCCCATGAGCAGCATCATCGTGACGATCACCGTGGCGCCGTACATCAGCATGTAGGCGAGCACCGCGAAGATCAGGTTGTTGTCGATCACGCGGCCATCCACCTTCACCTGCACCACCGCGCTGGGGTGCACGATGCGGACGAGTTCCCGGAGCGCCTGCTTGAAGAGCACCACCGCGCGGATCATCTTGATGCCCCCGCCCGTGGACCCCGCGCTCGCGAGGAAGCACGACAGGAAGAGCATGAAGGCCGGCGCGAACACCGGCCACTGCGCGTAGTCGGTGGAGGAGTATCCCGTGGTCGTGCCGACGGAGACCACGTTGAAGACCGCGTAGCGCATCGCGGTGACGAGGTCGGGATAGGTGCCCTGGCCCCAGAGGTGCACGCCGACCATGAACGTGGCCGCCCCCGCCCAGAGGGCCACGCGCCTCGCCTCGGGATCGCGGCCGTAGGAGACGAGGCTGCGCCCGCGGAAGGCGAGGAAATGGACGGTGAAGTTGACCGCCGAGAACAGCATGAAGACCACGGCCACGGCCTCGATCGCGGGCGAGTTGAGTACGCGAAGCTCGCGTCGTGGGAGGAGAACCCGCCCAGGCCCACGGTGGTGAAGGCGTGCATCAGGGCATCGGGCCCGTCCATGCCCGCGAGCTTGTAGGCGCCCGCGCAGGCCGCGGTGAGCGCGAAGTACACGAGCCACAGCCCCTTGGCCGTCTCCTCGATGCGGGGCGTGAGCTTCGCGTCCTTCATCGGGCCCGCCATCTCGGCGCGGAAGAGCTGGCTGCCGCCCACGCCGAGCAGCGGCAGGATCGCCACCGCCAGCACGATGATGCCCATGCCGCCCATCCAGATCATCATCGTGCGCCAGATGTTGAGCGACACCGGCAGGCTGTCCAGGCCGGTGAGGATCGTTGCCCCCGTCGCCGTGAGCCCGGAGACGCACTCGAAGTAGGCGTCGGTGAAAGAAAGCTCCGGCAGGTGGGACATGAGCGGGAGCGTTGCGAACGCCGGCAGGACCGTCCACACCAGCGCCACCAGGAGGAACCCGTCGCGGGGCTGGATCTCGCGCCGGTGGCGCCCGCGCGTGCCGAGGTAGAGCGCGAGCCCGGACACGAGCGTGATGGCGAGCGCCTCCATGTAGTGGCCATGGGCGCCGTCGTCGAGCAGGTGCGAGGCGCCGTAGGGAACGGCAAGGCTCGTGCCGAAGAGCATCAGCACCACGCTCAGCACGTTCAGGACCGGGGCCACCCGCTCCAGGAGCGAGAGCCGCCTGAACTTCACCGGCTTGACGGGCCTGAAGGGGCGCTTCACGGGCGATTGCCGCACGCGGTGATCAGAAGAAGCCCACGCCGACTTCGAAGAGCTTCTCCACCTTCGGGATCATGCGCTTCTGGGTGAGGAAGACGACGACGTGGTCGTCGGGCTCGATCACGTGGCCGTCCTCCTCGGCGACGATCGCCTCGCCGTCGCGGATGAGGCCCACGATGCTCGCACCCGGCGGCAGGTCGATCTCGCGGATGCGCTTGCCCACCACGCGGGAGGTCTTGCGGTCGCCGTGGGCGATGAGTTCCAGCGCCTCGGCGCGGCCCCGGCGCACGCTGTGCACCGCCACCACGTCGCCGCGGCGCACGTGCTCGAGGAGGGTGCCGAGCGTTGCGAGCGCCGGCGAGATCGCGATGTCGATCTGCCCGCCCTGCATCAGGTCGCCGTAGGCGCGCCGGTTGATGAGCGCGATCACGCGCCGCGCGCCCATCCGCTTGGCGAGCAGCGCCGACATGATGTTCGCCTCGTCGTCGTTGGTGACGGAGACGAAGAGGTCCGTGTCCTCCACGTTCTCGTCCGTCAGCAGGTCCTCGTTGCTCACGTCCGCGTTGAGCACGAGCGCGGAGGAGAGCTGCCCGGCGAGGAACTCGCAGCGGCGCTTCGAGGCCTCGATCAGCTTCACGTTCAGGTGCGGCTCGAGGGCGCGGGCGAGCCGCAGGCCGATGTTGCCGCCGCCGGCGATGATCACGCGCTCCACGACCCGGTCGACGTGGCGCATGTGCGCCATGACCTTGCGGATGTGCTCGGCGGCCGCGACGAAGAACACCTCGTCGCCCGCCTGCACGATCGTGTCCGGGGCGATGTCGAGCGGCCGGTCGTTGCGATAGATCGCCGCTACCTTCACCGCGAAGTCGGGGAGCAGCCGCTCCAGGTCGCGCAGCGGGTGCCGGACCATCGGGCCGCCCTCCAGGGCGCGCACGGCCACGACGTTGATCTTGCCGCCGGCGAACTCCACCACCTGGATCGCCTCCGGAAAATCGATCAGCAGCTCGATGTAGTCGGTCACGATCTGCTCGGGGCAGATGGCGTGGCTCACGGAGAAGCACCCGTCGCCCAGGAGCTCCGGGTGGGCCTCGAACCAGGTCGAGCGGATGCGCGCGATCCGCTTCGGGATGTTGAAGACCGCGTGCCCCACCTTGCAGGCCACGAGGTTCGTCTCGTCGCTCGCGGTTACGGCGAACATCATGTCGGAGTCGGCCGCGCCCGCCTCGGCGAGGATCTCGGGGTGGGCGGCGTTGCCCGTGACCGTGCGCAGGTTGAACTGGTTCTGCAGCTCGCGCAGGCGATCGGCGCTGGTATCCACCACCGTGACGTCGTTCTTTTCCGACACGAGGCTGCCGGCCACGCTGGCGCCGACCTGGCCGGCGCCGAGGATGAGGATCTTCAAGTTCTCGCGGTTCCCATGGCGGTTGGTGGCGGCAATTCTACGCCCGGACCCCCGCCCGCCCTACAGGGAGGCAATGAGCTTCACCGCCAGGGCGAGGAGGAAAAGCGCGAAGGCCTTCTTCAGGATTCCCACGGGCAGGCGGTGGGCGAGCCGCGCGCCCCAGGGTGCGACGAACACGCTCGTCACGGAAATGCCCAGGAGCGCGGGCAGGTAGACATAGCCAACCGTCCACTCCGGAAGCGAGGGCACGGTGATGCCGGCGGCCACGTAGCCCAGCGTGCCGGCGACGGCGACGACCAGGCTGATCGCCGCCGAGGTGCCGATCGCCGAGCGGAAGGGCACGCCCCACCAGGTCATGAACGGCAGCGAGATCATCGCGCCACCGACGCCGACGAGGCCCGAGACGCCGCCGATCAGCACGCCGATGCCCGCCAGCCCCGCGCGGCCGGGCAGGGGCCGCTCGCGGGAGGGCTTCAAGCCGAAGAAGATCTGCGCCGTCACGTAGAACACGAACGCGAGGAAGAAGTACTTGAGGAAGGCGACGGGCGTGACCCGCGCGATCGCCCCGGCCGCGAGGCCCGCGAGCGCGATGCCCGGTGCGACTGCGCGCACGAGGTCGGCGCGCACGGCGTCGTGGCGGCGATGCTCGCGCGCGCTCGAGGCGGAGGCGGGAATGATCACGGCGAGCGAGGTGCCGAGCGCCAGCGGCATCACGTGTTCCGTGGGAAAACCGAAGGCGAGGAAGACGAGGCCCAGGATCGGGACCGTCATCGCGCCGCCGCCGATGCCCAGGAGCCCCGAGAAGAACCCGACGAAGACGCCGAGCCCGGCGTAGGTGAGCCAGGTGAGCGCCTCACCGGGCATCGCGGGCGAGCAGCTCCGTGACGAACTTCCATTCGCCGGGCGTGACCGGCGTGATCGACAGGCGGTTGCCGCGGCGAAGCACCACCATGTCCGAGATATCCGGATGGCCGCGCAGTTCCTCCAGGGACAGGAGCCGCGTCTTCTTCACGAGCTTCACGTCCACGAGCTCCCAGCGCGGGCTGTCGCGGGAGGACTTGGGATCGAAGTAGGGGCTCTTGCGGTCGAACTGCGTCTCGTCGGGATGGGCGGCGCTCGCGACCTTCGCGATCCCCGCGATGCCGGGCACCGCGCAGCTCGAGTGGTAGAAGAGCACGCCGTCGCCCACGCGCATCGCGTCGCGCATGTAGTTGCGCGCCTGGTAGTTGCGGACGCCGAACCAGGGCGTGGACTTTCCCGGCGCGCGGGCGAGATCGTCGATCGAGAACTCGTCCGGCTCCGACTTCATGAGCCAGTAGGACATGGGGGCGGGGGGATGAGGGGATTTCCTGCGGTGTTCGTCCGGGCCGCACTCGAACCCACAGGTCCAAGGCGGTCGCTCACCGAGTGCCGCAGGTACATCCGCATGGGACGCGCACAATAGCACTCATCAGGCGAGCGTCCATGCTTAACAAATTATCGGCTCGAAGATGTAAGCCCGGACGAACACCGCAGGAAACCGGAAAGCCGCTAGAAGAGCTTGTCCTGGTCGGCGGCGAGCGCCAGATCCAGCGTCTCCTGCATGGCTGCGATTCTACGCTGAAAGTCCGCATCGTCAACGGAAGGCGCGGCCTTCGCGGGCTTCTTCGCGAGGAACTCGTGGGCGATGTTGAGCGCGGTCATGATCGCGATGCGTTCGTTGCCGGCGACCTTGCCGCCATCGCGCAGCTCCTTCATCCGGCGGTTCAGGAATTCCACCGACGACTGCAACTGCATCTCCTCGCCCTCGGGGCAGGCGACGCGAAACTCGCGGCCCAGGAGCTGGATGGTGAGCCCCTTGTCCCGCGCGGCATCGTTCATGCCTCGGTCTCCGGGATGAGCTTGAGCAGGGCCTCGATGCGCACCTTGGCCGCCGCGAGTTTTTCCGTGAGCCGCACGTTTTCGTCGGAGCGGGCCGCAAGCTGCTGGCGAAGCTCGCGAGCGTCCTCGCGCAACTGCCGAAGCTGCGCGACGGTCTGTTCGACCTTCGCCTCGAGGGCTGAGAGCTCGGAATCCATGGGTGCAGATTATTGGAAATACGGTTCCCGGTCAATGTGTAAGCGTCTATTTTGAAAGTGATTTCGAATGTAACGCTTGGCCTTTGGACGCGCCCCGGCCTATCATCGCGGCTGCAATCGGGTGTCCGGGAAGCCGGTGAGATGCCGGCGCTGCCCCCGCAACGGTAAGCCAGTGTGGACCACCCCCCAGCCACTGGGGCCTTCGGGCCCCGGGAAGGCGGTGGTCAAGTCTGGCGAGCCCGGAGACCGGCCCGACGGCAAAGGCCCCGAAAGGGGGAATGCAACCCAAGAGCCTGCGGGGACGCTGGCTCGCCCGGACCACGAAAGACAACCCACCATGAAAACCCCGCCTCTGGCCGGCCTGGCTGCCGCCATGGCATTGGGCGCCTCCGCCCAGCAGTTCCCGCCCTCCCCAGCACCCACCCTCGCCTTCCAGCCCCTCGACGCCGTCGTCGTTACCGCCATCCGCAGCCCCCAGCGCGCGGCCGATGCCCTGCGCGACGTCGAGGTGATCACCCGCGAGGACATCGACCGTGCCGGGCCCGTCTCGCTCGCCGAGATCCTCCAGCGCCGCGCCCTCGTCGAGTTCCGCGGCACCGGGGGAGCAGGCCAGCCCGCGGGCCTCTTCCTGCGCGGCGCCAATGCCGGCCACACCCTGGTGCTGGTGGACGGCCTGCGCGTGAGTTCGGCCACGGTGGGCACCACTTCCATCGAGAACATCCCGCTCGCGCTCATCGAGCGGATCGAGGTCGTGAAGGGGCCGCTCTCCAGCCTGTACGGGCCGGATGCGATCGGCGGTGTCGTGTAGATCTTCACGCGCGCCTCCGCGAAGCCCCGTCTTTTCGTCGATGCGGGCGCCGGCAGCGCCTCGGAGGCGCGCCTCGCGGCGGGCTTCACCGCCGTCGAAAACGCGCAGGGCGATTTCGCCAGCGACCGCAACGTGCAGACGCTCTCGGGACTGAGCGTGGCCTCCTCCATGACCTACGCCCCGTGGTGGACCAGCCGACTCACCCTTGGCCAGGGCCGCGACGAGCTTTCGATCGAGGGATTCGACCCGGCTCGCTTCGAGACACGCCAGGACCAGGCGGCGTGGACCCACGAACTCACGACACCGGCGGGCAAGTTCCTGGCGGGCCTCGAGACGCTCCGCCAGAAGGTGCTCTCCCCGACACCGTTCACGCAGACGCGCCGCGACACCAACTCCGCCTGGGTGGCATTGAACGAAAGCTGGCGCGGCTACCGACTGGAAGCCTCCGCGCGGCGCGACGACGACGACCAGTTCGGCTCGCGCCAGACGGGGGCGACGAGCATCGGGCTGCCGTGGCCGGGCGTGGGACTCGTCACCGCGACCTACGGACGCGGATTCCGCGCGCCGACGTTCTTCGACCTGTACGCCCCGTCCTCGGATTTCTACGTGCCCAACCCGGACCTGCGCCCCGAGCGAAGCCGCAGCCGCGAAGCGGGGTTCCGGAGCGAGGAACTCGCCGGCTGGCGGGCGCGGCTCACCGCGTTCGACCATCGCATCGAGGACCTCATCACCTATGTCTTCCCGACCATGGCCAACGTGCGCCGCGCGCGCATCCGCGGGCTGGAGGCCACCGCCGAGGGCACGGTGTGGGGTGCGCAAGTCAGGGCCTCCTTCGCCGCGCAGCGCCCGCGGGACGAAGACACCGGCTTCCTGCTGCAGGGCCGCGCCAAGCGCTTCGGTCGCCTCGAGGCCTCGCGCGGCTTCGGCGCGTGGTCCCTTTCCGGCGGCGTCACCGCGAGCGGCGAGCGCTTCGACTCCGCGTCGGAATCGCCGGGCTCGCGGCTGCCGGGATACGCGATCGCCGACGCCACCGTGGGCTGGACCGCAAGCCGGAGCTGGCGCGTCGAGCTGGTGGCCACCAACCTGTTGGACAAGCGCTACGAGCACACCGTCGGCTACGACGCCCCGGGGCGCGCCTTCCTGCTGAACCTGCGCTTCGAGGCCTCCTGATAAAGGGGGAGCGTCCCCATTTCCGAAATAGGGGACGCTCCCCCTTTTTCGATGGCCGTTTGCTACTCTGGCGGCCATGGTCCCCGACCCGATAGGCGTCGACTCGCTGCGGCGCGTGCTGGTGGTGAAGCTGCGCCACCACGGCGACGTGCTCCTCACCTCGCCGGTCTTCCGGGTGCTGGCCGCGCGGGCGCCGCAGGCGGAGATCGACGCGCTCGTCTACGCCGACACGCGCGACATGCTGGCGGGCCATCCCGCGGTCTCGGGCATCCACCTGATCGACCGGGAATGGAAGCGCCAGGGACTGCTCCTGCAGGCAAGGCGCGAGGCGGCACTCCTCGCCCAGCTTCGCGAGCGCCGCTACCAGCTGATCGTGCACCTCACGGACCACTGGAGAGGCGCGTGGCTCGCGCAGCTGCTGCGGCCGCGCTGGTCGGTGGCGCCGGCGCGCCCGGGCTGGCTCTGGAAGGCGAGCTTCTCGCACCGCTACGCCCTCACGCGCGGGACGCCGCGCCACACGGTGGAGTCGAATCTCGACGCCCTGCGCCGCCTGGGGATGTACCCGGGGACGACGAAGCGCCTCGTGCTCGTGCCCGGCGACGCTGCCGTGGCCAAGGTGGATGCGCTGCTCGCGCAGCACGGCATCGCGCCCGGCGGCTTCCTGCACGTCCACCCGACCTCGCGCTGGCTCTTCAAGGCCTGGACCGACGAACGCAACGCGGAACTGCTGCGCCGCCTCGCCAACGACGGGCACCGCCTGGTGATCACCGGCGCGCCCAACGCCCGCGAGCAGGCGATCGTCAAGCGCATCCGCGAGCGCGCCGGCGTGGATCTCGTCGATCTCTCGGGCCAGCTCTCGCTTCGCGAACTCGGAGCCCTCGCCGCGCGCGCGCGGCTCTTCTTCGGCGTCGACTCCGCGCCCATGCACATCGCCGCGGCCATGGGCACGCCCGTGGTCGCCCTCTTCGGCCCGAGCGGCGAGCACGAATGGGGCCCGTGGATGGTGCCGCACCGCGTCGTCGCGAGCGCCTTCGCCTGCCGCCCCTGCGGCAACGACGGCTGCGGCGGCAGCAAGGTGAGCGAATGCCTCACGAAGCTCGGGGTCGACGGCGTCCACGCGGCGATCAACGAACTGCTCGCGCAGCCGTGAGCCCGACCGTCCGGGGGCATGCAGGCGGCGGCCCCCGGGTGGCCCTGGTGCGCAGCCGCTTCGACGCCTTCGGGGGCGCCGAGCGGTTCGTGCAGTCCGCCGTCGCCGCGCTTTCCGCGCGGGGCGCCTCGCTCACTCTCGTCACGCGCCGCTGGCCCGAAGGCGACGGCACCGCCATCGTGCTCGACCCGTTCTTCGTGGGCAGCCTCTGGCGCGACCGCGGCTTCGCGCGCGCCGTGTGCGCTGAACTGCCGCGACGGCATTTCGACCTCGTGCAGTCCCACGAGCGCATCGCCTGTTGCGACGTCTACCGCGCAGGCGACGGCGTGCACGCGGCCTGGCTCGCCGAACGCGCGCGCGTCCAGGCGCCGTTCGCGCAACTGGTCACGGCACTCTCGCCCCACCACCGCTACCTCCTGCGCGCGGAGCAGGCGCTATTCACCTCCCCGCGCCTGAAGGCGGTGATCTGCAACTCGGAGATGGTGCGCGCGGAGATCGCGGAGCGCTTCGCCACGCCCGCGGAGAAGCTGGTCCTCATCCGCAACGCCGTCGACGGCGCGCGCTTCCACCCCGGGCTCAGGGACGAGCTCGGCGCGGCGGTGCGCCAGCAGGTCTCCATCCCGAGGGCCGCGACCGTGTTCGCGTGCGTGGGCTCGGGCTTCGAGCGCAAGGGCGTGGGCCCGTTCCTGCGCGCCCTCGCGCGGCGCAGCGAGCCCGCGTGGGCGCTGGTGGTCGGCAGGGACAAGCGCGCGGGGCGCTACCGCACGCTCGCGGCACGGCTCGGCATCGCCGATCGCGTGCGCTTCGTGGGCGGCGTCTCCGACGTGCGCCCTTACCTCGCCGCCTCCGACGCGTTCGTGCTGCCGACGCTCTACGACCCGTTTCCCAACGCCGCGCTCGAGGCGATGGCCGCGGGGCTGCCGGTGGTCACGAGCACCAAGTGCGGCGCAGCGGAGATCGTGCGCGAAGGCGAGTCGGGGTTCGTGCGCGACGCGCTCGACGTTTCCGGCATCGCGCAGTGCCTGGACCGGCTCGACCCCGCGGCTTCCCGGCGGCTGGGCGAGGCTGCGCGCGAAGCGGTGGCCGCCTTCACCCCGGATGCCATGGCGGGCGAGTACCTCGCGCTCTACGAGCGGCTGCTCGCGGGCAAACTGGGATAATGCCGCGATGACCGCCCCGCAGCCCGACGGCCGCGCGCTCTACAAGCGCCTGCTCCAGCACGTGTGGCCCTACCGGGCCGCGCTCTTCGGGGCCATCGCCGCGATGGTCGTGGGCGGGCTCGCCGACGCCGCGCTCGTGAAGCTCACCGGGCCGCTGGTGAACGAGCTCTTCGTGAACCGCAACCGCGACCTGGCGATCCTGATTCCGCTGGGCGTGGTAGCCGTCTTCCTGGTGAGCGGGCTCGCGAGCTTCGCCTCCGGCTACCTCATACAGTGGGTGAACAACAAGGTGATCCTCGACCTGCGCGGGGCGATGTTCGCCAACGTGCTGAGCCTTCCGCCCGCTGCCTTCGACGAGATCCCCACCGCGCGCCTGGTCTCGCGCTTCACCCACGACGTGACGCAGATCGCCTCGGCCTCCACGAGCGTGCTGGCGACGCTCGTGCGCGACACCGTCACCATCGCGGCACTCCTCGCGATACTGCTCTGGTCCAACTGGCGCCTCACGCTCATCACCTTCGTCGTGATCCCGCCGCTGGCGCTCGCCGTGCGCTACTTCAGCAAGCGCCTGCGGGACACGAGCCGCGCGAGCCAGAAGGCCGTGGGCGGCGTGGCCGAAGTGCTCGACGAGGCGATCACCAACCAGCGCGTGGTGCGCGTCTTCGGCGGCCAGGCCTACGAGAGCGGGCGCTTCGCGAAGGCCGCGCAGTTGATCCGGCGCTTCAACATGAAGCAGGCCGCGGCCGCGGCGGCCACGGTGCCGGTGACGCAGCTGCTGGTCGCCTGCGCGGTCGCGGCCATCATCTATTTCGCCGCCGAGCAGGCCTTCGCGGGGCAGACGGACGTGGGGCGGTTCGTGGAGTTCATCGCCGCCACCGGGATGCTGCTGCAGCCCCTGAAACGCCTCACGAGCGTGAACGAGCACCTGCAGCGCGGGCTCGCCGCGTGCGAGAGCGTCTTCGGCCTGATCGACGAGGAGCCGGAAGAGGACCGCGGCACCGTGGCTCTCGAACGCAGCCGCGGGGCCGTGCGCTTCGAGGCGGTCTCGCTCACCTACCGCACCGCCACGCAGCCCGCGCTCGACGCGATCACGCTCGACATCGCGCCGGGCGAGACGGTCGCACTCGTGGGAGCCTCGGGCAGCGGCAAGTCGAGCCTCATCCACCTGCTGCCGCGCTTCTATCGCCCCGGCGCCGGGCGCATCACGCTCGACGGACACCCGATCGAGGACCTCACGCTCGAGAGCCTCCGGCGCCAGATCGCGCTCGTCTCGCAGAACGTGGTGCTCTTCAACGACACGGTCGCCGCGAACATCGCCTACGGGCAGGCCGAGCGCGCCGACGAGGCCGCCATCGTGCGCGCCGCCGAGGCCGCGCACGCGATTGACTTCATCCGCGAGCTGCCCCAGGGGCTCGCCACCGAGATCGGGGAGAACGGCGCCAAGCTCTCCGGCGGGCAGCGCCAGCGCATCGCGATCGCGCGCGCCATCCTGAAGGACGCGCCGATCCTGCTGCTCGACGAGGCCACCTCCGCGCTCGACACCGAGAGCGAGCGCGCGGTGCAGGCGGCGCTCGAGACGCTCATGCGCGGGCGCACCACGATCGTGATCGCGCACCGCCTCTCCACGGTCGAGAACGCCGACCGCATCGTGGTGCTGGCCCACGGGCGGATCGTCGAGGAAGGCCCGCACGCGCGGCTTATCGCCGCGGGCGGCGTCTACGCGGGACTCCACCGCCTGCAGTTCGCGGGCGCCTAGCCCGTGGCGGGCGAGGCGCTTCGCATCCTGCACACGGAGTCCTCCCTCGGCTGGGGCGGGCAGGAGATCCGCGTGCTCACCGAGGCGCGGGGCGTCGCACGACGCGGCCATGCCGTGACGCTCGCCGCGCCCGCCGAATCGCGCATCTTCCAGGCGGCACCGGATTTCGGCGTGGAGGCCGTCGCGATCCCGATCGCGCGCAAGTCGGTCGCGGGGCTCCTCGCCATGACGCGCCTCGTGCGCGGCAGGCCCTTCGACGTGGTCAACACCCACAGCTCCACCGACAGCTGGCTCGCGGCCGTAGCCGCGGCCTTCCAGCGCCGGCCGCCTCCGATCGTGCGCACGCGCCACATTTCCGCGCCCGTGCCGCGCAACTTCGCCACGCGCTGGCTTTATGGCCACGCCACGAGCCGCATCGTGACCACCGGCGAGCGGCTGCGCCTGCAGGTGATCGAGGAGGCGAGTGTCGCCCCGGCGCAGGTGATCTCCATCCCCACGGGCATCGACCTCGAGCGCTTCCGTCCCGGCAACGCGGGTGAGGCGCGCGCCGCCCTCGGCCTGGACCCCGCGGGCATCGTGATCGGCATCGTGGCCACGATGCGCAGCTGGAAAGGCCACCGTTATCTTTTCGAGGCCTTCGCGGGGCTCGCCGACCAGTCCGCGCGCCTCGTGGTGGTGGGCGACGGGCCGCAGCGCGAGGCGCTCGAGGCGCTCGCGAAAACCCTCGGCATCGAGGCGCGCGTGCGCTTCACGGGGAACCTCGCCGACGTGGCGCCGTGGCTGCGCGCCTTCGACCTCTTCTGCCTGCCCTCCTACGCGAACGAGGGCGTGCCCCAGGCGCTCATGCAAGCCATGGCCTGCGCCCTGCCCGTGATCACCACGCCCGTGGGCAGCATCGGCGAGATCGTGCAGGACGGCGAGACCGGCAGGCTCGTCCAGCCCCAGGACAGCGCGGCCCTTCGTATCGCGATCGAGGAACTGCTCGTGGACGCGAGCCTGCGCGCGCGCCTCGCCACGGCCGCCCGCGGCGCCGCGCTGCAGCGCTTCGGGGAGGACCGCATGGTCGAGCGCATGCTCGACGTCTTCACCGCGGTGGCGAGGGCCTCGCGTGGGTGAGCGGTTCGCTACGCGCCTGGCGGTGGTGTCCCGGGCCCTCGCGCGCCGCCTGCGTGCGCCGGGGCTTGCGAGCGCACCCGCGGATCCGCAGCGCATCCTCGTGGCGCACCACCTGCTCCTGGGCGACACGATCATGCTCTCGCCGCTGCTCGCCAAGCTGCGCGGGAACCACCCGGACGCGGACATCGCGATGACCGTTCCGCCCGCGATCCTGCCGCTCTACGCCTCCCGCCCCTGGGGCGTGCGCGCGCTGGCGTTCTCGCCGCGCCACACTTCGACCGTGCCGCCGCTCTTGCGCGAGGCGCCCTTCGACTTGGCGATCGTCCCCGGCGACAACCGGCACGCCTGGCTCGCCGCCGCCATGGGCGCACGCCACGTGGTCGCGCACGCGGGCGACATCCCTGCCACCAAGAACTGGTTCGTCGACGACGCGCAAGGCATTCGCGCCACGCCCGCGTCCTGGGGCGAGCTGGTGTGCGACCTGGTCGAAGGCGCCGACCCGCCTCCCTATGGGCGCGCCGACTGGCCCGCCCCTCCCGCCGCCGTCGCGGACCGCCCCCGCGTGCCCTATGCCGTGCTGCACGTGGGTGCGAGCACCGCGCTCAAGCTCTGGCCGGCGGAGCGCTGGACGGCGCTCGCCGCCGCACTCGCCGAGCGCGGCCTCGTGGTGGTCTGGAGCGCCGGGCCCGGCGAGGAGGCGCTCGTGGAGGCCTGCGACCCCGCGCACCGCCACGCGTCGACCGCGGGGCGCCTGGATCTCGCGCAACTCTGGCACCTGCTCGCCGGCGCGGCGCTCGTCGTATCCCCGGATACGGGCGTGGCGCACCTGGGCCGCGCCACTTTCGCCCCCACGATCACCCTTTTCGGCCCCGGCTCCGCGGTGCTGTGCGGCGGCCCGTTCTGGCGTGACGCACCGTGGAAGGCGCTGGGCGAGCCGGAGTTCGCGTGCCGAGACCAGGCGAAGCTCTTCCGGCGCAATGTCTCCTGGGTGCGCCGCTGTTCGCGGGGAACCGACGAGTGCCCGGCGCCGCGCTGCATGCAGGCGATCGGCCTCGCCGAGGTGCTCGCGGCCGCGGACGCATTCCTCGCCCTGCGCCCGGGCTAGCCCCCGAACCGGAAAGCACGGGAACCGCAGCCCGCGCGGGCGGTCCGACCCTCCGGGGCGGCGCATTGGGCCGACAGGGTCGCGCTGCTAGAATTTCCACTCTTCGCCTCACCCGGGATCGCCATGACTCGCTTCACCACCGGCCTGCGGCCGTTCTCCCGCCTCCTCGTCGCCGTCGCGCTGGCGGCCGTCGCACCCGCGTGGGCCCAGGGCCTGCCCGTGGTGGGGGGCGAGGCCGTCGTGGGCGTTTCCAAGTCTTCCTCGCCTTCCTACCTCCTCACCACCGAGGAAGAGATGCCCGCGCATCGCCTGCGCCTCACCGCGCCCGCGCCCCGGGAGTTCAGCGCCCTCGAAGCGGCGGATTCGGCGGCGAAGCGCGTCACCATCGGTTTCGGCCGGGAAGTCGCGGAACACGCGGAGGAAGGCCGCGGCGAGGCCCTCACCTGGAGTCGCGTGGGGCAATGGCGCATCGCCAAGCTGCGCGTGCAGTCGCCGGGGGCCGCGGCCCTGCGCGTGGGGCTGCGCATCGGCGCCACGCGCGAGCCGTGGGAGCTGCGCGTATCCGGCAGCGACGACGAATCGAAAGCCATCGGCCCGGTGCGCCAGGCCGGCCCCCTGGGGAAATCGGACCTCTACTGGACCCCGGTGACCGAAGGCGAAGCCCAGGTGATCGAGCTCGCCTCGCCCGCGACGCAGCCCGAGCCTTCCGTGGAAGTCATGACGATCTCGCACCTCGTCACAGGCCCGACGTCGCGCTTCCGCAAGACCGTCACCGAGATAGGCAACGCCGGAAGCTGCAACTTCGACATGAAGTGCGTCGCGAACCCCTCACAGGCGTTGCTGAATGCGGCGAGTGCCGTGGTGCAGATGCTCTTCACGCGGCCCACGGGCGGCTCCGGCCTGTGCACCGGCACGCTCCTGAACGACACGAGCGCCGGCACGCAGGTCCCGTACCTCTTCTCGGCCAACCACTGCTTCGACCGCAGCACCGCACCCTACAACACCCCGACGCAGGCGCAGCAGGTGGCGAACTCCCTGAACACCTTCTTCTTCTTCGACGCGGTGGCCTGCGGCAGCCTCCAGGCACCGCCCTTCGTGCAGCGCTTCGGGGGCGCGACCTACCTGCACCACAGCCTTTCCGAGGACGTGCTCTTCGTGCGGCTGAACGACTGGGCGCCGGCCGGCGCGTTCCTGAGCGGGTGGGACGCGAACCCGGTCGCCACCAACACCGTCGTGACGGTCCTGCACCACCCGTGGGGAGACCTGAAGAAATTCACCACCGGCACCACCGGCGGCCTCTTCTCGCTACCGAGCCCGAACGACGCCCCCACGGGCTACGTGCGCGTCACCTACACCCAGGGCACGGCCGAGCCCGGCTCGAGCGGTGGTGGGCTCCTCACCTTCGCCAACAGCCAGTACCTGCTGCGCGGCGGCCTGTGGGGTGGCGAGGCGAGCTGCACCGCGCAGACCGCGCCCGACTACTACTCGCGCTTCGACGCGGCCTACCCGATCCTGCGCCAGTGGCTCGAGGCGACCAACCTGCCCGACTACGACACCACGGACCTCTGGTGGAACCCGCTGGAGAACGGCTGGGGCATCAACCTTACCCAGCACCCGAGCGGGCAGATCTTCGCCGTGTGGTACACGTACGCCGCGGATGCCGGGCCGCTGTGGCTGGTGATGTCCGGCGGCCAGTGGACCACGAGCCGCACTTTCACCGGCAAGCTCTACCGCACCAGCGGCCCCGCCTACAACCAGCTGCCCTTCAATCCCAACGCCGTCAACCGGACCGAAGTGGGCACGCTCACGTTCAACTTCACGGACGTGAACAACGGCAGCTTCACCTGGGTTGTGGACGGCGTGCAGGGCACCAAGGTAATCACCCGCCAGGCCTTCTGATCCCCGCCGCGGCTCGCGCATAATGCGGGCCATGGCGGCTGCCTCCCTCACGATCGCCATCGTCACCCACGCGCCCGACGAGCGCCTGCTCGCGCGCACGCTCGCGAGCGCCGCCGACGCGATCGCCCGGGCCCGTACGCACGCCACCCTGGGCAGCACCCGCGTTCTGCTGGTGGACAACGGCCCCGAGGGCCTCGCGCCCATGCTGCGAACGCTTGCCGAAGCCGCGTTCTCCCGCGCCGAGGGCGTGGCGCTCGAAGTGATCACGGGCCACGGCAACGTGGGCTTCGGCCGCGGGCACAACCTCGCGATCGCAAAGGCTTCCGGCGACTTCCACCTGATCCTCAATCCGGACGTGGAGATGGCCCCCACCGCGATCGACGCGGCACTTCGCTACCTGGATGCGCATCCCGGCGCGGGCGCCCTCGTGCCGGCGGTGCGCGGGCCCGACGGCGAGCTGCAATTCCTCGTGAAGGCGTTCCCGACACCGGGCGTGCTCTTCATCCGGGGATTCGTGCCGCGCTTCCTGCACGGGCTCTTTCGCAAGCAGCTCGACGCCTACGAGCTGCGGCACGTGGACTGGGGCCGGGAGCAATCGCCCGTCACGCTTGCGAGCGGCTGCTTTCTCTTTGCAGGAAATCCGCCCTCGACGCGGTGAACGGCTTCGATCCCGGCTACTTCCTCTACTTCGAGGACTTCGATCTCACGCTCAGGCTATCCAAGGTGACGACGGTGGCCTACTGCCCGCTCGTGGCGATCGTGCACCACGGCGGAGGCGCGGCGTCGAAGGGGTGGCGGCATGTCGTGCTTTTCGTGAAGTCGGCGCGGCGGTTCTTCGGCGCCCATCGGTCGACGACGGCGAACTAGTACGCCTCGCGCCCCGCGCGAGTAAAACGCGCAATTTGTTTTCGCGATTCTCGCGGGCATGGGCATGCCCGCATTCCTACCATGGGCTCCATTCCGGTCACGCTGCTGCGCAGGCCGGCCGATCACGGAGACACCCATGAAAGAGCTCACCGACTCCGAAGTCCTTGCCATCGCAGGCGGCCTCCCGCCCTGCGCCGCGCTCGACGAGGTTTTCTATCGCTCGCCCGCCGAACCGCTGCGCGACCCGATGGCGTTCGCCGAACTGGCGGCGCAGGAACACCCCAAGGGCACCGCGGATTGACCCGGGGCGCCGCGCGCGGGTCCGGTCGCGCCGCGCAAGCGCCTTCACCTTCGCGACCAAACCCCAAGGAGATCACCATGAAGGAGATCGACAAGCAGGAAGCGCCGGAAGTCTCGGGCGGTTACTCGCCCGGCGACGACGGCTGCCTTCCGAAGTTTCCCAATCCTTTCGAAGACCCGCGGTACCCCGGCAAGCCCCTTCCGGAACCGATGCCCAGGCCGATCGATTCGGCTTCTTTCGGCCCGGTGCGGTAACCCTCGAACCTTTCCAGGAGAATTCCATGAGCGAAACCCAAGCTGCCAAGATCCTTGAGAACCACGAACTGAGCGCGACCCAGGTGCAGGACATCGCGGGAGGCGGGCTGTGCAGCGCAGAAGAGATCGTCAACATCACTTCTTCGCTGATCAAGTCCTACGAGAACCTGGTCGATTTCGCCTCGCACGTGATGGGGCGGGTGGCGGGAGAATCCTGAGCCTGCCATACGCGACGATTCCATCCGAAGGGCTGCGCATCCGCAGCCCTTTTTCAGGACATCCCTCATGCAAGGCGCCACCGGACTACAGATCGCCTTCCTGATCCTCGCGGTCGAGTTCTTCTCGACGCTGGTGTCTCGATTCGCTTCGCAGTCGATGGGCTGGACGCGTCAGGCCTTCGAGCTCGGTGGTTTGGTGACAAGCCTCGCGGTGGCTGCAGCACTCCTGCTGGGGGTGCCGTCCCTTCGCAGATTCACCACGGAGTCCCTCTCAAAGGCCATTCCCCGCCGATACTCGACGGAGTTGATCTTCGTGGCACTTGCAAAGGCCGCGATTCCGGTAGCGTTGCTGGGCGCGTATGTCGCCTGGGAGCTGTTCGCCGGTTCGCCGGAGCGGATTGCACACGAGGTGCGATTCGACGACTCCGTGGACGCCTGGAGCAGAACGCTCTCGCCCATGGGCCTGTTCAAGCTATTGGTCGTGTCGTGGTTCGTAGGCCCGATAGTCGAGGAGTTGGTATTCAGAGGCCTGCTTTACCGCGCGTGGGAGCGACAGTGGGGATGGGCCACCTCGATGGTTCTCACTTCCGCCTGCTTCGGACTGGCCCATCCCACGCACATGCCATCGGCCTTTCTGGGTTCCGTCGTCTACGTCTGCGTGTTGCGTCGCACGGGGACACTTCGGGCGCCGATCCTCGTGCACATGCTGTTCAATGCCTTGGTTTCCTGGCCGGTGCTCGGCCATCTCGTCTTCCGTGCCCCCAGTGGGGATTTCTCCACTGCCACCTCCTGGGTGGTTCCGTTCGGATGCCTGGCGTTCGTTTCGGTGGCGCTTCCCGCCTATGTCTGGATGTCGCGCCGCGACAACTCTGCAATCCGCGCCGGAATGGCACCTCAGTAGCGAGGCAACCGTGGTGGGCCCCCTCTATCGCCCTGAAGTTCATGCCGAGACGTCCCGCTCCTCTCTGGGAACGATCGTCCTGATTCGTCCACTCTCGTTTCTCGCGCTCACCGCATCCGCTGTCGCCATATCAGCAACCGTCCTGTCGTACTTATTCCTCGCCGACTACGCTCGGAAAGCCTCCCTCGCCGGCACGCTCGTCCCCGCCTCCGGCGCGATTCGCGTCGTCGCCCCGCAGTCCGGACTCGTTCGGGATCGCCGCGTGACGGAGGGCGAGCGGGTGGCCGCGGGCGAGCCCCTGCTGCGCCTGGTCGACGCGCGCTCGACACTGGACGATGGTCCGGTCGGCGCGGCTACCGTCGCGCTCGCGCGGCAAAGAGCGGACAGGACACGCCGACAGCGCGAAGAGATGCTGGCGGCAAGCCTGAGGGAAACCGAGGCAATGCGCGCGCGGATCTCGGGCCTCGGCGCCGAGCGGGAGCAACTCGATGGCGAACTCGAGGCTCTTGCCGCGCGTGAGGCACTTGCCAAGCGGTCGCTTCACCGCTTCGACGATCTCGAGCGACGCGGCTTCGTATCGCCGGCCCAGAGGCAGCAGAAGGAGGAGGACTCGCTGGAACATCGCTCCAGGCGCCACGCCGCGGCCCGGGCAAGGATGGCGATAGAACGCGAGGTAGCGACGCTGCGCATCACGATCGCCGAGTCACAGGCGCGCTCGCGGGCACAGCTTTCCGCCCTCGATGCGCAACTCGCCGCCCTGGAGCAGGAACAGGTCGAGCGGAGGGCACAGGCCGAGGCCGTCGTTACGGCGCCCGCCGCCGGAATCGTGGCCGCACTCCTCATCGAGCCCGGTCAGGTCGTCGGCAGCGGCGCGAACCTGCTCACGCTCCTGCCCGAGGGTTCTCCCCTCGAGGCGCACCTGTTCGCACCGTCGCGGGCCATAGGTTTCGTTCGCGCGGGCCAGGAGGTCCTGCTGCGCTTTCCCGCCTTTCCCTTCCAGAAATTCGGCAGCCATCGCGCACGCGTACTCTCGGTTTCGCGCAGTGCGCTTGCGCCCGTGGAGCTGGGATTCGCGCCCCTCGACGGAGCCCGCGAGCCGCTCTACCGCATCAAGGTGGCGCTGGATTCCCAGACGGTGACCGCCTACGGCCGCGCCGAGCCGCTGCAGGCCGGCATGCAGGTCGAGGCCGACGTGCTGCTCGACCGCCGCCGCCTCATCGAGTGGGTGATCGAACCGCTCCTGGGCCTCGCCGGACGGGCGTGACGTGAACGCGCTGCCCCGACTCGACTTCGGCGGCCGGCGGCGCCTGCCCGTCTTCCTGCAGACCGAGGCGGCCGAATGCGGGCTCGCGAGCCTGGGCATGGTCGCGGGCTTCCACGGCCACCGGATGGACCTCGCGGGGCTGCGCCGGCGCTTCACGCTCTCGCTCAAGGGCGCCACGCTTGCGTACCTCATGCAGGTGGCGGGGCGCCTGAACCTCGCGCCGCGGCCCCTGCGGCTGGAGCTCGACGAACTGCCGAAGCTGAAGACGCCCTGCATCCTGCACTGGGACCTGAACCACTTCGTGGTATTGAAATCGGCCGGCGCTCGCGATGCGGTCATCCACGATCCCGCGTTCGGCGTGCGACGGCTTCCGCTCGCCGAGGTCTCGAAGCATTTCACGGGTATCGCGCTGGAACTCGTTCCCACGGCCGAATTCCGCCGGGCGGACGAGCGCCGCCGCGTGCGCCTGGGCGATCTCACGGGCCCCGTCCGCGGACTCGCGCGATCGCTCGCGCAGGTCCTCCTGCTGGCGCTCGTGCTCCAGTCCTTCGCGCTCCTCGCGCCCTTCTACATGCAATGGGTGGTCGACGGCGCCGTGGTTTCCGCCGATCGCGACCTGCTCGCCGTGCTCGGGCTGGGCTTTCTCCTGCTCGCGGCGATCCAGGTGGCCGTGGGAGCTTTGCGGTCCTGGGTCGTCCTGTACCTGGGCACCACGCTCAACCTGCAATGGCTCGCCAATGTCTTCTCCCACCTGCTGCGCCTGCCGGTCGCGTGGTTCGAGAAACGCCACCTCGGCGACGTCGTATCGCGGTTCGGGGCGGTGACCACGATCCAGCGCACCCTCACCTCGAGCTTCGTCGAAGCCGTGATCGACGGCGTCATGGCCGTCGCGACGCTCGCGATGATGCTCGTCTACAGCGTCACGCTCACCGCCATCGCGGCGCTCGCCGTGTGCGCGTATGCGGTCTCCCGCGCGGCGTTCTATGCCCCGCTGCGCCGCGCGACGGAGGAGCACATCGTCCACGCGGCGCGGCAGCAGAGCCACTTCCTCGAGACGGTGCGCGGCGTGCAGTCGATCAAGCTCTTCGGCCGCCAGGAAGAACGGCGTTCCCGGTGGCTGAACCTGGTCGTGGACGCCGTGAACCGCGACCTGGTCGTGCAGAAGCTCTCGCTCGGCTTCCGCAGCGCCAACGGCCTCGTCTTCGGCGCCGAACGCATCGCCGTGGTCTGGGTGGGCGCGCTGCTCGTGCTCGACTCCGCGTTCTCCATCGGGATGCTGTTCGCGTTCATGGCCTACAAGGAGCAGTTCTCCGTGCGGGTGGCCGGGCTCATCGACAAGCTGATCGAGCTGAAGATGCTGCAACTGCAGGGCGAGCGACTCGCCGACATCGTGCTCACGCCGCCCGAGGAAGAAGCCGTCACTCCCGCGCCCGGGGTGGAGGAGGCTTCCATCGAGGTGCGCGGCCTCGCATTCCGGTACTCCGACACCGAGCCCTTCGTGATCCAGAACTGCTCGTTTCGCATCGAGCCCGGGGAATCGGTGGCGATCGTGGGGCCTTCGGGTTGCGGCAAGACGACCCTGGTGAAGATCGTGCTCGGGCTTCTCGCGCCCACCGACGGACAGGTCCTCGTCGGCGGTGTCGATCTCCAGAGACTCGGCGTGGAACCCTACCGCCGGCTCGTGGGCACCGTCATGCAGGACGATCCCCTGTTTGCCGGTTCCATCGCAGACAACGTGAGTTTCTTCGACCCGAGCCCGTGCCAGGACGCGATCGAGCGCTGCACGCGGCTCGCCGCCGTGCACGACGACATCGTGGCGATGCCGATGGGCTACCACACGCTCATCGGCGACATGGGCGCCGCACTCTCGGGCGGCCAGCGCCAGCGCATCCTCCTCGCCCGCGCGCTCTACAAGCAGCCGCGCATCCTGTTCCTCGACGAGGCCACGAGCGCGCTGGACGTGCAGCGCGAGCGCCAGGTGAACGAGGCGATCCGGGGCTGAACCTCACGCGCATCCTGATCGCCCACCGCCCAGAGACCATCGCCTCGGCGGGACGCGTCATCGTGCTGCAGGCGGGCAAGGTGGCTCAGGACCTGCGGCGCGCGTTCGACGCGTCCCAAGGCGAGCACGGCGCCCCGGGGAACCGCACGGGCGGCCAGGACACCGCCCAGCGGCAGGAGTGTGTATGATACACACGCTCTCGAGCACCGACATCCTGGCAAGGCTCCGGAGGCAGGGGTGGGTCCGGGTGCACCGGAAGGGCAGCCACGTGAAGCTCAGGCACCCGGATAGAGGCGGCATCGTGATAGTCCCGCACCCCCGCAAGGACCTGCCCGCGGGAACCTTGCGGGCCATCTACCGGCAGGCAGGATGGAGTTGAGGAACATGCTGTTTCCCGTCGTAGTCCACAAGGAACCCCGAAGCGCCTTCGGCGTCACGGTCCCCGACCTTCCGGGATGCATCACCGCAGGCGACACGCTCGACGAGGCGCTGCGAAACGTCCAGGAAGCGGTGGAGACCTATCTCCACGGCGAGGCGGACGCGCCGGTCCCGTCGCCGCTGGACCGCTGGGCGCGCGATCCCGATTTCGCCGACGGTGTTTTCGCGCTGGTCGACGTGAACCTCGACTTCATGGCCGACGAAACCGTGCGCGTGAACATCACCGCGAAGCGCTCCGCCCTCGCGTTGATCGACCGGGTGGCCAGGTCCCGGGGAGAGGACCGCTCGGAGTTCCTGATCCGCGCGGCCCTGGATCGCGCCGCGGGAACGGCCGCCCTGCCCGCCACCGGCTATGCGCGAAAGAAACCGGCTTCGCTGGGTTCTCTTGCGCCGTCCAGGCCCTCGAAGCACAAGCGTTGAAGGATTCCGGCTCCTTCAGGCGCTGCGGGCGGGAATGCCCACCAGCACCCTTCCGATCCTGAGGAGCCCCCAGAGCAGCAAGAGCGGCACCACGAGCGTCTGCAAGAGGAACACCACGATCAGTTTCACGATGTGCTCCACCGCCTGCGCCGCGGAGTCCTTCATCGCCTCGAAGCGCTTCCTCACGTCGAGCGCGCGCACGACCTCGTCCTTCATGTCCTCGATCATCTTCCCGGTGCCGGTCGTGAACGGCCACCAACCCTTCGGGTCGGTCTTCGCGACCACGGGGGGAACCGTCGGGGAGAGCGTCTCGAACTGCTTCGTCGACAGCTCCAGGCTCGCCTTGCCCGCCTCGTAGTCCTTCTCGAGGAAGAGCCGGAAGCCCGCGTCGCTGCCCAGCACGACGAGCGGCACGGCGAAACGCACGAGCAGCGCCCCTACGAAGAGTCGGTTCAACCACCCCGGCGGGGACGCACCCTGCAGGAATCGCCACCCCCACGCGATCGCGAGGATCGTGAGCGCGAAGGAGACCGCCTCGTGGCCGCCAAACTTGATGAGCGCGAGCTGCACGCCGAACGCAACGCTCGCCGTGAGCATGAGGGTGGAGAACTGCTCGACCAGGTCGTTGATGGGGTCGAGGGCCTGTCCGGGCGCAAGGACTACGCCAACTCCGATGGGCTGCACGGCCACTTCCGTACCCTGCACCACGGAGATCACGGCGTTCAGCGCCCGGGCGGCGGCGAAGCTCGAGAGCGCGCGCGCGAGGCCCGCCTGCGCGTGTTCCGCGGCGTTCTCGTCCAGGGGCGCGCGCCACGCGCCGAAGACGACGACCGCGAGTCCCACGATCAGCAGCAGACGGCGCGCGATGCCCATGCGGCCCATGATACGCCGCGCGCCGGGCCGGGCGGCGCGGGCCGCGGCCGTATAATTCCCCTCCTCGGCGCCCTTGGTCGCGCCGGCTCCCGAACCCATCCGAATGACCTCCTCCTGGATGCTCGTGGCGGGCTTCTTCTTCGCCGCCATGGCGCTTTTCGTGAAGCTGGGCAGCCCGCACTTCGAGGCGATCGAACTGGGCTTCTACCGTTCCCTCGCGGCCTTCCTCTTCATCGCCGCGTACGTGGTGGCGGGCAAGCGGCGCGTGTGGAACCCGTACATGGGCACGCACCTGCTGCGAAGCCTCGCGGGCACCTTCGGGATCATCGCCTACTTCTACGGCATCTCGAACCTGCCGCTCGCCACCGCCACGACGCTCAACTACACCTCGCCGCTCTTCCTCGCCGTGGCCACCACCGTGGTGCTGCGGGAGAAGTTCTCGCCGTGGCTCATCGTCGCGATCGTGCTGGGGTTCGGTGGGGTGGCGATGCTGCTCCAGCCGACCTTCGCCGCGGGCAAGGAGGGTGCGGCGATGGTGGGCCTCTTCTCCGGGCTCGCGGCCTCGTGGGCCTACCTCGGCGTGCGCACGCTCAGCCAGCAGGGGGAGCCGGAGTGGCGAATCCTCTTCTGGTTCGGCCTCTTCGGCACGCTCGGCTGCGCGGCATGGCAGTTGTCCTTCTCGACCTTCCACCCCGTGGGCTGGGAGAATGCGGGGATCCTGCTGGGCGTGGGCGTCCTGGGCACCCTCGCGCAGCTGGCCATGACGCGCGCCTACCGCACGGCGAACACGCTGGTGGTGGGCTCGCTCTCGTACTCGACCATCGTCTTTTCCACGCTCTTCATGGTCGCGTTCTGGGACGACCGGCTCACGCTGCTGGGCTGGTCGGGCATCGTCGTCATCATCGCGAGCGGGCTGATCGCCCTGCGCGTGGGAAACAGGGAAAAACCGAAGGAGTCCGCCCCGTGAAAGCCGAACTGCTCTTCCAGACCGAAACCCTTGCCGCGCACCTGGACGACCCGGACTGGATCGTCTTCGACACGCGCCACGACCTTGCGACCCTCGAAAAGGGTCGCGACGCATGGAAGTCCGCGCACATCCCCGGCGCGTACTTCATGCACATGGACGAGGATCTTTCCGGCGCGAAGACGGGCACCAACGGCCGCCATCCCATGCCGGAGATCGCGGACTTCGCCGCCCGCATGAATCGCTGCGGCGTCGCCCCGCACCGGCAGGTCGTGGTCTACGACGACGGCGGTGGCAGCTTCGCGGTGCGCCTGTGGTGGATGCTGCGCTGGCTGGGGCACGAGCGCGTGGCGCTCCTCGACGGCGGCTTCGCGGCCTGGAAGCGCGAGAGCCGCCCGCTCGACGACGCCGTGCCCGCGCCGCGCAAGGGGGCCTTCGAGCCCCGGCCGAAGACGGGCATCACCGCGGACCGGCGGCAGGTGGCCGCGCTGCGCGAAGACCCGGCCGTGAAGATCGTCGACGCGCGGGCGGCCACGCGCTTCCTGGGCGAGAACGAAACGCTCGACCCGGTAGGCGGGCATATCCCCGGCTCCGTCAACCGCTTCTGGCAGCACAACCTGGGCTACGACGGGCGCTTCCTCTCCCCGGAGGAACTGCACGCCGAGTTCCTCGAACTCCTCGACGGCAGAACCCCGGAGAACACCATCCATTCCTGCGGCTCCGGCGTCACGGCCTGCCACAACCTCTTCGCCATGGAACTCGCGGGCCTGAAGGGCTCGCGTCTTTTTCCCGGCTCGTGGAGCGAATGGTGCGCGGACCAGTCCCTGCCCGTGGCCACGGGGCCGAAGTGAGCCGATGCAGCCCGTAACGCTTCGCCGGCTCGCGCCCGCGCTCCTCGCCGCGGCCGCGCTCGCCGCCCACGCGCAGGGCGAATTCCTCACGCCGCCCGCGAGCCTCGTCCTCGAGGGCGTGCCGCCGATCCCCGCGGAGATCGCCGCCGCGACCGCGCCCTACACCGCCTTCCGGCCGAGCACGCTCCTCGACTGGCATCCGCAGGGCCGGGAGTTCCTCGTGCGGCGGCGCCTGGGCGAGACCGAGCAGCTCCACCGCGTCACCGAACCCGGGCGGGCGCCCGAGTCGCTCACGGACATGCCCGATGCCGTGTCCGCCGGCCGCTGGGAGCCGCAAGCGGCGAAGTGGCTGCTGCTTTCCCACGGCAGGGGCGGCGACGAGGTGTTCGCGATCCACCGCTACGACCCGGCCTCGAGGCAAAGCGTGCCGGTGAGCCCAGCCGGACGGCGCGCGGGCACGCCGGAATGGAACCACCGCGGCGATCGCATCGTGTTCACGACGGTGCCGATCGACCGCAACGACTCTTCCCGCGTGGCGAGCACCACCGTGCACCTCGCCGATCCGGCCGACCCGGAAAAGGCGCGCGTGCTCGCGCAGCTGCCCGGCGGAGGCTGGCGCGACTTCAGCTTCTCGCCCGACGACCGGCGCCTCGCCTTCGTCGAGTACGTGTCGGCCGAGGAATCGCACCTGTGGCTGATGGACGTGGCCACGGGCAAGCGCCGGCGCCTCACGAAGCCCGTCCGTGGCACGCCGGTGTTTTACGAGAGCCCGCAATTCTCCCCCGACGGCAATGCGCTCTACGTGGTGAGCGACCGCGGCTCGGAGTACCGTCACCTCGCGCGCGTCGACATCGCCTCGGGGCGCGAGCAGGCGCTGGCTGCAAACCTCAAGTTCGACGTCGAGGAGATCGCCCTTTCCGGGGCGGCGGGAAGGATCGCCTTCGTCACCAACGAGGAGGGCGCCCACGTGCTGCGCTTCCTCGACCTCGCCACGCGCAAGGAGACGCTGCGCCCCGCGCTGGTGCCCGGCGTCATCTCGACGCTGCGCTGGAGGAAGGACGGCTCGGAGATCGCCTTCACGCACGCCTCGTCGCGTTCGCCTGGCGACGTCTTCTCCTACGACCCCGGCGCCAACCGGGTCACGCGCTGGACCAACGGCAACAGCCCGGCACTCAACGCGGCGACGTTTCCCGAGCCGCGCGTGATCCGCTGGAAGAGCTTCGACGGGCGGGTGATCACCGGCCTCTACTACCACCCGCCGTCGCGCTTCGAGGGCGTGCGCCCGGTCGTCGTGAGCGTGCACGGCGGGCCCGCCGCACAGGCCCGCGCGGGGTTCATCGGCCGCAACAACTACCTGGTGAACGAGCTGGGCATCGCGCTCATCTACCCCAACGTGCGCGGCTCGTCGGGCTTCGGCAAGCGCTTCCTCAAGCTGGACAACGGGCGGCTGCGCGAGGATTCCGTGAAGGACCTCGGCGCGCTCCTCGACTGGATCGGCGTCCAGCCCGGGCTCGACGCCGGGCGCGTGCTGGTCATGGGCGGCAGCTACGGCGGCTACATGGCGCTCGCCGCGTCCGTGCGCTACGCCGACCGGATCGCGGGCGCGGCGAGCACCGTGGGGATATCCAATTTCGTCACCTTCCTCGAACGCACCGAGACCTACCGACGCGACCTGCGACGCGTGGAGTACGGCGACGAGCGCGTGCCGGCGATGCGGGAGTTCCTGGAGTCGATCTCGCCGCTCACCCACGTGGAGAAGATCACGAAACCCCTCTTCATCGCGCAGGGCAAGAACGACCCGCGCGTGCCCTGGACCGAGTCCGCGCAGATCGTCGCCGCGCTCGAGCAGCGCGGCACGCCCGCCTGGTACCTGCTCGCCACGAACGAAGGGCACGGCTTCCGCAAGAAGGCCAACGCGGACTTCCAGTTCAACGCCACGGTGGAATTCATCCGCCGCACGCTCAAGCCCTGGTAAACAGAAAATGGGGACGCTCCCCTTTTTCATCGCGGTGAAACAGGGGAGCGTCCCCGATTCACGTCCGCGCGGGGGAAAGCCGCCGACCATGCTTGCCGACCTCGTACTCCTCGTCCATGGGGCCTTCGTCCTCTTCGTGGTGGGCGGGCTCGTCGCGACCTGGGCGGGCGAGGCCCTGGGTCGTGCCTGGGCGAGGAACCGGTGGTTCCGCGGGCTGCACCTGGCGGCCATCGCATTCGTGGTGGTGGAATCGGTGCTCGGCTACACCTGCCCCCTCACGATCTGGGAGGACGCGCTCCGGGGTGCGGCCACGGGGGAGGGGTTCATCGAGCGCTGGGTGCGCGCGCTCCTCTACTGGAGCGCCCCGCCCTGGGTGTTCACTTCCGTCTATGTCGCCTTCGGGGCCCTGGTCGCGTGGACCTGGTGGCGCATCCCGCCGCGACGGGGCTAGGACTTGCCCAGCACGAGGTTCACCGCCGCCACCAGCGCGCTCATCTTGAAGGGCTTGCTCACGTAGCCGTCGGCCCCGGCCGCGAGCCCCGCCTTCACGTCGGTCACATCGGCCTTGCCGGTCATCATGATCACGGGCATGCGCGCGTACTTGGGATGGGCGCGCAGGCGCCCGAGAATCTGCAGCCCGTCGGCGTCCGGAAGCACGATGTCGAGCAGGATCAGGTCCGGCAGGATCGGCTTGTTCACCTCGGCGTTGATCTGCGCGCGGTTGGCAGCGCGGCGGACCTCGAAGCCGGCCACGGTGAAGATCTCCACGAGCAGGTTGGAGAGGTCCGGGTCGTCCTCCACCACGAGCAGCGCGTGGCGCTCGCCGTTGCGCGGCGGGATCTTGGCCGCCGCGCGGCGCGCGATGGCGATGTAGTAGCCCGCCTGGCTCAGCTCCACGCCGCCCTTGGCTGCCTCCTTGCGGGCCGTCTCGAGCTGCTGCGGCGTCGGCGCAGGGGGCGGCACCGCCACCGGCTTGGTGAAGTCGAGATCGTCGTCCACGGGGCCGGGCTTTCCGGGTTTCATGTCACCGCCTTCTTTTCTCCGATGCGGCTTTCCTCGCCGCGCAGCAACTTGCCGATGTTCGCGTCGGTGGCGCCACACGAGCACGGCGCGCAGCGCGCAGGTGGCCACGAAGAGCGCGCCAGCGCCGCGCCGCCAGTAAAGCGCCGCCGGCGCGGCCGGCGCCGCGAGGATCGCCCCGAGGAGGAATAGCGGGTGGCGGCCACCACCAGGGCCCAGACCGCGAGCGTCGCGAGCCCCGCGCGCCAGTCCACGGCCAGGAGCACGCCCGCGGCCGTGGCCACGCCCTTGCCCCCCTTGAACCGGAGCCAGACCGGGAAGACATGCCCGAGGAACGCCGCGAGCGCCACCACCGCCACGATCTCGTCGGCGAGGCCCAGCCGGATGGCCACCCAGACCGGGACCCAGCCCTTGAGCGCATCCCCGGCCAGTGTGAGCGCGGCGGCGGCCTTGCTGCCCGAGCGCAGGACGTTCGTGGTGCCGGGGTTGCCCGAACCGTAGGAGCGCGGATCGGGCAGGCCCATCGCGCGGCTCACGACCACGGCGAAGGGAATCGAGCCCACGAGATAAGCGACGATGGCGGCGAGGACTGCGGTCATGCCCATACTCTACAATACGGCCTCCGAATCGCCCCCCTCCCGCCCGCGCGCGACGCGCCCTCCCGATGGACAAGATCTTCATTCGCGAATACCGCATCGACGCCTGGGTCGGCATCTACGACTGGGAGAAGCTGCGCCCGCAGACGCTGGAGCTCGACGTCGAGATCGGCATCCCGGGCGATACGGCCGGGCATATCCGCAACGTGCGCAAGGTGGGCGTGACCATCGAGCGCCCGCGCGCGCCTTCGAAATGAGGTCCGAATGCTGAAGTGGGTGCTGGTGATCGTGGTGGCCGTGGTCGTGCTCTCGCTCTTCGCGCCGAGCTTCTCGAAGCTGGGGCTGGGCCGGCTGCCGGGCGACATCACCGTGCGCTTCCGCGGGCGCCTCGTGTACCTGCCCATCACCACCACGGTGCTCATCTCGCTCGCCCTCACGGCGCTGGGCGTTTGCTCTAGGCCGGCTCAGCCGCTCCGCCTCGGTGAAGACGGCGCGGTAGGACGTGTAGACCGTGGCGAGCAGGAGCGGCGCCCACGCGAGGAGCCCCAGCCCGAGGGGGATCACCGCCGCCACGAGCAGCACGAGCATCACCAGGCCGTAGACGAGCATCGGCAGGAAGTTGCGCAGGCACGCGACGAGGCTCGCCTTCATCGCTTCCAGCGCGGGCACGCCGTGCAGCATCGCGAGCGCGGGCGCGAACCAGTAGGCCGCCAGCAGCGGAATCGCCAGCGCAAGCGTGACCAGCCCGCCGATCGCGAGCCACAGGAAATCGTCCGGAAGGGAATTCACGATCGCCGCCTCGTCGCCCCGGATGACCGCGAACAGGAACTTCTTGCCCGCGAAGAGCCCGAAGACGCTCATCAGCGCGAGTTCCCCCAGCACGTAGATCGCGCCGATCGCGAGCAGCAGGCCCGTGTTGCGCCGGAAGCCGGCGAGCAGGTGCTCCAGCTCGAGGTCTCCTCCCGTCTCGAGGACCGGCACCCCAGCGCGATGCCCCCGGGAAGAGCGGCGAGACGAGGTTGCCGAGGAACGTCCCCACCCAGGGCACCAAGGCCCAGCGCGACGTGGATGAGGAGGAAGAGGACGAAGAAGACGATCCACATGAGGGGCGCCTGCGGAAGAGCCGCCAGCCGTCGGAGATCCAGTCCACGCCCTCGCTCGCGGCGCACCTGCGGCCCGGCATGACGAGGCGCGGCGGTGCCCGGGTCGTTGGCGGCTGGCGGGCGGCGACGGAAAGCCGGGTTCGTTGGGATGCATGCGCAGTCCGTCGTTGGTCGGGAAGCGAAAGCGAGGTTACTCCTCGCGCCCCACCTCAACAAGGACGGGCGAGAGCACGCGCACGATCTCGGCCGGCGCGATGCCCACGAGGTAGCCGCGGCGCCCGCCGTTGATGTAGATGCGCGCAGCCGCGAGGATCGAGCGCTCGAGGTAGACCGGCATGGGCTTTCGCGTGCCGAAGGGCGAGCAGCCGCCGACCAGGAAGCCGGAGTGGCGCGTCGCATCCTCGGGCTTGCACGGAAACACCCGTTTCACCCGCGCCACGCGCGCGAGTTCCTTCGTCGAGACCTTGCGGTCGCCGTGCATGAGCACCACCAGGGGCTCGCCCTTGTCGGTCTCCATGACCAGCGTCTTCACGACCTCGTGCTCCGGCACGCCGAGCGATGCCGAGGACACGGCGGTGCCGCCATGCTCGACGTACTCGTAGTGGTGCTCGGTGAACGCGACACCGTGCCTGGCGAGAAAGAGGGTCGCGGGTGTGGCGGCGTGCTTCGTCACGGCCGCACCCCTCAGGCGAGGAGCGTGCGGGCCATCAGGACCACGCCGCTTCCCATGATGACGCCGCCGACCACCCGGCGCATCTGCGCCTGCGTGAGCCCGATGTGGATGCGCGAGCCCAGCGCGATCCCGGCCAGGGCGAAGGGCGCGACGAGGAGGATGCCCTTGGCGATCCCGGCCTTGAGGACCAAGCCCGCGAGCGCGTAGGAAAGCGTGCGCAGCGTGGCCGAGATCGAGATGATCACCGACACGGTCGAGCGTATCGCGGACTTGTCGCGCAGCCGCCCCGCGAGGTAGGCCACGTTGACCGGCCCCCGCCCCGAAGACCGCGGCGAAGATGCCCGCGAAGACGCCGGCCGGAACGCACCACCACGTCGAGATCGTCGAGCGCGGCGACGGATCGAGGATCGCGTGCAGGCCCACGACGATCGAGAAGAGCGCGGCCGCCACCTTGAGCGGCGGCTGGGGCGCGCTCACGAGCACGGTGACGCCGAGGACGATGCCCACGACCATGAACGGCATCACGCGCTTGAGTTCCGGCAGGCTCACGTGGCGGCGGTTGGCTCCGCCGACGAACACCGCCGCGGCGAGGTCCGCCAGCGCCATGAGCGGCACGAGATAGGTGAGGGGAAGCCAGTTCGCGAGGATCGGGATCGAGATGATGGTCGAGCCGAACCCCGACATGCCGAACACGGTGTAGGCGAAGAGTACCGCGAGCGGCGCCACGATCCAGAACGCGAGCGGCAGCTGGGCCAGTTCGTTCATCCGCGCGGGTGGTGCTTGGCGTGGATCTTCTTCAGCCGCTCGCGCGCGACATGGGTGTAGATCTGCGTGGTGGAGATGTCCGCGTGGCCCAGCAGCAGCTGCACCACGCGCAGGTCCGCGCCGTGGTTGATGAGGTGGGTCGCGAAGGCGTGGCGCAGCGTGTGGGGCGAGATGGCGGACCGGATCTGCGCGCGCGCCGCGTAACGCTTCACGAGCCCCCAGAAAGCCTGGCGCGTCATCGGGGCGCCCCGCGCCGTGACGAAGAGCGCGTCGCTCTTCCTCGCCCCGAGGATCGCCGGGCGCGCGAGCTTCTGGTAGCGCTGGATCCAGTCGAGCGCCTCCTCGCCCAGCGGCGTGAGGCGCTCCTTCGCGCCCTTGCCGAGCACGCGCACCACGCCCATGTCGAGGCTCACCTGCAGCACCTTGAGGCCGACCAGCTCCGAGACGCGCAGTCCGCTCGCGTAGAGCGTCTCGAGCATCGCCTTGTCGCGAAGGCCCAGGTCCGTCCCCGAGTCCGGCGCGGCGAGGAGCGCCTCGACCTCGGCCTCGGAGAGCGACTTCGGAAGCGACCGGGGAATGCGCGGCGCCTCGATGTCCGCCGAGGGGTCGTCGCGGCGAAGGCCCTCCTGGAGTGCAAAGCGATAGAAGCGCTTGAGGGCCGAGACCAGCCGGCCGGTGGTGCGCGGGCTCGCCTTCCTGGCCTGGACGCGCCACGCGAGGTGCCGGTGGAGGTGCCCGGGGCCGGCGGCGAGCAGGCCGCCTTCGCCCTGCGCGGCGAGCCAGGCGGCGAACTGCGTCACGTCGCGCCGGTAGCTCTCGAGGGTGTTGCGCGCGAGGCCGTCGGCGAGCCAGAGCCCGTCGCAGAAGCGTTCGATCACGCGCACGTCAGCTTCCGCGGGCGCCTTCATGGGCGAGGAGCCACCGCTTGATGGCCAGTTCGAAGCCTTCGGCGCGCGTGCCCATGAAGCCGCCCAGGGCGCCACCCGCGGCCACGACGCGGTGGCAGGGCACCACGATGGGGACCGGGTTCGCGCCGCAGGCCCCGCCCACCGCGCGCGCCGAGGAGCGGATCGTGCGGGCGAGCTCGCCGTAGGTGCGCGTCTTCCCGGCCGGTATCGCCTGCATCGCCTCCCACACCGAGAGCTGGTGGCGCGTGCCCGCGAGCCTGAGCGGCAGCTCGAAGACGAACGCCGGGTCTTCGAGGTACGCCTGGAGCTGCACGCAGGCGAGGAAAGCAACCGTGTTCTTCCTCGGCGCGAGCGCCGGCACGTCGGGCGAGAGATACCGGATGCCCGTGACGTGGGTGTCCGTCGCCGATACGCCGATGGTGCAGAAGGGCGCGCGCACGCGCCCTGGAAGGGCGCCACGCTTCAGCCGTCCCCCGCGAGCGAGCGGATCTTCGCCGCGAGATCGGGCGCGATCGCGATGCCTTCCTGCCCGGACTTTCCGCGGTTCGCACGCCGCCGGTCGCCCGGAAGGCGCACGCCCGCGTCGGCGAGCATCGCGCCCACGAGGGTCTCGACGCGCTCGAGGTAGGTTGCGCGGCCCGCGAGCGCGCCCGGGTCGATCGCGAGGAAGGCCTGGCCGATGCGGGTGGGCTTGCCGGCGTCGGTGAAGAAGCTGTCGGACTCGAAGCCGAATGCGGCCCCGGAAAGTGCGCAGGCGAGAAGCTCCACGACGAGGGCGAGCATCGCGCCCTTGGCGCCGCCCGCGGGCAGCATCATGCCCTCGAGGCCGGCCTTGGGATCCGTGGTGGGATTGCCGTCGCGGTCGAGCGCCCATCCGGCGGGGATCGGCTTGCCTTCCTTCGCCGCGACCATCAGCTTGCCGCGCGCGACTTCCGAGAGGCTCAGGTCGATGACCAGGGGCGGGGCGTCCCGACGCGGAAAGACCGCTGCGATCGGGTTCGTGCCGAAGAGCGCGCGCTTGCCGCCCCACATGGGCATCGCGGCCGGGGAATTGCCGAAGGCGAGCCCCACGAGGCCCGCCTCGGCGATGGGCTCGGCGTGAAAAGCGGCGACGCCGAAATGGTTGCTGTTCGTGACGGACGCGAACGCCACGCCGTTCGCCTTCGCGCGCGCGATAGCCTCGCGCACCGCGAGCGCGCAGGCCTCGAAGGCGAGCCCGCCGCCCGCGTCCACGAGGCAGGCGCCGCCGCGTTCGTGCACCACCTTCGGCACGGCCGAGCCGGTCGCGCGGCCGTTCTTCACGTGCCCGCAGTACTGCGGGATCCGCGTGGCCCCGTGGGAGGCGATGCCGTCGAGTTCGGCGGCCACCAGCGCCGCGGCGGTGGCCGCCGCCATCGCCGGGGTCGCGCCCGAGCGTTCGAGCGCGCGGCGCATGAGATCCGCGAGCGTCGCGGGAGCGAAGCGCTCGGTCATGGGTTTGCCTCCGCGGGCGATCTTCGCAGCATCTGGATCACGAACACGGAGGCGAAGAGCCCGACGCCCACGGCGTCGATGTCCCCGGCGCCGACCGGGACTATCACGAGCGCGCCGGCCAGGACGAGCATCGCGCGTTCGAGCAGGTTGGTCTTCTTGAGGAGCCACCCCTGCAGCCCGGCGGCGAGTGCGGCGATGGCCACGAAGACGAGGAACACGACCCAGCTCACCTCGAGCCAGCTCGCGCCCTCCGGGAGCTTCAGCAGCACGCCGGTGCCGAGCGGGTCGAGCACGAAGAAGAACGGCACGACGAACGCCGGCATCGTGTACTTCCAGGCCTGCAACGTGGTCTTGTAGGGGTCCGCGCCGGTGATGGCGGCCGCCGCGAAGCACGACAGCGCCGTGGGCGGCGAGACCTCCGACAGCAGCGCGTAGTAGAAGATGAACATGTGCGCCGCGAAATCGGGCACGCCCAGCGTGATGAGCGCGGGTGCGGCGATCACCGCGCAGATGATGTAGGAGGCGGTCACCGGCACGGCGAGCCCCACGATCCAGACGATGAGCGCGGTGTAGAGCGCCGTGAGCGCGAGGCTCCCGCCCGCGTAGTCGATCACGATGGAGGAGAACTTGAGCCCCAGCCCCGTGAGGGTGACCACGCCCACGATGATGCCGGCCGAGGCGCAGGTGGCGGCGACGTTGAGCACCCCCGTGGTGCCCGTCTCCATCGCCTTCACGAAGCGCCTGGGCCGCATCGCCGACTCGCGGCGCAGGAAGCTCACGAGGAACGCGGTCACGGTGGCCCAGAAGACGGCGAGGGTGGGCGAGAAGCCCATCAGCATGAAGACGATGATCGAGGCGAGCGACAGGAAGTGGTACCAGTAACGCTTGGCGAGCGTCCAGGCGCTATCGACCGCCTCGAAGACGCCCTGGCTCATGCCGTACTTGCGCGCGTCGAGCTCCACCATGAAGAAGAGGCAGAAGTAGTAGAGGATGGTCGGGATCACCGCCATCTTGATCACTTCGAGGTAGGAGATCTTCAGGAACTCCGCGATGAGGAAGGCCGCCGCCCCGAGTACCGGGGGCGAGAGGATCGCGCCCAGGCCGCCCGCGGCGAGGAGCCCGCCCGCGGCCGCGGCTTCGTAGCCGCTGCGCTGGAGCATCGGATAGGCCACCGAGCCGATGGTCACCGTGGTCGCCACGCCGGAGCCCGAGGGTCCGCCCAGCAGGAAGGACGACATCACCACGGCGCGGCCCGCGCTCGAGGACTTGCCGCCCATGAGCGAGAAGGAGAAATCGAGGAAGAACTTGCCCGCGCCCGAGTACTGCAGGAACGCGCCGTAGATCGTGAACAGGATGATGAGCGTCGCCGACACGTCCACCGCGGTGCCGAAGATGCCCTCGAGCGTCATGTACATGTGGCCCACCATCCGCCCGAGGTCGTAGCCGCGATGCGTCCACGGCGCCGGCAACCACGGGCCCGCGAACGCATAGAGGATGAAGAACGAGATCACGATGGGCATGATCCAGCCCGAGGTGCGCCGCGTCGCCTCGATCACCAGCAGGATCAGCGCCACGCCGAAGACGATGTCCCACTGGTTGGGGTCGGTGTTGCGGTCGGTGAAGGCGTCGCCGCCGTTGATCATCCAGGCGATCGTGGCGATCGACAGGAGTGCCAGCACCACGTCGAACCACATGAGCCGGTGGCGGAAGCGCCGCGCCACGGGGAAGAGCATGAACGACAGGAAGAGCACCAGCCCCACGTGTATGCCGCGCAGGAGATCCGTGCGCACGATCCCGTAGGCCGAATAGAGGTGGAAGGCCGAGGTGCCCACGGCCACGGCAGTGAGAAAGGCCGCGAGCCAGCCCTTGTAGCGGTTGAAGTGGCCTTCTTCGTCCTCGATGAACTCCTCGACCTTGTGGCGCAGATCCTCGGTGAGCCCGTCGTCGGGCAGCAGGTCGTCGTCGGGCGTTGCGGATTGACTCATGCGTTCCTCCGTGACGCCCTGTGGCCGGACGTTTGCGCCATTGTCCGCGAAAAACGAACCGGGGTCAGGCGACTTTTCCGGCACCGGGCCGGAAAGCCGTGCTGACCCCGGTTCGCCCGCGACTTCCCGGGCTCAGGCGCTCTCGTAGAGGCGCGTGAGAACGAACTCCCGGTGGCCGAGGGCCTCGGCGGCGGTGAGCCGGCCGTTGGCGGTGCGGAACATGCAATCGAGGAGCGCGTCGCCGGCCTGGTCGGGCGACATTTCCTTGCGCAGCAGCCCCGAGACGTCCACGTCGATGTGCTCGCTCATCGTGCGCACCGTGCGCGGGTTCGCGCAGAGCTTGATGACCGGGAGGATGGGGTTGCCGATCACGTTGCCCTGCCCCGTGGGGAAGAAATGCACCGTGTATCCGGCGGCTGCGCAGAGCGTCACCATTTCCGCCGCGGCCGACGAGGAATCCATGAACCACAGGCCGGGGCCCGTCGGGGCTTCCGCCTTGTCGAGGATGCCGTCGACCAGGCACTTGCGGCCGATCTTCTGGATGTTGCCGAGCGCCTTCTCCTCGATGGTCGTGAGGCCGCCCTCGATGTTGCCCTTGGTGGGCTGGGAATCCGACAGGTCGCTCGTCTTGTGGCGCTCGATGATCGCCTGGTAGCGGTCGAACATGAACTGGAATTTCTTCCGCACCTCGTCCGTGCGGCAGCGCGCCGCCACGAGGTGCTCGCCGCCCGTGAGCTCCGTCGTCTCGCCGAAGACGAGCGTGGTGCCGTGGGGGTAGAGCTTGTCGAAGGCGTTGCCGACCGTGGGGTTGGCGCCGCAGCCGCTGGTGGTGTCGGACTCGCCGCACTTGGTCGAGACCCAGAGGTCGGAGAGCGGGCGCTCCTCGCGGCGCAGCTCGCTCGCCCACTGCACGAATTCCTTGGCCTTCTTCGAGGCGCGCATGATGGTGTCGTGGTCGCCGTGCTGCTCGATGCCGAACCAGGCGACGGGCTTGCCGGTGGCCGCGATGCCGTCGGCCACTTTCTTCGCCCAACCCTCCTCGATGCAGATCACCACCACCGCCGCCACGTTCGGGTTGGCGCCCGTGCCGATGAGCGTGCGGAAATGCAGATCCAGGTCCGCGCCGAACTGCAGCCGCCCGTAGGGTGCGGCAGCGCAAGCGCCCCCTTGATGTTGTTCGCGACCGCCTCGGCCGCCGCATTGGAGAGGTCATCGACGGGCAGGATGACGACGTGGTTCCTCACGCCGACGCGCCCGTTCTCGCGCTTGTAGCCCCGGAAAGTCTTCTTGCTCAGGTCCATGTCGGCTCCTTACCAGCGCTTGGTCTTGATGTTGTGGACGTGGGCATGCTCGCCCACGCCGATGGGGGCGACCACGCGCCCGATGTCGGTGCCGTACTTGATCACCGTCGCGTCCTTCGCGAGCGGCTTGATCGCGAGCTTGTGGCCTATGGGGATGTCGCTCGCGGCCTTGAAGTGGATTTCCCTGTCCTGGTCCATGATCCAGCCGGTGAGGGTGTCGCCGGACTTCACGCCCTCGACCACCACCACGCCGACGGAATCGCCTTCGTCATGCACTACGAAATGGATCATCGCTCGTCGCTCCTCATGCGGAAGGCCGATCCTAGCCCCGGCCCGCCGGGCGAGTCAACTAGATGAGTTGCATGTTATGCTCGAGCCATGCCCGCCACCGCCCGACGCGCCGCCGCGCCTGCTCTCGCCCCCGGCCGCCCCCTCTACGAGGAGGTGCGGGCGCACCTGACGGAGGGCATCGCCGCGGGCCGCTGGAAGGCGGGCGAAGCGATTCCGTCGGAGTCCTGGCTCGCCGGCCACTTCGGCGTGGCGATCGGAACGCTGCGCAAGGCCGTGGACAGCCTCGTCGCGCAGGGCGCGCTGGTGCGCCGCCAGGGCAAGGGCACCTTCGTCACTTCGCACGACGGCCGCCGCCTCATGTTCCACTTCTTCCACATCGTGGGGGAAGACGGCTCGCGGGCCTACCCGGAGGTGCGTGCCGTGTCCTTCGCGCGGGTGCGCGCCGATGCGGCCGAATCCCACGCGCTCGCTATCCCGCCCGACGAACGCGTGGTACGCGTGAGGAACGTCCTCTCGCTCGCCGGGCGCCCCGTCATCGTCGACGACATCACGCTGCCGGCCGCGCTCTTCCCGGGGCTCACCGAGCGCATCTTCACCGCACGCGACAACACCATCTACCACCTCTACCAGAGCCGCTACGGGATCAACGTCCTGCGCACGGACGAGCGGCTGCGGGCGACGCTCGCCACCGGAGTCACCGCCTCGCTCCTGGGCGTGACCGCCGGCGCGCCGCTGCTGGAGATCCGCCGCGTGGCGCTCACCTTCCGCGACCGTCCCGTGGAGCTTCGCGTCTCGCGCGTGAACACCGCGGCGCATGTCTATCACAACACTTTCGGCAAGGGCGAGGCGATCTAGGGCCATGCAGACCGCACTCCTCATCCTGCCCAACTTCGTGCTGATCCTGGTGGGGCTCGTCCTCTCGCGCGCGTTCGACTACGGGCGCGGCTTCTGGGAGGGTCTCGAGAAGCTCGTCTACTTCGTGCTCTTCCCGGCGCTGCTGCTGCGTTCGCTCGCCGTCTCGACCCTCGACCTCGCGGGCATCGGCAAGGTGGTCGCGAGCGGCTGGGCGGTGATGCTCCTGGGCATGGCGGCGGCGGCCCTCGCTCGTCCGCTCTTCCGGGTGGATGCGCGCGTGGCCGCCTCCTGCTTCCAGTGCGCCTTCCGCTTCAACACCTACATCGGCTTCGCGGTGGCCGGCAGCCTCTTCGGCGAGCCGGGAGTCGCCACCGCGGCGCTGCTCATGGGCGCGATGATCCCGCTCGCGAACCTCGGCGCCGTGGGGATGCTCGCCGCGCACGCGAAGACGAACCTGTGGCTCGAACTCGCGCGCAATCCGCTCGTCGTCTCGACGCTCGCGGGCTTCGCGTGGAACCTCTCCGGGCTCGGGATGCCGGGATTCCTCGACCAGACGCTCGGGCTCCTCGGCCAGACGGCGCTGCCGGCGGGGCTCCTGGCCGTGGGCGCGGCCCTGCGGATCGAGCGGGGGGAGGCGAGCTCGGTGGCGCACGCCTGGTGGCTGGGAATCAAGCTCGCGGCGCTGCCGCTGGCCGCCTGGGGCTGCGTGGTGCTGCTCGGGCTGTACGGCGTCGAGGCGGGCGTGCTCGTGCTGTGGGCCGCGCTTCCCACGGCCTCCAGCGCCTACATTCTCGCGGTGCGCATGGGTGGCGACGGCCCCTCGGTCGCGGCGCAGATTACCGCGGGGACGGTGCTTTCGATGGCCACCCTGCCGGCCTGGCTCGCCTGGATCGCCTGAGACCCCGGAAACAAGAAGGGCCGCGCAAGGCGGCCCTTCATCGTCACCGCGGGTGACGGCGCGTCACGCCTTCGGCGTCTCCTCGACCGGCGGCAACACCTCGCGGTCCACGACCTTCTTGAGCTTCTCGCGGATACGCGCGCTCTTGCCCGAGCGGTCGCGCAGGTAGTAGAGCTTCGCGCGACGCACGGCGCCCTTTCGCTTCACCTCGATCGAGGCCACGGCGGGCGAATAGGTCTGGAACGTGCGCTCCACGCCTTCGCCGCTGGAAATCTTCCGAACGATGAACGAGGAATTCAGGCCCTTGTTGCGCCGGGCGATGACCACGCCCTCGTAGGCCTGCTCGCGCTTCTTGTCGCCCTCGACCACCTGCACCTTCACGATCACCGTGTCGCCGGGGGCGAAGTCGGGGATCGTGCGCCCGAGGCGGGCGATTTCTTCCTGCTCGAGTTTCCGTATCAGATCCATGCACATTTCCTTTCGGTTTCCGGCCCTGGGGGCCTTCCACGCAGAGCAGCCCGCGGGCTGGTGCGTGCGGTTTGTTTTCTACTGCTGTTCCTGCGCCTGCTGCTCGCGGCGGTATTCCGCGAGCAAATCCGCGTCTTCCTTCGAAAGCGTCCTCTCCCCGAGGAGATCGGGCCGCCTCGACCACGTTCGCGCGAGCGCCTGCTTCCTGCGCCACCGCGCGATCGCGGCGTGGTTGCCCGACATCAGCACCTCGGGCACCCGTTCCCCCTGCCACTCCTCCGGCCGCGTGTAATGCGGCCAGTCCAGCAACCCGTCCGAGAACGAGTCCTGGGACGCGCTCCCGGCATCGTTCAGGCTCCCCGGAAGCAGCCTCACGATGGCGTCGATCATCACCATCGCCGGCAACTCCCCGCCGGAGGTCACGTAGTCTCCGATCGAGATTTCCCGGTCCACCTTGCGCCGGATGAGGCGCTCGTCCACGCCTTCGTAGCGCCCGGCCACCAGCACCAGTCCCTGCGATCCCGCCAACTGCCTCGCCACCGCGTCGGTGAACCGCTCGCCCTGGGGTGAGAGCATCACCACCGCGGGCCGCGCCACCCCGGCGGCCGACTGCCTCGCCACCGCCGCCTCTATGCACTGCTCCAGCGGCCCCGGGAGCATCACCATTCCGGGCCCGCCGCCGTAGGGCCGGTCGTCCACGGTGCGGTGCGGGTCGTTCACGAAATCGCGCGGGTTCCACGCGCGGAAATCGAATCCGCCCTCCTCCAGCGCGCGCCGCGTGATGCCGTGGCGAGTGACCGCCTCGAACATCTCCGGGAAGATCGTGACCACGTCGAAGCGCATCGTCACGCGTCGTACCCCGCTTCCCAGTCCACCGTGATCCGCCTCGCCGCCCGGTCGACGGACTTCACGAAGTCCGCGATGAAGGGAATCAGGCGCTCCCGCTCCCCGCGGACGACCAGGACGTCCGAACCCCCCGCCCTCAGCAATTCCTCCACCTGCCCGAGCGCTTCTCCCTGCAGGTTCACCACCGCGAGCCCCACCAGGTCGACCCAGTAGAACTCGCCTTCGGCCGCCTCCCCGAGATCATCCCGGGCGACGGCTATGTCCTGGCCCTGCAGAGCCTCGGCGGCGTTGCGGTCGTCCACGCCCGCGAGCTTGGCACTCACCGCGGCAGGCCGGACCTTGAATTCCTCGAGATCCGCCGAGACCCATCCCGCCTTCGTCCGCAGCCACCACGCGGGGTGGCGGGCAAGGCCGTCGGGGGTTTCGGTGAAGGTCTTCAACCTGACCCAGCCCTGGATCCCGAAGGGGCCCAGCACGCGCGCCATCACCACCAGCGCCGACTCGTCCCCCGCGTACGGGGAACCGGCGGGCCTACTGGGCAGGGGCTTCCGGCTTGCCGGCGAGCTGGGCCTTGCCACGCTTGATCAGCTTCCTGACGGCATCCGAAGGCTGCGCGCCCTTCGATACCCAATGGTCGACGCGGTCGAGCGCGATCCGGAAAGGCGGCTCGTTGCCCGAGGCCTTGGGGTTGTAGAAACCGATCCGCTCGATGAATCGCCCGTCGCGCGGCATGCGCGAATCGGAGACGACCACGTTGTAGAAGGGGCGATTCTTCGCGCCGCCGCGCGCCATTCTGATGACCACCATGCTGGCTCCTATCCCGTTGAAAACGGGTAACGGTTGCAAGACCAAGGATGCCCCCGAGCACCAAAGCCCGGAAGCGGAAAAGCCTTGCATTATAAGGGCTTGCTCAAGCCCGCGCAACGGGCCCGCCGGGGCCTTCAGAAGCGGAAGCGGCCGTTCTTGCCGATGACCGCGAGCTCGACGAAGCGGTTGCCGTGGCGGTTGTCGGGCGAGAAGTTGACGACGTAGCCGCCGACATCGAGGTTGCCGAGCCCGTTGAACGCCCGGTAGAGGCTCTCGCGGGTGACGTCCCGGCCGGCCTTGCGTATCGCCTCGGTGAGGACCTTGGCGGCGATGCAGGCCTCGAGATTGGTGTAGTTCAACTCCGCGAGCCCCGCCTTGGCCACCGCGTCGGCGCATTCCTTGATGATCGGGACCGTCTGCTTCGAGGGCGGCGGAACCACGCCCGCCACGGACACGCCCGCGGCGTCGGCACCGGCCACCTTGGCGAGCGCGCTCGGGCCGACGAAGGAAAGCGAGGTCATGTTGTAGGGCTTGCCGGCCGCCTTCAGGCCCTTGATGACCTGCGAGGTCGTCCCGTAGAGCGTCGTCGCCACGACCACCTCCGGGTTGCTAGCGATGATGGCGTCGATCTGGGACTTCTCCACGTCGGCGTTTCGCTTGACCTTTACGCCCACCGCACTCTTGCCCGCGCCTTCCATGAGGCGCGCGACCGTCGCGTAGTTCTGGTTGCCGATCTGGTCGTCGTAGTTGACGACCGTCACCCGGGTGACGCCGAGCGCCTTCCAGTGGTCCAGGATCTTCACGAGCTCGTCCGCGTAGGAGGCGCGCATCACGAAGACGAGATTGTTCTGCTTGTGGATCGCGTCGGCGCCGGTGAACGGGGCGAAGAAGGGCACCTTCTTCTCCTTCACCACGGGCATCGCGTCGAGGGACAGGGTGGCGGAGGCGAAGCCGAAGAGCGCGACCACGCCGGATTCGTTCACGAGCTTCACCGCATTGGCGCCGGCGGTCTTGCGGTCGTTCTTGTCGTCGAGGGAGAGGAGCTGCACCTTCCTGCCGTTGATGCCGCCGGCGTCGTTCACGCGCTTGAACCAGGCGAGCGCGCCGTCCCGGATGTCCTTGCCGATCTCCGCGTTGGAGCCGGTGAGGGGGGCCGATTGCCCGATCAGGATCGGATCGGCAGCGGACGCCACCATGGAAATGCCCGCCGCCAGCGCGGCGAGGATGTGCGCGAGTTGCTTCATGTGGCCTCCAGATAAATCATGCCGGGGGGGCTGGCGCCCTTCTTCGTGGCTTGGATCGTGAGGCCATCTTCTACCCGCACGCCTTGAGGTGCGTCAATTGCGGCCGCGCGCCGCCGACGGACGGTCGCGGGCGTCGGACGGGCGGTCAGCCTTCGTCGCCCAGCGCCTTCACGAACCGTCGGTGGCGCCGGCGCTCATGGTGAGCACGACCGGCGCGCCCCGCTCATCGCATGCCCGGAAGCATGCCCTTCATGTTGCGCATCATCTTTCCCAGCCCGCCCGAGCGCATCATCTTCATCATCTTCTGCATCTGCTCGAACTGGTTCAGGAGGCGGTTCACCTCCTGCACGGGCACGCCCGCGCCGGCGGCGATGCGGCGCTTGCGAGAAGCCTTGATCAACTCGGGCTTGCGCCGCTCGAGCGGCGTCATCGCGTCGATGATGCCCTCGGTGCGGCGGATCGACTTCTCCTGCAGGTCCGGCGACTGGCTCGCGGCGTGGGTGAGCTGCGCCGGGAGCTTGTCCATGAGCGCGGAAACCCCGCCCATCTTCTTCATCTGCTGGATCTGCGACTTGAAGTCCTCGAGGTCGAAGTCCTTGCCCTTCTTGAACTTGTCGGCGAGCTTCTTCGCCTCGCCTTCGTCGACCGACTTCCTCGCCTCCTCCACCAGCGAGACGATGTCGCCCATGCCGAGGATGCGCGAGGCCATGCGCTCCGGGTGGAAGGGCTCGAGCCCGTCCATCTTCTCCGAGACGCCGGCGAACTTGATCGGCACCCCGGTGACCTGGCGCACCGAGAGCGCCGCGCCGCCGCGCGCGTCCCCGTCGAGCTTGGTGAGGACGACGCCCGTGAGGGGCAGCGCCTCGCCGAAGGCCTTCGCGACGTTGACCGCGTCCTGGCCCTGCATGGAGTCGACCACGAAGAGCGTCTCGATCGGGCGCACGGCCGCGTGGATCGCGCGCACCTCGGCCATCATCGCCTCGTCGATGCCCAGGCGCCCCGCCGTGTCGACCACGAGGACGTCGTGGTAGTGCTTCCTCGCCCAGTCGAGCGCGTTGGCGGCGATCTCGACGGGCTTCTGCGACGCATCCGACGGGAAGACGTCGATCGCGAGCTGTGCGCCAAGCGTCTTCAGTTGCTCGATGGCGGCGGGCCGGTAGACGTCGGCCGAGACGAGCAGCACCTTCTTCTTGCCGCTCTTGAGCAGCCGCGCGAGCTTGCCCGCGCTGGTGGTCTTGCCCGCGCCCTGGAGCCCCGCGAGCAGGATCACCGCCGGGGGCTGCGTGGCGAGGTTCAACTGCGCGCTCGCGCCTCCCATGAGCGAGACGAGCTCCGCGTGCACCACGCCCACCAGCGCCTGGCCCGGCGTGAGGCTCGCGATCACCTCCTGGCCGAGCGCCTTTTCCTTCACCCGGGCGACGAAGTCCTTCACCACCGCGAGGCCCACATCGGCCTCCAGGAGCGCCATGCGCACCTCGCGCAGCGCTTCGCCCACGTTCTCCTCCGTGAGACGCGCGTGACCGCGCATCGTCTTGATGACCGAGGAAAGTCTCTGCGTCAGGGCATCGAGCATGGGGAGGGCCGAGGGGGAATTGGTGTAGACTTGAATCGCCTCGAAAATGCGCGATTCGGCCCTTTATATTAGCACCGCCGCCTGCTGGCTCGCCCTCGCGGCGATCGCCTGGCGGGCTTCCCGCGCCGCCACCGTCGCGGCCGGTTCCGCGCCCGGCGCGGCCTTCCGGATCGAGGGCGTGCTGCTTCCCGTGGCCCTGGTGCTGCACGGCATGCTCGTCTACAACGGCGTGGCGACCGACGAGGGCCTGAACCTCGGCGTGGCCAACTCGATCTCCTCATCGTATGGCTCACGGTCGCGATCTACTGGCTTGCGAGCCTCGCGGTGCCCGGCCTCGCGAGCATCCAGGGCCTGTGGGCGCCCGTGGCGCTCGCGGCGGTGATCCTGCAGTTCGCCGTCCCCTCGAACCACCTCGTGCAGTACGGCGGCGACCCGCTCTTCACCCTGCATTTCGCCATCGCGATGCTCGCCTACAGCCTCTTCATCGTCGCGACGATGCACTCCCTGGTGATGCTCGCCGAGGAGAAATGGCTGCACCGCGGCGTGATGCCGCCCTTCCTCAGGAGCCTGCCGCCGCTGCTCGAGATGGAGTCGCTCCTCTTTCGCATCCTGATCGCCGCCTTCGTGCTGCTCACGCTCACCGTCGTCTCCGGCGTCTTCTTCTCCGAGCAGCTCTTCAAGCGCCCCTTCCAGCTCACCCACAAGACCGTCTTCGGCATGATCTCCTGGGTGATCTTCGGCTGGCTCCTGGCCGGGCGCTACTTCCAGGGCTGGCGGGGCAGGCGCGCGGTGTACTGGACGCTCGGCGGTTTCGCGGCGCTGCTGCTCGCCTACATCGGCAGCAAGTTCGTCCTCGAGATCATCCTGAAGCGCGCCTGACGTGCGCGAGCCGCGCGCCGGCACGCGAGACCCGGAGAGCCCCGCCCCTTGACCGTCGTCATCCCGCTCGTCTGGCTCGTCGTGGCGCTCGTCGTGCTGCTCCTGACCGCCGGCTTCTTCTCGCTCGCCGAGACGAGCATGATGGCGCTCAACCGCTACCGGCTGAAGCACCTCGTGCGCGAGGGCCGGCGCTCGGCGCGCCTCACCCAGGAGCTCCTCGAGAAGACCGACCGCCTGCTCGGCGTGATCCTGCTCGGCAACAACCTGGTGAACGCCGCCTCGACCGTGGTGGCCACGCTCATCTGCGTGCAGCTCTTCGGCGAGGGCGAGATGACGCTCGCCATCGCGACCGCGGGCGTCACCTTCTTCATCCTCGTCTTCGCCGAGATAACACCGAAGGTGATCGGTGCGACTTTCCCGGAGGCGATCGCGCTGCCCTCGGCCTACGTGCTCACGCCGCTCCTGCGGATCGCCTACCCCGTCGTCTGGTTCGTGAACCTCTTCGTGCAGGGGCTGCTCAAGCTCATGTTCATCAGGCCGCGCGCCGAGAGCGAGGGCCAGCTCTCGATGGCGGAGCTGCGCACGCTCGTGCTCGAGGGCGGGAAGTTCATCCCGGCCAAGCACCAGTCGATCTTCCTCAACCTCTTCGAGCTGGAGGACATGACGGTCGACGACACCATGACGCCGCGCGGCCAGATCGAGGCGGTCGACCTCGAGGACGACATCGACGACATCCGCACGGCGATCGCCACCGCCCACCACACGCGCCTGGTGGTCTTCGAGGGCAGCCTCGACAAGGTGGCGAGCATCCTGCACGTGAGCAAGTTCCTCAACGCCTCGCGCCGGGAGCCGCTCGACAAGGACGGCATCCGCGAGACGCTGCGCGACCCCTACTACGTACCGGAGGGCACGCCGCTCCTCCTGCAGCTGTCGAACTTCCAGGACCAGATGCGCCACATGGGGCTCGTGGTGGACGAGTACGGCGAGATCCTCGGCCTGGTCACGCTCCAGGACATCCTGGAGGAGATCGTGGGGGAGTTCACCAGCCACAAGCCGATGTCGGGAGGCCTGCTGCGCAGGGAGCCCGACGGCTCCATCATCGCCGAGGGCGCGTGCACGCTGCGCGTGTTGAACCGCAAGGCGGGCTTCCACTTCCCGCTCGAGGGGCCGAAGACCATCAACGGCCTCGTGCTCGAGGCGCTCGAGGACATCCCCGAGCCCGGCACCGCCGTCATCGTCGCCGGCCATCCCGTCGAGATCCTGCAGGTGCACGACCGCATGGTGAAGGTGGTGCGCATCCGGGAGCGCAAGGTTGCACCGGGCGAAGCGCAGGCGGCCTGAAGCGAGGCTAGCGCGCCCGTGCGAGCGCTTCGGGCGAGTACTTCGCCACGAACTGGCGGTCAATCCGGTCCTTCCAGCGCCACACCCAGCCCCCCTCGAACGAGAGCGAGCCGTACGCGCCCACGGCGCGCCTTCCGCCGCAGGAAATGAGCGCGAGGAAGCGGCGCGAGGACACGTGCCGCTCCTGCGGCCCGCCGTGCAGCGCGGCGAACAGGTTGGCCGCGAGCGCGGGGCCCGCGCGCACCGCGAAGACCCCCGCCTTGGGCCGCGGGTTCTGCACGCTCGTCGCACAGTCGCCCGCCCCGAAGACCTCCGGGTGGGAGACGGCCTGCATGAAGTCGTTCACGGCGAGGAAGCCGCGCTCGTCCGTGGGGAATCCGGAGTCGCGGATGAATTCGGGAGCCGCCGCCCCCGCCACCCAGAAGGTCGCGTCCGTCGCGAACTCGATGTTGTCCTTCAGGCACAGGAACCCGGCGCCCACCTCCGCCACGGAGCTACCCGCGTGCGTGCCGACATTGCGCCGCGCGGCCCAGCGCAGGAGCCGTCCGCGCACGGCGGCCCCGTACTCGGGCACGATCGCGCGCGCATCGGTCAGCACGCGCACGTGCGGGCGGCATCTCCCACTTCCATGCGGAAGCGGTGATCCATCGCGAAGGCGAGTTCGATGCCGGCTGCGCCGCCGCCCACGATCGACACCGCGTTCATGCCCGGCCGCCGCGCCTGGGCGAGCACGCGCTCCCAGCCGTCCACGAAACGCTCTAGCGGGCGCACGGCGACGGCGTGCCGGTCGACACCGATCGCGCTTCCCGTGTGCGACCGGGCGCCGACGTCGATCGAGAGCACGTCGTAGGGGACGACCTCGCCGTTGGCGCAGATCACCTCCCGCATCGACGGGTTCACGAGCGATGCGCTCGAGCGCACGACCATCGCGCGGGCGCGTTGGGCCAGCGGCAGCAGCCCGATGCCGCACTCGTCGAGCCCGTAGTGCCCGGCCACGAACCCGGGAAGCATCCCGGAGTACACCTGCCGGTCCACGGGGTGACGAGTGACGCTCACCGCGGGATCGAGCGCGTCGCCGATCGCCTTGAGCACGTGCACGTGCGCGTGGCCGCCTCCCAGGAGCACGAGCCGCTTCACCGCCGCGCTCCCAGCGCGAAATCGCCGAACCACGCCGTCGCCGCCTCGCCGGTCTGGTCGGTGTCGTTGCCTATCGCAATCCCCGTCACGCGCGGGACGGGGCCCGGCCACTGCGCGCCGAACGCGGCGCGGAAGTCGGCTTCGAGGTCGCGCGCCTCCTGCGCCCAGTCGCCCGGCGAGGCGCTTCGCAGGACCACGGTACGCACGCGGTCGGTGTACGGGTTCCAGGCGCTCGTCCCCGGCGCATGGCGGTTGTCCCAGACGTAGCAGATCGCGGCCGTCGGCAATTCCTCGCCCCACACGGTGCGGGCGAGGAGCGACCTCACGCGCGCGCCGAAGGAAAGCGTCTCGACCGGCACGTCGAAGAAGACGTACACGCGCGCGGCAAAGTCGTCCCCGGATTTCTCGGCGAGGTTCGCGCGCGCGAGCACGCGGTCCACCTTCCAGCGCCACGCGAGGACGGGATGGCGCGCAGGCAAGGCATCCAGCGCATGGGTGACGGTTCCGGCCGCCGCCGCCGCGCGCGATCGCAACACGGTCACGCCGGAATCCTCCACCAGCGAGAACACCGGGGCGGGCACGCGCGGAAGCGCAAGCGCGCGCCAGCCGGCGGGAAGGTCTCCGCCCGGCTTCGCCGTCGAGAACGGGGCGATGCCGGCACCCGAGGCCAGCGCGAAGCTGCAGGCAAGGAGCGCCGCAACGAGGGCTGCCGCACGCGCGCTCATGGGTCCGTCTCCGCGAGCAACCCCGAAGCCACGAGGCGCCGGTAGTCCTCCGGGCGATCCACGTCCCAGCGAACCGGCATCTCGCGCCACGAGATCGCCGCGGCGCGCAGCCGCGCGCGGGTGTCGCGCATCACCTCCGGACCTCCCCAGCGAATGCCCTCGAAGAGCGCGGGCGCGGGGCGCGTGAGCCCGACGAGGACATAGCCGCCGTCCTCCGCGGGCTGGATCACCGCGTCGTGCGTCGCAAGCGAGCCCGCGGCCGCGCGCAGGTCGTCCGGACGCAGCGCCGGGCAGTCGGAACCCACCAGCAGCACCGGCCCCGCGGGAAGCAGCCGCTCGAAGGCGCGCGCCATGCGCTCGCCGAGATGGCCGCCGCGCTGCTCGTGGAGCGTCACGCCGTACTTGCCGGCACAGGCGGCGAAGAAGGGATGGCCCGTGTCCGGCGTGCACCAGAGCGAAACGGGGCCGACGTCGGCGCCGCGCGCCGTGGCGAGCGCCAGCCGGACCAGCGTGGCATGCAGCTCCGCGGCATCGGCCGCCCCAAGCAGCGGCACGAGCCGCGATTTCACTTCGCCGGCGACGGGGGCGCGCGCGAACACGGCGACCTGCACCGTGCTAGCGCGCCGCGCGGCCGCTGCCATAGCGCTCGGCAAGGCGCGCGGGATCCGCGCCGAAGTAGTAGGCGAGCCGCAGGCGCCACATGAGCACGATCGTGCGCAGCGTGCCGCGGCGCTCCCAGTGCCGGCCCGAGGTCACGGCCCGCGCGCGCAGGTTCAGCGGCGGCCCGCGCAGGCGCATCGCCTTCGAAAAGGCGATGTCCTCCATGAGCGCGATCGGCGCGAAACCGCCGGCCGCCTCGAAGGCCCCGCGGCGCACGAAGATCGCCTGGTCTCCCGTGGCGATGGCCGTCAGGCGCGATCTCGCGTTCATGAACGCGGCCACGACGGCAAGGAGCGGCGAGCGGCCTTCGATCGCGACATCGAAGCGACCCCAGTCGCGGCCCGAGGCATCGAGCCCGTCGGCCACGAGCCGGTCCGCCTGCGCGGGCAGGCGCGTGTCCGCATGGAGAAAGAGAAGCACGTCCCCCGAGGCCTCGCGCGCGCCCGCGTTCATCTGCGCGGCCCGGCCGCGTGGCGCGTCGAGGACCCGATCGGCCAGCGGTGCGGCGATCGCCCGCGTCCCATCGCCGCTTCCACCGTCGACCACGAGGACTTCCGCGCCACGGGCGCGAAGCTCCGCCAGCGCCGATAGCGCGTGCGCGATGCCGGCGGCCTCATCCAGGACGGGAACGATGATCGAGAGCTTCATGGCTTCGGGGTGTCGGGCGCCGGGTCCGGTCCGGCCCCGCCATGGTGCGGCTTCGGCGCCCCTTGCGCCAGTACCGTCCGCAGCGGGACGACTCAGGACCGCGGCCGGAAGTGGGGGCCGGCCAGGAGATCCTGCTCGAGATAGTTCCTGCGGTAGGTTTCGAACGGGAGGTCGTCGGACGCCTCTATCCTTGCCTGCTCCGCGAGCGACTGCGCGGCGAGGGCCGCGTAGTGCTCCTGCGCCTGGACCGAATGCGGCAGCGCGCGCAGCGTCTCGCGGTGGGCCCGCGACTGCGCGAGGGCGAACTGCGCGAAGGACCTGCCGTGCGCGCGCTCCATCTCGCCCAGCACGCGGGCCGAAGGCAGCGTCGAGGGGTCCGCGAGGGCGTTGCGCGACCGCGCGAGCACCGCGCCGTACGCCTCGCCGCCGTGGGCGCCGTCGAGCGCGGCGGCAATGGGCTCGAACTGCCTCAGGAGCTGCGCGCCCCATTCGGCCGGCGTCACCTGCACGCCCGCGCGGTCCAGCCGCGTCTGCGGATCGCGCCCGCCCTCGGCCACGAGCCGCTGGTTGCGCGCCATCGCCTTCATCTCCTCCGGGGAGTCGCGGGGGCTGTCCTCCAGCAGGCAATGGAGCAGGAAGATGTCGAGCAGCCGGATCGCCTCCGCATCGATGCCGATCGGTGCGAAAGGGTCGATGTCCAGGCAGCGCACCTCGACGTACTCCACGCCGGCGCGACCCAGCGCGTGCAGCGGGCGCTCCCCGGGGGCGGTGGTGCGCTTGGGGCGGATCGTCCCGTAGAACTCGTTCTCGATCTGCAGCAGCGACGTGGCGAGCTGGGCATAGCCCTCGCCCTCCCGCACGCCGATCGCCTCGTAGGCCGCGTAGGGTTGTGTGAGCGCGCCGTTGAGCGATGCCGCGTACCCCGCGAGGTCGTTGAAGCTCACGGCGAGCGAACCCTGCGCGTCGCTCTGGTAGCCCATGCGCCCCATGCGCAGGGACGTCGCCCCGGGTGCGAAGAGGGTTCCCGCGCCCCACGGGATGAGCCGGTGCTCGCGGCCGGCGACGAACGATCCGCACACCGCGGGCGAGGCGCCCAGCAGCAGGAGCAGCAGCCACGAGTGGCGGCGGAAATTGCGCAGCAGGGCGAAATAGCCTTCGTCCCGGTACAGGCCGAGATCGCCCCCGCGCCCGTCGGCGCCCATGAGGAGCGGCCAGGCCGCCTCCGGCAGCGAGAAGTTGTAGTGGATGCCCGAGATCGTCTGCATGCGCCGGCCGTAGCGGCGCGCGAGCCCCATGCGGTAGAGCGTCTTCATGCAGCCCACGTTGGAGCCGCCGTAGGTCGCGATCGGGATGTCGTCCTCGTCGGGAAGCCGGCACGGCATGCTCGCGCACCAGAGCATCTCGTCGCCAATCTGCCGGAAGACCTCCTGGTGCAGCTGCGTCAACTCCCGCAGGCAGCCGTCGATGTCGCCATGCACGCCGGTGATCAGCTCGAGCTGGGATTCGCTGAAGTCCGTGGTGATGCGCGAATGCGCGAGCGCGGACCCGAGCCCCGGCGGGTGCGGCCGGGCGGAGAGCATCCCGTCGGAGTCGACCCGCAGGCCCTCCTTCTCTATGCCGCGATGGAGGCCCTTGAGCACGGGCGGCGCGAGCGCACCCAGTCGGTTGTGAAGTCCAGTCAAGCCAGTTCCCCTTGGTCTCGTTCCGGCGGCCGGGCGGGTTCGCCCGACCCGCGGGCCGTTGCCGCTATTTTCGCAGGTCGTTCAGGGACCAGTCATAGTCCAGGTGGTCGATGGGCGCCCTGCCCTCGGCGACGAGCTTCCGGTCCGCCGGCGTGTCGGCCAGGAGTTCGGCGTAGCGGGCGAAGTAGCGCTCGCGCGAAACCACCGGCCCGGCGTTGCCGATGCCCGCGTAGCCCGAGGTCCAGTCCTCCTTGAACCACTTGAAGATCTCGGAGACCAGGAGCTTGCCGCTCGCGGGGTCGAAGCGGTTGCGCGTGCGGTCGGAGAGGAAGCGCCTCGCCTGCTCCTCCAGCTGCGCGTCCAGGCGGGGTGCGACGAAGGCCTCCTCGCGCAGCATCGGGCAGCCGATGGAGGCGCAGTTCACCGCGTAGTGCACGCGCGGCTCGTCGTAGGCGCCGGGCTTGCGCAGCATCTCGTGCTCGATCTGGTCGAGCCAGGATTCGCGCCCGAACAGCGTGAAGAACTTCTTCTTCCAGGGGCTGTTGAAGAGGAGGTTTCCCAGGTCGCGGATCGACTTGAGGTCCGGGTACTTCGTGAGGATCAACTCCACCGTCCAGGCGTTGTAGGCATTGATGAGGAAGGCCATGCGCTCGGCCTTCGGCCAGCGCCCGAACTCCGCCTCGCCCACTTTCGAGACCTGCGCGAGGTAGGCCTTGAGCGCTTCCCGGTCCCTGGCGAAGGCGGCGTAGTCGGCCTGGGAGGAGCGCGCGCCGTCGATCGGCCGCACGTGCTTCTTCACGAGTGCGTCCCACGCCGCGTGCGAATGGTCGAACTGGGCGCAGGCGACGAGCGGCACGAACGCCAGCGCAAAGGCGAGGACGGCGCGGTAGAGGAGGTTCATCGGTTTCTCCGGGCAATTTTCGGTTCAGTGCGCATCGGCACCATGGTACGGGCGCTTGTCGCCCACGAGGCCCGCGATCCTGCCGAGCACGGCGCCCAGCCCCCCCTCGCCCCGCGTCCAGTCGTGGAAGGCGGCGAGGAAGTCCATCTGGCCGTGGGTGACGGTCGAGCGCTTCCACACGCCGGCGGCGAACTTGTTGGCCTCGGCGAGCGTGGGATAGATGTGGATCGTGCCGAGGACCTTGTTCAGCCCGATGCGGTGGCGCATGGCGGCCACGAACTCGGCGATCAGGTCGCCGGCGTGCTCGCCCACTATCGTCGCACCCAGGACGGTGTCCGTGCCGGGCTTCACCAGCACCTTCACGAAGCCGTGGGCCTCGCCGTCGGCGATGGCGCGGTCGAGATCGTCGATGCCGTAGGTGACCACCTGGTGCGCGATGCCCTTTTCCTTCGCTTCCTGCTCGTTCAGGCCCACGCGCGCGACTTCCGGCTCGGTGAACGTGGCCCAAGGGATCACCGAATAGTCCACGCCGAACTTGCGGAAGCGGCCGAAGAGCGCGTTCACCGACGCGTACCACGCCATGTGCGCCGCCGTGTGGGTGAACTGGTAGGGGCCGGCGACGTCGCCGCAGGCGAAGATGTTGGGGTAGAGGGTCTCGAGGTGCTCGTTCACCTCCACCGTGCGGCCCTTCGTCACGGGGATGCCCAGCTCCTCCAGCCCGTAGCCCGCGGTGTTGGCCACGCGCCCGACCGCGACCAGGATCTCGTCGAAGGCGATGCGCTTTTCCACGCCATCGCTTTCCACGACGAGGAACTTCTCCCCCGCCTCCACGAGCACCTGCTTCGCCTTGTGCCCCACGAGCACGGCCACGCCGTCGGCCTCGAAGCGCTTCTTCACCAGCTCGGAGACCTCGGGGTCCTCGCGGATCATGATGCGCGGCAGCATCTCCACCTGCGTCACCTTCGAACCGAAGCGCGCGAAGGCCTGGGTGAGCTCGCTTCCGATGGGCCCGCCGCCCAGCACCACCAGGCGCGCCGGGAGCTTCCTCAGCGCCCAGACATCGTCGGAGGTGAGCGGGTTCGCCTCGGCCAGCCCCGGAATCGGCGGGACGAAGGGGCGCGCACCCGCGGCAATCACGATATTTTTCGTGGCGAGCACCTGCTTCGCGCCGTCCTCCGCGGTGATCTCGACCGTCCACGGGGAGGTGATCCGCGCCGTGCCCGTGACCACGTCCACGCCCAGGCCCGTGTAGCGCTCGACGGAGTCGTGGGGCTCGACCTGCCGCACGACCGCCTGCACGCGCTCCATCACGTCGGCGAAATCGAAGTCCGCCGAGGCCGAGCGGATGCCGAACTCCTTCGCGCGGCGCACGTGGGAGAGGAACTTGGCGCTGCGGATGAGCGCCTTCGAGGGCACGCAGCCGGTGTTCAGGCAATCCCCGCCCATGCGGTGGCGCTCGACGAGCGTCACCTTCGCCTTCACCGCCGCCGCGATGTAGGAGGTCACGAGCCCCGCGGAGCCCGCGCCGATCACCACCACGTTGCGGTCGAAGCGCGCCGGCTTCGGCCACTTCGCGTAGACCCGCCTCGCCTTCACGGCCGCGACGATGCGCTTGGCGATGAACGGGAATATCCCCAGCAGCACGAAGGCGCCGAGGAGCCCCGGCGAGAGGATGCCCTTGAGCGACGTGATCTGCGCGAGCTGGGTGCCGGCGTAGACGTAGACCGCGGTGCCCGCGAGCATGCCGACCTGGCTCACCCAGTAGAAGGTCGCGGTGCGGATCGGCGTGAGCCCCATGGCGAGGTTGATCACGAAGAACGGGAACGCGGGCACCAGCCGCAGCGCGAAGAGATAGAACGCGCCCTCCTTCTCCACGCCCGCGTTGATGCGCGCGAGCTTGTCGCCGAACCTCGCCTGCACCCAGTCGCGCAGCAGGAAGCGCGAGGCGAGGAAGGCGAGGGTCGCGCCGATCGTCGAGGCGAAGGAGACGATCACGAGGCCCCACAGCAGCCCGAAGATCGCCCCGCCCGCGATGGTCAGGATGGCCGCCCCCGGCAGCGACAGCCCCGTCACGGCGACATAGGCGACGAAGTAGATCGCCGCGGCCTGCACGGGATTGGCCTGGAAATAGGCATCGATCGCGGCCTGTTGCGTCTTGAAGAAATCGAGCGAGAGGAAGCGCCCGAGATCGAAGGCGAAGAACGCCACCACCAGCGCCACGATGACCGCGACGACCAACAGCTTGCCTGCCTTCATGGAATTCTCCTTGGTTCTCCGTGCGGGCTTTCACCGGCGGCCGGCCCGCGCCACGCCAGGCGGCCGGACGGCAATCGCGCGGGCGATCGTCGAATGGACGTTCGGGGAAACCCGAACCTTACAGCGAAGCGGCCCGGGGCGGCCTCAGGCCGCGCGTGGCAGCGCCCGCTCCCGGGCGAACCCGGGCCCGTGCGCGATGCGGCGGAAATAGGACGCGTGGGCGGCGGACCCTTCGGGCCAGCTCGCGAGGAAGCGTGCCTGCCAGGCGGGCACGTCGTAGCGCACGGCGACGGCATCGACGAAGACGCCCGCGACCTCCACGCCATAGAGCGCCTCGCGCGCCGGGTGCACGGAGATGCGCGTGACGAGCCCGCAGCGCTCGCCCGCGAAGTTCGGCATCCCCGCGGCGCCGTTGTTGGCCACCACCCCGCGGCCGTGCGCGAAGTCGAATGCGCGCGTGGCCGGCAGGCAGGTGTGGCTGCTCGCGAAGACGTCCACCCGTGCGTCCCGGAACCCGCTCTCGATCCAGCGCCGGTGGCCGGGACCGTCGAGCGCGTCCTGCGAAAACCCCCATCCCGCGAGGGAGGAGCAGTCGCCGTGCACGATTCCCACCCGCGCCCGGCCGACGCGCGCCACGAGGTGCATCGGCAGGTGCCCGAGCCCCGTGCGCAGCGCCGGAAAACCCCGCGCCGTCTCGCGCAGTCGCCCGAGGATCTCGTTGGAACGCGCCACGTCCGCATCGCTCACGTCCGCGGGATAGGCGCAGCCGCAGCCGGCGCCCTCGTCCTCGCCGGCGAGCTCCGTCTCGACGTTGCCGCGGGTCGCGGCGTGCCGCAGCACCTCCTCGGAGACCCGCAGGAAGTCGCCCGCCGCCACGTCGAACCAGTGGAAGTCGCCATTGAACGCGAGGGCGGCCGGGTGCGGCTCCCCATCGCGCAGCGCCAGCAGCGCTTCGAGCGCCTCGGTGTTTCCGTAGAGCCCGCCGGCGACGTAGAGCGTCTCGGCCTCCAGGTCCGGGGCGCGGTCGAACACGCGCGGCGAATACCGGTAGGCGGTCGGGCAGCTGCGCCCGGGCGGAAGGTCCCGGGAATCCGGGGCGGTGATGACGCGCATCGCCTGCGCTAGCCGATCGCGCCGCCGCAGGACGAACCCTGGCCCGCGGTGCAGCCGTAGCAGTGGTCGCGCACGACGATCGGGTTGCCGTCGAAGTCGCGGCCGAGCGTGTCCTTCAGGTGCGGCCGGGATTTCCCCGGCACCTGCAGCGGCAGGCCCAGCATCTGGTTGAAGTCGCAGTCGTAGAGGTAGCCCTGCCAGTCCACCGACACGAGGCTGCGGCACATGACGCCGTCCACGTTCTCGTCGCGGTGCGCCGTGCGCAGCAGCAGCATGTATTCGTTGAACTGCCCCTTGGAGACGAGCGTCGAGCCGAAGCGCTGGATGGGCATGTTGGCGAGCGTGAAGAGCCCGTTGAAGGCGATCCCGAAGCGCTCGCCGAGGATGCGCTTGTAATCGGCCTCGAGCTGCTCCTGCGGCGGGGGAAGGCTCGCGCCCTGCGGGTTGTAGACGAGGTTCAGCACGAGGCCCGTGCCCGCGCGCCCGTAGCCCAGCGCGTTCAGGCGCCGGATGCCGCGCACGCTCCGGTCGTAGACGCCCTTGCCGCGCTGGCGATCGACCAGCTCCTCGGTGTAGCACGGCAGCGAGGCCACGATCTCGACGCCGCGCCCGGCGAGGAACTGCGCGAGATCCTCGTGTCCCGGCTCCTCGAGGATGGTGAGGTTGCAGCGGTCGATCACCCGCACGCCCGCGTCCCGCGCACGGGCGACCAGGGACCGGAAATGGGGGTTCAGCTCCGGTGCGCCGCCGGTGAGGTCGAGCGTATCCGCGCCGCTCGCCGCGACGAACGCGAGCAACTGCTCGATCGTCCCGGCCGACATCGACTCGGTGCGCGTGGGACCGGCGTTCACGTGGCAATGCAGGCAGGTCTGGTTGCAGGCATAGCCCAGGTTGGCCTGCACCGTGGTCACGGCATGGCGGCGAATCGCGGGGAAATCGGTCCGGACGAGGAGAGGGAGCGTGGCGTGCATGGCAGGCGATAGTTCGGTGCCCGGCGGGTTTCGGTTACAACCCGATCGGGGTGGGCCGTCCGGTCATGGGGTCCGCGCATGGTAGCAAAACCGGCCGCGCGGTCAGGGCGGGCCCTCCGGCCCGCCCCGGTGCCTCAGACGCGCACGTAGACCCAGCCGGCGCGCAGCCTTTCCACCACTTCGTGCAGCGCGGACGGCGCGAGCGCGACGTCGGGTGCCAGCTCGACGGGTTCACCGCGGGCGCGGCGCCGCTCCATCGTCTGCCGGCAGGCGACCAGGCTCAGTGCGGGATAGTCGCGGCGCAGGCTCGCCAGGCGCTGCGCGAAGACCTTGTCGTCCGCCCGGAAAAGATCGAGGCCCGGGCCGTTGGCGACGATCTCGACCTCCAGGCTGCGGCGGTCCCGGCCCGCCTCCCGCAGCAGGTCCTCGACCTCGTCCAGGGCGCCGGAGAGGGAATCGCGGCCCGCCGTACTCACGTGCACCAGCACCCGGCCACCCTCGAGCGCCCCCCAGTCGCCGCGCAGGGAATGCCAGTCGCCGCGCAGCGCGTACGCGGAGGCCGAATCGAGGAGCGGCGGGCGGCTCCACTCCGCGTGGCCGAACCACCCCGCCACGGCGAAGAGCACGCTCGCCGCCGCGAGCCCCGCCCATCCCGGGTGCGCGGCCCGGCGCGGCGCGCGGGCGCGGGCCGGCAGCGCATAGGCGAAGCGCATCCGCTCCTTCAGCGCGCGCAGGCGGCAGACCTCCTCGCGCAGGCCGGCGTCGGCCTCCACCAGTGCCGCGACCTCGGCCCATTCCGCGGCGGCGAGCTGGCCGTCGACGAACGCGCCCAGGATCTCCTCCGAAACCTTCCGCTCCTCGCTCATTTCACGCTCCGCAATCGGGTACCCAGCGCTTCGCGCGCCACGGGCTCGAGCGCGTCCCGCAGCGCCCGCCGGGCGCGGCACAGACGGCTCATCACGGTGCCGACGGGAATCTCCAGGATGTCGCCGGCCTCCGCATAGGTGCATTCCTCGAGATCGACCAGGGTCACGACCTGGCGCTGGCCGACGGGCAGGGCCGCGACGGCCGCGCGCACGCTGCGCACCAGTTCCGCGCCGGCCCGCGCCTCCTCCGGCGTGGGTTCCCCGGTCGCCAGGGTCTCCTCGACGCTCTCGAAGTCGACCAGGTCGCGCTTGTCGCGCAGGTGGTCCTTGAGGCAGTTGGAAAGAATCTGCAGCATCCATGCCTTGAGCTTGTCGGGGTCGCGCAATTGCCCTGCAGCGCGCAGGGCCTTTTCGACCGCCATCTGCGCCAGGTCGTCGGCCAGCGCCGCGTCGTGGCACCAGGCATAGGCCATGCGGCAGAGCATGCCGCGCTCGCGCTCGATCTCGCGCCGCAGGGCCGGGCCGCGCCCGAAGAGGTTCTCGATTCCCAGGTTCATCTCCCGCAGTAGACGCGCGACGGCCCCAGTTTATTCCCCCGCCCGGCCTGCGCACCCGCTTCGGGAATAAAGGCGCGCCGGGCGGCGTCTCCCGGTTTCGGGAGGCGCGTCGCGCCGCGGCGCCCGGCCCGTGACAAGAAAACCCAAGGAGGATTTCCCCATGATCGACGCCCTCGCCCGACGCGCGTTCTTCGCGTCCCTGCTGCTCTCGAGCTTCCTCGCCCTCGCGCCGGCCGCGGCGAATGCCCAGTCGAACGCGCCCGCGGCGGGCCGCTACCGCGTCGTGATCCAGGTGAGCGACAACGACCCCGCGAAATGGAACCTCGCGCTCAACAACGCGCGCAACGTCCAGGTCGACCTCGGCATGGACAACGTCGACGTCGAGATCGTCGCCTACGGGCCGGGGCTGCCGATGTTCAAGGCCGACTCCAAGGTCGCCCAGCGGCTCGACTCCGCCGCGAAGCAGGGCGTCGGGCTCATGGCCTGCGAGAACACCATGCGCAACACCAAGGTGGAGCGCGGCGAGATCTTCAGCGGGGCGAAGTTCGTCGACGCGGGTGTGGTGCACATCATGAAGCGCCAGCGCGAAGGCTGGAGCTACGTGCGGCCCTAGGCAGACGGGCGCTGCGGCGCCGCTCCCGCCTCCCCGGTAGCGGCCCACTCGAGGCGCGCGGGGTCGAAGCCCTGGGCGATCCGGGGCTTCACGACCTCGAAGTACGGCGACAGGTCGAAATCCCGCGGCGCGAACAGGCTGTGGTGGCGGATGTGGAGCAGTTCCCGCACGCAGTCGTCGCATCCCGGCCGGCTCGCGGGAACCGTCTCTATCTCCGGCAGGATCGGGTAGCGCACGCTCTGGAACGCCTCGGCGATCATCGTCGAGCAGATCGCCCGCGTGGGGTCGCCGCTTCCGAGCGCGATCAGGCGGCGGCGCAGCCGCACCGGCACCGGCGGCGTGGGCAGCAGGTAACGCGCGAGATCCAGGACGTTCTTCAGGTCGTACCGGTGGCCGATGCGCGAGGCCGCGTGGGCGATCACCCGGGCGCGGTCTGCTTCGCCCAGGCCGACCGGGCGGCAGATGCGCACGTGCAGGCCCTCCAGCTCCGAGACGGGCGCCGCCCGCACCCCGCGCGTGAGATCCGCCTCGATCAGGCGCAGGCCTGCGCCGTGCGCCACACCCAGCGCGCTTCCCGCATAGAGCGCCGCGTGCGACCACGTCGACTGCGTGAGGTACTTGATGGCCACGCTGATGCGCCGATTGCCTTCGACGAGGATCACGTCGCAGGGTTCGAGCGTGGCGACCAGGAGGTCGACGGGCACCAGGCCGGGCGCGGTGTAGCCGCGCACCGTCCCGTTCAGATAGCGGGCGATCAGCCCGCCGAGCCCCTTGAGCATGGCGTTCACGATACCACCGGCATCATGGGCCTGAAGCGGGCGGTGAAAACGCCGGCGCCCGCCGCGCGCGAATGGCACACGGCGGGCGCCGTTCCGGTCCCTTCGTGCTAGCCCTCGGTACGGGCACGCTCGGAATCGAACCACGAATGCACGGCGGAGGTGATTCCTTTCGCGGCGGGCACGTTGGAGAACGCGCGGTCGGCCTGGCCTTCGGTGCGGGCGCGCTCCGAGGCGAACCACCGGTCGAGCGCGGTGCGCTCTTCAATCCCGTGCTTCGGCGCGAAGCGAACGCCGTCGCTCTCGCCCTCGGTCATCGCGCGTTCGGCCTCCAGGTAGGCGTGGGTATCTTCCAGGGTGTTCCCGGCAAAGGCCGGAGAAGCTGCGCCGGCGAGCGAAACGGCGGCGGCGGCGAGGGAAAGCTTGAGGGTAGTGTTCATGGCTATCTCCTTGACGGAAGTTGGGGGGGTCGATTCGCCTCCGGAGCCCTTCTCCGCAGGCGCAGCGGGGCTCGGCCCCACAGCGATTGGGAAAGGATGGCGCGCCGCTTTCTTACGGACCTTTCCGCGATTCCGGGTTTATTCGGTCCCCGTGCAATGAAACGCCCCGAAACCCGGTCCCATCGCAATGGCGGGCCTCTCCCGCGCGCGCGCGGTTCCCCAAACACGGCGCCGGAGCGATCTTCGACAGGAGAAGGCACGCCGCCGGCCGGCCGCTCGGTGTAAGGTCCGGCGCGCCTGCCGGGTCCCTCGGACTGGAGCCGGCTCCCGCCGACGGGATTTCCCCGCCGCGCGATTCCGGACAGGAGGACACTGGAGCGTGATGAGCGCGAACGAAAGGGCATTCGAGGCGGCGGTGCGGACGCATTCGCGCGAGCTCTTCCGGTACGCCTACTGGCTGTGCCGGGACCGAGGCCGTGCCGAGGATCTCGTGCAGGACGCGTTCGCGCGGGCGTGGAGTTCCTGGGCAGACCTGCGCGACGCGGGCGCCCGCCGGAGCTGGCTCTACACGATCGTTCGCAACGAGTTCCTGCGCGGCCTCGAGAAGAAGCAGCTCGACTACGACGACCGGGACGTGAGCGACATCGATGTCGCGGTGGAGTCGAGACCGGATATCGCGATCGACTTGCGCCGCGCGCTCGAGGCGCTGCCGGAATCGCTTCGCGAGCCGTTGCTCCTGCAGGTGCTGGGGGGCTTCAGCGGCGGCGAGATCGCCGGCATGCTTTCCACGACCGAGGGCGCGGTCATGACGAGGCTCACGCGGGCGCGGCAGGCCGTGCGCCGGCTCCTGGAGCGCGGGCTCATGGGACAGGAGATGGCGCAATGAACTGCCTTGAATTCAGGAGGGAGCTGTTGGCGAACCCCGGCGCGACGGGCGCAGAGGCGCAGGAGCACGCGCTCGGCTGCGCGGCGTGCGCCGACTTTCGGGCGCGCACGCTCGCCCTGGATGCCGAGATCGCAGAGCTGCTCGACGTCCCGGTTCCCGAGGGCCTCGAGGAGCGCGTGCTGGAAGCGCACCGCACGGGCCGGCGCGACTCGCGCCGGCGTTTCCTCGCCATGGCGGCGTCCGTCGCGGGCGTGACGGTGGTCGGCTCCGGCGTGTTCGTCGCGATGCGCGACGATCCCGCCGCGCTCGCCGGCATCGACTTCGTGATCGAGGAAGAGGCGAACGCAATCCTCACCGCGAAGGCGCCGCAGCCGCAGGACCTCGTGCGCGTCTCGCTGGCCCTCGGCCTGGAGCTTCCTCCCCAGCTGGGCGATATCCGCTACATCGGCACCTGCCCGTTCCGCGGAAGCATCGCGCACCACCTGATCGTGACGACCCCGCAGGGAAAGGCGACGCTGCTCCTGCTGCCGGAACTGCCGGCGCAGCGCCGCGGCACCGCCACCTCGCGGGGGCTTCGTGCGCTCGTGAAGCCCGCCGGCCGCGGCAGCGCGACCGTGGTCGCGGAGAGCACCCAGGGACTCGAGCGCATCGAGGGCATGGTCTGGCGGTCGCGAACGCGCGGAGGCGCTAGACTCACCGCTTCTGCGCGCACGGGAAGCGATCATGGCCAAGGATCCGAACCTCGCCGACGGCGCCCGCCTCGATTTCGCGGGTGAGATGAGCTACGGCGACTACCTGGCGCTCGATGCGGTGCTGGGCGCGCAGCATCCGCGCTCCGGCGACCACAACGAGCTGCTCTTCATCGTGCAGCACCAGACGAGCGAACTGTGGATGAAGCTCGCGCTCCACGAGCTCGTCGCTGCGCGAGCGCGCGTGCGCGCCGCGGAACTCGCCCCGGCCGCGAAGATGCTCTCGCGCGTGACGCGGATCATGGCGCAGCTGAACCAGTCCTGGGACGTGCTCTCCACGCTCACGCCCGCCGACTATTCCGCGTTTCGCGGATCCCTGGGCAGCGCCTCCGGATTCCAGTCGTGGCAGTACCGCATGGTGGAGTTCATCCTCGGCAGCAAGAACGCGGTGATGCTCGAGCCGCACCGTCACCGTCCCGACCTGCTCGCGCCCCTCGAGACGCTGCACCGCGAGCCCTCGCTCTACGACGAGGCCGTGCGGCTGCTCGCGCGCCGCGGCTTTCCCGTCCGCGCCGCCGCGTGCGAGCGCGACTGGACCGTCCCGCGAGAATTCGACGATTCCGTGTGCGAAGCATGGGTGGCGGTCTACCGCGACACCGCCGCGCACTGGGACCTCTACGAACTCGCCGAGAAGCTGGTCGACCTGGAGGATGCCTTCCGCCAGTGGCGGTTCCGGCACGCCACGACCGTCGAGCGCATCATCGGCTGGAAGCGCGGCACCGGCGGCACCTCCGGCGTGGGCTACCTTCGGCGCGCCCTCGATGCGGTACTCTTTCCGGAACTCTGGCGGGCGCGCACCGCCCTCTAGACGCCCCGCACGTCCATGGCCGCCCCGCCCTTCGAAACGGAACTGAAGCTCGCGCTCGCGCCGGGCGAGGCGGCGAAGGCGTCCGCCGCCGTGCCGCTCGCGGGCCGCGAAGGACGGCGCACCCGCTTCACGGCGCTCTATTTCGACACTCCCGCGCGCGAGCTCGCGCAGCACGGGCTGGGGCTTCGCCTGCGCCGCGAGGGCCGGCGCTGGCGCGCCACCCTGAAGGCCGCGGGCGACTCGGGCGCCGGCCTGCACCGGCGTCCCGAATGGGAATACCCGGCGCCGGGCCCCGTCCTCGACCTCGCGCGCTTCGCCGGGACACCCCTCGGCGACCTTCCGGAGGCGGCGACACTGCACGAGCGGCTCGTCCCGATCCTCGCGACGGAGTTCACGCGCACGCACTGGCAGCTCGCGATCGCGCCCGGCTCGCGCGTGGAGGTGGCGCTGGACGAAGGCCGGATCGTCGCGCGGGGCCGCGCCCTGCCCCTGGAGGAAATCGAGATCGAGGTGCTCGAGGGGCCCGCCTCGGCCGCCTTCGACGTGGCCGAGACCCTCGCCGCCGCGCTCGCGTTGCGCCCGGAACCGGCTTCGAAGCTCGCGCGTGGCCTGGCGCTCGCGGCGGCCGCCCGTCCTTCGCCGTGCCACGCCGAGCAGGTCTCGATCGAAGCGGCGCCCGACACCGCGGAGGCGGCGCGCCGGATCGCCGCCGCGTGCCTCGCCCATGCGCAGGCCAACGAAGCGGGCGTGCTTGCCAGCGACGACATCGAGTTCGTGCACCAGTTGCGCGTGGCGCTGCGCAGGCTGCGCTCGGCGCTTCGGCTCTTCCGCGAGGCGCTTGCGCCCGGAATCGTGGCGGAATTCGCCGACGACCTGCGCTGGGCGGCCGGGATCCTCGGCCGGTGCCGGGACTGGGATGTCTTCGTCACGCAGACGCTGCCGCCGCTCGTGGCGGCGCAGGGCGATGCGCGGGCGGGACGCGCCCTCCTCTCCCGCGCCCGCGGGCGCCAGCGCGAAGCGCGGGCCGCGGCACGGGAGGCGATCCGCTCCGCCCGTTACGGGCTTGCCATGATCCGGCTCGGACGATGGATCTCGGCCCCCGCGGAGCCGGCGCAGGGCGGCGAGAGCCCGAAGGACTTCGCGTCGCGCAGCCTCCGCCGGGGTGCGCGAAAGGTCGCTGCGGGAGCCGCGGCTTTCTCCGGGCTCGACGGCGCCGGCCGCCATCGCCTGCGCATTGTCGTGAAGCGCCACCGCTACGCGGCGGAGTTCCTGGGCTCGCTCTTCCGCGCGCAGCAGGTGAAGCGCCACGTGCGTGCGCTCGCGCGCGTGCAGGAAGCGCTGGGACTCGCCAACGATTGCGCCAACGCGCTGGCCCACGTGCGGGAGCTCTCTCCGCCGCCGGAGTTCGCGGAATTCTCGCGGGGATGGTTCGCCGCGCGCGAGGCGGCCGGGGTCGCATCGGCCTCGCGGGCACTGGCGATCGCGGCCGGCAAGCGCCGCTTCTGGAGGCGCCCGCGGGCCGACGCCCCGGACGAGCCGGCCCCTTGATGTACGACAAGGCACCCCGCGTCCCCGGTGGGAGACTGGATCGGCACGCTCCCGCCGGAACGACCATGCGCCCCGCCTCGATCGTCGCCCTTCTCTTCGCCACCGCGGCGCTCGCCGCGGCCGCCCCGGCCCTTTCCGCCGACGCGCTGCGCGGGCGCGCGCTCTACGACGCGCGCTGCAGCGACTGCCACGACACGAGCGTCCACGGGCGCAACAAGCGCGCGGCCGCGAACTTCGAGGAGCTGCGCGGCTGGGTCGTGCAGTGGGCCGCGAACCTGGGGCTCAAGTGGACCGACACCGAGGTGACCGATGTCGCCGTGCACCTGAACGCGCGCTACTACCGCTTCGCCTGCCCGCCGGTCCACTGCAAGGCCACCGGCAGCCGCGACGCCGGCGCGGGCCGCCTCGCGTTGGACGATCGCCGCCCTTAACGGGTACCTTGCGGGGAAGCCAGCCCGCCCGGGGAGGAAGTCCGCGATGTTCGAATCCGCCGAGATCGGCCACCAGCTCACGAAGTCGGAATTCAAGCGCGAGGAGCCGAAGATTCGCCAGGCGCTGCTCGGCGCCCAGTACCGGCTCCTGGAGAACGGGAAGTTCCCCGTGGTGATAGTGGTGAACGGGGTCGACGGCGCCGGCAAGGGCGAAACCGTGAACCTCCTCAATGAGTGGATGGACCCGCGCCACATCCACACCCACGCCTTCGGCGCCATGACCGACGCCGAGCGCGAGCATCCCGAGATGTGGCGCTTCTGGCAGGCGCTGCCGCCCAAGGGGCGCATCGGCATCCTCTTCGGCTCCTGGTACACCGACCCGATCATCAAGCGCGTGATGGGCCACGAGAAGCGCGCGCGCTTCGAGCGCCGCCTCGAGCGCATCCGCCACTTCGAGCGCATGCTCGTCGCCGAAGGCGCGCTGGTGCTGAAGCTCTGGTTCCACCTGTCGAAGCCGGCGCAGAAGAAGCGCTTCAAGGAGCTGCTCGCGAGCAAGAAGACGGCGTGGCGCGTGGGGCCCCGCGACCTCGAGCGCTTCAAGCGCTACGACGAGTTCGTCGACGTCTGCGAGCACGCCCTGCGCGAGACCGGCACCGGGGAGGCGCCCTGGCAGGTGATCGAGGGGTCCGACCCCGAGTACCGCTCGCTCACCGCGGGCAGGCTCCTGCTCGATGCGCTCGACGCGCGGCTGAAGGGAGCGGCGCCCCGGCTCTCGCCCGCGGCCCCGCTGCCGCGCCCGCCCCTGGACCGCAGGAACGTCCTGAACAGCCTCGACTACACGAGGGCGCTCAAGCCCAAGGCCTACGACAAGCGGCTGGAAAAGGCCCAGGGGCGGCTCAACCAGCTCACGCGCCACGCGAAGATGCAGGGCCATTCGCTGGTGATGGTCTTCGAGGGCATGGACGCCGCCGGCAAGGGCAGCACCATCCGGCGCATGACGCGCGCCATGGACGCGCGCTTCTACCGCGTGGTCCCGGTCGCCGCGCCCACCGACGAGGAGCGCGCGCAACCCTACCTGTGGCGCTTCTGGCGGCACGTGCCGGGCCACGGCAAGGCGGTCATCTTCGACCGCTCGTGGTACGGGCGCGTGCTGGTCGAGCGCGTCGAGGGCTTCTGCACCGAGGCCGACTGGATGCGCGCCTACCACGAGATCAACGAGTTCGAGGAGCAGCTCGCCGACGCCGGCGCCATCGTCGCCAAGTTCTGGATGGCGGTCACGCCGCAGGAGCAGCTGCGCCGCTTCCGGCTGCGCGAGAAGACGCCCTACAAGCGCTTCAAGATCACCGAGGAGGACTGGCGCAACCGCAAGAAGTGGCCCGCCTACGAGCGCGCGATCTGCGACATGGTCGAGCGCACCTCGTCGGAGACCGCGCCGTGGCACCTGATCGCGGCCAACGACAAGCTGCACGCGCGGGTGGAGGTCATAGACAGGCTGTGCGATCTCGTCGAGTCGCGCCTGTGAGCCGCCGCGCTTGAGCGCCACCAGCCTCTTCCGCACGGAGGTCGCCACCGCGATGGCGGTGGCGCTCGTGCTGGGGCTCGTCCTCCTCGCGCTGCGGCCGAAGGACCGCGCGAGCACGCGCAACGCTCTCGTGCTGCTCGGCTTCTGCGCCCTGGCCGGCGCCGCGGACACCGCGATCGGCTCCATGGGCGGGCTGGGAGTGGCGGGCATCCTCGCGGATGCCTCCACGGTGCTGGTCGGCGTGGTCCTCATCCGCATGGTGGGCATCCTCGTCTTCCGCGTGCTGCTGCCCGCCGTGCGCATCGTGACCGCGCGAATCGTCGAGGACCTGACGACCACCGGCCTCATGCTCGCCTGGGGGCTGGTGTGGCTGCGGCTCGCGGGCGTGGACCTGGGCAGCCTCATCACCACCTCGGCGGTGATCACGGGCGTGGTCGCCTTCTCGATGCAGGAGACGCTCGGCAACATCCTGGGCGGCGTCGTGCTGCAGCTCGACCAGTCGATCCGCGTGGGCGACTGGGTGAAGGTGGACGAGACGAGCGGGCGCGTGGTCGAGATCCGCTGGCGCTACACCGCCGTGGAGACCCGCAACCGCGAGACGGTCGTGATCCCCAACGGCTGGCTGGTGAAGAACCGCTTCACGCTGATCGGCTCGCGCGCCGATCCCGCGCCGATCTGGCGGCGCTGGGTCTATCTCGACGTGGGCATCGACTGCCCCCCGCTCAAGGTGTGCGAGGTGCTCGAGCGGGCGGTGGGCGACGCCGACATCCCGCACGTGGCCCGGGAGCCCGCGGCCACCGCCGTGCTCATGACGATCGGCGACGGCTACGGCCACTACGCGCTGCGCTACTTCCTCGACGATCCCGTGCCCGACGACCCGACCGACTCCCTGGTGCGCGCGCACGCCGTTGCGGCCCTCACGCGAAACGGCATGGCCATCGCGGTGCCGCGCGAGGAGCGGCTGCTCATCAAGGACAACGAGGCGCACCGGGCGGTGCAGCACGCGAAGGAGATCGTCCGGCGCGAGGCTGCGCTCGCGCGCGTGGACCTTTTCGCGCCCCTTTCGGAGGCCGAGCGCCGGGAGCTCGCCGAGCACCTGGTCTACGCGCCGTTCGTGAAGGGCGACACCGTGACCCGCCAGGGGTCGGTCGCGCACTGGCTCTATCTCATCGTGGCCGGCGAAGCCGAGGTGTGGCTCGAGGCCAACGGCGAGCGCACCCACGTGGCCACGCTCATCCGCGGCAGTGTCTTCGGGGAGATGGGGCTCATGACCGGCGCGCCGCGCCGCGCCACCATCACGGCGCGGAGCGACCTCGAGTGCTACCGGCTCGACAAGGCGGGGCTCGAGCGGATCCTGCGCTCCCGGCCGGACATCGCCGGCGAGATCTCGCGCATCCTCGCCTCGCGCCAGACGGAACTCACCGACCGGCGTGACTCCGCGGCCTCCGGGGGCCCGCGGCCCACCCGCGACGCCGACATCCTCGCGAAGATCCGCAACTTCTTCGGCCTGGCGGCCTGAAAGCGGAAAAAGGGGACGCGCCCCTATTTCGTTTGATTCGTTCGGGTACTAGGCGGCGAGGGCGAGGCGGATGCGGTTGCGCCCGAAGAGGTAGGCGTATTCGCTCTCGGTGGTGAGGCCATGGGCGAGGAGCACCCCCAGCCCGCCCTCCCGGCGGGTATCGGCGAGGGCTTCCAGCATCTCGCGCGTGGCCGCGGCGAAGGGATTGAACGGGGCGGCGCGGTCCTCGTAGGTCACGTGGATGGCGCCGTCCCGGTCGGAAAGCGTGATCCAGACGGGGGCATCGGAGCCCCCCCGATGGCCGTGCTTGACGGTGTTGAGGAAGAGTTCCTCGACCACGAGATTGAGCTTCAGGCACGGCTGGCGGTCGATCCCGGCGGCCGCGCAGAACCCCTCGAGGAACTCCCGGGCCGTCTTGAGGGCCTCCAGGCGGGACGGAAACATCCCCGTTCGCGAAGTGATCGAGTTCACAGTTTTTCCTTTTGAGGCATTATAGAGTGGTCTCCCGATCCCGCGCTGCCAAGGAGGCAATCATGCGGAAGCTGTGGATATTCGTCTCTGCCCTCGTGTTCGCCGCCTCCGCGGCGGCGAACGACATCGGCCAGATCAAGGTCGCCAAGGGCGACGTGCAGGTCGAGCGCAGCGGCGCGCGTGTCGCGGCGACGGTAGGCATGCCCGTGCGCGCCACCGATGTCGTGGTCACGGGCGCCAACGGCTCCGCCGGCATCACCTTCTCCGACAACAGCCTGGTCTCCGTCGGCCCCAACAGCGTCTTTGCCATCGACAAGTACCGCTTCGACACGACGACCCACGCGGGCGAGTTCGAGGGGTCGCTGCGCAAGGGCAAGCTCGCGGCGGTGTCGGGCAAGATGGTCCGCCAGTCGCCCGAGTCCATGAAGATTCGCACGCCCTCCTCGGTGATGGCCGTGCGCGGCACCGAGTTCGTGGTCCAGGTCGACGAGCCGGCTGCGGCCCCCGCCGCGGCCCGCTGAACGCAAAGGCCCCATGCGCATAGCCGCCGCCATCCTGTTGCTCGCGGTAGCGGCCTGCGCGGAAACGCCCAAGGTCCCCGTTCCGGTCGCCTCCGAACTGGTCGCGGTCATTCCCGGCCCCGACGGCCATGTCGGCGCGGTGGTCGTGTACTCCGGCGGAACCATGCAGGTCCTGGACCAACCCTACGAAGCCCGGCGCGTGAGGGCGGATGGAAGCGCCCTGCCCGAACTGCTCGCGGCCCCTGAAATCAGCCGCGCGTTCCGCTCGACGCTCGAAGCCCTCCCCGGCAGGCCCGCCTCGTTCACCCTCTACTTCCTCGAGGGCAAGGACGAGTTGACGAACGCCTCCCGGGCGGAAATGGAAAAAGTGTTCGCGGAGCTGAAACGCCGCCCGGCGCCCGACATCGCGGTGATCGGCCACACCGACACCGTCGGAAATCTCTCCTTCAACGACAAGCTCTCGCTCGCCCGTGCCGAGCGCATGCGCGAGCTGATGATCGAGCTGGGCATCCCGCAAGGGCGCATCCAGGCAGCCGGGCGCGGCAAGCGCGAGCTCCTCGTCGCGACGGAGGACAACGTCTCCGAGCCGCGCAACCGCCGCGTCGAGATCAGCGTGCGCTGAGGCTGCTCTCCGGCCCGTTCCAGCGGACCGCGAGCAGGGTGAGGTCGTCGGCAGGCTCCGCTTCCCCCGAGAATCGCCGCACGTCGTCGCGCACGCGCGCCACGATCTCCGCGGCACCGGCTTCGTCGCCGAGCCAGCCGAGCGAGGTGCGCAGCCGCTCCGAACCGTAGAACTCCTTGCGCACGTTCATCGCCTCCGTCGCCCCGTCGGAGAGCGCGAGAATCCACTCGCCGCGCTCGAGCGTGCGCCGCGTCGAAGGGTACGAGTAGACATCCAGCACGCACAGCGGCGGCCCGCCGGAGGCGTCCAGGCGCTCGGCCCTGCCGCGGGGCTGGCAGGACCACGCCGGCTCGTGGCCCGCGTTGGCGTACTCGAGCTCCCCGGTCTCGAGATCGAGCACGCAGGCGAGCGCAGTCACGAAGAGCGACTCCGGATTCTCGCGGCGGATCTCGTCCTGTGCCTTCGCGAGCACGCCGCCGACGGAGCCTTCGACGGTGAACGCCGCACTCTTCAGGATGGACTTGGTCGAGGCCATGAAGAGCGATGCCGGCAGCCCCTTGCCCGACACGTCCGCCACCACGAAGAAGAGTTTTCGCCCGTCGAGCATGAAGCAGTCGTAGAAGTCGCCGCCCACGGTCCGCGCGGGCTCGAGGAGGGCGGCCACATCGACACGCCGCTCGTCGACGAAGATCTCGGCCGGGTCCGGCAGCAGCCCCATCTGGATGCGCTTGGCGGCGTCCAGCTCGCCGGCCATGCGCGCGGCCTGCTCGCGCAGCTGCGTGCGCTGGCGCTGCGCCTCGGCGAGGGAACCCGCCTGCATCACGCCGAAGACGGCGATCGCACCGAGCGCGGGCCCGACCGGGTCGAACAGGAGCCCGGCGAACCGGAACGCCGCCGCGGCCGCACCGACCGCCACGACGATCGCCGTGACGAGGAGTGCCGCCGAGCGCTGCGCGTTCGAGCGCGGTATGAAGAAGAACAACCCGAGCCCGAAGGCCACGAGGAGTGCGGCCTCCAGTCGCGCGCCGAGCGACACCCGGCGCAGGAATTGGCCCTCGAGGATCGCCTCGGCCGCCTGCGCGTGGTTCTCCACGCCGAACACCGTCTCGCCCAGCGGCGTGGAGACGAGGTCGACGAGCCCCAGGCCCGTGAAGCCGACCAGGACGAGCTTCCCCTCGAGCTGGGAGACGTCGAACGTGCCGTCGAGGATGCCCGCCGCCGAGACGAAGCGGGACGAGTCCGAATAGCCGAAGCGCACATGGGCCCGGCCGTCGGGCTGGGCGGGCACCGCGTAGTCGCCGAAGCGCAGCTCGATCGTGCCGCCGAACGAGGGCGCGACGGTGAGCGGCGCATCGAGGGCGATGCGCATCATCTCCACCGCGAGCGTGGGCACGGCGGCCTCGTCGAAGCGCCCGATCATCTGCAGCCGTCGCGCCACGCCGCCCTCGAGATCGATCGAGTAGAGGCCATGGCCGACGGCGCCCGCGTCGATTTCGGGGACGTTGCGCAGGTGCCCCGGGTAGGCGCGAAGCCCGTCCCGGACGCCACCCAGGAAGCGCACCGGTGGCGAGCGCGGCGGGCCGGCGAAACGCGCGTCGCTCGATTCGAGCGCCGCCACACCGAGCACGGAAGGCACCGTGGAAAGGGCTGCGCCCAGCAGCGCGTCGTTGGAGGGCATCGCACGCAGGCGCGCGGCGAGTTCCGGCGCCTTGCCTTCGAAGCGGGCCGCCATGACCGCCGGGGAATAGCGGTCGGGCTCGGGAAAGAAGATGTCCATGCCGATCACGAGCGGGCGCCCGGCGGCGATGCGCGACACGAGCTCGGCCACGCGGTCGCGCGGCCACGGCCATTGCCCGTGGGTGGCGAGCGCCTGCTCGTCGATCGTGACCACCACCACCTGGGTGGAAATGCGCTCCCGGGGCATGAAGCGCTGCCAGCCGTCGAAGACGAGATTGCGGAAGCGCTCGACCTGGTCGGGAGAAGCGGCGAGCAGGAGCGAGAGCGCGGCCAGCAGGGCGAGCGCGGCGACGCGAAACGCGCCGGAGGCTCTCAGGGCTCGATCTCCATTCCGTCGTACGCCGCGGAGACCTTGAGCGGCTCGCCGGAGCGCGTGAGCTCCTCGAAGCGGCGCGCTTCCTTGAGCAGGCCGTGCAGCGTCGCGTCGTCGTTGGCCGGCTCGTGGTGGAAGAGCACCAGGTGGCGCGCGTTCGCCATCTGGCAGAGCTCCACGCCCACGATGTTGCTCGAATGCCCCCAGTCGGCCTTCACGCTGATCGCCTCGGCGAGCGCGTACATCGCGTCGAAGATCACCACGTCGGCGTCGCGGAAGAAGGCCGCGAAGTTCTCGGCCTCGGCGCGGTTCTCGAGCTTGTGCTCGGAGTCGGTCGAGTAGATCACGCGCTTGCCGCCGTGCTCGAAGCGGAAGCCGTAGGAGTCTCCGGAATGCAGCTGCAGGTGCGGCGTGACCGTGAGCCCGGCTATCTCGCGCGGCTGGTCGGGCTCGAGCTTCACGAACTCGATGGACGCCGCGAGCTGGTTGAATTCCACGGGAAAGCACGGTGCGGCCTGCTGCAGGCGGAAGGCCTGCTCGCAGACGTCATGGCAACTGTGGATGCGGATCTTCGTGCCCGGCACGTAGGCGGGCCCGAAGAAGGGAAAGCCCATGATGTGGTCCCAGTGCACGTGGGACATGAACACGTTCACCGTGGCCGGGCGCCTGGCCTGCCTCGCGAGCACGTGCACGCCGAAGGGCCGCGCGCCGCTGCCCATGTCGCAGACGAAGTACTCCTCGCCGCCGAGGTCGAGCTCCACGCACGGCGTGTGGCCGCCGAAGGTGTGCGTGATCGAGAAGTCGAGCTCGGTGGAGGCGAAGGCGTGCGCCTCTTCGAAGGAGTCGAAGCTGCGCCCCGAGGCCTCCACGAGCGCGCGCGCGAGCTTGTCGCGGATGTCGAAGGAGGTGAGGGCCACGGGAATGGATCCCCGGGTGCCCCAGAAGCGGATGCGCATGGTCATGTGGAGTGCCGGTGCGTACCGGGCCGGATGCTCAGGCCTGGTCGAAGGCCGCGACGGCCTCGTTGGAAGCGGCCGCGAGCGCCTCGCGCACCGTCTGGAAGACCTGGAAGACCATGTTGAAGTGGCTGATCTCGAAGATCTCGGCGACCATCGGCTGCAGGGCGGCCACCGAGATCCGGCCGTGCTGCGCCTTCGCCTGGCGCGAGGCCAGCATGAAGCAGCGCAGCCCCGCGCTCGAGACGTACTCGAGGCCCGAGAGGTCGAGCACCACCGCGCCCCCGTCGTGGGCGGAACGTTCGACGTGCGCCATCAGGTCGGCGCGGAAAGCCTCGCAGTTGTCCTGGTCGAGCCTTCCCGCCACGCCGATGACCAGCACGTTCGCGAAGCTGCGTGCCTGGAGAGCCATTCGTGGTGGTTTTCTTGCGGATCCGGGGCCTATTGTCGGGGACGCACCGGGGTAAGGGCAAGCTGGCGCTCCGGCGCATGGCGCGTAACATATGCACCCTCTCCAGCCGGGAGCCTTTGCGCATGTTCACCCGACGCCGGTTGCTTGCCGCCCTGGCGATTCCCGCGACGCTCCCGCTCGGCGGGTGCTGGGAGGCGCTCGGCCTCATGAACCCCTGCGCCAATCCCGGCGACCCCGGCCATCGCATCGATCCTGCGCTGGCCGCCCGGGTGTGGACCGGGCTGGATCCACGCCAGGTCCTCGACCTGCATGTCCACATTGCCGGTGAGGGTACTGGCCCCGGCGATCCGTGGGTGAATCCCGCCATGCGCTCCCTCGCGCACCCGTTCTCCTACGCGCATTTCAAGCTGATGGCCAACGCCGCCTGCCTCGGGGACGACCCGGCCAATTGGAGCCGGCGCTACGTGAGCCGCCTTGCCGTGCTCGCCGACGAGTTTCCCGCCGGCGCACGCTTCCTGCTGCTGGCGCTGGACGGCTACCACGGCGAGGACGGGCGCCTCGACCGCAGCCGCACCATCTTCCTCGTCCCCGATGATTACGCGGCGGGCATCGCGCGAAACAGCGGCGGCCGGTTCCTGTGGGCGGCGTCGGTCCACCCTTACCGCGAGGACGCCCTCGAACGCCTGCGCGCGGCGGCAGCGAACGGCGCGAGCGCGGTGAAGTGGATTCCCTATTTCATGGGCATCGACCCGGCGAGCCCGCGTTGCCGCCCCTTCTACCGCGAAATCGCGAAGCTCGGCCTGCCGCTCATCTCCCACGGCGGCTGGCAACACGAGCTGGTGGACGGTGGCGTGCAGGACTACGGCAATCCGCTGCGGTTGCGTCCCGCCCTCGAGGAAGGCGCCACGGTGATCGTGTCCCACTGCGGCATGCAGGGGGACTTCCCGGATCTTGACGTCGCGCTGGGCCGCAAGGTCGTGCCGAGCTTCTCGCTCTTTGCGCGTCTCATGGACGAACCGGCGTGGCGAGGCAAGCTCTACGGCGACCTGTCTGCGGTGGTGCTGGGCGGGCGGCAGCCGGGCGCGCTCGCGCGCCTCATCTCGAACTACGACTGGCACCCGCGGCTCCTGAACGGATCCGACTATCCGGGCCCGGGCATCGTCGCGGTGATGGGCCTGAAGGGCCTGGTCGAGGAAGGCGTGCTCGCGGCGAAGGACGCCGAGCGGATCTGGCACATCCAGAAGCACAACCCGCTGCTCTTCGACTTCTACCTCAAGCGTTGCCTCGCGTGGAAGGGCGAGCGCTGGCCGGCGTCGGTGTTCGAAACGAGGCGGGTGCTGAGAAATGCGGGAGCAGACTAGAGCCAGATCGCCGCGATTATTCTCGTGACATGCGGCGGGATAGCGATCGTCTCGGGCATTCCGTTGCCCTTGACCGGCTCGTAGAAGATGAAGCTCTTGTCCGGGAGCGCGATGAAGAGTTCCCCGGCCGGCGACGCATCCCCGACATAAGGGCTTCCGGTCGGGAGCAGGGCGATGCTCCGGAACCTATGGGCCGTGGTATGCGTATTCGCGTCACCCGAAATATCGGCAATGATCGAATCGCGCACTGCTCCGGTGAAGGTCCGAATGATCGTGGACCCGGAGAGTTCGCTGCTTCCGGGAACGAGGTTTTCAGTCGATGTCCGCTGCGGGGGGTCCGAGACAACATGGTCGCAATCCAGTCGCCTCGTGCCGCCGCCTGACGCAAGGTGGTGGTCCACCTGAAGATACGTTTCGGTGAGGGTTCTCTGCCCCCCGTCGTTCCTGCTCAAGTAGGCGAGTGCGCCCCCCTCGAGCAGGAAGCGCTCCGTCGAGGACTGCATCCCGGACTCCGTCGTGACGACCCGGCTGGCGTAGACCAGGTCGAAAGGACAGGCACCCGGATTGGTGTCTTCCGTGGTGCCTACGGCCTCCCTCGATTTGTCCTGCCGCAGTTCGCCGTCGGTCTCGCGCCTCCATGAGCGAAGCACCCCGCCCACGTAGTCGACCAACCGGGTCGGGTCCCGGCTCGTTCCCTTGAAATGGGAGTGCAAGACACAGCTTCCACCGGAGGGACAGCCGCTTTCGTTCGCGAGCACGACGTTCGAGGAGTAGGGAGCGCCTCGCACGTATCCGATGCTCGGCGGTGAACCCGGGACGATTCGAAGCTCGTCGTCCGAAAAAGCGCCCGTAAGCGTGGACAGAAAACCCTTCACGGAAAGCCCGTCCGGGGAGATGAAGAGCCTGCCGTTCCGGAACGCGAAGTAGTTCACTGCGGCTTCCGCGGACAACACGGGAAGCGGTACCGCGCCCGCAGTGACCAACGGGCTGCCGTCCGCACCCCGCGCGGTTCGGACGTAACGCAACTTGCCCAGGCCTGCCGGCGTGAGCTCGATGATCTGGAACTCATAGTCCGCGCCATCCTCGCCCTTCGCGAGCCACGCGGCTTCGGCTGAAAAGCGGAATTCGAGCTGGCCGGTCGACGCGTTGCGGACGTAGGTCAACGGAAACGACCCCGAACTCTGATGCACCGCGAGACCGATGGTCTCGTAGCTCGGCACCAAGCCGTCGCTAAAGGCGACTTGTCGCGTGCGGGCGATCCGCGGTATCCCTTCCTGCCCGAAGTACTGCGCGCGCACAGCCGGGAACAGGGGGTCGATATCCTTGAGGGGCCCGGAGGGAGTCCGGAAATCCGTGGTGAAGAAGCGCCCGGTGTCGTCGAAGCCATTCAGTTGCCGCATGCCATTCGCGTCGACCTTGAATGTGAGTACGCGATTCTGCGAATCGACCCCCGCGATGTAGAGGGCACTGGGTTTCGGGGCCTTCACGACCTTCGCGGCGACGGCACCCACGAAACCAAGGGCCTGCGCCGATTTCTCCTCACCCATGTCGCCCCGGAACACCAGAATGTATTCCCCGGGATTCTTCGCATCGGCGGGCGCCGCGAAATCGGCGGCCACCGGGAAGTCCTTGCCGCTTCCGAGGCTCGAGCCCTCGAGTGCGCTGGTCGGCCAGGCGACATCGGTTCCGTCAGTCCGCTTGACGGGCTTGCGCAAGCCCTCCTTCGTGTCGAAGTAGAGATCGAAGACGCCGCTAACGGGCTCGGGGCCGAGGTTGCGGATCAGGAGGCCGTTCGGCCGATCGCGGTCCTTCACGAGATCGATGCGGCCTCTGAAGAAGTAGTCGAGCAGGCCGGCGGAGTAGGCCACTGCGCGTGGAATCAGCAACGCCGCCTGGTCGTCGTAGACAAAGCGATTGAGAACGTAGAACACGCGGTTGCCGAAGTTGGCCGAGAAAGTGCTCTCTGCCGCCATCCGAATCCTGTCTTCACTTCCGATCCGGGCATCGACGACCGTTCCCGTGATGTACTTGAGCGTAGTCCCGGGTACCGCCTCTCCGCTGGAGGGCAGTGACTGGTAGTCGGCCATGAGGCTCGTGGGTCTCGGATACTCGCCCGCCCTTCGCGATCCGAAATTCCGTTCTTCCGTGAAGAAGCCCCGGTTGCTGAAATTGGCCAGCCCCTTTCCCTGCAGCGAGTCGACGCCCTTTCCGGTGCTCCAGAAGTTTGCGTAGCGGTTCAACGCCGGAACCGGGTGGCTGCCGAGGTCAAGCGCCGCGGCATTCACCGTTGTCCCGTCGATCTTGTACCCGAGCAACTCCCGTGCTCGTGCCTCGATGTAAGCCTCGAATACGCTGCCCGAATGCGGCTCATTCCTCGTGTGTTGCGGCTGCGCCATGTCCTGGAGCAGGTGCATGGCGTCCCCGAGCGAGCGAAAGGTGGTGGCCCACCAGGCATTGCGCGTCGCCAGGTCAGGTGTTTGTCTCGGGAGAACCCGCCCGGAAAGGGCGTAATACATGGCTTGCCGGGCGTCCACGATCGAGAAGTGGTTTCTTCTCGCGGAATCGACTGTTCCTCCCTGGGCTATCGAATCCATGCGGCCCAAGGCCCAGTCCGGCGCGCGGTCTCCGTAGAATGGAAAGCGATTCAGACCCCGATCCGCGATCGGATCGTAGAAGTGACGCAAGGGCCTGTCGATATCGCCGTAGGGGTCGTCTCTCGGGTTGCATTCCTCGGAGCCCTCGCGCGCCTCGTACTTCATCGCGAGACATCCAGTCAGTGCGACATCGTCTTCACGGATTGCGCCTCGCAAGAGCCAACCCATTGCCGACCGCCTATTCACCGATTCGGGCATCCGTGTCGCTTCGAACGTGAACGCTGTCCTGACTCTGGGCGCCGTCGCCGTTCCATCGAAATACGTTGCACCGATATCGGCTGTTGACGGAAGGTCAATGCCAAGATCGTTCGCGACAGAAGCGTCCCGAAGCAGCGCCGAGCGATTGGCAGCGCCCAGTGTCAGTTGTGCGTGCGTACGCAGTTCGTACGCCAGCGCAGGGCCTTGTGAGGCGACCAGGAGAACGAGAACTGCGAACAGGCGGGCCATGGTCTGCTAGCGCCTCCTTCTCTTCTGCTCTTCTTCGAATCGTCGTTCGTCCTCCCTTGCCCCTTCAATTTGTCTGAGACTGAACATGAAGCTGCCGGGGCGAAAAAACGGGCTCGGAGTCACGACCAGGGTCGCCGCCTCTTCGTCGAGAGCGGTGTAGAGAGGCGTGAGAATCTTCACGAGGTCCTCCGACGACCTGCAGGCTCGAAGGGAGCCGTAGCTGCCGAATGACTTTGCCCGCTCGTCATCGGTACCCTTGAACGGCTTCATCTGCACCAATTCGTTGTTGAAGGGTTTCGAGGAATCCGGGTCGTAACCGGCCTTGTAGGCGAATACGACCCGGTAGTCCCCGTAGAGCACGGACGTGAATCCGCCGGAAAACCGGTAACGCCCCTGGCCATCTGCCTTCACCACATCGACCTTGGGGCAACCCAGCCGGCTTCCGACGCCGTCGCCACCCTGGGTCGTCCACTGAGATATCACGAAGGCATCGGACAGCGGCTTGCCCGTGCTCGTGTCGATGACCACGCCCTCCAGCGGGAGGTATGGCCCGCAACTGGCGATCAAGGGTGCGGCGAGGAGGGCCAGTGCGGCCGGAAAGCGAAATGTCATCATGGATTTCATGCTCTCAGAGTTGTGCGTGCGTACGAAGTTCGTACGCCAGCGCAAGGCCTTGTGAGGCGACCAGGAGAGCGAGAACTGCGAACAGGCGGGCCATGGTCTCCTAACGCCTCTTTTTCTTCTGCTCTTCCTCAAACTCCCTTTCGATCTGGATCGCTCTTTCATGCTGTCTGAGGCTGAACATGAAGCCCCCGGGGTCCGAAAACGGGCGCGGAGTCACGACAAGGGTCGCCGCCTCTTCGTCGAGAGCGGTGTAGAGCGGCGTGAGAATCTTCACGATGTCCTCCGACGACCTGCAGGCCCGAAGGGAGTCGAAGGTGCCGAACGACCTGGCCCGCTCGTCATCGGTACCCTTGAACGGCTTCATCTGCACCAATTCGTTGTTGAAGGGTTTCGAGGAATCCGGGTCGTAACCAGCCTTGTAGGCGAATACGACCCGGTAGTCCCCGTAGAGCACGGACGTGAATCCGCCGGAAAACCGGTAACGCCCTGGCCATCTGCCTTCACCACATCGACCTTGGGGCAACCCAGCCGGCTTCCGACGCCGTCGCCACCCTGGGTCGTCCACTGAGATATCACGAAGGCATCGGACAGCGGCTTGCCCGTGCTCGTGTCGATGACCACGCCCTCCAGCGGGAGGTATGGCCCGCAACTGGCGATCAAGGGTGCGGCGAGGAGGGCCAGTGCGGCCGGAAAGCGAAATGTCATCATGGATTTCATGCTCTCAGAATTGTCGAATGCGCCAGACACCGTCCTGCCCGAGCACAAGATAGACGAGAAAAGCCCGGCGGCCAGCAGGCGTATCGCGAACCATGGCGTATTCGGCGAATGTCCCGAAGATAGTTCCGTCGACGATGGCGCCAAGCTGCTCGGCAACGGCGGGCAGATCCGCACCGATCTCCAGGAAAATATCGCGATAGCGTTCAACAATCCCCTCGTCGTAGGCGAGCAGCGCGCCCTCGATATCGCCCGTCCTGAGCCTCATGATCATCCCCGTAATGATCTCCTGGAGCTTCCGGTCGATATCCTGCACCCGCTGGACGACCACGGGAATCGTCCAGGTGTAGAAACCACCCGCATAGTCGTTGAGGGTGATTCTCGCGTTGTAGATGCCGGGGACTGCGTAGTTGTGAGTCGCCGAGGTCTCGAAACCGTAGAGCGTCTGGTCCACGACCCCGTCGCCGTCGAAATCGATCTGGGTCTGGGCCGAGATGCGATCGGCAATGGTCGGTACGCGCACCTCGACGGTGAAGGGGGCAATACCGCATCGAGGCGTGATTTCCAGCTCCACGGGCGGAGCGGCCCCGGCCATGACCGTGAGTGAAACCGATGCGGTAGCGCCGTCCTGTGTTCTGGCTGCAACGGTGACGGCGTTGGCTCCCGGATCGACGGGAATGATCGCAACGAATCGGTTGCCGAAGGTGCTCGCGACGATTCCGTTGATGGAAACACCCATGTTCGCGGGGCCCTCGAATGTTCCCATGACCGCCACCTGGCTTCCGGCGACGCTCGCCCCATCCTGCGGACTCGTCACGGTGAAGCGCACGCCGCTCGTCAGCGTGATCCGAAGGGTCGCCGTCCGGCGATTGCCGATCGTATCCGTGGCTTCCAGCGTGAAGGTGTTGAGTCCGTTGCGCAGGGTCACGGGGAATGTGAAGCTCGTCGCCTGGACGCTCGCGGACTGACCTTCGCCAGAGAGTGCGATCGTGGCCGTTTCGTCCACGCTTCCCGCGATCGAAAGCGTCGTGGTCGTCACGGTCGCGCCGTCGGCGGGCGAGAGCGCGATAAAGCGCGGCGGCGTGGTGTCGATGGTGAACCGGGACATGGCAGTTACGGAGGCGGTCCCGAACCGGTCGGTGACCCGCGCCTCCAGCCGGTTCTCGCCCTCGGGCAACCGTGTGCCCAAAACACTCGTCGATTCGCCCGTTGCGGGGTTGTAGGCGAAGGCGCCGGCCAGCGGCGCGCCGTTCAAGGTCGCCGAAAGCTCGTAGCCCGAGAAGGCGTCCAGGCCGAATCCGCAAGGTGTGCCCGTGCAATCAGCACCGTAGCGCAGGACCAGCGACGAATTGGCGTTGGCCGTGAGAATCCCATCGACAGGAGAGACGACCGCCACGGTCGGAACCAGCCTCAAGGGCGCGATGGCGAGTGCGTCGGGCTTCTTCGCCAGGGGTACCGACGCGAGCAGCATCCCGTCCGGGTTCAGCCGGTTCACGCTGCCGTCGTGGATCGCCCAAAGGCTCCCCGTCGCCGCATCGAAGGAAAGTCCCACGACATTCCTGATTCCGATCGCCTTCAGATCGACCGATCGAATGATCGCGCCGCCGGCGTCAATGACCTGAAGGCGATCGTTTCCCACGACCCACACCCTTCCCGTTCCGCGGTCGAGCGCGATGGCATCGACCTTGTCGGGGAGCGCAATGGACACCAAGGTCGCCGAGGGATTCACCGACTCGAAACCGATGAGGCTCTTCTCGCCCGCCAGCCAGCCCCTGCCGCCCAGGGAATCGACGGCGAGGAGCTTGGGCTCCGAGGTCGTGAGCGGCTGGAGGTCAATTCGGGTGAGGAGCGCGCCCTCGGCCGAGTAATGCCACAGCTCCTTGTTGCCGATCGCCTAGAGCGAACCGTCGAGTCCGGCATCCACGGCCCGCGCCTTGTTGCCCTCGAAAGCGAACACGGCCGTGGTCCGGTCGGGCAGGCTCAGCCGAAGAAGCGAATCCTTGCCGACGACCCAGAGGAGACGGCCGCGGGGGTCGATCGCCAGGAACGACGGCTGCTTGAGTGGCGGAATGAGATCCAGGGACCAGGCGGCGGAGTCGGACGCCTCGAAGCGGAGCAACCGGTCCTTCGCGACGATCCACCCCCCGCCCTCGTCCGCCGCGAGCGCCTGACCATCGTCGACCACGATCGTCCGCACGAGGCGATTGGCCATGGCGTCGATTTCGTGGAGCTGGTCGCCGCCGCGAATCCAAAGGGCGCCCGCGGCGGATGGGAGAGAAGACGTGAGCAGGACGAGAAGACCTGCAAGTCGAACGCCGAGTGACATTGCCCACCCTGATTTTTGTTATTGGCGGACCATACTCTACACAACGCCCGATACTTCGCGCAATTCCCTTCGGATGGGCAGGTGTTCTCGCTTGACGCGCGGCAAATGCGCGAGAAAAGGGGAGCGTCCCCTTTTCTAGATTTCCTCGGGCACCATGCGGATCGCGCCGCAGGGGCACTCGGCCGCGCAGACGCCGCAGCCCTTGCAGTAGTCGAGGTTGAACTTGAAGCGGTTGCCGGGGCCCAGCTTGATCACGGCGTTGTCCGGGCATACGCCATAGCAGTTGTCGCATTCGAAACAGTTGCCGCAGGACAGGCAACGGCGCGCCTCGAAGAGCGCGTTGGTCTCGTCGAGGCCCTGCACCACCTCGTCGAAGGACGAGGTGCGCCGCGCGAGATCGAGCACCGGGCGCACCGTCTTGGAAGCGTCCGAGTAGTACCAGGTGTTCATCTTCGAGAAATCCGCGATCTCGTGCTTCGGGCCCGGGTCGTAGGTGCCCGAGCGAAGCCAGGCATCGATGTGGCGCGCGGCCTTCTTGCCGTGGCCGATCGCGACCGTGACGGTGCGCTCCGCGGGCACCATGTCGCCGCCGGCGAAGATGCCGGCGTGCGCGGTCATCATGTTCGCGCCCACCTTTACCACGCCATCCTCGATTTCGAGACCCGGCACGCGGTCCAGCAGCGAGAGGTCCACATCCTGCCCGAGGGCCAGCACGACCGAATCGGCTTCAAGCGTCTCCGTCTTGCCCGTGGGCTGCGGCACGCCCTTGGCGTCGAGTTCCATCTTCTCGACGGTGATCGAGCCCTCGCCCGCCTGCTTGATCGTCGAGAGCCACTTGATGAGGATGCCCTCGTCCAGCGCCTCCTGCACCTCGAAGTCGTGCGCCGGCATCTTCTCGCGCGTGCGGCGGTAGACGATCATCGCCTCGGTCCGCGCCCAGCCGCTTGGCGGTGCGCGCCACGTCGATCGCGGTGTTGCCGCCGCCGTAGACCACCACGCGACGGCCGAGGAGCGGCTTCTCCTCGCCCTCCATGCCGCGCAGCACCTGCACCGCGTCGAGGATCTTCGCCGCCTCTCCCGCCGGGATGTAGGCCCGCTTGGCGATGTGCGCGCCCACGGCGAGGAACACCGCGTCGAAGCCGCCCGCCTTCATCGACTCCATCACGTCATCGACCTTGCGGTTCAGTTCGAGCGTCACGCCGAGATCGAGGATTCGCTTCACTTCGCCGTCGAGCACGTCGCGCGGCAGGCGGTACTTCGGGATCCCGAAGCGCATCATGCCGCCGGCCAGGGGCCCGGCCTCGTGGATCGTGACCTTGTGCCCGAAGCGCGCCAGGTGATACGCGGCCGAGAGCCCCGAGGGACCCGCGCCCACTACGAGCACCTTCTTCCCCGTGGCCTTCGCCGGCGCGTCGAGCTTCCAGCCGCGCTTCAGCGCCTCGTCGCCGAGGAAGCGCTCGACGGAATTGATGCCCACCGCGGAATCGAGGTGCGTGCGGTTGCACGAGGTCTCGCACGGGTGGTAGCACACGCGCCCCATCACCGCGGGCAGGGGATTGTTCTGGACGAGCGAGCGCCACGCCGCCTCGTAGTCGCCGCTCTCGGCGTGGAAGAGCCAGCCCTGGATGTTCTCGCCCGCGGGGCAGGCGTGGTTGCACGGCGGCAGGCGGTCGAGGTACTCCGGGCGCAGCGTCCGCCAGGAGCCCGTGTGGTTGGCGAGGCTCGAGCCGGGGTCGAGCGTGATGGCGAAGGGTTTCGTCATTGCGCAGCCTCCAGCAAGCCGTACTTGCGGATGTTGCGGTCCGCGGCCTCCTGGATGCGCCGGATCACGTCCTCGCGCGGCTTGGGCGAGAAGAGGTGCGCATAACGCTTCTGCGGCTTGAGATATTCCTCGACCCGGGTCTTCTGGCGGATCTTCGAGACCCCCGTCACCTCGCCGTTCTCGGCCTCGTACACGGGGAAGATGCCGGTTTCCTTCGCGAGGCGGGCCATGCGGATGGTGAGTGCCGAGTCGTGCCCCCACCCCAGCGGGCAGGGCACGAGGATGTGCAGGTAGCGCGCGCCGCGGATCGACATCGCATGGCGCACCTTCGCCTCGAGGTCGCGCAGCTCAGCCACGGTGGCGGTCGCAACATAAGGAATGCCGTGCGCGATGGCGATGGCGGGCAAGTCCTTGCCCTGGCCGAAGGGATTGCCTGGGTTCGGTCCCACCGCGGCGGTGGTGGCGGTGCGCGCGCCTGCGGGTGTGGCCGAGGAGCGCTGCACGCCGGTATTCATGTAGCCGCCGTTGTCGTAGCAGATATAGAGAACGTCGTCGTTTCTCTCGAACATGCCCGAGAGGCACCCGAAGCCGATGTCCGCGGTGCCGCCGTCGCCACCCTGGGCGACCACGCGCACGTTGTCGCGCCCCTTCACGCGCATGGCGGCTGCAATCCCCGTGGCCACGGCCGCGGTGTTGCCGAAGAGCGAATGGATCCACGGAATCTGCCACGAGGTCTCCGGGTACGGCGTGGAGAACACCTCGAGGCAGCCGGTCGCGTTGGCGGCGATCAACTGGCCATCGGTGGATTCCATCGCGGCGTCGATCGCGTAGCGTGCGCCGAGGGCCTCGCCGCATCCCTGGCAGGCGCGGTGGCCGGAGTTGAGGGAATTGGTGCGCCGCACCGTCGACTGCACCGAGCGCTCGGCGTCCGGAAGCAGGCGGTTGCCGACGGTGAAGGTGCCGGTCTGGTAGAACTTGATGGGCTGGAAGGACATGGCGGCGCCTCAGCTGATCTTCGCGGCGACGACACCGACGTCGCGCAGGAGCCCCTCGGCGACCGGGCCGGAGTGCGGGGTCTGGCGCTCGCGCGCGAGTGCCCGCTCCACGAGGCCGTGGTCGAGATCGAGGAAGGTGAGCGGCGCGAGCGTGCCGTGCGACGCGGAAGTGAAGACGCGCGCCAGCGACTCGCGCGTGATGGAGCGCCCGCCGAGCCCGGCGACCACCGTGTGCACCACGTCCGGGTGCCCGCCGTAGGAGGCGCGCACGTTCGCGGAGACGATGCCGCCGAGACCCACCGCGATGCTCTTCTCCAGCACCACCACGCGCTTGGCGTGGGAGAGCGCGGCGCGCACCGCCGACGTGGGCCAGGGACGGAAGCAGGTGATGCCCAGCACGCCGATCCGCTCGCCCTTGTCGCGCAGCGCGTCCACCGTTTCCTTGATCGTCCCGAGCACGGAGCCCAGGGCCACGACGATGGTGTCCGCGTCGTCGGTGCGGTACTTGCGCATGAGACCGCCGGAATCGCGCCCGAAGGCCTCGCGGAATTCCTCCGCCCAGCCGGGGATCATCTCGAGCGCGCGCATCTGGCGCACGTGCTCGAGGTAGCGCACCTCCATGAAGGCCTCCGGCCCCACCATCGCGCCGATGGACACGGGGCTCGCGGGGTCGAGGCGCTGGCGCGGATCGAAGGGCGGCAGGAAGGCGTCGACCTGTTCCTGCGTGGGCATGTCCACGCGCTCATAGGCGTGGGTGAGGATGAAGCCGTCCATGCACACCATGACCGGGAGCGAGAGCGCCTCGGCGAGGCGGAAGGCCTGGATGTGGAGATCGAGCGCCTCCTGGTTCGTCTCCGCGAAGAGCAGTATCCAGCCGCAGTCGCGCTGGCTCATCGCGTCGGTGTGGTCGTTCCAGATGTTGATGGGTGCGCCGATCGCGCGGTTGGCGACCGTCATCACGATGGGCAGCCCGAGTCCGGCGGCATTGAAGACGGCCTCGGCCATGAAGAGCAGGCCCTGGCTCGCAGTCGCGGTGTAGGCGCGCGCTCCCGCGGCGGAAGCGCCGATGGCGACACTCATCGCCGCGAACTCGCTCTCCACGTTGATGAACTCGCAGGGCGTGAGTTCGCCGGATTTCACCAGCTCGCCCAGTCCCTCGACGATGTGCGTCTGCGGCGAGATCGGATAGGCGCAGATCACCTCCGGGCGGCACAGCGCAATCGCCTCGGCGACCGCTTGGGAACCCTCAATCTGCTTGAGCATTTTCGGTCGCTCCCGCCTGCTGGCGAATGTGTTCGTGGGCGTCTCCCGCGGCGAGCACGTTGGCCTCGGCGATCTTCGCGGGGAACTTCTCGCGGATCGCCTTGTGCACCGACTCGAGGGAGATGATGCCCGTGGCCGCGGCGAAGGCGCCCAGGAGTGCCGCGTTGGGCACCGGGCGGCCGATGCGCTTCATAGCGATCTCGGTGGCCGGGACGGTGAGCAGGTGCGAGGGCGGGAAGTCCTTCACGAAGTCGGCGAGCCCCAGGGCGCCGAAGGTGCGCGCCGTGTTGATGAGGATATAGCCGTCGCGCTTCAGGCCCCCGAACACGTCGACCTGGTGCAGGAGCGTCGGGTCCTGGATGATGACCGCGCCGGGTTCCAGGATCGGCTCGCGAAGCCGGATCTCGCGGTCGTCGAGGCGGCAGTAGGCGACGACGGGTGCGCCGGTGCGCTCCGAGCCGAAGCTCGGGAAAGCAAGCGCGTACCTTCCCTCCAGGAACGCGGCGACCGACAGCATCTCGGCCGCGGTGACGACACCCTGCCCGCCGCGCCCGTGTATGCGGATCTCGAACATGGACTCTCCTCCTCGGCCGATGTTACGGCCGCGGCCCGCGCACTGCTTTGCGAATGCTTAAACGGGGCCCGGAAATGCCACGGGGACCGTGCCTTGCGCTGGATCAAAGATGCCCGGGGACGCAGGGTGAAAATGTAGGTCCAAAGGGAAACAAGCCGGCGTCCGAGCGGGTGCCGCGCAGGTCTCGCCAGGCCCTACCGGCCCTTCCCGACAGACGCCCGACACCCGACAGCGCATGCGCGCCGGTGGTGCGGGGCGATCGAACCGTGAAGACCACTCGCCAGAAGACTTTCGAATCGCGCCCCACCCCGGAAACCGGGGCCACGGAGCGTGTTTCGCCGCGCGCGCGTCGCGCCGATCTCCCGGAGCCAGCCATGAACCGTGCCGTCCGCCTGCCCCACACCGACCGTTTCTTCGAAGCCCGGTTCGAGTCCATAGGCGGGCTCGGCGCCCACGCCGCGGGGCAGGTGCTCGCCACCGCCGCGGTGCTGAACCTGGGCCTGAACGGCGCTCACTTCTCTTCCTACGGCTCGGAGAAGAAAGGCTCGCTCGTGCGCTCCTTCGTGCGGCTGGGGCCCGGGGAGCAGCCGATCCGCACCAGCACGCCCGTCGAGGCCCCGGACGCGGTGATCGTCTTCCACGCCGTGCTGCTCGGCAACCCGGGCACGTTCGCCGGCATGCGCAAGGACGGTGTCTTCATCTACAACGCCCAGGCGGGCACGATCCCGGCGGAGCTGGCTGCGCTCCCGAAGACGGTGCGCGTGGTCCGCGTCGACGCCCTGGGCATCGCGGTCGAGGAGAATTCGCGCCCCAATGCGGTGCTGCTCGGCACGCTCTGCAGCCAGTTTCCCTTCCTCGACGCCGAAGTGATCCTCGCCGCGCTGTGCGCGGAATTCGCGGGCAAGCACCCGGAGGCGGTCGCCCACAACGAGCGCGCCTTCCGCCGCGGCGCCACGGAGTTCGAGGCGATCGAGAACGTCGGGCGCGCCGAAGGCGACCTCCCCATCGCGAAGCCCGAGCCGGAATGGGGCTACGAGACGCAGCCCGCCGGCGGGCTCCTTCCGGCGCCGGGCAACATGGCGTGGAACGATCTCTCCGCCTCGCGCACCGGGTGGCTGCCGGTCCTGCACGGCGACAAGTGCATCCACTGCGGTGTCTGCGACCTGGTCTGCCCCGACATGTGCCTGGTGTGGGGCGACGGCAAGGAAGGCGGCAAGTTCGAGCGCGAGCTGATGGGCGTGGACTACCGCTACTGCAAGGGCTGCCTGCGCTGCATCGAGTCCTGCCCCACCGGCGCGCTCACCAAGGATGCCGAGACCCCGGGCCTGGCCGACCGGCTGCGGGTCCGCCTTTTCCCCGAACTCATTTCCTGAGGTCTCCGCCATGGCCACCGAAATCCTGAGCGCCCCCACCAAGACCGAAGAGGCCCCGACGCAGGGCCAGGCCCGCCAGAAGCTCGAGTTCCGCATCGGCAACGAGGCCGCGGCACTCGCCGCCTGCGACGTGGGCTACCACGTGATGGGCTACTTCCCCATCACGCCGTCCACGGAAGTCGCCGAGAACCTCTCGAAGATGCAGGCCGAGGGCAAGCACGACATCGTGCTGGTCGCCGGCGACGGCGAACACGGGGCGGCCGGCATCTGCTACGGCGCCGCGCTGGGCGGCGGGCGGGTGCTGAACGCCACCAGCTCCCAGGGCGTGCTCTACGCCCTCGAGCAGCTCCCGGTGCAGGCGGGCACGCGCGTGCCCATGGTGCTCAACATCGCCGCGCGGGCCGTCTCCGGGCCGCTCGACATCCGCGGCGACCACTCCGACATCTACTACACGCTGAACACCGGCTGGATCATCCTCTGCGCCCGCGACCCGCAGGCGGTGTACGACATGAACTTCGCCGCGGTGAAGATCGGCGAGCACGCGGACGTGTGCCTGCCCGTGATCGTGGTCTACGACGGCTTCTTCACCAGCCACCAGAAGCGCCGCATCCAGGTGTTCGACGACCCGGAGGCCCTGCGCGGCTTCCTCGGCACGCGTCCGGACCTGCCCACGCCGCTCGATACCGAGCACCCCGCGACCTTCGGCGCGTACATGAACGACCCCGACCTCATCAACAACAAGGTCCAGCTCTCCCAGGCGATGCAGGCCGCGCGCCGCGTGATCCCCGAGGTGTTCGCCGAGCTCGAGGCCCTCACCGGGCGCAGCTACCCGGTCATGGACGCCTACCGGATGGAGGACGCGGAAGAAGCCGTGGTGCTGCTCAACTCCGCCGCCGAGACGGCGAAGGAAGCGGCCGACGAGCTGCGCGCCAAGGGCCGCAAGGTGGGGGTCCTCTCGCCCAACGTGCTGCGCCCGTTCCCCGCGGAGGAATTCCGCGAGCAGCTTCGCGGCGTGAAGGCGGTCACCATCGGCGACCGTGCGGATTCCTACGGCGCCGGCGGCGGCAACCTCTCGCTCGAAGTGCGCGCGGCGATCCAGGAGGACCCGGCAAACGATACGCGCGTCATCTCGCGCATCTACGGCCTCGGCGGCAAGGATTTCTACGCGGCCGATGCGCTCGCCTTCTTCGATCTGGCGGGGCAGGTCGCCGCCTCGGGGAAGGTCGCCGAGCCCTTCGCGTACCACGGCGCCACGCCGGGCAAACCCGGCCGCGGCGCGCGTCCCGGGCTTCCCCCGATCCGCGCCGAGGAAGTCTCGCAGCCCATGGCGCACGTCAAGCGCAACGTCTCGACCGGGCGCCTGGACGTCGAACTCGAGCCGCTGTGGAAGATGACGGCGGTGCCCAAGCGCGTATCTCCCGGCCACGGGGCGTGCCCGGGCTGCGGCGCCTTCCCGACGCTGCACCAGGTGTACAACGCGCTCCAGGGCGACGTGGTCGTGCTCTTCCAGACGGGCTGCGCGATGGTGGTGACCACGGGCTACCCGAACACCGCGCACCGCATCAACTACATCCACAACCTCTTCCAGAACGGCGCGGCCACCCTCTCCGGGCTGGTCGAGATGTACCACGAGCGCATGCGCCGCGGCGAGGTGCCGGAGTCCAAGGACATCACCTTCGTGATGATTTCCGGCGACGGCGGGATGGACATCGGCATGGGCCCGGCCATCGGAGCCGCGATCCGCAACCACCGCATGATGATCCTCGAGTACGACAACCAGGGCTACATGAACACCGGCGCCCAGCTCTCGTACTCCACGCCGCTGGGCCACCGCACGGCCACGAGCGAAGTGGGCAAGAAGCTGCCGGGAAAGCGCTACCACCACAAGGACACCGCGCAGATCTTCGCGGCCTGCCACCTGCCGTACGTGTTCACGGCGAGCGAGGGCTACCCCGAGGACCTCATGCGCAAGGTCGCGAAGGCGCAGTTCTACGCGAAGAACGAGGGCCTGGTGTACGGCAAGATCCTCTCCTACTGCCCGCTCAACTGGAAGGTGGCGGACGACGCCGGCCAGCCGGTGCTGCAGGCGGCGATCGACAGCTGCTTCTTCCCGCTCTACGAGATCGAGCACGGCCACACCACGCTCACCTACGACCCGGACGCCTCCGACCGCCGCCACCCGGTGTCGGACTGGCTGGGCCTCATGGGCAAGACCAAGCACCTCCTGAAGCCCGACAACGCGGAGATCGTCGCTGGCATCCAGGCCGAGACCGACCGCCGCTGGGCGCGGATCAAGGCGCTGCACGAGCATCCGCTGCTCTAGCCTCCGATGACGCCCACGAAAATGACCCCCAGTGTCGTGTCGGCTGGGGCTCCCCTGCCCGCTCCACTCTTCGAGAGTCCGAGTCCGGGTCGCTAGCCCGGAGAAAACCATGGCAAAAATCATCGAAACAAGGCAACTCACCGCGGTCACCAAGTACTTCCGGATCGAGGCACCGCTCATCGCGGCCTCCGCCCGGCCCGGGCAGTTCGTGATGCTGCGGGTGCGCGAGGGCGGGGAACGCATCCCCATCACCATCGCCGACTACGACCGCGAGCTGGGCACCATCACCATCGTGGTGCAGGCGGTGGGCGCGACGACGCAGCGCGTCTGCGCGCTGAAGACCGGCGACGACATCCTCGACGTGGCCGGCCCCATGGGTGGCCACATCGAGATCGCGCCCGGCGGGCACGTCTGCGGCGTGGGCGGCGGCTTCGGGTCGGCCGCACTCCTCTGCCTCATGCGGGAGTTCACCGCCCGCGGCGACACCACGACCGCGATCCTCGGCGCGCGCAACAAGGACCTCCTGATACTGGCCGACGAGCTGCGCCCGCTCTGCACGCACCTGGAAATCTGCACCGACGACGGCTCGGCGGGCTTCAAGGGCTTCGTGACGCAACGCCTCGCGCAGCTGATCGAGGCCGGCCCGCCCAAGCGGCCCGACAGCGTGGTGGCGATCGGGCCCATGGCGATGATGCGTGCGGTCGCGGAGACCACGCGCGGCCCGAAGGTGAAGACGCTGGTGTCCATGGACCCGCTGATGGTCGACGGCACCGGAATGTGCGGCGGGTGCCGCGTGACGGTCGCCGGCAAGGCGCAGTTCGCCTGCGTGGACGGCCCGTGCTTCGACGCCCACGAAGTCGATTTCGATGTGGCCATGCGGCGCAACAAGGCTTACGTGCAGGAGGAGAAACGGGCCGTGGACCGCGCCGCGTGCATGGACAGAAGGGAGACCGCGTAATGCCCATCAAGAGAGCCGACAAGACGCCGATGCCGGTGCGCGAGGCGCAGCAGCGCGCGCACGACTTCATCGAGGTCAACGAGGGATACACGAAGGCGCACGCCGCGTTCGAGGCCGAACGCTGCCTGCGCTGCCAGGACCCGGTATGCGTGGGCGGCTGCCCCGTGAACGTGCCGATCCCGGAGTTCATCCACGCGGTGGCCATGGGCGACATGGCGGGTGCCGCGGAGATCCTGCGCTCGGCCAACCCCCTGCCGGCCATCTGCGGGAGAGTCTGCCCGCAGGAGTCGCAGTGCGAGGCCGAATGCAGCATGACGCAGCGCTTCAGCCCCGTGGCCATCGGCCACCTGGAACGCTTCGTCGCCGACTGGGAGCGCACGCAGCCCCCCTCGGTGCAGGCGAAGATCACGCGCACCGAGAAAATCGCCATCATCGGCGCCGGCCCCTCGGGGCTGGTCTGCGCGGGCCCGCCCGCGCGCCTGGGCTACCCGGTCACGATCTACGAGGCGCTGCACGCCGCGGGCGGGGTGCTGCGCTACGGCATCCCCGAGTTTCGCCTCCCGAAGCAGGTGCTCGACTGGGAGATCGGGTTGCTCAAGTCCATGGGCGTGGAGATCGTCTGCAACGTGATCATCGGCAAGACGCTCACGCTGGACGAGCTCTTCGGCAAGATGGGCTACGCCGCGGTCTTCATCGGCACCGGCGCTGGGCTGCCGCAATTCCTCGGCATCCCGGGCGAGAACCTGAACGGCGTCATGAGCGCGAACGAGTTCCTCACGCGCGTGAACCTCATGGGCGGCTACGACCCCGACACGGCGGACACGCCGGTCAAGGTCGGCAAGCGCATGGCGGTGATCGGCGCGGGCAACACCGCGATGGACGCCGTGCGTACCTCGATGCGCATGGGCGCCGAGAAGGCGATGGTGGTCTACCGCCGCAGCGACAAGGAAATGAGCGCGCGCGTCGAGGAGTACCACCACGCGATGGAGGAAGGCGTCGAGTTCCACTGGCTCACCAACCCGCTGGAAATCCAGGGCAACGCGGAAGGCTGGGCCACGGGACTCAAGTGCCAGAAGATGACGCTGGGCGAGCCGGACGCCTCCGGGCGCGCACGGCCGGTGCCGATTCCGGATTCCGAATTCGTGCTGCCGGTGGACAACGTGATCCTCGCGATCGGCACTACGCCGAACCCGCTCCTCACGCGCACGACCTCGGGGCTCCTCACCAACAAGAAGGGCTGCCTGGTGGCCGACGAGAAGACGGGCCTCACCTCGAAGGCGCTGGTGTTCGCCGGCGGCGACGCGGTGACGGGCGCGGCGACGGTGATCCTCGCCGCGGGCGCGGGCAAGCGGGCCGCCCAGGCGATCCACGAGGCACTGGAAGCGCGCGGCTAGAAACCCGCCGCAGGAACCGGGGGCCCGGCTACTTCGGGCCCCGGTGCAGCCGGCGCTCGGCGCCCAGGGCGAGCCCCGGGCCGCCGCCGGCGGCAAGCAGCTTGTCCCAATCGACGCCGTCCGCGCGAACGTACTCGAGCGCGCGCGTCACCCACTGCACGTGCTCGGCCTCCTCGCGGGCCATCTCGTCGGCGAGCGCGTGCACTTCATCGCTCGCCGTGGTCCCCGCGACCCACTCGAAGAAGCGCCGGGCGTTGCGCTCGGCCTTGAGGGCGATCTCCAGGAGCTGGCGCGGGGTCGCCACGCGGTAGACGAGGTCGTGGTCGGCGCACTCGGGCGGGCCGGACTCCATCCAGCAGTAGCGTTCCGGGGGAAGCTCCGGAAGCGCCAGGTGCGCGGAGCGGTCCAGGAGCAACTGGTGGTGGTCTTCCTCGAAATGGGCGAAGTTGCCGCAGAGACCCGCCAGCACCTCCTCGCCGCGGTCGGTGAAGTGCTCCTGGAACTCGCGGTAGCACCGGGCCGATTCGCGCTCGATGGCAAGGGCGTGGGCGTAGAACTCCTCGACGCTACCAATGGGCTCGAGCATGGCGTGACACCTCCTCACGCTCCACGATGCGCCGGGGAGGCGCGTGGCGCTTGACTTGGGTCAACGGGCCGCCGGTGCCGGCGGCGAAGCCGTCAGGTCGAGGGCTTCCTGCCCGGCGCCTTCGGGGGAATGGTCCCCGAAATCCGGCACAGCGTGCCTTCGATCGCCTTGCCGTCGTTGAAGCGGATCACGTTGCAGCGCGAGATCTCGCCGCGGGCGGCCAGGTCGGTGAGCGACGTGCGCACCTTGGGGAGCGGAATCCCCGTGGCGGCCGCGATTTCCCGGTCGAGTTGCTGACCGTTCTTTCTCAGGTATTGCAGGATCGGGGTCGCGAACATTTCGGATGCTCCCGGGGTGATTGGAGGTCGGTTCATGGTGGCGGGCCGTGGCGGCGGGTTCGTTCCTGGTTTACTTCGGAGCGCCCCCGCGCGGCGGGACGCCTGAAAGCCCGCGTGGGCGGGCACTCACTATTGTTGGTGGCCTGGGGCGGAATTGAACCGCCGACACAAGGATTTTCAGTCCTCTGCTCTACCAACTGAGCTACCAGGCCGGGAAAGCCGCCAAGTATAGCTTTTTGCCCCTCCCAAAGCCAACCCGGCGAAGCGGAGCCCGGGCGGGGACCCTAGAAACGGGCGAGGAAGAAGGCCGGCAGGAAGGCGATCGCCACGGAACCGGCCAGGCAGAGAAGGCTCGCGCCCATGGCGATGCCGCGGGAGGGCGCATGGCCCGACGCGGCGGCGGCCGGGCTCATGAACATGAACTGGATCACCCGCAGGTAGAAGTACAGGCCAAGGTAGCTGCCCACCAGGCCCAGCACCGCCCAGGTCGTGTAGCCGGCGGCGATCACGTTCTTGAAGATCAGGAACTTCGCGATGAAGCCGGGGAAGGGCGGGATGCCGGCCAAGGACAGCATCGCGATGCCGATGAGGAGGGCCGCCAAGGGGTGCGTGTGGTAGAGCCCCCTTCAGGTTCTCGAGCCGGTCGCGCTCGCGATCATCCGGGTTCGCCGGCAGCGCCGCGAAGGCGAGCACGTTCATGACCCCGTAGGCGGCGAGGTAGAACACCACCGCCTGGAAACGCGTCGGGCCGTCGCCCACGAAGGCGAAGAAGAGGTAGCCCGCGTGCGCGATCGACGAGTAGGCGATCATGCGGCGCAGCCCCGGCTGGCGCATCGCCGTCAAGTTGCCCCACACGATGGAGACGAGCGGCAGGATCACCAGGAGCCCCACGACGGACTCGCCCACCGGCGCCGTGCCGAAGACCCGCGCCGCGGCCACCAGCACCCCGGCCTTCACGAGCACCGCCATGAAAGCGGTCGAGGGCACGCTCGCCGCCTCGTAGGCGTCCGGCGCCCAGCCGTGGAAGGGAACGATCGCGGCCTTCACGAAGAAGGCGGAGACCACCATCACCACGGCGGTGCGCGCCAGGAGATCGGGCGAGGTGAGCGCCGTCGCGAAGCTCGCGAGGCTGAGCGAGCCGGTGGCCCCGTACATGAGGGAGGCGCCCATGAGGAAGGACGCGCTCGCGGTGCCGGAAAGCACCAGGTACTTGAGCGCGGCCTCCGCGCTCTCGGGCCGGCGGTATCCCAGCAGCACCAGCACGTACACCGGGATCGACATGAGCTCGATGCCGAGGAAGAGCGTGAGGAAACTCGAAGCCGAGGCGAGCAGGCACACGCCGTAGAGCGAGGAGAGCAGGAGCGGGTAGAAGGCGCTCTCGCCCTCGCCCCCGCCGAACTCCTCCTTCGAGAAGAGGATCACGGGCACGGCGAGCGCCAGCAGCATCGCTTTCGCGAACGCGGCGGGTGGCGTCAGCACGAACTGCCCCGGGAACGGCTCGCCCGTCCAGCCGGAAAACCCCAGCCAGGCGGCCGCAAGCGCCGCGGCGGAAACGAAGGCCGCCGCGATAGGCAGCGCCGCGCGCGAACGGTCGGAGACGATCTCGAGGATGACGAGCGCAACGATGCCCGCGAGCAGCAGGTGCTCCGGGGCCATCGCGATCATCGCGGCCTGGGGGTTCATCGCGCGCCCTCCTGGGGAAGCGCCCCCGTGAGCTTCGTTGCGGCCGGCGCGCGCGGCCCGGACACCAGTTCCTGGTACTCGCGCGCGGCGAGCTCCGTGCGCTTCATCGCGGAATCCGGGAAGAGCCCCAGCCAGAACACGGCTGCGACGATCGCGGCGAGTATCGAGGCCTCGCGCAGGTTCACGTCCGCCACCGGGCCGTGGGGCACGCGCTCGGCGCCGAAGAGGAAGCGCTGCGCGAAGCGCAGCATGTAGAGCGCGCCCAGCACCACGCCCACGACGGCCGTGCCCGCCACGAGGAGCGCATACATCGAGCCGCCCTGCCACTCGCGCCACCCGGCATTGAAGGCGCCCAGGAGGGCGAGGAACTCGCCCGTGAAGCCGCTCGTCGTGGGCAGCCCCACGGAGGCGAGCGTGAGGATGAGGAAGAAGACCGAGTACACCGGCAGGAGCTTCGCGAGGCCCCCGTAGGCCGCGAGTTCGCGCGTGTGGCAACGCTCGTAGATCATCCCGACCATGAGGAAGAGCCCGGCGGCGACCAGCCCGTGGCTCACCATCTGCACGATCGCGCCCTGGATGCCCAGGAGGTCGAGGCTCACCAGCCCCAGCATCACGTAGCCCAGGTGGCTGATGGAGGAGTAGGCGATGATCTTCTTGATGTCGTCCTGCACGAGCGCGAGGCAGGCGCCGTAGATGATGCTCACCACCGCGAGCGTCGAGAGGAGCGGCGCCGCGAGCCGCGTGGCTTCGGGGAAGAGCGGGAAGCCCAGCTTCAGGAACCCGTACGTGCCCATCTTGAGCAGCACGCCCGCCAGGATCACGGAGCCCGCGGTGGGCGCTTCCACGTGGGCGTCCGGCAGCCACGTGTGGAAGGGCACCATCGGCACCTTGATCGCGAAGGAGAGCGCGAAGGCCGCGAGGAGCCACTGCTGCGCCTCGAGGGGCAGGCGCGCCTTGTAGAGGTCCGCGAAGGCGAACGAGATCACGCCGGTCGTCTGCTGGAGCGAATACACCAGGTAGATCACGGCGGCGAGCATCAGGATGCTGCCGAAGGCGGTGTAGAGGAAGAACTTGATCGTCGCGTAGATGCGCCGCTCGCCGCCCCAGATGCCGATCATGAGGAACATCGGGATCAGCATCGTCTCCCAGAAGAGGTAGAAGAGGAAGAGGTCCTGCGCGACGAAGGTGCCCAGCATCGCGAACTGGATGAGGAACACCATCGCGTAGAAGAGCTTCACGTCCTTCGTGATGGCGCTGAAGGCGCCGGCCGTGACCAGCGGCCCCAGGAACGTGGTGAGGATGACGAGCAGGATGTTGTAGCCGTCGAGCCCGATGAAGTAGGTGACGCCCCAGGCCGGGATCCACGCGACCTGTGTGGCCGCCTGCAGCCCCGGCACCGCCGGGTCGAAGTGCGCGTAGAGGATGAGCGAGAGCAGGAACTGCGCGACCATCACCGCGAGGGTGAGCGCGCGCACCAGGCCGTCGCGCCCCGCGGGCAGCGCCGCGATCGCGAACATGCCCGCGACCGGCAGGTAGAGGACGACCGAGAGAAGCGTTGCGTCAGCCATGGCGCCACATCCAGACGAGGCTCGCCACCATGCCCACGAGGACGAGGAATGCGTACTTGTGGAGGCTCCCCGTCTGCACGCGCGAGAGCCGGCCCGCGGCGCGCTGCGCCAGGGAGGCGAGCCCGTTCAGGGTCCCGTCGATGAGCAGCCGGTCGCCGAGCTTGAGGAACACCGCGTCCGAGATCCACACCAGCGGCCGGCCGACGATGCGGTCGTAGAGTTCGTCCACGAAGTACTTGTTCGAAAGGACGCGGTAGACGCCGGCGAAGCGCGCCTTCACCGCCGCGGCACGCGCGGAGTCCCCGGAGAAGAACCAGGCCGCGCCCGCGAGGCCCGTGGCGGCGATGGCGATCGACCCTCCCACCACCCAGTAGTGCAGCGGCTGCATGGCCGCGCCGATGGCCGGGATCGGCAGCATCGGCTCGAGGAAGTGCGGGATCGCGATGAACCCGCCTACGGCCGAGAGGAAGGCGAGCACCATGAGCACGCCGGTCATGGAGAACGGCGACTCGTGGATGTGGTGCTCCACGTCCTTCAGCATCCGGGGCTTGCCGAAGAACGTGAGCCACAGCAGCCGGAACATGTAGAAGGCGGTGAGGAGCGCCGTGAAGGCCATGACGGAGAAGAGCAGCACCGATCCGCCGCGCTCGCTGCCGAGCGCGAACCACAGGATCTCGTCCTTGGAGAAGAAGCCCGAGAGCGGCGGGATGCCCGCGATGGCCGCGGTCGCGATGGCGAAGGTCACGAAGGTCACCGGGATCTTGCGGCCCAGCCCGCCCATCTTCTGGATGTCCTGCTCGCCCGACATGGCGTGGATGACGCTCCCCGCGCCGAGGAAGAGGCAGGCCTTGAAGAAGGCGTGCGTGGTGACGTGGAAGATGGCCACGCCGTAGGCGCCGACGCCGAGGGCCACGAACATGAAGCCCAGCTGCGAGACGGTGGAGTAGGCGAGCACCTTCTTGATGTCGTCCTGGGCGATGGCGATCGTGGCCGCCATGAGCGCGGTGAGCGCACCCACCGCGGCGATGATCGTGGAAGCCTCCGGCGCGTGCAGGTAGATGCCGGACATGCGCGCGACGAGGTACACGCCCGCGGTGACCATCGTCGCCGCGTGGATCAGCGCGGACACCGGCGTGGGGCCGGCCATGGCGTCCGGCAGCCACACGTAGAGCGGGATCTGCGCCGACTTGCCGGTGGCGCCGATGAAAAGGAGTATCCCCACCAGGGTCGCGGAGACCGCCGGGGTGGAAGCGCCCATGAAAGCCGCGTTGATCGCCGGCATGTCGAGGGTGCCCAGGGCCGAGTAGATCGCGAACATGCCCAGCAGGAAGCCGGCGTCGCCGATGCGGTTGAAGACGAAGGCCTTCTTGCCCGCGGCCGCCTTCTCCATGTCGCCGAACCAGAAGCCGATCAGGAGGTAGGAAGCGAGCCCCACGCCCTCCCAGCCCACGAAGAGCACGAGGAGGGATTTCCCCAGCACCAGCAGCAGCATGAAGAAGAGGAAGAGGTTCAGGTACGCGAAGTAGCGCGCGTAGCTCTTGTCCTCGTGCATGTAGCCGATGGAGTAGACGTGGATGAGCGTGCCCACGCCGGTCACGATGAGCGCCATGACGGCGGTGAGGCGGTCGAACCAGAAGGCGATCTCGAACGTGCTCTGCCCCACCATGGCCCAGACGTAGGCGGTCTCGGCGATCGGCGCCCAGCCGCCGGCCCGGAGATCCAGGAAGCACTTCACCGTCACCGCGAAGGCGATCGCGGGCAGGCCGCAGCCCACCACGGAGACGAAGCGCTTGCCCAGGCGGTTCCCGGCCAGGCCATTGACCAGGAAGCCCAGGAGCGGGAGGAGGACGATGAGGGTCAGCAGTCCCATGGCGCGGTCAGCCCTTCAGGTCCGTGTAGGACTCGATGTCGAGCGAGCGCTTGCGCCGCACGAGGAGCAGCACGATGGGGATGGCGATGGCGATCTCGGCCGTGGCCACCACGAAGATCAGGAACACGAGCACCGCGCCGACCGTCGAGCCCATGGTGTGGGCGAAGGTCACCAGGCTCAGGTTCACGCCGTTCAACATCAGCTCCATGCACATGAGCATCACCAGCACGTTCCTGCGGATGATGACGCCCGTGAGCCCGAGGGCGAAGAGCGAGGCCGCGAGGACCTGCAGCATCTGCACCTTATCCACGTTCGTGCCTCCGGTTCTCCTTGATCACCGCGAGGGCCGCGACCACCGCCGCGAGCAGCAGCACCGAGGTGAGCTCGAAGTGCAGCCAGTATTCGGTGAGGAACGCGGTCGAGAAGCGCGCGATGTCGAAGGGCTCGCCCAGGGCGCCGCGCGGGGCGTGCGGCAGGTCGTTCCAGTAGCCCACGGCGAGCGCTTCGGCCAGCAGCGCGAAGCCGATGATCCCGGGCCACAGCAGCTTCGAGTACTTGGCGGTGGCGCTTTCGTCGCGCGGGTCGAGCAGCATGATCGCGTAGACCATGAACACCATCACCGCGCCAACGTAGATGAGCACCTGGAAGGCGGCGATGAAGTGCACGCCGAGCAGCCCGTACACGCCGCCCAGGAACACCATGCAGGAGACGAGTGCCATGGCCACGCGCATCGGCTGGCGCAGCACCAGCATCAGGGAGGCGCTCACGAAGGCGCAGCCGGCGAAGCCCCAGAGGAGGAGCGTTTCGAGGTGGGCGAGAAAGTCGTGGATCATGCGCCGTCTCCGGTCCTTGCGCGCGGCGGGTAGGGCTTGGCCACGTCGGCCTGGGGCTGCCAGTCGAGCAGCTCCGACTTGCCGAGCCACATCGTCCAGCGGTCGTCGGCGGGCAGGTCGGGCACTTCCTTGGCCATGCGGATCGCGTCCTCCGGGCAGGCTTCCACGCACAGCCCGCAGAAGACGCAGCGCGAGTAGTCGATCTCGAAGCGCACCGGGTACTTCGGGTGCGCGCTGTCGGAAGGGTCGAACGCGGCCTCGATCTCGATCACCTTGGCCGGGCACACCGTCGCGCACATGTTGCACGCGATGCACTGCGGCGAGCCGTCGGGGCGCCGCGTGAGGACGTGCTTGCCGCGGTTGCCGGCGGCGTAGTCCCAGCGCGTCTCCTCGGGGTAGTAGGTGGTGAGCGCGCCCTTGCGGCCGGTCATCCACTTGAGCATGTTGCGCACGAACACGCCGCCCGTGATGGCCAGCCCGCGCAGGATCTCGGGAAGGTAGGCGCGCTCCCACCAGCCCATCACCGGCTCGTTCCAGTAGCGCTTGCGCACGTGGGGCTTGCGGCTCATGCGCGTATCCACCAGACGGCGACCGCGGTCACGCAGAGGTTCGCGATCGCGAGCGGGAGCATGAACTTCCAGGCGAACGTGAGCACCTGGTCGTAGCGGAAGCGCGGCAGCGTCCAGCGGATGAGGATCTGGAAGCTGCACACGACGAAGACCTTGGCGAGGAAGGTCGCGAGCTGCGTGACGACCACCGCCCCGTGCGGCATCGCCACCGCCGCCCCGCCCGGGAAGGCGAAGCCCGCGTCCGACATGAAGGGCAGGTTGTAGCCGCCGAGGAAGAGCGTGGTGAAGAGCGCGCCGATGACCGCGATCTCGATGAACTCCGCGAACATGAAGAGGCCCATCTTCATGGCGCTGTACTCGGTGAAGTAGCCCGCGATCAGCTCGCTCTCCGCCTCGGGCAGGTCGAAGGGGATGCGCTTGTTCTCCGCGATCGCGGCGGTGAGGAAGAGGATCGCGGCGAAGGGCTGGTAGACGATGCCCCAGGCCGGCAGCACCCCGAGCACCGTGCCCGACTGCTTGCGGACCATGGAGTCGAGATCCACCGTGCCGTAGATGAGGATCAGCCCCAGCACGGTGAGGCCGAGCACCAGCTCGTAGGAGATCATCTGGGAGCCCGCCCGGAGCGCCCCCAGGAGGGAGAACTTGTTCGACGACGACCACCCGGCGAGCATCGCGCCGATGATGGTGAGCCCGCTGAAGGCGAAGACGATGAGGAGCCCCGCATCGAGCGTGGCGATCTGCATCGGGTAGCTCTTGTCGCCGAACCACTCGCCGAGCGGCGCCCAGAGGGCCGCGGGCGTGAGCGTGCCGCCGAAGGGTATCACCGCGAAGACGAGGAGCACGGGCGTGAACACCACCCAGGGCGCCACCGCGTAGGCGTACCAGTCGTAGGTGCGCGGCTTGAAGTCCTCCTTCAGGAGCATCTTCAGGCCGTCGGCCATGCCGTGGAAGAGCCCCCACCACACCAGCTTCACCTTCGTGAAGGGGATGCGGATGTAGGCGCGGTTGGCGCCGATGCGGTCGGACATCACCGCCGCCTGCTTGCGCTCGACCCAGGTGAGGATCGTGCCGAAGCCCATCAGCACGCTGATCGCGTAGCCGATGAAGACCAGCGAGATGACGAGATCCGCGATCATTCGCCGCCTCCGGCCTTGCCCGCGAGCGCCGCGAAGAGGGTCTCCGCGTCCGCTGCCCAGGGCTGCTTCGCGAAGCACTTCGAGAACGCACTCGTGACACCTTCGAAGTTCGTGTAGTGCCCGCTGCGCTCGGTCTGGATGGAGAGCGGGATGAACACGTCCGCGTGCCCGTTCTCCGGCTGCAGCCAGGCGTTGAGATAGACGATGGCGGTGCCCTGCGGGATCTTGCCGAAGTCCAGGCCCTCGCCCCAGACCAGGACCACGTCCGCGTCCTGCGGGATGTCGGGCGGCGCGTCGCCGAAGAGCGCGCGCGCGCCGGCGGTGTTGGGGTTCTTGTCGGCGCGGATCAGGATCGCGTCCTCGACCACCTCGCCGGGCTCGGGCACGTGGTCCGCCTTGACCCGCGCGGGCAGGCGGTCGCCGAAGGCCGCCTGGAAGGCCGCGAGTTCCTCGTTGGAGCCCCAGCTCGAGACCAGGGCGAACGGCTTCTTCGCCGTCGCGATCAGCGAGCGCGCCCTGGCGATGGCGCCGTGCAGATCCGCGGGGCGGCCCCGGAGCATCGCCACTTCCGCGCGGGCGCGGCCGAAGACCTTCGCGAGGTCGCGCGCCTTGTTGCAGATCCACGGGCCGTTCACGGCCGGGTTCTCCAGGGGTGTGACGCGGTCGATCGATTCGTTCTGGGCGCGCATGCCGGGGCCCGCAGCCGCCATTCGTCGCGGCGGTGCCAGAGGTTCACCGTGCAGCCGCGCGAGCAGCCGGGGCAGACCGAGGCCGTGGGCTTCAGGTACCAGACGCGCGCCTTGTGCAGGAACGAGCGCGAAAGCAACGCCCCCACCGGACAGATGTCGATCACGTTGTCGGAATACGGGTCGGATGCGAAGGAGCCGTCCTCGACCGCGCGCACCAGCGAGTGGTCGGCGCGATTCTGCATGCCCAGGCCGTTGGACTTCGAGACCTCGCGCGTGAAGCGCACGCACCTCGTGCACTGGATGCAGCGCTCGTTGTCGAGCACGATCCGCGGCGAGAGGTCGTGGTGCTTGGTCTCGTGGTTCTTCGCGTCGCGCGAGAGGCTGCGGCTGCCGTTGTATTCGTAGTGGTAGTCCTGCAGCGTGCACTCGCCCGCCTTGTCGCAGATGCCGCAGTCGACCGGGTGGTTCAGCGTGATGAACTGGAGCGTGTCCTTGCGGCGCTTCTTCACGCCCTCGGAGTTGGTGTGCACGACCATGCCCTCGGAGACGGGCATGTTGCAGGCGATCTCGATCCACTCCCCGCCCTTGTCCTCCACACCCACCACGCAGATGCGGCAGTTGCCCGGCACCGAGAGCTGCGGGTGCCAGCAGAAGTAGGGGATGAAGATGCCTGCGGCCCGCGCCGCCTCCATGACGGTCTGGCCGGCCGGCGCCTCGATCTCGCGCCCGTCGATGGTCAGGCGAGGCATTCGAGCCTCCCGTCGCACTTCGAGCTGCCGTGGGTGATGAAGTGCTCGAACTCGTCGCGGTACTTGTTCAGTATCCCGATGGTGGCGTAGCCCGCCGCGTCGCCCATGCCGCAGATCGTGGTGCCGTCGTTCGCCTCCGAGATGGCGTAGAGGCGGTCGATGTCCTCGGCCACGCCCTTGCCGGCGACGATGCGGTCGATGATCCGGTGCATCCACCCCATGCCGTCGCGGCAGGGCGTGCACTGGCCGCAGGACTCGTGGTGGTAGAAGCGCAGCAGCACCTGGAGCAGGCGCACCATGCAGGTGCCCTCGGCGATGGCGATCATGCCGCCGGAGCCGAGCGAGGAGCCGGCGGGGTTCACGGATTCGTGGGAGAGCATGAGCGGCTCGATCTCGGCGCGCGTGAGCACCTTGGTGGAGATGCCGCCGGGGATCACGCACTTCAGCTTCGCGCCGTGGAGCAGGCCGCCGCAGTCCACGTCGAGGAACCGCGCCCAAGGATAGCCGTACTCGACCTCGTAGACGCCCGGCTTCGCGATGTGGCCGGAGATGGACACGAGCTGCGTGCCCGGGCTCTTGGCGGTGCCCACCTTGCGGAAGGCTTCCGCGCCGTCGCGGATGATGCCGGTCACGTTGGCGAGCGTCTCGACGTTGTTGATGACCGTGGGCTTCTGGTAGAGGCCCCTCACCGTGAGGCGCGGGGGGCGGTTCCTCGGGTAGGGCTTCCTGCCCTCGATCGAGGTGATGAGCCCGGAGGCCTCGCCGCAGACGTAGGAGCCGGCGCCCCGGTAAACCACGATGTCGAGCATGAACCCGGTGTCGAAGAGCTTGGCGCCGAGGAGCCCGGCCGCGTAGGCCTCGTCGATCGCGCCCTGGATGCGGCGCCACGGCAGGTCGAACTCCCCGCGGATGTAGACGAAGGAGTGCCTCACGTCGAGCGCGTAGGAGGCGATCAGCATCGATTCCACCAGGAGGTGCGGCGCGTGCTCGAGGATCCAGCGGTCCTTGAAGGTGCCGGGCTCGCCCTCGTCGGCGTTGGCGCACAGGTAGTGCGGCTGGTCGTCTCCCGGCTTCATCACCGACCACTTGCGCCCGACGGGGAAGGCCGCGCCGCCGTGGCCCAGGAGGCCGGAGGCGGTGACTTCCTTGGTCACGTCCACCGGCTGCATGGTCCTCAGCGCCTTCTCGAGCGTGGCGTAGCCGCCGCGCGCGCGGTAGGCCTCGAGCGTGTGCGAGGTGGGCGTCACCTCGAAATCCATGAGGAGCTGGCGGCCGGGCATGCTAGCGCAACCCCTCGATCAGCTGGTCCAGCTTCGCGGCGTCCATGTCCTCGTGGTAGGCCTCGTTCACCATCACCACCGGAGCCGTGCCGCAGGAGCCCAGGCACTCGACGGTGGAGAGCGTGAAGCGCCCGTCGGCGGTCGTCTCGCCGGGCTGGATGCCGAGCTTCTCCACGAGGTGGCCGACGAGTCCGTCGCAGCCGCGCATGGAGCAGGCGATGTTGCGGCAGGCCTGCAGGTGCCAGCGGCCCACGGGCTTCCTGCGCAGCATCGTGTAGTAGGAGAGCACCTCCTCGACCTGGATGCGCGCGACCTTCAGGTACTCCACGACGCCGAGGATGTCTTCCTCGGCGACGAAACCGCGGTCTTCCTGGATGCGGCGCAGGCAGGGCAGCACGAGCGAGGCCTCGAAGCCCTCGGGGTAGCGCCGCTTCATCTGCTCGAACTCGGGGATCAGGTGCTTCACCGGTCGCACTCCCCGCCGATCATGTTGATCGAGCCGAAGGTCGGCACGAGGTCGGCGAGCTGGTAGCCCTCGAGCAGCATTGCCGCCCCGCCCATGTGCACGAAGCTGGGCGCGCGCACGTGCACCTTGTACGGCGTGCCCTCGCCCGTGGAGACGAGGTAGAAGCCCAGCTCCCCGTTGGCGGCCTCGTGCGCGACGTAGATCTCGCCCGCCGGCACCCGAGGGCCCTCCATCACCAGCTTGAAGTGGTTGATGAGCGACTCGATCTCGCCGTAGACGAGCGGCTTCTCGGGGAAGGTGCAGCGCCGGTCGTCCACGTTGATGGGTCCTTCCGGCAGCATGTCCACGAGCTGGCGGATCATGTGCACGCTCTCGTCCATCTCGCACATGCGCACGTAGTAGCGGTCGTAGTTGTCGCCCTTGATGCCCACGGGCACCTCGAAGTCGAGCTCCGCGTAGGCGAGGTAGGGTGTGTCCTTCCTCAGGTCCCGCGGCGCGCCGGTCGAGCGCAGCATCGGGCCGGTGTAGCCGTAGTCGAGCGCCTGGGCGGTCGTGAGCACGCCCACGTCGCGCATGCGGTCGATGAAGATGCGGTTCCTGTCCACCAGGCCGTGCACGCGGCCGATGAACTCCTCGTACTGCACGAGGATCTCCTCCAGGCGCTTCAACCAGCCCGGCGGCAGGTCGCGCGCGAGCCCGCCGATGCGGCCGTAGGAATAGGTGACGCGCGCACCCGCGAGGTCGGCCAGGTGCTCGTACATGTAGTCGCGGATCATCACCAGGTACAGGAACGCGGTCATCGCGCCCAGTTCCATCAGGGCCGCGGCGACGCAGGTGAGGTGATCCGCCAGGCGCGAGTACTCCGAAAGGAGTGTGCGCAGGTACTTCGCGCGCGGCGTGATTTCCACGCCCATCAGGCGCTCGACCGTGTCGCAGTACGTGAAGTCGTTGATGAGCGCCGAGCAGTAGTTCAGGCGATCGACGTAGGGAATCAGGTTGTGCCAGGTGTGCGACTCGCACTCCTTCTCGAAGCCGCGGTGCAGGTAGCCGCAGTGCACGTCGGCGCGGATGATGCGCTCGCCGTCCAGCTCCGCGAAGATCTGGATCGTGCCGTGGGTGGCCGGGTGCGACGGGCCGATGCTCACGATCACCGTGTCCTCGCGCTCGCTGGTGACGAACGCGGGGCGGACGGGATTCGCGATGCGCGGGGCCGTGGACATGGTCAGCCGCCTCCCCTTTCCGAGGCGACCCAGTCGCGGTACGGCACGAGCGGCTGCTCGCGGTCCTTCGGGTAGTCCTTGCGCAGCGGGTGCCCCACGAAGCCCTCGTAGAGCAGGATCGGGCGCAGGTCGGCATTGCCGCGGAAGCGGATGCCGTACATGTCGTGGCACTCGCGCTCCATGAAGGCGGCCGAGCCGAAGAGCGGCGTGAGGGAGACGACGGCGGGCGCGGATTCCGGCACGCGGGTCTTCAGGCGCACGCGCACCTTGTGCTCGGTCGAATAGAAGTGCCACACCACCTCGAAGCGCGGCGACTGGCCGGGCCAGTCCACGGCCGTCACGTCGAGGAAGACGTCGAAAGCGAACTCTGCCTTGAGGGCGCGCGCGGCAGCCTCCACCGCGCCCGGCGCCAGGTTCACGACCAGGATGGCGTGCGAGACGCAGGTCTCCTCCCCTTGTCGCGAGCTTCGCGGTGATCCGGTCGAAAACCTCGGCGCCCATGGCTTCAGAAATCCTTGGTGATGATCGGGTGCTTCGCACGCGCGATCTTGTCCTGCAGCCGCATGATCCCGTCGATCACGGTCTCGGGGCGCGGCGGGCAGCCGGGTATGTAGATGTCCACGGGAATCACCCGGTCGATGCCGGGGAGTGCCGCGTAGTTCTGGTAGAAGCCGCCGCTCGTGGCGCACACGCCGAAGGCCATCACCCACTTCGGCTCGCACATCTGCTCGTAGACCTTCAGGAGTACCGGCGCCTGCTTGTGCGTGACCGTGCCCACCACCATCAGGAGATCCGACTGGCGCGGCGAGAAGCGCGGCAGCGCCGCCCCGAAGCGGTCGGTGTCGTAGGGGGTGGAACTCACCGCCATGAACTCCATGGCGCAGCAGGCGGTGACGAACGGGTAGGGAAAGAGGGAGAACTTGCGCGCCCAGCCGACCAGCTCGTCCTTGCGGGTGGAGAGGAATTCGAAGGCCGCGCTCTTGCCGCCGCCCTCGGGGTGGATGGGGATGGTGCGCGGCTGCGCGCTCATTGCCGCACCGCCTCGAGGAGCCGCGCCTTGTAGACGTACAGCACGATCAGCACCAGCAGGAACATGAAGACGAAGAAGGTGAAGAGCATGAAGCCGGTGAGCGGCTGCGCGCCCAGCGCCCAGATGAAGAGGAACACCGTCTCCAGGTCGAAGAGGATGAAGATGATGGCCACGGCGTAGTACTTGATCGGCACCGCCTTCACGTTTCGCGTGTCCACGGGCGTGGCGCCGCACTCGAAGGGCTCGAGCTTGGTCTCGGTGTCGACCGGCTTGGGCCCCAGGATGCGGTTCAACATCAGCATCATGGCCACGACGCCGAGGATCGCGGCCATGTACAGCAGGAACACTACATAGGGGTTCATCTTGGGAGGGTTTGCGGCCGCGGAAGCCAGCCGTTTTCCTGTCTGCCCAGAGGTTAGCCTTTGGGGCAATGCTTCGTTTGATGCACGTCAACCCCGCATACCCCACGGTTTCGGCCCGCGGTCCTCCGGATGCCGGAAAACCCCGATTGGCCCGTGCGCTCACACCGGGTTCCCGGCACCATGCGGTCCATGACCCGATCGAGGATCGCCGCGATGGCGGGCGGGCTCGCCGTATGCGTGGCGAGCGGCGCCCTGTGCGCGTGGCTTCGCACGCCGCTTCCCTGGATGCTGGGGCCGCTCCTGGGCATGGCCGTCTTCCAGTTCAGCGGCGCGAACCTCGAATCCCCACCCTTCGGACGGGAGACTGGGCAGCTCGTGATCGGCCTGGCGCTGGGCCTCTACTTCACCCCGGCGATCGCGGCCGAGGTGCTGGCGCACGCGCCGGCACTCGTCACCGCGGCCACCGGGGTCTTCCTGATCGGCGTGGCCGCGAGCGCGATCCTCGAGCGTGCCGCGCGCGTCGACCACGCGACCGCCTTCTTTTCCTGCGCCATCGGCGGCGCGGCCGAGATGGCGAACCTCGCGGAGCGCAACGGCGCCCTCGTGGACCGCGTGGCCCTCGCCCATTCGCTGCGGCTGCTCGTGGTGGTCAGCGCCGTGCCGGTGTCCCTCACGCTCCTCGGCCAGGCGGGCACCGAGGACTACCGCCCGGTGGCGGTGCCCTTCGACGCGGGCGGGCTCGCGCTCCTCACGGGTCTTGCCGTCGCCGCGGGTTTCGCGTGGCGCCGCACGGGGCTGCCCAACGCCTTCATGATGGGCCCGCTCGTGCTCGCGATCGGCTTCACCGCGGGCGGGCTGGTGTTTTCCTCCATTCCGCCGTGGATGACCAACGCCGCGCAGGTGCTGCTCGCCTGCAACCTCGGCGCGCGCTTCCGGCAGGAATTCCTCCGCGAGGCGCCGCGCTTCGTCGCCGCGGTGCTCGCGACGGTCGCCTTCATGCTCGCCCTCTGCGCGCTCCTCGCCTTCGCGCTCGCCTGGTCCGTGGGCGCCGCACCCGCCACGATCCTGCTCGCCTGCGCCCCCGGCGGCATTGCCGAGATGGCGATCACGGCGAAGGTGCTGCGCGTGGGCGTGGCTTTCGTGACCGCCGCGCACGTGATCCGGTTCGCGATCGTCGTGCTCGCCACGGAGACCGCGTTCCGTTTCCTCGCGCGCCGCCGCATCCGGCGTTGACCACAGCCTCGTATGGGGGTCGGCTCTGCCGCGCGCTGAGGGTCGGCTCCCCGCAGTCTTGCCCGGCCCCGGGGGCCGGGGGGGCGGGGCCGCGCGGAACGCCGGCGCGCGCGGAGTGGGGGGGTTGTGTTTTTGGTTTTGGCCAGACCCCCTCGATCCCCCGGAGCGACGCCGCCCAATTTCATCTGGCCAAAACAAAACCCAACCGCCACCCCCCCCCCCCCCCCCCCCCCCCGGCCCCGACAACCCCCCCACGGCTGGCCTTCGCCATCGCGCTATCATCGAAGCGTCAACGCCCGCCTCCCGGACCCCCGTGACCGACCGCAAGAAGAAGCCCGAGGAACTGCGCAGCCACCGCTGGTACGGCGCGAACGACCTGCGCGGCTTCGGCCACCGCTCCCGCACGGCGCAGATGGGCTACGACCGCACGGATTACGCCGGCAAGCCGGTGATCGCGATCGTGAACACCTGGAGCGACATCAACCCCTGCCACACGCACTTCCGCCAGCGCGCCGAGGAGGTGAAGCGCGGTGTGTGGCAGGCGGGCGGCTTCCCGGTCGAGATGCCGGCCATGAGCCTCTCGGAGCCCTTCCAGAAGCCCACGACGATGCTCTACCGCAACCTCCTCGCGATGGAAACGGAGGAACTCCTGCGCAGCTACCCCGCGGACGGCTGCGTGCTCATGGGCGGCTGCGACAAGACCACGCCCGCGCTCCTCATGGGCGCGATCTCGATGAACCTGCCGGCGATCTTCCTGCCCGCGGGCCCGATGCTGCGCGGCGACTGGCGCGGCGGCGTGCTCGGCAGCGGCAGCGACACCTGGAAGTACTGGGCGGAACTGCGTGCCGGCAACATCACCGAGGAGGACTGGCGCGGCGTGGAAAGCGGCATCGCGCGCTCGCCCGGGCACTGCATGACCATGGGCACGGCCTCCACGATGACGAGCGCGGCGGAGGCGATGGGGCTCACCCTGCCCGGCGCCGCGTCCATCCCCGCGCCCGACTCGCGCCACGCGCAGATGGCCGCACTCACGGGCAAGCGCATCGTGGACATGGTGTGGGAGGACCTGAAGCCCCGCGACATCGTGGATGCGCGCGCGATCGACAACGCGGTCGTGACCGTGCTGGCCTCGGCGGCTCGACCAATGCGATCGTGCACCTGATCGCGATGGCCCGCCGCGCCGGCGTGGCGCTGGACCTCGCGCGCTTCGACGCGCTCGCGCGGCGCACCCCGGTGCTCGCGAACATCCGCCCCTCGGGGAAGTACCTGATGGAGGACTTCTTCTACGCAGGCGGCCTGCGGGCCCTCATCGCGCGCCTCGAGGGCTTGCTGGATTTCACGGCGCCCACGGTGAACGGGCGCACGCTGGGCGAGAACGTCGCCGGAGCGGGCGTTTTCGACGACGACGTGATCCGCCCGCGGGAGAATCCGCTGGTCGCCGCCGATGGCCTCGCCGTACTCACCGGCAACCTCGCGCCGCGCGGCGCGGTGATCAAGCCGCCCGCGATGGAGGCACGGCTCCTGAAGCACACGGGGCCGGCGATCGTCTTCGCGAACTACGACGACATGGCCGCGCGCATCGACGATCCGGCGCTCGCCGTCACCGCGGATTCCGTGATCGTGCTGCAGGGCGCCGGACCCCTGGGGGCGCCGGGCATGCCGGAGTGGGGCCAGCTTCCCATCCCGAAGAAGCTCCTCGCCCAGGGCGTGCGCGACATGGTGCGCATCTCGGACGCGCGCATGAGCGGCACGAGCTACGGCGCCTGCGTGCTGCACGTGGCGCCGGAGTCCCACGTCGGCGGGCCGTTGGCGCTGGTGCGCGACGGCGACCGGATCGCGCTCGACGTCCCGGCACGCAAGCTGGAGCTCCTCGTGGACGAGGCCGAGCTCGCGCGCCGCCGTGCGGCATGGACCGCGCCCGCGCCAAGCCACACGCGCGGCTTCGGCGCGCTCTACCTCGCGCACGTCTCGCAGGCCGACGAGGGTTGCGACTTCGATTTCCTCGAGGCGGGCGCTGCGACACCCGACCCCGAGATCCACTAGCGCGAACGATCCACGAACCGCACGAACGCCACACGAAGGAATCGCCGTGAAACCGACCGTACTGCAACTGGGCCCCCTGCTGCCGCTGGTGCGCGAGGGGCTTGCCGCGAACTACACCCACCTCGACCTGGGCGCGCTCTCCGATGCCGCCGGCTTCCTTGCCGAGCACGGCCCGGCCGTCGATGCCGTCGTCTCCTCGGGCCGCAACGGCGTGAACGCGGCGCTGATCGACGCGCTGCCGAAGCTGCGCCTGGTCGCCCACTTCGGCGTCGGCTACGACAACGTGGACGTGGAGTACGCGAAGAAGAAGGGTGTTGCGGTCTCCAACACGCCGGACGTCCTCACCGATTGCGTGGCGGATCTCGCGATCGCGCTCCTGATCGACGTGGCGCGCGGCGTTTCCGCCGGCGACCGCTACGTGCGCGCGGGTGCCTGGCTCAAGGGCGCCATGCCGCTCGCGACCCGGGCGAGCGGCAAGCGCCTGGGCATCGTGGGCCTGGGGCGCATCGGGCGCGCCATCGCCACGCGCGCCGAGGGCTTCGACATGGAGATCCGTTACCACAACCGCCGGCAGAGCCCGGACGCGCCCTACGCCTACGAGCATTCCCTGGAGGCGCTCGCGCGCTGGTGCGACTTCCTCATGGTCGCCACCGCCGGCGGCGAGGCCACGCGCGGGCTCGTCTCGAAGCCCGTCATCGACGCCCTGGGTGCGAAGGGCTTCGTGGTGAACATCGCGCGCGGCTCCGTGATCGACGAGACAGCGCTGGTCGCCGCGCTGGCCGAGAAGCGCATCGCCGGCGCCGCGCTCGACGTCTTCGCCGACGAGCCGCGCGTGCCCGCGGCGCTCCTTGCACTGGACAACGTGGTCCTCACCCCGCACATCGCGAGTGCCACCACCGACACGCGCCGCGCCATGGGCCAGCTCGTGCTGGACAACCTCGAGAGCTTCTTCCGGGACGGTCGCGCCGTCACGCCCGTCTAGCCCCGTCGCAGGAGAACCCCATGAGCGCCACCGCCTACCGTTCGCCCCCCAACCGCTTCCGCGCCGATCTCGTCGCCGGCAAGCCCCTCATCGGCTGCTGGGTGTCGCTCGCGAACCCCGCGACGGCGGAGGTGATCGGGCTCGCCGGCTTCGACTGGCTGCTGCTCGACGGCGAGCACGCGCCCAACGACGTCACCACCCTCGTGCCGCAGTTGATGGCGCTGAAGGACAGCGTCTCCGCGCCCGTGGTGCGCCCGCCGTGGAACGAGCCGGTGATCATCAAGCGACTGCTGGACGCGGGCTTCCACAACTTCCTCATGCCCTTCGTGGAATCGGCGGACCAGGCCCGCGCCGCCGTGGCCGCGACCCGCTACCCGCCGCGCGGCATCCGCGGCGTCTCCGTCTCCCAGCGCAGCAACCGCTTCGGGACGGTTCCCGACTACCTGAAGATCATCGACGACCACATCGCCGTCCTGGTGCAGATCGAGAGCCGGGGCGGGCTGGAGGCCGTGGACGCGATCGCGGCGGTCGATGGCGTGGATGGGCTCTTCGTCGGCCCCCAGGATCTCGCCGCGGCACTCGGCCACCTCGGCAACCCCGCGCACCCGGACGTGCAGGCGGCCATCAAGCACATCTTCGAGCGGACCCGCGCGGGCGGGAAGGCCGCCGGGACCCTCGCGCCGGTGGAAGCCGACGCGCCGCTACATGGAGTGGGGCGCGACGTTCGTCGCCGTCGGCAGCGACCTCGGGTTGTTTCGCGGCGCCACGCAGTCCCTGCGCGACAAGTTCCCGAGCTAGCAGCCTGCCGGCTTACCCGGCCTTACCCAGCCCTGCCCGGCCTTGCCCGACATCACTCGACGCTTGAGGACCTCTTCGACAGACGGCGGCGGCGCTTCGAATCGGCATGGTGCCAAGCGGAGAATTTGGGTGGGGAGGTGTGGGAGGTCGAAATTCTTTTTCTCTGGCCAGATGAAATTGCTGCTGGCGTCGACTCCGGGGAGATCGCGCGGGAGGTTCCAGCCGTGACGCCCGACGCAATTTGACCTGGCCAGAGAAAAAAATTTCGACCTCCCACACCTCCCCGAAACAAGCCTCCCGCTTCGACGGCGGTGATTTCGTCGTCCTGCGGGGAAGATCTCCTCATGCGGCCGTCGTCGCAAAGGTTTCGCCAGGCGGCCGCTGGCGCTACTTCGCGGAATACTCCTTCACCGTGTCCCACGCCACGGCCTGCAGGTGCGCCGCGACGTCGGCGGGCAGCCCCGCGGTGTAGGCGTTGCCCACCGGCGACTTGCCCAGGAGCGCGGCATACACGGTGCACGCTCCGAGGTAGGTCCCCGCGAGGCTCGGGTGGCGCTTGTCGGCAGCGTAGAGCTCGAGATCGGGACGACGCGCGACGCTCCTGGCGAACGCGAGGCCTGCCGGCACCACCTGCGCGCCGTTCGCATTCCCGGCGTTCGTGTACTGCTCCGCGAGCTGCGCGGTCATCTCGGGCTTGTCCTTGTACGCCCAGGACATGAAAAGGACGGGGTTCGCTCCGTAGGCGCGGATCGTGTCCGAGTGCTTCTTCGCGTACGCGTGGAAGACGGGCTTCAATTGCGGATGGACCGGGCACTGGCTGCAGTCCATGAACATCACCGCGTCGAACTGCTTGCCCGGCGGGTTGAACTTGATCTCGTTGCCCGCCACGAAGGAGTACTTGCCGATGCGGTCGGGGCCGAGGTAGCTCTCCATGTCGTGCCAGTCGATGCCCGAGCCGCTGATCGTCACCGAGACGCCGCGGTGGGTGACTGACTTGTCGCCCCGCACGAGCTGCGCGACGTGCCCGTGCATGCTGTTGTTGTAGTAGAAGAAGCTGTTGCCGACCCAGAGCAGTACCTTGGGCGGGCCGGCGGCGGCGTCTGTGCGGGCCGCCTGCGTGGGCGCCAGGGCGGCACAGCCGGCGAGGGCAAGGGCGGCGACGAGCGGCGCGAGGCCGCGAAGGGCGAATGCTTTCATGGAGGTTTCCTCGGGGACCGGTTCGGGATGCCGGGTTCCCGCAAGCATAGCGCGAACGCTAGGCCGCCTCGCCCGCCGCGTGCCCGGAGGCCCATGCCCACTGGAAGTTGAATCCGCCGAGGTGGCCGGTGACGTCGACGACCTCGCCGATGAAGTAGAGCCCGGGCACGGTGGTGGCGCACATCGTCTTCGAGGACAGGCCCCGCGTGTCCACGCCACCGAGCGTCACCTCCGCCTTGTTGTAGCCGAGCGTTCCCGACGGGTGCACGGGCCAGTCTCCCAGCGCGCGCGCGGCATCCTCGAGCGCCTTGTCGGAGAGCTCCGCGACGGGCTTGACGAATGCGTGCGCGTCGCACCAGGCCTGCGCGAAGCGCTTCGGGATCCGTGCGGCGAGCAGCGTGGCGGGCAGCAGCTTCGCGCGGCGGTTCTGCGCGAGCCACGCGCGGATGTCGATGCCCGGCAGCAGGTTCACGCGCAGTGGCTCGGACGCGGGGCCGTCCTGCCAGTAGCTGGACGCCTGCAGGATTGCCGGGCCCGACAGGCCCCGGTGCGTGAAGAGCAGCGCCTCGCGAAAGTGCGCGCCGCGGCACGAGACCTCGGCGTCCAGCGACGCGCCGGAGAGGTCGCCATAGCGCGCGAGCGCTTCCGGGTCGAGGCTCAAGGGGACGAGCGCGGGCTTCGGCGGCACCACCGCGAGGCCGAACTGCTCGGCCACGCGGTAGCCGAAGGGCGTGGCGCCGATCTTCGGCACCGTGAGGCCGCCCGTGGCGATGACGAGGGAGGCGGCCGTGACCGGCCCCGCCGCCGTGTCGATGCGGAAGCGCCCGCCTGCATCGCGGGCCACGCCGTGCACCGCGCAGGGCATGCGCCACGCGACACCCGCCGCGTCGCACTCGGCCTTCAGCATCGCGATCACCTGGGTCGCGCTCCCGTCGCAGAAGAGCTGGCCCAGGGTCTTCTCGTGCCAGGCGATGCGGTAGCGGTCGACCAGCGCGATGAAGTCGTGCGGGGTGAAGCGCGCGAGCGCCGAGCGGCAGAAGGGCGGGTTCGCGGAGAGGTAGTTCGCGGGCGTCGCGTGCAGGTTCGTGAAGTTGCACCGCCCGCCGCCGGAGATGCGGATCTTCTCGCCGAGCTTCGGGTAGTGGTCCAGGAGCAGCACGCGCCGGCCGCGACGGCCCGCCGTGGCCGCGCACATCATGCCGGCCGCGCCGGCGCCGATGACCACGACGTCGTAGGCCGTCTCGGGGGGAGGGTTCAAGGGCCGCGCCAGGAGGAGGTCCCCGCAGTCTAGCAAGCGGCGCGGGCACCCCAAGGAAAAGGCCCGCCGAAGCGGGCCCTTTCGCGCCACCCGGGAACGCCACGCTACATCTTGTCGGCCTCGTGGCAGGTTCCGCAGGCGTTCGTGTACGGGATCGGCATGGCCTTGCCCGGATCGACGCCCTTCACGCCCTTGTTCGTGATGCGCGGCACGTCGAAGAGGTGGGCGGTGATGTCGTTCATCCAGTACTTGGCGCCGCCCTTGCCGTCGACGCCGTGGCCCATGCCCGCGCCCGTCTGCATGGTCTTGGGCATGTGGCAGTCGATGCACGCGATCTTCTTCGTGTGCGCCTCGCCCACGGTCTTGGTCGTATGCTCCTTCATGTCGACCTTGTGGCAGCTCGCGCACAGGGAATCCTTGCCGTCGCGCACCGCGAGCTTCATCTGGTGCTTCACGCCCGTCTTGCCGTGGGGGTCGTGGCAGTCGGCGCAGTTCATGATCTGGGTGCCGTTCATGTACTTCTTCGAGCGGACCAGGTCCGTGGCTTGCTGGTGGTGCGACTTGGAATGCACGCCATCGGGCCAGAAGTCGCTCTGCGCCGCGTCCTCGCGAGAGGTGTGGTTCACGAGATACTCGTTGCGGCTGATGCCGGGCGTGAGCATCTTGTTGTCCTTGTTGATCGGCTGGTCGGTCTTCATGGTGCCCTGCGGGCGGCTGTGGCACTGGTTGCAGATGACCATGGAGCGCTCGCTCGCGAGCTTGCCCGGGTTCACGATCGTGGAGGCCTTGCTGCGCCGCGGGGCCGCCGCGTGGGCCGAGCCCGCGCCGTGGCAGTTCTCGCAGCCCACGTTGAGCTCGTTGGGCACGCCGTCGCCGTCGATGTCGGCTTCGCCGTTCGGGTCGTTGGCCGCGCCGGCCACGAAGCCGCCCTCGACCGTCGGGGTGAGCGTGTAGCCGTTGTAGTGGCACGACGCGCACTGGATCTCGAAGGACTTGGTCTTCGGGCGGGTTGGCGAGCTTCTTCTTGGCCTCGTCATAGAGCCAGTCGCCGTGGTAGTCGCGCCAGTCCTTGCGCGAACGGTCGCCGTACTCCGCCTTTCCGTGGGTGTTGTACTGCAGGAAGGGGAAGGTCGCGTCTCCCACGCGCAACAGGTAGCGCTGCTTGTAGACGCCGCCGCCGTAGGTCATCTCGACCGGGTACACGCGCGGCGCGTCGGAGGCGTCGCGGGCATTTTCCGTGCGGACCTTGAGCGAGCCGTCCTTGTCGGTGAAGAAGGTGGCCGTAAAGCTCACCGACGCCGCATCGGCGGGCGCCTTCTCGGAGATCTGGTACTTGTCGAAGCCGCGGCCCTTGTCGTAGGCGTAGAGGTAGAACTTCGCCCCGGCCTGGAGCTTCTTCAGCCCGTCGTTGAACTCGGGGAAGCGCGAGAAATCCTGCAGCTTGCTCGGCTTGCCGACGACGGCGATGCCAAGGCGGTGGAGCGTCTTGGTCATGTCGGCATAGTCGTCGTGGCACTTCAGGCACTTCGAGGTGCCGACGAAGGTCGCGTTGTCCGGGATCTTCCCGGAAACCTGGATCGCCAGCGGCTTCGCGGCGAGTTCGGCTGCCGAGCGCGACTTGTTGGCCATCGTGCCGCCGGGCAGGTGCTTGCCGTCGGAGGGCTCGACGTACACGAAGAATTTCCCGGCCCCGGCCTTGGCGATCGTGAAGCCGCCCTTGCCGTCGGTCGTCGCCTGCGCGTACTTGTCGCGGTTGACGGCGAGGTTGTCCTCCATGGGCTCGTCGTTGTCGACGTTGCGCCGGATGTTGAACGAGGGCGCCTTGGCGAGCTTCGCCACGTCCGCGGCGGGCACGAGGTAGACCGTCGCCCCGCTCACCGCACGTTTGCCGCCGTCCGTCACGGTGCCGCTGATCGCCTGCGCCTGCGCGCCCAGGGGCGCCAGCGCGACGAGCAACGCCGCCGCCATGCCTGCAAAGTTGATGCCTGACATCGTCCTCATCTTCGTTCCTCCCTATGGATCTTCGATTTCCCGACCGGCGCCGGTCCGTTGCCCGGCGCCCGCGACAATTCATCCTCGAACAGTTCCCGGAAAAGCTCCCAGACCCTGCCCTTCGCCTGCCGCAGCGCCCGCCTGCCGGCCGCGGTGGCCACATACGTACGGCGGTTGCGCTTTCCCACCTTCTCGACCGCCGACTTCAGGTGCCCGCCCCGTTCGAGGCCGTGGAGGATCGGGTACATCGTGCCGGGACCGAGCGCGTAGCCGTGGTGCGCGAGCTCGTCCATGATCCCCTGCCCGAACACCGGCTCGCGCGAGGCGTGGTGCAGCACGTGCAGCCGAACCAGGCCGCCGTAGATCTCCTTCTCTTTCATCATCGAAAGCCGTTATCGGCGGCCGATACCAGTTGTCGGCAATGTGCGCCCCGCCCGGGGGGGTATGCAAGGCGGTCACCTGATGCAGATCAATTGGAGCGTGAATTCGACCGGCGCACCGGATTCGGGGCGTTCCGGATCCCGGGCAGGAAACCAGCGGCGATCCGGGCTTATCATGGCGGTAGCCGAGTCGACGGCAGAACGCCCCGACACCCCTCCCCGCACCGATACCCGCCCTCGCCATGGCCACCAGGCTCTTTTCCCGCACCCCCCTCCACGAACACGCCGAGGCCGACCAGCGCATCCTGGGCGTGGCGCAGCTCGCGCCGGATTCCGCCGAGCTCGCCGCCCTCGTCGCCGCCGATCCCGCGCCGGAAGTGCGCGCAGCGGCCGCCGCGCGTTGCGCGGACCCGCCCGCCCTCGCCGCCGCCGCAGGCCTGGAGGCCGATGCCACGGTTCGCGGGGCGATCATCGCCGCCCTCGGGAAGGCGCTCTCGGAAACCGCCGACGGCGCCGCGGCACGGGGGATTCTCGAAGGGAAGGACTGCCCCGACGCGGTGCGCGCCGACGTGGCCCGGCACGCGAAGGACGCGGAACGGCGCCTCGCGGCCATCGCGGGCCTGCGCGACGAACCGCTGCTGGTGGAGCTCGCGCTCGGCGCGGGGCACGCGGAGACGCGGCTCGCGGCCGCCGAGTGCGTCCATACCCCCGAGGGCCTCGCGGCACTCCTCGACGCCGCCCGCAACAAGGACCGCGGCGTGATGCGCCTCGCCAAGCACCGCCTCGAGGCGATGAAGGACCGCGCGGGCCAGGACACCGAGGCCGACGCGATCCTGGGCCAGCTCGAGGCGCTGGCCGGAACGCCCGGCCCGATCCTCACCGCGGTGGTGGATCTCAACCGCCGCTGGCAGGCGCTCGACATGACGCAGGACGCGGCTCGGCTGGAACGCTGCGACGCGGCAAGGCGCGCGCTGCAGGCGCGATTCGACCGCGAGCAGGCCGAGCAGGCCGGGCGCGCGAAGTTCGATCGCCGCGTGAACGACTGGATCGGCGCGCTGGCCGCGCCCGACGGGCCGGAAGCCATCAAGGGCCTGCGCGGCGACCTCGCCGCACTTCGCGCGGAAGCGCAGGGGCTCGGCGATGCGCCAGCCGCCGCGCGACTCGACGAGGCGCAGTCCCGGCTCGACGGCTGGGAGCAGGAGCTGCAGGCCGTCGCCGGCGCCGAAGCACTCGTCGTGGAAGCCGAGCGGCTCGCCGAGGACACCGCCGTGGACAACGCCCAGCTTCCGGAACGCTGGCAGGCGCTCGACCGCGCGATCCGCACGCCGTCGCTTTCGCGCCGCTTCGAGGCGGCACTGGTGATCGTCGAGCAGCGCCGGCTCGCGCAGGCGCAGGCCGCGCGCGAGGAATCCGGTGTCGCGCGAAACCGCGTCCACGCCCTGCTGCACACCGCGGAACAGGCTCTGGCCGCCGGGCAGTTGCACGCCGCGCGCGCGGCGGTCGACGAGATGAAGGCGATCAAGTCCGAGGCCGGCGCGCTCCCGAAGCCGACCCAGAGCCGCATGGGCAAGGTGGGGCAGCAACTCGGAGAGCTCGAGCGCTGGGAATCCTTCGGCCAGCACAACGCCCGCGTGCAACTGTGCGAGCGCGCGGAGGCGGTGACCACCCAGGGGCTCGACGCCGCGCGCACCGCGGCAGAGGTAAAGAAGCTGCGCGAGGAGTGGAAGGCGCTCGACGCCCAGCACACCGGCGTGCCGCGCTCGTTGTGGGAGCGCTTCGACGGCGCCTGCGAGAAGGCCTACGCGCCCGCGGCCCGCCATTTCGCCGAAGCCGCCGCGCAGCGCAAGGCGGCGCGCAAGCAGCGCGAGGAATTCATCGCCGCGGCAGCCGAGCACGTGCCGACGCTCCTCGGCGAAACGCCGGACGCGCGCGCCATCGAGCGCTGGCTGCGCGAGACCGACAAGAACTGGCGCGAGGGGCAACTGGGCAGCGTCGACCCCGGCGCGTGGAAGAAGCTCGATGCGCGCCTGAAGGAGGCGGTGGCGCCGCTGCGGGCGGTGCTGTCGGAGTCGCGCGAGCAGGCGAAGTCCGGCCGCCTCGCGCTGATCGCGGAGGTCGAGGCCCTCGCGCCCCGCGCCATGGACCGCGAGGCGCCCTCGCTCGTGAAGGCGATCCAGGCGCGCTGGCAGGAGCACTCGAAGGCGCACCCGCTCGCGCAGCGCGACGAGCGCGGGCTGTGGGAGCGCTTCCGCGGCGCCTGCGACGCGGTGTTCGAGGCGCGCCACGCCAAGCGCAAGGAAGAGGACGGCCGCAAGGTCGAGGGCCGGCGCTCCCTCGAGGACATCTGCACGCAGCTCGACCAGCTCGCCCGCGCCACGGAGAAGGACGAGAAGGAAGTGCGCGCGGCCTCCCGCGAGCTGCAGGATCGCTGGCGGGCCGGATCCCGCGGCGCCGACCCCGCGCTGCGCTCCCTCGAGGGGAAGTTCCGCGGCGCGGTGAAAGCGGTCGATGCCGCGCTCGCCGCGCGCGTGCGCGTGCGCGAAGCCGCGGTCTGGAAAACCCTCGCCGAGAAGGATCGCCTGTGCGAATCCCTCGAGGCGGCGGTGCTCGCCGATGCCGGCGCACCCGCGCCCGAGGCGATCGGGGAACAGTGGGCCGCGCTTCCGGAACTCCCCGGCGCGTGGGAGAAGCAGATGCTCGCCCGGCGCGACGCGGCGCTATCCGCGCTCGCCGACAGCGCGGCGGCCGGCCCGTACCGCCCTCGCATCGAGAAAGGCGCGGAAAAGCGGCGCGAAAGTCTTCTCGAACTGGAAATGGCGCTCGGCCTCGAGAGCCCCGCCGACCTGCAGCCCAAGCGCCTCGCCCTGCAGGTGAAGCTCCTGAAGGAGCGCTTCGGCAGCGGCGCCGCCGCGGACGGCGGCAGCCCCGGCGAGCGGCTCCTCGCGTGGTGCGCGCAGCCGGGCGTGATCGAGGGCCGCGACCGCGAGCGCGGCGACCGCGTCCTCGGCGCCATGGGGCACTCGCGCTAGGTCCATGCTGGAGCTGGCGAACCCCTTCGCCCGCGAAGGCGGCGTGATACGGCTCCTCGAGCCGAGGAACTGCGACCGCGAGGCGCTCGTCGACCGCGTCCTCTCGGGCACCTACGCGAGGCCTTTCGTGATCGAGGACGAGGGAAAGCGTTCGCTCTACTTCACGCGCGCCTTCATCCAGAGCGAGATGCGCCTGGCCGACCCCTTCGCGCTCGAGTTCGCCTACACGCGCAAGATGATGGGGTTCCTGTTCTTCCTCGAGGCGCCCCGCGAGATCCTCCTGCTGGGCCTGGGCGGCGGGTCGCTCGTGCGCTACTGCCGGCGCCACCTGCCCGGCGCGCGGATCACGGCGGTCGAGATCGACCGCGACGTGATCGCCTTCCGCGAGCAGTTCCTCCTGCCGCCGGACGACGCGAACTTCCGCGTGGTGCGCGCCGACGCGGCCGGCCACCTGGCGCAGTGCGACACGCAGCCCGAGGTCGTCCTGATCGACGCCTTCGACCGCGACGGTGTCGCGCCGTCCCTTTGCACGCGCGAATTCTACGAGAGCGTGCACGAGGCGATGGCCGGGAACGGCGTGATGGTGGCCAACCTCGTGGGGCCGAAGGCCGAGCGCATCGCGCACCTCGCGATGATCGGCAAGGTGTTCGACGGCAACGTGATCCTCCTGCCCATCGCCGACGACGGCAATTACGTCGCCTTCGCCTTCCGCGACCCCGCCTTCGAGCCGCGCTGGCGCCGGATGGCCACCCACGCGAAAGCCCTGCGCGCGCGCTACGGGCTCGACTTCCCGGCCTTCGCGGGCAAGCTCGAGCGCAGCCGCAAGTTGGGCTACGCGCGCCGGGCCACCGCCACGGCCCGCATGCGCTGAACGCGGCGGAGCGGCGACGCTACTTCGGGCCGAAGGTGCTCGCCACGCCCACGAGCAGCAGCGTGTCGGTCGACTTGAGCCCCGGCTGCGGGTTGCTCACGTAGCGATTGGAGAGCGTCACGTTGAAGTTCCAGCCCGCCGCGATGGCGGTGGCGAGCGTGGCGTCGAAGTTCGCGCGGTACTCGCCGGAATCCTTCAGGTTGGGATAGACCGAGAGCTTCTGCTTGAACGTCGTGCGCTCGAAGAGCCTGTGGGACGACTCCTCCCCCAGCACGAGTTCGGTGAAGTTGCGCGAGGACGCGGTGTATTCCTCCCGCGTCACGCCGAGGCCGCCGAAGAGGTCGAACGTCGTGTCGTCGGTGGCGACGAGGTGGTAGCCCGCGCCGGCTCCCAGGCTCGTGCGCAGGTCCAGGAGCTGCAGCTTGTCCTTCTCCACGTTCGCGGAGCCGAAGCCGAAGAGGCGCTCCCCGAGGTTGCGGTCGTAGCGGCCACCGAGCTTGTAGAGCTCCGCGGTCTTCGTGGTCACGCCCTCGCTCTTCGACTGGCTGCGCAGCGCCGTCGCGCCGAGGGAGAACTTGTCCGTGGCGGTGGCGCGCACGGCATCGGCGGCCACGTTGAGGGCGTTGGCGTCGGTGTTGCCCGTGGAGTAGCTCAGGCTGAGCGAGAGCGTGCCGCGCCATTCGCCGTCGGCCTTGTCCTTCGCGAAAGCGGGCGTGGCGAGGACGGCGGCGATGGCCGCCGCGAGAGCGATCCTGGTCATGGGGTTCCTTTCGGGGATGGGCGGAAGCGGGCGGTGCTGCGTGCCCCCCCTATGGATGCCCGTCCCAGTCGAAAGGTTCCGCGGCGCTCGCAATGAGGAAAGTGGCCGCGTTCCACGATTGCCCGCGCATGCCTTCGAGTGCGGCGGTCCTGCCGTGCAGCCATTCGCAGAACGCCCAGTCGCCCAGCGCGTTCGCCTGCGCAAGGCGGTTCAGTGCCTGCGCGGCCGCCTGCTGCTCGCCGACCTTGCGCAGCGCCTCCACCCACAGCCCGCCCACGAAGGGCCAGATGCCGCCGTTGTGGTACTGCCACGCGAAGTTCTGGCTGTGGCGCTCCATGTAGGGGCGCCACAGCGGGTTCTCCTGCTCGATGGGCTCGATCGTGACGCGCACCGGGTAGGGATCGTCCACGCCCGCGGCAAGCAGCGCCCGCATCACGCCGCGCGCCTCGTCATCGACGGCGAGGCCGCAGAGCACCGCGAGGATGTTGCCGAACACGTCACCCTCGTCGCCGAAGGCGGTGAAGTTCACGAAGGAGAGATACAGGCCCCGGTCGCGCGCGTGCGCCCGCGCGTGCTCGGCGAGGAGGCGGGCGCGGCGATGGGGCTTTCCCGTCGCCTCGAAGGGGCGGAAGAGCAGGCGCGCGTGTTCGCGCGTGTCGTCCGCGCGCGGCAGGCCGTAGCGGCGCTTCACCAGGTACCAGAGCGCGTTCGTGTAGAGGACGAACCCCGAGCGCGGCATGATGTCGGCCCAGTCGCTCGCCTCGTTCTGCTGCAGGAGGAAGAAGTGCTGGTGCTCCTGGGCGAGGAGCCAGCGCGTGGCGAGCGCGATCTGCGTGTCGAAGCGCTTCGCAAGGCGCGTGCCGCCTTCCTGGCGGTCGAGCGCGTCGATGGCGATCAGCCACCAGAGCGTGGCGTCGATGCAGCCCAGATACCAGAAGTCCGGCTCCTTCAGCTCGCAGTGGACGAACTTCGGGATCTGGCCGTTGGGCGCCTGGTGCGCCGCGAGCGAGACGAGCCCCGCCTGCGCGCCGGCGCGCAGCACGTCGTCGCCGCTACCCGCCATGCCGAGGGCGCAGACGCCCGCATCGCGGCCGAAGACGGAAAGGTAATTGCGCGACGCGGCCTTCTCCCCCGGCGAGGCCGCGAGGATGCCTTCGGTCGAGAGATTTTCGCGCAGCAGGCGCAGGGCGCGCTCCCGGCATGCGGCGAGAAGTTCCGCGTCGGACGACGGTGTCATGGATGCGTTCGTGCTGGTGGGGGAGTGATAGGCATCGGTGGTCGCCATTTTCGCTCACCGGCAATGAAAAGCCCCGCCGAGGCGGGGCTTTTCTTCACTGCCGGTTGGGACCGGACGATTACATGTCCATGTCGCCCATGCCGCCCATGCCACCCATGCCGCCCATGCCGCCGGGCATGCCGCCGCCCTTGTCGTCCTTGGGCAGCTCCGCGACCATCGCTTCGGTCGTGAGCATGAGGGCCGCGACCGATGCGGCGTTCTGCAGCGCGCAACGCGTGACCTTCGTGGGGTCGAGCACGCCCATCGCCACCAGGTCGCCGTACTCGCCGGTCTGGGCGTTGTAGCCGTAGTTGCCCTTGCCTTCCATGACCTTGTTCACCACGACCGAGGGCTCGTCGCCGGCGTTGCGGGCGATCTCGCGCATCGGCTGCTCGATCGCACGGAGCACGATCTTGATGCCCGCGTCCTGGTCGCCGTTGTCGCCCTTGATCTTCGCGACGGCTGCCTTTGCGCGCAGGAAAGCGACACCACCGCCGGGAACGATGCCTTCCTCGACGGCCGCGCGCGTGGCGTGCAGCGCGTCTTCGACGCGGGCCTTCTTCTCCTTCATCTCGACTTCGGTCGAGGCACCGACCTTGATCAGCGCCACGCCGCCGGCCAGCTTCGCCACGCGCTCCTGGAGCTTTTCCTTGTCGTAGTCGCTGGTGGCTTCCTCGATCTGGGCGCGGATGGTGGTCACGCGCGCCTTGATCTGCTCTTCCTTGCCGGCGCCGTCGATGATCGTCGTGTCTTCCTTGGCGACTTCGATGCGCTTGGCCTTGCCCAGGTCCTTCAGCGTCACGTTCTCGAGCTTGAGACCGAGTTCCTCGGCGATGACCGTGCCGCCGGTGAGGATGGCGATGTCTTCGAGCATGGCCTTGCGGCGGTCGCCGAAGCCCGGGGCCTTGACGGCGCAGGTCTTGAGGATCCCGCGCAGGTTGTTCACGACCAGGGTCGCGAGCGCCTCGCCGTCGACGTCTTCGGCGACGATGAGCAGCGGCTTGCCGGCCTTGGCCACTTGCTCGAGCACCGGCAGGAGGTCACGGATGTTGGAGACCTTCTTGTCGTGCAGCAGGACGAAGGGCTCCTCCAGGATCGCGATCTGGCGGTCCGGGTTGTTGATGAAGTAGGGCGAGAGGTAGCCGCGGTCGAACTGCATGCCTTCGACGACGTCCAGCTCGTTCTCGAGGGACTTGCCGTCCTCGACGGTGATCACGCCTTCCTTGCCGACCTTGTCCATCGCATCGGCGATGATCTTGCCGATGTTCTCGTCGGAGTTGGCCGAGATCGAGCCGACCTGGGCGATTTCCTTGGAGGTCGTGCAGGGCTTGGAGAGCTTCTTCAGCTCCTCGACCGTGGCGATGACCGCCTTGTCGATGCCGCGCTTGAGATCCATCGGGTTCATGCCGGCGGCGACGTACTTCATGCCTTCGGTCACGATCGACTGGGCGAGCACGGTGGCGGTGGTGGTGCCGTCGCCGGCCACGTCGGAGGTCTTGGAGGCGACTTCCTTCACCATCTGCGCGCCCATGTTCTCGAAGCGGTCCTTCAGCTCGATTTCCTTCGCGACCGACACGCCGTCCTTGGTGACGGTGGGGGCGCCGAAGGAGCGCTCGAGCACGACGTTGCGGCCTTTCGGGCCGAGGGTGATCTTCACCGCGTCGGCGAGGATGTTCACGCCGGCGATCATGCGCACGCGCGCGTGTTCCTTGAATTTGACGTCTTTGGCAGCCATGGAGGTTCCTCTACGAATGTGTTGGGGGTGACTATTTGCTGGCCACGACGGCCATGATGTCTTCCTCGCGCATCACGAGCAGCTCCTCGCCGTCGACCTTGACGGTGGTGCCCGAGTACTTGCCGAAGAGAATCTTGTCGCCGACCTTCACGTCGACGGGGAAGAGCTTGCCTTCCTCGTTCTTCTTGCCGGGCCCGATGGCGAGCACTTCGCCCTGGTCGGGCTTCTCGGCGACGGTGTCGGGGATGACGATGCCGGAGGCGGTCTTCCGCTCTTCTTCCAGGCGCTTGACGATGACGCGGTCATGCAGGGGACGCAGTTTCATTTCTCCACTCCTCGGTTGGTCTGTTCGGATGGCACTGGCCTTCAGGGATGGGGGCCCTGACGCATATAAGGCGGGGTTTGGCACTCACCCGCAGCGAGTGCTAATAATAGTGGCGAGACCCGCCAAGTTCAAGGGGGCCCATGGCCAGAATTCCGGGAGTGTGCGCTCACAACACCCCTGCGGGGTCGCTCCAAGGGGGAATTGCCTCCCCATCCGGGGCAGGGGCTAGATAAGGTTGCCGCCGATTCGCGCCCGGGGGCGATCCCTACCACCCACACCCGGAAGACACCATGCGTACAGCCCTCCTCGCCGCAAGCCTCCTCGCCGCCCTTCCCGCCCTCGCGACCGACCTCCTCCCCGAAGCCCGCAAGGTCGCGAGCAGCGTTCCCGGCAAGCTACTTTCCGTCCTCTCCGTCGAAATGGACAAGGGCGGCCCCGAAGGCGCCATTTCCGTCTGCCGCGACAAGGCTCCGGAACTCGCCAAGGCCGCCTCGGCGGAATCCGGCTGGGCCATCCGCCGCGTGAGCCTCAACAATCGCAATCCGAAGGCCGTCCCCGACGCCTGGGAGCGCGCGGTGCTCGAGGACTTCGACCGCAGGGCCGCCGCCGGCGAGAACCCCAAGTCGCTGGAAAAGGGCGAGGTGGTGGCCGACGGGGAGAAGAAGGCCTACCGCTACATGAAGGCCCTGCCCACCGTGGACCTGTGCCTGAATTGCCATGGAGCGAGCGCGAGCCTCACGCCCGCCGTGCGCGAGAAGCTGGCCGCGCTGTATCCGCAGGACAAGGCCGTGGGTTACTCCGCGGGCCAGATCCGCGGCGCGATGACGCTGAAGAAGCCGCTCTAGCGCCTGCGGCACGGCGCCACCCCGGATCGGGCGCCGCGGGCGCCCTGTAGTATTGGCCCATCGCAACGGGGCGCCCGAATCCGACCATGCCGACCGAAACACCGCGCAAGAATGCCGATGCAAGCGGCATTCGCGAGGCCAGCGGCCATCCCTGGCTGGTGGCCGACGTGGGAGGCACCAACGCGCGCTTCGCCTGGGTGGCGCAGCCGCAGGGGCGCGCCGAACGCATCCGCAAGCTCGCCGTCGCGCAGTACGCCTCGCCGCTGGAGGCCGCACGCGCCTATCTCGAGAGCGTGAAGAAGGACCTCGGCGAGGCCTACCGTGCGCCCGGGCAGGCCGCGATAGCGGTCGCCACCGCGGTAAAGGGCGACCGCGTCGAACTCACCAACAGCCAGTGGAGCTTTTCGCGGGCCGCGCTCCAGCGCGACCTGGGGCTCGCGAAACTCGTGGTGCTCAACGACTTCGAGGCGCTGGCCCTTTCGCTGCCGCGTCTCGAGCCCGCGCAGTATCGCCCCTGGCCGGGCGCCGCCGCGCCGGGCAGGGACGCCGCACTCGCCGTGATCGGCCCCGGCACCGGGCTGGGCGTGGCGGCCGTGGTTCCGACGAGCGCAGGCTGGACGCCGGTACCGAGCGAGGGCGGTCACTCGACCCTCGCACCGGGAAACGATTTCGAAAGCGCGCTCCTCGCACGCGCTCGCGCGCAGTGCGACCACGTGTCCGCCGAGCGCCTGCTCTCGGGCATCGGGCTGCCGCTCCTGCACCAGGTCGTCTCCGAGGAACTCGGCAGTCCCGGTCCGGAGCTCGCCACCGAGGACATCGTGGCGCGCGGGCTCGCGGGCGGCGACGCGGCGTGCGGGCGCACCCTCGAGGTCTTCTGCGCGATGCTCGGCAGCTTCGCCGGCAGCGTCGCGCTCACTTTCGGCGCGCGCGCCGGCGTCTTCATCGGCGGCGGCATCGTCCCGCGCCTGGGCGATCGCTTCTTCGCCTCCGGCTTTCGCGAACGCTTCGAGGCGAAGGGCAGGTTCAAGCCCTACCTCGAGGCCATTCCCACGGCGCTCATCACCGATACCATGGCGGCTCTCGACGGCGCCGTGGCGGCCCTCGAGCGGCGCTAGCAGCGGCACCCGGGCCGGCCAGCCCGGCGGCATTCAAGGAGAAACGCACATGGCACTGCATCCGGTGGTCGAGGAAGTCACGAAGCGCGTACGCAACCGCAGCCGCGAATCGCGCGCGGCGTACCTGGCGCTCGTCGAGCGCTCCCGGGCCGAGGGCACCGCGCGCGGGCGCGTCTCGTGCTCGAACCTCGCGCACGCCTACGCGGCCGAGGCGCCGCCGGACAAGCTGGTCCTGCGCGAAGCGAGAGCGCCGAACCTGGGAATCGTCACCGCCTACAACGACATGCTCTCGGCGCACCAGCCGTTCGCGCGTTTCCCCGAGCTGATCAAGCAGGCGGCGCGCGCGGCGGGCGCCACGGCGCAGGTGGCCGGAGGCGTCCCGGCGATGTGCGACGGCGTCACCCAGGGCCGCCCGGGGATGGAGCTCTCGCTCTTCTCGCGCGACGTGATCGCGATGGGCACCGCCGTGGCGCTTACGCACTCGGTCTTCGACGCGACGCTTTGCCTGGGCGTGTGCGACAAGATCGTCCCGGGCCTCGTGATCGGCGCGCTGCACTTCGGCCACCTGCCCGCGATCTTCGTGCCCGCGGGGCCGATGCCCAGCGGGGTTGCGAACGACGAGAAGAACCGCGTGCGCCAGCTCTACGCCGAGGGCAAGGCCGACCGCGCGGCCCTCCTCGAAGTGGAGAGCCGCTCCTACCACGCGCCGGGCACGTGCACCTTCTACGGCACGGCCAACAGCAACCAGTTCCTGATGGAGGTGATGGGCCTGCACCTGCCGGGTGCGGCGTTCGTGCCGCCCAACACGGCGCTGCGCGACGCGCTCACCCGCGCCGCCGCGCGCCGCGCCGTGGCGATCTCCGCACAGGGCGGCGAGTACACACCGATCGCGCAGGTCGTGGACGAGCGCGCCGTGGTGAACGCGATCGTGGGGCTCCTCGCCACCGGCGGCTCCACCAACCACACCATCCACCTGGTCGCCATGGCGCAGGCCGCGGGCATCCGGATCGACTGGGACGACTTCGACCGGCTGTCGTCGGCGGTGCCGCTGCTCGCGCGCATCTACCCGAATGGCAGCGCGGACGTGAACCACTTCCAGGCCGCGGGCGGCACGGGCTTCGTGATCCGCGAGCTGATCGGCGCGGGGCTGCTGCACGAGGATGCGCGCACCGTCGCGGGCGGCTCGCTCTCGGCCTACGCGCAGGAGCCGTTCCTCGAGGGCGAGGAGGTGCGCTGGCGCCCCGTGCCCGCGGCGAGCGCGGACACCGCGGTGCTGCGCCCGGCCTCCGACCCCTTCCAGGCCGACGGCGGGCTGCGCCTTCTCACCGGCAACCTCGGTCGCGCGGTGATCAAGGTCTCGGCGGTCAAGCCCGCCAACCGCATCGTCGAGGCGCCGGCCATCGTCTTCGCCGACCAGAACGAGGTGCTCGCGCGCTTCGACAAGGGAGAGCTGCGCCAGGACTTCGTCGCCGTGGTGCGCTTCCAGGGCCCGCGCGCCAACGGCATGCCCGAGCTGCACAAGCTCACCCCCGCGCTCGGCGTGCTGCAGGACGCGGGATTCAAGGTGGCGCTGGTCACCGACGGGCGCATGTCCGGCGCCTCGGCAAGGTGCCCGCCGCGATCCACGTCTCGCCCGAATGCCTCGGCGGGGGGCCCATCGGCCGCGTGCGCGACGGCGACGTGATCCGGCTCGACGCCGTGGCGGGGACGCTCGAAGCGCGCGTGCCGGAGGCGGAGTGGGCGCGCAGGAAGCCCGCGACCGCGGACCTCTCGCGCAACACCGAGGGCTACGGGCGCGAGCTCTTCGCCGCCGCGCGGGCGAATGCGCGCACCGCGGAGGAAGGCGGTTCGTGCTTCTCCGCTGCGATCCCGGCAGGCACCAGCGAGACCGTGGCGGCGGAGGCGACGACATGATCGCCATCGACGAGGTGCTCGCCGCATCTCCCGTCATGCCGGTGATCGTGATCGACCGCGTCGAGGACGCGGTGCCGCTTGCCCGTGCGCTGGTCGCAGGCGGCGTGCGCGTGCTCGAGATCACGCTGCGCACCGCCGCGGCCGTGGAAAGCGTGCGCGCGATCCGCGCCGCCGTACCCGACGCGATCGTGGGCGTGGGCACCCTCACCACGCCGGCGCAGATCGACGAGGTGCTCGCCGCCGGCGCCGTCTTCGGCGTGAGCCCGGGCACGACGCCGGAACTGCTCGCCCACGCGAAACGCTCCGGCCTGCCTCTCCTGCCCGGCACGATGACGCCCTCCGACGTGATGCGCGCGCTCGACGCCGGCTACACGCGCATGAAGCTCTTCCCCGCGGTGCCCGCCGGCGGCATCGCGATGCTCAAATCCCTCGCGGGCCCGTTTCCCGGCGTCGTCTTCTGTCCCACGGGCGGCATCGATGCGGCGAGCGCACCCGCGTTCCTCGCCCTTTCCAACGTCGCCTGCGTCGGAGGCTCCTGGCTCGCGCCCGCCGCGCGGGTCGCGGCCGGCGACTGGGACGCGATCCGCCAACTCGCCTCGGCCACTGCGAAGCTGAGACCGAACCCATGAGCCCTTCCTATTCCTCCGCCGCGGGAGAGGTACCCGCCCCCTGCCGCGCGCTCGTCCTTTTCGGGGCGACCGGCGACCTCGCGCGGCGCATGCTCTGGCCCTCCCTCTACGCGCTGCACTGCGACGGCCTGCTGCCCGAGCCGTTCCAGCTCGTGGGCGCGGCGACCAAGCCCATTCCCGACGCCGAGTTCATCGCGCGCGTGCACGATGCGATCCGCGCCTCGGCCAACGGGAGCCTCTTCAACGAGCAGGCTTTCGAAGCTTTCGCGAAGCGTATCCGCTACGTCGCCGTGGACGCCGCCGCGGAAGACGGCTTCGCGCCGCTGCGCGCCACCCTCGCGCCCGGGGCGGGCGGCGTCATCTATTACCTGTCCACCGGGCCGGAGCACTTCGGGCCGATCAGTGCGCAGCTCGGCAGGAGCGGGCTCGCCGATGCCATGAGCCGCATCGTGGTCGAGAAACCCATCGGCACCGACACGGGCACGGCATTGCAGGTGAACGAGACCATGGGCTCGGCCTTCGCCGAGCGCCAGGTGTTCCGAATCGACCACTACCTCGGCAAGGAGGCGGTGCAGAACCTCCTCGCGCTGCGCTTCGGCAATGCCATCTTCGAGCCGCTGTGGAACTCGACCGCCATCGACTACGTGCAGATCACCGTGGCCGAGACCGTGGGCATCGAGGGCCGCTGGGGCTACTACGACGGCGTGGGGGCGCTGCGCGACATGGTGCAGAGCCACGTGCTGCAGCTCCTGTGCCTGGTGGCAATGGAGCCGCCGGCGGGATTCACGCCCTCCGCGGTGCGCAACGAAAAGGTGAAGGTCCTGTGGTCGCTTCGCCCGATGACGCGCGAGAGCGTGCTCACCCACACCGTGCGCGGGCAGTACGCGGCGGGTTTTTCCGGCGGCAAGCCCGTGCCGGGCTACCTGGAGGAGGCGGGCGCGCGGCCGGCGAGCGACAACGAGTCCTTCGTGGCGCTGCGCGCCGAGGTGGACAACTGGCGCTGGGCGGGCGTGCCCTTTTATCTTCGCACCGGCAAGCGCATGCAGGAGCGCTCGAGCGAGATCGTGATCCAGTTCAAGCCCGCGCCCTTCAACATCTTCGCGGGCATCGGGCAGAACCTCGCGGCCAACATGCTGCTCATCAAGCTGCAGCCCAACGAGACGATCACCCTTTCCCTCATGCACAAGAAGCCGGGGCTGAACGAGGTGCGCCTGGGGGAAGTGCCGCTGAATCTCTCGCTGGACGATGCGTTCGCCGCCTCGCGCAAGCGCATCGCCTACGAGCGCATGCTTCTCGACGTGCTGCGCGACAACCCGGCGCTTTTCGTGCGCCGCGACGAGGTCGAGGCGTCCTGGCAGTGGATCGACGGCATCGTCCACGGCTGGCAGGCCGCCGGGCAGAAGGTGAAGCCCTATCCGGCCGGGAGCTGGGGCCCGACCGCCGCGGTCGCGCTCACCGAGCGGCACGGGCACTCGTGGCATGAGTAGCGCGCGGCCCGCGCCGCGGGTGACGCGCTTTGCCGATGCGCAGGCCCTCGCCCGCGCGGTGGCCGCCGCGGTGGAAGCAGCGGTACGCCCAGGGATCGCGGCTCGGGGGAATGCGAGCCTCGTCCTTCCGGGCGGGAGCACGCCGGAGGCGTTCCTCCCCACCGTGGCCGCGCTGCCCCTTGCCTGGGAAAAGCTCGCCATCTTTCTCGCCGACGAGCGCTGGGTCGATGAACCCTCGCCCGATTCGAACGCCGCGATGCTGCGCCGCTGCCTGCTCGCCGCACCCGGGCCCGCCCGCGCGCGGTTCGTGCCGCTGAAGAACGCCGCGGCCACCGCCACGCTCGGCGCCGATGCCGCGCGCGCCGCACTTCCCTCTCCCGACGAGCCCTACGACCTCGTCCTCCTGGGAATGGGAAACGACGGCCATTTCGCCTCGATATTCCCGGGGAGCCCGCGCCTCGCGGCCCTGCTCGACCCCGGCAACCGCGAGCGGGTCGCCGCCGTTCCCGCGCCGGATCGCGCCACGCCCGCCGTCGAGCGGCTCACCCTCACCCTCGCGGAACTGCGGCGCGCCAGGCGGCTCATCCTCGTGCTGCAGTCGCCTCCCAAGCTCGAAGCGCTCCTCGCGGCGCATGCCGCGGGCGACGCGCTGGCCACGCCGGTGGTGGCGCTGGGTGACGTGGAAGTGTTCTGGAGTCCCTAGGGGCGACCCTTCGAAGCCGCGTGCGCGGCGCGTGGCGATCAGGTGGCGAGGCGGTCGCAGCGGCCGAACTGGTACACGACGCGTCGCGACCTGCCGGGTTTCGTCGGTGCCGACAGGTGCGGGCACGGCGGGTTGCGATAGCCGCCTTCTTCCAGCGTCAGGTCCTCGGCGACCTCCGCCCAGACGCCGCCGCGCACCGGGCGGAACATCCAGTGCACGTACCCGGCGCGGCCCGCGGCCTCGATCAGCTCCTCGCCGTCGGGCACCTCGGCCACGATGGGCGGCTGGCCCTCGATGGCGATGGGGAGGTTGCCGAAGGCGCCCATGCACTCGACGGATTCCTGCGCGCTCGACCCCGGGCGGATGAAGGGCGGCGCCTCGCGGCGCGCGAGATCCCACGAGCCCAGCTCCCACGCCACCTCGAGCACGGCGTTCTCCAGGTCGGCGAATCCGTCCCAGCGCTCGTTCACCTGGAGCGCGGAGCTGGGCACCGGCTGGTAGGCGACGACGTTCGCATCCGTCACCTCGGCGAGCCGCGTCTCGACGAAGCCGTGCCAGTGCAGCGTGAGGACGACGGGCGTGTTCGCGTAGGGCACGGCGGCGACACTCACGCCCACCAGCGGCAGGCGGTTGGCGATGAGCTGCGTCTCGATGCAGTCGAGCAGTTGCATGGTCCGATTCCTCCCGGGTCGCGAAAGAAGGGCACCTCGAAAACCGTTCACCCCGACATGAAGCAATTAGCGTGCGCGCCCTTTCTCGCACGGAAGATCCGCCGCGTGTTGCTAGCACTCCCGTGCGTCGGTTGCCAGAAGGCCCGCCGGGGAGGATGCCGCGGGCGAGGCGCGCTAGAATGCCCTCGCAGAGTCCACCGAAGGAAACCGACGCCCATGGTGCTGCTGGGACCCGCCGAAAAGAAGGAGCTGGAAGCGATCCTCCTCGCCCAGCTCACCGCCTACTGGAACTCCCACGGCGCCCAGGGAATCCTCGCCCCGGGCGTGTTCGTGGCGCTCGACGCGAAGGGCCGTCCATCGTCGCGCAGCCCCCCAAGGGGCGCGCTCGGATGCGTAGAGGTGCGCACGCTCTTCACCGCCCTGTGCCACCTGAACGACGAAGGTCCGGCCGCGTTCACCCGGGAAAACCTCACCCCGCTCGCGGAAGAAGCCGCGACCGCGCTCGCCGCCCAGGTCAACCGGCTCTCGCCCGACTGATGCCGGGGGCCAACCGAGACCTCGTCGACCGCAGCCTCGCCGCGGTCTGGCACCCCTGCACGCAGATGAAGGCCCACGAGCGCTTCCCGCCGGTGCCGGTGGCGCGCGGAAACGGTGCATGGCTGGAGGACTTCGAGGGCCACCGCTTCGTGGACGGCGTGAGTTCCTGGTGGGTGAACCTCTTCGGGCACTCGCACCCGGCAATCAACGCGGCGATCGCCGACCAGTTGGGCAAGCTCGAACACGCGATGCTCGCCGGGTTCACGCACGAGCCGGTGGTGGAGCTTTCGGAGCGGCTTGCGAAGCTCGCACCCCCGGGGCTCGGCCACGCGTTCTACGCCTCCGACGGCGCTTCGGCGACCGAGATCGCGCTCAAGATGGCCTGCCACTTTTGGGCCAACCGCGGCCGGCCCGCGAAGAACCGCGTCGTGCACCTCGAGGGCAGCTATCACGGCGAGACGATCGGCGCGCTCTCCGTCACCGACGTGCCCCTGTTCCGCGTCGCCTACGCCGCGCTCCTGCGTCGCAATATCGTCACGCCATTCCCGTCGCGCCACGCCGGCAACAAGGAATTCCAGTGCGAGCCCTGCGCCGTCGAGGCCGCCGGGGCGCTCGCGAAACTCCTGGAGGAGAAGTCCCACGAGATCGCCGCGATCATCGTCGAGCCCATGGTGCAGGGCGCGAGCGGCATGCGCATGTACCACCCGCTTTACCTGCGCCGCGTGCGCGAGCTGGCCACGGCCCACGACGTGCTTCTCATCGCCGACGAAATCGCGACGGGCTTCGGGAGGACGGGGACGATGTTCGGGTGCGAGCAGGCGGGCATCGCCCCCGACCTTTTCTGCCTCTCCAAGGGCATCACCGGCGGCTACCTGCCTCTGTCCTGCGTGCTCGCCACCGACGAGGTGTACGCGGCGTTCTACGACGACGCCACCGCGCGGGCCTTCCTGCATTCCCACTCCTACACCGGCAACGCGCTCGCCTGCCGCGCGGCGTGCGCGGTGCTGGATCTCTTCGAGGAAGGGCGCGTGCTCGAAGCCAACCGCGAGAAGGCGAAGCGCTTCGACGCAATCGCCGCTCCTCTCGCCATCCACCCGGCCGTGCACGAATGGCGGCGCCTGGGAATGATCTGGGCTTTCGAGGTGGCCACCGACAGCCCCGCGTTCGCGCAGCAGGCGTTCGAGCTGGCGATGCGCCACCACGCGCTTCTCCGCCCCATCGGCAACACCGTCTACTTCATGCCGACCTACGCGACGGACGACGAAGCCTTCGCGGTGCTCGTGGGTGCGGGAACGGCGATCGCCGACACGCTCGGACAGCGCGGATGAAGCGCCTCCTCGCCGCGCTCGTCCTCGCGCCCGCGCTCGCCGCGGCGCAGCTTCCTACGCCGAATCGCGACGCGCCCGTCGCAGCACCGCTTCCCGCAACAAAGCGCGAAGCACCTGCCAAGGCGCCCCTTCCCGCCCCCGTGCGCGAGGCGCTCGCCCGCGCGGGCGTGCCGGAATCCGCCGTGGGTGCGGTGGTGGTGCCGGTCGGGGGCGGCGCGCGCCTCGTCTCGCACAACGCCGAACTGCTCCTGAACCCCGCCTCCACCATCAAGCTCGTGACGACCTTCGCGGGCCTCGACCTCCTGGGCCCGGCCTACGCCTTCAAGACCGACGTGCTCGCGTCGGGCGAGATCTCCGGCGGCGTGCTTGCGGGCGACCTCGTGCTCAAGGGCGGCGGCGATCCGAAGCTCACCTACGAGCGGCTCTGGCAGCTCGTGCGCCAGGTGCGCGCGCGGGGCATGCGCGAGATCCGCGGCGACGTGATCCTCGACCGCTCGTGGTTCGCTCCAGGGCTCCACGACCCCGCGAAGTTCGACGGCGAATCGCGGCGCGCCTACAACGTGGGGCCCGACGCGCTCCTCATCAACTTCAAGGCGATCGACTTCCGCTTCGTGCCCGATGGCGCCGGAGTGCGCGTGCTGGCCGAGCCCGACTTCCCGAACGTGGCGGTCGCGAGCCGCCTGAAGAGCGTGCCGGAGCCGTGCAACAACTGGCGCCGGGGGCTCAAGTACGAGATCGAGGAGAACGGGCTCCTCGCGACCGTGGTCTTCTCCGGCACCTACCCGGCCGACTGCGGCGAGAAGGCCTGGGCACTGTCGGTCTTCGACGCCGACCGCTACGCCGAGGCCGCCTTTCGCTGGATCTGGAGCGAGACCGGGGGGCGCCTCGTCGGCAAGGTGCGCGCCGGGACCGCCCCCGCCAACGCCGTGCTCTTCCACCGCTTCGAGTCCGAGCCGCTCGCGACGATCGTGCGCGACATCAACAAGTTCTCCAACAACGTGATGGCGCGCCAGCTCTTCCTCACGCTTTCCGCCGAGAAAGCCGGCGCCCCCGGCGACGCCGCGGCGAGCGAACGCGTGGTGCGCGAGTGGCTCGCGGCGAAGGGCGTCGCCGCCCCCGGCCTCGTGCTCGACAACGGTTCGGGGCTCTCGCGGGGCGTGCGCATCTCCGCCGGCACGCTCGCCGCCGTCCTGCGCGCGGCGTGGGCGAGCCCGGCGATGCCGGAACTCGTCTCCTCGCTCTCGCTCTTCGCGGTGGACGGGACCTTCAAGCTGAGGAACGGCAATGCCGCGGGACAGGCGCACCTGAAGGGCGGCACGCTCACTGGCGTGCAGGCGGTGGCCGGGTTCGTGCTCGACGCGAAGGGCGAGCGCTGGGTGGTCGTGGCGATCGCCAACCACGACAACGCCAACCGCGCGCAGGGCGCGCTCGATGCGCTGGTGGAGTGGGTCTACAGCGCGGCGCGCTGACCGACCAGGCATAGAACCCCTGCCGCTGGATGTTATTGGTGCCGGTGACCCCGTCGATCGTGTACGTGAAAGTGCCGCGATCGTATTGCGTGAATCGCAGTGTGGCGGTGCCTGCGGGCGACACCGACACTCCGGCTGGATTGAAGGGCCCGCCGAAGTAGGGGCCTGTCGTCTTGTAGACCGAGCCCGTGTAGCTGGTGTATTCGGCCTGCCTTGCATCGGACATGAAGTACCACGTCGGTTTTCCGTCCGCGCTATAGACGAACCACACCGCGAAGATGATGTTGCTCACGTGATGGGTGATTGACAGGCCCCACCCCGACTCGTCCGGGTCCCACCACAAGTCCGTGAGGTTGCCGAGCGGAGACCCGATTCCCGGCGCCGGACTCGTGACGGTGAATTGGAGCGTCGCGATCGTGCCTTGCGGAGGACCGTTTCCGATCGCCGTGAAAACTTCTACTTCATATGCGCCTTCCGGGAACCGGCCCAGTTCAAGGTAGTAGGCACCGGATGGTGGCATCGGGACGACTTCGGGTTGGCGATATATCACGGAAATCTTGTTCCCCGCCATCGTGGAAGGCGAGGGGCCGAAAAAACCGCTATTGCCATTGGCAATGACGAGCAAGACTGCCTCCTGCGCCTTGGGCACCGCCGGCTCAATGGAAAATGTTTGGGCATTGCCAGCGCCGGCCAGCAACGCCAGAACCGCGACCGCCCATCCGCACGACAACATTCGAAGATTCATAGTCGCGTCTCCTTCGAGATGGCCCGATCGCCACTCGCTCAGTAGGTGGGCCGGTAGCCGTTGTTCCGGTAGACATACCCGAGGGTGATTACGTTCACCGTATACCCCTGGGACGCCATGGACGCTTGCAGCGACTGCGGGAAGATCGCGTGATCGTCCACTGCGGGATTGTAGGCCCGGATAAGCGGCTCGGTATTGGCCGGCTGCGCGTAGCCGTAGGGATAGACGTAACCCTCGATCCCGTCGATCTTGTAGCCGGCGGTGCTGACGTAGGTCTGCGCCTCGTTGTAGTCGGTGGAGTAGAAGTGGTCTACGTGATAGGGGTAGCTCGCGCAGACTGAGGTGGCGCCCGGCGGCAGGTAGTCGCCACACTTGAAGCTCAGCCGAAGCAGAGGGCGCAATTCCACGCTCGGGTTGGAGGGGTTCGTGTGAGTGGTGAAGATCCACGACTCGGCGAGCGCTGGCCTCGTCGTCCCCGGAAACAGCGAAATCCCGGGAACGCTCGTTCCGACGGGGTTATATCCGTTGAATCCCGACGAGACGTACGGCGGCAGCGTTCCGATCACCGCCGCGCTGCCCATCTGCGGAGCGGTAGTGTAGAAGTAGTTCCGGGTATAGGGCCCCCAGAAAGCGAAGAGGGGCGTCAGACGGTTCGCGGTGTTTAGGGCCGCCCAGACCGCGATGTAGCCGTTGGGCATCCCATAGCCGGCCCACTGGTCCGGCGCGGACGCCTGACTCGAAGAGAGCAGGATCAGGGCCCGAATTTCATCGGCGGAAAGCAGGGGATTGGCCGACCGCATGATGCCGGCGAGCCCGCTAACGAAGGGCGCCGCCATGGACGTCCCGGTGCAGATCCCGTAGCCGATGCCTGCGTTGCTTCCAAAGCCGTTATCGCCGCATCGCGTAAGCGGGTTCCAATCGAAGGTCGTGTACACGGTTGACAATACATCCCGCCCCGGCGCCACGACTCCCCAGTATTGCATCGCGATTCCCGTGTTCGACCCCCTGAAACCCTCCAGCGGATTTTCCTCCGTCCACAGAAAGCCCCGCAAGTTGGTGGCGACGGACTGCACCGCGCCGACGGCTATCGTCCGCGAATCGCTCGCAGGAAACTGGATCTCGGAGAGCATGTTGTTGCCGGCAGCCGCAGAAATCACAACTTGTCTGGCGGCAGCGTGAGCAAGCACGAGACAGAATGAATTGTAGGGGTCACCAATGCAGTCCGGAATCCCGGGACCACTTGGACTGGGATCTAGTCCCAGGCTCAAATTGATCACCTGCGCGCCAGAATCCACCGCCCAATAGGTGCTCGCGATCATTCCCGAGATCGGCAGAAATGGCGCACCCGATAAGGGATCAACAGGCACAGTTGCGCGCGCCACGAGCAGGCTGCAATGCCAGCACATGCCAGAAACGCCGATGGGCGCGGGTGGGTTTGGGTGGCCATACTGCGAAACCGGATTCGACGTGGATGCTGCAATGATGCCAGCCGTGTGAGTACCATGCCCTCGGAATGTGGAAGCGTATGCCAGCTCGTCTGCTGAAATGGCACCGTCATACGCGTAGAAGAACTGCGGCCGGTAATTGAGGTCCGGATGATTGATCTGGATGCCGCTGTCGACATGTCCGACATAGGCATGCCCGCGCGCAAGGTCCCACGCGTACTGCATGCCGAGCGCATGGAGCCCCCACTGGTAGTCCATCGGAGAACCAGCCGTGGCAAATAGGGGGTCCGACGGCGATACTGAAAAATCGCCGGCGCCATTCGGCGAAACCGACTTCACGTTGCGATCCTGCTTGAGCGCCACCAGCGCTGTCCTCGCTGCCTCGGCGCTATCGAAATCGAGCACGACGTATCGCTGGAGATACTCGGCGGCCGATTCGGCACCGAGCCGCTCGCGAAGGTCGGCTGGATGCCTGGTCGGAATCAGGAAACTGGCGCCGGAGGGCCGTTGGAGGCGCTCGAAGAGCCGGGTTTCGGCCGGCGTCCTTTCCACGCGGGCGACGATCTCGACGATGCTCTCGGCAATGGCCGCATCCTCCGTCGCACCGTAGTCGTAGAGGACCAGCAACTGCGTGAATTCCCGGACTTCATCCCTCTCCGTGCCCGCCGCCCACACCTGCCATGGCGCGCCCAGGAGAATGGCGCCCACCAGCAGGCACTTCAAACCGCGCCACATTGATCGCTCCCTTGCTCGTCGTTTCGTCGCCCGATCCAGCCGGGCGAATGCCGCTTCCCATTTATTGCAATTATCCGCCCCCCCCCCTAACAAACGGCAATGCGCCTTTGGTCCCATCGGAACGCTCGCCGCCCTCTGCGCGCGGCGGGCCAGCCCGGCGATGCCGGAACTCGTCTCCTCGCTCTCGCTCTTCGCGGTGGACGGGACCTTCTAGCTGAGGAACGGCAATGCCGCCGGGACAGGCGCACCTGAAGGGCGGCACGCTCACTGGCGCAGGCGGTGGCCGGGTTCATGCTCGACGCGAAGGGCGAGCGCTGGGTGGTCGTGGCGATCGCCAACCACGACAACGCCAACCGCGCGCAGGGCGCGCTCGATGCGCTGGTGGAGTGGGTCTATCGAGGCGGCAAGTAGCGCGGTTCAGGCGTGCAGCCGCGACACCGCATCCGCGAAGCGGCGAAGCGACGGCGAGAGATCCCCCGGCGCGATGCGCACGTCGAGCAGGTGGAAGCGCCCTGGATGGGCGATCGCGGACTCCAGGGCCTGCGCGAGTTCCGCGCGCGTGTTGACGAGGTGCCCCGTGCCCCCGAGCGCGTCGGCCACCCCGGCGAGGTTCCAGGTGCCCAGCGCGTTGTAGCCCGCATCCGGTCGGAAAGCCGAGAGCATTCCCCAGCCGCCGTTGTTCAGCACCACCACGACCGGGTCCCAGCCGTGGCGCGCACAGTGCCCGAGCTCGAGGCCCGTCATCTGGAACGCGCCGTCGCCCACGAGCACCACCGGGCGCCTGCCGCTCGCGGCCTGCACGCCAAGGCCCGCGGGCACGCCGAATCCCATGCTCGCGTAGTAGCCGGGCGCGACGTGATCCGTCTGCACGAGGTCCATCGCCGTGAAGAGACAGTCGCCCACGTCCGTCGCCACCGGCATGCGGCCGTGCGCGTCCATGAGGTCGTTCAGCGCGCGCGCGACATCGAGCGGCGTGACGGGCGCGCCATCGCGAGTGAGGCCGCGCGGCGCCTCGACCGGCGCGAGCGCCTTGGCGCTGGCGAGCGGCTTCGCGCGTTCCAGCAGCGCCTGCACGAGGGACGCGAGCGGGATGTCGGGATAGGTGTGGAAGCCCAGCGTCACGCGCCCGTCGAGCGCCTGGATCGCGCGGCGCAGGTCCACGCGGCGGGCGGAGACGCCGAAGTTGGTGTCGCACACGATCACCCCCAGGAGCAGGAGCGCGTCGCTCTCCTCCACGAGCGCGGAGACCTCCGGCGTGCCCGCGAGGCCGAGGTAGGTGCCCACCAGCGGCGCGTCGGCGTTCTCCAGGAGCCCGCGTCCCATGAGGCTCGTGACCACGGGAATGGCAAGGCGCCTGGCGAGCGCGGCCACCTGTTCCTCCAGCCCGAAGCGGCGAACCTCCACGTCCACCATGAGCACGGGGGATTCGGCAGCCGAGAGCCGCGCGAGGATCTCGTCGGCGCAGGCCGCGAGCGCCTCGCGGTCCATGGCGAGGGTTCGGCTCCGGCGGCACGGCGCGCAGGCCCGCCGACCGTGTCGCGCGGCACCTCGAGGTACACCGGTGCGATAGCGCCGGCGCAGGCGAGCACGCGCGCGATCTGCGCGCCCGCGGTGGCCGGGTCGTCCAGCCGCGCCTGGTCGCAGCTCACCTGGCGGAACATCTCGAACTGCGAGTCGAGCGTCTTCGCCTGGTGGTGCAACAAGAGGCCCGAGCCGCGCTCGTTCGTCCCCGGCGCGCCGGAGATCACGACGACGGGCGATTTCTCCGCGTAGGCCGAGGCCACCGCGTTCATCACGTTGAAGGCGCCCGCGCCGTAGGTGACGGCGGCGACGGAGGGCGCGCAGCGCATCCGTGCGGCGGCGTCGGCCGCGAAGCCCACGCTCGGCTCGTGGGAGAGCGTGTAGAGGGCAGGCGGCCGTCGGCGCACTAGGGCGTCGAAGAACGGGAGCGCGAAATCGCCGGGGATGCCGAAGACCTCCCGCGCGCCGGCGCCTGCAGCGCGCCGAGGAGCCGCGCCGCGATCGTGGGGCGCGAGCGCCTGGGTTTCCGCGCGGCCCCGACCGCCCGCATCGCCCGGCTTGAGATCGAGCCGCGCGTGCGCGGGATGTCGATCGTGTCCAGGGTGTTCTTCACGAGGAGCGCGATCTCGGTGTCGCCCTCGACCACGAGGCGGCGGTTGAAGAAGAGCGTGTCGGGGTCGGCCTCGCGCGCGGCGAGCGCGGCGTAGTCCCAGGCCACCGCGCGGAAGCGCAGCACCGGCTCCTCGGCCTTCGCCACCGGCACGAAGCGGCGGCCGCGCACGCGGAAGAGCAACTCCACGCCTGCGTCCTCCACGACGATCGCGAAGGTGTGCCTCGAGGTGGTCGAGCACCTCCGCGGGGAACTTGCGCCGCAGCGTGAGGTTCAGCCCGGTGGCGAAGGCGATCGACGCGGGCATCCTCGGCAGCCGCGACGCGACGGCGCGAATCGGGGCGGGCAACGGCGGCGGCAGACGGGGCCCGACCAGGCTGATCGGAAATGGGGTCAGGTCCATCGGGTGCAATCAGGGGTCAGGTGCGGGACCGATCCCGACAGCTTGTTGCTGGTCGCGCCCGCCAGTAGCCGCGCAGGCGGCGGCAGGCAGGAGGGAGCGAGGCGGGCGGCGGCTCGCGCGAGCTCCCCGTGACGGCGGCGCGAAGACGGCCACTGACCTCGCCCATGTGCCGCGACTGGGGCGATAGCCTCAGGACGTTCGCGCCGGCCGCGCGCGCCTCGTCCAGCACCGGCGCCAGGTTCTGCACGCCGGCCGACTGCGTCTGCACGCCGTTCAGCACCAGGAAGTTCAGGCCGTCCTGCGTGTCGAGCGCGAGGCCGTCCGGATGGTCGATGCAGCGAAACTCGCAGTGGTCCTTGGTGAGGTTGTGGTAGCGCGCCGTGAAGCAGCGCGCCGAGACCGCGAGCGGCAGGCGCCCGTAGGCGAAGACCTCCGTCTCGATGCCGTCGAACGCCTCGGCCACCACGGCCGCGATGCCGTCGCGCGAAAGCTCCACCGGCGCCACCCAGCGCGTCGCACCGAGACCGGCGAGCAATCGAAGCGTCCCGGCGTTGTAGACGTTGAGGAAAGGCCCGGCCACGAACGGCGCCTTGCCCGCGAGCGTGCGCACCGCCGCCATGTCGTTCGCCTCGACGCGAAACTCCCCGTTGCCGGCCACCGCGTGCATCGCGCGCAGGTCCGCGTCGCTTTCGATCAGTTCCGCCGTGGACAGCACCACTTCCTTGCCGGCGCGGGCGAGGTCGCGGCCGATGGCGATCCAGTCGGCGAGTTTCAGCTCCCGCCGGCGCGAGCACACCGTCTCGCCGAGGTACACGGTATCCACGGGCCAGCCGGCCGCGTCGCGGTAGAAGGCGAACACGGTCTCCTTCGGCCAGTAGTAGAGGAGCGGCCCGAGGGCGAGCTTCATCGTCGTCATGGCGTTGGCACTCATTTCCACGGCCGGTGGTAGGCGCCGAGCGTGCACTGGCGGCCCTCGGAGATGCCGGCGAGCGCCTCCTGCCACGCGGGCTTCACGCGGAAGCGCTGCGGTTCGCGAGCGCAGTCGTCCAGCGCCTCGCGCCAGACTTTCGTCACCGTCTCCACGTAGACGGGGCTTCGCTGGCGCCCATCGATCTTGATCGCGGCCACCCCCATCGCCTGGAGCTGCGGCAGGAGTTCCAGCGTGTTGAGGCTCGTGGGCTCCTCGAACGGGTAGTAGGTGTCGCCGTTCACCACGAAGCGGCCGCGGCAGAGCGTCGGATAGCCGGGATGGTCCTCCTCGCCGAAGCGGTCGATGAGGACGCCGCCCAGGCGCGACTCGAGCCCCTGCGGCGACTGCTGCCAGCGGATCGCCTTGGCGGGCGAGCAGCCGCCGTGGGTGTTGGGCGACTCGCCCGTGGCGTAGGAGGAAAGCGCGCAGCGCCCCTCGACCATGATCGACAGGCTCCCGAACCCGAACACCTCGATCTCCACGGGCGTGCGCGAGACGACCTTCTCGGCCTGCTCCACCGAGAGCACCCGCGGCAGCACGGCGCGCTTGATGCCGAACTGCTCGTGGTAGAAAGCGATCGCCTCATGGCTGGTGGCCGAGCCCTGCACGGACAGATGCAGGCGAAGGCTCGGGTGCGTCTTCGCGGCATAGGCGAGGAGCCCCGCGTCGGCGACGATAATCGCGTCCACGCCGAGATCGGCCGCGCGGTCCACGGCCGCCTGCCACTTGCGCCAGCTCGCGGGCTGCGGGTAGGTGTTCAATGCCACGAGCACCTGCGTGCCGTTGCGGTGCGCGTAGTCGATGCCCTCGCGCAAGCTGCGGTCGTCGAAATTGAGCCCCGCGAAGTTGCGCGCGTTCGTCTCGTCCTTGAAGCCGAGGTAGACGTCGTCGGCGCCGTTGTCCACGGCGGCCTGGAGCGCGGGCGGCGTGCCGGCGGGGCACACGAGCTTCATGCGGGCGGGATTGCGGTGGGAAAGTGCGGTCCCCTGGTCCATGGTGTCGTGGGCTCTCGAGCCGAGGGAAGGCAAACCGGTGAGTCTGGGCCGGGCGCCCGGGATTTCCTTGAGACAGATCAGGAAATCCCGAAAAAGCCGGGCTTCAGCCCCGCAGCCGCTCGCGCTCGACCCGGCGCACGGCCCGCCGGAGGATGCGCCGCGTGCGCGCCACGTCGATGCCGTCGAGCGCCTTGTGCACTTCCAAGGCGATATCCGGCTCGCCCACGATGACGAGGTCGTGCAGGAAGAGCGTGTCGGGGGCATCGTCGGCCGCGGCGAGGGTGGCGAAGTCCGAAGCGTTCACGCGGATGCGCAGCGCCGCTTCCCCCGAGCAGGGCACGGGCACGAAGCGCCGGTCGCTGAAGCGGAAGGCCATCACGAGATCGAGGTCGCGCACCTCGATCGCGAACGGCCGCTCGCCCAGGCGCTCGAAGACCTTCACCGGGAGGCGCTTTCGCACCAGGAGGTTCAAGACCGCCGCGACGACGGCCGAGGAAGGCACGCGAGGCAGTTTTCGCACCAGCGTGCGGATGGGCCGCGGAAGCACCGGGCGCCGTCTCACGCCGTGCAGCGGCATGATGGGGCCGTTCATGGAAAATTCAGGCTAGCGCGCGGCGGCGGGAACGTCTTGAGGCAGATCAGCAACAGGCGTGAATCACTCCCGGCGCGTTCTCCTGCGAGTGAAAACCGCCACGGTGGCGAGTGCTGCCACGGTCGCGAGCGAGAAGGCGGCCGCCGTACCCAGCGGCCCGACGGCGAGGCTCACCACGAAGAAGAACGCGGCGAACCCGGTGAGCCCCGTGACGAAGCCGCGCTGCAGCCGCGCGAGGGAATCGGCGCCGTAGTAGCGGAGCGTGAAGGGCGGCATGATCGAGCCGGTGATCGGCAGCGACAGCAGGATCCCGCTCACCGTCGGCCCGAGAGTCGCGGCGCCGAGGAGTATGACGGCCGCCAGCACGAGCGCCGTCGCGAGCCGAAGCCACATCTCCATGGGCGGGATCGCCGGAAAGCTCGCCGCCTCGCGCGGCCTCGGCAGGAAGCGCCACGCGAGGGCGAGCGCGGCGAGGGCGACGGCGAGGGCCATGACCGGAACCATCGGCACGAGACCCACGCCGATCGCGATCACGGCAAAGGCCGTCCATCCCGCGACGAGCCCCGCCAGCGCGCCCGCCTTGCGGCCCGCGGCGGAAAAAGCCAGCATGTGGCCCGCCTGCCCGGCGATGGCCGCGAGCGTCATCAGGGCCGAGTGCGCGGCGAACTCCGGCCCGTGGTCGATCGCGAGGTAGAGCGTGATGGGCCCGCCGATCATCGGGAAGCCGCCCAGGTAACCGGAGACCGCGTGCCCCCAGCGCCGCGCCGCGAGGCTCGCGAGCCACACGGCGAAGGGCACGAGCGCTAGCTTGAGGGCGAGGAGCGCGCTCAGGGTCGGTTGCCGCCGGCGACCATGCGGTACTCGTACAGGCGGCACTCGATGGCGCCGTTGTAGAGCACGGTCCGCTTCGTGGCGGAGAGGCGGATCAGCTTCGGCAGTTCCGTATCGCCGGAAAGAATGTACGCGGTCCAGCCGGCGAAGCGTTGCTTGAGCGCGTGGCCCAGCTCCGGATAGAACTTCGCGAGTTCCTCCTTCTCGCCCAGGCGCACGCCGTAGGGCGGGTTGGTGACCAGCAGGCCCGCACCGGCCGGCGCGGAAAGCTCGAGCAGGTTCACCTGCTTGAGGGAGACCACGCCCTCGAGATCCATGTCGCGCAGGTTCGCGCGCGCCGCGTCGAGCGTGCGCCCGTAGAGGTCAGAGCCGTGGATCGCCCTCGGGCCCACGGCGAGCTCGCGCGCGGCCGAAAGCGCCTTCACCTTTTCCCAGGCCGCGCGGTCGAAGCGCGCAAGGTTCTCGAAGCCGAAGGCGCGCCCGCGCCCTGGCGCGCGCCCGAGCGCCATCTCGGCGGCCTCGATGAGGATGGTGCCGGCGCCGCACATGGGATCGAGGAGCGGGACGTCGGGCATCCAGCCCGAGAGCTTCAGCAGGCCCGCCGCGAGGTTCTTCTTCAGCGGCGCCTCGCCCACCTGGTCGCGCCGGCCGCGCTTGAAGAGCGGCTCGCCGCTGGTGTCGAGGTAGAGCGTGCACCACCTGGCGTCGAGGAAGACGTGCACGCGCACGTCCGGTGCGCGCGACGACACGTCCGGGCGCTTGCCGAGCGCTTCGCGGAAGGCGTCGGCGATCGCGTCCTTCACCTTGAGCGTGATGAAGTCCAGGCTCTTCACGGGCGCCTTCACGCCATTGGTGTCGACCTTGAAGGTACGGTCCACGCCGAAGTGCGCTTGCCAGCGCACGCGCTTCGCGCCGTCGTAGATGTCGCGCTCGTTGCGGTAGTCGAAGCGCGAGACGCGGGCGAGGATGCGCGTGGCCAGGCGCGACTCGAGGTTCGCCGCGTAGGCGAGCTCGAAGGGGCCGGTGAAGTCCACGCCCGCGTCCCCGGCCTTCACGTCGGCCGCACCCAGCGCGGCGAGCTCTGCGGCGAGGGCATCGGCGAGACCGCGCGGGCAGGTCGCGTAGAACTGCACCACGGCCGGGTCCGCGGCCTCGGGTTGCGCCGCGGGTTCGGGTGCGGCGCCGCGGCGGCGGGTCAGCGTGGCCATCGCGGGCTCAGAACGGCTTCACGACCACGAGGATCACGATCGCCACGAGGTAGACGAGCGGGATTTCGTTGATCCAGCGGAAGAAGACGTGGGAGCGCGTGTTGGCGTCGCGCGCGAAGACGCGCACGAAATGCCCCAGCCAGAATGGGCAAGGAGCAGCAGCACCAGGGAGCTTCTCAGCCAACCGCCCGGAAGCCCCAGCCCTCCCCCCTGGTGAGCACCATGCACGGCATCATGATGCCGCGGTAGAGCTTGCGCTCCATGACCTTGAAGCGCTCGCGGGATGCTTCGTCCCCGGCCATGGCGTGGTAGACGAAGAGGCGCGGCAAGTAGAATAGGCCCGCGTACCAGGCGACCAGGAAGATGATGTGGAAGGACTTGACCCAGAGCATGGCAGGACGGCGGCGGAGGAACTTCCCCTCGGAAAACCGCTCTATGCGTTGATTTCCCCGGATTCTACCGTGACGCCCCTCTCCCCCCGCCTTTTCCCCGTTTCGCCGCGTGCCCTCGCCGGGGCCTTTGCGGCCGCCCTCGCGGTTTCGTGGGCGGCGGCGGCCGGGGCCGCGCCGGTGCGCACCGAGCGGGTCGAGGCGGAGCTGCACGCCGAACGAGCCGCCGCCGTCCCGGGCCAGCCCGCCACCGTGGGCCTGCGCCTGAGGATGGACGAGCACTGGCACACCTACTGGAAGAACCCGGGCGACTCGGGCCTGCCCACGAAAATCGCCTGGAAGCTCCCCGAGGGCTGGACCGCCGGGCCCATCCAGTGGCCGCACCCGGAAGCCCAGCCGGTCGGGCCGCTCATGAACTACGGCTACTCGGACGAGGTGATGCTCCTGGTCGAGCTCACCCCGCCCGCCGACGCGAAGCCCGGGCCGGTTGCGATCACGGCCGACGCTTCCTGGCTCGTCTGCAAGGACGTCTGCATTCCGGAGAAGGCCACGCTCGCGCTCGCCTTCGCCGTGGACGGGGGCGACCCCGGTGCCGCACCGGGCAACGCCTCGCGCTTCCGCGAGGCCCGCGCGCGCCTTCCCGTGGCCGTCTCCGGGTGGGATGCGCAATCGACCATTGCCGGCGACAGGCTCACCCTGCGCGTGATGCCGCCCGCGGGAAGCGTGGCGCCGGCGAAGGTTTCCTTCTTCCCGTACCGCGAGAACTTCGTGGACCACCCCGCACCCCAGGCGATGCAGCGCGACGGCAATGGCTTCCGCCTCGCCGTGAAGCTGGTGCAGCCCGTGGCATCCGGGATCGCGGAATCCGCGGGGGTCCTCGTGGCCGAATCGTCGTGGCCCGGCCACGCCGGGCGCAAGGCCGTGGAGCTGTCGCTGCCGGTGGTCGCCGCGCTGCCGGCGATCGCCGCACCCATCGGCGCACCGGCGGGCGAGGCGGGATCGAGCCTCGCGCTCGCGCTCGTGTTCGCGCTGGCCGGCGGGCTTCTGCTGAACCTCATGCCCTGCGTCTTCCCGGTGCTCGGCATCAAGGTGATGGGGTTCGTGCGCCACGCCCACGGCGACGCGCGCGCGCTGTGGGTGCAGGGCGCGGTCTTCTCGGCGGGCGTCCTCGTTTCGTTCCTCGCCCTCGCGGGCCTGCTTCTCGCGCTGAGAGCCGGCGGCACGGAACTCGGCTGGGGCTTCCAGCTCCAGTCGCCCGCGTTCGTGACGGTCCTCGCGGCCCTCTTCTTCCTCATGGCGCTGAACCTCTTCGGCGTCTTCGAGATGGGGCGGCTTCGCGCAGTCGATGACCTCGAACGTGTCCGCGCAGGGCCGCTACGCCGATGCCTTCCTCGCGGGCGTCCTCGCCACCGTGGTCGCGACCCCCTGCACGGCGCCCTTCATGGGCGCGGCCGTGGGCTTCACGCTCACGCAGCCGACGCCGGTCTCGCTCCTCGTGTTCGCCATGCTGGGCGCGGGCATGGCGCTGCCGGTGCTCGTGCTCTCCTGCTTCCCGAACGCGATCCGAATGCTCCCGAAGCCCGGCCCGTGGATGGAGACCTTCAAGCAGGTGATGGCCTTCCCGCTCTTCGCCACCGTGATCTGGCTCGCCTGGGTGCTGGGCGCGCAGGCCGGCAACGACGCGGTCCTCGCGCTCCTCGCCGGCCTGCTGGTGCTCGCCATCGGCGCATGGGTCTACGGGCGCTGGGCACATTCGGAAAGCCTTGCGCGCCTGGCTTTCGCCGCGGCGTTCGCGGCGGCAGGGTTGTGGCTCGCCTGGCCGGGCGCCGACGCGAAACCCGGCGAAGTCCGCGCCGAGGCCGCAAGAGCAGGCGAGATCGACTGGCAGCCCTGGTCGCCGGAGCGCCTCGCCGAACTTCGCAGGGCGGGCACGCCTGTCTTCGTCGACTTCACCGCCGCCTGGTGCGTCACCTGCCAGGTGAACAAGCTGGTCGCGCTCAACCGCGAGGAAGTCGTGCGCGCCCTCGCCGAGCGCGGGGTCGTGGCGCTGAAGGCCGACTGGACCAACTACGACCCGAAGATCACCGCGGCGCTCGCGGAGCTGGGCCGCAACGCCCTTCCCGTCTACGCGCTCTACCTGCCCGGGGAATCCGCGCCACGGCTGCTGCCGGAAGTGCTCACCGCCTCCCTCGTCCTGGACGAGCTCTCGAAGCTGCCGGCCGCGAAGCCGGCGGCCACCGCCAACCTCTCTTCCCGCTGAAACCCGAGGATCCGACCATGACCCGATACGCCCTGCTCGCCTCCACGATCGCCTCCCTCTTCGCAGGCGCCGCCCTCGCCGCCGCGACCGTCGGCCAGGTCGCGCCCGACTTCGCCGCGACCGACCTCGCGGGCAAGCCCGTGAAGCTCTCCGACTACCGCGGCAAGACCGTCGTTCTCGAATGGCACAACTTCGGCTGCCCCTTCGTGCAGAAGCACTACAAGAGCGGCAACATGCAGGCGCTGCAGAAGAAGTACGGCGCAGAGGTCGTGTGGCTCGCGGTCAATTCCACCAACGCCGGCCACCAGGATTACCAGGATCCCGCCGCGCTCACCAAGGCGCTCTCCGATTTCGGCGCCGCGCCCACGCGCTTCGTGATGGACGAGCCCGGCAAGGTGGGCCTCGCCTACGGCGCCAAGGTCACGCCGCACATGTACGTCATCGACCCGAGCGGCAAGGTGGCCTACAACGGCGCCATCGACGACAAGCGCTCCACGGACCCGGCCGACGTGAAGACCTCGAAGAACTACGTGGTCGCGGCACTCGAGGAGATGAAGGCCGGCAAGCCCGTGAGCAACGCCTCCAACGCGCCCTACGGCTGCACCATCAAGTACAAGTAGTTCCGCCTCCCATTGCAGAAAGCCCGCCCCGTGGCGGGCTTTCGCGTTGCCCCCCCCCCTAAAGCCCCGCCCCCCCCCCCCCCCCCCCCCCCCCCCCCCCCCGGCCCCCCCCCCGCCCCCCGGCCCCCCCCCCCCCGCGCGCCGCCAGATCCCCCAGCCCATGCGCCTCACCACCTTCACCGACTACAGCCTGCGCGTTCTCATGTACGTGGCCGCCCACCCCGAGGGGCGCGCCACCATCTCCGAGATCGCCGCGGCCTACGCGATCTCGGACCACCACCTCACGAAGGTGGTGCACTTCCTCGGCAAGGAAGGCTATCTCGAGAACCTGCGCGGCCGCGGTGGCGGGCTGCGGCTCGCCCGGCAGCCGGAGGAGATCAACGTGGGGGAGGTGGTCAAGCGCACCGAGGGCGGGGACGTGCCGGCCGAATGCTTCCAGCGCGAATCCAACCTCTGCGCCATCACCGCGGACTGCAGGCTGAAGTTCGTGCTCTCCGACGCGGTGGACGCGTTCTACGCTTCCCTTCGCCGCGTCACGCTCGAGGACGTGGTGAAGAACCGCCGCGCGCTCGGCAAGGTGCTCTTCCCCGGCCAGGCCCGAAAGATCGCGCCGGCGAGAAAGCCCGCGCGCGCGCGCTCCACGCCGTAACGCACGCGTTTCAGGCGAGCAGCCGCCGCCGGAAAAGAACGACCGCGAGGGTGAATCCCGCGAGCCCGTAGGCGGCGAGCACCGCCGCGTGCAGCAGCGGGGCCTGGGGCCACTGCCCGAGGAAGAGCGGCCGGCCGATGGCGATGGCGTGGGTCAGCGGCAGCGCCGAGGAGACGGCCTGCAGCCAGCCGGGCATGTTCGCGATCGGGTAGAAGACGCCCGAGAGCAGCATCTGCGGCGTGAGGAAGAGCGTGAACCAGTACATGAAGAAGTCGAAGCTCTTCGCGAACGCCGTCATCACCAGGCCCATGCCCGCGAAGGCGAGCCCGATCAGGAAGGCGAGCGGCACGATCATCACCATCGACCACGACTGCGACAGCCCCAGCGCGATCGCGACGAGCAGCACCGCCACCCCGGAGAGCAGGCTCTTGGAAGCCGCCCACACCCACTCGGCGAGCAGCACGTCCTCCAGGCTCACCGGCGCGTTGAGGATCCCTTCCCAGGTGCGCTGCACGTGCATGCGCGCGAAGCCGGAATAGAGCGACTCGAACGAGGCCGAAAGCATCGTCGCGTAGCAGATGGTTCCGCCCGCCAGGAAGGCGATGTAGCGCACGCCGTCGACCTCCGGGATCATCGTGCCCATGCCGAGACCGAAGCCGAGGAGGTAGAAGAGGGGCTCGACGATGTTGCCGAGCACGCTCTCGGCGGCGAGCTTGCGCCAGACGAGGTAGTTGCGCCGCCACACCGCGATCCAGGCGCGGCTGAAGTCCGGCGCGGCGAAGAGGCTACGCGTCATCGCGCATTTCCCGGCCGGTGAGCTTGAGGAAAAGATCCTCGAGGTTCGCGCGGCGGTGCAGGAAGCGCAGGCTCGGGCGCGCCTTGAGGTTCGCGACCAGCGCCTCCGCGTCCTGCAGGTAGCAGAACGCCGTCTCGCCGTGGATCTCCGCGCGCGCCGAGAGCGCCTTCCCGCGGGAGGCGAACCAGTCCTCCACGCCCTCGCCGTAGACCTCCACCACCTCGGGCTCGATGTGCTCGGCGATCAGCGCGTGCGGCGCGCCCTGGGCGAGCATGCGGCCGTGGTCGATGATCGCAAGCCGGTCGCAGAGGCGCTCGGCCTCGTCCATGAAGTGCGTGGTGAGGAGGATCGTGCGTCCCTCGCGCAGGAGCAGCCGCAGCTTCTCCCACATGAGGTGGCGCGCCTGCGGGTCGAGGCCCGTGGTCGGCTCGTCCAGGAAGATGAGCTCCGGGTCGTTCACGAGGGCGCGGGCGAGCACCAGGCGTCGCTTCATCCCGCCCGAGAGCGCCTGGATGCGCGCGTCGCCCCGCGTCTCCAGCGCGGCGAACTCGAGGAGCCCGGAAGGCGGGCCGCGATCTCGGCGCCTGCGAGAGCCCGAAGTAGCGGCCGTAGACGAGCAGGTTCTCGCGCACGGTGAAATCGGGATCGAGGTTGTCCACCTGCGGCACCACGCCCACGCGGATGCGGCCTTCGCGCGCGGCCTCCGGCACGGGGTGGCCGAGCAGCGAGACGCTTCCCTCGTCCGGCGCCGTGAGCCCCAGCAGCAGGCGCAGCGTCGTGGTCTTGCCGGCGCCGTTGGGGCCGAGCAGGCCGTAGCACTCGCCGCGGGCGAGCTCGAGATCCAGGCCGTCGACGACCGTGCGGCCGTCGTAGCGCTTGCGAAGCGCCCGTGCGGAGAGGATGCCCGCGGCCACGGCTCTCCTAGTCCCGGGCGGGGCGCACGAGGCGGCCGACGACGTCGCGGATCACGTGGAGCTTGCGGTGGAAGAAATGATCGGCGCCGGGGACCACCAGCACCGGCACGTCGCGCTCCGCGCCCCAGGCGAGCGAATCGGCGAGGAGCGTCGTCTCGTCGCGATCGCCGTGCACGATGATCGTGTTGGCCGCCGCGTGGCGACCCGGCGCACCGAGGGCCGGATCGTTCGGTACCGGCGGCTCGCCCAGCCCGTGCCCGGTGATGCGGCGCAGCGCCGGGGCAACCAGCACGAGGTGCGCGAAATCCGCGCGCGTGCTTGCACGAAGCGCCACGCCGCCGCCGAAGGAAAACCCCGCCATCCACAACGGCAACTCGCCCACTGCGCGCGCCGCGTGCGCGGCCACCTCGAGAAAGTCGTCGGTCTCGCCGCGGCCCTCGTCGTGCTTGCCCTCGCTCGCGCCCACGCCGCGGAAATTGAAGCGGAAGGTCGCCGCACCCGCCTGCTCGAAGGCGCGCGCCACCGTGGTCACCACCTTGTTCTCCATCGCGCCCCCGAAGAGCGGGTGCGGATGCGCCACGACCGCCACGGCGACCGGGTGCTCCGGAACCGCATAGGCGATCTCGATCACGCCCGCCGCGCCCTCGATGGTGGCGCGGTGCGTGCCGCCGCCGCTCAAATCACGAGCCTTTCGACCACGCGGCCGCCCACGAGGTGCTCGTCGATGATCTCGTCGATGTCCGCCTTGTCGACGTAGGTGTACCAGGTGCCCTCGGGGTAGACCACGAGCACCGGCCCTTCCTCGCAACGGTCCAGGCAGCCGGCCTGGTTCACGCGCACCTGGCCCTTTCCCGCGAGGCCCATCGCCTTCACGCGGCCCTTGCAGTAGTCGCGCATCGCCGACGCATCGTGGTTCGCGCAGCACGCCTCGGGCGCGTCGCGACGGTTCTGGCAGAAGAAGACGTGGTGGCGGTAGTGGCTCATGGGGGCTTTCTGCACGGGGCCGCTCATTGTAGCGGCTCGTCGCGCCGCCAGACGAAGAGCGCGATGAGCCACGCGAGCGCCAGCGCCGGCCAGGCCTCGTGGATCACGCGCGTGAGCGTGGCGAAGGTCGCGAGCTGCCCGTAGGGCCAGCTGAAGAGTCGCAGCAGGTCGCCCAGCGCGCTGTAGGCGCCGAAGATCTTCGCGAAAAGCGCGCCGGCGAGCGTGAGGACGATCGCGAGGTAGATCCTCGCCGTCCTGCCCAGGCGGCGCAGCGGCGCGAAGGCGAAAAGGCCCGCGACGAGCCCCGCCGCGCGGCCCTCCGTCACCCAGCCCGCGGCGAGGTGGGGCTTCAGCATCACCGAGGCCATGGCGAACTTGCACCACAGCGCGACGGTGAGCAGGAGCAGCGTCCAGCGCAGCGCGCCCCCCGGCCCCCGGAGCACGACCGAGACGAAAAGCCCGAAACCCGCCACCGCGAGCGCCACCGAACCCGCGGTGACCAGGAACTCGTCCGGATGGGGCTCGCCCACGCCGCCGATGTTGCCGGCCTCGAAGAAGGGCAGCGCGGGATTGAGTTGCGCGAGCAGCCACAGCACCACGAGCACGAGCCCCGCGTCGCCCCAGCCTCCGGAGGCGACCAGGCGCTCGCGCGCCTGCCCCAGGGGACGGGTCACGTAGTCGCGCATCGGCCCGGCGAAGACGAGCGTGCCCGCGAAGGCGCCCGCGGCATTGGCCGCCAGGTCGTAGACGGAGGCCACGCGCGTCGGCACGAAGAGCTGCATCGCCTCCATCGCGAGGCTGAACGCCGCGCACCACGCCACCGCCTTCGCCCGGGCGGCCCAGGGCGGCGCCGAGGCGAGCAGCACCAGGCAGGCGAGCGCGCCCAGGGGCATGTAGGCGATGGTGTTCAGCGCCACGTCGAACTCCAGCACCACGCGCGGGCGCAGGAAGACGGAGAGCGCATCCGCGGCCGGCATGCGCAGCGGCAGGAACGGGTACAGGCTCGCGTAGGCGACGAGCAGCGCCCACACCGCGAGCGCGCCGCGATGGCGCTTGGCCTCAGCCGACAGGCTTCAGCCCCGAGAGGTAGGCGCCGGAGCGCTCGACGTAGTGCTCCGCGATCCAGGTGTTGTCGGCGATGTCCTTCTCGCTCATCGGGCGCACGACCTTGCCGGGCACGCCCATGACGAGCGAGCCGTCGGGGACGTGCTTGCCCTCGGGGATGAGCGCGCCGGCGGCGATGAGGCAGTTCTTCCCGATCACGGCGCGGTTCAGGATGATCGCGCCGATGCCCACGAGGGAATTCTCGCCGATCGTGCAGCCGTGCAGCATCACCATGTGGCCCACGCTCACGTTCCTCCCGAGCACGACGGGAATGCCGATATCCGTGTGGATCACCGATCCGTCCTGCACGTTCACGTTCTCGCCGATCGTCACCGCGTCGTTGTCGCCGCGCACGGTCACGCCCCACCACACGCTCGCGCCCCGCTTCATCACCACGGAGCCGATCACGGCGGCGTTGGGGGCCACGAAGTTGTCGCCTTCGAGGACGGGCTTTCGGTCACCGAGTTCGTAGATCACGGGCGGTCGCGTCCGGGGATGTCGCGGGGGGCCATTCTCTCACCTACATCTGCTTGAAGAGATGCGAGTAGATGCGCGAGACCGTGAGCGATTCGTCCTTGCCCTTCACCTTCACGTGGGCCTGGCCGCGGAAATCGCGGGTCACGCCCGCGATCGCGTTCGCGTTCACCACCGTGGAGCGGTGGATCTGCCAGAACACCTCCGGGTCGAGGCCGTCGAGGAGCTCCCGGATCGGCGTCTTGATGAGCGCCTCGGCGTCGGCGGTGACCACGCGCGTGTACTTCTCGTCGGACTGGAGAAAGAGCACCTCGGCCACGGGAATCAGGCGCAGGCTCTGGCCGAAGCTCGCCTTGATCCACTGCAGGCGCTCCGCGCCGGGCCCGCGCAGCCGGGTGGCGAGCTGCGTGACGATGGCCTGGAGATCCGGCGGGGGGCTGGAGAGCTTTTTCTTCAGGCGCTCCACGGCAACGGCGAGCCGCTCGTCGGAATAGGGCTTGAGGAGGTAGTCGACCGCGCCGGTCTCGAAGGCCTGGATCGCGTACTGGTCGTAGGCGGTGACGAAGACCACGTGCGCGCGGCCTCCCACGTGCCTTGCCACTTCCACGCCGGTCATCTCCGGCATGCGGATGTCGAGGAACATGAAATCCGGCGCGCGGTCCTCCAGGGCCTCGAGCGCCGCCGCGCCATCCTCCACGGAGGCGATGACTTCCAGCTCCGGCCAGAGCTTCGCGAGCTTCGCCTGGAGCTGGGCGCGCAGGATCGGCTCGTCTTCGGCGATGATCGCGGTGGGGTTCGCCATGCCCGCGATTCTACCCGGCCGGCGGCTTGTCCTCCGGAGGCGGCGCGGGCGCCGCGGAGGCATCCGGCGCGGACGGCGAAGGCCCCTCATACATCACGGGCTCCACTTTCGGCGCCGCGGCCGGCTCCGGGGACTTCTTCCGGCGCAGGAGCCACCAGAAGAAGAGGACCACCAGGAGCACCGGCGCAAGCGCGGGCGCAAGCGCGACGATCACCACCACCGGGATGAAGATCACCAGCCCCACGAGGAGCCAGCCCAGCCCGTAGACGAGCGCGGACACGGCCGCGAGCACGACCACGAGTGCGACGAAGGCGATGGCGATGCCCGCCGCGCCGAGCAGCGCGCCGCCGGGGCCGGTGATGGTCTCGGAGCCCACCTGGACCGGGACCACGCCCGTGAGCACGCCGAAGGCGCCCAGCCCCAGCACCACCGCGGCCACCACCACCAGCGCCACGAAGGCGAAGGAAAGCGTCTTGCGCCAGGTGCGCTCGGCGCTGCCGACGGCCGAGAGCACCTTGCCGGCGGTGGTCTTCGGCGCATCGGGCAGCGCGTCGGCCCCGTACCCGGGGAAGGCGCCCGGGTCCGCCGTCGCCGCGCCCGATCCCGTGCGCAGCCCTTCGAGGGGAACCTCGATGGTGGCAACGACACCGCCGGGGGAATTCGATTCCAGCGTGAGCTTGCCCGCGTCGCCGTAGAGCGCGGCCAGGCGCTCGCGGATGTTGGTGAGTCCCACGCCCGTGCCCACGGTTTCCCCGAAACCGCGGCCGGTGTCGGAGACGACCAGCCGCAGCCGCCCGCCGTGCGCCTGGGCCGTGATGAGCACGGACCCGCCGTCGCGCTGCGGCTCGAGGCCGTGCTGGATCGCGTTTTCCACGAGCGAGGGCAGCATGAGCGGCGGGAACGGCGTGGCGAGGAGGCTCTCCGGCACCGAAATGTCGAAGGAAAGCCGCTTGCCCATGCGCATCTGCAGGATGTTCAGGTAGGCGCGCACCAGCTCGATTTCCTGGCCGACGGTGGAGACCGACTCGCGCATCTTCGGCAGCGCGTTGCGCAGGTACTGGATCAGGTGCCCGACCATCGTGTTGGCCCGGCCGGGATCGACCTCGGTGAGGGCCTGCACGTTGGCGAGCGTGTTGTAGAGGAAGTGCGGCTCCACCTGGGCCTGCAGCGCCTGGAGCTTCGCCTCCGTCACCTGCTGGCTCATGCGGTGGTACTCGGCCTCCTTGCGCTTGAGGTCCGCCAGGCGCTGCGCGGCGCGCGAGCGGTCGATGAAGAACTTGGCGACGACGGCCATGATGAAGAGCGGGATGAAGAGCAGCACCAGCGCCGCGCCGACGCCGATCTTCTGCAGGTCGCCGCTCACGTTGCGGCGGATCTGCTCGCGCACCTCCGGCGGCAGCACGATCGCCACGGCCGGCGGGCCGTCGGTCGATGCCGAGGGCGGGGTCGGCGGCACGGGCGGTTTCGGCACGTCGTCGAGATCCAGCGTGATGGAGCCGCTCGGCCCCTTGCCGGGCTCGCCGAAGCCCAGGATCTTCACGCCCTTCTTCTCGCCGGAAGCGTCCTTCGATGGCTCGATCTCGAGGAACGGCCGGTCCTTGCCGAGCTTCGGGCCGATCACGATGCGCGTTTCCTTCCGGGGCACGTCCGCGAGGCCTGTTCGCCTCCTCCTCGGCTTCCTTCGCGGATTCGAGGGATTGCTCGAGGAGCGCTTCATCCGCCCGCTCTCGAGGCCCGCGTCCCGGAGCGCCTCCTCGGCGCTCCTGCGCGCGTCCTCGATGGCGGATGCGGCGTCGCGGGCAGCGTCGCGCGCGGTCTCGATCGCCTCGCGCTTGGCGCGCTGCACCTCGCGCCCGGCGTCGCGCAATTCCGCCCGGGCGTTGTCGATCTCCTCCAGGGCGCGGTCGAGCTCCTCCCGGCGGCCCGGGTCCGAAGTGGCGCCGCGCAGGGCGAGGATGGTGCTCCTCGCGATGTCCATGGCGCCTTCGGCGAAGGTGTTGTCGATCTCGCGCTTGATGGCCTTCGCTTCCTCGGGCGTGGCGGCTTCGCGGTGGTACTCGATCATGTGGAAGGGCGTCACGAAGAGCGCGAGAGCCAGGATCGTGAAGAGGCCGCCGAGGATCAGCACCCACCAGGGGGTGCGGTGCACGAGAGTGGAGAAGGATTTCATGGGCAGGTGCTCGAAGCGCCCCCGGAAGATACCCGGAAGCGCAGGCGCGGTCAGTAGTCCTCGAGGACCGCCACGGCGGCGATGACCACGGAGAGCATGAGCACGCCGAAGAAAACGACGATCGTGGAGACCGACGGGCCGAGGGACTGGATGAGCGACATGGTCTTGCTCCCTGTGGATGGGGCCGCCCGGGAGGCGGGCCGCGATGAAGCCACGGTAGGGGGCTAGCCGCCCCGGGGCGAGGCGCAAGCGGCGTAATGCAGGAAACGGGGGCCGAACTGCAGGTAGCGGGGATGGCCGGCAGCCCGGGGAGCACGGGATGCGGGCCGGCCAGCCCGCCTGCGCCTACATCTGGCGGAAAAGGTGGGTGAAGTTCCGCGAGACGAGGAGCGTCTCGCGGTGGCCCTTCAGGGCGATCTCGGCCTGGTCCTTCAGGCCGCGGCGCACCGAGGCGATCGCGTCCACGTTCACCACGGTCGCGCGGTGGACCTGCCAGAACTTTTCCGGGTCGAGCTCCTCGAGAAGCTCCTTGATCGGCTTCCGGATGAGCATCTCCGCATCCGCCGTCACCACGCGCGTGTACTTCTCGTCGGACTGGAAGAAGAGGACTTCCTCCACCGGGACCATGCGCACGCTCTGGCCCACGCTCGCCTTGATCCAGCGCAGGTGCTCGCCGTTGCGCGGCGCGAGGCGCCCGGCCAGGCGCTCCACCAGATCGTCCATCCCCGGGGGCGCGCCGAAGATGCGTTCGCGCAGGCGCTCGACGGTGGCCGCGAGCCGCTCCTCGTTGAAGGGCTTGAGCACGTAGTCGATGGCGCCCTGCTCGAAGGCCGCGACGGCGTACTGGTCGAAGGCGGTGACGAAGACCACGTGGGCGCGCTTGCCCACCACCCGCGCGGCCTCCAGCCCGTTCACGCCGGGCATGTGGATGTCCAGGAAGAAAAGGCCCGGGGCGTGGGCGGCGATCACCTCCTCCACGTCGCGGCCGTTCTCCATCTCGTGGACGATGGCGAGTTCCGGCCAGAGCTTCGCGAGCCGCGCCTTCAGCTGGGCGCGGAGCAGCGGCTCGTCGTCGGCGATGACGGCGGTGAGGGCGGGGGCCATCGGGCCATCATGCCGCCGCGGCGGGCGGGGAGGCAACGGGCGGCTGCGCGGGCAGGTCCACCTCGATCGCCGCGACCACGCCGCGCGGGGCGTTCTCCTCGATCACCAGGCGCGCGCCCGCACCGTAGAGGGTCTTCAGCCGCTCGCGGATGTTGGAAAGACCCACCCCCGTGCCCTGCTTCACCGAGATGCCCTCGCCCGTGTCGGCCACGGAAACCCGCAGCCGGCCGCCTTCCTCCGCGGCGCGGATGGTGACGGTGCCGCACTCGCAGCACGGATCGACGCCGTGCTTGATGGCGTTTTCCACCAGCGAGATCAGCATCATCGGCGGGAACGGGCGGCCGCGCACCGCATCCGGCACTTCCAGCACGTACTCCAGGCGCGAGCCCATGCGGATGCGGTGGATGTCGAGGAAGGCCCGCGCCATGTCGACCTCGCGCCCGACGGTGGTCGCGTCCTCGCGCATCTGCGGAAGCGCCGCACGCAGGTACTGGATCAGGCTCTCCAGCATGCCCGAGGCCGAGGCCGGATCGGTCTCGACCAGGTGCTGGACGTTGGCCAGGGTGTTGAAGAGGAAGTGCGGCTCCACCTGCGCCTGCATGAGGGCGAGGCGCGCCTCGAGCACGTTCTTCTCGAGCTGGGCCCTTTCGGCCTGCGCACGGGCGAGCTCCGCCGCCTGGCGTGCTTCGCGCTCGCGGTTGTAGTAGATCCACACCGTCCAGCAGCCGAAGCCGATGCCCAGGCTCATGGTGATGAGCACGCCGAAGAAGCGCTCGCTCAGCATCATGCCGATGTCGCGGCCCTTCACGAGGCCGGCGAGCACGGTGCCGAGGAACGAGCCCAGGATGATCGAGACCACCTGCGCCACCCACGGCGGCATGCGCCTTTGCGGAAGGTTGGTCGCCACGGTGAAGAGCAGCATGCAGGTGTAGCCCACGCACAGCGCGCTCACCAGGAGGTCGAGCCAGGTGTTCACGAAGAACCGCACCGAGACCGACGCCACGAACACGCACAGCAGCGTCACCGCCAGCAACCGCTTGAGCGTGAGGCCTTCGAAGAGGGGTGCGAAGCGGTTCACGGGCGGGGCGGGCGGTGGAATGGCCGGCAGCCTATCAGGCGCCGGCCGTGCGCACGCGGTCGCGCGCCTTCCAGCGGGCGGCGATGCCCGGCCGCGGCGCCGACGGGGGCTTGGGTGCGGGTGCGCCCGATTGGGGGCGGGGTTCTCCGGGGCGCAGGCGGCTGCGCCAGGGCACGTACATCGGTCGGTCGGGTCGGTTCATGGCGGGTTCTCGGTATGGGTTGATCGTAGTCGGTACGTCTTCGGCGGGCCAGCGCGGCGCGACGAAACGCGCCGCAGCGGCATCGGGATGCGCCACCCGTTGACGGGCGCTGCACGCCACGGGCACGGCAACTTCCGGTGACATCGCCGCGACCCCGAAAAAAAACCCCGCCGGAGCCGGGCGGGGAAGGGGGTCGGACGACTCGTGTGATCAGACTTTCAGCACCAACTCTCCCAGGGTGATCGCGAAGGTGAGCGCGAACCAGCCCGCCACGATCACCGTGACCGCGGTCGAGACGCCGAAGGCGTGCGTCGTGAGGGGTTCGACGGTCCGCATGGCGTCCCGCCTAGGGGCGAAACACGACGGGCATCGCCACGTCGAGGGTCGGGCGGCGGGACGCGCGGGTGGAGGCGGTGCGTGCCGCGCGGACCGGGGCGGATGCGTTGCCGGCGTCGGCCGTGACGACGAGCTTCATGCTGCCGTCGCGGGTGAGCGTCACGGCCCCTTCCTGTGCGCCCTGGCGGGTCGTGGTCTCGATGGCACCGTGGGTGGTCACCATCCAGGCCACCAGGACCGCGGCGGTGACGATGGCGAGGGAGGCCACGCCCATCAGGTCCAGCTTCTCGAGTTTGCTCATGTCTTTTCTCCTTCACGGCTCGGCGCCCGGCGGGCGCTTTCGACTTGGCGCCAGATTAGGGACGCACAAGGAGTGCCGGAAGCGGAAAGCGACGAAATGCGGAAAAGGGGCCCCGAAATGCCGCTGGGCATACCCGCCGGGCGGCCGCGCGGCCGGCCGGGGCCCTTGCGCGCCCCTCAGTAGAAGTCCCAGCGCACGCCGAGATTGAAGTAATGCCGCCGGGTCTCCTCGGTCTGGACGGCGCCGCTGGTGCGCGTGAACTCCGCGCCCGCCTCCCCCTCGAACGTGAAGTGCTCGCCCCAGCGGTAGCCCACCCGGGCGCTGGGCGTCCAGCGGCGCAGGTGGGTGTCGTTCAGGTCGGTCTGCTCGTAGTACTTCACGTTGCCTTCCAGGCGCCAGTGGTCGATCACGCGCAGGTAGGTGAGAGAACCCGTGAACCCGTCGAAGACCCTGCCGCGGTTGAGCGAGAGGCTCGTCACCAGCACGTCGTTCGCATTGGCGAGCCCCGTGCCGATCCCCTGCACCGTGTAGATCCAGAGATTGCCGCTGTCCGGCGAGGCACCGAGCTGCCCGACGGCGCCGGTCCCGCTCACCCGCGAGAGCTTCACGTCGGCGCCCACCTGCCAGCGCTTGGACAGCGGGTGCGTGACTCCCAGCGACAGGAGGTCGGAGATGGGCGTGACCTGCTTCGCCTGTTCCACGAGGTCGCGGTAGGCGATGCCCGAGTCGAGAAGATCCCCGACCGCCGCGCCGGCGTAGGCGGCGCTCGCGTTCGAGACCTGCAACGGGGGCGAGCGCCGACGATCGGCCAGGAACGCGAGGTTCGAGCCCGCCTCCGTGAGCCAGTTGGCCTGCAGCATCGCGATGCTCACTTCCTTGAATCGCGTGTCGTAGTCGAGCAGCAGGAAACCGTTGCGCCGCGGGTCGAAGTAGCGCACCTCGGTGCCGACGGCCCGCCGGTCGACCAGCCCGTCGAGGCGCTGCTCGATGGCGTAGAGGCTCGTGGTGAGCGCGTTGTTCCAGGGACCGAGGTCGGCGCTGGCGCCGAAGAGGTTGCGGCGGGGCGCGGAGTAGTACTCGACCGTCTGGCCGCCCACGACGTTCAGCCGTAGGCCGGGGCGAAGTCCCGCGCGACCCCACACGCCATCGAAGCGACCGAGCACGCCGCCGCCGACGGCGGACTGGCGGCCCGCGCGCAGGGTCCAGTCGCGCTCCTTCTGGTTCATCTCGTAGTAGGCCGAGGCGAGGCGGTTTTCGTTGCGCCCGGGGCTGCAGGCCGGGCTGCGGCGGCAGGATCGTCGCGTCGTACTTGGTGGCGCCGCGGTAATAGGTGGTGGAGAGGCTTCCGTACACGGACTTCACCGGCTTCGCCTCCCGGGCGATCGCCGCGGCCGGTGGCGGCGCCTTCGCGAGCGCGGCGAGCCGCGCCTTCACGCGCGCCACGCCCTCCGCATCGGTGTAGAGCTTCAGGTAGAGCTCGTACTCGCCGCGAGCCTTGGCCGGCTCGCCGTTCTTCTCCCGCGCGAGCCCGATGAGTTCCTGCGCTTCCCGCGAGAAGCCGCCCGGCGGGAGGTTCAGCACGTGGTTCAGGATCTCGATCGCCTCGTCGGACTTGCCCGCTTCGAGAGCCGCCCTGGCCTTCGCGAGGCGGTCGGCACCTTCCTTTTCCACCTGGGGCGAGGGCGGGGACGGGACGGCGAGGCCCGGCGTGGGTGCGGCCGGCGCCCTGGGCGCGGGAGGCGCAGCCGCGGGCTTTGCCACCGGCGCGGCCGCCTTCGCGACCTTGTCGGGCGGCAGCGGAACGAGGATGAAGATCGCCCGCCCGTCTCCGGCGCCCGTCACGCGCCAGGCGACATCGCGCTTGAACTGCACGGTGAGCGTCTTGCGTGCCGCGACGTAGGTGGCCTCGAACGCCGGCACGAGATCCGTGCGGGGCGAGACGCGCGTCTCCGACACGAGCCGGCCGCCGATCTCGCTGTCCTGCGGGCCCGTCACCTGGAGCTCGATCACGAGCAGCCGGCCCTTGCCCGGTGGTGCGTGGCGCAGGTACTGCACCGTGGTCCCGAAACGGATCGCGATCTCCGCGTGCTCGCCCTTGGCGTTCACCTCGAGCCGGTCGATGATCTGCGCCCGTGCCGCGGGCGCGGCCATGAGGATCGCGGTGAGCGCCAGCGCGGGGAAGATCGCGGCGCGCCGGCCAGGCGGCCGCGATCGCGGCGCGCCCTGCGCGGCTTTGGGGCATTGCGGCATCTAGAAACCTCCCGAGGTCGCCCGGTGCTCGCCCGTGCGTTGCTTGCTGATCGTGGTGAACGTGTTGTTCTTGTAGATGTGGCACGAACCCGCGCAGTCCTTCAGCTCGGCGACCGTGTAGAGCAGCTTCGGCGAATCCACCTTGGTGTGCGGGCCGGGCTTGAACTTGCTCGCATGGCATCCCGCGCAGTCCGGCTTGTAGGCGGGGAAGGGCCAGGCGAGCTGCTCGTTCTTGTTCGTGTGGCATCCCGCGCACGCGACCTTCGAGCCGTGCTGCTTGTAGAACGGCGAGAGGTGCGAGTAGGTCGTCGCCGGGATCCACTTGGTCGTGCTGTGGCAGGCGTCGCAGGAGCGCGTGGTCACGAAATGCGAGGCGGATTTGCCCGTGGCGGTGGTGCCGTTGTGGCACGTCGCGCAGGAACCGGGCACGACGCTCGTGTGGCTGAAGGTCGCCGGCTTCCACGCCGTCGTGCGGTGGCAGCTGTCGCAGGCGAGCGTCGTGGGCACGTGGGCGGCGGTCTTGCCCGTGGCGGTCGTGCCGTTGTGGCAGGTCGCGCAGGAGCCCGGCGCTACGCTCGTGTGGCTGAAGGTCGCCGGCTTCCACGCCGTCGTGCGGTGGCAGCTGTCGCAGGCGAGCGTCGTGGGCACGTGGGCGGCGGTCTTGCCCGTGGCTGTCGTGCCGTTGTGGCAGGTCGCGCACGAGCCCGGCGCTACGCTCGCGTGATTGAAGGTCGCCGGCTTCCACGCCGTCGTGCGGTGGCAGGCGTCGCAAGCCTGCGTGGTGGGCACGTGGGTGGCCGTCTTGCCCGTGGCCGTCGAGCCGTTGTGGCAGGTCGCGCACGAGCCCGGAGCCACCCCCGCGTGATTGAACGTCGCCGGCTTCCACGCGGTCGTGCGGTGGCAGGTGTCGCAGGCCTGCGTGGTCGGCACGTGCGACGCGTTCTTGCCGGTCGCGGTCGAGCCGTTGTGGCAGGTCGCGCACGAACCCGGCGTGACGCCGGTGTGGCTGAACGTGGCGGGCCGCCAGGCGGTGGTGCGGTGGCAGGCGTCGCAGGCCTGCGTGGTGGGAACGTGCGACGATTCTTGCCGGTCGCGGTGGAGCCGTTGTGGCAGGTCGCGCAGGAGCCCGGCGCCACTCCGGAGTGGCTGAAGGTGGCGGGCCGCCAGGCCGTGGTGCGGTGGCAGGCGTCGCAGGCCTGCGTGGTGGGCACGTGCGACGAATTCTTGCCGGTCGCGGTGGAGCCGTTGTGGCAAGTCGCGCAGGAACCAGGCGCCACACCGGTATGGCTGAAGGTGGCGGGCCGCCAGGCCGTGGTGCGGTGGCAGGCGTCGCAGGCCTGCGTGGTGGGCACGTGCGCCGCGTTCTTGCCGGTCGCGGTGGAGCCGTTGTGGCAGGTCGCGCAGGAACCCGGCGCCACGCCCGCGTGGCTGAAGACCGCCGGTTTCCACGCGGTGTTGCGGTGGCACGCGTCGCAGGCCTGCGTAGTCGGCACGTGCGCGGGGGTCTTGCCCGTGGCGACGCTGCCGTTGTGGCAGGTGGCGCACGGCAGGCCCACGGCCTGCGCATGGTCGAAGCGCGCGGGTCGCCACGCCGTGGTCTGGTGGCAGGCGTCGCAGGAGGCGTTCGTCGTGATGTGGCGCGCGGACTTGCCCGACGCCGTCGAGCCGTTGTGGCAGGTCGAGCAGGTCCCGGGCGTCACGCCCGAATGGCTGAACGTCGCCGGCTTCCACGCTCTCGTGGCGTGGCAGGTGTCGCAGGCCTGCGTGGTCGGCACGTGCGCCGCGTTCTTGCCCGCCGCGGTCGAGCCGTTGTGGCAAGTCGCGCAGGAACCGGCGCGATGCCCGCGTGGCTGAAGCTCGCCGGCTTCCAGGCGGTCGTGCGGTGGCAGGCGTCGCAGGCCTGCGCCGTCGGCACGTGCGTGGCGTTCTTTCCCGCCGCCGAGGAGCCGTTGTGGCAGTTGGCGCAGGTTCCGGGCGAGATCCCGGCGTGGCTGAAGCTCGCCGGCTTCCACGCCATCGTCTGGTGGCAGGTGTCGCAGGAGGCCGTGGTCACGATGTGGGTGGCGTTGCGGCCGGCGGCGCTCGTCCCGTTGTGGCAGCTCGCGCAGGAGCCCGGGCCCACGGTGGCGTGGTCGAAGGTGGCCGGCTTCCACGCGCCGGTGCGATGGCACGCGTCGCAGGCGGCCTTCGTTATCACGTGGGTGGAGGGCTTGCCGGAGGCCTTCGCGCCGTCATGGCAGGTCGAGCAGCTTCCCGGCGTCACGCCGGAGTGCGAGAAGCTCGCCGGCGTCCACGCCGTGGTGCGGTGGCAGGTTTCGCAGGGCGCCTGCGTGGCGATGTGCCCCGCGCCCTTCGCGGTCGTGGCGAGGCGGCTGCCCGGCGCGTGGCAGGTCGCGCAGTCCCGCGGCGTTCCGCGGAACACGCCCTGGACGTGGCAGGACTCGCAGCGCGTGCCCTGGTGCGCGCCGAGGAGCGGAAATCCCGTCGTCAGGTGATCGAACGCGCGCTGCACCGGCTGCGCGGCGGCAGCGGCGGCGAAGAGAAGTCCCGCCATCGCGAGGCAGGCCCGCCGGCACGCCACCCGCGCCATCGACTGAATCGTTGTCATCGCACACCCCCCGGTCGCCCGGTGCTAGCTTCGAGTCCCGGCGAGCTGCCGGCTGCGTGCGCGCAGGTTGAAGACGGGCCGCTGTTGTTATTGTTCGCGGGGCCCGCCGAGCGCGGGAATATTTCCCGCAGCCGGAATCTATCCGAACCCGGCGGGCTTGCCTAGTCCCCCGTGCGCCGCTGTCGGGGCGCGACGACACGCCCGCCGGCGCGGATCGCCTTCCACGAGTCGGCGCCGTGGCAGCGCTCGCACTGCGTGCCGAAGCTTCCGCCGTGCACGTCGTCGCCGCGGTGGCAGGAGAAGCAGGCGGTCGGGGCCTCGACCTTGTCCTTCGCGGGCTTCGCGTGGCAGGCGATGCACTTCGCCTTGCGGTGGGCGCCTTCGAGCGGGTACTTCGCGCGCTTCGCATGGTCGAAGTCCCACGACGCCCAGGACCGCGTGTTGTGGCAGGCCTCGCATCCGCGCCCCAGGCGCTCCTCGTGCACGTCGTCCTTTTCGTGGCAGCCCGCGCACTCGCGCGGCGCCTCCTTGAAGCGGGCGGAGCGGTGACAGCTCCCGCACGTCACCTTGAGGTGCGCACCGATCAGCGGGAAGCGCGAGCGCGCGTGGTCGAACGGAGCCTCCTTCCACGACCGTTCGGCATGGCAGTCCGCGCACTTCTCGCCCAGGCTCCCCTTGTGCGCGTCGTCCTTCCGGTGGCAGGCGATGCAGGCGGTCGGCGCCTTGTGCCGGTAGGCGTCCTTCGCGTGGCAGGTCGCGCACTTCGCGTTCGCGTGCTTGCCCTTCAGCGCGTACTTCGTGTCGCGGTCGTGGTCGAACCGCGATTCCTTCCAGCTCCTCTCGTCGTGGCAGGTGGCGCACTTCGGGCCCAGGCCCTCGTTGTGCACGTCGTCCTTGTCGTGGCAGGAGACGCAGTCGGTCGGGAGCTTCTCGCGGGAGGCGCCCCGGTGGCAGGCGTTGCACTTGGCCGGCTTGTGCTTGCCGCGCAACGCGAATTTCGTGTCGCGGTCGTGGTCGAAGTTCGAGCTCTTCCAGCCGCGGTCGTTGTGGCACTTCTCGCAGGCTTCTCCCAGGCTCGCCTTGTGCACGTCGTCGGCCCGGTGGCACGAGACACAGCGCGTCGGGAGCGCCTCCCGGTAGAGCGCCGTCTTGTGGCACGTGTCGCACTTCGCCGTCCGGTGCTTGCCCCCCAGGGGAAACTTCGTCTTCGTGTCGTGGGCGAAATGGTTCTCCCAGTTCCTCGTGTCGTGGCAGGAGTCGCACTTCGCCCCGTAGCGCGCCTTGTGCGCGTCGTCCTTGCGGTGGCAGGCGAGGCAGTCCCGGGGCGTGTCCTTGAACTGCTTCTCGTGGCAGGCCTTGCACTTCGCGTTCTCGTGCTTGCCCAGGAGCGCGAAGCGCGTCTTGTCGTGGTCGAAGACGGGCTCCTTCCACGTGCGTTCGCCGTGGCAGTCCGCGCACTTCGGCCCCAGCGAACCCTTGTGCGTGTCGTCCTTCCCGTGGCAGTCGACGCAGGCCGGCGGCGCTTCGCGCCATCGCTTGCCGGCCGCGTGGCAGGACTTGCACTCGGTCCCGGGCTTCGCGTGCGCCCCGCGCAGGGCGAAGTCGGTGGCGGCATGATCGAATTTCGCGGTGTCGAAGGCGGCGATGCGCGCTTCGCGGCCCTTGTGCTCGGTGTGGCAGGCGCGGCACTCCTTGTCCGCCACCTCGCCTGCGCGTCCGTGGTAGCCGCGCTTGCCGGCCACGTCCGAAGCCACGTCCTTGTGGCAGTCCAGGCACAGGCGGACTTGCGCGGCCTTGTCGAAGCGCTTGTGGCAGTTCTCGCACTGCGCCTCGAGCTTCGCGTGCCCCTCGACCACCTTGCCCGGCATGACCAGCGCGTCGAGCCCCTGTCCGTGGGCGACGGCCGCGGCCCCGAGAAGGATCGCGGCGAGGGCGCGCGCGAACCGGCGGATCCCCATGGCGGCAGGCATCAGTACATGTGGACCGCGAGGACGTGGTACGCGGCGCTCAGGACCAGCAGGTAGACGAGCGGAATGTGCATCACGTGCCAGAGCGAGAAGATGCGCTCGAAGGCGCCGAACTGGGCCGCGGCGTTGACCGCGCGCAGGTAGGAGCGGACCAGCGCCCCGCCGCGCCGGATGCGGCGAGCCTGCGTGGGCGCGTCCCAGCCCGCGACGGGCCCTCGCGCCGGATCAACTGCGCGATGTCGCGGTCCAGGGAAGCGGCCACGCGCCGCGCGCGAAGTCGCAGCGTCAGGAATCGCCACGTGCGCACGGCCATGCCGCCGCCGCGCGAGAACGCCTCCTCGCGAAACCCCGTGAGCGCAGCCTCGGCCGCGGGAATCGCGCGCACGAGCGAGGCGAGCCCGCGCTCCGAGCTGCGCATGTGCTCCTCGAACTCCGCGACACTTGCCTTGCTGCCGTAGAGCCCGTGGTGGATCTGCCGGTAGGCGTAGCGCCCGACGAGCCCGCTCGAGGGCCACGATCACCATGCACAGCAGCGCCACCAGCGCGTTGAACGACGAGACCGTGAATGCGGTGTGGAAGACCACGAGCACGGGGCCGAGGATGCCCAGCACCATGTGCGCCTGGAACCACGGCTTCATCGTGCCCATGCGCCGCAGCCCCTTCACGTGCTTGCGCAGCGGATAGGTGAGGAGCGCCAGCATCATCAGGCCGCCCGCGAGGCCCAGCCCGTAGCCGACGTCCGATCCCGGCGTGTAGGGCTTCAGGAGCGTGACGGCCCAGGCCGCGGCGGCGAGGGCGGCAAGCGCGAAGGCGAGGATCGATTTCGAGACGAAGCGCACGGGCGGGTTGCGGGCGAGAAGGAAAATCCCAATAATGGAACGGCTGCGGGAAATATTACCGCAGCCGTTCCGCCGCGCAAACCCGCACGCCCGACATGTCGCCATCCGACTACAGCGCCTATCTCGTCTACGCCATTCCGCTGCTCGGCGTGACGCTCTGGCACGTGCGCTCGCGCACGAGACGCGAAGCCGATAGCGCCGAGGTGATCCGCGAGGTCCGCGAGGCCGGGCTCACGGAGCCGCCGTCGCTGCATCCGGTCATCGACCCGGCCAAGTGCTGCGGCTCGGGCGCGTGCGCGGCGGCCTGCCCCGAGGGCGCGATCGGCTTCGTCGCGGGCAAGGCCGTGCTCGCCAACCCGTCGGTCTGCATCGGCCACGGCGCCTGCGCGGCCGCGTGCCCGGTGCAGGCGATCGCGCTGGTCTTCGGCACCGAACGCCGCGGCGTCGACATCCCGATGGTGAAGCCCTCTTTCGAGACCAACGTCGAGGGCCTTTTCATCGCCGGCGAACTGGGCGGAATGGGCCTCATCCGCAAGTCCGCCGAGCAGGGGAAGCAGGCCGTCGACTCCATCGCGAAGCGCGCACGCGGCGCGGCGCCGCTCGACGTGGTGATCGTGGGCGCGGGCCCGGCGGGGCTGGCCGCCTCGCTCGCCGCGCAGGACCGAAAGCTCAGGTACGTGACGCTCGAGCAGGAGACGGACCTGGGCGGCTCCATCCTGCACTTCCCGCGGCGCAAGATCGCGATGACCGCGCCGGTGAAGCTCCCGCTCGTGGGCAAGGCGCTCATGAACGAGATCTCCAAGGAGGAGCTGATCAGGTTCTGGAAGGGCGTGGTCAAGCGCTTCGGCCTCGCCGTCCGCTTCGCCGAGCGCATGGAGGACATCTCCCCGGACGGCGCGGGCGGTTTTCGCGTGCGCACCACGCGCGCCGACTATCACGCCCGCAGCGTCCTGCTGGCGCTGGGACGCCGCGGGACGCCGCGCAAGCTGGGTTCGCCCGGCGAGGAACAGGAAAAGGTGGTCTACCGCCTGCTCGATCCGGAGCAGTACCGCGGCCTGCCGGTGCTGGTCGTGGGCGGCGGCGACTCCGCGCTGGAGGCAGCGATCGCCCTTGCCGCCGAGCCGGGCACGGACGTGGTGCTTTCCTATCGCGGCGAGGCGTTCAGCCGCGTGAAACCGAAGAACCGCAAGGCCCTCGAGGAAGCCGCGGCGGCCGGGCGCCTGCGCGTGCTGCTCGAGTCGACGGTGTCCTCGATCGAGCCGAAACACGTGGTCCTGAAGCACAAGGCGCGAGAGATCCGCGTGGCGAACGAGGCCGTGCTCGTCTGCGCCGGCGGCGAGCTGCCGACGCCCTTCCTCAAGAAGGTGGGCATCCTGGTCGAGACCCGCCACGGCGAAGCCGCCTGACTAGTTGTCGATCTCGACCGTCTTCGCCTTGAGCACGCCGGCGGTGATGGGGCCCTTCACGTGCACCTTGAGGCCGTTGGCGAGCGTCGCGGGGCCCCCGTGGCTGTATGTCGCGGCCGACGCGTCGATCAGCTGGCCCTGCACCCTGAAGTTCGACACCGACACGAAGTCGGTGATGCGGCCCTCGACCTCGGCGTTCTCGCCGGACTCGGGCGGCTCCCGAAAGACGATGCGCGTCGCGGTCACCACGCCGCCCGAAAGCCTCCCCGTCACGTCGACGCGCCGCCCGTTGGCGAGGCTCGACGCACTCCCGTCCTCGTACGTCGTGAGGGAATCGGCCGTGATCGCCTGGTTGTTCACGCGGAAGCTCGCCGGCGAGACGAAATCGGAAACCACCCCGGAGAGCGCGACCGTCGTCACGACCTCGACCGGCTGGAAGGAGATGGTCCACGCCGTGAGGATCCCGCCCGCGAGCAGGCCGTCGACATGCACGCGCCGGCCGTTCGCGAGATCCGCGACGCTGCCTCCCGAGTACCCGGTGCCGGCCGTGGCGGAAATGGCCTGGCCGTTCACGCGGAAGCTCGCCGGGCTCACGAAGGCCTCGATGGCGCCGTCCACCGCGTAGCGCGTGCCCTCCGCCACGACCGGGGCCACGAAGAGGATTGCGCTCGCCCGCAGCACGTCGCCGGCCACGACCCCGGTGACCTGGACGTTGCGCCCGTTCGCGAGCTCGCCCGCCGTTCCTCCGCTGAACGCGGCCGCGCCGGCATCCACCGCCTGGCCGTTCACGCGGAAGCTGGAGGCGGACACGAAATCGGAGATCGCGCCCTGCAGCGTCACCGGCACCGGCGCCGAGGGCTGGAGGGCGCCCGCCTTCACGTCGATCCGCGCGGCGACGAGCACGCCCTGCTCTACCCGACCCTCGACTTCCACCAGCGCGCCGTTGGCGAGATTCGCGGCGACCCCCGAGAGCTGGGCGCCGGCGCCGTTCACCGGGAGGCCCAGCACGCGAAAGCGCGCCACGCCCTCGAAGTCGGTGACGTAGCCCTCGATCTCGGTGAACGCGCCCTCCACGGGATCGAACTCGAGGCGGCTCGCCACGCTCGTGGCGCCCAGGATTCCCGCGGCGTCGAGCGTTCCCCGCACCTCCACGTAGCGTCCGCTCGCAACACCCGCTTCCAGGCCGGTGATCGCGGCGCCCGCGGCTTCCACCACCAGATCGCCGATCCTGAAGCGCGTTCCGTTCGTCACACCCACCTTGCCGATGATCGTCGCGGCCCCGGACGAGGCCCCCGGCACGATCTCCAGGCGCGTGGCATCGACGTGCCCGGCGAAATAATCCCAGAACCCGTACACGATCACGGGATCGCCGGACCGCACGCCCGAGAGCGACGAGGCGCCCTGGAGCGCGGTGTCGGCGAACACCTCGACCCGCTGGCCGAGCACCGTGATCTCGCCGGCCGCCACGTCGACGGCGGCAATCGGCCCGGACAGGAGCGCGGTGGCCACCACGGTGGCGGCCCTGCCCGTGCTCGTCGCGACGTCCACCTCGCCGCGCACTTCCACGACCATGCCGAGCGCGAGATCCGACACCGGCCGGTTGGCCGCGCCGTTGATCGTGACTGCCGCGCCCGACTCGTCGAAGCGCACGCCGTTCACGACGATGCCGCCGAGCCCGGTGATCGGCCCCGAGGCGACCGCCGACCGGGGGCTGCCGGTGCCGCCCGTGCGCACCGCCTGCGGCTCGATGCCGCAGGACGCGGCCAGCATCGTCGCGACGAGGAGCGCCACGAGGCGCGCGAACAGCGGGGATCGCATCAGGAGTCGTCCTTCACGGGGGGTTCCCTGTCCTCGGCATAGAAATACATGCCGACATTGAGCCGCTGCGTCGCCCGGCCCGCGGCCTTGTCCCGCAGCTCGAGCTCGGCGGGTCCCCGCACGAGGGTCTTCAGCACCTCGGACCACTGCTCGCGCGACAGGTGCAGGAGATCGTTCACGCCTTCCGGGCTCAGGTCGTCGGAGTAGACCGCCTGGTCGAGATAGGCGGGCGAGCGCCCGAGGAGGTTGTGCACGCCGGCGGCGAGGTGGTCCCCCGCGTTCTCGCCGAAGAAGAAATGCTTCTCGTCGCCGCTGCGCGCGGGCACGAAGGCCTCCACGCGGAGCGTGACCCGGTCCTCATCGTCGACGCTCACCATGCCCAGGCGGAGCAGCTCGTCCAGGATGGAGCGCGGCTTGAGGTCGCTCGAGATGCCGTAGGCGAGGCCCGCGAAGCTGCGCGCCGCGCCGCTCGACGAGCGCGGCAGCACCCGGGGCTTGCCGTCCTTGGCGAGGTATCGCCGATCGCTCGCCCAGCGCGTGACCACTTCGGAGAGCACGTTGAGCGAGGCGTTGGCACCCGACCCGGCCGGCCGGACGCCTTCGCGCAGCCGCTTCACGTCCTTGCGGTGCACGCCGGTGAGCAGGCTCACGCGCGAATCCGTCGGCGGTGCATCCCCGAGGGGATAGTCGTCTGCGGCGACCTTGACAAAGGCTTGCTTGAGCATCTCCACGGCGGCGGGCAGCGGGATTCCGTTGGCGATCATCAGCCTCGCGAGCGGGCGCAGGATGCGCGCGATGCTTGCGAGCAGTACCGCCGATGGCGCGAGATGCCGGCCCATTTTCCCCGTGCGCCCCTCTGGTTGGCGATCGGCTGGTCGTCTTTCGACCTCCCTCTGCGGGGAACAGCCTTGTTGCGGGAAATATTCCCCGGTCAGCCGCGCGCTGTCAATGGCCGCGGGGGACGCCCGCTAGGTTTTCTCGAACGCGTCCTGGCGGGCGTCGCGGACGATCTGCGGCGCGCAGGAGGCGGCGACCATGCCGATGGCGGAAGCGAAAAGCCCCCACATCTGCGGGGGGATGTCGGATTCCACGAAGAAGCGCTCGCAGATCGCCCAGACCGCGAGGCCCACGAGCGAGGAGACGAGCGCGCCCTGGGTGCTCGCGCGGCGCCAGTAGATGCCGCAGACGAGCGGGACGAAGGCGCCCACGAGCGTCACCTTGTAGGCGTTCTGGACCATCTCGTACATGGTGCTGGTGTTGTTCAGCGCGAACACGAGCACGCCCGCGGTGAAGAAGACGAGGACCACGCGCAGGGTGAGGAGGAAGCGCTTGTCCTGCATCTGGCCGAAGAGGGGCTTCATCACGTTCTCCGTGAAGAGCGCCGTGGGCGCGAGGAGCGCGCCCGACGAGGTGGACAGGATCGCCGAGAGCAGAGCGCCGAAGAACATCACCTGCGCGAAGAGCGGCATGTGCAGCAGGACCAGGTTCGGGAGAATGAGCTGCACCTCGCGCCCCTCTTGCTTCAGGAGCCCGCCGACCATCTCCGGGTTCACCAGGAGCGCCGAGTAGGCGAGGTACATCGGCACGAAGGCGAGCACGAAGTAGGCCGCGGCGCCGATCAGCGTGCCGCGCACGGCGGTTTTCTCGTTCTTCGCGCTGGTCACGCGCTGGAAGACGTCCTGCTGCGGGATCGAGCCGATGGCGAGCGTGGCCCAGGCCGCGACGAACGCCCACCACTCCTTGCTCCCGCCCTTGGGGAGGATGTCGAACTTGCCCGCCTGGGAGGCGTGGGAAAGCACGGTCTCCATGCCGCCGGCCATGCCGGTGGCGAGCCAGGCCACGTAGAAGAGGCCCAGCACGATCACCACGGACTGGAAGAGGTCGGTGAGCGCCACCGACCACATGCCGCCCATGGTGGTGTAGATGAGGACGATCACCGCGCCGATGAGGATGCCCTGGTCGAGCGAGATCGCGCCCTGGGAGAGGGAATTGAAGACGATGCCGAGCGCCGTCAGCTGCGCCGAGGTCCAGCCGAGGTACGAGAGGGTCACCGCGAGGCTCGTGAGGACCTCCACGCCCTTGCCGTAGCGCTTGCGGTAGAAGTCCCCGATGGTGAGGAGGTCCAGCCGGTAGAAGGCGCGCGCGAAGAAGAGCCCCACGAAGATGAGGCAGAAGGTCGCGCCGAAGGGGTCCGCCGGGACGCCGCCCAGCCCGTCCTGCACGAAGACGGCCGACACCGACAGCACCGTCTCCGCCCCGAACCAGGTGGCGAAGACCGTCGCCACGTTCATGTAGAGCGGCAGGTTCCTGCCCGCGACGAGGTAGTCCTTCGCATTGCGGACGAACTTCGCCGCGTACAGGCCGATCGCGATGGTGACGGCGAGGTAGGCGAAGGTGAAGAGGACGAGCGTGGTCATGGCGGCACCGCGGGGCGAGGAAAACACTGCGCGGCAGTCTAGCAAACTCGATGCTGCACCGCAGTACGAAAATGCTCCCGCCCAAGGCCGCCTCCGGGCGGCCCGCGCAGGTTTCCTCGGGTGGCGGATTCAGGCAGACTCGGCAGGGAAAAGAAACGCGCACCCGGAACGGGAAGCGCCTCCGCCGGGAAAGCCCGTGTCATCCATCCATCTCGAGGCAGTCAGCAAGCACTGGGGCGCGTTTCGCGCCCTCGACGCGGTTTCCTTCTCCGCCGACCCGGGCTCCTTCGTGGTGCTGCTGGGCCCCTCGGGCTGCGGGAAGTCGACCACGCTCCGGCTCATCGCGGGGCTGGACGTCCCCAGCGGCTGAACCATCCGGATCGGAGACCGCGACGTGACGATGCTGCCGCCCGCGCAGCGCGGGCTCGCGATGGTGTTCCAGTCCTACGCGCTGTTTCCACATCTGAGCGTCGCCGAGAACATCGTCTTCGGCCTGAAGGTGCGCAGAATCGCCGCCGGCGAACGCGACGCGCGGCTCGCGCGCGTGGCGGAGCTCCTGGGGCTCTCGCCGCTCCTTGCGCGCAAGCCCTCGCAGCTCTCCGGCGGCCAGCAGCAGCGGGTGGCCCTGGGCCGGGCCATCATCGCCGAGCAACCCGTCTGCCTCATGGACGAGCCGCTCTCGAATTTGGATGCGCAACTGAGAGGCGAGATGCGCCGCGAGATCCGCGCCTTGCAGCGACGCCTGGGCATCACCATGGTCTACGTGACCCACGACCAGACGGAAGCCATGACCATGGCCGACCGCGTGGTGCTGCTGCGCGACGGCAGGATCGAGCAGGTGGGCTCGCCCGACGAACTCTACGGCGCGCCCCGGACCGCCTTCACCGCGGGCTTCATCGGCGCCCCGCCCATGAACCTCCTGAAGCTCGAGCGCCGGGGCGATGCCTGGCACTTCGCCGGGACCGAGTCGCGCGCGCCCTGGGCCGGCGCCGACGAAGCCTCGCTCGGCGTGCGACCCGAGGACATCGACGTGGCCGAGGACGGGCTGCTGCCGGCCCGCGTGGACACGGTCGAGTACCACGGGGCGGACTCCATCGTCGCCGCAAACGCGGGCGGCCACCCGCTCCTCATCCGCATGCCGCGGCACGCGCCGCTCGCCCCCGGCGAGGAGATCCGCCTCACCTGGCGGCCCGACAGCCAGCACCTTTTCAACGCCCGGACGGGGGAGCGCATTCCCGCGTGAGCCCGAGCCGACAACCCCGAGGAGACTCACCATGAGCACCGTCCGCACCACCTGGCGCACGATCGCCGCAGGCATCGCGTGCCTCGCCACCGCTGCGCTCGCGCAGACCGAGATCTCGTTCTACTACCCCGTCGCCGTGGGCGGGCCCATCACGAAGATCGTCGACCAGATGGCCGCCGACTTCGAGAAGGAAAATCCCGGCATCAAGGTGAAGCCCGTCTACGCGGGCACCTACCAGGAGACGGTGGTGAAGGCGATCACGGCGCACAAGGCCGGCACGCCGCCGGCGACCGCGATCATCCTGTCCACCGACATGTACACGCTCATCGACGAGGACGCGGTGGTGCCCTTCGACGATTTCGCCAGGAGCGCCGACGACAAGAAATGGATCGCGAGCTTCTACCCCGCCTTCATGGCCAACAGCCAGACGGGCGGCAAGACCTGGGGCATCCCCTTCCAGCGCTCGACGATCGTCCTCTACTGGAACAAGGAGCTCTTCAAGGAAGCCGGCCTCGACCCGAACAAGGCGCCCGGCCACCTGGAAGGAGATGCTCGAATACGCGCAGAAGCTCACGGTGCGCGACGCCTCCGGCAACGTCACGCGCTGGGGCGTGCAGATCCCCTCCTCGGGCTTTCCCTACTGGCTCTTCCAGGGGCTCACCACCCCCAACGGCGTGGAACTCATGAACGCCGCCGGCAACGAGACCTACTTCGACAAGCCCGCGGTGGTCGATGCCCTGCAGTACTGGGTGGATCTCGGCCGCAAGCACAAGGTGATGTCGCCCGGCGTGATCGAGTGGGGCACCACGCCGAAGGACTTCTTCGAGAAGAAGATCGCCATGATGTGGACCACGACGGGCAACCTCACCAACGTGAAGAAGAACGCCAAGTTCGATTTCGGCGTGACGATGCTTCCCGCGAGCAAGCGGCGCGGCTCGCCCACGGGCGGGGGCAATTTCTACATCTTCAAGAAGGCCACGAAGGCGGAGCAGGAGGCGGCGGTCAGGTTCGCGAAGTTCATGACCGAGCCCGAGCGCGCCGCCCAGTGGGGGATGGACACCGGCTACGTCGCCGTGCGCCCCGACGCGTGGGAGACCGCGAAGATGAAGGCGTACGTGAAGGACTTCCCGGTGGCCTCCGTCGCGCGCGACCAGCTGCAGTACTCGGTGGCCGAGCTCTCCACGCACGAGAACCAGCGCGTGACCAAGGCGTTGAACGACGGGCTGCAGGCGGCGCTCACGGGCGCGAAGTCCCCGGCCGAGGCGATGAAGGACTCCCAGGCCGAGGCCGCGCGCATCCTCAGGGCCTACAAGCGCTGAACCCATGAGGCTCGGCGCGATCAACGCCGTCACCGGCTGGCTGCTCGTGCTGCCGGCGGCGGCGCTGCTCGCGCTCTTCACGCACTTCCCGGTCGTCGCGACGATCATCGACAGCTTCTACGCGACCTCGCGCGCCGGAAAGCCCGGCCCCTTCGTGGGGCTGGAGAATTACCACGTGATGGTCGCCGACGAGGTGTTCTGGAAGTCGCTCTGGAACAACGTCTGGTACTCGCTCGGCACCATCCCGCTGTCCATCGGCCTCGCCCTGGTGATGGCGCTGTGGGTGAACTCCGCGATGCGCGGCCGCACCTGGCTGCGCGTCGCGTTCTTCACGCCCACGATCCTGCCCATGATCGCGGTGGCCAACATCTGGCTCTTCTTCTACACGCCGCAGTACGGCCTGCTGGAGAAGTTCACGACGGGGCTGGGCTTCGCCACCCACAACTGGCTGGGCACGGAGTCCACGGCGCTCGCCTGCGTGATGGTGGTGGCGATCTGGAAGGACGCCGGCTTCTTCATGATCTTCTACCTCGCCGCGCTCCAGTCGATCCCGCCCTCGCTCGCCGAGGCCGCGGCGCTGGAGGGCGCGCCGAGGAGCTACTACCTGCGCCGCATCGTGCTGCCCCTGCTCATGCCCACCACGCTCTTCGTGCTGGTGAACGCGGTCATCAACTCGTTCCGCCTCGTCGACCACATCGTGGTGATGACGCGCGGCGGGCCCAACAACGCGACCTCGCTCCTGCTCTTCCACATCTACCAGGTGGGCTTCAGCTTCTGGGACACGGGCTATGCCGCGGCCCTCACGCTGGTGCTGCTCGCGATCCTCGCGGCGGCGGCCATCGGGCAGTTCGTGTTCCTCGACAAGAAGGTGCACTACCAGTGAGCAGGCTCTACGAGCCGCGGGGGCCCTGGCTTGCGCTCGAGACCGTGGCGGCGTGGCTGCTCGGGATCCTCTGGATCCTGCCGCTCGCCTACGCGGTGTGGACGGCGTTCCACCCGTCGGAGTACTCGGCGCGCTTCGAGATCCTCGCGCCGCTCACGCTGGAGAATTTCGTCCGCGCCTGGGAGGCCGCGCCCTTCGCGCGTTACTTCCTCAACAGCTTCGCGCTGGTGACGATGGTGCTCTCCTGCCAGCTCGTGCTGTGCACCCTCGCCGCCTACGCCTTCGCGCGCTTCGAGTTCCCGGGCAAGGACATCGCCTTCATCCTCGTGCTGGTGCAGCTCATGATCATGCCGGACGTCCTCATCGTGGAGAACTACCGCACGATGTGGCGCCTGGGAATCCTCGACTCCATTCCCGCCATCGGCCTGCCGTACATCGCGTCCGCCTTCGGGATCTTCCTGCTGCGCCAGACCTTCAAGACCGTGCCGAAGGAACTGGACGAGGCCGCGCGCGTGGAGGGCGCCGGGCCGCTCGCGGTGCTCCTCAAGGTGTACGTGCCGCTCGCGAAACCCGTGTACCTCGCCTACGGGCTGGTCTCGGTGAGCTACCACTGGAACAACTTCCTCTGGCCGTTGATCGTCACCAATTCCGTGGGCTCGCGCCCCGTCACCGTGGGACTGCAGGTCTTCTCCTCGGGCGACCAGGGCATCGACTGGTCGATCATCACGGCGGCCACCCTCATGACCTCCGCGCCGCTGCTCGTGGGGTTTCTCCTCTTCCAGCGGCAGTTCGTGCAGTCGTTCATGCGGGCGGGCATTCGCTGAGGATCGGGTCGGGGCTTCCGGCCTGTCCGAAGGGGGCGGTTCCGGTGCAAAATCGCGTCCACCCGTGACTCGATCAGGATCGCGCCATGATGAAGCTCCCAGCCGTTCTCGCCTGCCTGGCCGGCCTCTGGGCCCTCGCCGGGGCACCACCTGCGCTCGCCGCCTCCCGCCTCGTGCCCGAGCAGCCCTACGCTTTCGACCCCGTGCACCTGCGCATGACGGTGGACTCCTGCGTCTTTGCCGAGGACACGGTCGCGGTGGCGTTTTCCCAGGGCGCGATCGAGGTGCGGACGCGCCAGAACAACTGTCTCGTGCCTGGTCCGCCGCGCATTGTCGACATCCGCCTGGGTTCTCTCGCCCCGGGAGCCTGGCGCGTGATCGTGCGCGCGTTGAACGGCGACATCGTGCTGCCGCCATTGGAGACGATCGACTTCCAGGTGCTCGACCGGCCCGCGATCGCGGTCTTCCCGCCGCCGCCCCGCCCGCTCGCCGATCACTCGGGCCAGTGGTACCGGCCCGCGGAATCGGGCTGGGGGCTGTCGTTCCACCAAAGCGCCACCGGCGTGGCCATCGCCGCGTGGTACGTGTACGACGCGGCCGGCGCGCCGACCTGGTACACGATCCAGGAAGGGCGCTGGGAGAACGCCACGCGCTGGACCGGGACGGTCTACCGCACCGCCGGGCCGCCCTTCTTCGCGCCGGCCTTCGACCCGGCCCTGGTCTCGATCGCGCCCGTGGGCCAGGCAACACTCGTCTTCGAGCAGCAGGCGGGCGAGGAAGGCTACGCGACCCTCACCTACGGGGTGACGGGGCTCGGGACAGGCGCGAAGCGCATCACCCGGCTCGCGTTCTAGAACACCCGTGAAGCTCATCACCTGGAACATCCAGTGGGGGCGGGGGATCGACGGCCGCGTGGACCTCGCGCGCATCGTCTCGCATGCCCGCGCGATGGCCGACTTCGACGTGCTGAACCTGCAGGAGGTCGCCGACCATTTCCCCGCGCTCGAGGGCAACGACCAGGCCGACCAGTTCGCGCAGCTCGCGGCACTCCTGCCCGGCTACACCGCGATTCCCGGCTACGGCGTGGACGTCGACGGGCCCGGCCGGCGCAGGCGCTTCGGCAACCTGATCCTCACGCGCCTTCCGGTGCTCTCGGCGCGCACGCACGCGCTGCCGTGGCCCGCGGACCCGGGCAAGGAATCCATGCCGCGGGTGGCGATCGAGGCGATGCTGCGCTGCCCGATGGGGCCGGTGCGCATGACCACCACGCACCTCGAGTACTACTCGCCGGTGCAGCGCGCGGCGCAGGCGGCGCGGCTGCGCGAACTGCACGACGAAGCCTGCGGGCGGGCGGCGTGGCCCGGTTTTCCGACGGCCGGACGCGGGCCGTTCGATCTCGCCGCGCAGACGCCTTCGGCCATTCTCACGGCGGATTTCAACTTCCCGCCGGAAAACCCCGCCTACGACGACATCCAGGCGCCGCTCGCGAGCGCGGGGCCCGCGTACCGCGATGCGTGGACGCTCGTGAACGGCCGGCGCGCGCACGACCCCACCTTCTGCCTGCACGACCACCGCTACGCGAAGGCGCCCTACTGCTGCGACTTCATCTTCGTGAGCGAGGACCTCGCGCCGCGCGTGCGCGGCATCCGCGTCGACCTCGACACGCAGCTCTCCGACCACCAGCCGGTGCTGCTCGACTTCGACGACCGCTAGGCGGGCCGCGACGAAGCGGCGACCCCGGGCGAAGCCTGGTCGCCGGGGCCGCGCAGGGCTCGGCGCTCGCTACTTGCCTTTGCCCTTGCCCTTGCCGTCGTCCTTGTCGTCGTCCTTGCCGCCGTTCTTGCCCTTGTCGTCGTCCCGGTCGTCGTCGTCTTCGTCATCGTCGTCATGGCGGTCGCTCGCCATGCATTTGCCCTTGTCGCCACGCTCGGAATCCCGCGTGAGCGGCTTCTGCGTGCCGGTGAACCAGCCCGCGTCCATGAAGCTCAACTCCGTCGGAAAGGCCTGGGGATTGGCCGGGTCCAGCATGGCGTCGACCTCGATGCAGTCGACGCGGAACTTCTCCACGCCCTTGGGAAAGCCGTTGGTGCGGAAGTCGAACAGGTCGCCGCCGGCGAGGAAGAACTTGCGCCCCCCGACCTTCAGCTTGTACCAGCTGTCGCCGATGCCGATGGGAAGCCTCACGGTCGCGATGCGCGGATTCTTCTTGCCGATCCTGTAGTCGTAGCCGACGGCGACCACGGGGTCGATGAAGATCGGCACGCCCGGAATCACCGCCACGGAGAAGACATAGGCGCCGCCCGAGGTCGTGCCCGTGGGCAACGACACCGGCGTGGCGATGAAGCCGCGCGTGGCACCCGCCGCATCGTAGTAGAGCCCGCTCACCTGGCCCGCGTTGTTGATGGCTTCGCCGACCGTGAAGGTCGATCCCGGCACGTCGAGGAGCTGGTAGCCGAGGGAGTTGCCGACGAAGCCGCTCGTGACGGCGCCCATCGTCACGAAGCCCGTCATGAGGCCGGTGTCGGTGATGCCGCGCGCCCCGCGTCAGGTTGCCGGCGATCTGGAAGAGCACGATCGTCCCGTCGGGCTGGCGCAGGAAGGCCTGCGTGCCGCCGGGCAGCACCGCGCTGCCGACGACCTGGCCGGCGTTGTTGATGCCCTGGGCGATGGTGAGGAAGGAGCCGGGGATGGTGATGTCGGTGAACGTCGCCGTCACCGGGTTGTAGAGGTAACCCGAGCTGGCGCCCGCGCCGTCTTCCGAGTACCCCGTCACGAGCCCGGAGTTGCTGATGGCCCGCGCGTACGTGGTGGCCCAGCCCGGCCGGGTGAAGAAGGTGTAGGCGCCGCCGGAAAGGACGAACCCGCGCGAGGGCGATGGGTCCTCGAAAGTCGTGCCCACGATCACGCCCGCATCGTTGATGCCGTGCGCCGTCGCCGTCACCCCAGCCGAAGGCAGCAGCGAGAAGACGCCGCCGGCGTAGGAGAAGCTGAAGTTGTTGACGCCGTCGACGCTCGCGTAGCCGACGATGCGACCCGTGCCGTTCAGCCCGCGCACGTCGGTCATGACCGAGCCGGGGTAGCTCACGGTGTTGAAGACGTAGACCGCGGAAGCGGAAGTGGACAGGAACAGGGCGGCACATGCCGCCGCCGCCCGGACTATGCCCCGGAATGTGGAAACCATGGTGTTCTCCTCGGAATGGTCGAACGGCGAGAGGGGGGAGTCTGCCCCGCGCCTTTCGCGGGCGTCAACGTGGAATTTTCCGCACGGCGAGCGTCCGATCTGCGCTGGACGGCGGTGCTAGGATGGGCGGCGCTTCCTTCCCCGCTCCCTCCGGAGACCGTCCCATGTACCTCCCCGTCGCCTTCGCGCTCGCCGCGCTCGCCCTGGCGCCAGGCGCCGTCGCGGGCGAAGTGCGCGCGCAGGACACCCCGGCGGCAGGCTGCGCGGAGGGCGACAAGGCGTGCGTCCGGAAGGCGCTCAAGGCGCACCCCGCGCGGAAGGCGGCCTTCTGGCGGGAGACGCTCGCGCGCCCCGTGGGCGAGCGCATCGGCCCCGCGCCGCCGGAGCTCATCGATTTCCTGCGCCTGGACAACCTCGCCAACGGCTACCCGGAGAAACCGGCCGCGAGCCGGCTCACGAACGATTTCCTCGCCGACGTGCAGGGCGCGATCGCGGACCTGCCTCCCGCGGTGCGCCGCTTGCTGGACGAGACTTTCGCCGGCGTCTGGTTCGTCGACGACCTCGGCGGAACGGGATACACGGACCTGTTCGTGGACGAGGCCGACCGCCCCCTCGGCGGCTTCGTGGTCCTCGATGCCGCGGTGCTGCGCAAGTTCACCGCGAACGCGTGGGCCTCGTGGAAGGAGAGCACGCCGTTCAGGCCGCAGCAGGGATGGAAGCTCGAGGCGCGCATCGAACGCGCGGGAGAGGACGACCGGCGCGGCGCGATCCGCTACATCCTGCTGCACGAGCTCGGCCACGTGCTGTCGATCGCCCGCGACCTGCATCCGCGCTGGGACCGGGAGCCCAAGGACGTGCCGCAGGGCGCGCGCTTTCCCTTCTTCGCGCTTTCCTGGACCGTCGACCGGAAGGCGAACCGCTACGCCTCGCCCTTCGACGGCCAGTTCTCCATGCGCCGCTCGGTCGTCTATTACCTCGGCGCGAAGCTCGACGCCGCGGTCATGCCGCGCGTCTACGCGCGCCTCGAGAAGACGAACTTCCCCACGCTCTACGCGGCCACCTCGCCCGGGGACGATTTCGCCGAGTCCTTCGCGAGCTACGTGCACGTCGTGCTCCTGGAACGGCCGTGGGAGATCACCATCCGCCGCGACGGGCGTGTCGTCCACACCACCCGCACGTGCTGGAAGGAAGCCCGGTGCGCGGCGAAGCGCAGGCTCCTGGAGCGCCTGCTCGAGTAGACCGCCGGGTTCGGGGAGGCTCGCGCGACCCCGCGCAGGATTCGCGAACCCGGCGCCTGCCTACGGCCGGAAGAGGAGAAAGCCGGCGACCATCGCGCCGAGGACGATCGCGATGGCGGCGAGGATCCGCGTCTGCCGGCGCTGCGTGGCCTCGAGACGCAGGATTGCGCGCTCGATGCGCCCGGGCGCGTCGTCGGAGAGGATCTTGTGCACGAGACGCGGAACCTGCGGCAGCGTCTTCGACCACATCGGCGCCTCGCGTCGCAACTGGTTCCAGAGCCCGCGTGGCCCCACCTGCTCGTTCATCCAGCGCTCGAGGATGGGTTGCGCGGCGCGGCGCAGGTCGAGGTTGGGGTCCAGGTGGCGGCCCAGCCCCTCCACCTGCAGGAGCGTCTTCTGCAGCAGCACCAGCTGCGGCTGGATGTCCATGCGGAAGCGCCGGCCCACCTCGAAGAGGCGGATGAGGAGCTTGCCGAAGTAGATGTCCTTCAGGGGCTTGTCGAAGATCGGCTCGCACACCGAGCGGATCGCGCCCTCGAACTCCTCGACACCCGTGTCCGGCGGCACCCATCCCGCGTCGATGTGCGCCACCGCCACCGCCTTGTAGTCGCGCTTGAAGAAGGCGATGAAGATGAGCGCGAGGCAGTTCTTGTCCACCTCCGGCAGCGACCCCATGATCCCGTAGTCGACGCCGCAGTAGCGCCCGTCGCGCGCGACGAAGATGTTGCCGGGGTGCATGTCCGCGTGGAAGAAGCCGTCGCGGAAGACCTGGGTGAAGAAGATCTCGACGCCGTTGCGCCCGAGCTGCGCGATGTCGATGCCGTGCGCGCGGATCTGCTCGAGGTCGTTCACGGGGATCGCGTCGATCCTCTCCATCACCATCGCCTCGCGCGTGCACCAGTCGAAGTGCACCTCGGGCACGTAGAGGATGGCACTCGCCTCGAAGTTGCGGCGCACGGTGCTCATGCTGGAGGCTTCCCGCAGGAGATCGAGCTCGTCGTGGATGATCTTGTCGAATTCGCTCACCACCTCGCGGGCGCGCAGCAGGTCCGAGAGCGGGTGCAGCCGCTCGATGAGGCCCGCCACCGCGTACAGGAGCGAGGTGTCCTTGTCGATCGTGGTGACGATCCCGGGCCGCAGGATCTTCACCGCCACCTCGCGCCCGTCGGGCAGCACCGCGAAGTGGACCTGCGCGACCGAGGCGCTCGCCACCGGCACGAGGTCGAGCGTGCGGAAGACCTCGGTGCAGGACTTCCCGTAGGCGCGGTCGAGCGTGGCCACGACCTGGTCGGCGGGAAAGGGCGGCACCTCGTCCTGGAGCTTCGAGAGCTCGTCGGTGATGTCGGTGGGCACGAGGTCCGGCCGGATCGACAGGAGCTGGCCGAACTTCACGAACACCGGGCCCAGCTCCTGGAAGGCCACGCGCAGCCGCTTGCCGCGCGGCCCCGACCGGTCGGCCCAGAAGAAGGCGACGCGGAAGGCGAGGCGGACCGGCGCGGTCCCCCGCCCGACGATGAACTCGTCGAGACCGTGGCGACCGACCGTGGAGAGGATGCGCAGGAGCCGGAAAAACCGCATGGAAGCGCGATTCTACCGCCAAGGCCTCGCCTCCCCTTTAACTCACCTCTCCTTTAATAGGGGAGCGCCCCATCCATCAATGGGGACGCTTCCCTACTTCTTGAGGCGGTCGAGGAAGCGCTTGCGGAATTTCTGCACCTTGGGTTCCACGACCATGGTGCAGTAGGGATTGCGGTGGCCCACGCGCTCGAAATATTCCTGGTGCTCGTCCTCCGCGGGCCAGAAGGCCGACGCGGGCGTGACTTGCGTCACGATCGGCCTGGGCCAGAGCTTGTCGGCGGTGCGCTTCGCGATGGCTTCGCGCGCCGCATGCTCCTGCTCCGGCGTGTGGAAGAAGATCGCCGAGCGGTACTGGCTGCCCACGTCGTTGCCCTGCCGGTCGAGGGTCGTGGGATCGTGGATGGTGAAGAAGACGTCGAGAAGATCCGGGTAGCCGACGACCGCCGGGTCGAAGACGATCCGGACCACTTCCGCGTGCCCGGTGTTGCCGCGGCATATCGCTTCATACTTCGGGTTGGGGGTTTCGCCCCCCATGTAGCCCGATTCGACGCTTTCGACGCCGGAAAGCTGGTCGAACACCGCCTCCAGGCACCAGAAACAGCCGCCGGCCAGGGTCGCCGATTCCATCGCCATCAGGCTTCTCCCGAAAAAATCGCCGCGAATGCGGCCACAACAGGTTGTGAGTACTGGACAGAAAAGCCCCGGCGACCACAAAATGTGGGGGTTCCCCCAAGGGCCGGCCACTTGATCTGGGTCATGCCAATCCGGGGGCTCGAGGGGACAATCGGCACTCCGCCCGCCCAAGAAGCTGGCGAGTTCACTATAACGAAGTGCAGCAGAAGGGGGATTACCTCATGAGCGTGGCCAAGTCCCGCCGTACCGCCGCCGACATCGCTCGGCTCCCGGCCCAGGAGATCAGCACCGAAGTCCTCGTCGAGAAGTACGGCAAGGACGGCGAGACCTCGATCCGGGAAGTGCGCGCGCGCGTGGCGAAGGCCCTGGCGGCCAACGAAAACGACGATCGCCGCGCGCACTGGGAAGCCAAGTTCCTCGAGGCGCAGGAGAACGGCTTCATCCCCGCCGGGCGCATCAATTCCGCCGCCGGCACCTCGCTCACCGCCACGCTCATCAACTGCTTCGTGCAGCCCGTGGGCGACTCCATCACGGAGCTGGTCGACGGCCGCCCCGGCATCTACCTCGCGCTCGCCGAGAGCGCCGAGACCATGCGGCGCGGCGGCGGCGTGGGCTACGACTTCTCCACCATCCGCCCCGAGGGCGCCTGGGTGAAGGGCACCAATTCGCGCGCGAGCGGGCCCGTCTCCTACATGCGCGTGTTCGACCAGTCCTGCGAGACGGTGGAATCCGCCGGCGCCCGCCGCGGCGCGCAGATGGGCGTGCTGCGCTGCGACCACCCGGACATCGAGCGCTTCATCCACGCCAAGGACGAGGGCGACCTCACCAACTTCAACGTCTCCGTGGGCGTGACCGACGCGTTCATGAAGGCGGTGGAGGACGACGGGGAAGTGGAGCTGGTGCACCGCGCCGAGCCCTCGAAGGAAGTGAAGGACAACGGCGGCTACCAGCGCGGCGACGGGCTGTGGGTGTACCGCAAGGTGCGCGCCCGCGACCTGTGGGACCAGGTCATGCGCTCGACCTACGACCATGCCGAGCCGGGCATCCTGTTCCTCGACCGCATCAACCGCGACAACAACCTCTACTACTGCGAGACGATCGAGGCCACGAACCCGTGCGGAGAGCAACCGCTCCCCGCCTACGGCTGCTGCTGCCTGGGTTCCATCGACGTGGCGCGCTTCGTGAAGAAGCCTTTCGAGGACGATTGCGCCTTCGACTTCGAGGCGTTCGGGAAAGTGATCGACGTCTCCACGCGCATGCTCGACAACGTGCTCGACGTGACGCCCTGGCCGCTTCCGGCGCAGAAGAAGGAAGCCTCCAACAAGCGCCGCGTGGGTCTCGGCTTCACGGGGCTGGGAGACGCCCTCCTCATGCTGCGCCTGGCCTACGACACGGACGAGGCGCGCGACATGGGCTCGAAGATCAGCGAGTACCTGCGCGACCGCGCCTACGAGGCGAGCGTGGAGCTGGCCCGCGAGCGCGGCGCCTTCCCGCTCTTCAACGCCGACCTCTATCTTTCCGGCGGCAACTTCGCCTCGCGCCTGCCGCAGGAGGTGAAGGACAAGATCCGCAAGCACGGCATCCGCAATTCGCACCTGCTTTCCATCGCGCCCACGGGCACGATCTCGCTCGCCTTCGCCGACAACGCCTCCAACGGCATCGAGCCGCCCTTCTCGTGGACCTACACGAGGAAGAAGCGCATGGCCGACGGCACCCACAAGGAGTTCCGCGTCGAGGACCACGCGTTCCGCCTCTACAAGTTCATGAACGGCGACGACGCGAAATTGCCCGACTGGTTCGTGACCGCGCTCGAGATTTCCGCGGAAGCGCACAAGGCGATGGTGGCCGCGGTCGCGCCCTACATCGACACCAGCATCTCGAAGACCGTGAACGTGCCCGAGGACTACCCGTACTCGGAATTCGAGGGGCTCTATCTCTCGGCGTGGAAGGCGGGGCTGAAGGGCCTGGCCACCTACCGGCCCAACAGCGTGCTGGGCTCCGTGCTCTCGACGGAACCGGCGAAAGTGAACGCGAAAGCCGCGGAGCTTCCGGCCGACGCCATGAACCGGCGCCTCGCCATCAAGACGCTGCCCGAGCCGGTGCTCGCGAGCCTGCGCTGGCCCGGCCGCCCGGAGCTGCCCGACGGCAACCCGGCCTGGACCTACATGGTCGATTCCCCCGAGGGCAAGTTCGCGCTCTTCATCGGCCACGTGGAAAACGAGACGCACCACGCGTTCCCGTTCGAGGTGTGGGTGAACGGCGCCGAGCAACCGCGCGGCCTGGGCGCGGTGGCGAAGACGCTTTCCATGGACATGCGCGCCAACGACCGCGCCTGGCTCAAGATGAAGCTCGATTCGCTCGCCCTCACCGTGGGCGACGACGGCTTCGACATGCGCATGCCGCCGCATGGCGAGAAGAAGCGCGTGCCGAGCATGGTCTCCGCCCTCGGGCAGGTGGTGCGCTGGCGTTGCGAAGCGCTCCGGGCCTTCCAGGATGCCGGCGCCTCGCCGCTGCTCGATGCGATGTTCAGCCTCGAGGAGCCGCGCACCGGCACCGACGGCACGCTCGCCTGGACCGTGGACATCGCCAACCCCGCCTCCGGCGAGGAGTTCGTGATGGGGCTGAAGGAAATGCACATGCCCGACGGCGGCACGCGCCCCTACTCGATGTGGCTCTCGGGGCACTACCCGCGCGCGCTCGACGGGCTGGCGAAGCTCTTGTCCCTCGACATGCGCGTGATGGACCCGGCGTGGATCGGCATGAAGCTGAGGAAGCTCCTGGACTACAGCGAGCCGCTCGGCGACTTCATGGCCTTCGTCCCCGGCCAGCGCCGGCAGCAGAACTGGTCCTCCACCGTCGCCTACCTCGCGCGCCTCGTGATCCACCGCTACTCGATGCTGGGCGTCCTCGACGAGAACGGTTTCCCGCGGCAGGAGATGGGCATTCTCGAGACGCCGCGCCGCGGCGACGAGCCCGCGCTCATGAAGGGTGCGAAGTGCGGCGAGTGCGGCAACCTCACCGTCATCCGCAAGGACGGCTGCGACTTCTGCAGCGCCTGCGGGTGGGTGGGGGCCTGCGGGTAGGCGACCGGGCTACTTCACGACCCGGAATCTCGCCTCACCCGCCGGCTTGTCGTCGATGAAGAGCGCGACCCGGTAGTCGCCCTCGGGCCAGCCCGCATGGGGCCTGCTGAGGAAGAAGTCCACGAAATCCCCGAGCTGCCCCACCTTCAGCGTCACGCTGTCGATCTTGTAGTTCGGCGGCGATACCCGGGTTTTTACCGCGATCCAGTCGCTCCTCACGGTGGACCCGGAGTTCACGCCGGAGAATACCGCGCGCACGAAGATCTTCCCGGTCTGGGTCTTGAACGTGCTCGCCGCCTTGCCGCCCTTCGCATCCGACACGACGATGTCGGAGTAGCCGGGCGTCGCTGCCGCGCTTTCGAGCGGGTGCAGGCCGCCCAGGGCGAGCGCTGCGACGCAGGCGATGAGGGCGCGCGCGCTGACTACGATCGTATGCGCGGCCATGTCGCCGAGGCGTTGCCGCTTTTTCGACACCCACACGGCAATCGCCGCGACCAGGTAGAAGAAGAACCCGTCGACGATGCGCAGGATGTTCCGCACGATGGAGGCTTGCCAGTCGAGCGGCTCGCCGCTCTCCTTCACCACCTTGAGGCCCATGGCGCGCTTGCCGAGGGTGGCGCCGGAAGTCGCCTCGAGGACGATGTAGTACGCGAAGACCACGCCGAACCAGAGAAAGGCCGGCCCGCCCTGGAGATTGAATCCGGCGCTGGTCGTCGCGCCCGTGGCGAGCGCGATCAGGTAGCCGACGATGAACAGCACCACCATGTCGATCAGGATCGCGACGGCCCTTCGTCCCACTCCGACGGCTTCCATGGTCATCTCCCCCAAAGGCTGGACAATCGGATGATGCGTCCGTGCCGGCTTTCGCCAACGCCCCTTTATACGCCGCTCCGGGCGCCGGGGCGCGGGGCCCTTTTCAGTCCGCGGCCGGCGCCGGCGCCACTGCCTGCGCCGCGGCCATGCTCGCGCAGGCCTTCTCGATCCACCCCGACACCGCCGCGCGGATGCCAGGGCTCGTGCACGGAATGCCGTCGCGGCTGCGCCTCGCCTCGAGAAGGATTTCGCGGAGCTGCCACTGCGTCTCGCGGGCGAGCACGGCCATTTCGTACCGCGCTTCGGGCCCGCTGCCGAGGCTGGACATGAACTGCTCCGGAACCCGCCAGTCGAAACCGGTCTGCACGAGGGCGTGCGACAGGGCGGCCACGCGGCCGTCCACGAGCTCGGCGAAGGCGTCGGATGGCGCGCCGGTTGCCGCGCGATCGCCATGGATCTCCTTCCAGTCCCCGAGAATCGCCGAAATGCGGGCGAACGCGCCTTCCAGCGCGGCGACGTCCTGCGGCTCTGCGCTGCCCACGGTATCCGGGCCGATCTCCCCGCCCAGCCACCGGGTGGCGATCGCCAGCAGTTCGGCGGAGAACTTCCGGCGGTTGAGCCCGAGCACCATCCGGATGTGCGCACGCGGATCGCCCTCGCCGCGGCGCAGCAGCGTGGCCGCCACCTCGCTCACCATCAGCACGTGGCCCAGGGGGCTTATCCGGTCGCCACGCAGGCCTTTCGGATAGCCGCTGCCGTCGAGCCTTTCGTGGTGCTGCAGGACTGCCGTGCCGACCGCGGCACGGTAGCGGGGAAACTCCCGCAGGACCAGGTGGGCGATCACGGGGTGCGAACAGATGTGGCGCCGCTCGGCTTCCGTGAGGCTCCTCGTCAAGCCCAGGACGGCCGGGTCCAGGTGCAGCTCCCCGATGTCGTGGAAGTAGCCCGCCTCGAGCGCGGCCACCACGTCGTCGTCGGGCATGCCCGAAGCGCGCGCAAGCGCGGCGGCGACCAGCGCGGTTTCGATGGCGTGTTCGAAGTGCGCCGGGTTCAATTCGCGCGCGAGGGTCAGCTTGAACGCGAGCGGCGTTTCGAGCGCGGCGCGGGCCGCGAGGCCGCCGAGGGCATGCGAAGAGCCGAACGCGTTCTTCACGGCCGCGAGGGCGGCATTCGCCTCGAGGCACTGCTCGAGCAAGCCGGCGAGGTCCGAGGTCGTGACGGCACCCTCCACCGAGACGCACTCGTCTATCGGTCGCAGCAGCTTGTGCCGCAGGAGCTTCTCCAGGAGCGTGCTGTCGATGCGCGTGCCCTTCTCCACCAGCTTGATGTCGTTCTCGCCGTGGATGGCGCACGTCGACACGACTTCGCGCCGGTCACCGAGTTCGGCGACGCGCGTGAGGTAGTGGCTGTCGGTTTCGGTTGCCATCGTGATCGTGGACGACCGTTTGCGGGCCCGGAACGCAAGCCCGAGGAGTTGGAGCCGCAGGCGCCCGACCCGCGGGCGCTGACCTGCAAGGACTTATCGGAAGCGGGGCCGGGAAGTTGAGCACCGCGCGACGGCAAGGCGGCGCTCGCGTGCGACGGCGCCCGGCCGGCGCGCTCAGCCCTCGATCGCGCGCAGGCGCCGGTAGTGGTCGATGACCTTCGGGACGTAGGCCTGGGTTTCGGCGAGCGGCGGTATGCGGTTGCCCGCCCGGACCACGGCCGTGCTGCCCGCGTTGTAGGCGGCCAGCGCAAGTTCCACATTGCCGTTGAACTGCCGCAGGAGGTCGCGCAGGAACGTGACGCCGCCCTGGATGTTCTGCGTGGGGTCGAAGAGGTCCTTCACGCCGTAGTGCTTCGCCGTGACCGGCATGAGTTGCATGAGCCCTGCCGCACCCGCGGGCGAGCGCGCGTCGGGGTCGTAGGAGGACTCGGCGAAGATCACCGCGTGGACCAGGGCCGCCTCCACGCCATGGGCGCGGCTCGCCGCGTCGACGATGGCCGCGTAGCGGCGATACTCGTCGGCGGGCAGCAATACTTTCGCCGCCACCGGCGTCGCAATGGCGGCTTTCAGTGCGTGCGATTCGGCGGCCCGCGAGGCAACCGCTGCCGCGAACGATTCGCCCGACGAGGCGAAGAAGGGACCTTCCGCGGCTTCGCGGATGAGGGGCGGTGCGGCGAACGCGAACCCGAGGGCGATCGCGAGCAGTACGGGGCCCTTTCCGGGCCAATGGGCGCTGGAGTGCATGGCTTGCCTCGAGGTGTCGGCGTGCAGCCCGCGGAACGGCGCCCGGCCTTGCCGGGGCGGAATTGCTGCACTGCACAAAACGGGCATTATTCCCGAAAAACCGTGCTGCGTCCACCCTCCGGCCAAGGCAGGTATTGTGCGGCGCACCATACCGGTGCACGGGACGCGAGGCCCTCCGCGAGGCAGCCGCAGGCAAAAAAAAGCCGGGGCCGGCGGCCGGCCCCGGTCACTTCACCAAATAGCTTACTTTCCGAACACCGTCTTCAGCAGGTCCGTGGTCCGTGCCAGCGGGTTGGTCCGGATCTTCTTCTCCTCCTCCCCGACCATGTGGAACAGGCCGTCCAGGCCCTTGTTCGTCACGTAGTCGTCGAGATCGACCGATTGCTTGCCCATGAAGGGAATGCTCTCGTAGCGCCCCATCAGGTCCGCGTAGCTCTTTGTCGCGCCCACCTCGCCGACGCTTTTCGCGACCACCGGCTTGAAAGCGGCGTAGAGCTTGTCGCGCGTCTTGCGGCTGAAGAACTCGGTCGCGGCCGTATCGCCGCCGGTGAGGATGCCGCGCACGTCCTCCATCGACATGTCGCGTATCGCGTCGGCGAAGAACTTCGCCGCCATCGGCGCGGCTTTCTCGGCGGCGCGGTTCATGCTGACGATGAACTCGTCGACCTGCCGCTGGAAGCCCACCTTGCTTGCGACGTCGGCCACTTTCTGGATGCTCGGGGGCATGAGGATCTTCACCGCCTGGTTGGCGAGGAAGCCGTCGGGCTGCGACAGGCTCTTCACCGCGTTCTCCGTGCCCACGGCGAGCGCTTCCTTGATGCCCTCCGCGTTCGTCTTGTCGTCGCCAGCGCCCACGCGCGTACCGGCCTGCGTGCCCGCCGTGCTCCCGACTCCCTTCAGGATGTCCCCGAGTCCCGGCATCTGCGCCGAGGCGCCCAGTGCGAACGCGAGCCCGAGGGCCGCTGCGAATAGTCTCTTCATGGGTCTCTCCTGTCGGTCAAAGGGAATCGCCCGCCTCACGACTTCTTCGACACGACGATCTCGACGCGCCGGTTGAGCTGGCGACCGGCCGCTGAATCGTTGCCGGCCACGGGATTGGTCTCGCCGAATCCGCGCGACGATAGGCGGGCTGCCGTGATGCCGCGGTCGGTGAGCGCGTTCTTCACCGCATCGGCGCGGCGCTCCGAGAGCGACTGGTTCAGGGCCGGGGTGCCCATCGAGTCCGTGTAGCCCTCGATCTGGATCGTGCGCTCCGGGTTCTCCTTCAGGAACGCGACGAGCTGGTCGATCGTGCGCGACGCACCCGCATGCAGTTGCGCCTTGCCGGTGTCGAACAGGACGTCGCCCAGGGTGAGCACCATGCCGCGCGAGGTCTCCTTCGCCTTCAGCGCCACGAGCTGCTTCTCCAGCGCCTGGGTGCGGGCCTGCTCTGCCCTCGCAAGTTCCGCCGATCGCGTCGCCTGCGCGAGCCGCTCTTCGGCGAGCTTGCGCGCGGCGATCGCCTCGGTGCGCGCGGCCTCCGCCTGGGCACCTTGCGCTTCGGCCCGGGCGCGCTGCGACTCGGCTTCGATGCGCGCCTTCTCCGCGAGCGACTGCTGGGCCTGTGCGTCACGCGTGCGCGCGCCGATGAGGATGCGGTCGCGCTGCGACGACGCATCGGCGATCGCTTCTTCGGCCTGGGTGATGCGGTCGGTCTGCAGGGCGATTTCCGTCCGCTGCTTCGCGAGATAGGAGAAGTGGGCGACCGCGTCCTTGTCCTCGTCGGCGCGAAGCGCCGCCTGGGCTTCCTGCAGCGCCTGGTGCGCCTGGCGCAGTTCCACCGGCGCGCTTCTCGCGACCCGCGCATCGCCTGCCGCGCGCTCGTAGGCGGCGGTGGCTTCGTCGAGGGCCGCGTGGTTCTTCGGTGCCGAGGCGCAAGCGCCCAGCAGGGCCGCGACGCCCACGGCAAGCGAGCGTCGCAGGGTGATCGAAAATGCGTTCGTCATCGAATGGCCTTGTCCTGTCGTTGAGGGGTTCACGGGCGCGCCTTGCGTTCGACTTCCTGGCGCAGCGCTTCGTTGCCGCGCGCCAGCTCGCGGGCGGCGGCCTGGGTCTTGATCGCGCGGGCCTTGCGCTCGGAGAGCTCCGCATCGGCCTCCGCCTGCTCGGCGAGCCGGCGGGCGCGGACGAATTGCTCGTCCCGGGCCGCGGCCTCGGCCATCGCGAGCTTGTCGCGGGCGGCGCGCAGTTCGAGGGGCGCCGACTCCAGGGCGCTCGCGCTCTCGGCCTTTGCGATCGAGTTGCGCGCCGTGGCCAGCTCGGCCGTGGGCGGCAGGCCGGGGCTCGCGCAGGACGCGAGCAGCGCGGCGGAAACGGCCGCGGCGGCGAGCGTGGCGCCGCGAAGGTGTTTCGGTTGCGGTGAAAATGTCATCGGTGGGTTTCTCCTGGCGTGAGGGTGAGCGTCGGCCCGGGTTCGGACCGGCGTGAAACTTGTTCGGGGATTGGCGCCCGGGTCCGCGACTACTTGCGCTGGCTCGCGTGCTGGCGCAGCTGCTCGAGGATGGCGGCGAAGGCCTGCTCGTTGTCGGAGGCGTTGCGCATCGGCTTGTCGAGCCCTCGGGTGAGCGAGGTGACCTTGTTCTCGTCGGCGCACATGTAGAGCTGCCCCATTTTCTCCGCGACCGAGCGGTAGCTGTTGTCGATGTCCTGCACGCGCCGCGTGAGTTCCGCGAGCGCCTCGTCGCTGACACCGTCAAGTTCCAGGGCGATAGCTGCGTTTTCCTTGGTCATGTCGTGCTCCTTAGCGTTCGTGGGTTGCGTCGAGGCTGCCGATCGCCGGGGCGGCTGCGGGCCGCGCCGAATCCAGCCGCTCGTGGAGCGAGCGGAACTCGTCGGCGATGAGGCGGTGCAGGCTCTCGATGCGGGATACCTCCGCCTTGTCGGCGAGCTCCTGCACGCGCTGGATCTCCTTCAGCAGCCGGCGCGTTTCGAGGAGCGAGCCGATCTGGTTGCCCAGGGAGGCGATGAGGAAGAGGCCCGCCAGCATCGCGGCCAGCCCCAGCAGGACGACGCCGAGAGGGGCCTGCACCTGCGCGATCACGAGATTCAGGGGCGCCGGCGCCGTGAGCGTCGACCAGTTCAGCACGGCGAGCGCGCCGATGATGGCCACCACGCCCCAGGCCAGCAGGTTGGTTACGCGTTTCATGTGGCTCTCCTAGAAGTGGGGGTCGCCGGGCCGGCGCCCGGAGGCGCTGGAGTCCCGACCTGATCCACCATTTTAAGTTTTCAAAAATGCCAAGTAAAATACAGTTTTAAAAACCTGAATTCGCATAAATGAAAACCAAGGCCCCTCCCGCCAGCCCCGACCCCGCCGGCCCGTCGCTTTCGCGGCCGCAGCTCGCCTGGACCGACTTCCACACGGTGCTCGCCGTCGCCCGCCACGGCAGCGTCGCCCGGGCCTGCGTCGCGCTGGACATGACGCACTCGACGCTGCTCCGGAAGCTGGACGGAATCGAGTCGCGCCTGAAGACCCGCCTCTTCGATCGCCTGCGCGGGCGCTACACGCTGACCCAGGCCGGCCACGAGATCGCGCAGGCGGCGAACGCCATCGAGCCGCTCGCCACGACGGCCGAGACCCGCGTGCGGGGCCAGGACCTGCGGCCCAGCGGCGACGTGCGCGTGGCGGTGGCCTCGATCCTGGTCGAGCACCTCCTGCCCGGGGTGCTGGCGCAGTTCGCCTCGGCGTTCCCGGAGGTGCGGATCGAGCTGGTGTCCTCGCGCGACCACGTGAGCCTCACGCGGCGCGAGGCGGATGTGGCGATCCGCGTGGCCGACCAGGTCCCCGATTGGCTGGTCGGGCGCGAACTCGCCCGCCTCGCCTTCAAGGTCTACGGGCTGCGCCAGGGCCGGTCGCGCACGCGGCCCTCCGGGATCGAGGAGCTGGCGGAGCGAAGGTCGTGGATCGGTTTCGAACGCGACGCGCGAGAGCTCAAGTTCGACCGCTGGCTCGCCGCGAACGTGCCGGATGCGAGCGTGGTGCTGCGCGTGGACAACTTCAGCATCGCGCTCACCATGGTGCAGGCGGGCCTCGGCATCGCCTTGCTGCCCGCCTTCGTGGAGTCGCTCTTTCCGGAACTCCTTCCGCTGACGGAGCCCATCGGGGAGCTCGAGACGCCGCTGTGGCTGATCACGCACCCGGAGCTGAAGAACACGATGCGCATCAAGGTGCTGATGCGAGCCTTCGGCCCCGCGCTCGCCCACGCCGTGCAGGCCGCTCAGGAGCGCTGAGGCACTACTCGCGCGGCGCGGCGAAGCGCCCGCGAAGCGCGGCCCCTAGCCCCCGCCCGGGGGGGATGCGATCGACTTCATGCGGAAGGGCGGCGCCGATCCGTCCTTCGCCTCGCCCGCGTAGACGGTGAGGTGCGGGTACGGAATCTCGATCCCGCGCGCGTCGAAGGCGTGCTTCAGGCGCCGCAGGTACTCGCGGCGCACGCTCCACTGCTCGAGGGGTGCCACCTTGAAGCGGCAGCGCAGCACCACCGCGGAATCGTCCCAGCGCTCGACGCCCGCGATCTCGAGGTCGGCGAGGAGCTTCGGGCCGTACACCTCGTCCGCGCGCATGCCCGAGGCCACCTCGCGCATCACGGCGAAGGCGTCGTCCACGTTCTCGCGGTAGGCGATGCCCACGTCGATCACGCTCTGCGCGTAGTCGCGGCTGAAGTTCTTGACCGTCGTGATGAGCCCGTTGGGGATGAAGTGCACGTTGCCGTCGTAGTCGCGCAGCCGCACGTAGCGCAGCGTCACCTCCTCGACCAGGCCGCCCTTGTCGGCGACGTTGACCACGTCGCCCTGGCGGATCTGGTTCTCGAGCAGGATGAAGAAGCCGTTGAAGTAGTCCTTCACCAGGCTCTGGGCTCCGAAGCCCACGGCGATGCCGGCCACGCCCGCCGCGCCCAGGATCGGCGCGACCGAGATGCCGAACTCGCCCAGGATCAGCAGGCCGGCGACGAGGCTCACGACGACGGCGACGAGATAGCGGAACACGCGGCCCAGGGTCTCGGCGCGCTTGATCGCCTCGCGATCGTCCATGCGCGCGGCGATGCGGGACCGGAGCGTGCGGATCGCGCGCTGCATGACGGCGATCGCCACCCACGCGAGCACGATGATCACCAGCACGCGCAATGCCGGGCCGGCGGCGACGATGGCCTGCCAGAAATCGGCGAAATCGGAATTCGACAATAGATCCTTCACGGGGCCTCCTGGGGTGAAGTGGGCGGCGGCGCGCGCGGTTGAACGGCGGCCGGCCTGCAATGGCTTCGCCGAAGGCGATCGAAATCGCGGTCGGACGGAAGGGAGGGGGTGGTGCCGGGCGGCGCTGCATGCCCGGAAACCTGGCGAACAGCACTGCAAGGATACCGGCGGCAGGAGCATCCCGCAACCGCGCGGGCCGTTGCACGACGCCTGCGCGGCTTCAACGTGGCCGCGCGTTCAGCCTGCGGCGACGCGCTCCGCCGCCAACGATCCCGGATAGAGCCGCTCCAGGACATCGGTCGCCGAATCCTCCAGGAGCGAGCGCAAATCCGCCGCGGCCTGCGCCTCGTCCGGTGCTGCGCGCGCGTTTTCCCACAGCGCGTCGAAAGTCGCGCGGCGCGGCTCGAAGGCGCTTGCCACCTCGTCCTTCCAGAACGCGGGCGCCTCGCCCTGCGCGTACGCTCCCCGCCCGCGCCCGAAGTGCGCTACCGCGAGATAGCGAAGAAGTCCCGCGCGCACGAGGCCGTCGAGAAACGCCGGGCTCCACGCCACAGTGCTGCGGTCCACGCCGCGGATGAGGTTGGTGCCGCGCGCGATGCCCGCGCCCCCCAGCGCACCGACGATCGCGCCCGTCACGAGCCCCGCGCCGAGGGTGAGCCCGCCGTGGGCGAGATCCGCCGCGAGGCCCGTCATCGCGCCCGAGACGATCCCGCCGACCGCCGCGGCCTTGCCTTCGCTCACGGGCTCCGTGGTCGCGTAGTTCTCGCGCAGGCGATCGAGCACGGTCGCGGCCGCCGCACCGTCGAGGCCGTGCAGCGCGATCAGCTTGTCCGTGGTCGCGCGGATTTCCTCGTCCACTCGCGCGGCGAGCGCGGCCATGGCCGCTTCCTGCCCGCTGTCCGGCGTGTCCTTGCCGAAGCCGAGGGCCCGGAAGAAGCGCGCCGCGCGCCCGGGGCTCGCGGCGGGATCGATCGTCTCGCGGTCCGCGGCCGCGGCGAGGAGCCCGTGTGCGATCACGCCCATGGATTGCCGGAAGCGCTCGAGGCCGCGCGCGCGCCACAGGGCGACGAGCCGGTCCATCGCGCCGCGCTTGCCTTCGGGCAGCAGCGGGGCGACGCGCGCGAAGAGCGCGTCCTCCTGCACCCAGCATCGCGCGAAGGCGTCGAGCGTGAGCACATCCCGCACCACCGCGTAAGGCGTGGCGACCGCGCGCCAGCGGTCCTCCTCCGCGCGCTCCTCGGAAGCCGAGCGCGGCGGCCCCACCTGGTTCAGGAGCAGGATCACGGGCTTGCCGATCCACGCGAGGACCTGCATCTCGGGCGCGACGTAGGCGGCGTCGCGGGGGTCCTCGGCGGCGTTGACGATGTAGAGCACCACGTCGGCGGAATCGCGCACCGCCTTCACCGCCTGCTGGCTGCACCAGAGCGGCCGGTCGCGGTAGCGGTCCCACACCTCGCGCAGCATCCAGCCGATGGGATTGTCGGCCACGCGCAGGCGCTTGGCGAGCCGCACGGAATCGCCGAAGCCCGGCGTATCCCACAGGCGCAGCACGTCGCCGCCGGATGTTTCCACCAGCACATGGAACTCCGCGATCTCGGTGACGTGCGGCGCGTCGCGCACCTCGCCGACGTCGCGGCCGAGGAGCGTGCGCGCGAGCGTGGTCTTGCCCGCGTTGGTGTGCGAGACGAGCGTGAGCTCGACCGTGGCGGGCGCGTTCGTCATGGCCTCACGCGAGCGCGTCCGCGGTCGAGCGCTGCATGTCGAGTTCGCGCTCGGCGGCGGCGAGGTCGGGTGCTTCCAGGTCCGCGAAGACCGCGCGCAGGCCGCGACTTTCGGCGAAGCCCGACCACGACTGCCGGCGCTCGGCGAGCCGCGCTTCCGCACCGGCCTGGGCGCCCAGGCGCTTGCGGTAGGCCGACTCGTCCACCAGGACCACGAGGTTCCTCCTGGCCTGGCCGGCGAGCGCGTCGAGGAAGACGCCGTGGTTCTCCGTCTCCGGAGTCGATCCGAGGTTGAAGAGCGCGATCGCGAGGTCGGGCGCCGGCGTATCCGGGCGTGCAGTCGATCCGGATGCCGGCGGCGGCGTATCGGGGCGCTCGGCGGATCCGGAACCAGTCGGCGGCGGCGTATCCGGGCGCTCGGCGGATCCAGTCGCCGGCGGCTGCGTACCCGGATGCGCGGCGAGTAGGTCCTCGTCGCCGTACGCCACGGGCGGCGCGCTGTGCACACGCACGTCCCGGCCGAAGAGATGGGCGGCGAGCTTGTGCAGCCCCTCGGCCGCGGCCTCCGAGGGCGTGTAGGCGTAGGCCGCCACGCGTACGTGGGCCGGGGCTTCCCGCCAGTCCGCGAGCACCCGCCGGAAATAGGGTTCGCCGAACTCCAGCGGAAACCCGGCGGAAAGCTCCCGCTCGCGGTTCCGCGCGATCGCCGCGAGGGCGAGCCGCGGAACGACCACCGCCAGCAGCGCCGTGGTCGCATGGAGGTGTATCCAGCGCGCGGCGTTCTCCCCCGTCGCTGCGCCATCCCATTGCAGCGCGGCGATCTGCTCCACCGCCGGGAACGGCTGGCCGAGGAGCCAGGCGGCGGGCTGGAGGTAGAAGGAGAGGATCGCGTGCACCGCGCCGGCGTCGAGGAACGTGCTCTCCCACCCCGCGCGGTACTCGAACGCGAGACCGCGCACGTACAGCCCCGCCATCGCGCCCGCGGCGAGCAAGGCCGCCGACAGGTGCAGCACGCGCGCGGCACGCGCCGCGACGAGCGGCGCGCTCCTTCGCGCCCAGTCGACCGCGAAATTTCCCAGGGCGCCCGCGAGCGGGCCCTGCACGCGACGGCCCAGGTCGGCGCGCACACCGGCGACGAGGCGCCGCGTCCAGCCGGATTGGCCGCCCTTGCCTCCGCCCAGCCCCGAAAGCTTGCGCACGGCAAGCCACAGGTACACGGCGAGATTCCAGGCGACGATCCCGAGCAGCGGGAAGGCGAGGATGCTCACGCGACCGCGGTCCGCGATGTGCTCTGCCGCGGCACCGATCGCCAGTGCGGCAAGCGGCAGCACCACGCCGATCCACGGGCGCCAGCGCAGGGCCTCGACCGCGCGGTGGGCCTTGGGCGAACGCTCCGCGAACCGGGCGGCGAGGAGCTCCGCGCGCCTGGCGACGAACGCCTCGGCGCCCGCAGGCTCGCCCTTCTCCGCCGCCTGCCAGCGCACCAACTCCGCGGCGGCGCGGGCCGCGTAGCCCCGGTCGTCCTCGGTGAGTGGCCTGCCGGGGGACTCGGCGCCCTCGAGCGCGCGCACGAGCAGCACCTGCCGCGCCGCGGCTTCGTTCACGCGCCACCCCCGGGGACCGCGGTGATCGTCATGCCCCGATTATGGCCGAGCTTCGGCCGCGGGGCTTCGCGCCGCTCAGGAACCGGGCTTCACCACCATGAGCACGAGCCCGGCGACAGGCGTGAGGAGCGCCACCGCGCCCCAGGCTTCCCACGCCAGGGCACGCGCGCGATAGCGGGCGAAATCGAAGGCGCCCGTGCGCGCGCCTTCCCCAGCCATCGCGAGCAACTCGCGCTGCAGCGGGGCGACGCGGGCCATGAAGACGATCCCAGAGACGACCAGGAGCGCGAGGGTCCAGGCAATCCAGCCGGTGCGCAGCATCGGCAGGCGCTCGATCATGGCCAGCGCCACCCCTGCCCCCACGATGCCGACCACGCCGGGCATGGTGAAAAGCCGGTCGCTGCGAATGATGCCCGCCATGGCGTGGGCGAGGAGATGCGGGTCGCGGGTGCGCGCGGCGTGCGCATGCCAGAAGAGCCCGGTGAGGATGTTGCCGAGGAAGAGCACCACCGCGGCGATGTGGAGAAGCTTGAGGGCGAGGATCATGGTTGCGCTCCTTTCACGCGTTGAGAGCGCGCGGCCTACTTCAGTTCGATCGCGACGGTGGTGCCGCTCGCGTCGAGCCGGAACCGCGCCTTGTCGAAGGCGGGCGCGCCGAATGCGCCCTGTGCGCCGTTCGAGAAGCCGAAGGGCTCCACGGGCCTGCCGAGGAAGCCGGCGTCAAGCTTGCCGTTGCCGTTCGCGTCGAAATAGGCGCTGATCGCGTATTCCCCCGGCTCGAGACCCGCGAACGAAAGCCTCGCTCGCCCCGAGAGCAGCTCCTGCCGCCCGGACTTCATCGCGGTCTTCATCCAGTCGGCGGCCTTCGCGTAGAGCGCCACATAGACGAACCCCTGGCCGGGATCTTTCACGCCGAGTTCGACCACGAGATCGGCCGCCGCGGCGAGGGGAACCGCTCCCGCCGCCAGGGCGAGTGTGGCGATCGCCGCCCGCAAGTGCTGCCTGCCTGCCATGGGATCCTCGCTTCCGGTGGGATGAACGAGGACGCAGGGTGCCCCGGCAACCGGGCGCGCGGGCGGGGATTGCGACGAACCTGCGCGAATGCGGCGCGAATCGCGGCCCGACAACGCGAACCGGCGGCGGCTCAGGGCTTGCGGGCGCGGACGAAGGCGCTCACGAACTTGCCGTCGACTTCGCGGGCGAGCGCCCCGGCATCGAAGCCTTCGCCCGCGAGGAACGCGCGCGCATCCTCGCCGCCGTAGACCCGCGTGATCTCGAGGCCGATGTCGGTGAACCCCGCCGCGGCGAGCTTGCTTGCGTAGTCGGATTCCGACAGCGCGCCGGCGATGCAGCCGGCCCACAACTCGAGGTTCCTGCGGATGGCCGAGGGCATCTCGCCACGGACGACCACGTCGGAGACCGCGAATCGGCCACCGGGTTTCAACACCCGGAATGCCTCGCGCAGCACGCGGTCCTTGTCGCCGGAGAGATTGATCACGCAGTTGGAGATGATCACGTCCACCGTGTCGTCCGGAAGCGGGATCGCCTCGATCTCGCCTTTCAGGAACTCGACGTTGGCCAGGCCGCTCTTGCGCTTGTTCTCCTCGGCGAGGGCGAGCATCTCGTCGGTCATGTCGAGGCCGTAGGCCTTGCCCGTGGGGCCGACGCGGCGCGCCGAGAGCAGGACGTCGATGCCGCCGCCGGAGCCGAGATCGAGCACCGTCTCGCCGGGCTTCAACTCCGCGAGCGCCGTGGGATTGCCGCAGCCCAGCGAGGCGAGGAGTGCCGCCTCGGGAACGTCGCCCACCTGCGTGGTGTCGTAGAGGTTCGAGGTGATCGGATCCGTCGCGCCGGGTGCGGCGACCGCCGCCCCGCAGCAGCTCGAGGGCGAGGCCTTGGTGCCGCAGCAGGAGCTTGCACCCTCCTTGGCCCGGAGCGCGGCCTGGCCGTATTTCTCGCGGACGATTTCCTTGATGTCGATGGCTTCGTTCATGGCGGTTTCCTTTCGGTCAGGCGGCGGAGAGGATCTTCTTCGGCTCGCAGGCGCGGCTTCGCGTGCAGCACTCGGCATAAAGGAACCGGAGCAGGTCCTGCAGCGCCCCGGCGTTGGCCGAGTACCAGAGATACGTGCCTTCGCGGCGCACGTTCACGAGGCCTTCGGTGCGCAGCCGCTCGAGGTGGTGCGACAGCGTCGAGCTGGCGATGTCGAGTTCCGTGCCGATGTCACCCACGACCAGGCCATCGGGATGCGCGGAGAGCAGCAGCCGCATGATGCGAAGCCGCGGCTCGGTGCCCATCGCGGAGAGCATGTCCGCGAATCGGGAAAGGTCGTCGGTGGGTTCCTTGCCGGCCATGGGGGCTTGCCTCGTCGTGGGCGTGATTCGGTATTTCTATGATAATCGAAATAAAGGCGGCGTCAACCCCCGCACGGGCGAGTAAAATAAGTCCTTGCTTATCGAGCATTTCCAGGAGAAGACACCATGTCTGACGTGAAGAAAGGCAGTTTCGGCTACTCGCGCACGGTCGCGCTTTCCTACGAGCAAGCCGTGGAGAAGGTGACCGCCACGCTCAAGGAACAGGGCTTCGGCATCCTCACCGAGATCGACGTGAAGGCCACACTCAAGAAGAAGCTCGACAAGGACTTCACGAAATACGTGATCCTGGGCGCGTGCAACCCCACGCTTGCGCACGAGGCGCTCACCGGCGAGATCGGCATCGGCCTGCTGCTGCCGTGCAACGTGACGGTCTACGAGGATCCGAAGGACGGCAAGACCGTGGTGAGCGTGCTCGACCCGGAGACGATGGTGACCCTCACCGGAAGGAAGGACATCGAGCCACTCGCGCGCCAGGCGCGGGACAAGGTGGTCGCGGCGCTGGAGGCGGTGTAGCGGCGCTGCATTTGTCTTCCTGAGCCCCCGGCCGGACCCCCCCCGAACATCGGAGAAGGGTGGTCGCCTTCCTCCCGCATCAGGCACACCCGCGGATGGGGCGCGCACAACAGCGGGTTCGTGGGTCGGCAGCCGGTTCGAAGATCCTTGGTTCGCAGGGCGGGTTCGGTTCGGGAGACTCGGGAGACATCCCGGTTATCGGCGCAATCGCCGCGGGCTTTAGCCGTGCGCGCGGGAGGCTGGTATCGCGAGCCCTGGCGGTTTCATGGCCTGCCGAGTGAAGAAGATCAGGCGAACACTTCCTGAAGTGTCCGCAGCGTCGCGGAAAGCGTCGTGGTCGACACCGCACCCAGCTTCCGGACGAGCCGCAACTGGTCAAGGGTCCGTATCTGATCGAGCAGGATGAGTCCCTTCTTGCCGCCAAAGGTGATCGCGATACGAAATGGCGCCGGCTTGGCGCCAGTCGTCATTGTCGCCACGATCGCGGTGCGCAAGTGATCATGCATTTCCGGTGGCGACACGATGACGCAAGGGCGAGACTTCCGGATTTCGCTACCGACCGTGGGGTCGAGGTTCACCAGCCAAACCTCGCCTCGCCTCACCATCGGATGTCCTTGTCGGCTTCGTTCCCGAATTCCGGCCAGACCAGGGCGTCGTCGTCCTTGCTTGCGATTCTCTTGCTGGCCTCGGCCCAGCCCGTTCGAGGTGAAGAGGCAGGCTTCTGCAGCACGATGACGCCCTTTTCGACGCGCATTTCGGCCTCGGCGACAAGCCCCACCTGGGCCAGCACGGGCTTCGGGATGATGACCCCCTGGGAATTGCCCAGGCGGCGAATGGCCACTTTCATGTGTGCCTCCAATGATTCGGCGATGGTAGACGGCCACCAGGCGCCGGTCATTACATTGTTATAACTCGGCGGTGCTCCCCCGAATGCACCTAAGCGAGCTGTCCGGGAAACTGGGGGAATTCCAGTTCTGCGTTGTGGTGCGCGCGGCAAGGTGTTTCTCGAAGAAGCTTGCATGGCCACTAACACACCCGGCGCCAGGCATGCACATCCGTCCCGCATGCGCATCGTTTCTTGTGTGTTGCGGCTGCGCCATGTCCTGGAGGAGGTGAACAACGTCGCCGAGGGCTCGAAACGTCGTCGCCCAATAGGCCTTCCGAATCGCTTCCTTGGTCGAAGGCAGGGTATTCCAGCCACTCGGAACGACATCGTCCGTCCAGGCTCCGGTCTTCAATGTGAGCGCGCGCCACATTGCTTCGCGGGCATCGGAGATTTTGAACTGGTTTGCGCGCGGTTGGCCACCAATGATGGGCTGAACGCGGGCCGAATCCGATAGTGCCCAGTCGACGGCCCTCGGCTCGGTACCGAGCCCGAAAACGGTCAGTCCGCGATTGAGAACTGGGTCGAAGAAATGGGCAAAGACCCGATCGAACACGCCATTGGGGTCATCTGCTCGTGGTGTCTCGGAAATGTTGTCGTCCTCTCGAATCGCTCCTCGCATGAACCACCCCGAGACCGAGAAATCGTCTGCAACTTGAAGTCCCGTTTTCAGTTCTCGGATGCTCCGCATCACTCTTGCTTCGATAGTCATTCCCGCCGCCGGGGAAGGCACGCTACCTTGGTAAACGTAGTTCTCTCCGAGACTACGATCCAAGAGACCTGCGGTAACTGAAAAATCCACAATGCCGAGCCGTTTGAGTATCACGCTCTCATTAGGGTCGCGCGTGATCTGCGATGCCGCAACGGCTTCCGACGTCATGGCAGCGTGCGTCGTTATGTCAAACGCGTGAGCAGGTGCAAGTGCAAGCAGCGTGGAAGCAGTGATCCACCATTGCGCCATGCGAAGGGCATGACCATGATGACAGCAAGGGATCTGGATCATTTGCCCCCCTTTCGCGCGGGGAGCGACTGGAGATCTTCAATCATTTCTTTGGTCGCTTGAATTCCTTGCTTCCCCCCCCCCAGGCGCTTCTCTTCCGACAGGCGAATCCTCAAGAACTCGACGGCCGCTTCGACGTCCTCTCGCCACTCGGCGCCGGTGCAGTACACATCCCCAGCACCCATTTGCCACGACGGCTTCTGCAGATCCTGCTTCTGCAGCGGCAGGTCACGGCCCGTGTACGCCGCCTTGCCCTGCTTCTTCCAAACGTCATCGGGCGGCAAGATCTCCCACAGGCTGAAGTAACCAGGCTTGATCGCCGTGACCATCGCTGGGTTGAGACCATCAAGCTTCTCGACCGGAAAATGGAACGTGCCGTCCTTGCCCGTGTACATCCCCTTGGCTCGCTTGCATCGCTGGGTCAGCGCTGCGGGGCTGGAAATGCGCTCGTAGTAAAGGGCGACTACGTACGCCCCCTCGATGGGCTCCTTGGTCGCCTCGTCGTACACGCGCCCCGTCAGCTCGAAGTCGGGCTTGCCGAAGGACTTAGGCGAACCGCCGGCGGCATCGACATTCGATCCAAAGATCGCGAGGCTGACGCCAACGGCTAGGGGCCGCTGCCGCTCGAGTCACGAATCCAATTCCACCGGTCGCACTCATCGGACCCTCACTCTCACAACGATTCGATTCGCCAAATGCCATCTTCGCCTCGCATCAGGTAGATCATGAAAATCTGCTTCGTGCCGTCCAAAAGATCTGAGGTAATTGAGAAATCCACAATGCCGAGCCGTTTGAGTATCACGCTCGCATTAGGGTCGCGCGTGATCTGCGATGCCGCAACGGCTTCCGACGTCATGGCAGCGTGCGTCGTCACATCGTATGCACTGGCAGTTGTAAGGAAGAGAAGCGCGCACGCCGTAATACATACTCTCACCAAGCGAAAGGCGAGATTCCGAGCAATCGGCTTCCTCATGTCTATTTGTTCCTCGTCTTTGTGGAAAGCGATTGCAGATCTTCAATCTTGGCTTCTATGGCCTTAAGGCCCTGGCTTCCTGTGAGGCCAAGTCGCTTCACTTCGGCAAGCCTGATCTTCAGGAATTCGATCGCCGCCTCGACGTCCTCGCGCGAATCGGCCCCGGTGCAGTACACGTCCCCGTGGCCCATTTGCCACGACGGCTTCTGGGGATCTTGCTTCTGCAGCGGCAGGTCGCGCCCCGAGTACGCTTCCTTGCCCTGCTTCTTCCACACATCGGTCGGCGGAATGACCGGCCATAGGCTGAAGTAGCCCGGCTTGATCGCCATCACCATTCCGGGGCTCAACCCGTCGAGCTTCTCGACCGGGAAATGGAACCTGCCGTCCTTGCCGGTGTACTTCCCCTTGGCACGCTTGCAGCGCTTCCCCACCGCAGCAAGGCTGGAGTATCCCTCGTAATAAAGCGCCACCACATAGGCCCCCTCGATAAGCTCCTTCGTGGCCTCGTCGTACACGCGCCCCGTCAGCTCGAAGTCGGGCTTGCCGAAGGACTTAGGCGAACCGCCGGCGGCATCGACATTCGATCCAAAGATCGCGAGGCTGACGCCAACGGCTAGGGCCGCTGCCGCTCGAGTCACGAATCCAATTCCACCGGTCGCCCTCATCGGACCCTCACTCTCACAACGATTCGATTCGCCAAATGCCATCTTCGCCTCGCATCAGGTAGATCATGAAAATCTGCTTCGTGCCGTTCTCCGTCCGGGACATGACGACCTCGGCCGAACTCTTCGAGAAGGAAATGCTCTCGACCGTTCCCAGCTGGTTGGCGATCGTCGGCAGGTCCGTGCCCAGCTTGTTGAACACGTCTTCGTAGGTGTCTCTCGCATGGCCGAAGAAGAGATTGAGCGCCGTGGTGTTCGTCCCCGCCTTCAACCGATTCACCATGTCCGTGTAGGCCCCCTTCACGAGGTTGTACTTGTCCGCCGGATCGATGATGTGCACCTGCTTCGTCGCCGTGTACTCGCCGTCTCCCAGTCCTGGGTCGTCACCACCAAGGTGATGGTGTTGGCCCCGGCCGCGAGCGGCACGTCGTTCGCCGAGAACTGGTTGTCGGTGCCCACCGTGGCGAGCACCCCGTTCACCGTCACCCCGGAGTTGGGCGGCGCCATGATCGTGCCGTTCACCAGCATCGTGGCCTCGTTCACCGTGGAGCCGTTGAGCCCCGCCGCGGCGGCAATCGAGAGCGAGGGCGCCGCCCCCACGGTGATCGCCACTGCCGCCGAGGTCGTCTTGCTGGTGCGGCTGTCGGTGGCGCGCGCGGTGAGCGAGTAGCTCCCCGCGGCGACGTTCGCCCAGTTGAAGGTGTACGGGCTCGCGGTAACGGTGCCCACCACCGTCGTGCCGCGCAGGAACTCCACCCGCGTGATGCTCGCACCGGCCGCGGCGGTGGCGTTCGCGCCAATCACGTGACGGAAAGCGTAGCCAACGTCGCGGTCAGTTCGCGACCGAGAAATCCTGGATCGGCTTCGCCACGCGCTCTTGAGCCGTGAACTGGGACATTCGCGCGAACGCGGATTCGGGCAGCGCCACGGGCATTCCATCACCGATGGCAACGCAGGCAACCCCCGCGCCCCCCACGATGCCGCGAGCGATTCCGGATGAAGGGTCGACGGTGTAGTCCATGCGATAGGTGGGCGGCGGCGGAACGGCCGGGGGCGGGGGCGGAGGAGGTGGCGGCAGGGAGGTATCGATGACGATGCCTTCCTGAAGCCTTCTCTCGGGCACCTGCACCGGATCGCGCGGCGTGCAAGGGCTCGAGGCATGGACAACCGTGCCCGTCATTCCCGGCGGCACGAGCATCGCGAGGCGGCTGAAGCTGCGTACCGGCAGCTTCAGCGGGGTGATCACCGTCGACGGCGTGGTGCTCCCCCACGAAGGCGTAAAGTCTACCGACGTGATGGACTGCGCGCACGATTCGCTCAGTTGATCGTTCACGATGCAGGTCGTGGGCCGCACCGTGGCCCGCAAATGACCTGCCCCAGGCGCATTGATTTCCTCGCGCGTATAGGCCTCCGTGCCCAGCTTGATGTAGTCCGAAGCGTTCATGTAGAAGAAGTAGGTCGGCTACGAGACGTTCACCGTCTCCACGACCACCGCATCCGTCTCCGCGCCGAGCGGGCCGCGAAAGACGATCTGAAGGGAAAGCGACGCCGCATTGATTGGGATCGGGCTTTGCGTCGGGAAGGTGAACGTGAGCGGAACCGCGACGGTGTCGCAGCTGCTGCCCGTCCCGGCACCGCAGGCCGGAAGCGTCGTGTTCACCTTGGGAGCGGAGACCACGATCTCCTCGGGCTGGGCGGCGACGCATCGGTTGTAGTATTCCGTCGGAAGCTCCTGGCTATCGGCGACGTACTCCCCGGAGAGCTCGGTCGTGTAGCAGCTGTTGCGCCGGAACTTGGCCACCGCGACGAGCATGCCGCTGCCCATTGCCTGCGCCGTTACCTCACCGCCCGGCGGTGTGATGGCGGGTGTGGAGTTCGCCAGGCGAACCTTGATCTTGGTGAAGCCACAGTTGTCCTTGCAGTTCGAGGCGGGGTCGCCGTGATCGACAAGCGCATAGACGCCCTCGGGCGGAGGCGCCACGTAGATCGAGCCCCGAAAGAAGTAGTCGATGAGGCCGGCGGAGTAGGCGACGGCACGAGGCACGAGCAATTTCGCCTGGTCGTCGTAGTTGTAATAGTTGAGCGTGTAACTCCCCCACCTGGAGTCCTTCTGCTGCAGGAACTGGTCCCAGGCGCCTATGGCCGCCAGCTTCACGTTGGCTTCGGGGACCCCGGTGACCGTGTCCACGACCGTTCCAATGCGAAAAACGGCACTTCCGGAAAGCGACCTGTTGGCGCTGTCCTTGAGTTCGGGCTCCGAGATGATGTCATAGCCCAGCCCGCTACCCGTCGGGTTGGGAGAAGGATACTGCGCAGCATTGGCACTACCGATGTTTGTCCCGAAGCTGTAGAAGCCGCGGTTGCTGTAGTTCGCGAGCCCCCTGCCGCCCACGTTCCCTCCGCCCACTGCTGTTGCGAAGTAGTCGCCGTAATTGGCGAAAGCAGGCTTGGCGTAGCCTTGGTAGTCAAGCTGAGTCGGGGCGATGTCAATCCTCGTCACAGTATCTGGTCCGTTTATGCCCTCCTTTATGCTGACAACCTTCTCACCGCGGGTACGCTCCCGAAGATACTTCTCGAAATAGCTGTCGTGGCCACCCGCACAAGAACCCAGGACGCATCCCAGGCCAGAGTGGGCATCGTTTCTCGTGTGCTGAGGCTGAGCCATATCCTGAAGGAGATGGACTGCGTCACCCAAGGCGCGAAACGTCGTCGCCCAATAGGCTTTTCGCAGTGATTCCTTCTGCGTCGGTCCATTGCCCCAATTGGCCGGATATACATCGTCGGCAAGTACGTAGTTCTTCAGTGTAAGAGCGCGCCACATCGCTTCTCTCGCATCCGGGATCTTGTAGTGGTTCTCTCTTTCACCAAAGGGGAAAGGCTTGACATTGGCGCCCGCCAGAAGGGCCCAATCCACGGCCCGTGGTTGCTGCCGCAGATAGACAGTCGATAGGCCGCGGTCGATCTGGGGGTCGAAGAAGTGGCCAAATACCCGGCTGAACACCCCGTCGGGTTCGTCACTCGTCGGGGTTTCTAAGGTGTTGTCGTCCTCTCGTATCGCCCCACGCATGAACCAGCCCGTAATTGTGAAGTTGTGCGGCACAACCAGCGTCGTCACGTCATCGCGAATTGCGTCCATTACAACGGCTTCGATTGACTTGCCTGTTCTCCGTGTGATCGTGCTTCCCATGTCTACGTAGCTCTCGAATCCCTGGTACCGAATTCCGAACTCCGGCGTGAAATCAAGCAACCCAAGGCTCTTGAGCAACGCACTGACATTGGGATCACGGGTAAGACTTGAGCTGGCAACAGCCTCCGAAGTCATCGCCGCATGAGTGTGGACATCGAATGCGAACGGACTCGAACTCGCCAAAAGCGCAACGGCAATTGAGCCAACCTTCACAATGCAACCTATTCTCATCGTGCTCCCTCTCTATCGACGTACGCTACTTACCGACATCTCACTTCGATGGCAGGCCCTCGAGCCGCTTGATCATGCTTTGTACCGCGTCAATTCCCTGACGCGTGGCTCCCAGTCGCAAATATTCATCGAGCTTGAATTTGAGGAACTCCACTCCCGCCGCCGCGTCCCCGCGAGTCTTCGCGTGGGCGCAATGAACGTCCACGGATCCAAACCACCATTGCGGTTTTCCGGGAATTTGCGGAACGAGGGGAAGGTCGCGCCCCGTGTAGGCCTCCTTTCCCTGCTTCTTCCATACGTCGGGTGGCGGACGAACCGGAAAGTCGCTGCGGTAACCGGGCTTGATGGCGCTGACTTCGCCCGGGTTGCTGCCGTCGAGCTTCTCGACGGGGAAATGGAAAGTCCCATCCTTGCCCGTGTACATTCCCCGCGTCTTCACGCAGTGCTCACCGCTCGCCGCCATGCCCGAGTACTGCTCGAAGTAGAGCGCCACGACATAGGCGCCCTCGATCGGCTGTTTGGTCGTCGCGTCAAACACGGTCCCCGTCAGTTCGAAGTCGGGCTTGCCGAACCAGAGGGGAGAGCCGCCGGAGGCCGTCGCGGCCCCGCAGAACACGAACGAGGTGAGCGGGAGGGCAAGTCCCAGCAGGAGTTGTCGAAGTCTCATGAGCGCGGTTCCTTGTCTCCAATGCGGTTGCATGGTGTTCTGCGGTAGCGGGGACGCAAGACGATTGGCGTGGTCCCCGGATGCCATTGAAAATATCTACCCGTCGCTTCGCGACCGGGGAGGCAGGCTCTCCAGTCGCTTGAGCTTGCCCTGCGTCACTTCGACGGCCTGAGCCCCGGCCCCGAGGCGCCGTTCCTCCGATAGCCGGATCTTCAGGAACTCCACGGCCGCCTCCGCCCCCTCGCGCGTCTTGGCGAAGATGAGGAAGTCCTCGCCGATCCCATACCACCACTGCGGCTTGGCGGCGTTCTGGGCGACGAGAGGCAGGTCGCTGTCCGAGCGCGGTTCCGGCCGCTTCCTCCCATGCCAACCGGTCGGCGCGGCACCGAGAAGCTCGCTGCTAAAGCCGGGCTTGATCGCGCTGACCATTCCCGGACTGTTGCCATCGGGCCTTTCGACGGGAAAGCGGAACCTCCCATCCTTGCCCGTGTACATCCCCCTGGTTTTCACGCACATCGGTTTGCACGGTTCGGTCGATCCCGGGCTCGAGCGAAACTCGACATAGATTGCTACGGCATACGCGCCCTCGATCGGCTTTCCGGTGGCCGTGTCGTACACGGTCCCCGTGATCTCGCTTGATGGTTTGGCGGGCGGTGGCGGCGAGCCTCCCGCCGCCATCGCGCCGCCGCAAAGGACGAGGCTTGCGGCCGCAGCCACCATGGCGCACTTCATTGCCTCTCGCAGCTGCATCAACAGGTCTCCTTTCGATTGCTCGCCATCGGATGCCTACATCGACTCGATCCGCCAGATGCCGTCCTCGCCGCGCATCAGGTGGATCATGAAATACTGCTTGGCGCCGTTTACCATCCGCGACATCGTCACTTCCGCGATCGCGTTGGAGAAGGTGATGCCCTCGACCGCTCCCAGTTGGTTGGCGATCGTCGGCAGATCCGTGCCCAGCTTGTTGAACACGTCTTCGTACGTGTCTCTCGCATGGCCGAAGAAGAGATTGAGCGCCGTGGTGTTCGTTCCGGCCTTCAACCGGTTCACCATGTCCGTGAACGCCCCCTTCACCAGGTTGTACTTGTCCGCCGGATCAATGATGTGCACCTGCTTGGTCGCCGTGTAGATCACGCTGCCTGACGCGTCCTTGAAGGTAACCCGCGGCCGCACCGTCCCCGCCGAACTGTAGGTCGCCACCACCCCCGTCGGCGGAATGCCCTGCGTGGTCACATCCACCGTCCCGTTGCCGTCCACGTCGAACTCGATGGTGGCCACCGGCATCGATCCCCCGCTCACCGTGAAAGTCACCGTATGCGGCGCAATCCCGTCGGGCTCGTCGAGGAGACCATGAAAGCCGCCACTCCCGCTGCTGTTGATGGTGATCGCCTGGCTCGCGCTCGCCCCGTCCTGCGTGGTCACGGTGAGCGTGATCGGGTTGGCCCCGGCGCTCAAGGGCACGTCGTTCGCCGAGAACTGGTTGTCGGTGCCCACCGTGGCGAGTATCCCGTTCACCGTCACCCCGGAGTTGGGGGGAGCGGTGATGGTCCCGTTCACCAGCACCGTGGTCTCGTTTACCGTCGAGCCGTCGAGACCCGCGGCGGCGGCAATCGCCAGCGTGGGAGCCGCCCCCGTCACCGTCACCGCAATGGGTGAGGACGTGGCCGTGGCGGTGCGGCTGTCGGTCGCCTTGGCGGTGAGCGGGTAGCTCCCGGCCACCAGTTCGACCACGTGGCCGTGTACGGGCGGAGGTCGCGCTCGCCACCAGGGTCGGGCCCTTGAAGTACTCCACCTTCGCGATCGTCGCCCCGCCCGCGGCCGTGGCGTTGGCCGCGAGCGCGATCGTGGCCGGCGCCGTGTAGGCCGCGCCATTGCCGGGCGTGGTGATCGCCACCGTCGGGGGCTGCGCCGGGCCCACCGTCACCGTGATCGGGACAGAGAGCCTGCGCCCGCCGGTGGCGTCCATGGCAAGCGCCATGAGCGAATAGGTCCCGGGCTGCGCCCCCGTCCACGTGAAAGCGTACGGGCTTGCGCTCGTCTGGCCCACGGAGATGGCGTCGGCAGTGCGCCCCGCCGGCGAGCGTGGTGGTGACCAACTGCGCCGTGGTGCCGCTCACCGGCGCCGTGCCGAGAATCGCCGCGCCGTCCCTCAGAACGCGATGGTGTTGATCGGAACCAGCGTTGGCGTCGCGTAGCGTCCGCCACCGGCCGCGTCTGAATCCGTTGGCGGGTTGGGCGTGTCATTGCAGTGACCCCCCACGTAGCGATGGCCGAACCGATACCCGAACGTGTTCGTGTCACGCAACTGCATCAAGGTGCTCGTCCTGCTGTAGGGCGCGCCGGAGCTGTAGTCGATTCCGTTTGACGCCGTCATGAAGGGCTGCGGAGGGTAGAACCAGTAGTTCTGGATGTCGTAGTCGAAGGCGACGAGGTCGTCGGTCAGCACCGCCAACCTGATGAACTGGCCGGGCGCGACGTTCGTGGCCGTGACCAGCGGAGAATGATCGGAAAGGGGATACGTGAACGGCGGCTTTTGAAAGTCACGCCCACGCGGGAGAATGCCTGCGGCGCGAGGGGAGGCCGGATCCAGCGTCGCGTTCACGATCTGGGTGTACGTAGACTCCGGCACAGTGCCATCGGCCTTGAGCTTCACCCACGCCCCATTGAAGCACGCGGTGGAGTCGGTCACGTTGAATATCGACAGGAATGTGGGCTCCGGGATGTCCTTGGTGGCAACGACCACCGCATCGGCCTCGCTGCCGAGTGCCCCCCGATAGACCGCCTGCAGGTAGACGTCGGTCACGTTGAGCGGGATCGCATCCGGGAACGTGAAATGGAACTCCTGCGGTGCTGCGCCCGAAACCAGTGCGGCGGACGTGACCGGCGCACCTTGTGCGTCCGTCACGGATGAGGACACCACGATCTCCTCCACGGCGCCGCGGCAGGTGGCCAGCGACTGCCCCGGCGAGCCGCACTCCTTGCTCAGGTCCGAGGCGTAGTTGCCATTGCGGCGGAACTTCACCACCGCCACCAGCCGGCCGCCAGTCATGTCCTGCGCCGAACCCGTCCCCGACCCGATGGCTGGAGTCGTGTTGGCGAGTTTCAGCTTGATCTTGGTGAAACCACTCGCGGGATTGCCGGCATTGAACTGCGCGTGATCGGCGATCGCGTACACGCCGTCCGCCGGCAGGCTGACCTGCATCGTGCCGCGGAAGAAGTAGTTGATGAATCCGGCCGAATAGGCCACCGCCATGGGCACCAACAGGCGCGCCTGGTCATCGTAGTTGTAGTGATTCAACGTCGCTCCAGACCAGTTCGCGTTCTTCTGTTGCAAGAACTGATCCCACGGCCCGACCGTCGCGAGCTTGACGTTGTCTTCCGGAATCCCGGTAGCCGTATCCAGCACGGTGCCGGTCTTGAACTTCGCGTAGCCGTTCACGGTATTCCCTGCTATGTCCTTGAGGTCCGGGTGCGTTACGAATTCCGTGTTGAGCCCCGATCCATTCGGACTCGGCGAGGGGTAGGTGCTGCCTCGCACAGAGCGGATGTTGGTTCCGAAACTGTAGAAGCCCCTGTTGCTGTAATTGGCCAGGCCCTTGCCCGTGCTGTTGTCCGTTCCGGTCGCAGTAGCAAAGTAGTCGGCGTAACTGTTGAACTCCGGCGGCGAACCGTAACTCGTGTAATCGAGCGGTTGCACCGTAGTGCGAATCGGGGGTGAAGCGTTCGGTGGTCGCGTGAAGCCTTCCTTCAACTCAAAGAAAGCTTCCCGAAGCGTCCGGGCCTGAAGGTAGTTCTCGAAGAAGCTCGCATGACCCAATGCACAGGCGATGCCCGGCACGCAACCGAGACCCGAATGCCAGTCATTCCGCGTGTGCTGTGGTTGCGCCATGTCCTGGAGCAGGTGAACCGAATCACCGAGGGCGCGAAACATCGTCGCCCAATAGGCCTTGCGCGTGTTCTCGCGCTTTTCGAGGTCGTTGGTGCCTGCGATGTCTGTCGGGACTACCCCGTCACTCGTCACGCTTCCCGCAGCAACCCTGGTCAAGGTCAATGCTCGCCACATGGCCTCTCGCGCATCACCAACCTTGTAATGATTCTCGCGCTGCGCATTGACCATCGCGCCCGATTGCAGGGCCCAGTCCACTGCGCGCGGCTGAATCCCAATGCCCGCGACCGAAAGGCCGGTGTTGTTCTTCGGATCGAAGAAATGCCCCATAACCCGATTGAATACACCCCCGGGCTCGTCGCTCTTCAGTTCTGGCTTGGCATTCGGGCCATTCGAGACCTCATTGTCATCCTCCCTTATCCCGCCACGCATGATCCAGCCTCCAATCGTGTTGGAGTCCGGAATCACAAGTCCCGAGTCGAGGACCAGCCGCCGAAAGACGGCGTCCTCAATGCCTCGGTCACTGCGCACCGCAAGAGAGGCCGCCATATCAAGGTATGAAACCCCAAACGGCGGGTACATCGGCTGGCCGAAGCTCAAGGGAAAGTCCACAATTCCGAGTTGCCTAAGGAGTTCACTCGAAACCGGCGACGAGCCGAGGCGCGATGTCGCTACCGCAACGGCCGTCATCGCGCCATGCGTCGGCAATTCAAATGTCCACGCGATCATGGGCACGAAGGTGATGCCCAACATTGCCACGCGCTGACACATGATTCTTAGGCCACTCACTTTGCCCCCTTGGGTGTCGTGTTTGAATCGGAAGCGTCGCGCGACGGCAATCCCTCAAGGCTATGAATCATTTCCTGCATGGCGGCGATTGCCTCCGGCGTCGCGCCGTACCTCTGCCTCTCTACGATCTCGATCTTCAGAAATGCGACCGCGGCGGTTGCGTCTTCGCGCGTGCGTGCCGCGAAGCAATATTCTTCCCCCGATCCGATACGAAGGTTCGGCTTGGCCGGATCTTGCGGGATGAGATAGAGATTGCGGTCTGCGTAGGACGAGGCGTCCTGGCGCTGCCAGACCTCCCGCTTAGGCGTGTCAAAAGTCCCGAAGTAGTATCCGGGCTTGATGGCGCTCGTAAACCACGGGCTCAGCCCGTCCAAGCTGTCTATCGGAAAGTGGTACTTCCCGTCCTTTCCCGTGTACATGCCGCGAGTCTTGTAGCAGCGGCTATTGACGCCCACCGGCTCCCGGTAGCTCGCGAAGACATACGCCCCCTCGATGGGCTGCTTTGTCACCGCGTCATACACCGTGCCCGTGAACTCGAAATCAGGCTCGCCACCGGCCGCCGCGCATCCGGCCAGCGCGCCCGCGAGGAAAAATGCCGCCGCGCGAACCAAACTTCCTCCACCCCGTGAGTTCATGAGCTTCGCTCCGTATCCTGTTTCCATGATTTCTCCTACATCGATTCGATGCGCCAGATGCCGTCCGCGCCGCGCATCAGCTGGATGGTGAAGATCTGCTTGCCACCGCTGTCTTCGCGAGACAGAACCAATTGCGCGGCCGAGCGCGAGAAGGTGATGCTCTCGACTGTGCCGAACTGGTTGGCAATCGTAGGCAGGTCCGTGCCCAGCTTGTTGAACACGTCAATTTCCCGGCTACTGCGTACGGTGAGAGACGACGCGATGTCAATGTAAGGCCGTCCGAACGGCGGATAACGTGGCGAGCCACTACTCGCCGAAAAATCCACAATTGAGCGCCTGGGGAGACACTTGAAACCGGCGCGGCGCCAAATCGAGATGTCGCAACTGCGATAGCCGTCATTGCGCCATGAGTTGCGATCTCAAAGGGTTGGGCCTGACCTGAAAGTGAGCCCACCGCCAGAACCAGTGCGGCTCGTAGACCGGAGCGAAAGCGCGTCATTTCGCCCCCCTCATGCCGGGAAGCCGACCTTCCTCCTGCCCGCTTCCAATCGACTCAAGCCTATTGATCATGTACCTCTTTGCTTCAACTTGCTGTTCTCCTGCGCCGTACTTGATGCACAATCAAGCTCCATTCGAAGAAAACGGGCACCCCGCTGCGTCGGCCTTCGAGTGCGCGCCAGCGCAGAATTCTCGCCTGACCCAATGCGAAACGATGGTTTTGCCGGATCCTGCGGAATGAGATAGAGATTGCGGTCGGCGTAGGACGAGGCGTCCTGGCGCTGCCAGACCTCCCGCTTGGGCGTGTCAAAAGTCCCGAGTAGTATCCTGGGCTTGATGGCGCTCGTAAACCACGGCCAGCCCGTCTGGGTTCTCTATCGGAAAGTGGTACTTCCCGTCCTTTCCCGTGTACATGCCGCGAGTCTTGTAGCAGCGGCTATTGACGCCCACCGGCTCGCGGTAGCTTGCGAAGACATAGGCCCCCTCGATGGGCTGCTTTGTCACCGCGTCATACACCGTGCCCGTGAAATCGAAATCCGGTTTGCCGGCGGCTACCGCGCATCCGGTCAGCGCTCCCGCCAACAGAAGCGCGCCAGCCAAGGCGGCGAAATTAGCATTCCGGGTGTTCATCGCCTTTGCTCCTTGTCGTTTGTCCATGATGCCCCCTACATCGAATCGATCCGCCAGATCCCGTCCTGGCCGCGCATCAATTGGATGGTGAATATTTGCTTGGCTCCCTCGACAATCCGGGAAAGGGTGAGCTGCGCGGCCGAGCGCGAGAAGGTGATGCTCTCGACTGTGCCGAACTGGTTGGCAATCGTGGGTAGGTCCGTGCCCAGCTTGTTGAACACGTCTTCGTACGTGTCTCTCGCATGGCCGAAGTAGAGGTTCAGTGCCTGGCTGTTGGATCCCGCCTTGAGCCGGTTCATCACGTCCGAGAAGACCCCCTTCACCAGATCGTACTTGTCCGCCGGATCGATGATGTGCACCTGCTTGGTCGCTTGCAGATCACGCTGCCTGACGTCCTTGAAGGTAACCCGCGGCGGCACCGTCTCGCCGGAATACGTCGCCACCACCCCCGCCGCCGGCATCCCCTGCGTGGTCATATCCACCGTCCCGTTGCCGTTACGTCGAACTCGATGGTGGCCACCGGCATCGATCCCCCGCTCACCGTGAAAGTCACCGTATGCGGCGCAATCCCGTCGGGCTCGTCGAGGGAGACCATGAAAGCCGCCGCTACCCCGCTGCTCGTGATCGTGATCGCCTGGCTCGCGTCTCTCCCCGTCCTGCGTGGTCACGGTGAGCGTGATCGGGTTGGCCCCGCGCTCAAGGGCACGTCGTTCGCCGAGAACTGGTTGTCGGTGCCTACCGTGGCGCGGCACCCGTTCACCGTCACCCCGGAGTTGGCGGGCGCGGTGATGGTCCCGTTCACCAACACCGTCGTCTCTCGTTCGCGTGGAGCCGTCGAGGGCCCGCGGCGGCCGATCGCCAGCGCGCCGCCCCCGTCACCGTCACCGCAACGGGTGAGGACGTGGCCATGGCGGTGCGGCTGTCGGTCGCCTTGGGCGGTGAGCGGCGTGTAGCCCCGGCCACCACGTTCGACCACATGGCCGTGCAGGGCGGAGGTCGCGACGTCGCCACGAGGGCCGGACGCTGAAGTACCACCTTCGCGATCGTCGCCTCCGCCCGCGGCCGTGGCGTTGGCCGCGAGCGCGATCGTGGCCGGCGCCGTGGTAGGCCGCGCCATTGCCGGGCGTGGTGATCGCCACCGCCGGGGGCTGCGCCGGGCCCACCGCCACCGTGATCGGGGCCGAGAGCCTGCGCCCGCCGGTGGCATCCATCGCGAGCGCCATGAGCGAATAGGTCCCGGGCTGCGCCCCCGTCCACGTGAAAGCGTACGGGCTTGCGCCCGCCTTGCCCACGGAGATGGCGTCGGCAGTGCGCCCCGCCGGCGAGCGTGGTGGTGACTCAACTGCGCCGTGGTGCCGCTCACCGGCGCCGTGCCGAGAATCGCCGCGCCGTCCTCAGAACGCGATGGTGTTGATCGGAACCAGCGTTGGCGTCGCGTAGCGTCCGCCACCGGCCGCGTCTGAACCCGTTGGCGGGTTGGGCGTGTCATTGCAGTGACCCCCCCACGTAGCGATGGCCGAGACCCGATACCCGAACGTGTTCGTGTCACGCAACTGCATCAAGGTGCTCGTCCTGCTGTAGGGCGCGCCGGAGCCGTAGTCGATTCCGTTGGACGCCGTCATGAAGGGCTGCGGAGGGTAGAACCAGTAGTTCTGGATGTCGTAGTCGAAGGCGACGAGGTCGTCGGTCAGCACCGCCAGCCTGATGAACTGGCCAGGCGCAACGTTCGTGGCCGTGACCAGCGGAGAATGATCGGAAAGGGGATACGTGAACGGCGGCTTGAAAGTCACGCCCACGCGGGAGAATGCCTGCGGCGCGAGGGAGGCCGGATCCAGCGTCGCGTTCACGATCTGCGTGTACGTAGACCTGGCACAGTGCCATCGGCCTTGAGCTTCACTTCCACGCCCCATTGAAGCACGCGGTGGAGTCGGTCACGTTGAATATCGACAGGAATGTGGGCTCCGGATGTCCTTGGTGGCAACGACCACCGCATCGGCCTGCTGCCGAGTGCCCCCGATAGGCCGCCTGCAGGTAGACGTCGGTCACGTTGAGCGGGAGCGCATCCGGGAACGTGAAATGGAACTCCTGCGGTGCTGCGCCCGAAACTAGTGCGGCGGACGTGACCGGCGCACCTTGTGCGTCCGTCACGGATGAGGACACCACGATCTCCTCCACGGCGCCGCGGCAGCTGGCCAGCGACTGCCCCCCGGCGAGCCGCACCTCCTGCTCAGGTCCGAGGCGTAGTTGCCATTGCGGCGGAACTTCACCACCGCCACCAGCCGGCCGCCAGTCATGTCCTGCGCCGAACCCGTCCCCGACCCGATGGCGAGTCGTGTTGGCGAGTTTCAGCTTGATCTTGGTGAAACCACTCGCGGGATTGCCGGCATTGAACTGCGCGTGATCGGCGATCGCGTACACGCCGTCGGCCGGCAGGCTGACCTGCATCGTGCCGCGGAAGAAGTAGTCGATGAAGCCGGCGCTATAGGCGACGGCTCTCGGAATGAGCAAGTTCGCCCGGTCGTCGTAGTTTCGCTTGGACAGCGTGTATTGACGCCGCAGGGAAGGCAGGCTCCCGACGAGTCCTGCGAACACCCCCTCGGTCGACATGGATACGGTGTCCAGGAAGTTGGTCAAGTCGTCCGGGACGCTTCCCATCAGATAGGTGGCGGAAATGCCGAAGAAACCTGAGTCCGCCCGGATTCTCCCGTAGTTCGACGCCGAAGGCGAAGGCATTGGATAGGCCGTATTGCCGATGTTCGAATCGATCGTGAAGAACCCCCGGTTGGAATAGTCCGCCAAGCCAGCGTATCGAGGATCTGAATTCGGTCCAAGACGAGTGCTCCAATAGTCGCTGTAGCGCGTGAAACGCGGAATGGGATAACCGTTGTCATAGACGAGACCCGGGAGTTGGCCCTTGGTCGAAATCAATTGAAGACCGTCCACCTTGTACTCCGACAGCCGTCTCGCCCGGGCATCAACGTACTTTTCGTACCCACTGCCCATCAACCCGTGGCCCTCGTTTCGTACATGCTGTGGCTGGCCCATGTCCTGGATCGCGTGCACGACATTGCCAAGGGCTCGAAAGGTAGAGGCCCAGTAGTACCGACGCAATTCTTCATAAGTGAAGTTGTAGGGGCCAACTTGTCGCGCTATCGCGTTTCCCGTCTTGTCCGTCAATGTCAGCGCGCGCCACATCGCCTCCCGCGCATCCAGAACGGTGTAGTGATTGCGCCGCAATGCCCATTCCGATGGCGTCGTCACAAATGGCTCAAGAGTACCAAGAGTCCATTGGGCGGAGTCGAATATGGGGCTTTCCCAAAAGCAAAAGCTCGAGAATCCGCGACCGTAGATTGGTCTTTGCGCAATAGGGTCGAGGAAATGATTGCAGAAACGATTGATTAGCGGTGGGAAAGGGTCGTCTGCAGGGTTCCCAATTTTCGACTTGACGACCTCTCCCCCGTCGTCCTCTCGGATCGCCCCTCGCATCAACCAACCAGCAATACTCGATTCAAGGCCCACCAAACCAACGCCTTTCAGAATGCCGAGCTCGTATTCACTGGGTGTAAGACCGAATACCTGAGAGCCCCTAAAGTTGAAGTAGAAGGCACCGTTGGCAGACTTGAATGGCTTTTCGGGGTCTTGGACGAGCCAAGGGAGGGTACCCAAGTCTATCGCAAGCGCTTTCCCCGCCGAGTTCAATGCGGTTCGTTCAAACGCGGCATTGGTGAGAGCCGCATGTGTGGACACCTCGTAGCCCAAGCAAGTCCTCGTAGTAGTGACATCGCGACCAGAAGCCCAATTCTCTTGTGGCTCCAGGTCATTTTCTGCCCTCCATGAGTTCGAGGCGTGAGCGAGCATTCAGCCTCTCGTGCGCCTCCTCCTTACCATGCTCGATCATCTCGACTTCAAAAAGGCGCAGCGACGAGAACCGCTTTTCTTCACGCGTTTCCGCAAGCCGCAACGCTTCCGCGTGTAGCACTCGCCAGAAGGCAAGAAATGGCTTCTCATCCCCCGGGCATCCAAGTGCGTCAGGAAGAGGAAGTGCCTTGAACTGCTCCGACTTGGTCCCAGTGGCCGGCATCAAGACAAGATCGAGGCTTCCGTAGTCGCTTTTGTCCGAGGTGACGTATCCGGACGCGAGGGCCCACACGCTTCGCGTCCGATCCCACATCAGCGGATTCCAGTTGCCGGAGAACGTTGACAGGCTGAACCGACCTCGCTCGTCAGTGACGGCCGCCTCTGCGTGGTAGCAACGCGTCGATGGCTGGACGGGCATTGCGATCGACCCGCTCCACGAAGCGACAATATGGACTCCTGCCATCGGCTTCCCGGTCGAGCCATCGATGACGGTGCCCTGCGCCGCGTAGACGCTGTACAGGCCGAAGAGGATGGCGAGTCCGCCTGCCCACGCCATGTGCTTGATCTTGATCTTCATGGATTCCCCTTACATGCTCTCGATGCGCCAGATTCCGTCGGCGCCTCGAATAACGTGAATGGTGAAGGCCGTTTGCCCCTCCGACGTCTCCCGGACCACGACCAGCTCACCACGATTCCCCGTAGTCGCTCCGCCACGCAACTGGCCGAGCTGGGCCGCGACACTCGCTAGGTTCGACCCGATTTGCGCAAAGAAGTCCTGATAGTCCGTGCGTCTGTCCTCAACAAAGAGACCGCTCGCGGATGTCCCGTTCCCAGCCGACAGTCGACTGACGATATCGGTGTAGACACCCTTGAGGATGTTGTACTTCGCGATGGGATCCGCGATGTGCACCTGCTTCGTGGTCGTATAGATCACGCTGCCTGACGCGTCCTTGAAGGTAACCCGCGGCCGCACCGTCCCCGCACTCGAGTACGTCGCCTCCACCCCCGCCGCCGGGATCCCCTGCGTGGTCACATCCACCGTCCCGTTGCCGTCCACGTCGAACTCGATGGTAGCCACCGGCGTCGCGCCCCCGCTCACCGTGAAAGTCACCGTATGCGGCGCGATCCCGTCGGGCTCGTCGAGGGAGACCATGAAAGCCGCCGCTACCCCGCTGCTGTTGATGGTGATCGCCTGGCTCGCGCTCGCCCCGTCCTGCGTGGTCACGGTGAGCGTGATCGCATTGGCCCCCGCGCTCAAGGGCACGTCGTTCGCCGAGAACTGGTTGTCGGTGCCCACCGTGGCCAGCACCCCGTTCACCGTCACCCCGGAGTTGGCGGGCGCGGTGATGGTCCCGTTCACCAGCACCGTCGTCTCGTTCACCGTGGAGCCGTCGAGGCCCGCGGCGGCCGATATCGCCAGCGCAGGCGCCGCCCCCGTCACCGTCACCGCAACGGGTGAGGACGTGGCCATGGCGGTGCGGCTGTCGGTCGCCTTGGCGGTGAGCGTGTAGCTGCCGGCCACCACGTTCGACCACGTGGCCGTGTACGGGGCGGAGGTCGCGCTCGCCACCAGGGCCGGGCCGTTGAAGTACTCCACCTTCGCGATCGTCGCCCCGCCCGCGGCCGTGGCGTTGGCCGCGAGCGCGATCGTGGCCGGCGCCGTGTAGGCCGCGCCATTGCCGGGCGTGGTGATCGCCACCGCCGGGGGCTGCGCCGGGCCCACCGTCACCGTGATCGGGGCCGAGAGCCTGCGCCCGCCGGTGGCATCCATCGCGAGCGCCATGAGCGAATAGGTCCCGGGCTGCGCCCCCGTCCACGTGAAAGCGTACGGGCTTGCGCTCGCCTGGCCCACGGCGATCGCGTCGACGTAGTAGGCCACGCTCGCGATCGCCGCCCCCCCGGCCGTGGCGGTGGCCGTCAGCGCGATGGGCTCCGGCGACACAAAGCTCGCCCCGTGGGCCGGTGCGGTGATCGCCACCGCCGTGGGTGGGCTCGCCCCGCCGCGTTCACCACAAAGCGCACCACGGGCGTGGTGGTCGTGTGCCCCTGGTTGTCCTGGGCAATGGCGTAGATCGTGTGCATCCCCGGCGCGAGGGCGGGCAGGTTCCACGTCCACGAGGCGCCGGGATCGGCATAGATCACGTAGTAGTAACTGCTGTTGAACCTGATCTCGAGCCGGGTGATCAGGTTGCCGGCCGCCGCGCTCGCGTTCAGCGTGACGGAAGCGCCGCTGAACGTGCCGCCCGCGCCCGCCGTGAACGAGGCGCCGTCGGCGATGCCCGTCATCGTGAGCAGGGGCGGCGTGAGCGGGTCCGTCAGGTTGAGCAGCACGGCTTCGGACACGCCCGGGTTGTTGTGCGCATCGCCCGCGTAGGACGCCGTGAGCGAGTGCGCCCCGCCGGCGAGCGTGGCGGTGACCAACTGCGCCGCGGTGCCGCTCACCGGCGCCGTGCCGAGAATCGCCGCGCCGTCCAGGAAAGTCACCGTGCCCGTGGGCGCGTTGCCGGCGATGGTGGCCGTGAGGGTCGTCGGCGATCCGACCGCGCCGGGGTTGGGCGTCACGGAGAGCGTGGTCGTCGCGTCCTTGGACTCGTTGATCTTCATGACGAAGGCGCCGACGCCCGCGCTCGCGTTCAATGCCGCCTGGAACGCACCGGCGGTGGTCGGGAAATCCGTCTTCGACGTCATGCCCGTCACGTAGGCCGAGCCGATCGCGTCCACGGCGATGCCCGTAGCGAAGGAACCCCCCGGGCCGTTGGGCGGCGAGGGCGCGTCGAGGGTACCGCCCAGCAGCGTCGAGAAGGCGAGCGTGGTGCCGGAAGGCGAGAGCTTCGCCGCGAAGAGATCGGGACCGTTGCCCTGGCCGAAGGTGGATACCAGCGGCTTCACGAGCGGAATCCGGTTCGAACCGGTGGTGCCGGCGATCCATGCGGCGCCTACCGAATCCAGCGCGATGGCCGTGCCGCGCGTCGTGGCGGAGTAGCAGGACGTGCCAGAGCACCCGCTTCCGCCAAATCGCGAAAAGTAGCCGAGGCCGGTTCCCGAAGCGTTCAGCCGCGCGATGAACGCGTGGTAGTTGCCCATGTGATTCACGCCGTCATTGAAGGACGTGAACGGTCCGGTGAAATTGGGGATACCGGTACTGTCCGACACCATTCCCGTGACGTACGCGTTGCCGGCCGCGTCGATCGCGAGGCCGAACGGATAGGTGATGCTCGCCGTGCCCAGGTAGGTGCCGTAGGCGAGCGCCGTGCCGCCCGGGTTGATCTTGGCGACGAATCCCGTCGCACGGCTCGTCTCCGTCGGGTTCGGGCGCGTCGTCTGGAAGGCCCCCGCGGTGACGGGCAGGTCGCTGGAATAGGTGCTGCCCGTGACGTACGCGTTGCCCGCTGCATCGACGGCGATGGCGTGCGCCGTGTCGCCCGGGGGATACCACGACACGCCCACCAGGAACTCGTAAGCGGCGGACGCGCCCGCCGAATCCAGCTTCCATACGACGCGGCCGCCCGCCATATAGGCACTGCCGGCGGCGTCGACGGCGATCGTCTCCAGTCCCACGGGCACGTAGGTGGAATACAGGAAGCCCGTGCCGTCGGTGTTGAGCTTCGCCGCGAAACCACCCGGCGAGCCAGGATACGTCGGCGCGGTATTCCAACTTCCGGGCGTGGCCGGGAAATCGGTCGCGTTGGTGCTGCCCGCCACGAAGGCATGGCCCGTCGCGTCCACCGCGATGGCGGTGGCCTCGGTGTTCTGGGACGAGAAGTAGCCGTCGCCATAATCGATGACGGTGCCGGTGAGGTACGTCGAGTAGAGGAGCGCGGTGCCGGCCTGGTCGAGCTTCGAGACGAAGCCCATGATGCCCTCCGCGATGGCCGTGCGGCGCGGGGCGCCCGGCGTGGTCGGGAAATCCGTCGCGTACGTCCAGCCCGCGATGAACGCCTCGCCACAGCGGCTGAGCGCGATCGCATTCGCGCCGGACCCATTGCTCGTCCCGCCCACGATCGTCGAGTACACGAGCACCGGGTCGATGACGAGCGCGCGGTCGCGATCGTAGGGCCCCAGGTCGAACCCGACGATATTGCCTGCGAGCCGATAGCGCGCCTCCACGCCGCGGCGCACGCCGTCCACTTCCTGGTAGGCGATGGGCTTCTTCTGGACGACATCGCCCAGCGCGGTTTCGAGGACGAGGTCGCCCTGGCCGTCCACGGCGATCCGTGTAGTGCCTTCGAGCGCGATGCGAATGTCGCCCGGGTCCGCGCCCGGCGCGACGATGAAGTCGTACTCGAGCTGGCCCGGATTGCCGTAGAAGACCTGGTCGATGCCGCGATACAGCCCCTCGTAGCGCACGCGCGCGAAGTGCGGCACGTTCGTGCGCCACGACGCCGGGTCGCGGCCGGCGAGATAGTGGCTGCGCTGCGCCTGCGGCTCCCCCCATCATCGCCGGCTTCGGATCGGCGTCCAGGTAGCGCATCCGGACCATGGCGGTTCGCGCCCGCAGCGCGTGCTTCGGCAGGCGAGTTTCGGCCATGGGACTTTCCGGCTCGATGCGCTGCAACGCCAGCACGCTCTCGGCGGGCGTGAGGAAGAGCTGGTAGCCGGGCCCGCGGGCCTGGAACTCGACCGGCGCGCTCGCCTGCCCCTGGTTCGCCTCGAAGCTGATCGGGAGCTTTTGCAGCATTGCGAGCTTCGTGGCTGCTTCGGCGGCACTCACGGGCGGCGTGGTCGCGCAACTGTCGGCGCCGTCCACGGCCGCGTAGGTCGGCGCGGAAATAGCCGACTTGCCTGCACTGTCGACCGCCCGCGCGGTGATCGTGTAGCCGCCCGAGGGCGCGCCGGACCAGGTGTACGAATAGGGCGCCGAGGTGGCGGTGCCGAGGAGGCTTGCCCCCTGGTAGAACTCCACGCTGTCGATCGTCGCGGGCGCCGTGGCGCTTGCCGTCGCCACGATCGCGATCGTCGCGGGCGCCGTGTACGCGGTGCCCACCACCGGGGCGGTGATCGAGACGGCCGGAGGCGGCGCGGGCACGGCCACCGTCACCGCAATCGGCGCGGAAGTGGTCGCGGAGCCCTTGTTGTCCGTGGCCTTCGCGGTGAGCGTGTAGGCGCCCGCCGGCACGGCGTTCCACGCGAAGGCATAGGGCGAGGTCGTGTCCTGCCCGAGGAGGCTGGCCCCATTGAAGAACTCCACCTTGCTGATCGAGGCGCCGCTGCCCGGGGTCGCCGTGGCCGCGATCGCGATGCTGGCCGGCGGCGCGAATGTGGCGCCGTTGGCAGGAGCAGTGAGGCTCACCGTGGGCGGCGGCGAAGGCGCGGTGACCGTCACCGCCCGGGCGCCGGAGGTCTTCACGCCACCGGAGTTGTCGGTGGCGCGTGCGGTGAGGGAGTAGCTGCCGGCCGCAACGCCGTTCCACGCGAAGGAATAGGGGACGTGGTGTCGGTGCCCAGGAGCGTGGACCCGGCATAGAAATCGACCTTCGCGACCGTGCCGTCCGAATCCGTGGCGGTGGCGGTGATCGTGATGTTCGCGGGCGCCGCATAGCTCGCGTTGTTGGCGGGAGCCGTGAGGCTCACCGTGGGCAGCACGTTGGTGGCCACCGTGATGGAGCGCGCGGTCGAGGTCTTGGTCGAGTTGTCGCTCGCCGTCGCCTTGGCGGTGAGCGAGTAGCTGGCGATGGCGACGTTGGTCCAGACGTAGGTATAGGGCGAGGCCGTCACGGTGCCGATCAGCGTGGAGCTGCGGAAGAACTCCACCTTGGTGATCGTCGTGCCCCCCGCCGGCGTGGCGGTCGCCGTGAGGGTCACCGTGGCCGGCGCGCCGAACTTGGCGCCCGACGCGGGGGAGGTGAGCGAGACGGTCGGGGCGGCAAGCGCGGGCGCTGCCACCACACCGAGGAGGGCGCACAGCACGACTGCGAAAACGCGGGCAAAACGGTCACGGGCCTTCATGGGCTGTCCTTGGCGTTCGACTGGGGAAGCCGGGCTCCGAACGGGGCCGGGCAACGGTGTCGCGACACTCGAATCGATGGTTGCGCTCGTCGGTCAAGGCGTCGTTCGAGGATTTCCGGTGACGTGTCGCCGCCGGGCGACGCCAACGCCCGTGCACCGCTGGACGGCCGGCGCGCGCGATCCCGCTGTTTGCGCACCTCAACCGTTCAGGCCGCGGACGCTAACATGGGTTTTACGTTCCCGCAAGCGGGGGGTATGCGTCAGTCGAGCGAGAACCGGTAGACGCCGTCCACGCCGGGCAGGTAGCCCGCGCGCAGGATGAGCTGCAGGCTCCGGGTGAGCTGCCATGCCACGCGAAGCGAGCCTTCGGCGTCGGCGAGACCCTGCTGGTAGGAGACGTAGATGTCGTCGGTGAGGCGCTTGCCCACCGTCACCACTTCCGCGGTCGAGGTCTCCCCCGTCCTGCCCGCCACCGTGCTCTGCGGCAGCGTGCCGAGGGCTCCCGAAACGTCGCGACCCATGCTCACGTCGTCGAGGCCGAAGCCCGCGAGGATCTTGGAGCTCGCCGGCAAGTCGCTCCCGAGCAACGCATTGGCCGCGCCCACAGGGATCGAGGCGTCCCCGCGGAGACCTCGCCCTGGCCCCGCCCGAGCACCAGCCAGGCGAGCTTCTCGGGCTCGGGAACTTCCGGCGCGGAAAAGAGGCGCACCTTCGGCCGCGCCACGGTGCCGAGCACTTCCACGCCCGCTTCCACCGGGAGGCCCTTGCGCAGCGCGAGGACATTGAGCCCCGGGTTGTCCACGGCGCCCTGGAAGTTGAGCGCGCCGCGCTCGATGGCGAGCGTGCGGCCGTAGGCGTCGTAGGTGCCGCCCACCGCGCGGATCGTGCCCGTGGTGCGCAGGTTCGCGCCGACGTCGCCCACGAGGCGAAGCGACCCGGCGAGGCGCGTGTCGAGGCCGCGACCGCGGAAATGCAGGTGCTCGCCCAGGCCGAAGCGCAGGTCGAGGTGCAGGCGTTCCGCGCCTTTCGCGAGCGGCGCCTCGGCGCCGCGCTCGACGATCACGTCGTCGGAGAGCGAAGGCGGCGCGGAAGCGGGGATGCCGAACCAACCCGCGTCGGCGGTGAAGTCGCCGGTGAGCGTGGTCTTGTCTCCATCGAGTTCGGCGCGGCCCTCGCCGGACACCGCGAGAAAGCGTGTCGCGAGGCGCGTCAGCGGATAGCCGCTCGCCTTGACGGCGAGCCTGCCCTTGCGCGTGCCGAGATCGAACGCGCCTTCCGCGGTAATCGTTCCGGCTGCCGGGCGCTTCGCCGCGGCGATCGCGCGCGCGGCTTCCGCCGTGGGCTGCCAGGGGCGGAGAGCGTGAAGCGCTCGAGGCGCGCTTCACGGTCGGCGAGCACCACGATGATCGTGCCGTCGGCCACCTCGCCGCTGAGCGCCGGCTCGCGAAGCTTGAGCCCCGTGGCCTCGACGCGCCCGCGCCAGGTGGGGTCGCGCACCGTGCCCGCGAGCGTGCCCTCGCCACGCAAGCGCCCGCCCGCGCGCGCCTCCGGTCCGATCCAGCCCGCCATCCACGCGAGTTCCGGCACATCCACGGTGAACCGGCCTTCCAGCGGAGCGACCGGGGAAAGTTCCCAGCCTTCGGCCCCGCGCCGCACGCTTGCCGACGCCTCGGCCTGCCATCGGCCCGCCTGCTTGCCGCGCATTTCCAGGCTCGCCTTCACGCGGCCCGCAGCCGCCTCGACGCGGGCGGCGAGCGTCTCCAGCCCCAGCGCCTGGCGCGGCTCGCCCACGCGCAGGTCGCCGCTCTTGCGCTGCAGCGCGACGAAACCGTCGAGCGTTTCTGCGAGGCGTATGTCCCAGGCACCGTCGAGGACCAGGTTCGAGCCGACCGCGGCCTGGAGATCCAGGATGCGCCGCACGGCTCGCACGTCCACGGCATCGACGGAGCCGCGCGTCTCCAGGCCCTTCGGCGTCCAGCGCAGGAGCGCGATGCGGATTTCCCCAGGGTCACCGGTGAGCCGCGCCTCGCCCAGCTCGATGCGCTCCGTGCTCACGAAGAGCGCCGCCGGCGCAGCAAGGGCGAGTGGCGCGCGGCCCGTCGATTCGAGGAAGGAGAGCCTGCCGCGCCACTCGGGCAACCGCGCGCCGGCGACGAGCCCGCCGTCGAACAGGGCGCGCAGCCCAAGCCGTTCCGGAAAATCGGCCGCCACGCGCACCTCATGCGAGGCGCGCGTGCCCTCGACCACGACGGAGCCCTTCTCCACCCACGCGTCCTTCTCGCCCTTGCGCGAAATGCCGCGCAGGTAGAGCCTTCCGCTCGCCGATCCCGCCTCGCCGGGGCTGAGCTCGAAGGCGCCCTTCGCCGCCGCCACGCGCAGCGCCCCGGGCAGCGCGAGGTCCTTCGCGTCCACGGAGACTCGCCCGGAGAGTGCGGAGAAGGCGCCCGCTACGGTCGCGTCGACCGCGACGCTTCCGCCGAGTGCGACGCCGAATGCCTTGCCCAGGGGCGCGAGGTCGGGGCTCGCGAGCTTCACCGCGAGCACGTCGCCCGCCTTGCCCAGTGCGCCGCTCGCCGCGAGCCGCGTGGCGCCGAGGGCGATATCCGTTTCGGTTTTCGTGATGCGCGCGCCCTCGGCGGAGAAGCGAACGCGGCCTTCCGCCGCGAGCCCCGCGAAACGGCTCTTCGCGACCTGCACGTCCGCTTCGCCCGCCGTGTTCCCCGCGAGGCGCCCGCTGGCGGCGAAGACCGCGTTCAGGTCGCCCGACGGGACATTGGCGAATTCCGCCGGGTCGAGGCGCTCGACGCGCCCGTCGACGGAGAACTCCCGCGCGCCGCCCAGGGCGAGCCTGCCCTTCGTTTCGGCGAAAGCAGTGCCGCGCGCAAGGCGCGCGCGCTCCACGGTGAGAATCCCTTTCGCGATCGTCGCCTCGCCGCGGATCTCGAAGCGCGGTTCCGCGAGCGCCACGCCAAACGACTGCGTCTCGGCGGACGCGACCGCGCTCACGTCTCCGGAGAGCTTCGTGGCCCTGAGCGCGGAATGCCACACGAGGAGGTCGGCATCCTTCACCGCGAGCTTCGCATCGAGTTTTCCCCCGGACCACGCGGCCCGGCCTTCGGCGCGCCCGCCGCCGGTGAAGGAAAGCGCGAGGGACTTCGCCTCGATGCGGTCCTTCGCGATCACGAGTCGTGCCGAAGCGGCGGTTATGGGAAGGCGCTGCCTGTCGATGGGGCCCGCGTCGGCGTTGGCGATCTTCACGGGACCGGCGAGAAGGGCTCCCGGCTCCGGCGCGAGTTCGGCCACCACCGCGAGCTTCGTGCGCGGCGCGGCGAGGAAGCCCGCGAGATCGACGCCGTCGAGCTCGAGAGAGAGCTTGCGCACGGGGTCGGCGGAAAAGATCCCGATACTCGCGGCACCCGTGCCCGTGAGCCCGCCTTCGCTTCCCGCTAGCGTGGCCTCGAACTGCGCGAGCAGGCCCTTCGCTTCCACGCGGGCGCGGTAGGCGGCGCCGTTGCGTGTCCCGGCCAGCTCGCCCCGCGCATCGAGGCGGAAGGGCCGGCGCGCGCCGAGCGTCCCGGAGGCGGTCGCGCGTCCGAGGGGCGTTTCGGCCTGCGCGTCTCCCACGATCCACGCGGCCTCGTCCGCGGCGAGCTTCGCCGACACTTCGCGAAGCTCCACGCCGCCGTCGACGCCGATCGTGCCCACGCGCAGCACGTCGACGCCCGCCTGCTCCACGAAGAGGCGCACCGGCAGCACGAGCGAGGCCGGCTCGCGCGCCGGTTCGCCGGAGGCTGCCGTGTCGATCCGCAGCGAGGCGGCGTGCAGGCGCTGCACGCGCACTTCGCTTCCCGCGAGCCGCAGCGGCGACCAGTCGAGCGAGACGCGCTCCGCGCGAACGCGAAGCTCCGCCGTGGAGATCTCCAGCGTGCCGACGGAAAGCGGCCCGACGAGGCGGCCCTCGACGGCGCCCACCGTGCCACCGGCGAGCGCCAGCGCGCGCTCGAGCGCAAAGCGCGCGCCGGAGGCCGTGCCCAGGAGCCACAGTCCGGCGGCGGCGAGGAGAACCGCGAAGGCGAGCGTGGCCCACGCGCTGCCGAAGAGCCAGCGGCGAAGTCGCGATCGCTTGCGCGGCGGGCCCATGGCGCGCCTCAGAAGGCCACCGAGACGGAGAAGCCCACGCGAACCTTGCGGTCGCGCTCCCCGTAGGCGATGTCGATGGCGAGCGGTCCCGCGGGCGTGCGCCAGCGCGCGCCGATTCCGTAGCCCCGGACCGCGTCCAGGTCCTCGCGCGCGTCGGCCGCGTCGCCCACGTCCAGGAAGACCGCGCCGCCCCACGCGGGCGAGAACCAGCGCACGTACTCCACCGTGCCCGTGGCGAGGTAGCGCCCGCCCACGATCGCGTCGCCGTCGCGCGGCCCGAGGCTCTGGTAGGCGTAGCCGCGCACCGAGCGCGAGCCGCCCGCGCGGAAGAGGAAATCCTCCGGAATCCCCGTGCGGCTGGGGGCGATGGTGTAGCCCGCCTCGGCGCGCAGGATAAACTGGTCCTTCGGCGAGAGCGTGAACCAGTGCTGGTACTGCGCGTAGGTCATGAGGAAATCCTGGTCGGAGAGCGCGGACTTCGTGCCCCCGGCGAGGTTCAGCTTGAGCACGCCGCCGCGCCTCGGGTCGAGCACGTTGTCGACCGTGCGCCAGGTGAGCTGGCCGACGGGCGCGAGCGCGCGCTTGATCGATCGTTCCGCGCCGTCGGGCTTCGCCTGCTCGACCTGGAAGGAAAGCCCCACGCGCAACTCGAGGCCGTCGTAGAGGAACTGCCGGTATCCCGCGACCGCGCCGCGGCGCGTGTCCAGGCCCTGGTTGGCGGTGTGCTCGCCCAGGAACCCTACGCTGTCCTTCATGGCAAAGGTTCCCGTGAGGAGCGAACCGATCGACCCCTGGGGCAGGTGGAAATCCGCGTAGCCGATCTGGCGACTCTTGTCCGCCTGCAGGGCCGAGCGCATGTCGTAGCCGCGGCCAAGCGCGTTGCGGTGGCGTAGCGAAACCTCGCCGCGCACGCCGGAATCGGTGCCGTAGCCGAGCGAGAAGCCGACATCGGCCACGGGCCGCTCGAGCACGGTCACGCGCACGGGCACGCGCTTCGGGTTCGCGCGGTCGCGGTCGATCTCCACCTGCACGTTGGCGAACCACGGGGCGCTCTGGAGCGCGCGCTGCAGGTCGAGGAGCCGCTCGGTGCGGTAGGGCTCGCCGGGGTCGATGTCCAACTGGCGGTCGACGAGGTAGGCGGGGTAGCGCGCGAGCCCGCTCACCTGCACCTCGCCCAGGGAGAAGGCGGGGCCGCTGTCTACGACGAGCCGCAAGCGCGCCTTCGCGGCCACGGGGTCGATGCGGGCCTCGCTATCGACCAGTTCGCCCGCCGCGTAGTCGTCCGCGGTGAGCGCGTCCACCAGGCGCGCCTTCGCCTCGTCCCACGCGGCCTGGCGAAACGTCATCCCGGAGGCGAGGAGCCACGACGACTCGAGCGCGCGCCGACGGGCCTCGCGAAAGGCGCCCTCGCCCGCGAGATCGCCGCGGAACTCGATCGTCACCGTGTCGATGGTGGTGCGCGCCCCGGGCGTGAGAACGGCGCGCACGCGGCCGCCCTCGTCCGTCAACTCGACCTGCGCGGAGAACCAGCCCTCGGCGGCGGCGATCTCGGGGGCGCGGCGGCGGACCTCGCGCATCCACCGGCGGAGCACGCCGCGATCTTCCGTCGCGTCCTCGGCGGGCGGCGGGAGGTGCTTCTCGAAGAGCGCCTGGAGCTCCTTCGGCGCTTCCCACTCGACGGTGTACGCGGCCCGCACCTCGGCCGCCGACGCGACACCCAGGACAAGGGCCAGGACGGCGAGGCCGCGAAAGCTCACCTTGCCCCGCCGATGGCGCGGCACGGTCGTGCTTCGCCGTCGAAGGGAGGGAACCGGGAAAGGACGCTCATCCAGGGTTGGAACGCTCGTGCAGGATTCGGTTGCAGGGACGAGGCCCATTATCCCGAGTTTCTCGCGCGGGCCAGGAGAGCGGCGCAGGCAAGCACGAGGATCCCGCCGCCGAGCTGCAACGGCGTGAGGCTTTCCCCCAGCACCAGCCAGGCGAGCGCCACGGTGATCACCGGCTCGAGCGTGGAGACCATGGACGCGACTGCCGGCCCCACGCGCTTCAATCCCGCGAAGAAGGCGAGGATCGCGGCCACCGTCGAGACGATCGCGATGGCGCCGATCGCCGCCCACCCCCACCACGCGCCGGGAAAGCGCGGTTCGGTGACGAGGGCCGAGAGCGAGAGCACCACGGCCGCGGAAAGGCAGACGATGGTGGTGCTCGCGAGCGCATCGGTGTGCGCAAGCTCGCGGGCGCCGACCAGGATATATATGGAGTAGAACGCCGCCGCCCCGAGCGCGAGGGCGATGCCCGTGGCCGTGCCCTGCCCGCCGCCGAGCATGATCGCGAGCCCCGCGAAGCTCGCCGCCAGGATCGCGATCTTCATCGCCGTCAGCCGCTCGCCCAGGAAAGCGGCCGACAGCAGCACGACGAGCGTCGGATAGGCGTAGAGCAGGAGCGCCACGAGCCCGGCCGAGGCGTGGTTGAGCGCCGCGAAGAAGCACACCGCCTGCCCGACGTAGCCCACCGCGCCCATGCCGACCGCCACCGCGAGGGGCCGGCCGCGCGGCCAGCGCCTGCCCGTGGCCACCATCACCGCCGCGAGCAATACGCCCGCGATCGCGAAACGCGCGGCGAGGATGCCCGTCACGTTGGCGCCGCCCGCGTAAGCCGCGCGCGCGAAGATCGCCATCGCGCCGAATGCGCACGCCGACACGACGATGAGCGCCACCCCCGAAAACGGGGACGCTCCCCTATGCATGTCCATCGAACTCGTGAATTGGGGACGCTCCCCTATTTCCGGAAAAAGGGGGAGCGTCCCCGATTTTCGTGGTGGCGCGTCATGAAGAGGGGGAGGCGTTCCCTTTTTCGAGAAGCGCGATGCGCTTGTCGAGACGCTCGACGGCGTCGCGAAGCTCGGTGACGCCGGCGACGAAGCCGTCCACCTTCACGCGCGTGGCGATGAGGGGGTCTTCCTCGGTCCAGTACTCGGCGGCGCCGGCGGCGAGGCGTTCGGAAGCGTCCTTTCCCCAGGCGGCAGCGCCGCGGGCGGCCGACACGGCGCGGTGCGCGGCGGCGTCTCCCACGACCCTCGAAAGATCCTCCTCCACGTCCCAGCGCAGGTGCTTCGCGAGAAAGGCGACTTCGCCCGCGAATTCCAGGTCGCCCGTGGTCTCGACGTCGCCGTAGGCGCTTTCGTCATGGGCCGCGAGGCGCGGCAGCAGGAAGGGCGAGAGGCGCACCTCGAGATCCGGCGGGGATTCCCCCACGGCCGCGAGCACCTCGCCGGTCGTTTGCACGGTGAGCGCCACGGAGACGGGGCCCACGCGGAACGCCGCGGTCTTCCCGGCGAAGCGCGCCAGGCGCTCGCGGGCAAGGGGTGTTGCGGCGGTGAGCCGGTTGATCGCGCGGGCGGCGAGCGCGGCCGGGACTTCGGCCATCACGGCTTGAAGCCGCGGTGCAGCGCCACCACGCCCAGCGTGAGGTTGAAGTATTCGGCCCGCACGAGCCCCGCGGCCGCCATCATGGCCTTGAGCGTCTCCTGGTCCGGGTGCATGCGGATGGATTCGGCCAGGTACTGGTAGGCCGCTTCGTCCTTCGCCACGCGCTTGCCGAGCCACGGCAGCACCGTGAACGAATAGGTGTCGTAGGGCTTCGCGAGCGGCTTCCACACTTTCGAGAACTCGAGCACGAGCACGCGCCCGCCGGGGCGCGCGACGCGCGTCATCTCCGCCAACCCTCGCGCCTTGTCCGTGAAGTTGCGCAGGCCGAAGGCGATCGTGACGCAGTCGAACGTGTCGTCGGGAAACGGGAGCCGCTCCCCGTTGCATATCGCGGGCGGGGCCATGCGGCCGTGGTCGAGCACCTTGTCGCGGCCGACCTGGAGCATGGCGCCGTTGATGTCCGTCATCACCACCAGGCCTTCGGGCCCGGCGCGCTTCGCGAACGCGAGCGCCAGGTCGCCGCTGCCGGAGGCCACGTCGAGCACGCGGCTACCAGGGCGCACGTCCGCCATGGAAATCGCGAAGCGCTTCCACAGCCGGTGCATGCCGAGGGACATGAGGTCGTTCATGCGGTCGTAGTTGCCAGCGACCGAGCTGAACACCTCCTCCACCCGCGCGGCCTTCTCCGCCTCGCGCACCTCGGTGAAGCCGAAGTGGGTGGTCTTGTCGCTCATTTGTCGCGGGAAGCGCCCGCCTGCTCCATGCGCGCGAGGTAGCTCTTCCAGCTCGACTCCTGCTTTTCTCCCAGCTCGTAGAGGTATTCCCAGGAGTAGAGGCCCGTGTCGTGGCCATCGGAAAAAGCGAGCTTCACGGCGTAGACGCCGACGGGCTCGATCTCCTTGATCTCCACGTCGCGCTTGCCCACCTGGAGGACCTCCTGCCCGGGGCCGTGGCCGCGCACCTCCGCCGACGGCGAGAAGACGCGCAGGTATTCGCAGGGCAGGGAAAACTGCTTGCCGTCGTCGAAGGCGACCTCGAGGAGGCGCGACTTCTGGTGCAGCTTGATCTCGGTGGGGCGGGGGCTCTTGGGATTCATGGCGCGCTTGCGTTCGGTGTGAGGCGCCATTTTCCCACGGATCGGACCGGCCATCGCGCGGCCCCACCCGAACCGAATGGGCCGCGGAACCTGCTACCCTGAAATGGCAAGATGGCGCCGGTGCGGAAGCGCCGTGCCGTGCGCCCCTGAACGCCTCTTGAACCGGGATCGCCGGGAGCCGCCCATGCAGTCATCGCGGGAGCTGCGCGCCAGCAGCGCCGGCCATGTGGCCGCGGGGATCGTGCTGGTCGCGGGCATTGCGCTCTCGATCGTCGCCTGGCGATGGACCGGCGCCCAGGTGGAGAGAAACGCGCGCTCGAGCTTCGAGGACGCGACCCTCGAGATCCGCAACGAGATCCAGTCCCGCCTGAGCAGCTACGTCGACGTCCTGTACGGCGTGCAGGGGCTCTTCCATGCCACGCCCGGCGTCTCGCGCGCGGCGTTCCACCGTTACGTCGAAAGCCTGGGTCTGCCGCACCGCTATCCGCAGGTGCGATCGATCACCTACGCACCGGTCGTCCCGCACGACGACAGGGCCGATTTCGAGCGCGCCGTCCGCGCGGACGCGAGCGTCGAGGCTTCCGGTTACCCGGATTTCAGGGTCCGCCCCCCGGGCGACCGACTGGCCTACGTGCCCCTGACCTACATGGAGCCGATGCGGCTGAACCGCAGCGGCCTGGGCTTCGATATCGCCTCCGATCCGGCGCGCAACGCCATCGTCGAGAAGGCGCGCGACTCCGGCCGCGTGGTCGCCACGGAGCGCATCCTGCTGCAGTCCGATCTCCGCAAAGCCCCGGCATCGTCCTGCGGCTGGCCGTCTACCGCCCGGACCTGCCACTCGGCTCGGTGGAGGAACGCCGGCGCGCCTTCGCGGGCATGGTCGGCGTCACGATCCGCATCCGCGACGTGGTCGAGGACATCCTCGCGAACACGCTGTGCGGCGACATCGCGCTGCGGATATTCGACGCGCCGGCCACCGGTGGCGCCGGTGCGGCGGCGGGGGTCGCCGCGGGCAATCCGATCTTCGAGGCCTCGCACGGGCCCCGCAGGACCGAAGCTTTCGAGTGGACCGGCTCGCTCGAGTTCGGCGGCCGGCAATGGGAGCTTCGCTTCGACGCGCCGCGGTCGCGGTTCGAGAACTCCGGAAGCCTCCTGCCTCCCATCACCCTGGGGATGGGGCTCGCCTTGAGCGCGCTGCTCGCCGGGTTCCTCTACTCGCTTTCGAACACCAGCCGCCATGCGGTGCGCATTGCCGCGCACATCACCCGCGACCTGCGCGAAAGCGAGGCGCGCCTTGCGGAGGCGCAGCGCGCGACGCAGACGCTGATGGAGGCCCTGCCCAATCCCATCTTCTTCAAGGACACGGGGGGCCGCTATCTCGGCGTCAACCGCGCCTGGGAGGCTTACTTCGGCATACCCCGGCAGTCCTTCGTCGGCAAGACGGTGCACGAGCTCTATCCGCATGACGCCGCCCTCGCGCAGCGCCTGCACGAGATGGACGAAGCGCTCTGGCGAAACCCGGGAACGCAGACCCACGAAACCACCATCACCCTGCCCGACGGCAGCGAGCGCGAGGCGATCTACTGCAAGGCCACCTTCACCGACGCCGCCGGAAGGGTCGCGGGGCTCATCGGCACCATCATCGACGTGACCGAGAGCCGCCAGCTCGAGCGCCGCTACCGCGACATCTTCGAACAGGCGGCGGTCGGCATCGTGCAGGTGGGGCTCGACGGCGCGCTCTCCGGGGCGAACCAGCGCTTCTGCGAAATGCTCGGCTACCGCAGCGAGGAACTGATCGGCAGGCGCGAGAGCGACCTCACCCACCCGGACGACCGCGGACGCGAACCGGGAGGCGATGCTCCGGGAAAGCAGGACGAGCCATCGCCCACCAGCGAGCTGCGGTTCGTGCGCAAGGACGGCGAGATCCTCTGGGCGAGGCGGACGGTCTCGGCCGCCCGCGACCCGGCGGGCAGGGTGCGCTACCTGATCGCCGTCGTGCAGGACATCTCGGAGCGCAAGCGCGCCGAAGAGGGGCTTGAGCGCAGCGAGGCGACGCTTCGCGCGACCAACCAGCAACTGCAGATGCTGATCGAGTCCTCGCCGCTCGCCATCTATACGAGGGACCGGCAGGGCCTGCTCACGAGCTGGAATCCCGCCGCGGAGGAAATGTACGGGTGGAAGGCGGCGGAAGTCCTCGGCCGGCCCCTGCCCAGCGTTTCGGACGAGGCGCGCGCCGCCTCCGACGCATTGCGCGCGCGGCTGCTGGCAGGCGAGCCCCCCTTCAAGGTCGAGGCGCGCCGGCGGCGGCGCGACGGGAGCCTCATCGACATCGACGCCTTCGTGGGGCAGTTGCGCGATGCGGAAGGCAACATCACCGGGATCATCGCCGTGGCGGCGGACATCTCCGAGCGCAAGCAGGCCGAGCAGCGACTGGCGATGGAGGTGGCGGTCTCGCGCGTTATCGCCGAGTCGTCGAACCTGGAAGACGCGATCCCGCTCGTCCTGCGCAGCTTCGGCGAGACCATGGACTGGCAGTGCGGCGCTTGCTGGATCATCGACCAGGACACCAACCGCTTCCGCTGCCTGGGGAGCTGGAGCGTCGACGACGACGCCATCCGCGGCTTCGTCGACGCGAGCGCGCGCAGGACGATCTCGCCCATCGAGCGCGGCAAGGGCCTGCTGCAGCGCACCTTCGAGACGCACAATCCGATCTGGATCGCGGACCTCGCCCAGGACGACGGATTCCGGCGCCGGGACCTCGCCACCCGGGCGGGCCTGCGCGCGGCGTTCGCCTTCCCGCTGCTCATCGCGAACGATGTGCTCGGAGCCATCGAGTTCTTCCACCGCGAAGTCCGCCAGCCCGACGAGGCGCTGGTCCGGACGGTGCACTCGATCGGCAGCCAGATCGGGCAGTACGTCGTGCGCACCAATGCCGAGGCGTCGCTGCGCTACGTCGCCACGCACGACGCGCTCACCGGCCTTCCCAACCGCACGCTCTTCAACCAGCGGCTCGCGCACGCCATCGCGCTCGCGCAGCGGCACGGGCGGCGCCTTTCGGTGCTGTTCGTCGACCTCGACCGCTTCAAGGTGATCAACGATTCCCTCGGCCACGAGGCCGGGGACGAGCTGCTGCGCGAGATGGCCGCGCGCATGACCGCGATCGTGCGCGAAAGCGACACCGTCGCGCGCCTGGGGGGCGACGAGTTCGTGGTGCTGCTCGAGGAGACCACGGGCGCGGCCACGGTGCGCAGGATCGCGCGCAAGCTGCTGGTGGCGCTCGCGAGGACCGCGCTGATCGCGGCGCGGGAACTGAGCACCACCGCGAGCATCGGCGTGAGCACCTATCCCGAGGACGGCGAGGATGCCGCGACGTTGCTGAAGAACGCCGACATCGCCATGTACCGGGCGAAGGAACTGGGCCGCAACACCTTCCAGTTCTACTCCGCGGCGCTCAACGTCCACACCCTCGAGCACCTGACGCTCGAGTCGGATCTTCGCCGCGCGCTCGAGCGAAACGAGCTGCTGCTGCACTACCAGCCGCAGTTCGACGTGCGCGACGGCCGGCTGACGGGCTTCGAGGCGCTGCTGCGCTGGCTGCATCCGAAGCGGGGACTGGTGCAGCCCGACGACTTCATCCCGATCGCCGAGGAGACGGGGCTGATCGTGCCGATCGGGGAATGGGTCCTCATGACCGCCTGCGCGGCCCACCAGGCCTGGGAGGCGGCGGGGCTCCCCGAGGTGCGGATGTCGGTGAACCTCTCCGTGCGCCAGCTCATGAAGGGGGACCTCCTGAAGGATGTCGCGCGCGTCCTGCGGCAGACCCGAAGCAATGCGTCCCGGCTGGATCTCGAGATCACCGAGAGCATCGTCATGCACAACCCGGACACCGCGGTCGCGTTCCTCACGCAGGCGAAGCAGATGGGCGTGAGCATCACGATGGACGATTTCGGCACCGGCTACTCCTCGCTCGCCTACCTGCAGCGTCTGCCGATCGACCGCCTGAAGATCGACCGCTCGTTCGTCGCCGAGATCCCCGGCCGGGCCCCGAGCATGGCGATCCCCCGCCCCGTGCTCGCCATGGCGCAGAGCCTTCGTCTCACCGTGGTCGCCGAGGGAGTCGAGACGCCGGAGCAGGTGCAGTTCCTGCGGCTGCACGGCTGCCACGAGATGCAGGGATACCACCTGGGAAGGCCGGCACCGAAGGCCGATGCCCGCGCGCTGCTTGCGCGGGCGCGGGGCGGGCGGGTGGTCGGCCTGTAACGATTCCGTCACGCCGTCCCCGTACCATGGCGTCTCGCCTCGCCTTCCCGGAACCCCATGCCCGCCCGCATCCTCGTCGTCGAAGACGAACCCGCGATCCAGGAGCTCATCGCCCTGAACCTCGGGCAGTCGGGCCAGCGCGCCGTGCTCGCCGGAAGCGCCGAAGAGGCCCTGGAGAGAATTCGCGAGGAACTGCCCGATCTCGTGCTCCTCGACTGGATGCTGCCCGGGCAGAGCGGGCTGGAGCTCGCCCGCCGCCTGCGCGGCGACGCACGCACGAAAGCCTTGCCCATCATCATGCTCACGGCAAGGGGCGACGAGGAGGACAAGCTGCGCGGCTTGGAGACCGGCGCCGACGACTACATCACCAAGCCCTTCTCGGTGAAGGAGCTGCAGGCGCGCATCAAGGCGGTGCTGCGCCGCCGCGCGCCGGAGATCACCGACGACGCGATCGACTACGAGGGCCTGCGGCTCGACCCGGCGGCGCACCGCGTCACCGGCAAGGGCAGGGAACTCGCGCTCGGGCCCACGGAATTCCGGCTTCTGCATTTCTTCATGACCCACCCGGAGCGGGTCCACTCGCGCACCCGGATCCTCGACCAGGTGTGGGGCGACCACGTCTTCATCGAGGAACGCACGGTGGACGTGCACATCCGGCGGCTGCGCTCCGCGCTCGCCCCGAGCGGCCACGACGCCCTCCTCCACACCGTCCGCGGCAGCGGTTACCGCTTCTCGAAAACAGGCGACTCCCCGTAATCGGGGAACGTCCCCCATTTCGCCGCAAATGGGGACGCTCCCCCATTCCTGCGATAATCGGGGCGTCGCTCGAAGACGCAAATTCCTTATGCGCGACTGGATCGGCCGCCTCGTCTCCCTAGCCGCCATTGCCGGCGTGGGCGCGCTCGTCACCGGCGTCATCCTCGGGCCGGTTTTCGCCGCCCTGTTCCTCTTCGCCTACCTCGTGATCGCGATGGCGCTCTCGCTCGCCGCCCGCGCGCGGCTGGCGCGCTGGCTCGCCAACCCGTCGGTCGACGAGATGCCCGACGACGAGGGCGCGTGGGGCGACATCCATGCGCGCCTGCACCGGATCCTGCGCCAGCAGACCACCAGCCGGGCGAGCCTGTCGCACGCGCTGTGGCGCTTCCGCCAGGCGGGCGAGGCGATGCCCGACGGGGTGATCGTGCTCGACGCCGCGAACCGCATCGAGTGGATGAACCCCTCCGCCGAGCGGCACTTCGGCCTCACCTTCAAGGACGACCGCGGGCGGGCGATCACGAACCTGATCCGCCAACCCGCCTTCGGGGGCTACCTCGACGCGCAGCACTACGGCGAGCCCCTCGCGCTGAAAGGGTCGGGCGAATCGGACCGGGTCCTGTCCGTGCAACTGGTGCCCTACGGCGACCACGAGAAGCTGCTGCTCTCGCGGGACGTGTCGCGCTGGGAGCGGCTCGAATCCGTGCGGCGCGACTTCATCGCCAACGTCTCCCACGAACTGCGCACGCCGCTCACGGTGATGAAGGGCTTTCTCGAGACCCTTTCCGACGCGCGGGATGCCGACGAGAAGCTCTTCCGCCGTTCGCTCGAGCTGATGACCGACCAGGCCGAGCGCATGCAGCGGCTCGTGGAGGACCTTCTCATGCTCTCGCGGCTGGAGGACTCGCGCTACCCGCTGCGCGAGGAGCCCATCGACATGCCGGCGCTCGTCCAGTCGGTGCTGGTCGAGGCCGAGAGCATCAACCGGGGCGAGCACCGCATCGCCTCGCGGCTCGATCCCCAGTGGCTCCTCGCCAGCCGCGAGGAGGTGCGCAGCGCCGTCACCAACCTGGTCACCAACGCGATCCGCTACACCCCCGCCGGCGGCGACATCACCGTCACCTGGGGCCTCGAGGAGGGCGATCCCGTGCTCCGCGTGCGCGACAACGGCGAAGGCATCGCGCCCGAGCACATCCCGCGCCTCACGGAACGCTTCTACCGCGTCGACCGCAGCCGCTCGCGCTCTTCCGGGGGCACGGGCCTGGGTCTCGCGATCGTGAAGCACGTGCTGGCACGCCACCAGGGGCAGCTCGACATCGCGAGCGAAGCGGGCAAGGGCAGCGCCTTCACCTGCCGCTTCCCCGCGTCCCGCCTCGCTCCCGCTTCCGCGGACCTCGCCTCGGTCACGCCCATCCGGGCCGCGTAAACCGGCGAGCGCGGCAGCTCCCGGTCGGGTTATCCTGTCCCCTCCGATCGCCGCGAGAACGACGCGTTGACGCAGAAATCCGCCTACACCCGCGATGACCTGATCGCCTGCGGCCATGGCCAGCTGTTCGGGCCGGACAGCGCGCGCCTGCCGCTGCCGCCGATGCTGATGTTCGACCGCATCACGAAAATCCGAAGCGACGGCGGGCCCGCCGGCAAGGGCGAGGTCGTGGCCGAACTCGACGTGCGCCCGGACCTCTGGTTCTTCGGCTGCCATTTCGAGAGCGATCCGGTGATGC
>JADJEZ010000006.1 GCA_016708825.1 Betaproteobacteria bacterium | reverse complement strand
GTCGCCAGGCCGTCGATTGCGGAGCGACCTGGCTTGTATCCCAGGCTCGCCACTCCCTCGAGTCCGCGAGTTGCCGCACCGCCGCATCTTACCGCAAAGACCCCTGTCATCACGGGCCGCCCCGGGGGAAGCGCGATGTTGGCCGTGGGATAGCCGAGGCTCCTGCCGAGCTTCGCGCCGTGGACCACGCGGCCGCATATGGCGTAGGCACGCCCGAGCAGGTGCGCGGCCAGCTCCAGGTCGCCTGCGGAGAGCGCTTCGCGCACGCGCGTGCTCGACACCCGCTCCTCGTGGTCGGCGACCGTTGGAAGCGTCTCCACCTCGTACCCGAGCTTTGCGCCCTCGGCGGCGAGGAGGGCGACGTTTCCCGCGCGCTTCGCGCCGAACCGGAAATCCTTGCCGACCAGCACGAGTCGCGCGCCATGGGAAAGCCGCAGTCTGTGGGCGAACTCCTCGGGCGACTGGGCGGCGAATTCCCGCGTGAAGCGGCAAAGGTAGGCAATTTCGATTCCGGCCTCGGCGAAGGCGTGCAGCTTCGCCGAGAGCGTCGACAGTCGCGGCGTGGCGCGATCGGGAAAGAGCAGCTCGCGCGGGAGCGGCTCGAAGGTGAGCACGGCGGGAACGACGCCCCGGCGACCCGCCTCTTCCACCACGCGGGCGAGGAGCGCGCGATGGCCGCGATGCACGCCGTCGAAGCTTCCGATGGCGAGCACGGCGTCGGGAGCGCCGGGTTTCGGGTCGCGGATGACGGCGAGGCTCATTCGTGCCGCGAGAAATGGCTGGGGCGGAAGCCCAGCGCCCAAAGGGCTGCGAAGTACGCGGCCATCGCGCCGAAGACGATCGCGCGAGCTTGACCGCCCTGCGTGCCGGCGGGGATGGCGAATCCAGGAAGGTTTCGAGCCCATGCCATGGTACCAGATGACCCCTCCCATCAGGTAGAGGGCCACCATCACCTTCAGCAGGAACGCGCCCCAGTCGGGGCCGGCCTGCCATGCCCCGGAGCGCCGCATGAGCCACCAGAGCCACGCGGCATTGAAGCAGGCGCCCACCGAAATCGCGGCGGCGAGCCCGGCGTGCCGGAGCCACGGCACGAGCGCCACGTTGGCGAGCTGCGTGACCACGAGCGTAGCCAGGGCCACCTTCACCGGGGTGCGGATGTTCTGTCTGGCGTAGAACCCGGGGGCGAGGATCTTCACCAGGATGATCCCGGTGAGCCCGAAGGCGTAGGCGATGAGCGCGCCGCGGGTCATGAGCACGTCGTGGCGGGTGAACTCGCCGTGCCAGAAAAGGGTGGCCACCAGCGGCACGGCGAGCAGCGCGAGGCCGACCGCTGCCGGCAACGCGAGCAGGAGCGTGAGCTTGAGGCCCCAGTCGAGGAGCCGCGAGTACGCCTCCGGATCGTTGTTGCCGTGGTGCCGGACGAGGGAGGGCAGCAGCACGGTGCCCAGGGCGACGCCGAGCAGGGCCGAGGGGAACTCCATGAGCCGGTCGGCGAAGTAGAGCCAGGATACCGAGCCGTCGCCCAGCCAGGAGGCGATATGGGTGTTGATGACGAGGCTCAGCTGGGCCACCGAGACGCCCAGCGCGGCCGGGGCCATGAGCTTCAATACGCGGACCACCCCCTCGTCCTTCGGATCCCATTTCGGCATCGGCAGCATGCGGATGCGCAGGAGAAAGGGCACCTGGAACGCGAGCTGCAGCGCGCCGCCCGCGAAGACGGCCCAGGCGAGCGCGAGAATGGGACGGTCGAAGTACGGCGCGGCCAGCAGCGCGAAGGCGATGAACGAGAGGTTCAGGAGCACCGGGGTGAACGCGGGCGACTTGAAGTGCCCCCACGTGTTCAGGATCCCCGCCGCGAAGCTCGTGAGCGAGATGAAGAAGATGTACGGGAAGCAGATCCGCAGCATCGTCACGGTGAGGGCGAACTTGTCGGCGTCCTTGGAAAACCCCGAGGCGCTCGCATAGACGAGGAGCGGGGCCGCCACCACGCCGATGGCGGTCGCCACGAGAAGCGCGACCGACAGGACGCCGAGGACCCGGGCCGACAGGGCCCGGGTGGCTTCGTCGCCCCTTCGGGTGCGGTATTCGCCCAGGATGGGCACGAAGGCCTGGGAGAAGGCCCCCTCGGCGAAGAGGCGCCGCAGCAGGTTCGGGAGGCGGAACGCGACCACGAACGCGTCCATCGCGAACCCCGCCCCGAAGACGATCGCGAGGATCGCGTCCCGCGCGAACCCGGTCACGCGCGAGACGAGCGTCATGGCGCTGACCGAGGCGGCGGTCTTCAGGAGGTTCATGGGCTCGGGCGAGCGTTGCGGGCCGCGGCGGGCGGGGAAAGCGGGGGGGAAGCTAGGGCTTTGTTTTGACAGGACAAGCGCTGTATAATATCAGGCTTCGTTTTCGAAACCCCCGACTCCAGGATCCAGACACATGGCCAATTCCAAGCAGGCAGCGAAACGTGCGAAGCAGGCGGACAAGCACCGCGTTGCCAACATGGGCCTTCGCACCACCCTCCGGACCGCGATCAAGAAGGTGAAGACCGCGATCGCCGCGGGCGGCGCCAAGGCCGCGCAGGCCGCGTTCGACGAGAACGTCTCGACGATCGACCGCATCGCCGACAAGAAGATCATCCACAAGAACAAGGCCGCCCGTCACAAGAGCCGCCTTGCGCTGCAGGTCAAGGCGCTGGCCGGCCGGCCCTAGGCACGCGGGCGGCGGCGCGGTCGCGCCGCCCCAGCGAGGCACCGGGCCACGCGGTTGCGGCACCCGGTGAATTTGCCGATAATCGGCTGCACACATCCACGGCGGCGCGAGGCCGCCGTGATCGTTTCTGCGAGGCGTTCATGACAGCCGCCCATCTCATGAGGACCTATTCGCCCCAGCCCGTGGCATTCGTGCGCGGCGAGGGGGCGTGGCTGTGGGACGAGCAGGGAAAGCGTTACCTCGACGCGCTGGCGGGAATCGCGGTGAGCGGCCTGGGCCACGCTCACCCCGCCCTGGTGAAGGCGATCGCCGAACAGGCGGCGAAGCTGATCCACACGTCGAACCTGTTCGAGGTGAGGGAGCAGGAACGCCTGGCGGAGAAGCTGTGCGGGCTGGCCGGCATGGACAACGCCTTCTTCTGCAACTCCGGCGCCGAGGCGAACGAATGCGCGATCAAGATCGCGCGCCTGCACGGCCACCAGCGCGGCATCGAGGATCCCTCCATCGTGGTGATGGAAAAGGCGTGGCACGGTCGCACGCTCGCCACGCTCTCGGCCACGGGTTCGAGGAAGGCCCAGGCGGGCTTCGAGCCGCTCATGGGCGGGTTCCTGCGCGTCCCCTACAACGACCCGGGCGCCATCGAGCGCTTGAGCGAACACCCCTCGATCGTGGCGGTCCTGATGGAAGTCCTCCAGGGGGAAGGGGGCATCCATGTCGCGGACGCCGAGTACGTGCGCAAGCTTCGCGAGATCTGCGATCGCCGCCAGTGGCTCCTGATGATCGACGAGGTGCAGAGCGGGGTCGGACGCACCGGCAAGTGGTTCGCACACATCAGTGGGCCGGCATCGTCCCGGACGTGATGTCGCTTGCCAAGGGCCTTGCGTCGGGCGTTCCCATCGGCGCCTGCCTCGCGCGCGGAATCGCGGCGCAGGTCTTCAAGCCCGGCAATCACGGCACCACCTTCGGCGGCGGCCCGCTGGTGTCCGTCGCGGGCCTCGCGACGCTCGAGATCCTGGAGCGCGAGGGGCTGCTCGCCAACGCTGCGCGCCAGGGCGAGGCCATCCGGCAGGGGCTTGCCCGGGAGTTCTCCGGCATGGCGGCCGTGAAGGAAATCCGCGGCATGGGCCTCATGATCGGCGTGGAACTCGACCGCCCGTGCGGGGATCTCGTGCGCCGCGGGCTCGAGGCGGGCATCGTGATCAACGTGACGGCCGACAAGGTGGTGAGGCTCCTGCCGCCGCTCGTGTTCGGAGACCACGAGTCGTCGGAGCTGGTTTCGCGCCTGGCGCTCCTGGTGAAGGCGTTCCTCGCCGAGGCGCCCGCGCCGGCCGCGGTCTAGCGCCGATGCGGCATTTCCTGCAGCTGCGCGACTTCTCAGCCGAGGAGTTCGAGCACCTCTTCCGGAGAACCCGGGCGATCAAGGAGCAGTTCAAGAACTACATCGCCTACCGGCCGCTGACCGACCGGATGCTCGCGATGGTGTTCGAGAAGAGCTCGACCCGCACCCGTGTCTCCTTCGAGGCGGGCATGTTCCAGCTGGGCGGCGCCTCGATCGTGCTCACCATGGGCGAGACGCAGCTCGGCCGGGGAGAGCCCATCGAGGACGTCGCGCGCGTCGTCTCGCGGATGGTCGACATCGTGATGATCAGGACTTTCGAGCAGGGGATCATCGAGCGATTCGCCGCCCATTCCCGCGTGCCGGTCATCAACGGGCTGACCGACGAATACCATCCCTGCCAGGTCCTCGCCGACATCTACACTTTCGTCGAGCATCGCGGGCCCATCACCGGCAAGACCGTGGCCTGGATCGGCGACAGCAACAACATGTGCAACACCTGGCTCCAGGCGGCCACCCTCCTCGGCTTCAAGCTGAACGTCGCGAGCCCGGCGGGCTATGAACTGGAGCCGGCACGCGCGGCGGGCATCGAACGCAGCCACCTCGAGCTCTTCGGAGACCCCCACGCGGCCGCCAGGGGCGCGGATCTCGTGACGACGGACGTGTGGACGAGCATGGGCTGGGAGGTGGAAACCGACGCGAGGAAGGACGCCTTCGCGGCATTCACCGTGGACGCCGAGATGATGTCGGCCGCCCGCAAGGACGCGCTTTTCATGCACTGCCTTCCCGCGCACCGCGGCGAGGAGGTCTCGGCCGAGGTTCTTGACGGAGCGCAGAGCGTGGTCTGGGAAGAGGCGGAAAATCGCCTGCACGCCCAGAAGGCGCTCATGGAGTACCTGCTCCTCGGGCGCGTCGAGCCCTGAAACCCGAAACCGATTCCCCGAAAGCGCGAATTCCATGAAAAAGGTAGCCAAAGTCGTCCTCGCCTATTCCGGCGGCCTGGACACGTCCGTCATCCTCAAGTGGCTGCAGGACACCTACGACTGCGAGGTCATCACCTTCACCGCCGACATCGGCCAGGGCGAGGAAGTGGAGCCCGCGCGCCGCAAGGCGAAGATGCTCGGCGTGAAGCGCATCTTCATCGAGGACCTGCGCGAGGAGTTCGTCCGCGATTTCGTCTACCCCATGTTCCGGGCCAACGCCCTCTACGAAGGCGAGTACCTGCTCGGCACCTCGATAGCTCGCCCGCTGATCGCCAAGCGCCTGGTGGAGATTGCGCAGAAGACCGGCGCCGACGCGATCTCCCACGGCGCCACGGGCAAGGGCAACGACCAGGTCCGCTTCGAGCTGGGCGCCTACGCGCTCATGCCCGACGTGCGCGTGATCGCGCCCTGGCGCGAGTGGGACCTCCTCTCCAGGGACAAGCTCCTGAAGTACGCGGACAAGCACGGCATTCCCGTCGACTTCAAGAAGCGCAAGGGCGGCGGCGCGCCCTACTCGATGGACGCGAACCTGCTGCACATCTCCTACGAGGGCGGCATTCTCGAGGACCCGGCCTTCGAGCCGGAGGAGTCGATGTGGCGCATCACGGTTTCCCCGGAGAAGGCGCCCCGACAAGCCCAGGAGATCGTGGACCTGACTACGTCCGCGGCGACATCGTGGCGGTGAACGGCAAGAAGCTCGCCGGCGAAGGTGCTGGCGGAGCTGAACAGCATCGGCTGCCAGCACGGCGTGGGCCGCCTGGACCTTGTCGAGAACCGCTCCGTCGGGACGAAATCGCGCGGCTGCTACGAGACGCCGGGCGGCACGATCATGCTCAAGGCCCACCGCGCCATCGAGTCCCTCACGCTGGACCGCGAGGTGGTCGCGCTCAAGGACGACCTCATGCCGCGCTACGCGCGGATCGTGTACGCGGGCTACTGGTTCAGCCCCGAGCGGCGCCTGCTGCAGACGCTCATCGACGCCTCCCAGGAACACGCGAACGGGCGCGTGAGCGTGAAGCTCTACAAGGGAACCGTGCTCGTCGTGGGGCGCTCCTCGAAGAAGGATTCCCTCTTCGACACCGCCATCGCCACCTTCGACGACGATCGCGGCGCCTACAACCAGGCCGATGCCGAGGGCTTCATCAAGCTGAACGCACTGCGCCTTCGCATCGCCGCCAAACGCGGCCGCAACTGACGCCGGGAGGTTCCGCCATGCCGTCCTTCGACATCGTGTGCGAGGCGAACCTGGTCGAGGTGAAGAACGCCGTCGAGCAGGCCAACAAGGAGATCTCCAACCGCTTCGACTTCAAGGGATCGGATGCGCGCGTCGAGCAGAGCGAGTGCGAGCTGACGCTCTTTGCGGACGACGAGTTCAAGCTGGGTCAGGTGAGGGACGTGCTGAACGCGCGGTTCGCCAAGCGCGGCGTGGACCTGCGCCTCCTGACGCCGGAAAAGCCGGAGAAGATCGGCGGCGACAAGGTGAAGCAGATGCTCACCGCCAGGAGCGGCGTGGAGCCGGAACTCGCGAAGAAGATCGTGAAGATGGTGAAGGACGCGAAGTTGAAGGTCACGGCCGCGATCCAGGGCGACGTGGTGCGGGTCTCCGGCGCCAAGCGCGACATCCTGCAGGAGGCGATCGCGCTGCTGCGCGCCGGGGTGACCGAGGTCCCGCTCTCGTTCCAGAACTTCCGCGACTAGGCGCTCCGGCCCCGGCCTTCGATCCCGGTTGCGGCGTGGCTAGCCGCGATCGAGCCCCGCGATCCAGCGGGTGTAGAGACGCCGGGCGACATCGGTGAGCACCGGCAGGCGCTCCGGAGCCTCGCTTTCGATGGACGCGGCTGCCTGGACGGCGGGGCTCGCCAGGCTCCGTTCGATCTCGGGCCCGCCCGTTGCACACCAGGTCTTCACGAGTTCAGGCGTCATCTCGACGTGGCACTGCATCCCGAGGTGGCGGCCGGCTACCACGTAGGCCTGGTTCGTGCAGTGTGCCCCGCGCAGGATGCGCGTCCCGCCGGGCGGAATGGCGAACGTCTCCCCATGCCACTGGAACGTGATGAAGGAACGCTCCTCGCCCCCGAACCATCGCGCGCCTGCGGCGAGTCCTCGATGTCGACGCGGTTCCAGCCGATCTCCTTCACCGGGCTCGCCGTGACCTCCGCCCCCAGCGCCTTCGCGAGCAGCTGCCCGCCGAGGCAATGGCCGATCACCGGAACGTTCAGTCGGACGGCGGCGCGCATGAGCTCGAGCACGGGCGCGGTCCAGGGCAGGTCGTCGTTCGCGCTCATCGGCCCCCCCATGAATGCGAGTCCCGCGAAGTCCGCGGGGTTCCCGGGAACGGGCTCCCCAACGTCGAGCTTCACGAGCCGCCACGCGATCCGGTTCTCGTCCAGGAAACTGGCAAAATAGCCTGGCCCTTCCGTGAGGGCGTGGCGAAAGACGGCGACGGGCTTCATCACATGACTCTCTTCAGGACACTCCGGCATTCTATGGCGGCGGCGATGGCCGTGTCGCTCGTCGCGGGTGCCACCGAGGTGAACGTGATCGGCCTCTTTCCCGGGAAGGCCGTCGTCGTCATCGATCGCGGCGCGCCGCGGACCCTTTCAGCGGGCCAGCGCACGGCCGAGGGCGTGCTGCTGGTCTCGGCCGACTCCCGCTCGGCAACGCTGGAGATCGACGGCCAGCGCCAGGTGCTCGAACTCGGGCAGCACGCGGAGTCGGCTGCACTCACCGGCACGCTGCAAAGCGTGACGCTTGCGGCGGACGGAAACGGCCACTTCGTGGCCGAGGGCAGCGTGAACGGTGCGCGCATGCGCTTTCTCGTCGATACCGGCGCCACCCTCGTGACGCTGCCCGCCGTCGATGCGCGAAGGCTCGGCATCGACTACCGCAGCGGCCAGCAGGTGGTTTCGCAGACGGCCAACGGCCGCGTCATCGTCTACCGTGTCCGGCTCGACTCCGTGGCCCTGGGCACGATGACCCTGAATGCCGTGGACGCGGTCGTGCACGAGTCGGCCGGCCTGGAGATCGCGCTCCTCGGCATGAGCTTCCTCAACCGCACGGAGATGCGCCGGGAAGGCGCCAACCTCACGCTCACCAAACGGTACTGAACGGGGCCGCGGAACTCTAGCAGGCGGGCCAGTTCTTCCGGACCATCGCGTAGGCCGAGTGGTTGTGGATGGACTCGAAATTCTCCGATTCCACCACGTAGGCCTCGATGCGCGAATCCGCGTCGAGCATTCCCGCGATGTCGCGCACCATGTCCTCGACGAACTTCGGGTTGTCGTAGGCGAGTTCGGTCACGTACTTCTCGTCGGGGCGCTTGAGCAGCCCGTAGAGTTCGCTCGAGGCCTGCTTTTCCACCAGGTCGATCAGCTCCTCGATCCAGACGAAGCTGTGCACGCGCGCCGCGATGGTCACGTGGGAGCGCTGGTTGTGGGCGCCGTAGTCCGCGATCTTCTTCGAGCACGGGCACAGGCTCGTCACCGGCACCTGGACCTTCAGGGCGAACTGCTCGCGGCCCTCGGCGATCTCGCCCACGAAGGTGACCTCGTAGTCGAGCAGGCTCTCGACGCCGGAGACCGGCGCCTTTTTCGACACGAAGTAGGGGAAGCCCATCTCGATGTGGCCGGTCTCCGCCTCGAGCTTCTTCACCATCTGCCGGAGCATCGCGCGAAAGGAGTCGACCGTGATCTCGCGCTCGTGGGCGTTCAGGATCTCCACGAACCGGGACATGTGGGTTCCCTTGAACTGGTGCGGCAGGCCCACGAACATGCTGAAGTTCGCGACGGTGTGCTGGATGCCGCCGGCACGCTCCAGGATCCGCATGGGATGGCGGATGGACTTGATCCCCACCTTGTCGATGGCGATACGGCGGATATCCGGGGTGGCCTGGACGTCCGGGATGGGTGCCGGGCTGCGCTGGTTCACGGGCAATCCTCGTACGGAATGGCAGAAAGTATAGGTCGATCGGATAGTTGAGTAAACTTCTCAACTATGGGACCTTTGCCGCACCCCGCCATTCAATAGGAATTTCGAAAGGGGTCGTTGACGAAAGGAGGGTCGCGGCCGACGAGGGACTCGAGGAGGATCAGCTCGTCGTCCGTATGGTTCATGACCGGCCCCGAGGTCGCCGCCATGATCCCGCCCCGGTCGGTGAGGATCAGGGGGTTTTCGTGGTGCGCCGTGCTCAGGCGCTTCGGCGCCGCCATCCCCGGCCCGTCGAGATCGGCCTCGCCGTAGCAGAGGCAGAAATAGACCTTTTCCGGGTCCACCTCGAGGTACGCGCCGGTGCCACGGATGCCGATCGTCGCATTGGCGGCCTTGATGACGAGGGGTTTCTTGCCGAACACCGACAGCACGCTGCCGGCCTCTATGAGGAGCCGGCTCAATACGCCGCCAGACTCGGCGAATTCGAGGGTGGTGTTCTCGCGAACCAGGAACGCGTCGTCCTTGATCACGATCACCGCCCGGCTTCCGGAGCCGGTGACCACCCGGTCCCGGGACGTGACCGGCGTGCCCACGATGGCGGGCCGGCCGTTCACGGTGGCGACTCCCTTGAGCTGGTTCACGCCGGGAATGGTGGGGAGATCGCCCCTCGCGAGCGCCCGGCTCATGAAGCCCGACAGGCCGCCCGCGCCGAGCGCGCCGGCAGCTGCCAGGCGGGTGATGAACCGGCGACGTGCCGACGTGAAGGAAGCGGGACTTTTCGGATTCAAGGGGCGGCTCCTGGGTCTTGCGCGGTTCTGCGGAAGATCACATCCCAAGATCCGTGGCCGAGGCGGCGCCCGCGCTGCTCGAATTTCGTCTCGGGCCGGGTTTCGGGCCGTTTCGCGAATCCCTCGTAGTCGTTCTGCAGGGTATCTACGCCCGAAAGGGTCGCGAGGATGTGCTCGGCATACTCCTGCCAGTCCGTGGCCGCATGCAGGTACCCGCCCGGTGCGAGGCGGCTCGCGAGCAGCCCGGCGAACGACGGCTGGACGAGGCGGCGCTTGTGGTGGCGTTTCTTCGGCCAGGGGTCCGGGAAGAAGACATGGATTCCGGCAAGGGAGCCCGGCGGCACCATGGTCCGCACGACTTCACGGCGTCGTGCTGGACGAGACGAATATTGGTGAGCGCCTGCTCCTCGATGCGTTTGAGCAGCGCACCGACGCCGGGGGAATGGACTTCGACGCCGAAATAGTCGTTTTCCGGGTTCTCGGCGGCGATTCTCGCGGTCGTCTCCCCCATTCCGAAGCCGATTTCCAGGATTGCGGGCGCTTTCCGGCCGAAAATGGCGTGTAAATCGATGAAATCCAGTGAAAACGGCACGCCAAAGCGGGGCATGAGCAATTCGTAGGCACGTTGCTGTCCAGGCGAAAACCGCCCTTGCCGGAGCACGAAGCTGCGAATGGGCCGAATTGTTGCGTCCATGCCGCAATTTTACGCTGCCGGTCCCTGCTTTCCGGCGTTTTCGTTGACGACGGAAAGCCGAGTACCCACTATCGCTTCATGAGGAATCTCCTTCGCAGGCTGCCGTTTCTGGCGCTGGCCGCTTCGTCCGTCGCGGTGGCGGGGGGCGACTACATAGGCCTGCTCCGGCCTGTGTCGAAGCCGGCCGCGATAGCCATACCCGAGCCCGGTTTTTACTGGCCCCTCGTAGGTCCGTTCGGGGGAGGCTTGGGCGCGTCTGCACCCGAGAGCTTCAAGATGAAGCTGGGCTACCGCTATTCGCGGTACTTCTCCGTCGAGACCGGATTTGCGGATGTCGGCCCGCTGGCACTTCGGGCGCCGGTCGCGGGCGGCCAGGCGCAGGGAAGGGGATTCAGTCTCGAGACCGTCGGTACCTTGCCCCTGTGGGGCCACGCCGCGCTGTACGGTCGCGTCGGCGCCTGGCGATCCGTAGGCGGGGCAGCGCTGGTTTCCGCTGGCGAGGGGATTCCCCGGCCCGGGGCCGGGATTCGCTATGGCCTCGGACTCAAGTACGACCTGACGCGTCGGATCGGCTTGCAGGCCGAGATGGAGCGCTTCTCCGCGCTCGACCGCTGGGGCCCGCGCGATTCCGACACCGACCAGGTGACCCTGGGCGTTACCTGGCGTTTCTAGGCGGTCTTCCCGATAAGCCCCGTCGCGGGCGAACTGGCGGACGCCCGGTAGGGTTTCTTCGCCATCCGCCCGGCGAGCCACGCTTCCCGCCCCGCCTCCACCGCGAGCCGCATCGCCCGGCCCATGCGTACCGGATCCTTCGCCGCGGCGATGGCGGTATTCATGAGCACCCCGTCGCAACCCAGTTCCATCGCAACCGCGGCGTCGGAGGCGGTTCCGATGCCCGCGTCCACGAGCACCGGGACGTTCGCGCGATCGATGATGATCTGCAGGTTCCAGGGATTGAGGATGCCCATGCCCGACCCGATGAGGGAGGCGAGCGGCATCACGGCCACGCAGCCCATCTCCTCCAGCTGGCGCGCGAGAATGGGATCGTCACTGCAATAGACCATCACCTGGAATCCCTCGGCCACCAGCGTCTTCGCCGCGACGAGCGTCTCCGGCATGTTCGGGAAGAGCGTTTCGGCATCGCCCAGCACCTCGAGCTTCACGAGCGCGTGCCCATCGAGGAGCTCCCGCGCCAGGCGCAGCGTGCGCACCGCGTCCTCGGCGCTGTAGCAGCCGGCGGTGTTGGGAAGGATCGTGTACCGGGAGGGCGGAAGCACCTCGAGCAGGCTGGGCTCGCCCGGATTCTGGCCGATGTTGACGCGGCGGATGGCCACCGTGACGATCTCGGCCCCGCTCGCCTCGATCGCGGCGCGCGTCTGCTCGAAATCGCGGTACTTGCCGGTGCCCACCAGCAGGCGCGATCGGTAGGCCTTGCCGGCGACGACGAGGCTGTCGCCCATCACCCGCCTCCCACGGCGACCACCACTTCCAGGCGATCGCCGTTGGCCAGCTCGGTCTGCGCGTAGCGGCTGCGCGGCACGATCTCCCCGTTGCGCTCGATCGCGATCCTCTTGCCCTCGACGCCCAGCTCGCCGAGAAGCTTCTCCACGGTAAGGGGCGGGGAGAAGCGCCTGTCGGCGCCGTTCACCTTCAGCAACAGTTCCATGGGGGAATTCTATCGCGGGAGACGACCTGCCGCGCCTTGAGGCAAGTCAGGGGAAGCGCGATCTCCCCAAGCCGAAGGGGCGGCACGTCACGGTTCCGCCGTGTCACATCTGGCGGAAGAGGTGGGCGTAGGCCCGGGAAACGGCAAGCTCGGACTTCCGGTCGTCCTTCAGGCGCACGAAGACCCGGCCGCCCAGGTCGCGTCGCGTGGAGGCCACGAAGTTCAGGTTCACGACCGTGGAGCGATGCACCTGCGCGAAGGTGGCGGGGTCGAGCTGCTTCGCCAGGTCCGAGAGCGCCATGCGGATGAGGGACTCGCCGTCGCGCGAGATCACGCACGTGTACTTGTCCTGGGCCTGGAAGTAGAGGACGTCGTCGACGGCGATCTGGTGGACCTCCTCGCCCTTGAGGGCGCGCACCCAGCGCAGGTGGCCACTGGCGGCGCCCGGCAGCGAGGAGGCGATGCGGGCAAGCACCTCGTCGATCCCCGGCGGCACCTCGCGCGCGGAGAGCTTCGACTTCAGGCGCTCGATGGCGCGCAGCAGGCGCTCGTCGGAAACCGGCTTCACCAGATAGTCGACCGCATCGCGGTCGAAGGCCTCCACGGCGTACTGGTCATAGGCCGTGACGAACACGACATGGGTGGGGCTTTCGATGCGTGCGGCGAGTTCCAGCCCGGTGAGGCCCGGCATGCGGATGTCGAGGAAGGCCGCGTCGGGCTCGTCCTCGCGGATCGCCGCAAGGGCCTCGAGGCCGTTGCGCGCGACGGGAAGCAGCGTGGCCTCGGGCCAGAGTGCGGCAAGCCGCTCGCGCAGGAACTCCGCGAGCGCGGGCTCGTCGTCCGCCAGGAGCACTTTCGGCGCCGCCTCGCTCATGGAGCCCCCCACGGCAACTCGATCGCGACGATCGTGCCCTGAGGGGCGTTTTCGCGAATGGTGAGGCGGGCCCCTTCGCCGTGCTCGAGGCGCAGGCGCTCGCGGATGTTCGCCAGGCCGAGCCCGGCGCCCGTGGTCGTGTCGCGGAATCCGACGCCCGTGTCGGCCACCTCGAGAACCAGCCGGTCGCCTTCGCGGCGCGCGTGCAGCCCGATCCGGCCCCCCTCGACGTTCGGCTCGAGACCGTGGCGAATGGCGTTTTCGACCAGCGGCTGCAGGAGCATCGGCGGGACCTCGCGGGAAGCAAGCTCCGGGGAGGCTCACGTCGACAGCCAGGCGATCGCCCATGCGCACCTTCAGCACCTCCAGGAAATCCGACATCAGCGCGAACTCGTCGGCGAGGGTGGATACGCTGCGCCGCGTCGCCGCGAGCGAGGCGCGCAGGAAGCGAATGAAGGAATCCAGCATGTGCTTCGCCTTCGCAGGATCGGCGTCGATGAGGCTCGTCACGTTGGCGAGCGTGTTGAAGAGGAAGTGCGGTTCGATCTGCGCCTGAAGCGCGCGAAGGTTGGCGAACATCGATTCGCGCTCGATGTCCGCCGTCCGGCGCTGCTCGCGCTCGAGCGCCGCCTCGGCGAGCGCGCTGCGCCCGCGCCAGAAGAAGACGACCGCGAGAACGGACGAGATGACCATGCTCGTGACCGCGATCGCGATGAGCCAGCGCGGCTCGTCCAGGCTGGGCAGGAAGGTCTTGCCCAGCAGCAGCGAGGCGATCCAGAAGCCGAGGAAGACGCCGACCGTGCTGAGCAGCATGTAGTACACGGCGACCGCCACGCGCCCGCTGCGATGGACGGCGGACAGGCCCATCCAGCCGACGACATGGAACAGGAAGTGCAGGGTGTAGCCGATGCAGTTGGCGATGACGAACGTGATCCACGCCGTCGTCGCGGACGGAAGCTGGTGGTTCAGCACGATGCCGGAGAGCAGGAAGAACGCCGTGAAGCCGAGGTTCCAGATGAAGGTGAAGGCCACGTCCCGCGCGAATCCGGGCGGCCATCGGCGGAACACCGGGAACATCTCGAGCGGGTGCGAGGACGCTTGCTGCCGCAGCAGGCGCTCGCGTTCCTCGGGTGTGAAAGCGGGGGTGAGGCGGGTCATGGGAAGCATCCTATCCCGTGCCACCCCGGCCCGGCGGCGCCTTGCGACGGATGGCGCCTGGCGCGCGCGGGCGGTCGCGCGCGGACGCCGGCGGCGCGGGCGACCGCCCGCGGGGACCTCGGGTAAAATGGCGCCTCGCCGCGGGTGTAGCTCAATGGCAGAGCAGAAGCTTCCCAAGCTTACGACGAGGGTTCGATTCCCTTCACCCGCTCCACGACTCCACGCGATGCCCGCCCGGATCCCAACTTTCGCCTCCCGCATCGTGGCGTGGCAGCGTCGCCATGGCCGCCACGACCTCCCCTGGCAGCGCACCCGCGACCCGTACCGCATCTGGGTCTCGGAAATCATGCTGCAGCAGACGCAGGTGGCGACCGCGATTCCCTACTTCGAGCGCTTCGTCGCGCGGTTCCCGGACGTGGCGACCCTCGCGGCGGCAAGCTCCGACGACGTGATGCGCCTGTGGAGCGGGCTGGGCTACTACGCACGGGCGCGCAACCTGCACCGCGCCGCGCAGGCGGTCGTCGAGCGCCACGAAGGGCGCGTTCCCCTGTCCCTCGAAGGACTCGTCGCGCTGCCCGGCGTGGGACGCTCCACGGCGGCGGCGATAGTGTCGCTTTCCACGGGAAGGCCGCTCGCGATCCTCGACGCGAACGTGAAGCGCGTCCTCGCCCGCCAGTTCGGCGTGGAAGGTGCCGTCGACGCCGCGCCCGTGCTGAGGAGGCTCTGGGAACTGGCGGACTCGCTCGTGCCCGGGAGAGCGGTCGAGCCGTACACCCAGGGGCTCATGGACTTGGGCGCCACGGTCTGCGCGCGGGCGAAGCCCGCCTGCGCCGCGTGCCCGGTGCGCGGAACCTGCGTCGCCTTCCGGGAAGGGCGCACCGACTCTCTCCCCGGCCGCAAGGCGGCACGGGCGTCTCCCGAGCGCAGGATTGCCGTGTTCGCGATCGTCTCGCGCGGCGCGGTGCTGGTCCAGAAGCGCCCGCCGTCCGGCATCTGGGGCGGGCTATGGAGCCTGCCGGAGGCGCCCCACGATTCCGAGCCGCAGGCCTGGGTCGCGAAGCGGTTCGGGCTTCGCGTCGACGCCGTCGATGCACTCGCGCCTTTCACGCACGTCTTTACCCATTTCCGGCTGGACATCACGCCCTGGCTGGTGCGCGTTTCGGGAGGCCGGAAGCGGGCGACGATCCTGGAGGCGGCATGGTTGCCAATGGCGCAGGTGCGGGATGCGGCCCTGCCGGCGCCGGTGAAGAAACTGCTGGTGCGCGCGCTGCCCGCGGCTAGGCCAGGAGATTCCGCTCGCGCAGGAACCGGTGCAGGATCTCGAGGCGCGCGGCCGGGTCGGTGAGCTCCAGCAGCTTCTGCTTGGCCTCCATGCGCAGCGGCAGGATCTCCGCGACGCGGAAACCGACCCAGCTCGCGTCGTCGTACCGGAGAGGTTGCGCGAAGCGGGCCGGACCCAGTGCAGCGACGACCTTGCGCACGAACGCGGCGCACGGAGCGAGATCGGGGGCGTCGACCTCTCCCTCGACGGAAAAGCGCTCGATGTCTCCCAGGATCAGCCCCGAGGGCGTCGTCCGCGTGGCGACGAGGCGAAATCGCTCGAGGCCTTTCGCCGTCACCTGGAGCACGCCGAGCGTGGCCATGTCCCAGTCGTCCATGCGCGCGAGGCAACCCACGGGCTCCGGCACGGCGGGCGCGCCCACTTCCGCGCCTTCGCGGATGAGACATACGCCGAAGGCCGAGTCGTGCTTGAGGCATGCCTTGGCCATGTCCATGTAACGCTGCTCGAAGATCCTGAGCGGAAGGCGCATTCCCGGGTAGAGCACGGTGCCGAGCGGGAAGATGGGCACCGTCTCGGCCGGCGCCGGACCGGCGGAAAGGAGGTTCATGACCAGCACGACGCGCGCCGGTCCTAGTCCCGCGCGAGATCGCGGTGGCGCACGATCAGGGGATGGCGCTCGCGCAGGCGCTCCGCGAGCCGCTCGACCAGGTACACGGACCGGTGGCGCCCCCCGGTGCAGCCGATCGCCACGGTGAGCGCGGCGCGGCGATCGAGCGCGAACCGGGGCAGCCAGCGCTCGAGCAGCCGGTGGATGTCCTCCAGCAGGACGAGCGCTTCCGTCTCGCGCTCGAGGAATGCGGCGACCTCGGGATCGCGCCCGGTCCTGGGCCGCAGGTCGGGGTCGTAGTGCGGGTTCGGCAGGAAGCGCGCGTCGAAGACGAAATCGGCGTCGAGCGGCACGCCGCCCTTGAAGCCGAAGGACTCCACGCACACGACCATGCGCGACGCGTCGGTCACGATCAGGTCGCGGATCCAGCCGCGAAGCTGCACCGGCGTGAGGGTGCTCGTGTCCAGGCGGTGGCCAAGTTCCGCGATGGGCGCGAGGAGGAGCCGTTCCATCGCGATCGCCTCCTCGAGGGTGTGGCCTTCGCCCGCGAGCGGGTGCGGCCGGCGCGTTTCCGAGAACCTTCGCACGAGGCTCGCGTCGCTCGCGTCGAGGAAGACCAGCCGAACGTCGATGCCGTTCGCACGTTCCTCGGCGACGACCTCGGGCAGGATGCCGATCGTCTCCGCGCTGCGCGCGTCCGCGCTCACCGCCACGCGAGGCTCCCCGCGCGAGGCGACGAAGGACACGAGTTCCCGGATGAGGCCCGGCGGGAGGTTGTCCACGCAGAAGTACCCCGAGTCCTCGAGCGCCTTGAGCGCCACGCTCTTGCCGGAGCCCGACACGCCGCTGAGGAGCGTGAGCTGCATTCAGTCGCCCCGCGGCTCGCGGTCGGCGGGCCCTCCCGCGCGCATGGCCGCCGCCTGGCGCGAGATGAAGTCGCGGGTGGAGTCGATGCCGCGCGTCATCAGGATGTGGTTGCGCACCGCGGCCTCGACCAGCACCGCGAGGTTGCGGCCGGGAGCCACGGTGAGGGTCACGGTGGGAATCTCGACGCCCAGCACGCTGCGCGTGCCCGAGCGCGTGGCCAGGCGGTCGCGCTCCTCGTAGCGGCCGTCGGCCGGGGCCTCGAGATGGACGATCAGGCGCAGGATCTTCCGGGGACGCACCGCCGTCTCGCCGAAGATCGAGCGGATGTTGAGCACGCCCAGGCCCCGGACCTCGAGGAAGTCGCGCAGCATCGGCGGGCAGCGGCCCTGGACCGTCTCGGGGCCGATCTGCTGCAGCTCGACCACGTCGTCGGCGACGAGGCCGTGGCCGCGCGAAATCAGCTCCAGCGCGAGCTCGCTCTTGCCGATGGACGATTCGCCCGTGATCAGGACGCCGATCTCGAGCACGTCGAGGTAGACGCCGTGGAGCGACGTCACCTCTCCCAGCTCGCCCTGCAGGTACGGCCGCAGGACGTTGATCACCTGCTGGCTTTCCTCCGTGGAGGCGAGGACCGGGATCGCCGCCCGCGCGGCGAGGCTTTCCAGGGCGGCAGGCACGGGCTTGCCGTCGCCGACGACGATGCACAGCGTCTTGCCGCTCGCCAGGCGCTCGAGCGTCTCGGCGCGTGCGGCATCGCTTAGGCGAGCGATGTAGTCGAGCTCGCTCGTGCCGAGAACCTGCACGATGAGAGGGTGGATGAGATTCAGGTGCCCGATGAGCCCCAGCCCGGGACGCGACAGCATCTCGTTGGTGAGCTCCCGGTGGCTGCCCGAATCGCCCGCGGCCCAGGTGAGGCCCAGGCGCTCGCGCCGGTCCTCAAAGAGCTGCTGTACGCTCAGTCGGGCCATACGGCGACCACTGCGTGAGCAACCGGTGGGCGGTCTCGACGTCGCCGGCGGAAAGCAGGCTCTCGCGAAGCGAGCGGTCGCTGAACATCTGTGCGAGATCGGACAGGAGCTCGAGGTGCTGCTCGGTCGCGTGCTCGGGCACGAGCATCGCGAGGACGAGGCGCACGGGCTGGCCGTCGGGCGACTCAAAGGGCACCGGAGATTGCGTGCGCACGAAGGCGCAAAGCGTCTCCTTGAGGTTCTTCAGCCGGCCGTGGGGAATCGCGACCCCGTAGCCCAGGCCCGTCGACCCGAGCTTCTCGCGATCGAAGAGGCTGTCGAAGACCCGGGCGCGCGGGATCTGCCGCGTATTCTCGAACAGCAGGCCGACCTGCTCGAACAGGCGCTTCTTGCTGCCCACGTCGAGGTCGAGCGCCACGTGGGCGGCGGGAAGCAGGGGGGAGAGTCGGTTCATCGGCACGTTTCCGGCGATCGGGAGGCGGGGCTCAGGAGGCCGCGCGCTTGGGGCTGGCGCCATGTCGGCCCTCCTGGAACTTCTCCTTGTGCTTGATGATCTGGCGGTCGAGCTTGTCGACCAGGCCGTCGATCGCCGCGTACATGTCGGCGTCGTGGCAGGCGACGTGGATGTCCTTTCCCGAGAGGTGGACGGTCGCCTCGACGGTCTGGTCGAGCTTCTGGACCGACAAGATCACGTTCACGTCGATGACCTGCTCGAAATGCCGGTTGATCCGCTCGAGCTTGGAGACGACGTACTCGCGAATCGAGGGCGTGATGTCGACCTGGTGGCCGGTGAGTTGGAGGTTCATCGAGGACTTCCTTTCCTGTTCGTTCAGATGGACTTTCTCATGTTCGCGGGCTGGATGTGCATGGCCTCGCGATACTTCGCCACCGTCCGTCGCGCGACCTGGATGCCCTGCTGCGCGAGGATGTCCGAGATGCGGTGGTCCGAAAGCGGTTTCTTGCCGTCCTCGGCGGACACGAGCTGCCGGATGAGGGCCCGGATCGCCGTGGAGGAGCATGCCCCACCGGTATCGGTGGAGACGTGGCTGCCGAAAAAATACTTCAGTTCGTACATGCCGCGCGTGGTGAGCATGTACTTTTGCGTGGTCACGCGCGAAATGGTCGATTCGTGCAGCCCGACCGCCTCGGCGATCTCGCGCAGCACGAGCGGGCGCATCGCAACCTCGCCGTGCTCGAAAAAATTCCTCTGCCGGTCCACGATCGCCTGCGTGACACGCAGGATCGTGTCGAAGCGCTGCTGCACGTTCTTGATGAGCCAGCGCGCCTCCTGGAGCTGTCCCGAGAGGTTCCTCGCACCGTTGTCCCGGGAGGACTGCAGGAGGTCGGCGTACATCTTGTTGATGCGAAGCCTCGGCATGGCGTCGCGGTTGAGCTGCGCGAGCCACCGCCCGCCCGTCTTCTTCACGGTCACGTCCGGAACCACGTAGCGCACGTCGCCGTCTCCCCACGCGCGGCCGGGCTTGGGGTCGAGCGTGAGGATGAGCGCGCGCACTTCGCGAAGCTCGTCGTCGGAAAGCCCGAGGAGGCGGCGCAGCTTGTTGAAGTCGCGGGCGGCAAGGACCTCGAGATGGCGCGTGACGAGTTCCAGGGCGCGTGCGCGATGGGGCATCGCGGGATCCAGCGCCTTCAGCTGCAGCGTGAGGCACTCCGCGAGGTTGCGCGCCCCGACGCCAGTGGGCTCCAGGCTCTGCACCTGCCGCAACGCGACGGAGACCTCCTCGACGTCGAGTTCGGGCATCTCGGTGGCGCCGGTCTCGCGCAGCTCCTCGAGGCTGGCCGTGAGATAGCCGTCGCCGTCCAGGTTCGCGATGACGAGGAGCGCGAGGCGCTTGTCGCGTTCGCTCATCGCGGTGAACTGCAGCTGCCGGATGAGTGCCTCCTGGAGGCCGGGCTCTGCCGCGGCGATCTGCGTGAAGTCGTCGCGGTCGTCGTCGTTTCGTCTCGAGCCGCCTGTCTGCTCTTCTCCGAACGAGAACGAGTCGTCGGGCTGGGTGGGCGGCTCCGGTTCCGGTTCCCGGGTTTCCCGGGAGATGTCCGGCGCGACCGGCGCCTCTTCGCCCGCCAGGTCGGCGCGCTCGAGGAGCGGATTTTCGGCGAGGTAGCGCTCGAGCTCCTGGTTCAGCTCGACCGTCGACAGCTGGAGCAACCGGATCGATTGCTGCAGCTGCGGCGTGAGCGTGAGGTGCTGGGAGAGCTTGAGCTGGAGGCTGTGCTTCATGTCGAAAGCCGCGGGCGGAATCTGCAGTCCGCTAGAGGCGGAAATTCTCCCCGAGGTAGACCTTTCGGACGGCTTCATTATAGATGATTTCGTCGGGCTTCCCGAAGGCGAGGACCGTTCCCTGGTTGATGATGTAGGCGTGGTCGCAGATTCCCAGCGTCTCGCGCACGTTGTGGTCGGTGATGAGCACGCCGATGCCGCGCTCCTTCAGGAATCGGATGATCTGCTGGATGTCCAGGACCGCTATGGGGTCGACGCCCGCAAAGGGTTCGTCGAGGAGTATGAAGCGCGGGTCGGTGGCGAGTGCTCGCGCGATCTCGACCCGGCGCCGCTCGCCGCCGGAGAGGGAAAGGGCGGGGCTCGCGCGCAGATGGCCGATGTGCAGGTCGCCGAGCAGGTTCTCCAGGCGCGCCTCGATCTCCTCGCGCTCCAGGTCCTGGAGCTCCAGCACCGCCTGGATGTTCTGCTCGACGGTGAGACGCCGGAAGATCGAGGCCTCCTGCGGAAGATAGGACAGGCCCAGGCGCGACCGGCGGTAGATCGGAAGATGGGTCACGTCCCGGCCGTCGAGCCGGACCGTGCCCTGGTCGATCGGGACGAGCCCCAGGATCATGTAGAAGCACGTGGTCTTCCCCGCCCCGTTGGGACCGAGCAGTCCCACGACTTCGCCGCTCTCGACGTCGAGCGAGACGTCGGAGACGACGGTGCGCTTCTTGTAGCGCTTCATGAGCGCTTCGGCGCGCAGCACCGAGGGCTTCGGGTCGCCCTTCACGAGTTCGAGGCGCTGGACGACGGCGCTCGGTGTCACGGCTTGCCGCCCGTAGCCGGGGCCGCGTCGGGCTTGAGCGTGAGCGGCGGAGCCTGCGTGGCGGGAACGGGCTTTCCATCCGCGCTCCGCGCCTGCGGGATGATGGTTGCCTTCACGCGCGAGCCCGCGGATGCCGGGGCGCCGGGCGCCGCGGCAGTCACTTCGAAGAACTCCTTGCCGCGGTCGTAGGAAATGAAGTCGCCGGAGAGCTCGCCTTGCGAGCTCCTGAGCTTCGCCCCGTTGTAGAGCTTGAGGAGATCGTTGCGATCGTCGAACTCCGCGCGTTCGGCGGTGCCGTCTATCCAGTCGCCCTCCTTGTCGCGCCTCTGGCGGAAGGTGACCGGGGCGCCCGTGGCGACGTAGGTGCGGTAGCCCTGCGGGTCCTCGCGCACGACGATCTTCTCCGAGGTGATGCGCATCGTGCCCTGGGTGACGATGACGTTGCCTTCGTAGACGGCCTCCTTCTTCGCGTCGTCGGCGGACAAGCGATCGGCCAGCACCTGGATCACCTTCTCCCGGTCGGCCTTCTCGGCGCGAGCGCCCGTCGCCACGGCCGCGGCAAGCAGCAGCGGCAGGACGACGGCGAAGTGTCGGGCGGTGGGGGTGCGCATCATCTTCGGGGCGTGTAGGTGGCGCGTACGCGATCGAGCCGGAGCGTGCGCGCCTGGTTGTTCATCTCGAGGCCATCGGCTTCGACGCGGGCCTGGGGATTCTCGAGCAGCACGGGGCCGGTGGTGCGCGCCACGCCGGTGTCGGGAAGGACCAGGAGCCGCTCCGTGGTGAGCCGGGAAGCCTCGTAGCGCTGGTCGGCCTCGCGCACCATCACGACGTTTCCCTCGAACCAGACCTTGTCGCCGCGCTCGAGGAGCCTGCCGGCGTCGGAGGCGATCGTCACGCGCGGCTGTTGCGGTTCGTATGACTCGAAATCGAGCTTCTCCAGGTGCGCGGAGTCGTCGTCGGGGTAATGTACCATCTTGCGCGCCGCGAGCGTGTAGAGGGTCCGGCCGTCCTCGCCGAACTTGCGCGCGCTGAATTTCTCGACGATGAGATCGGGGTCGTGACGCCGCGACCCGTCGCCGCGGTCGCCGGAGGGCTGCACGAGCTGGTCGAGCCAGATGGTGAGCGCGACCAGCATCGCGAGTACGCCCAGCGGAAGCCACGAAGAGGGCCGGACCACCGCTCAGCCCCCGCTTCCGTGGCGCGCCGCGTCGCCATCGAGCGTGCCCTGCGCGCGCATCACGAACTCGCAGAACTCGCGCACGGCTCCCGCCCCGCCGGCGGCCCGCGTGACGAGATGGGCGATCGCCCGGACCTCCGGCACGGCGTTGGCCACCGCAACCGCAAGCCCGCAGCGGGCAAGGACCGGCGCATCCGGGAGGTCGTCGCCGACGAACGCGCACTGCGAGGCCTCCAGCCCGAGCTTTGCCCGAAGGCGTTCGAAGGGCCCGAGCTTGTCTTCCTCCCCGAGCATCACGTGGGACATTCCGAGCTCGCGCGCGCGCGCAGCGGCGGCCTCGGAGCGCCTGCCCGAGAGAAGGCCCGTGGCCACGCCCGATCGCGCAAGCATCTTCAGGCCGTGCCCGTCCAGGGTGTTGAACACCTTCATCGCCTCTCCCGCCGGGCCGTAGTAGAGGCGACCGTCGGTGAGGACTCCGTCGACGTCGAAGAGCGCGAGCCGCACGCTGCGTGCGCGGGTGGTGGCGTCCGTCATGGCCGTGTCAGATCACACCGGCGCGAAGGAGGTCGTCGACGTGCAGCGCGCCGACCAGGCGCCCCGCGTCGTCCACGACGAGGAGCCGGCCGCTCACGTGGTGCGCCTGCATCACCTGCGCGGCCTCGGCGGCCAGGCGCGCGGGCCCGATCGATCGCGGATTCCGGGTCATCACCTCGGCGACACCGAGGCCCCGGATGTCCTCGTGCTTCTCGAGCGCGCGGCGAAGATCCCCGTCGGTGAAGAGCCCGGCCACGCGCCCGTCGGAATCCACGATCGCGGTCATGCCCAGGCCCTTGCGGCTCATCTCGAGGATGGCTTCCTTGAGCGTGGCGTCGGCGCGCACGCGCGGAAGCCGCTCGCCGGAGTGCATCACGTCCGATACGTGGAGCAGCAGCTTGCGGCCGAGCGTGCCGCCGGGGTGGTGCAGGGCGTAGTCGTCGCTGCCGAATCCGCGCTTCTCCAGGAGGGCGACGGCGAGCGCGTCCCCGAGGGCGAGGGCGGCGGTGGTGCTCGCCGTCGGCGCGAGGTTCATCGGGCAGGCTTCCTTTTCCACTGCCCCGTCCAGGTGCACGTCGCACTCCCTCGCGAGCGTGGACTGCGCGCGCCCGGTGATCGCGATCACCCGGGCGCCGCGGCGCTTGATGATCGGCAGGATGCGCAGGATCTCGTCGGACTCCCCGGAATGCGAGATCGCGAGGACCACGTCGCCCGAGGCGATCATCCCGAGGTCGCCGTGGCTCGCTTCCCCGGGGTGCATGAAGAACGCGGGCGTTCCCGTCGAGGCGAGCGTCGAGGCGATCTTGCCGCCGACGTGCCCGGACTTGCCCATGCCGGTCACCACGACGCGGCCGGTGCATTCGAACACCAGGTCGACGGCCGCGAGAAAGCGCTCGCCGAGCCGGCCGGCAAGGGCTGCCACGGCGCTCGCCTCGATCTCGAGCACGTCCCTTGCCAGCGCGAGGATCTTCGCGGCGTCGGGATTCGAGCGGGGATGGTGTAGATTTGTCACGGGGCAAAGTATAAAGGGATTGCCCCACCCCCGCCGCCTGCGCCCACGATGCACGACGCCCTGCCCGTTGCCCTGATCCTCCTCGGTTCCGCCGTCGCGGTCGTCGTGCTTTTCCGGCGTCTGCACATGCCTCCGATCCTCGGCTACCTGCTCGTCGGCGCGGCGATCGGGCCGGGCGCACTCGACATCGTGGCCGCCACGGAGGACAAGCGCTACCTGGCGGAATTCGGCGTCGTGTTCCTCATGTTCTCCGTGGGCCTGGAGTTCAGCCTTCCGCAGTTGATGGCTATGCGCCGGCTCGTGTTCGGATTCGGCGGCTCGCAGGTGGTCCTCACGGTGGTCCTCGCCACGGCGGTGGCGGTCGCGGCGGGGCAGTCCTGGCAGGCGGGGCTCATCGTCGGCGGCGTGCTCGCGATGTCCTCCACCGCGATCATCTCCAAGACGCTGTCCGAGAAGGCGCAGTTGCACACGCCATCCGGGCGCCAGATCATGGGCGCGCTGCTATTCCAGGATCTCGCGGTCATCCCCTGCTGGTCCTGATTCCGGCGCTGACGCTGCCCGCGGATGCGCTCGCCGGCGCCATCGCGATCGCGCTCCTGAAGGCCGGCGTGGTGCTGGCAGTGGTGCTCTTCGTCGGCCAGCGCCTCATGCGCCCGCTCTTTCACGTCGTGGCCATGCAGAAGTCCTCCGAGGTCTTCGTGCTCTTCGTGCTGCTGGTCACGCTGGGGCTCGCCTGGGTGACGGAACTCGCCGGGCTGTCGCTGGCACTCGGCGCGTTCTTGGCCGGCATGCTCATCTCCGAGACCGAGTACCGCTACCAGGTGGAGGACTACATCAAGCCCTTCCGCGACGTGCTGCTGGGCTTCTTCTTCGTGACGATCGGAATGCTCCTCGAGCCTCGGGTGGTGGCGTCGCAGTGGGTGATGGTGGCGCTGGTGCTGGTCGCGCTCCTCGCGGTCAAGTTCGCGCTGGTGTTCTGGCTGGGGCGCGGCTTCGGCAACGACAAGCCCGCCGCGCTGCGGTGCGCGCTGGCGCTCGCCCCGGCAGGCGAATTCGGGTTCGTGTTGCTCTCGCTCGCGGGACGCGAAGGCGCACTCCATCCGGCGACCCTCCAGGTGGTGCTCGCGGGTTCGCTGCTCTCGATGCTGCTCACCCCGGTGCTGCTGGCCAACTCCGAGCGGATCGTCCTGTACTTCGTCGCGAGCGAGTGGACGCAGCGCGCCATGGCCCTGCACCAGCTCGCGGTGAAGACGATGGCCACGCAGGGGCACGTCATCGTCTGCGGCTACGGCCGCAGCGGGCAGGCGCTCGTGCGCTTTCTCGAGCGCGAAGGCGTGTCCTTCGTGGCGCTCGACGCCGATCCCGAGCGCGTGCGCCAGGCGGCTGCTGCCGGCGATTCCGTGGTCTACGGGGACGCCTCGCGTCGCGAGGTGCTCGCGGCGGCCGCACTCGCGCGCGCCACGGCGGTGGTCGTGACCTTCGCCGACACGCCCCGGGCGCTCACGATCCTCGCGCACGCGCGCGAGATGCGCCCGGACGTGCCGGTCATCGTGCGCACGCTGGACGACTCGGACGTGGAGAAGCTGCGCGAAGCCGGGGCCGCCGAGATCGTGGCAGAGGTGGTGGAAGGCTCCCTCATGCTCGCCACGCAGACCATGATGCTGCTGGGGTTCCCGCTGAACCGCGTCCTGAAGCGGCTTCGCGAGGTGCGCTCCGAGCGCTACCACCTGTTGGGCGGGTTCTTCCCGGGGGCCACGGACACGGAGGACGAGGCGGACGCGACGCAGCCGAGGCTGCGCTCCGTGATGGTGGGTTCCAGCGCCGCGTGCGTGGGCATGACGCTGCGCAGCCTGAACCTCGGCGCGATGGAGGTCGAGGTCACGGCCGTGCGGCGCCATGGGGTGCGCGACACCAATCCCGCGGGAGAAATGCGCCTGCTCGAAAACGACATCGTCGTCCTGCGTGGCACCCAGGAGGCGCTCGGCAAGGCCGAGATCCGCATGCTCCAGGGCTAGGGTCAGGTAGGGTTTTCAACCGGACCCCGAAAAAGAAAACGGCCCGCGCATCGCGCGGGCCGTGGGTAATCGCAAGCCGGGATCAGAAGGTCTGGCAAACCGTGTAGGTCGTCGCGTCGTCGATCGTTCCCGTGGCCACCCCCGCCGACTGCGCGAACGTCGTGCTGGTCACGTTCGCGGTCGCCCGCATCGAGCCCGTGTTCGTGTCGCCGTCGTCCATCTGGATGTCGAGCTGCTTCACGAACTTGCCGAGGATGCCCGTCGAGCAGATCTGGTAGGTGCCGGTCATGCCGGTGATCTGCGAGGCGGCGGCCGAGGCGCTGTTCATGCCGATCACGCCGCCCATCGCGTTCTGGGGCCAGTAGTTCGGGTCCGCCACCGCAGTGGGGGCGGGCGCCAGGTTCGACAGGCGCACGTGCTGCCAGAAGAGGAAGGCCTCGTCCGTGGCCGTCGACGACCACCAGTTGCCCTCGACGACACCGTTGCCCACCGCGCCGCCCGTGGTGGCCTGCGTGGCGGTGCCGCCCAGGTGCCCGGCAATGTTGTTGTCGTCGCCCGGCAGGCTCTTGAACTTGTCCTGGTAGGCGTAGATGTAGGTGGGAACCGTGCGGAAGTCGTTCGCGAGGGACTTCACCTTCGCGCTGTTGATCAGTTCCTGGCCCTTGAGGATGCCCCCGAGCAGCAGGCCGATGATCACGAGGACGATCGCGATCTCGACGAGGGTGAAGCCGGATTGCTGGGATTTCATGGTTTTCTCCTGTGTTCTTCTGTGTGAATTGGGTGGGGCGACTACAGGCCGAGGACCGACGCCGTGGGGCGCAGGACGTCGAGCAGCTTGAGCGCGACTCCCAGGGCGAGCCCTATGGCGATGACCGCAATGGCTGCTTCCGTGCGATTCAGGGTATTCAGGTTCATGTGGGGCTCCTGATCTTGTCGTGACGAGCAACTTGGAGCAATACCCGGGCCAACTGATTCAACCATTTGTTTTTAAACGAAAACACGGGCCGCTTCCGCCCACCGATGCCGGTATTGCAGGGGTCGGGCGCCGACTGCACGGACAGGAGGTGTCCGGAATCCCGGCAGTTCCGCAGGAATTCGGCGCGCCTTGACGGCCCTGAACCCGACCTGTGCCATGATGGGCCGGCAACTTTCTCCCGCGCGCCTCCGTGTCCCCAGCCATCGACAAGCCCTCGCCCACACCGGGACCGATCCTGCGCTCGATGCGCCGCTGGATGGTGCTCGCGATGCTCCTCGCCCTGCACGCAGGGCTCGTCGCCGACCCCGAATCGCACTTCCAGCGCATCTGGCTTCTCGTGCACTTCGGCTTCTTCCTGCTCTGGCAGCCGTTCCTCGCGGCGGAAACGGAGCTCGGCCGGTTCGCGATCGTGCTGCTGCTCGCGATCACCGGGACGATCCTCTACTTCCTGCCGGGCTGGCTGATCATCTCGTGGCTGTGCGTGCTCCTGGGCATCCTCGGCGGAAAGGTGTTCACCCAGCAGGCCGCGAGCCGCAGCCGCTTCTACCTCGTCGCGTTCTTCTACCTCGCCACCGTGATGCTCCTGTGGTCGGTGCCCCGTCTCGTCCTGCGCGACCAGGTCATTCCGGATCCGGTAGCGCTCTTCGCCCACTGGGTGCTTCCGTTCTCGCTCCTGCTGCTCGTGTTCCTCCCTTTCGAGGAGGAAAGGAGCGACGCGCGGCAGGTCTTCGACTTCTTCTACGCGCTCCTGGTCTTCCAGCTGGTGGTGGTCCTGGTGCTGGGATCGGTCGCGCTGATGCGCTACACCGGCGACGAGTACTTCCGCTCCGCCGGGCTCACGGTCATCGGCTTCGGCTGCACGCTCTTCGTCCTGGCGGTGCTGTGGGGCCCGCGGGAGGGATTCGGCGGGCTGCGCACCTACCTGTCCCGCTACCTCATGACGGTCGGCATGCCCTTCGAGATATGGGTGCGGCGCGTGGCCGAGCTGGCCGAGCGCGAAACCGATCCGAGGCGCTTCGTGGGCCAGGCGCTCGTGCTGGTATCGGAGCTTCCGTGGGTCAGTGGCGCCCGCTGGAAGTCCGACGACGGCGAGGGGGAGTTCGGCGCGCCCGCCGAGCACCGGGTGGACTTCGTCTTCCACGGCCTCGCCCTCACCTTTTCACCGAGATCAGCCTGTCCCCGGCGCTCTTCCTGCACATGCGGCTGCTGGCGCAGGTCGTGGGGAGTTCCACGAAAGCAAGCGGCGCGAGGCCGCCATGCGCAGGAACGCCTACCTGCAGGCCGTGCACGAGACCGGGGCGCGCCTCACGCACGACATCAAGAACCTCCTCCAGTCCCTCTATGCGCTCACCTCGGCTGCGCCCCGCGAGGGAAACGTCGATCCGGCCTACGCGGCGCTCCTGCAACGCCAGCTTCCGCAGATCACGCGCCGCCTGCAGTCGTCGCTGGACCAGCTTCGGTCCCCGCAGGTCGAGACGCGGGAGGTGTCCCGGGCGGCGGCGGCCTGGTGGGAGGACGTGAAGCGACGTCATGGCGACGGCGCGCTCGAGCTCGAGGCCCGGATCGAGGGCGATGCCAGCGTGCCGACCGGGCTCTTCGATGCCTTCCTGGAGAACTGCCTAGACAACGCGCGCGAGAAGCGCAGCGCGGGCGAGCCCGTGCGGTCGAAGGCGGTCCTGAGCGTGGTTGCGGGGAGGTGCGAGTTCCTGTTCGAGGATTCGGGCCCGGCCGTGCCGCAGGAGATCGCGGGAAACCTCTTCCGGGAGCCGGTGCCGACGGGTGCGGACGGGCACGGCCTGGGGATCGGGCTCTTCCAGGTGGGCCGGCTCGCCGCGATGGGCGGGTATCGCGTCGAACTCGCGAACAACGTCGACGGCCGGGTCTCGTTTCGCCTGTTTCCGGCCTGAAGCCCGCTCAAGGCAGGCGCCCCGCCGCCACGAGCCGGCTCGCCAGGAGATTCGTCGCCACCCAGGTCAGCTGGTCGTCGAACGGGTTGTCCGTGGTGACGCTCGCCTCGCGCAGGACGAAGGCCGCGTCGCCGTCGCGGTTTCGCGATTCGTCGCTGCCGGGGGCAGGCACCGTTGCCCCGTTCGGGCCGAGCGACAGGAGCACGAAGGCTGCGCGCCGGGTGAGCGTGTTCGTCGCGGCGCCGCACGAAGTTGCGGTCACCCCCGCGCCGGTAGCGCAGATGTGGAGGTAGCCGGGCGCGGCACCCAGCCCCGCTAGGGCCTGCCGCCTGCATGCCGTTCGTGCGCGTGAGCGGGTTCGCGATCCCGGCGACCGCCTGGCCCGAGCCGAACACGGCATAGCGCAGCCGGTTCGCCTCCAGGCCCCACGCGTCGCGGACGAACCCGTCGTGGTCGAGCGGCGAGAAACCGAGTGCCGCGCCCGGAAGGTAGCCGTCGTGGAAATGCGAGCATCGGCCATCGCGCTCGTCACTGCCGGTCGCGAAGCTCTCCTGGCCGCGGCTCGTTGCCGACGCCGGGCAGGGAAGGCGGCCGTTCGCGATGGCGAAGCCGAGAACGGCCTCGCGCGCCTCCTCGAGGAGCCGGCCCGTTTCCGCCTGGCGCCGCAGCGCGACCTGGGTGGCGAAGGGCACGGCGAGCCCCGAGGCCACGATCGCGATCACGAGAACCACGAGGGCCATTTCAAGGAGCGTGAAGGCGCGCGCGTGCGCATTCAAGGCGCACCCTCCGTCCGGCCCAGCACCACGACGTCATTGCGCCCTGGCGTGCGGGCGATCGACACGCGCAGGGTCTCGCCCCCGACGGGGCGGGACGGTTCGGTGGCGTTCGCGGAGCACTCGGGAGCCGCAGGGTTCGGATTCAGGAGCCGCAGTTCGGCATTCCCGCCTTCCAGCCAGTTGCGGGCATCGCTTTCGGCGCGACCTCCGCGGGCCTGGACCGCGGCATTGTGGCGAAGTGGCGCGCCCGCTACCAGCACGGCAAAGGAATGCCGCTCCGCGGTTCCGGCACCTGCCGTCTCGGCACGGACCAGGCAGGACAAACGATCGCAGGCCGGGGGCGCCGGTGCGTCGGGCCGAAACGCCGGCGAGAGCGCATAGAACACATGCCGCTTCCAGAAATGCCACCACGACCGTCCGGAAGCGCCTGCCGTGGTGCCCGAGGAGTCGGCGATCCGGCAGCCTGCGGGACCCTGGACCCAGGTGGGGGAGAGCCGTTCCCCCGCGTCACGCTGCGAGGCGAGGAACGGCGTGTCCGGCACGCGTCCGAAAAAGCACGCCGGAGGCATCGGCGAAGCGCAGCGCCTCGTCGGGATGGTCGGCCCGGCACAGAGGCGTCGCCCACGGAAGCAGGCCGCGGTTCCCGGGCAGCGCGCCGAACTCGCGCAGGCAACCTGCCACCTCGTCGGCCACGCGGCGCATCACGCGGGGCATCAGCTCGTCGTACGTGATCACTGCGAGGCGATCATTCACCCAGGTTCGCCCATCGGGACCCGCCACCGGGCCGTGGATGAACCCGTCGCGATTGGCGAGCCGGCCCGCCAGGTCGTTGCGGTCGACAAACCGCGCGTTGTCCTCGTCGGCATAGGCTGCGCCCGGCGAGCGGTCGAGGTAGTTCGCGGGATCGCATTTCGGCGTGCGCGTCGGCGGTACGGTGAGGCAGTGCTGCGCCGCGTTGCAGAGACCGCCTTCGCATGTGCGCAACTGCTGCAGCGGCGGCGAATCGGGGCCGGTCCAGCGCCCGAGCGCGGGTCCGGGCGCGAAGACGATGGCCACGGCGCCCCCCGCCGAGGTCTCGTAGGGATCGGCGCGCGTCCCGTCGTGAATGACGGTACCGGCGGAATCGCGGACGGTGATGGTCCCAAGTGCCGATTCCGGGCCCATGTCGAGGCAGGCCTCGCTCACGGTGCAATTGAGCAGCCCCTTGTGCTTGCTCGACACCGCGTACCACAGGCGTTCGCCGTGGCCGTCCCGCGGATCCGGCAAGCCCAGTGTCTTCCACGGCAGCCGCCCGAGGCGCTGCCATTGGCCCGTCTCGCCCGTCATCGAGCCGCAGGTCGGCTCGGCCCAGCCGTCGTCGTCGAGATCGGGGCAGGGCAGGTAGCCGGGGCCGACGATCGCGTCGATGGGCCGGCTCGTGGCATAGGCGACCAGGGATTCCCTCGCGGCGGCGAGCGCACGGTCGCTCACCGTGTCGCGCCGCGGGCCCGTGGCACTGCGCGCGATGGCTACGGTGAGGGATGCGACGACCGCGAGGACGAGCATCGCGGCGATGACGATGAGGACGACGCCTCCTTCGCGGGATCGGCGGGACACGGTGAACCTCCGGTCGTTCGGGACATGGCCGGAGTTCTACGCGCGGAACTGCCGCACGGCGCGGATAAATCGGGGATGGGTGCGCGGGGATTACCGCGGCCGGGGCGGCCTGCGGGTGTTCAGGGGCAGGGAGCCGTCGTGAATGCGCTGTCGCTCGCCGTCGTCGTCCCTGCCGCGTTGGTCGCCTGCACGCGGAAGTGGTAACGCGTGTTGCATGAGAGCCCGGTGAGCGCCGCGGAGACGGGGGCGCTGCCGATGCCGCTGGTGATGGAACCCGGCGTTGCCGCGATATTGAATCCGTAGCAGTTGGAAAACCCGACGTCGAAAGTAACGGTGGTGTCGGAGCCGTTGTCGCCGACGACGCCGGTCAGCACGGCCGTCGTCTGGGCAATCGCCGTGGCGGGTCCGGTGGTCGCGACCGGTGTCGGGGTTCCGCAAGTGGCCGTGGTGAACATGGCGTCGTTGCCCGTGGTCGTGCCTCCCGCGCTGACGGCTTTCGTGCGGAAGTAGTAGCTGGTGTTGCAGGCGAGGCCAGTGATGTCTGCCGTGACGGCCGTGTTCCCGCCACCCGAGGCGATGTTGGCCGGGGAGGCCGCCGCATTGGAGGGGTACGCGCACGAGGTGCCGTAGTCGAAGGAAACGGTCGTGGGTGCGCCGTTGTCGTGGGCGAATCCCCTGAGGGTCGCCGAGGTGTCGGCGATGGGTGTTGCGGAAGTGGACGCGGCGCTCGGCGACCGGGCCGGGCAGTCGACGGCGGGCGCGATCGCCGTCGTGCAGCTCGCGTCCGCCGTCGCCTCGGAGCAGGCCTTGACGGCCGCGACGGTGAAGGTCGTCTGGCCGTTGTCCCCCGTCCGGGGAACGGGCCGAATGTCCATGCGATCGAAGACCGCCGAGGAAACGAGTCCGAACAGGCAGCGCGCGGGTTGGACCGTTTCAACGGTGCTCGTCGCAGTCGATGTCTGCAGCAGGTCGCCTTCCCGCCAGAACGTCACCTCCGCGCGCTCCTCGAGCCGGGTGGGGCTCGTCTGTACGACGCGGAAGCGGTTCAGGGCGATGTCCATCTTCTGGAACTCGCTGCCGCTTCCGAGCTGAAAGGTGAGGCGCTCGCCGCGGTTGGAATCGAGGTCGCCGCCGCCGGCGTTGTAGACCCCGATGCCGTCGATGCCGTCCTGGGTCCGAACGCCCACGTTTTGGACCCCGGACGTATCCGTGGCAATCACCAGGAAGCCGCCGATGCCGAGAAAGACCTGCCCCGTGTCCCGGTTGCCGTTCGCGTCCGGGGCGCTGAGACCCGGCGCCGCCGCGGACACAGCCGGCAGGTTGTACTCGGCGGAGAGGGGAAAGTTGGACCAGGAACGCGCGGCGAGTTTCGCGCGGGACACGAGTTCCGAGGCGCCCACGTACGCCACGACGTCGTCGAAGTGCCCGGCGTCGCTCGCGGGCGTGCCCGGCGCGCTGCGCGGGAGGATCCAGTACGTTCCGGTGGCCTGGGTGTTCGTGAACTCGCGACCGGCGTTGTTGGGTTGCACGGTCCGCCCGGTCGCCCCGTCGGAAGGAAACGCGCCGCGGCCGGTGTCGCCATGGCTCACGAGCACGAAGGCATTGCCGCCTCGCGTGGTTCCCGTGTCCTCGACCACCAGCATGTTGCCGCGGATCGCGAAGAACTGGAGCGGCATGTTGGGCGGAGGCGCGCCGGCCTTGCACAGGGCGCCGGGGTCGAGCGCGAGGTCCAGGGGAAAACCGAGCGAGCTGTTGCAGTTGGTCATGTTCGCGCCGCCGGCCTGCGTGAAGCCCGTCACGCCGTCGAACACGCGGTAGGAGATTTTCCGGCCCCAGCCGTCGACGGCGTCCTCGCGGCGAAGTGCGAGCGATTTCCAGGGAACTACGCCGTCGGCTTCCGTGCAGGCCGTGGTCGCGGCATCCGGCGCGGCATCGCCGGTGTCGAGGGCGCCCTGGGCGGGGCAGGGCAGTCGCGCGTTCAGCACCACGTAGGCGATGAGTGCGTCGGTGATCTTCTTCATGCGCGCGTCCGTGGCGCCGCGCTGGTCGAGGCCCACCTCCTCGTCCCGGAAGGCGCCGCGGCCCAGCGCCACCGCGAGCAGCGCGAGGATGACGATGATCAGCACCGCGGCGCCGGCGAGGCCCGTCTGGGATCGGGCGGAGCGCACCGTGCGCATCCTAGTGGGCGCGGGGCCCGAGCTGCGCCTTCGTGGCCACGGTGAGGATGGAGGGGCGCAGGAGCGAGTCGTCGAAGTGGCCCACGCCCTCCGTGTAGGAGGGGAAATCGTCGATGAACGGGTTGGCGGTGGCCGAGGTCGCGTTGACGAAGGCCGCGTCGGCCGCGTTGTTCGCCGCTTCCAGCGTTCCGGAGACCGGAGTGCCGGCCTGCAGGAGGCCATCGTTGCTGTAGGCGCCCTGGCGGTTCTCGCCGTGGCTGATCACGACGTAGGCGGCGCCGGTGGAAGGATTGGCTGTTCGATCCATGATGAGAGCCGCGAGCGCGACATTTCGTATTCCCAGGCCCTTGCCTGCCGTGTAAAGCTGAGGTCGCGTGCACGATGCCGGGAAGTTGGCGGCAGCGCAGGTCGATTCGCAGACGTTGCCGCCGGACAAAGGCCCGGTGCCACCTGGATCGCACGCGGTGAAGTCCATCGCGCCGCTCGCGACCAGTTCTGGCGTCACCCGGTAGGTAAGGCGGCTTCCCCAGCCGTCGGTCACGTCGGGTTCGGCAAGCCCCAGGGTTCGCCACGGCACCACGCCGTGCGTCTGGCTGCTCGCCGTGCCGCCTACGACTTCGCACGAGCCGGTGCCGGCGTTCCGTCCTTCAATGCCAGCGCCCGCCGCATTGCCCGCGATTCTTCCGTCCGCCGGACAGGGCAGCCGCTTGTTCTGCGAGACGAAGAGTGCAAGCGCGGTCGCCACCCCCGCCATCCGCTGCCGCGTGGCTTCCCGGCGCTGCTGGCCGACGAGGGCGGCGGCCACGCCGGCGATCATGGCGAGGAGGAGCCCGAGGATCACGATGACGACGGCGATCTCCACGAGCGTGAATCCGCCGAGCCTCGCGGCGTGTCGCTCGGCGGTCGGGCGGCCCATGGACCTCACTCCTTCCTGCTTCCCTTGGACGGGGCCGCGGATTCCTGCGCGGGTTTCGGGGTCTCCGGGGGGAGTTCCACCGGGTCCGGCGGAAGGGGCTCGTAGCGGTCGACGATCCGCGGGTCGAGGCGGCCCCTGGAGGCGCGCGTCGCGCACCGGGTAGGGTCGCTTGTCGAGAAAGACCGTGCTCTTGCCGTCGCTTCGCTTCACGTAGCCCGTAATCACGGGCTCCCGCGTCTCGACGACGACCTGGCCGGTGGCGGTCTCGACGGATTCGCCGCGGCGGTGCTTGTCGAGCCGCTCGCGCTCGGCGGGCGTCAGGAAAAGCTTTCCGAGCTGCTGCGCGGGAACGGCCGCGGAGAAGGCCAGCAGGACCAGGGCGAGGCTAGTTCGCACGATTGGCCACCTTGTCCTTGAGGGAGATCCGCTCGAGCGCGCAGCTGCCTTCCACGCGCGGGCTCGTGACGTCCTCGCCCACGCGCTCGACGCCCTGCAGGTGGCAGCTGCTCATGGCATTGAAGCCGCGGGTGGGCTTGGCCAGGTCCTCGAGGAAGGCGAGCGCGTCGCCTTCGTGCAGGGCCTTGAACCGCAGTTTCACGCGGGTGCCCATCACGTCGAGGGAATTGAAGACGCGTCCGCCGGCAAGGGTGAGGACGCGCTGAGGCTCGATGTCGTACTCGAGGGTGTCGAGCTTGTGGACGGACTTGAGCCGGTCGAGGCGCTCGATGAAGTCGAGGCGGCGCTCTTCCTGGAGCACGCCGCGGTCGAGCAGGTCCTGGAAGATCTCCGACGAGGCCCGCATGTCCTCGATCTCCCGCTTGATCGCCTCGGCGCGCGCCTTGGCCACCTTCAACCGCTCCGCAGACGAGACGTTTTCCCGCTTTTCCTTCTGCAGGTACCAGTAGCTGCCCGCAGCGAGCGAGGCGCTCGCGGCCACGGCCAGCGCGAGCGCGATCCACGAGAAGCGCAGCGCGCCGAAGCCCTCCTTGGAGAAAACCGTGCTCATGACCTCGGCTCCCTCGTGCGCGCGACGCGGAGACTGAACCGGGCCTCGCTCTGGGCGGGGCTGCGCTCGTCGAACTTGCCCTGGAGGCCGCCCTTGGGTGACACGTCGAGGGGACTGTCGATGATGGTGGCGGCATATCCCTCGAGGCGCCCGATGTCCTCGGCGAGGTTCTGGACCTGGGCGAGTGCTTCGCGAAAACCGAGGCCTTCGATCCTGACCGTTCCCTCGAGCACTGCCACCGCGTGGCGCCCGCTGACGAAAGGCCCGTAGCCCTGCACCGGGACGACGCGCACGCCCGGCTCCCGGGCGGCGTCCTTGAGCGTGGCGGTCTTCACCGGCGGCTGCGAGCGCGGAGACTTCGGCACCAGGACCGGTGTCACCTTGTCGTCGTCCGCGGTCTGCCACTGGACCTGGCTCAGGCGGATGGTGGGGTAGCGTTCCAGCACGGTGGAGACCGGCTGCAGGAAGATCCCCACCGTGGGGTACGAGCGCATCGAGCCCGAATAGAACGCCACGACGTCCCGCATCGTCTGGCCCGCCACGCCTTGCGACGGGATGGACTGCAGGAGCTTGTCATGCTCGGCGTCGAATGCCGTCCCTCCTTGAGCGGCCTGCAGGCTCTTGTCGCGGCTCTGCATCGAAAGCGCGAGATTCCAGCCGCCGTAGGCGAGGCCCGCCGCGAGCACCGCCGCCGCCGCCGTTCCGATCGCGATACGGGCGCGGCGCAGCACCGCGAACCGGCGCAGCTCCGGCGAGGCGAAGTGGTTCTCCTCGCCGCGGCGCAGGAAAATGTGGGCGAGGAGTTCTTCCGTGCTGGAGGAGATCGGCGGCGGCTTCATGCCGACCTTGGCGGCGGCCTGCTCGATGTCGACCAGGCGATACTGGATCTGCTGGAAATCGCGGAGCGCCGGTTCGATCGCGGCGCGGTCCTTCGGGTGCACGATCACGCACACCTCGAGGTGGTCCTCTGCCCCGAAGAAGCGCACGCTGTCGAGGTATTGCCATGTCCGGGCCGCCTCCTCCGCGAGGAACGAGCCCAGCGTCGCGCCTTCCTCGAGGTCGACGGGCGTGAGTCGGCTGAACTTGAGTTCCTTGCCGCGGAAGTACGCCTGGCGGACCGAGCCGCCGGGCGTGAAGGTGACGAGGAGCGTGTGGGCGAAGAGCAGTCCCAGGGCGTCCAGCAGTCTTGCGCTCAAGACCGCGGAGGAGTGGATTCCCTCCACCGGCACCTCGAGGCGCTGGAAGATCTCCACCCAGGGCCGCAGGAGCTCGTCGTTGGTTATGGCCGTGTAGATCACGCGGTCGTCGCGGCGACCGTCCGGCTCGCGGCCCTGCGCGATCGCGTGCCGGTAGGAGGAGTTGCGGAAGATCTGCGCGAGCTTGCGCGCCGTGACCGCGTGGCGGTCGCGGCCTCCGAGGTGCGGGACGGTGTCGAGCCGGAAGTCCTCCTCGGCGAGGTCGGTGATGAGGTGTGTCGGGAGCTTGCGCAGCTCCGCGATGTGCGCCTCGAAGGCGGTCGCACCGTCGCCCGAGACCGGGAAGACCTTGCGCCGGGCGATGCGCCCGCCGCCCGCGACCAGGCTAGAGGTAGAGGATGTGCCGTGCGGCCATGGGCGTCAGATCTTCACCTTGCCGATCACGTCGTAGAGCGGCAGGAATATCGTGTACAGGATCGCGACGATGAGCACGCCCAGCACCATGGTCGTGGCCGGGCCGATGAGGGCCTGCATCTTGCTGATGCCGTCGCGCACCTCGCGGTTGTAGAAGTAGCTCACGTTGAGCAGCGCCGTGTCCAGCCCGCCCGTCGACTCGCCCACCCGCAGCATCCGGAGCACCAGCGGGGGAAAGAGCTTCGTCGCCGTGAACGCCTGGCTGATGCCCTGGCCCTCGGAGATCGAGCGGCCGACGCGCTGCAGGGCGTCCTCCATCAGCCGGTTGCCCATGATCTTCTCGCAGATCTGGATGCAGTCGAGCACGCTGATGCCCGACCGGTAGAGCATCGCGAAGAAGGTCGTGAAACGCGCGAGCATGATCTTGAAGCGGATCGGGCCCACCACCGGAAGGCGCAGCGAGATCGTGTCCATGCGGCGTTGCATCGCCTCGTTGGTTCTTGCCAGGAAGAACACGACCGCGCCGGCCGCGATCGGGACGCCGAGCATCAGGTACCAGTATTTCACGAAGAAGCCGGAGAGGGCGATGAGCAGCTCCGTTTCGCGCGGCAGCTTCGGGACGAGCGACTTGAAGGTCGCCGCGAGCTGCGGCACGAGCACCGTCATGAGCACGAAGATCACGCCGAGGATCACCACCAGCACGATCACCGGGTAGATGAGGGCGCGCTTGGCCTGGCTCGCCATCTCGTCCTGCCACTTGAGGTTCTCGGAGAGCTCGTCGAGCACCTCGTTGAGCGTGCCGCTCTGCTCGCCCGCCCGCACCAGGGCGACGAACACGCCGTCGAAAATGTAGGGGTGGTTCGACATCGCGTCGGAGAGCTTCTGGCCGCCCTCGATGTCCTCGATGAGGCCCGCCACCACCTGCCGGAACCCCGGGTTGTCCACGGTGTCGCGCAGGTCCGTGAGCGCCTCGATGATGTTCACCCCCGCCTTGAGGAGCTGCGAGAGGTGGAAGCAGAAGGTGATGAGCTCGATGCGCGTGACCCGCCGCGTGCGCATGGCGACGATGCGGCGCACCGACTCGTAAGTGACCAAGTCGAGCCCGAGGCGGCGAAGGCGCAGTTCGAGGTCGATCGCGTTCGACGCGTCCAGGCTTCCGGAGGAAATCCGGCCCTGGTCGTCGACTGCTCGGTAGGCGAAGAGCGCCACGCCGGCCCCTAGATGACGCGGTCGGTGAGGTCGACCACCCGCGAAATTTCCTCGAGGCTCGTCTGCCCCAGGAGCACGCGACCGATGGCGTCGTCGGCCAGCGTGCGGAAGCCCTTCGCGGAGGCCGCGATGCGGATCTCGCGCCCCGTCGCGCGTCGCGCGATCAGTTCGTCGATCTCGGCGTCGAGCTTGAAGATCTCCATGATCGCGAGGCGCCCCTTGTAGCCCTGCTTTTCGCACTTGGTGCAGCCGACGGGCCGGTACACCGGGCGGTCGTCGGCCTCGTCCATGCCGAGCAGGCTGCGCGTGGCCGGATCGGGCTCGTAGGGCGCGCGGCAGTGCGTGCAGAGCTTGCGCATGAGGCGCTGCGCGATCACGCCGATGATGTTGCCCGCCATGATGTCGGGAAGCACCCCGAGGTCCATGAGGCGCGGGATCGCGCCGATGGAGGAGTTGGTGTGCAGGGTCGAGTACACCTGGTGGCCCGTCATGGCGGCGCGGAAGGCCATCTCGGCCGTTTCCTGGTCGCGGATCTCGCCCACGAGGATGATGTCCGGGTCCTGGCGCATCATCGAGCGGATGCCGGAGGCGAAATCGAGCTTCACCACCTCGTTCACCGAGGTCTGGCGGATCATCGCCATCGGGTACTCGACCGGATCCTCGAGGGTCATGATGTTCACGCCCTCGGTGTTCACGTAGTTGAGCACCGAATACAGGGTGGTCGTCTTGCCGCTGCCCGTCGGACCGGTCACGAGGATGATGCCCTCGGGGCGCGCGAGCATGAGCTTGAGCGAGCGCAGCTCGTCGGGCTGCAGGCCCAGGTCCTCCAGCGGCACGATGCCCTTGTCGCGGTCGAGGATGCGCAGCACGATGTTCTCGCCGTGCGTGGTGGGCTGGGTGGCGACGCGGAAGTCCACCTGGTGGCCGGAGAGCATGAGCGAGATGCGCCCGTCCTGCGGCGCGCGCGTCTCGGCGATGTTCATGCCGCTCATCACCTTCAGGCGCACGACCATCGCCGCCCAGTAGTTCTTGTGCAGGCTGCGGATCTGGCGCAGCACCCCGTCGATGCGGTAGCGGATGCGCAGGAACCCCTGCTCGGGCTCGAAGTGGATGTCGGAGGCGTCGCGCTTCACCGCGTCGTTCAGGAGCGCGTCGACCAGCCGCACCACCGGCTGGCTGTACTCGTCGAATTCGGCGGCGAGGCTCTGGTAGTCGATCTCGCCCGTCTCGATCTCGTTCAGGATGCCGTCGATCGAGAGCTCGAAGCCGTAGTGGTGCTCGATGCCGATCGTGATGTCGGATTCGCGGGCGAGCACCTGCTCGATGCGCAGGTCCTCCCGCACCAGCGCGCGGATCTGGTCCAGGGCGACGACGTTCGCCGGGTCCGACACGGCGATGAGGAGCGAGCGCTTCTCGTGGTCGTAGGAGACCGGAAGGACGTGACAGCGGCGCGCGAGGTCCTTGGGCACCAGCGCGATCGCAGCCGGGTCGACGATGGTGTTCTCGAGGTCTATCGAAACCTGGCCGAGGGTCTCGGACAGGGTGTCGCGGATCGTGGCCTCGGTGACGAAGCCGAGCTGCACCAGCACCTTGCCGAGCGGCGACTTGAACCGCTTCTGCTCCGTGAGGGCGATGTTCAGCTGGTCCTGGCTGACGATCCCTTTCGTGAGGAGCGTCTGCCCCAGCGGAATCGGGGAAATGGGTGAATGGACCGTGCCCATCGTTACCGCTTCAGCTCCGCGATTCGCCGGGCGACCTGTTCCTTGTCGAACTGCGCGTGCTGCTGCCCGGTGGCCTCCATGGCGCGCTGGTAGTAGCCGGCGGCGAGACTCGCCTGGCCGAGCTGATCGAGGCTCACGGCGAGGTTGTAGGCCTGGTCGGCGTTCCCCGGGTCGAGGCGGTAGGCCTCGAAGTACGCGGCCTGCGCCTCGTTCCACCGCCCCTGCGACGCGAGGAGGTTGCCCAGGGTGAAATGCAGGGCGGAGATCTCGGAATGGCGGGTGATGTCGGCGCGAAGCTGCCGTTCGAGCGCATCGGGCCGGGAGAAATCCGCGATCGCGGCGAGGCCGGCGACGGCCGCCGGATTGCGCGGATCGAGCTCGAGCGACCGCCGGTAGTGGCGCGCGGCCGTTTCCCGGTCGCCGGTCCTCGCGGCTGCCGAGGCCAGCCCGAGGTGCGCATCGACGTTCGCAGGATCGGCCGCGACGGCGGATTCGTAGTGCCCGCGCGCGGCGGCGGCGTCGCCCCCCTTCAACGCCTCGTAGCCTCGCCGGACGTCGACGGGAACGCGCGGCGCATCGAACTTGCGCGTGAGCTCCAGGGCGGGCGCGGGCTTCGGCCCCCCGGACTCCTGCAGCACGCTCGCCACCAGCTGCTGCGATGGCGAGGGCGGCGGCTTGGGCTTCGGCGTGGCCTCCGGGGCCGCCGCAGCTCCCGTCGCCGTGGCTGCCGCGAGATTCTCGGGCCTGGGCGCCGACACGGAGGAAGTCGAGACGGATGCCTCTCCCGCACCTGCAGCAAGCGAGGGACGCGCGGCAGGTGTGCTCGCCGGGGCCGGAATGACGGGTTTTGGTGAGGCGACTTGCATGTTCGTGCGCGCCAGCGGAGCGGGTGTGCGGTTGATCTCGTACCAGACGTACGCGCCGCCGCCCGCGAACAGCAGGAGGGCGACCACACCGATTCCGAGGATGGCCTTGTTCCTGCCCGACGGAGCCGCAACGGGCTCCGCCTTCTTGGCCGCGAAGACCGCCTTGGCGCTGTCGCGGTCCGGCTCGCGCGCGGCCTTGGGGGCGGGAGCTGCGACCGGGGGGCGCTCGACCTGCTCGAGCTCGAATCCTGCCCGGAGCGAGGGCTTGGCGGCGGACTGTGTCGTTTCCCCGGGGGGCGCCTCCGGGTCCAGTCGAGCGAGCTTTTCCTGCTCGGCGCGCTTGAGGGCGTCGAGCAGGAGGCTCATCGGCTTCCTCCCTGGGCGGGCGACGGGGGCACCACCGGATTGGGCGTGGTTCCCGGCATCTCGCCGCGCTGCATCTGCCGCAGGCCCTGCTGGAACTCCGGCAGCGGCGCCTCGGTGTCCCTGAAGAAGCGGCGGTCGGGAAGGTGGCGGCGGTAGTCGGACAGGTCGCCGTCGAGGCTCGCGTTCCGTATCACGACGGGGCGCAGGAAAATGACGAGCTCGCGCTTCTTCGCGTTGTCGTCGCGGTAGCTCACCAGGTCGCCGAAGATCGGGATCCGTGACGCGATCGGCAGTCCCGCGCGCGTTCCCTCGAAGCTGTCGATCATCAGGCCGCCGAGTACCGCGGTCTGGCCGCTGGCGATGCGCAGGACGCTTTCCATCTCGCGCGTCTGTGTCACCGGAATCTTGCTCTCGATGGTGCTGAGCGTGCCTCGCAGGGAAGGGTTGGGATCCTGGACTTCGCCGATCTTCGCCGTGATCGTCGGCCGGGCATTGAGCGTGACCACGTCGTTGTCGCTGATCTGCGCGGTGAGGTTCATGATGATGCCGACCGGGAGAACGTTCTGCGTGGTCGTGAACGTCGTCACCGAGATGTTCGCGTTCGTGTTCGTCTCGGCCTTGATCGTGAAATAGACCAGGTTCTCGGTCACCCTGAGCACGGCCGTCTGGTTGTTGAGCACCATCAGGTGCGGGCTCGAGAGCACGCGCGTCGTCCCGAAGGTGTTCAGCAGCTTGATCGAGCTCGAGAGGTTCCCGCCCGACGCCGGGTTCGGGTTGCTGTAGCTGAGGGAGAAGAACGGAGGCAGCCCGGAAGCGAGGTTTCCGCCGGTGAAGCTCTGCCGGACGGAGTAGCCCAGCCCGTTGGTCGCGAGCGCGGACCAGTCGACTCCCGACTGGTACGTGTCGTTCAGTTGCACCTCGACCACCGTCGCCTCTATCACCACCTGGCGGCGGGCGGACCCGGTGACCTGCTCCAGGAACTCCGCGACCTTTTCATGCTGGCGCGAGGAGGCCCGCACCGTTACCACGCCCGCCTCGGGATTGACGATCACGGCGGCCGCTTCCCGGAACGTGAGGCGCTGCTCCGTGAACTCCGCGCTCTGGTCCGACTGCGCCAGGGCAGGCGCCGCCGCGCCGGCAGCGGCGGTTGCGGCAGGCCGTCCCGTCGCCGCGCCGGCACGAGGGCGGGCGGCACCAGGGCTGCCGGTCGAGGATGCGCGCCCGCGCCCGCTCACGAAAGTCTCGCTGCTTCCTTCGGGAAGCAGCTTGTCCGTCTCGCGCAGCAAGTCCTTCAGGTTGCGCTCGAGCGTCTCCCAGAAGCGATTGCGGGAGATGTTGCTGATGCGAAGCGTCGAGTTGTTCTCGCCCTGCCCCGAGGCGCCGGCGGCGCCGCCGACGGTTCCGGAAAGGATCTGCGTGGCCACCGACACCGTCTCGGTGGTTTCGCGCGCCATGTTCACGTAGTCCACGCGGTAGCTGCGCAGGAACGGTGAGTCGGGCATGACGTGGATCGTGTCGCCCTCGACCTGGTAGCGCATGTCGATCTGCTTCGAGATCCGGTCGAGGATCTGCGCGAGGGTCTGGTCGATCGCGTTGATCGTGATGGCGCCCTCGACGCCCGGGTGCACGTCGACGTTCACCTTCGTCTCGCGAGCGACGGCGAGCAGGACATCGCGAACCGGCTGGTTTGCGACCACGATGGAGTATTTGACCTGTGCCGCGCGCGCCTCGGGAGGCGGCGGCAGCGGCGCGGGCATGACCGGTTTCGGGATCGACGGGGCGTCGGCTGCGCGCACCGGATCCTGCCGGAGGTGGGTGTCGGGCTGCGCGATCGGCTGCGTGCCGCAACCTGCCGCCAGCGCGGCCAGCACTGCCATGGCGACCAGAGCGGGTTTGCGGTTCAGGCGCATCGTCAAGATGATTCCGTAAGTGATTGTTTTATGGGGAGAACGGAATTCGCCATGTTATAGCGTTTTCGATGCCGAAAGGCAAACGAATCACGGCGGGTCCGGCCGCGGAATACGGCTTGACGCCGCCTCCCGCAACGGCTCACGACCGGGACCCCCTTCGCACGTCCGCGCGCACCGCCTCCACGGACCGGACGTACGGCCGAAACCTGCGCAGGTTCTCGGGAAGGGAAGCCAGGGCGGTGTTCGCCTCGGAGCGGGTCGGGAAGGTGCCGTAGACGACGCCCGCCCTGGGAAACTCGGACGATCCGCTCGGGTAGAGATACAGCGCTTCGGCATCAAGCGTGCGCGAGGCCTGTTCCAGGAAGGACAGGAGATAGTCCCGGTCCCTCGCGTCCGTCACCATCAACTGGACGACCCAGCGCCCCTCCAGATCGCCGTCCAGCATCGACAGACCGGCGGAAAAGCGCGATTCGAGCGGAAACGTGCCGTCCATCTTCGCGGCGGCGGCCCCCGGGGAAACCGGCGATGCGGCGGGCGCGGGTAGCCGTACCGTGGCCCGTTGCGCCTCAGGCGCCGGACCGCTCGCCACGGGTGCCGCCGGCAAGACCGCGCCGGGCCCGGCCGGTTGCTCGGCCGGGGCAGGCTGGGGAGTGGTTGCCACTTCCGCTGCCGCAGGCGTAGCCGGAGGCGGCGTGGGCGCCTGCGCGGCAGTGGAAACCGCGGGAGGTGCCGATGCCATGCCGGTCGGAACGGCCGAACCGGCCTGGAGGAGCCAGGCTGCCCCGAAGCCGATCGCGACGCCCGCGGCGAGGCCGGCGAGCGCCGCCACCACGACGCGGCGCGGTGCTGCGCGCTGGGACACCACGATCTGCGTGTCCGAGACCGCGGCTCGCGCGTGATCGGCGCTCACGGTGTGGGTTCCGGCCGCGAAGGCGGCCAGGAGCGTCTTGTCGGCGTAGATGTTGATGCGCCGGGTGAGGCCCTCGGACGCCTCGCCGATGATGCGAAGCGTTTCCGGGCCGAAGAGGTCGGGGCCGTGGTAGCCCGCCGCGCGCAGCCGGAAAGCGATGTAGTCCTTGATGTCGCGCGGCGGCAGGGGAGACAGGCCGAATGCGTGCGTGATGCGCTCCTTGAGCTGGCGCATGTTGGGAAGGGCCAGGTGCTCGTCGAGCTCGGGCTGGCCGAACAGCACGATCTGCAGGAGTTTCTCCTTGCCGGTCTCCAGGTTCGACAGCAGCCGGATCTCCTCGAGCGTGGCGAGCGGCATGGCGTGCGCCTCGTCGATGAGCGCCACGACCTGGCGGCCTTCCGAGTGCAGCGCGATGAGCCGGACCTGCAGCGCGCGCAGGAGCTGGGTGGTGTTCGCGCCCTGGGTGTCGATGCCGAGTTCGCTCGCGATCGCGATGAGCATCTCGTCGCGGGTAAGGCTCGGCACCGCGAGGTAGATGGTCTCCACCGATTCCGGAAGGCGCTCCATGAGCACGCGGCAGAGCATCGTCTTGCCCGTTCCCACCTCGCCGGTGACCTTCACGAGGCCCTCGCCCGCGGTGATCGCGTAGGCCAGCGCCTCCAGCGTTGCGCCCCGGTTGGCGCCCGCGAAGAAGAACTCGGTATGGGGCGTGATGCGAAACGGCGCCTCACGCAGGCCGAAGTGCTCCAGGTACATCGTCATGAGAGTGGCGGGCGGAGAGTCAATTGCGGACGCCGGAGGCAACAGGAGGATCGGCAGGGTCCGGCGAGGCCAGTTTAGCACCGGAGCGCCCCGCCGCCTCCAGCCGGCTGTAGAGCGTGCTTCGCGAAATCCCGAGGAGTTTCGCCGCCCGCGACATGTTGCCCTGCGCGACCTCTATGGCCGCATCGAGGTAGATCGTCTCGACCGCCTTCAGCGCCGCGTCGAGGCTGAACGGGCGCCCCGAGGCGAGGAGCGCACGCGCGTCCCCCAGCGCATCGGTGGCCCCGGAGGCCAGCGGCGGCGCCGGAGCGAATTCGGGCTCCAGGTCCGCCTCGCCGACCGGGTAGCCCGCGAACTTGGTGGCGAGCCGGATCACGATGTTGCGCAGTTCGCGCACGTTTCCGGGAAACGGGTAGGCGAGCCAGCGTTCGCGGGCCTTTTCGTCGAGAGCGAAAGGCTGCGTTCCGGTGCGCTCCGAGAACAACAGCCCGAAGTGGTCGAGCAGGCGAAGCTTGTCCTCGCCGAGTTCGCGAAGGGGCGGCACCGCGATGGTGAATACGGAAAGGCGGTGGTAGAGGTCGGCACGGAAGCGCCCCTGGGCGGTTTCCAGGCGCAAGTCGCGATTGGTGGCCGCCACGATCCGGGCGCGGCTCACGCGGGTCTGGGTCTCGCCGACGCGCTGGTATTCGCCGTTCTCCAGGACGCGCAGCAGTTTCGCCTGGAGATCGACGGGCAGTTCCCCGATCTCGTCGAGGAACAGCGTTCCCTGGGCGGCGTCCTCGAAGTAGCCGGCCTTCGACTGGACCGCGCCCGTAAAGGCGCCCTTCGCGTATCCGAACAGGGTCGGTTCGACGAGCGAGGGCGATATCGCCGCGCAGTTGAGCGCGAGGAAGGGCTCGCGCGCCCTCGGGCTCAGGTGGTGGAGCGAGAAGGCCACGCCCTCCTTGCCGCTGCCGGACTCCCCCTCGATGAGAGCGGGAAACACGGAGGACGCGTAAAGGTCGATCTGGCTGCGCAGCTTGCGCATGGGCGGGCTTTCGCCGACCAGGGTTCGCTTTTCTTCTCCTGCGCCGGCCACCGGCCCGAGCTCTCGCGAGCGCAGGACCCGCTTCAGGAGCTCCCGCAGGTCGTCCGGTTCGCAAGGCTTCGGAACGAGGTCCGCCGCCCCCAGCGCACGGGCGCGACGGGCATTCGATTCCTCGTTCTGGCCGGTGAGGACGACGATGCGCACGTCCGGCGCGTGCGCGAGGAGGTCGCCGATCAGCTTGAAGCCCTCGTTGGGCAGGTTCGGCGCCGGCGGCAGGCCCAGGTCGATGAGGGCGAGCTCGGGCGGGCCTGACAACTCCCGCAGGGCGGCGACGGCCGAGGCGCGGTCCGACGCGCAGGTGAGGTCGAAATCCGCCCCGAGCACGTAAGCGAGGCTTTCCGTGATCAGGGGATCGTCATCGACCAGCAGGAGGCGGGGTTTCATCCGGGGCGCCGGGGCACGCGTGTGTGACGGGGATTATAGGGTGCCGCGCCTCCGGGCGCGCCGGTGAATGCTGCTAGAATGGCACCCCGATTCCCCCTGTTTTTACCCCGAGTGAGCGAAGAAAACCTCGTCGAGATAGACGCCGTGAGCTTTGGCTACGGCCGCAGCCCGGTCCTCGAGGGCATCTCGATGCGCATGCGGCGGGGAAAGGTGATCGCGATCATGGGCGGCAGCGGCTGCGGCAAGACGACCCTGCTGCGCCTGATCGGCGGGCAGCTGCGGCCTTCGAAGGGCGAAGTCCGCGTGGGCGGGCGCGCGGTGCACGAGCTCGACCGCGAGGGTCTCTACGCCCTGCGCCGCCGGATGAGCATGCTGTTCCAGTTCGGCGCTCTCTTCACGGACATGACCGTCTTCGACAACGTCGCCTTTCCGCTCCGGGAGCACGCGAAGCTCTCCGAGGCGATGGTGCGCGACCTGGTCCTGATGAAGCTCGAGGCGGTCGGGCTTCGCGGCGCACACAACCTCATGCCCTCGGAGCTCTCCGGCGGAATGTCGCGGCGGGTGGCGCTTGCGCGGGCGGTGGTGATGGATCCCATGCTCGTGATGTACGACGAGCCTTTCGCCGGGCTCGACCCGATCGCCATGTCCGTGGTGGGCAGCCTCATCCGGCGCCTGAACGACGCACTCGGGGCGACCTCGATCATCGTCACGCACGACGTCGTCGAGTCGCTCCAGATCGTGGACTACCTCTATTTCGTCGCCGGCGGCCGCGTGGTGGGGGAGGGCACGCCGGAGCAGATCCGCGCGACGGAGCTGCCGGTGGTCCACCAGTTCATCCACGGCGAGACGGACGGCCCCGTGCCCTTCCACTATCCGGCGCCCGGATACGACGAGGACGTCGGGCTCGCCGGCGCCCGCGAGGAGGCTGCCCATGCTGCTTGACCGGGCACGCCGCACCCTCACCCGGATCGGCCACAACTTCATCGAGAACGTGTGGCGAGCCGGGGCGATGCTGCGGTTCTTCTTCGTCCTGCTCGCGGCCTCGGGCACCAGCGTGCGGCGGTTCCGGCTGGTCATGCGCGAGGTCTATTTCACGGGCGTGCTCTCGCTCATCATCGTCATGGTGTCCGGGCTTTTCGTGGGCATGGTGCTGGGCCTGCAGGGTTTCGAGACGCTGCAGAAGTACGGGGCGCAGGACTCGATCGGCGTCCTCGTCGCGCTTTCGCTCGTGCGCGAACTCGGCCCGGTGGTCGCCGCCCTGCTCTTCGCCAGCCGCGCCGGATCCGCGATCACGGCGGAAATCGGGCTCATGAAGGCGACGGAGCAGCTCACCGCCATGGACATGATGGCGGTCTCGCCGATGGCGCGCGTCATCGCGCCGCGGTTCTGGGCGGGCGTCATCTCGATGCCGATGCTCGCGGCCCTGTTTTCCGCCATGGGCATCTTCGGCGGCTTCATCGTGGGCGTCGTGATGGTCGGCGTGGACCCCGGCGCGTTCTGGTCGCAAATGCAGGCGGCGGTGGACTTCCGGTATGATGTGATGAACGGCGTCGTGAAGAGTTTCGTGTTCGGCATCGCCGTCACGGTCATCGCGACTTTCGAGGGATTCGACGCGCCGCCGACCGCCGAGGGCGTCTCGGGGGCGACGACCCGCACCGTGGTGAGTTCGGCGCTCACCATCCTCGCCCTGGATCTGGTGCTCACCGCGTTCATGCTGCGCGGCGACACCTGAAGGGCAATTCGGGACAAGCACGGACACCATGGAAAGAACAACCATCGATCTCTGGTTCGGCGCCTTCGTGATGGCCGGATTCGCCGCGCTGCTCGTGCTCGCGCTCAAGGCGGGAAACCTCGGGGCGGAGCGCGCGAACTCCACCTATCGCGTCGAGGCGCGCTTCGACAACATCGGCGGGCTCAAGGTGCGCGCCCCGGTGCGCAGCTCCGGCGTGCTGGTCGGACGCGTGGCCGACATCCGGTTCGACAACGAGCGCTTCCAGGCCTCCGTCATCCTCGCGCTGGACACGCGCTACGGGTTTCCGAAGGACACCAGCGCCTCGATCCTCACGTCCGGCCTCCTCGGCGAGCAGTATGTGGGCTGGATGCGGGCGGCGAGGAAAAGAAGCTGCCGACGGCGATCGCGTGACGATCACGCAATCGGCCGTGGTGCTCGAGCGCCTCATCGGGCAACTCCTCTTCAGCAAGGCCCAGGAAGACGGCAGGAAGTAGTCGCGGCCGGGAACCCGGGCCGGCGTCGACGTTCCAATCGCCAGCAGTGCCCCACACAGGATCGCCTCCATGACCAGAATGTCCGTCGCCCTCTCATTGACCGCACTGGCGCTCATCGCGTCCGCGCCCGCGGCCGCCGCGCCGGAAACGGCGCCCGACGCCCTCGTGCGCACGTCGATCGACGAGGTGCTCGCCATCATCAAGACCGACAAGGACCTGCAGGCCGGCAACCAGAGGAAGATCCTCGCGCTCGTCGAGGAGAAGGTGCTCCTGCATTTCGACTTCGCGCGCATGACCCGCCTCGCCATGGGGCGGAACTGGTCCAAGGCCTCGGACGCGCAGAAGAAGGCGCTCGTCGACGAGTTCCGCACGCTTCTCGTGCGCACCTACTCCACCTCGCTTTCGCAGTACCGCAACCAGACCATCGACGTGAAGGCCGCCAAGCTCGCGGCGGGAGACCAGGACACGGTGGTGCGCACGGTCGTGAACCAGCCCGGCGGCCAGCCGATCCCGATCGACTACGGGATGGAGCGCACCGAGGGCGGCTGGAAGGTCTACGACGTGGTGGTCGACGGCGTCTCCCTGGTGACCACGTATCGCAGTTCCTTCCACGACCAGATCCAGCGATCCGGGGTGGATGGCCTCGTGAAGACCCTCGCCGACCGCAATCGCACGTCGGACGCGCCGAAGGCGCCCGGCAAGGCTGACGGGAAGAAGTGAACGCCGACGCGCGCTCGGAAGTCCTGGCCCTCGAGGGAGCCTTGTCCTTCGAAACCCTGCCGCGCGTGCTCGAGGAGAGCAGGGAGTACAGCTCGCACCCGGACCTTCCCGACCGACTGACGATCGACTTCTCGGCGATTACCGAGGTCGACTCCTCGGCGGTGGCTTTGCTGCTCGAATGGCGGCGCGAGGCTGCACGGCGCGGAAAAGGCCTCTATTTCGTGAACCTCCCGGCCAACCTCCTCGCGCTGGCCGAGCTCTACGGCGTCACCGGGCTCATCCAACCCTGCCGGGCGTGAGCGTGGCCACGGCTGCGGTCGAGGTGCGAGACACCTCCAAGCGCTACGGGTCGCTGCGCGCCCTCGACGGCGTGAGTCTCACCGTGGAGCAGGGCGAGTTCTTCGCCCTGCTCGGCCCCAACGGGGCCGGCAAGACCACCCTCATTTCCGCGCTCGGCGGCCTCGTGCGGCCCGATTCCGGGCGGCTGCGGATCCTCGGCCGGGACGTGGCAACGGAGTACGGCGAGGCCCGCAGGCTCCTCGGTATCGTGCCCCAGGAGGTCGTGTTCGACCCGTTCTTCAGCGTGCGCGAGACCCTGGAGCTTCAGTCGGGCTACTTCGGGTTGCGCGGCAACCGCGCCTGGATAGACGAGCTTCTCGAGCGGCTGGCGCTGGGCGCGAAAGCGGATGCGAACATGCGCTCGCTCTCCGGGGGCATGAAGCGGCGCGTGATGGTCGCGCAGGCGCTGGTCCACCGTCCGCCGGTGATCGTGCTCGACGAGCCCACGGCCGGGGTCGACGTGGAGCTGCGACAGACTCTCTGGCACTTCGTGCGCGAGCTGAACGCGGCGGGACACACGATCGTCCTCACCACGCATTACCTCGAGGAAGCCCAGCACCTGTGCAGCCGGATCGCGATGATGAAGGCGGGGCGAATCGTCGCGCTGGACTCGACGCGACGGCTCCTGGCCGCCTTCTCGGAGCGTGTCCTGCGCGTGAAGCTCGAGTCGGGCGACCTGCCGGAGACGCTTTCCCGTGGCGCCACGCTCGACACGGCCGGCTGGCACCGCATCCCGGTGGAGAACGCCTCGCAGGTCGAACAGGCGCTCGCACGGCTGCGCGAGTCCGGCGCGGAAGTCTCCCACCTCGAGGTGGCCGAGCCGGAGCTCGAGGAGGTCTTCGTGAAGATCATGGCCCGCACCGAGGCGCCGTCGCGAGAGGCCGCATGACCCTCGGCTTCCGTGCGCTCTTCGTGAAGGAGGTGATGCGCTTCTGGAAGGTGAGCTTCCAGACCGTGGCGGCGCCGGTCCTCTCGGCGCTCCTCTTCCTCGTGATCTTCTCCCACGCGCTTTCCGGCCGCGTGGAGGCCTATCCCGGCGTGCCCTACGCCCAGTTCCTCGTGCCCGGCCTCGCAATGATGTCGATGCTCCAGAACGCCTTCGCGAACGCCTCGTCCTCCCTCATCCAGTCGAAGATCACCGGGAACATCGTCTTCATCCTCCTGGCACCACTTACTCCCGGGGACCTGTTCGCCGCCTACCTGCTTGCTGCGGTGGTGCGCGCCGTGGTGGTCGGCGCGGGAGTGGTCATCGCGGTCGCCTGGCTCGTGCCCATGCCCTTTCCCAATCTGCTCTGGCTTTTCGCCTTCACGCTGACCGGCGTGGGGATCCTCGGCGCGCTCGGCATCATCGCGGGGATCTGGGCCGAGAAGTTCGACCAACTCGCCGCCTTCCAGAATTTCTTCATTCTCCCGCTCACATTCCTGGCGGGCGTTTTCTACTCGGTCGACTCCCTTCCCCCGTTCTGGCAGGCGGCGTCGCACTTGAATCCGTTCTTCTACGCGATCGACGGCTTCCGCTACGCCTTCTTCGGCAAGGCCGACGTCTCTCCGTGGGTGAGCCTCGCGATTGCGAGCGCCGCGTTCTGTGCCCTATCATGGCTCACCCTTCGCCTGCTGCGATCCGGATACAAACTGAGGCACTGAGGCCGCCATGGCCGACAAGAAATCCATCGAAGAAGCGATTCGCAATCACCTCGAGTGCCAGCATGTGGAGGTGCGGGGCGAAGACGGCGTGCACTTCGAGGCGCTCATCGTGAGCCCCGCCTTCGCCGGGCTCGCCCGTGTGCGTCGGCACCAGCTGGTCTACGCCGCTCTGGGCGACCGCATGCGCGAGGAGGTCCACGCGCTCTCGATGCACACCCTGTCCCCCGACGAGTGGGCCGCCAGCTGAACCGATTTCCCGGGCCGGTCCGCCCGGCACCCTGAAACGACCCATGCAGAAGCTCTCGATCCACGGCGGGATTGCGCTCTCCGGCGAAATACGAGTATCCGGCGCGAAGAATGCCGCGCTCCCCATTCTTGCGGCCACGCTGCTGGCGGACGCGCCCGTACGCGTGACGAACCTGCCGCGGCTGAACGACGTGGAGACCATGCTCGCGCTCCTCGAGCGCATGGGCGTACGGGTGTCGCGCGAGGCAGGCGGCGCGAGCCTGGATGCGGGCCGGATAGCCGAGCCGTTCGCGCCCTACGAGCTGGTGAAGACCATGCGCGCCTCCATCCTCGCGCTGGGCCCGCTCCTGGCCCGTTGTGGCGAGGCGCGCGTCTCCCTGCCGGGCGGCTGCGCCATAGGGGAGCGTCCCGTCGACCTGCACCTGAAGGGTCTCGAGGCCATGGGCGCCGAGGTCGCCATCGAGGCGGGCTATATCCGGGCCAGGGCCTCGCGGCTCAAGGGTGCGCGGATTTTCATGGACACGGTCACCGTCACCGGGACCGAGAACCTCATGATGGCCGCGTGCCTCGCGCAAGGCGAGACGGTGCTGGAGAATGCCGCCCGCGAACCCGAAGTGGCGGACCTCGCCAAGTGCCTCATCGCGATGGGCGCGCGCATTCGCGGCCACGGCACCGACGAGATCGTGGTCGAGGGCGTGGAGCGACTGGGAGGCGTGGACTATGCCGTGATGCCCGATCGCATCGAGGCGGGGACATTCCTCGCGGCCGCGGCCGCCACGGGCGGGGCGATCACGATCACCCATGCGCCCGTCGACGCCCTCGATGCCGTGCTCGAGAAGCTGCGCGAGGCGGGGGCGGACATCACGGCAAGGGGACACGCGCTCACGATACGCATGGCCGGACGCCCGCGGTGCGTGAGCGTGCGCACCGCGCCGTACCCGGCATTCCCGACGGACATGCAGGCGCAGTTCCTGGCGATGAACACCATTGCCGCCGGCACGGCCCTGGTCACGGAGACGATCTTCGAGAACCGGTTCATGCACGTGCAGGAGCTGCGCCGCCTCGGCGCGAGGATCGACATCGAGGGCAACACCGCGGTCGTGCAGGGCGTGGAGCGCCTTGCCGGCGCGACGGTGATGGCCACCGACCTGCGCGCCTCGGCCAGCCTGGTGATCGCCGGCCTGGTGGCCGAGGGCGAGACGCTGGTGGACCGGATCTACCACCTGGATCGCGGCTACGAGCACCTCGAGGAAAAACTCTCCCGGCTCGGCGCGCGTGCGACGCCTGAGCTGAAAGCCCCGCCATGATCACGATAGCGCTGTCCAAGGGACGCATCTACGAGGAAACGAAGCCGTTGCTCGAAGCCGCCGGCATCGTCGCCGCGGAGGATCCGGAAGTCTCCCGCAAGCTCATCCTGCCCACGGGCCGATCGGGCGTGCGCCTGATCATCGTGCGCGCTTCCGACGTCCCGACCTACGTCCAGTACGGCGCCGCCGACCTCGGCGTGGCCGGCCGCGACCTCCTGATCGAACACGGCGGCCGCGGCCTCTACCAGCCCCTGGACCTCGGCATCGCGCGCTGCCGGATGATGGTGGCCGTGCCGGAGGAGTTCGACTACCCCGCGGCGGTCCGCAAGGGCGCCCGCCTGCGGGTCGCCACGAAGTACATGCAGATCGCCCGAGAGCACTTCGCCGCCAAGGGCGTTCACGTGGACCTGATCAAGCTCTACGGTTCCATGGAGCTCGCGCCGCTGGTGGGCCTGGCCGATGCGATCGTGGACCTCGTGGACACCGGGGGGACCTTGCGCGCCAACCGGCTCAAGGCGGTCGAGGAGATCCTGGCGGTATCGAGCCGCCTGATCGTGAATCCGGCCTCCATGAAGGTCAAGCGCGCGGAGGTGCTGCCGCTGATCGAGGCGTTCGAGAGGGCCTGCCGTGCCTGAGCCGCGCCGCCTGTCGAGTCGCGATCCCGGCTTCGAGGCCGAACTGGCCGCGCTCCTCGCCTTCGAGGGGGCCCAGGACGAAAGCGTCGACCGCGTCGTGGCCGACATCCTGCGCGAGGTGCAGCGACGTGGGGACGAGGCGCTCGTCGAGTTCACCCGGCGATTCGACCGATGGTCGCCCGCTTCGCCCGCCGAACTCGAGGTGCCTCCACAAGCTTGCCGGGACGCGCTGGGGCGCATAGGCCGGGAGGAGCGTTCGGCGCTGGAATCGGCAGCCGAGCGCATCCGCGCCTTTCACGAGCACCAGCACCTGCAAAGCTGGCGGATCGAGGACGGCGACGGCACGATGCTCGGCCAGCAGGTCACGCCGCTGGATCGTGTCGGACTCTACGTGCCCGGCGGAAAGGCTGCCTATCCCTCGTCCGTGCTGATGAATGCCGTGGCGGCGAAAGTGGCTGGAGTCGCGGAGCTGGTGCTGGTGGTGCCGACGCCCGACGGAAAGGCGAACGACCACGTGCTGGCGGCCGCCTCGCTCGCCGGGGTCGACCGGGTCTTCCGCGTGGGGGGCGCCCAGGCGGTCGGGGCGCTGGCCTATGGAACGCGCTCGGTCCCGGCCGTCGACAAGATCGTGGGACCCGGCAATGCCTACGTGGCGGCGGCGAAACGGCGCGTGTTCGGCCGCGTGGGCATCGACATGGTGGCCGGGCCTTCGGAAATCCTGGTCGTCGCCGACGCGACGGCCAACCCCGAGTGGGTGGCGATGGACCTCTTTTCGCAGGCCGAGCACGACGAGATCGCGCAGTCCATCCTTCTCACGCCGGATGCGGCGTTCGCCGATCGCGTCCTCGAGTCCATGCGCAAGCGGATCGCGTCCATGCCGCGACGCGCCATCATCGAGGCCTCTCTCGCCGGCCGTGGCGCCCTCGTCGTCGTGCGCGACCTCGACGAGGCCTGCGCCATCGCCAACCGGATCGCGCCGGAGCACCTGGAGCTGGCGGTAGCCAATCCGGACCCGCTCCTGCCGAAGATCCGCCACGCCGGCGCCATCTTCCTCGGCCACTTCGCCTCGGAATCGCTGGGCGACTACTGCGCGGGGCCGAACCACGTGCTGCCAACCTCTCGCACGGCGCGCTTTTCCTCGCCACTGGGCGTCTACGACTTCCAGAAGCGCTCGAGCCTCATACGCGTCTCCCGCGATGCGGCTGTCCGGCTCGGCGCCACGGCGAAGACGCTCGCCAGGGCCGAGGGTTTGGAGGCCCACGCGCGCAGCGCGGAGCTTCGGGGGGAGGATCCGGCGTGAAAGCGGCCGCGGACTGGGTGCGCGAAGAGATCGGCGCGCTCGCCGCCTATCACGTCGCGCCGGCCGCGGGCCTGGTGAAGCTCGATGCGATGGAAAACCCGTATCGCCTTCCGGAGAGGGTCGCCGAGGAACTCGGGAGGCACCTCGCGGGAGTCGCGATGAACCGATATCCGGACCCGCAGGCGCCGCGCCTCAAGGCGCGCCTGCGGGAGGCGATGGCGATTCCGGATGGGCTCGAGATGGTCCTGGGCAATGGCTCCGACGAGATCCTGCAGATGATCGCGGTTGCGCTCGCCCGGCCCGACGCGACGATGCTTTCGCTGGAACCCTCGTTCGCGATGTACCGGATCAGCGCGGTCTGCGCTGGAATGAAGTACGCCGCGGTCGACCTGGCGCCCGATTTCGCGCTCGACCTGCCGGCCACACTCGCGGCGATCGCGCGGCTGCGTCCCGCGCTCACCTGGATCGCCTACCCGAATAATCCGACGGGCAACCTCTTCCCGCGTGAATCCGTTCTCGCCATCGTGGAGGCCGCGCCAGGTCTCGTGGTGGTGGACGAGGCCTATTACCCCTTCTCCGGCGGGGCTTCCCTGGTTTCGGAGGTGGGGCGCCACCCGAACCTGGTCCTCGTTCGCACCGTCTCGAAGCTCGGGCTCGCCGGACTCCGGCTGGGGCTGGCGGTCGGGCCGCGCGACTGGCTGGGCGAATTCGACAAGGTGCGCCTTCCCTACAACGTGAATGTGCTCTCCGCCGCCGCCGCGGAGTTCCTCCTGGAGCGCCGTGAAGTGCTGGAGGACCAGGCCCGCGCTATCGTGCGCGAGCGCGAGCGACTCGAATCCGGGCTGGACACCCTTGCCGGCGTGCGGCGATTCCCCTCTGCGGCGAATTTCGTCCTGGCCCGATTCCCCGACGGACCGGCAGCGTTCGAGGGCCTCAGGGCGCGTGGTATATTGGTGCGCAACTTCCACGGCTCCCACCCCCTGCTAGACCATTGCCTTCGGCTCACGGTCGGTACCCCCGACGAGAACGCGAGGCTCCTCGCGGCACTAGCCCAGGCCATCGGCTGAACCCATGCGCACCGCGGAAATCCAGCGAGACACCAAGGAAACCCAGGTCTTCGTCGCCGTGAATCTGGACGGCACGGGCCAGGCGAGCCTCGCCTCGGGGATTGCGTTCCTCGACCACATGCTCGACCAGATCGCGCGGCACGGGGCGCTGGACCTCACGGTAAGGGCCAAGGGCGATCTCGAGATCGACGCCCACCACACCGTGGAGGACATCGGCATCACGCTCGGCATGGCGGTCGCGAAGGCGCTCGCCGACAAGAAGGGAATTCGCCGGTACGGGCACGCCTACGTTCCGCTCGACGAGGCGCTCTCCCGGGCGGTGGTCGATTTCTCGGGGCGCCCCGGGCTCGAGTTCCACGTGGCCTTCACCCGGGCCCGGGTGGGGGAATTCGACGTGGACCTGACCCGCGAGTTCTTCCAGGGGTTCGTGAACCATGCGCTGGCGACCGTGCATGTCGACAACCTGCGCGGGGACAACTCGCACCACCAGTGCGAGACGATCTTCAAGGCGTTCGCCCGCGCCCTGCGCATGGCCGTCGAGCCGGATCCCAGAGCGGCAGGCGTCATCCCCTCGACCAAGGGATCCCTTTAGGCAACGGCTCGAGACCGGGGCAACGCTCCGGTCCTTCCATGGCACAGCGCATCGCGATCGTCGACTACGGCATGGGCAATCTCCGGTCGGTGGAGAAGGCGATCCTGCACGTCGCCCCGCAGGCGTCGGTAGCGATCACTGCCGACCCCGACGCCATCCGTGTCGCCGATCGGGTCGTCTTCCCGGGGCAGGGCGCGATGCCCGACTGCATGAAATGCCTCGCCGACAGCGGCCTTGGAGAAGCGGTACGGGAGGCGGCAATGACCCGGCCTTTTCTCGGTCTTTGCATCGGCTTGCAGATGCTCTTCGAGCGCAGCGACGAAGGCGATACGGCGGGCCTGGCCATCCTGCCGGGCGAGACCCTCGCGTTCGCCCGCGCCGAGCAGACCCGGGAGGCGGGATTCAAGATCCCGCACATGGGCTGGAACGAGGTCTGGCAGGCGCGGCCCCACGCGCTCTGGCGGGGAATCCCCGGACGGAGCCCGCTTCTATTTCGTCCACAGCTTCTATTGCGCGCCCCGCGATCCTGCGCTCACCGCGGCCTTCTCGCGATATCCGCATGCCTTTACCTCGGCCATCGAGCGGGATAACATCTTCGCAACGCAATTCCATCCCGAGAAAAGCAGCACCGCGGGGCTGACGCTTCTCGAGAACTTCACTTCGTGGAATCCGTGAGGATTCGGCCCCGACTGTTCCCATGCTGATCATTCCCGCGATCGACCTCAAGGATGGCCGCTGCGTACGCCTGGAACAGGGCGACATGGCGACCGCAACCGTGTTTTCCGACGACCCCGGAAAGACCGCCGCGCATTGGGCCGGGCTCGGCGCGCGCCGACTCCACGTGGTCGACCTGAACGGCGCCTTCGCGGGAAAGCCGGTGAACGAGTCGGCGATCAAGGCGATCATCGCCGCGGTGGACTCGGACATCCCCGTGCAGGTGGGCGGAGGCATCCGCGACCTGGAGACGATCGAGCGCTACCTGGACGACGGCGTTTCGTACGTGATCATCGGGACGGCGGCGGTGAAGAACCCCGGTTTCCTCCACGAGGCGTGCGACGCCTTTCCCGGGCACATCATGGTCGGGCTCGACGCGAAGGACGGCAAGGTGGCCACGGATGGGTGGTCCAAGCTGACCGGCCACGATGTCGTCGATCTCGCCAGGCGTTTCCAGGGCTACGGGGTCGAGGCGGTCATCCACACCGATATCGGCCGGGACGGCATGCTCAAGGGCGTGAACGTGGAAGCCACGGTGAAGCTCGCCCAGGCGCTCACGATTCCGGTTATCGCGAGCGGGGGCATCTCGAACCTCGACGACGTGAAGCGCCTGCGCGCCGTGGAGGGCGAGGGCGTCATCGGCGCCATCACCGGACGGGCCATCTACGAGGGGCGCCTCGATTTTGCCGCCGCCCAGAAGCTGGCGGACGAAGAAGCCTGACCGGCGACTCGACGCCGGCACGCAGGCAATCGATCTCCAGCGGACCATGGGCCTCGCCAAACGCATCATTCCCTGTCTCGACGTCCATGCCGGCCGCGTGGTGAAGGGAGTCAATTTCGTGAGCCTCAGGGACGCCGGGGATCCGGTCGAGGTAGCCCGGGGGTACGACGAGGCCGGCGCGGACGAGATCACGTTCCTGGACATCACCGCGTCGAGCGATGCCCGCGACACGATCGTGCCGGTCATCGAGCGCGTGGCCGAGCAGGTCTTCATCCCCCTCACCGTCGGCGGCGGAGTGCGCAAGGTGGAGGACGTGAGGAAGCTGCTCAACGCCGGCGCGGACAAGGTGAGCATCAACACGGCCGCCGTCGACAATCCGGCGCTCGTCTCGGAGGCGGCGCGGCGCTTCGGCTCGCAGGCGATCGTTGTCGCCGTGGACGCGAAGTCCTCGGGGCCGGGCAAATGGGAGGTCTACACGCACGGCGGGCGCAAGCCGACGGGGCTGGACGCCGTGCAATGGGCAGTGAGCATGGCCGAACGGGGTGCCGGCGAGATCCTTCTCACGAGCATGGACCGCGACGGAACGAAGGCGGGGTTCGACTTGGAACTCACGCGCGCGGTGTCGCGGGCGGTCCCGGTGCCGGTCATCGCCAGCGGCGGTGTCGGGACGCTAGAGCACCTCGCCCAGGGAGTGGAGATCGGCGGCGCCGACGCCGTGCTCGCCGCCTCCATCTTCCATTTCGGCGAATTCTCGGTGGCGCAGGCCAAGCGCTTCATGGCCGATCGCGGCATCGAAATGCGGTTCTAGGCGCTGGCGTGGACTATCTCGACGCGATCGCCTGGAATGCCGACGGCCTCGTGCCCGCCGTGGCGCAGGACGCGGCGTCGGGCGAGGTCCTCATGCTCGCCTGGATGAGCCGGGAATCCCTGGCCCTGACCGTGGCCACGGGCGAGGCCGTGTACTGGTCGCGGTCCCGGGCGAAGCTCTGGCGCAAGGGCGAGACCTCGGGGCACCTGCAGCGGATCGTCGAGATTCGCCTGGACTGTGACGCTGACTCGGTGCTGCTGCGGGTCGAGCAGGCGGGCGGGATCGCCTGTCACACGGGCAGGAGGCGCTGCTTCTTCAATCTCCTGGATGCGGGGAGTGGTTCGCCCCGGTGGCGCTGCACCGACCCCGTGCCCGGCAGCACCGGGACCGATCGGGAGGGAAGCTGACGTGACGATTCTCGAGCGTCTCGAAGCGGCGATCGCGGCGCGCCAGGGCGCGGATCCCGGTGCCTCGTATGTCGCAAAACTCAATGCGAAGGGGCTCGATGCCATCCTCAAGAAGATCGGCGAGGAGGCGACGGAAACCGTCATAGCCGCGAAGTCCGGGGAAAGGGCGAGCATCGTCCACGAGACGGCGGACCTCTGGTTTCACTGCCTCGTGCTGCTGGTGCGGCAGGGCATTCCGGTCGCGGAAGTCCTCGCGGAGCTCGAGCGCCGCGAAGGGCGATCGGGCATCGAGGAGAAGGCATCCAGAAAGGATTCGCGATGAGGAAGGACGACTGCATCTTCTGCAAGATCGCCGCAGGCGAGATACCGTCCCGAAAGGTCTACGAGGACGACGAGATCTACGCCTTTCACGACATACAGCCAGCCGCCCCGGTCCACCTCCTCGTCGTGCCCAAGGATCACGTAGACTCGCTGGCCGACTGCGGGCCCGAGCACGCCCCGGTGCTGGGCAGGATGCTCGCGATGGCCGGACGCCTTGCGCGCGAGCAGGGAGCGACCGACGGCTTTCGTACCATCGTGAACACGGGCAGGGTCGGGCGACAGGACGTGTATCATTTGCATATCCACATCGTAGGCGGCCCTGATCGCCTTCCCCGCATGATCGCGGCGGAATAGCGCCGCCGCAAGGAGCGTTCCATGGGTTCATTCAGCATATGGCACTGGTTGGTCGTCCTCGTGATCGTGCTGCTCGTCTTCGGCACGAAGAAGCTGCGCAACATCGGCAGCGACCTGGGGGGCGCCGTCCGGGGATTCAAGGACGGCATGAAGGGCGAGGAAGAGAAGAAGCCTTCCGGGGAAATCGCTGCAACGGGCGCGACGCTCGAGGGCGAAGTCAAGGACAAGCAAAAGAGCTGATCGCGCGGGCAGCGGACAAGCCGCGCCGGCCGCCAACATGTTCGACATCGCGTTCTCCGAGCTGCTGCTGATCGGGGTGGTGGCGCTCGTCGTCATCGGCCCCGAACGCCTGCCGAAGGTCGCCCGCACCATGGGGCACCTCTTCGGCCGGATGCAGCGTTACGCCACCCAGGTGAAGGCCGACATCAACCGCGAGATGGAGCTCTCGGAACTCTCCAAGGTGAAGACGGAGTTCGAGGGAGCGGCACGCGAATTCCAGCGCGACATCGAGACGCAGGTCCAGGAGACGGAAAGCGACATCCGCAAGGTCCAGGATGACATCGACCGGCAACTGCATTCCGGCGGTGATGCCCCGTCGATCGCAGCCGCGGACAAGGACCAGCCCGCACCCGGTTCGCCCGGAGCGCCGGAAGTAGCAGGGCCGCCGGCTCCGTCACCCCAGCTGGAACTCGGCATCGACGAGCCCGCTGCGCAGCCCAAGTCGGGCACGGCATGACGGAAGCCCCCCAGGAGACATTTCTCGCGCACCTGTTCGAGCTGCGGGACCGGCTGGTGCGCTCCCTGCTCGCGCTCGCCATCGTCTTCGTGCCGACGTTCTTCTTCGCCGCCGAACTCTACGACCTGCTCGCGATGCCGATGATGCGCACGCTTCCGCAGGGCTCGAAGATGATCGCCACGGGCGTCATCACGCCGTTCTTCATCCCCATGAAGATCGCGATGATGGTGTCGTTCCTCATCGCGCTTCCCTACGTCCTCTACCAGGCCTGGGCATTCGTGGCGCCGGGGCTCTATGCCCACGAGAAGAAGCTGGTCATTCCGCTGATCGTGTCGAGCACCCTTCTCTTTTTCCTCGGCATGGCGTTCTGCTACTTCGTCGTGTTCCAGACGGTTTTCAGTTTCATCGCGCAGTTCGCACCGAAGTCGATCACGGTGGCCCCGGACATCGAGGCCTACTTCAACTTCGTCCTCGGGATGTTCATCGCGTTCGGCGTGACCTTCGAGGTGCCCGTCGTGGTGGTGGTTCTCGTGATGACGGGCATGATTTCCGTCGAGAAGCTGCGCGAGATCCGGTCGTTCGTGATCGTCGGCGCGTTCGTGGTGGCGGCGATCGTGACGCCCCCCGACGTAATATCCCAGCTCATGCTCGCCGTTCCGCTGTGCCTGCTCTACGAGGTGGGAATATTCGTGGCGCGGTTCGTCGAGAAGCGCAAGCCCCCGGTCGATGCCGGGGCCGCGCCGTAGCGCGCCTACTCCCCTTCCGCCGGACGGGGCTTGCGACGTCCGACGGTGACGGACAGGTTCACCTCCCGGTCCTTGCGCACCAGCTTCACCAGGACCGTCTTTCCGGGCGGGACGTCGGCGATCGCATTGAGGGTTGCAGTGAGATCGGTGACCACGCGGTCGTCTACTGCCACGATCACGTCTCCCAGGCGAATGCCTGCCCGGTCGGCCGGGCTGCCGCGCTCGATGCCGCCGACGATCGCGCCGCGCGTGCCGGGAAGCCCAAGGGACTCCGCGAGCTCAGGCGTGATATTGGCAACCTCCACGCCGAACCAGCCGCGCGTCACGGAGCCCGTCTCGATGATCTGCTCCATGATCTTCCTGGCCAGTCCCACCGGAATGGCGAATCCGATGCCCTGGTAGCCACCCGACCTCGAGTAGATGAGGGAATTGATGCCGACGAGATTGCCGCTCGTGTCCACCAGGGCGCCGCCGGAATTGCCGGGGTTGATCGCGGCGTCGGTCTGGATGAAGCTGCCGAAGGGGTTCGATGGCCCGATGTCGCGGCCGAGAGCGCTCACGATGCCCATGGTCACCGTCTGGCCCACGCTGAACGGGTCGCCTATCGCAAGCACCACATCGCCCACGCGGAGCTGGTCGGATTGACCGAAGGTGATGGGAGTCAACCCCGTGGCGGAGATGCGTATCACCGCCAGATCCGTTTCCGGGTCCGATCCGGCGATCTTGCCCGGCACCGTTCGCCCGTCGTTCAGGGTGACCTGGATTTCCGTCACGCCTTCCACGACGTGAGAGTTCGTGAGCACGAAGCCTTCACGGCTCACGATGACGCCCGAGCCGAGCGAGAGTTGCGTTTCCGGGATGTTGAACCGCTCCCCGAAAAAGCGGCGCAGGAGCGGGTCCTCGAGCAAGGGGCTGCGGCGCCTGACCTGCTTCGTCGCGGAGATGTTCACGACCGAGGCGACGGCCTTGCGCGCCGCGTCGCTGAACGATACCGGCCGGCCCGGAATGGCAGCACTGGCCGCGGGCGCTGAAGAGGATTCGCGGATCTCCACCACCTGGCTCGCCCGCCACGGCGACCAGTCGGGCTTCACGAGGCTCACGACGAATATCGCAGCCAGCGTGGCCGTGACGGCCTGCGCGAAGACGAGCCAGAGCCGGCGCGCCAAGGTGCCTACTTCCTGAGGCTGTCGCGGATCTCGCGAAGCAGCTGGACGTCCTCCGGCGTGGCGGGAGGCGGCGCCGCCGGCGCCTCGCTCTTCAGCCGGTTGATCTGCCTGACCATGATGAAGATGATGAAAGCGAGGATGGCGAAATTGAGCGCGATGGTCGCGAAGTTGCCCCATGCGAGGACGGGTACCCCCGCCTTCCTCACGGCATCGAGCGTCATCGGCACGCCCGCCGGGACGTCCTTGAGCGCAAGGAAGAGGTTCGAGAAATCGGCATTGCCCATTGCCCGCCCGACCACGGGCATCACGAGGTCGTTCACGACAGAGTCGACGATCTTTCCGAACGCGGCCCCGATGATCACACCAACGGCCAAGTCGACGACGTTGCCCTTTAACGCGAACTGCTTGAATTCAGAAGCAAAACTCATCTTCTCTCCGAGTATGACCCGAGCGGGCGACCGGTGGATCTTAGGGGGGGAGGGGGGTCAACCCTCGCGGGTGATCGGGGCTGTAAGTCCTTACGGGGAATCGGCTAAAATGGCGGGCGACACACCACCCTCCCCTACCGCACATCCCCCTCCCGCAATGACCGCCATCGTCCTGGACCAAGTCGACGAGATGAAGCGTCGCCTCCACATTGTCGCCACCTCCGCCGCGGGAGCAGTCGCCGCGGGAGGAGTTGCCGTCCCTTTCCTGGGTAGCTGGTTTCCGAGCGCCCGCGCACTGGCCGCCGGCGGCCCCGTCGAAATCGACGTGGCCAAGATCGAGCCGGGGCAGCAGATCACCGTCGAATGGCGGGGCAAGCCTGTGTGGATCCTGAGGCGCACGCCCGAAATGCTCGCGCAACTGGAGAAAAACGACGGAATGCTGGCGGACCCGAGGTCGACCTCCGCGAAACAGCCCGACTATGTGAAGGGCGCTGCCCGGTCGATCAAGCCGGAGCTGTTCGTCGCCGTGGGCGTCTGCACGCACCTGGGATGCACTCCCACGCTGAAGAAGGAGATCGGCGCCGCCTCGGACATGGGCACCGATTGGCCCGGAGGGTACTACTGCCCGTGCCACAACTCCCGGTTCGACCTCTCCGCCCGCGTATTCAAGGGCGCACCGGCCCCGACCAACCTCGAGATTCCGCCCCACCGATACCTGAGCGACGCCAGGATCGTGGTGGGCGAGGATCAGAAGGGATAAGCCATGGCCGTCATGAACAAGCCTCCCGTTACCGGAGCCGGCCCCCTCAACGGCGTCCTCACCTGGTTCGACCAGCGGTTTCCGCTCATGGTGCTCTGGAAGAGCCAGCTGACGGAGTACTACGCGCCCAAGAACTTCAACGTCTGGTACTTCTTCGGCTCACTCGCGCTGCTCGTGCTCGTGATCCAGATCGTGTCGGGGATTTTCCTCACGATGAACTACAAGCCGAGCGCGGAGCACGCGTTCGCCTCGGTCGAGTACATCATGCGAGACGTTCCCGGCGGGTGGATCATCCGCTACATCCATTCCACGGGCGCCTCCGCGTTCTTCATCGTCGTCTACCTGCACATGGCGCGCGGGCTGATGTACGGCTCGTACCGAAAGCCGCGGGAGCTCACCTGGATCTTCGGCGTGCTCATCTACCTCTGCCTCATGGCGGAGGCGTTCTTCGGCTATCTCCTCCCCTGGGGGCAGATGTCGTTCTGGGGCGCACAGGTGATCATCAACCTCTTCGCCACGATCCCGATCATCGGCGAGGACCTGTCGGTCTGGATCCGGGGCGACTACAACATTTCGGACGCCACGCTCAACCGCTTCTTCGCAATGCACGTGATCGCCATCCCTCTGGCGCTGCTGGGACTCGTGGCCGCGCACTTGATGGCCCTGCACGAGACGGGATCCAACAACCCCGACGGCATCGAGATCTACGAGAACCTCGACCCGAAGACCGGAACGCCGGTTGATGGCATTCCCTTCCACCCGTACTACTCCGTGAAGGACCTGGTTGGCGTGGCCGTCTTCCTCATCGTCTTTTCGGCGGTCGTGTTCTTCTCCCCGGAAGTCGGGGGCTACTTCCTCGAGTACAACAACTTCATTCCCGCCGATCCCCTGACGACTCCCGAGCACATCGCGCCGGTGTGGTATTTCACCCCTTTTTACGCGATGCTGCGGGCCGTCCCGTCCTTCTTCAACATGCAGGTCTGGGGCGTGATCGTGATGGGTGCGGCGGTCATGATCTTCTTCGCGCTTCCCTGGCTGGACCGTGGCAGGGTGAAATCGATCCGGTATCGCGGCCCTATCTACAAGGCCTTCTTCGCGGCGCTGATCGTGAGCTTCCTGGTCCTCGGCTATCTGGGCGTCGAACCCACGACCGTGTGGGGCGAGTTCCCGAAGGGCCTCCCCCATGGTCGGAGGGGACTACATCGCGATCTGGGTGGCTCGCGTGCTCACCACGGTCTATTTCGCTTTCTTCCTGCTCATGCCCTGGTACACCGCGGTCGACAGGGAAAAACCGGTGCCGCAGAGGCTCACGTGATGATGAAAAAGCTGATTCTCATTCTCCTGGTGGTTCCGGGACTGGCGCTGGCGGCCGGCGGCGGCGCGAAACTGGACAAGGCACCGGCGAACCTTCATGACCGGCTGTCTCTCCAGCGCGGTGCCCAGATCTTCGTCAATCACTGCCTGAATTGCCACGCGGCGTCGATGATGCGCTATTCAAAGCTCGGGGATCTGGGGCTGAACGATGGGCAGATCCGCGAAAATCTCATGTTCGCCGCCGACAAGGTGGGCGATCCCATGACGACAACGCTGGAAACGAAAGACGGCAAGTCGTGGTTCGGCGTGATGCCCCCGGACCTCTCGCTTGTAGCCAGGTCGCGAGGCGCGGACTGGCTGTATACCTACATGCGCGGCTTCTACCGTGATCCCGCCAGCCGGTCTGGATGGAACAACGTCGTGTTCCCCAATGTGGGCATGCCCCATGTGTTGTGGGAGTACCAGGGCGAGCAAGTCATGCAGCCGGGAGACAAGGCCGGTGCGAAGTTCGCCGTGGGAGAGCCCGGGAAACTTTCGCCGGCAGAGTACGACAAGTACGTCGGCGACCTGGTGAATTACCTCGTCTACATGGGCGAGCCGGCGCGGGCCAAGCGCGTCCAGATCGGGATAGTGGTTCTCTTCTTCCTGGCCGTCTTCTTCGTGATCACGGTCCTGCTGAAGAAGGAGTACTGGAAGGACGTCCGCTAGCAAGGGCGGCCGGCGCCAATATCGCCCGATGCTCCCCCGGGGACGCATCGGGCTTGTCGCTTCAGGGGCGAGGCGTCCCAGTGCAGCGAGGAAAATCCAGAAGAGGTGAACAAGACATGATGACGCTCTATTCGGGGATCACCGATCCGTTCAGCCACCGCTGCCGGATCGTGCTGTACGAGAAGGGCATGGACTTCGAGATCATCGACGTGGACCTCATGAACAAGCCCGAGGACCTCGCCGTGATGAACCCCTACAACACGACGCCGGTCCTGGTCGAGCGCGACCTCGTGCTGTACGAGTCGAACATCATCAACGAATACATCGACGAGCGTTTTCCGCATCCGCAGTTGATGCCTGCGGACCCCGTGATGCGCGCGCGTGCGCGCCTGTTCCTGTTCCGTTTCGAGCAGGAATTGTTCACCCACGTGAAAGCGCTCGAGTACGGGCCCACGAAGGGGCATGACAAGGCCCGGCTCTACGTCCGGGAGAACCTCATCCAGATCGCGCCGATTTTCGTGAAGCAGAAGTTCATGCTCGGGGAGGAGTTCTCGATGCTCGACGTGGCGATCGCTCCCCTGCTCTGGCGGCTCGATCACTACCAGATCCAGCTGAACAAGCAATCCGCGCCGCTACTTAAGTATGCCGAGCGGCTGTTTGCTCGCCAGGCCTTCATCGACTCGATGACCGCCTCCGAAAAGGCCATGCGTCGCTGAGGGCGCCCCGATGCCCGAAGTATCCACGAAGCCGTATTTCATCCGCGCCATTTACGAGTGGTGCTCGGATTGCGGCTTCACGACCTACCTGAGCGTGAAAGTGGACGATAGGACGCGCGTGCCGGCCGAATATGTGAAGAACGGCGAAATCGTGCTCAACGTGAGCCTCAACGCCACGCGAAATCTCACGATCAACAATGAGCTCGTGCAGTTTTCCGCCCGCTTCAGCGGGGTTTCCCGTGAGGTGACCATTCCGGTGGACCGCGTGCAGGGCATCTTCGCGCGGGAAAACGGCCAGGGCGCATTCTTCACCGTGGAAGCTCCTACGACCCCCGAAGCGACAGGCGACGCCGCCGAGCCGCCCAATCCGCCATCGCCCGGGAAAGCGAACCTGAAGCTGGTTAAGTAAGCGCTCGCTGCGCCGGCATAGCTCAGCTGGTAGAGCAACCGCCTTGTAAGCGGTAGGTCCCCCGTTCGACTCGGGGTGCCGGCACCATTTTCGATCCTTTGGCAGCCCTGCACACGGGAGCCCTGTGTCGTTTGACCTTGCTCGGGGAAAGCCGGATAATTGAGAGTTTTCCGGAGGGGTGCCCGAGTGGTTAAAGGGGGCAGACTGTAAATCTGTTGGCCTTGCGCCTACGTTGGTTCGAATCCAACCTCCTCCACCAGGTTTCGCGGGGCGCCTTCCGGGATAGGCGCGCGGTCGGTCGCAGGCGGCGCGGGTGTAGCTCAATGGTAGAGCAGAAGCCTTCCAAGCTTACGACGAGGGTTCGATTCCCTTCACCCGCTCCAGGATTGCCCGTGCCGGAGTCGGCAGGGGGTAGCACCGAGCCCATGTAGCTCAGTGGTAGAGCACTCCCTTGGTAAGGGAGAGGTCATGCGTTCAATCCGCATCATGGGCACCAGGCATTGCGCCATACCAGGCACGGCCAGCGACCACGCTGGGAATTCTCATTCAAGGCTCTGTACAGAAAGACACGACCATGGCGAAGAGCAAGTTTGAGCGGACGAAGCCGCACGTGAACGTGGGGACGATCGGTCACGTGGACCACGGCAAGACGACGCTGACGGCGGCGATCACCTCGGTGCTTTCGAAGAAGTTCGGGGGCGAGGCGAGGGCCTACGACCAGATCGACAACGCGCCGGAGGAGAAGGCGCGCGGGATCACGATCAATACGGCGCACGTGGAGTACGAGACGGCCAACCGTCACTACGCGCACGTGGACTGCCCGGGCCATGCCGACTACGTGAAGAACATGATCACGGGGGCGGCGCAGATGGACGGGGCGATCCTGGTGGTGTCGGCGGCCGACGGCCCGATGCCGCAGACGCGCGAGCACATCCTGCTGGCCCGTCAGGTGGGGGTGCCCTACATCATCGTGTACATGAACAAGGCGGACATGGTCGACGACAAGGAGCTCCTGGAGCTCGTCGAGGTCGAGGTTCGCGAGCTTTTGTCGAAGTACAAGTTTCCCGGGACAAGACCCCGATCGTGATCGGCTCGGCGCTCAAGGCGCTGGAGGGTGAGGATTCGAGCTGGGGACGCAGTCGATCTTCAAGCTGGCCGATGCGCTCGACACCTACATTCCGCAGCCGGAGCGTGCCATTGACGGGGCGTTCCTGATGCCGGTGGAGGACGTGTTCTCCATTTCGGGCCGCGGCACGGTGGTGACGGGGCGGGTGGAGCGCGGGATCGTGAAGGTGGGCGAGGAGATCGAGATCGTGGGCCTGCGGGCGACGGTGAAGACCGTGTGCACGGGGGTGGAGATGTTCAGGAAGCTCCTGGACCAGGGGCAGGCCGGAGACAACGTGGGGTGCTGCTGCGGGGCACGAAGCGCGAGGAGGTCGAGCGCGGTCAGGTGCTGGCCAAGCCCGGTTCGATCACGCCGCACACGAAGTTCGAGTGCGAGGTGTACGTGCTGTCGAAGGAGGAGGGGGGGCGGCACACGCCGTTCTTCAACGGCTACCGGCCGCAATTCTATTTCCGCACGACGGACGTGACGGGCTCGCTGGACCTGCCTTCGGGCACGGAGATGGTGATGCCTGGCGACAACATCAAGATGACGGTGTCGTTGATTGCGCCGATCGCGATGGAGGAGGGGCTTCGCTTCGCCATTCGCGAGGGCGGTCGCACCGTCGGCGCCGGCGTCGTCTCGAAGGTACTGGAGTAAACGAGTTGAAAGGTTAGGCCAGTAGCTCAATTGGCAGAGCGGCGGTCTCCAAAACCGCAGGTTGGGGGTTCGAGACCCTCCTGGCCTGCCACCCAAGTGGCAGAGGACATGGCAGAAAAGATAAAGATTGCGGTAGCGGCGCTGATCGCGGTGGCGGGCCTCTGGGGCTTCTACGCCATCGGGGAGCAGCCCACGATCGTGCGCCTCGGGGTGCTCGTCGGCGCGTTTGCGGTTGCCGCGGCGGTCATGTGGTTCACGACGGCCGGTCGCGAGTTCCTGGTGTTTTCGAGGGAGTCCTGGGACGAGGCGAAGCGCGTCGTCTGGCCTTCCCGAAAGGAATCGCTCCAGACGACGGGGATCGTCTTCGCGTTCGTCTTCGTGATGGCGATGCTCCTCTGGTTGATCGACACGGGCCTGCTCTGGGTCACGCAACGCCTGCTTGGCCAGGGAGGATGACGTGAGCATGCGCTGGTACGTAGTTCACGCCTATTCCGGCCAGGAAAAGAGCATTCAGGCGGCCCTGATCGATCGAATCAGGCGCTCAGGCATGGCCGACAAGTTCGGCGAGGTGCTGGTTCCCGTGGAAGAGGTCGTGGAGATGAAGAGCGGGCAGAAGGCGCTCAGCGAGCGCCGCTTCTTCCCGGGCTACATCCTCGTCCAGATGGAGATGACGGACGACACGTGGCACCTCGTGAAGAGCACGCCGAAGGTGACCGGCTTCATCGGCGGCACGGCGATGAAGCCCACTCCCATCTCCGACAAGGAGGTGGCGAATATCCTGCACCAGGTGCAGGAGGGAGTGGAAAAGCCCAAGCCGAAGGTGTTGTTCGAGGTGGGCGAATCCGTTCGGGTTGCCGAGGGGCCGTTCACCGATTTCCACGGCAACGTCGAGGAAGTGAACTACGAGAAGAGCAAGATCCGCGTCTCCGTGCTGATCTTCGGCCGGGCGACGCCGGTGGAGCTGGATTTCGGGCAGGTCGAGAAGGCCTGAGGATTCATCGTCGCGTCGATGACGCGGCGCGCGGTGGCCGGGCGCGTTCCCCGGCCGAATCGAACGGGGAGGGCGCGCAAACGGCGTCCGCTTGAACCCGAGGAGTGCCATCGTGGCAAAGAAGATAATCGGCTTCATCAAGTTGCAGGTGCCCGCGGGCAAGGCGAATCCCTCGCCGCCCATCGGCCCCGCGCTCGGCCAGCGCGGCCTGAACATCATGGAATTCTGCAAGGCCTTCAACGCCCAGACCCAGAAGGTCGAGCCGGGCCTGATGCTCCCGGTCGTCATCACGGCGTTCGCGGACAAGAGCTTCACCTTCATCATCAAGACGCCTCCGGCGCCGGTGCTCATCCGCAAGGCGCTGAAGCTCGAGAAGGGCAGCAGCAAGCCGCACTCGGACAAGGTGGGCAAGCTCACGCGCGCCCAGGCGGAAGAAATAGCGAAGATCAAGATGCCCGATCTCACGGCGGCAGACCTCGATGCCGCGGTGCGCACCATTGCCGGAAGCGCCCGCAGCATGGGCGTGGAAGTGGAGGGAATCTGATCATGGCCGACTCCAAGCGCGTGAAGAGCCTCTCGGCACTGGTTGATCGCTCGAAGGCCTATGCCCTCGGCGACGCCCTCGACCTGGCGAAAAAGACGGCCACGGCCAAGTTCGACGAGTCGATCGACGTGGCAGTGAATCTCGGCATCGATGCCAAGAAATCCGATCAAGTCGTGCGTGGGAGCGTTGTCCTTCCCCGAGGCACGGGCAAGAAGGTCCGTGTTGCCGTGTTCGCTCAGGGCGCGAACGCCGAGGCCGCAAAGGCGGCCGGAGCGGACGTGATCGGCTTCGACGACCTCGCGGAAAAGATCAAGGGCGGGTTCCTGGATTTCGACGTCGTCATCGCCACGCCTGACGCCATGAAGGTCGTAGGCCCGCTGGGTCAGGTGCTGGGCCCCCGCGGTCTGATGCCGAACCCGAAGGTCGGCACCGTTACGCCGAACGTGACGGAGGCCGTGAAGAACGCGAAGGCAGGCCAGGTGCAGTACCGGGCCGACAAGGCCGGCATCGTGCAGTGCACGATCGGCCGCGCGTCCTTCCCGCTCGAGGCCCTCGCGGAAAATTTCGAGGCCCTGATCGGCGCCATCAACAAGTCCAAGCCTTCGTCGTCCAAAGGCATTTACCTCAAGAAGGTGTCGGTCTCCAGCACCATGGGGGTCGGCATCCGCGTGGACCATTCAACGCTCGCCGGCAGTTCCGCCGGCGCGGCGCACTAGCTTTGGGCCGCCGCCGGCCTGCGTGGCCGGCGGCGGGTTATCCAAGACCGTAGGCGCCCCTCGGAAGGCCCAGTTCGCTGGGACGATCCAAAGGGCTCAATCGAGGGGATGCGACCCCGAAGCCTACGCAGATGGCGTACCCAAGATCAGGATTCTTCCGCCCGCCATCGGGCGCTACCGGTCTCCTGACGAAAGGTCGCTATGGAAGGTGCGGAGTTCAGCGGGCATTCCCAAGGGCCCGCGAAGGCTGCGCATCGAATTTCTGAAGGAGTGAGACCTTGAGTCTGAATCTTGAAAGCAAGAAGGAAGTCGTGGCGGAGATTTCCGCCCGGCTGGCCAACGCGCAGGCCGTCGTGCTTGCCGAGTATCGTGGCCTGCCGGTCGAGAAGATCACGCAGCTGCGTGCAAGGGCGCGCGCGTCCGGCGTCTACCTTCGCGTGCTGAAGAACACCCTGGCGCGCCGCGCTGTCAAGGGAACGCCGTTCGAGAAGCTCTCCGACCTGATGGTCGGTCCGCTCGCCTACGGCATTTCCGTCGACCCCGTTGCGGCCGCGAAGGTGCTTCACGCCTATGCGAAGGAAAACGACAAGCTCGTCATCAAGGCCGGGGCAATGCCCAACCAGGTGATGAGCGCGAAGGAGGTCGGCAGTCTAGCGATGCTTCCGGGCCGCGAGGAGCTCCTCGCCATGCTCTTGGGCACCATGCAGGCGCCGGTTTCCAAGTTCGTCCAGACGCTCAACGAGATCCCGGGCAAGTTCGTCCGAGCTCTCGCTGCCGTGCGCGACCAGAAAGAGAAGCTGGCGGCCTGATCGCCACGACCCTTATCCAACGACCACTGAATCAAGTACAGGAGAACGAAAGATGGCTATCGCCAAGCAGGAAATCCTCGACGCAGTCGCGAGCATGACCGTCCTCGAGCTCTCGCAGCTCATCAAGGACATGGAGGAGAAATTCGGCGTGTCCGCCGCAGCCACAGCCGTTGCCGTAGCCGCGCCCGCTGCGGGCGGCGCTGCCGCTGCGGCCGAAGAGCAGACGGAATTCAACGTGATCCTCATTGCGGCCGGCGAGAACAAAGTGAACACCATCAAGGCCGTGCGCGAAGTGACGGGTCTGGGCCTGAAGGAGGCCAAGGATCTCGTCGATGGCGCGCCCAAGCCCGTGAAGGAAGCGGTGAACAAGGCGGAGGCCGAGTCGGTGAAGAAGAAACTGGAGGAAGCCGGCGCCAAGGTGGAAGTGAAGTAACGGCGGCGTGTCTGGGGCGTTGGAGCGGCACCGGTCTCCGGTGCTCGCTCCAGCGCAGTTCCAGAAGCCAAATCAAAGCCGTGACGGTTTTGATTTGCCTTCTGAAGCGACTGCAGGAGGCGAGGTTTGGTCGGGCCGCATCCCATGCGGCTGTCCGCCAGCGGCTGGTAGGGGCCAGCCACCAGGCCATGAGCACCAGTCGGGTGCACGGGCGCCCACGCGCCCGCGGGATTTTTCGGAGCCATCATGACCTATACGTTTACCGAGAAGAAGCGCATTCGCAAGAGTTTCGCCAAGCGAGCGGCCGTCCTCGACGTGCCGTTCCTCCTGGCCACGCAACTCGATTCCTATGCCGAATTCCTGCAGGCCGAGACGGCGCCGGGATCCCGCCGCGAAACGGGGCTGCAGTCGGCATTCTCCTCGGTGTTTCCGATTTCGAGCCATTCGGGAAATGCCCGGCTCGAGTTCGTGAGCTACGCGCTCGGCGAGCCTCCGTTCGACGTGGTCGAATGCCAGCAGCGGGGCCTCACGTTCGCGAGCCCGCTTCGCGCGAAGGTCAGGCTTACGATCATGGACCGCGAGGCGACCAAGCCCACGATCAAGGAAGTGAAGGAGCAGGAGGTCTACATGGGCGAGATCCCGCTCATGACCCGCAACGGCTCCTTCGTGGTGAACGGCACGGAACGCGTCATCGTGAGCCAGCTGCACCGCTCGCCCGGCGTCTTCTTCGAGCACGACCGCGGCAAGACCCACTCTTCCGGGAAGCTCCTTTTCTCTGCTCGCGTGATCCCCTACCGCGGCTCGTGGCTCGACTTCGAGTTCGACCCGAAGGATTTCCTATACTTCCGCGTCGACCGTCGCCGCAAGATGCCGGTCACGATCCTTCTCAAGTCCCTCGGGTACACGCCCGAGCGCATTCTCGCGGAGTTCTTCGTCTTCGACACGTTCCACTTCGGCAAGAAGGGAATCGAGTTCGAAGTCGTTCCGGAGCGGCTGAAGGGCGAGATCGCCCGTTTCGACATCGCCACCAAGGCCGGCAAGGTCATCGTCCAGAAGGACAAGCGCATCACGGTCAAGCACATCCGCGACATGGAAGCCGCGGGAATGAAGAAGCTTTCCGTCGAGGCCGATTTCCTGCTCGGAAGAACGCTGGCGAAGAACCTCGTCAACAAGGAAACCGGCGAGATCGTCGCCAGCGCCAACGAGGAGGTAACCGAGACGCTGCTCAAGAAGATCGAGGAGGCCGGTATCGAGGAGCTCCAGACGATCTATACCAACGATCTCGACCAGGGACCGTACATCTCGCAGACGCTGCGAGTAGACGAGTCGGTGGACCAACTGAATGCCCAGGTCGCGATCTACAGGATGATGCGGCCTGGCGAGCCGCCCACCGAAGATGCGGTGAAGACGCTTTTCAATGGGCTATTTTTCAGTGAGGACCGATACGATCTCTCCGACGTCGGTCGCATGAAGTTCAACCGCCGCGTCGGCAAGGACGAACTGACGGGCCCGATGACGCTTTCGACCGACGACATCGTCGCCGTTATCCGCATCCTCGTCGAACTTCGAAACGGGCGCGGGGAGATCGACGACATCGATCACCTGGGCAATCGGCGCGTGCGCTCGGTTGGCGAACTGGCCGAGAACCAGTTCCGCTCCGGCCTCGTTCGCGTGGAGCGCGCGGTGCGCGAGAGGCTCTCGCAGGCGGAGAGCGAGAACCTGATGCCGCACGATCTCATCAACGCGAAGCCCGTTTCCGCGGCGATCAAGGAGTTCTTCGGTTCGAGCCAGCTTTCGCAGTTCATGGACCAGACGAATCCGCTCTCCGAAATCACGCACAAGCGTCGCATTTCGGCTCTGGGTCCTGGCGGTCTCACGCGCGAACGCGCGGGGTTCGAGGTGCGAGACGTTCATCCCACGCACTACGGCCGCGTGTGCCCGATCGAGACGCCGGAAGGGCCGAACATCGGTCTCATCAATTCGCTCGCGCTCTTTGCGCGCACCAACGACTACGGTTTCATCGAAACACCCTATCGGAAGGTGAAGGGTTCGAAGGTAGGCAAGGAGATCGAGTTCCTGTCGGCGATCGAGGAGGGCAAGTACGTCATCGCGCAGGCGAACGCGGAACTCGACAAGTCGGGGCATTTCGTGAACGAGCTGGTTTCTTGCCGCCACCGCAACGAGTTCACGTTGTCGAGCCCCGAGAAGATCGAGTACATAGACGTAGCCCCGTCGCAGATCGTATCCGTGGCAGCGTCCCTCATCCCCTTCCTCGAGCACGACGACGCGAACCGCGCCCTCATGGGCTCCAACATGCAACGGCAGGCAGTTCCCTGTCTTCGCGCCGAGAAGCCTCTCGTCGGCACGGGCATCGAGCGCACGGTCGCGATCGACTCCGGCACGGCCGTGCAGGCGCGGCGCGGCGGGCGAATCGACTACGTAGACGCCGGCCGGATCGTGGTTCGTGTGAACGACAGCGAAACAAGCGCCGGCAAGGCGGGCGTGGACATCTACAACCTGACGAAGTACATGCGGTCCAACCAGAACACCAACATCAACCAGCGCCCGCTGGTGAAGGTCGGGGACCTGATCGCCGGTGGCGACGTGATCGCGGATGGCGCCTCCACCGACATGGGCGAGCTCGCGCTCGGGCAGAACATGCTGGTCGCGTTCATGCCCTGGAACGGCTACAACTTCGAGGACTCCATCCTCATCTCCGAGCGCGTCGTCGCGGACGACCGCTACACCTCGATCCACATCGAGGAACTGGTGGTCGTCGCGCGCGACACGAAGCTGGGCCCGGAGGAAATCACGCGCGACATCTCCAACCTGTCCGAGCGCATGCTCGCGCGGCTGGACGAATCCGGCATCGTCTACATCGGGGCGGAGGTCGAGGCCGGCGATGTCCTGGTGGGGAAGGTCACGCCGAAGGGCGAGACGCAGCTCACGCCGGAGGAGAAGCTCCTTCGCGCGATTTTCGGCGAGAAGGCCTCCGACGTGAAGGACACGAGCCTCAGGGTTCCGTCCGGCATATCGGGTTGCGTGATCGACGTGCAGGTCTTCACGCGCGAAGGCATCCAGCGCGACAAGCGTGCCCAGCAGATCATCGACGACCAGCTCAAGGATTACCGCAAGGACCTCCACGACCAACTGAGAATCGTGGAGGACGATCTTTTCGCCCGCCTCGAACGCATGCTCAATGGCAAGACTGCAAAGGGTGGTCCCAAGCGGCTTGCCAAGGGCACCAAGCTCACGAAGGCGTACCTCACGGAACTCGAGCGCCACGAGTGGTTCGATATCCGGCTCTCGGACGACGAATCGGCGTCCCAGCTTGAGCAGCTGCGCGAGTCCCTTGATCTCACGCGCAAGGAGTTCGACCGCGCTTTCGAGGAGAAGAAGAAGAAGCTCACGCAGGGCGACGAGCTTCCGCCCGGCGTCCAGAAGATGGTGAAGGTCTATGTTGCCGTGAAGCGGCGCCTCCAGCCGGGCGACAAGATGGCCGGACGGCACGGCAACAAAGGCGTGATCTCGAAGATCGTTCCCGTCGAGGACATGCCCTTCATGGCCGATGGAACCTCGGTGGATATCGTACTCAACCCGTTGGGCGTTCCCTCCCGTATGAACGTCGGCCAGATCCTGGAGACGCACCTCGGGTGGGCCGCAAAAGGGCTGGGTGTGAAGATCGGCGAGATGCTTCGCGGCCACGAAAGTGTGTCCAAGCTGCGCAAGTATCTCGACAAGATCTACAACTCGGCAGGCAAGAAGGAGGACATCGCCGCGTTCACGGACGAGGAGGTGCTCGAACTCGGAGCGAACCTGACCGGCGGAGTTCCGTTCGCCACGCCCGTGTTCGATGGCGCCACCGAGGCGGAGATCAAGGACATGCTCGAGCTGGCTGGGCTTCCTCGCAGTGGCCAGATCTCCCTCCACGACGGACGCACCGGGGATCCCTTCGACCGCAAGGTCACGGTGGGGTACATGCACATCCTGAAGCTCCACCACCTGGTCGACGACAAGATGCACGCGCGTTCCACGGGCCCGTACTCGCTCGTAACGCAGCAGCCGCTCGGCGGCAAGGCGCAGTTCGGCGGGCAGCGATTCGGCGAGATGGAAGTCTGGGCGCTCGAGGCCTACGGCGCCGCCTACACGCTGCAGGAAATGCTCACCGTGAAGTCGGACGACACGCAGGGCCGCACCAAGGTCTACGAAAGCATCGTGAAGGGCGAGCACAAGATCGAGGCGGGCATGCCCGAGTCGTTCAACGTGCTGGTGAAGGAGATCCGCTCGCTCGCGATCGACATCGATCTCGAGCGCTACTGACCGTCAAGTATCGAACCAGCGCGCCCCGACAGCGAACGCCCCAGGAGAATACGGATGAAAGCATTGCTCGATCTGTTCAAGCAGGTCACCCAGGAAGAGGAATTCGACGCGATCCGCATCGGCCTCGCGTCCCCCGACAAGATCCGGTCGTGGTCCTACGGCGAGGTGAAGAAGCCGGAGACCATCAACTACCGCACCTTCAAGCCGGAGAGAGATGGCCTTTTTTGCGCGAAGATCTTCGGCCCGACGAAGGACTACGAGTGCCTCTGCGGAAAGTACAAGCGACTGAAGCATCGCGGCGTCATCTGCGAGAAATGCGGCGTCGAAGTGACCCTCACCAAGGTGAGGCGCGAGCGCATGGGCCATATCGAGCTTGCGAGCCCCGTTGCGCACATCTGGTTCCTGAAGAGCCTGCCGTCGCGCCTGGGCATGGTTCTCGACATGACGTTGCGCGACATCGAGCGGGTCCTTTACTTCGAGGCCTATGTCGTCACCGATCCGGGCATGACCCCGCTGAACCGTTGCCAGTTGCTGTCCGAGGACGATTTTCTCGCGAAGGTGGAAGAGTACGGCGACGACTTCCACGCGACGATGGGCGCGGAGGGAATACGGGAGCTGCTGCGCAAGCTCGATGTCGTACACGACATCGAGACGTTGAGGACGGAGCTTGCGGCCACCGGCTCTGAAACCAAGATCAAGAAGATCGCCAAGCGTCTCAAGGTGCTCGAGGGATTCAACAAGTCAGGCATCAAGCCCGACTGGATGGTGATGGAGGTCCTGCCCGTCCTGCCGCCCGATCTTCGCCCTCTCGTTCCCCTGGACGGGGGCCGCTTCGCGACCTCCGACCTGAACGATCTTTACCGGCGCGTGATCAACCGCAACAACCGACTCAAGCGCCTGCTCGAGCTGAAGGCGCCGGAGATAATCGTTCGGAACGAGAAGCGCATGCTCCAGGAGGCCGTGGATTCGTTGCTCGACAACGGTCGCCGCGGAAAGGCGATGACCGGCGCCAACAAGCGGGCCCTCAAGTCCCTAGCGGACATGATCAAGGGCAAGAGCGGCCGTTTCCGCCAGAACCTGCTCGGCAAGCGCGTCGACTACTCGGGCCGCTCCGTGATCGTGGTGGGGCCGACATTGAAGCTCCACCAGTGCGGGCTGCCCAAGCTCATGGCGCTGGAACTGTTCAAGCCGTTCATCTTCCACAAGCTGGAGGTGATGGGCCTGGCAACAACCATCAAGGCTGCCAAGCGCATGGTCGAAAGCCAGGAGCCCGTGGTGTGGGACATCCTCGAGGACGTTATCCGGGAGCACCCGGTGCTGCTCAACCGGGCGCCGACGCTCCACAGGCTGGGCATCCAGGCATTCGAGCCCGTGCTGATCGAGGGGAAGGCGATCCAGCTGCATCCGCTCGTCTGCGCCGCGTTCAACGCCGACTTCGACGGCGACCAGATGGCCGTTCACGTGCCCATCTCGCTCGAGGCGCAGATGGAAGCCCGGACGCTCATGCTTTCTTCCAACAACGTGCTCCATACCGCCCACGGGGAGCCGGTGATCGTGCCTTCGCAGGACATCGTCCTGGGCCTCTACTACGCCACGCGAGAACGCGTGAACGCGCGCGGCGAGGGGTCGCTTTTTTCCAACGTTGCGGAGGTGAGTCGCGCCTACGAGTCGGGTGGCGTGGAGCTGCACGCGAAGATCACGGTACGGATCCGCGAGTACCGCCGCGAGGAATCCGGCGAGTTCACCGAGGTAATCGCGCGCCATGAAACGACCGTGGGAAGGGCGCTTCTTTCGGAGATACTGCCCGCGGGACTTCCGTTTTCGGTCATCAACAAGCCCCTCAAGAAGAAGGAGATCTCGAGGCTCATCAACGAGGCTTTCCGTCGCTGCGGGATCCGCGAGACGGTAATTTTCGCCGACAAGCTGATGTACACGGGCTTCGGCTACGCGACGCGCGCGGGCCTTTCTATTTGCGTCGACGACCTGCTCATTCCGACTCAGAAGTCGACCATCATCAACGAGTCGGAAAAGGAAGTTAAGGAGATCGAGCGTCAGTACACGTCCGGTCTCGTGACCCAGGGCGAGAGGTACAACAAGGTCGTCGACATCTGGGGGCGGGCCGGGGATCAGATCGCCAAGGCGATGATGGACCAGCTCGGCAACGAGAAGGTCGTCGACGGCAAGGGCAAGGAGACCTCGCAGGAGTCGTTCAATGCCATTTACATGATGGCCGACTCCGGCGCTCGAGGTTCCGCGGCGCAGATCCGGCAGCTGGCCGGCATGCGTGGGCTGATGGCCAAACCCGATGGTTCCATCATCGAGACGCCGATTACGGCGAACTTCCGCGAGGGACTGAATGTGCTCCAGTACTTCATCTCCACGCACGGTGCGCGAAAGGGGCTTGCGGACACGGCGCTCAAGACCGCCAACTCGGGCTACCTGACCCGCCGACTCGTCGACGTGACTCAGGATCTCGTGGTGATCGAGGACGATTGCGGCACGACGCAGGGCATGGTCATGAAAGCCCTGGTGGAAGGCGGAGAGGTCGTCGAGGCACTCCGTGAACGGATCCTGGGGCGCGTCACGGCTACCGACGCGCTGCATCCAGAGTCGCAGCAGGCGGTCATTGCCGCGGGAACGCTTCTGGACGAAGGCAGTGTCGAGAGGATCGAGTCCCTGGGGATCGACGAGGTGAAGGTTCGCACGCCCCTGACATGCGAAACGCGCTACGGCCTTTGCGCGAAGTGCTACGGACGCGACCTCGGTCGCGGCGCGCTTGTCAACGTGGGCGAAGCGGTCGGCGTCATCGCCGCGCAGTCCATCGGTGAGCCGGGGACGCAGCTCACGATGAGAACGTTCCACATCGGCGGCGCGGCATCGCGTGCTGCCGTTTCGAGCTCGGTGGAAGCCAAATCCAACGGAGTGGTGCGTTTCGCTCCCACGATGCGCTACGTTACCAACGCGAGAGAAGAGCAGATCGCGATCTCCCGCAATGGCGAGATCATCATCGCGGACGACAACGGACGGGAGCGCGAACGGCACAAGGTGCCATATGGCGCCACGCTTGCCGTACGAGACGATTCCAAGGCCAAGGCGAGCCAAACGCTCGCCACGTGGGATCCGCTCACCCGCCCGATCATCACGGAGTACGCGGGCGAAGTGCGGTTCGACAACGTCGAGGAAGGCGTGACCGTCGCGAAGCAGATCGACGAGACCACGGGTCTGTCGAGTCTTGTCGTGATCGATCCGAAGCGAAAGGCGGGAGCTGCAGCCAAGGGTCTTCGCCCCGCGGTCAAGCTGGTGAACGAAAAGGGCAAGGATGTGAAACTCGCCGGCAGCGATACGCCGGTGAACTACACGTTCCAGATCGGCGCGATCATCACCGTCAAGAATGGCCAGCAGCTCAGCGTGGGCGATGTGCTTGCGAGGATTCCGCAGGAATCCTCGAAGACACGGGATATCACGGGAGGCCTACCGCGGGTGGCGGAGCTCTTCGAGGCGCGCTCCCCCAAGGACGCGGGCTTGCTCGCGGAGATCACCGGGACGGTTTCCTTCGGAAAGGATACGAAGGGCAAGCAGCGCCTGATCATCACCGACTTCGACGGCGCCGCCCACGAGTATCTCATCCCGAAAGACAAGCACATCTCGGTGCACGACGGGCAGGTGGTCAACAAGGGTGAGGGGATCGTCGACGGACCCTCCGAGCCCCACGACATCCTGCGGCTTCAGGGGATGGAGGCCCTCGCGCGCTACATCATCGACGAGGTGCAGGACGTCTACCGGCTCCAGGGCGTGAAGATCAACGACAAGCACATCGAGGTGATCGTTCGTCAGATGCTGCGGCGCGTGCAGATCGTGGACCCGGGCGAATCCAGGTTCATCATGGGCGAGCAGGTGGAGCGGGCAGAAGTCCTGTCCGAGAACGATCGCTCGATTGCTGCCGGAAAGAAGCCGGCGGTCTTCGAATACATGCTCCTCGGAATCACCAAGGCATCGCTCTCCACGGACTCGTTCATCTCGGCCGCGTCGTTCCAGGAGACCACGCGAGTGCTCACGGAGGCGGCCATCATGGGCAAGAAGGACGACCTGCGAGGCCTCAAGGAGAACGTGATCGTCGGCCGTCTGATCCCGGCCGGAACCGGCCTGGCGTACCACTCGACGCGAAAGAAGGGCAAAGAGTCGGGCGCAGGGGCGGACTCCTCCATCACCTTTTCGCTGGACGAGGCAGATGTCGGCAGCGAGCAGGTAGTTTGACTGAAATGACCTAAACCCCTAAACTTGAGAGCTTTTTTCCGGCGCCTTTTCCCATGGGGCTGTGGAGGCCGGCTTCCGAGAGGGGGGCCGGAACGACCCATCGGACGAAAAAAATGCCCACGATCAATCAGTTGCTTCGCAAGCCGCGCCAGAAGGCCATAACGAAGAGCAAGGTGCCCGCGCTTGGCGGCAGCCCCCAGAAACGGGGCGTTTGCACGCGCGTCTACACGACAACGCCGAAAAAGCCGAACTCTGCCCTGCGAAAGGTCGCCAAGGTGCGGCTCACCAACGGCTACGAGGTCATCAGCTACATCGGAGGAGAAGGGCACAACCTCCAGGAGCACTCGGTGGTGCTCATCCGGGGCGGTCGCGTAAAGGACCTTCCGGGCGTTCGCTACCACATGGTTCGCGGCAGCCTCGACACCGCGGGAGTCAAGGATCGCAAGCAGTCGCGCTCGAAGTACGGCGCCAAGCGGCCCAAGGCCGCGTGAGCCGGGATGGCCGGCCCGAGGCCGCCTGACAGACACTTACTGAACGGATAGATACCTATGCCCCGCCGCAGAGAAGTCCCGAAGCGCGAGATCCTGCCGGATCCCAAGTTCAAGAGCGAAGAAGTCGCGAAGTTCATCAACGTCCTGATGACGCGCGGCAAGAAGAGCGTGGCCGAGCGGATCATGTACGGCGCGCTCGACCAGATCGCGAAGAAATCGGGCAAGGATCCGTTCGAGGTCTTTGGCGCGGCGATCAATAATGTGAGGCCCATGGTGGAGGTGAAGAGCCGCCGGGTCGGTGGGGCCAACTATCAGGTGCCCGTCGAAGTTCGCCCCATTCGCCGCACGGCACTTGCAATGCGCTGGCTGCGCGAGGCGGCCCGCAAGCGCGGTGAGAAGAGCATGGGTCAGCGCCTGGCCAACGAGCTTCTGGAGGCCGCGGAAGGCCGTGGCGGCGCCGTGAAGAAGCGTGAAGAGGTACACCGCATGGCAGAGGCGAACAAGGCCTTCGCTCACTACCGCTTCTAGACGAGACATCCAGCCACGAACCGCCAGCAGGTTCGGCGGATTCGAGACGACAGAAAGAACACAGTGGCCCGCAAGACTCCCATCGATCGCTATCGCAACATCGGCATATCGGCGCACATCGACGCCGGTAAGACCACGACCACGGAGCGCATCCTCTTCTACACGGGCGTGTCCCACAAGATGGGAGAAGTCCACGATGGCGCGACCGTCATGGACTGGATGGAGCAGGAGCGCGAGCGCGGGATCACGATCACCTCGGCGGCGACCACCTGCTTCTGGAAGGGAATGGACGGAAACCTCCCCGAGCACCGCGTGAACATCATCGACACGCCGGGCCACGTCGATTTCACCATCGAGGTGGAGCGTTCGCTGCGAGTCCTTGACGGCGCGGTTGCCGTGGTCGACGGCGTCGCGGGTGGCGTGCAGCCCCAGTCGGAGACGGTGTGGCGCCAGGCCAACAAGTACCGGGTGCCGCGCCTCGCATTCGTGAACAAGATGGATCGCACGGGCGCCAACTTCTTCAAGGTCTACGACCAGATGAAGTCGCGACTCAAGGCGAACCCCGTTCCGATCCAGGTTCCGATTGGCGCGGAGGACAAGTTCGAGGGCGTGATCGACCTGGTCAGGATGAAGGCGATCTACTGGGACGAGGCCTCGCAGGGCATGAAGTTCGACCTGCGCGAGATTCCCGCCGACCTCCTCGAATCAGCCAAGGAGTGGCGCGAGAAGATGGTCGAATCCGCCGCCGAGGCGAACGAGGAACTCATGAACAAGTACCTCGAGGCGGGAAGCCTGTCCGAGGCGGACATCAAGCTGGGTCTGCGCACGCGCGCGATCGCCAGCGAGATCGTGCCGATGATGTGCGGCTCGGCATTCAAGAACAAGGGCGTGCAGGCCATGCTCGACGGCATCATCGACTACATGCCGGCGCCGACCGACATTCCGCCCGTCAAGGGCGAGCTCGAGAACGGCGCGGCGACCGAGCGACGCGCAGCCGATGACGAGCCCTTTTCGGGGCTGGCTTTCAAGATCATGACCGACCCGTTCGTGGGCCAGCTCATTTTCTTCCGGGTCTATTCCGGGGTGGTGAACTCCGGCGACACGATCTACAACCCGATCAAGTTCAAGAAGGAGCGGATCGGGCGCATCCTGCAGATGCACGCGAACCAGCGCGAGGAAATCAAGGAAGTGCGCGCCGGCGACATTGCGGCGGCGGTGGGCCTTCGTGAGGCCACGACGGGCGACACGCTGTGCAGCCCGGACAAGGTGATCATTCTCGAGCGAATGGTATTCCCCGAGCCCGTGATCTCCCAGGCCGTCGAACCCAAGACCAAGGCGGACCAGGAGAAGATGGGCATTGCCCTCAATCGCCTGGCGCAGGAGGATCCGTCGTTTCGGGTCCGCACGGACGAGGAGAGCGGCCAGACCATCATTGCCGGCATGGGTGAATTGCACCTCGAGATCCTGGTCGACCGCATGCGCCGGGAGTTCGGCGTCGAGGCGAGCGTAGGCAAGCCGCAGGTTGCCTACCGCGAAACGATCCGCAAGATCGTGCCCGAGGTCGAAGGCAAGTTCATCAAGCAGTCGGGCGGAAGGGGCCAGTACGGGCACGTGGTTCTGAAGGTCGAACCGCAGGAAGCCGGCAAGGGCTTCGAGTTCGTCGATGCCATCAAGGGCGGCGCGGTTCCGCGCGAGTACATCCCGGCGGTGGAGAAGGGGTTGCGCGAAACGCTCCCCAGCGGCGTGCTCGCGGGTTACCCGGTGGTGGACGTCAAGGTAACCCTGCACTACGGCTCGTACCACGAGGTCGACTCCAACGAGAACGCGTTCAAGATGGCGGCCTCGATGGGCTTCAAGGAAGGAATGCGGCGGGCGAGCCCCGTGCTCCTCGAGCCGATCATGGCGGTGGAGGTTGAGACGCCTGAGGACTACGCCGGAACCGTCATGGGCGACCTCGCGTCCCGCCGGGGTCACTTGCAGGGCATGGACGACATTCCCGGAGGCGGAAAGGCGATCAAGGCCGAGGTGCCGTTGTCCGAGATGTTCGGTTACTCGACAAGCCTGCGATCGGCCACCCAGGGCCGCGCGACCTACACCATGGAATTCAAGCACTACTCCGAGGCGCCGAAGAACGTCGCCGAAGCGATCATCAACCAGAAAGCTGCAGCCTGATATTCACGAGGAATCGAAATGGCGAAGAGCAAGTTCGAGCGGACGAAGCCGCACGTGAACGTGGGGACGATCGGTCACGTGGACCACGGCAAGACGACGTTGACGGCGGCGATCACGCTGGTGCTGTCGAAGAAGTTCGGGGCGAGGCGAGGGCCTACGACCAGATCGACAACGCGCCGGAGGAGAAGGCGCGCGGGATCACGATCAATACGGCGCACGTGGAGTACGAGACGGCCAACCGTCACTACGCGCACGTGGACTGCCCGGGTCATGCCGACTACGTGAAGAACATGATCACGGGTGCGGCGCAGATGGACGGTGCGATCCTGGTGGTGTCGGCGGCCGACGGCCCGATGCCGCAGACGCGCGAGCACATCCTGCTGGCCCGTCAGGTGGGGGTGCCCTACATCATCGTGTACATGAACAAGGCGGACATGGTCGACGACAAGGAGCTCCTGGAGCTCGTCGAGGTCGAGGTTCGCGAGCTTTTGTCGAAGTACAAGTTTCCCGGGGACAAGACCCCGATCGTGATCGGCTCGGCGCTCAAGGCGCTGGAGGGTGAGGATTCGGAGCTGGGGACGCAGTCGATCTTCAAGCTGGCCGATGCGCTCGACACCTACATTCCGCAGCCGGAGCGTGCCATTGACGGGGCGTTCCTGATGCCGGTGGAGGACGTGTTCTCCATTTCGGGCCGCGGCACGGTGGTGACGGGCCGGGTGGAGCGCGGGATCGTGAAGGTGGGCGAGGAGATCGAGATCGTGGGCCTGCGGGCGACGGTGAAGACCGTGTGCACGGGGGTGGAGATGTTCAGGAAGCTCCTGGACCAGGGGCAGGCCGGAGACAACGTGGGGGTGCTGCTGCGGGGCACGAAGCGCGAGGAGGTCGAGCGCGGTCAGGTGCTGGCCAAGCCCGGTTCGATCACGCCGCACACGAAGTTCGAGTGCGAGGTGTACGTGCTGTCCAAGGAGGAGGGAGGGCGCCACACGCCGTTTTTCAACGGCTACCGGCCGCAATTCTATTTCCGCACGACGGACGTGACGGGCTCGCTGGACCTGCCTTCGGGCACGGAGATGGTGATGCCTGGCGACAACATCAAGATGACGGTGTCGTTGATTGCGCCGATCGCGATGGAGGAGGGGCTTCGCTTCGCCATTCGCGAGGGCGGTCGCACCGTCGGCGCCGGCGTCGTCTCGAAGGTACTGGAGTAGGAACATGGCACAGACCCCCGGAAGCCAGAAGATCCGCATTCGCCTCAAGGCGTTCGATTACAAATTGATCGACCAGTCGGCGCTCGAGATTGTGGAGACCGCCAAGCGCACGGGCGCCGTTGTGAAGGGCCCGGTTCCGATGCCCACGCGAATCGAGCGGTTCGACGTGCTGCGATCGCCGCACAAGAACAAGACTTCCCGCGACCAGTTCGAGATTCGAACGCATTTGCGGCTGATGGACATCATCGATCCGACCGACAAGACGGTCGATGCGCTGATGAAACTGGATCTGCCGGCGGGAGTCGACGTCGAGATCAAGCTCTGACGCAGTGGATGGACCGACCGGGCGGCCGCCCGGACGGAAGGTGAAGGGCCGGCCAATTGCAGCCGGCACCCGCGCAGCAAGCTGCGGGCGAACAAGTGAAAGGGTAGAAGATGAGTCTCGGACTCGTCGGCCGCAAGGTCGGCATGATGCGCATCTTCAACGAGGACGGAACGAGCGTCCCCGTTACGGTGCTCGATTGCGCGGGCAACCGCGTTGCACAGATCAAGACCGCGGATGGAGACGGTTACTGCGCCGTCCAGGTCGCCTACGGCAAGCGCCGCGCCTCCCGCGTCAGCAAGGCGGTGGCGGGTCACTATGCCAAGGCCGGCGTCGAGGCCGGCAGCGTGCTCAGGGAGTTTCGTGTCGCCCCGGAGGCGCTCGCGCAATCGCCGTGGGTGCGGAGCTCAAGGTGGACATGTTCCAGGTGGGCCAGAAGGTCGACGTTACCGGAACCTCCATCGGAAAGGGTTTCGCCGGCGTCATCAAGCGCTACCACTTTTCCTCGAACCGGGCCTCGCACGGGAATTCGTTGTCGCACAACAGCCCCGGCTCGATCGGCATGGCGCAGGACCCCGGGCGCGTTTTCCCGGGCAAGCGCATGTCGGGCCACCTTGGTAGCGTCCAGCGCACCGTCCAGTTGCTCGAGGTCGCGCGCGTGGATGCCGAGAGAGGCCTGGTCATGATCAAGGGTTCGGTGCCCGGTGCCAAGAACGGAAGCGTCGTGCTCCGTCCGAGCGTCAAGGCCAAGGCGCCGAAGGGAGGCAAGTGATGGAACTCAAGGTCATCAACGAGAAGGGCGAGGCCCTCGCCCCGGTGGCTGCCTCAGAGGCCCTGTTCGGGCGCTCGTTCAACGAGGCGCTCATTCACCAGGTCGTCGTTGCGTATCACGCCAACGGGCGTGCGGGAACGCGTGCCCAGAAGGACCGCGGCAACGTGAAGCACTCGACGAAGAAGCCCTGGCGCCAGAAGGGCACGGGTCGTGCGCGATCGGGCATGACGTCCAGCCCGCTGTGGCGCGGTGGCGGGAAGATTTTTCCGTCGTCTCCTGACGAGAACTTTTCCCACAAGGTCAATCGCAAGATGTACCGCGCGGGGATGGCCTCGATCCTCTCGCAACTCGTCCGCGAAGAGCGTCTGGCCGTGATCGACGCTTTCACGATGGAACAGCCCAAGACAAAGCTCCTGACCCAGAAGCTCAAGGCGATGGGATTGACGGAAGTCCTGATCATCACCGACGTGCCGGACGAGAATCTCTACCTTTCCTCGCGCAATCTACCCAATGTCCTGGTGCTCGAGGCCCGTCATGCCGATCCGGTGAGCCTGGTGCGGTTTCCGAAGGTCCTGCTCACCAAGGGAGCGGTCAAGCATCTCGAGGAGGCCCTCGTATGAATGCAGAACGACTGATGAAGGTCATCCGCGCCCCGATCATCTCGGAGAAGGCGACGATGGTTGGCGAGAAGAACCGCCAGATCGTCTTCGAGGTGCTCGCCGATGCGACCAAGGCGGAGATCAAGGCCGCCGTGGAGCTGCTCTTCAAGGAGCAGAAGGTCGAGGTCTCGGCGGTCAACGTCGTGAACCTCAAGGGCAAGCAGAAGCGCCACGGGCGCTTCGAGGGCCGCCGCCGCGACGTGAAGAAGGCCTACGTGAGCCTCAAGGGCGAAGGCGACATCAACTTCGTGGAAGGAGTGGCATAACATGGCCCTCGTCAAGACCAAACCCACGTCGGCCGGGCGCCGGTCGATGGTGAAAGTGGTGAACGCCGAGCTCCACAAGGGCAAGCCGCACGCCCCGCTGGTGGAAAAGCAGTCCAGGCGTGCCGGGCGGAACTCCTTCGGAAACATCACCACTCGCCATCAGGGGGGAGGGCACAAGCAGCACTATCGCCTGATCGACTTCCGCCGCAACAAGGATGGCGTCCCCGCGACCGTGGAGCGGCTCGAGTACGACCCGAACCGAAGCGCGAACATCGCTCTCCTCTGCTATGCGGATGGCGAGCGTCGGTACATGATCGCCCCCAAGGGGATTGCCGTGGGCCAGAGGGTCGAAAGCGGCATCGAAGCCCCTATCAAGGCAGGCAATGCCCTGCCGCTGCGCAACATCCCTGTGGGCACCACGGTGCACTGCGTCGAGATGCTTCCCGGCAAGGGCGCGCAGATCGCGCGCGCCGCGGGAGCCGGTGTGCAGCTTCTCGCGCGCGAAGGCGAGTACGCGCAGCTGCGGATGCGCTCCGGGGAGATTCGCCGTGTCCACGTCGACTGTCGCGCCACGATCGGCGAGGTCGGCAACGAGGAACACAACCTTCGCCAGATCGGCAAGGCCGGCGCAAATCGCTGGCGCGGCATTCGTCCGACCGTTCGCGGGGAAACGATGAACCCGGTCGATCACCCGCTCGGCGGGCGTACCCGGGGCAATCGGCATCCGGTATCGCCCTGGGGCCAGCCGGCAAAGGGCAAGAAGACGCGAAACAACAAGCGCACGCAGACGATGATCGTGCGCAGCCGCCACAAGAAGGCGTAAGGGGCTACCGACATGGCACGTTCAATCAAGAAGGGCCCGTTCGTGGATGGGCATCTCATGAAGAAGGTGGGGGCCGCCGTGGCGGCCAAGGACAAGCGGCCGATCAAGACGTGGTCGCGGCGCTCCACCGTCCTGCCGGATTTCGTCGGCCTCACGATCGCGGTCCACAACGGCAAGCAGCATATTCCCGTCTACGTGACCGAGAACATGGTTGGCCACAAGCTGGGCGAGTTCGCGCTCACGCGCACCTTCAAGGGCCACTCGGCCGACAAGAAGGTGGCGGCGCCCTCCGGCCCGCCGAAGAAATGAAGGAGACCGCGATGCAAGTTGACGCAAAACTCTATGGCGCGAAGCTCTCGGCCCAGAAGGGCCGGCTCGTGGCCGACATGGTGCGCGGGCAGAAGGTGGACCGCGCCCTCAATATTCTCGCGTTCACTCCCAAGAAGGGCGCGCAGATCATCAAGAAGGTCCTCGAGAGCGCGATCGCCAATGCCGAGCACAACAACGGCGCTGACATCGACGAGCTGAAGATCACGCGCATCATGGTCGAGAAGGGGCCGGTGCTCAAACGCTTTCACGCGCGCGCCAAGGGTCGCGGCAACCGCGTGCTCAAGCATACCTGCCACGTGTTTCTCACCGTCGGCGACGGCAGGAACTGAGGGGAAGAACTATGGGACAGAAGATCCATCCGACCGGGTTCCGTCTTTCGGTCAACCGCAACTGGACGTCGAAGTGGTACGCGAACTCGAAGAATTTCCCCGGCATGCTTGCCGAGGACATCCGGGTCCGGGAGTACCTGAAGAAGAAGCTGTCGCACGCCGCCGTCGGAAGAGTGGTGATCGAGCGCCCGGCGAAGAACGCTCGAATCACGATCTATTCGGCAAGGCCGGGCGTGGTGATCGGAAAGAAGGGCGAGGACATCGAGGGCCTGCGCCACGTCCTGCAGAAGCTCATGGGCGTGCCGGTTCACGTGAACATCGAGGAGATCAGGAAGCCCGAGCTGGACGCCCAGCTCGTCGCGGACTCGATCACCAGCCAGCTCGAGAAGCGGGTGATGTTCCGCCGCGCGATGAAACGGGCGATGCAGAATGCCATGCGCCTTGGCGCCCAGGGCATCAAGATCACCAGCGCGGGGCGCCTGAACGGAGCGGAGATCGCGCGAACGGAGTGGTACCGCGAGGGCAGGGTTCCGCTGCACACGCTGCGCGCCGACATCGAGTACGGCTTTTCCGAGGCGCGCACGACCTACGGCACGATCGGCGTACAGGTTCTCGTGTTCAAGGGCGAAGTGCTCGGCAAGGGAGAACAGCCGGCCGTCGCGGCTCCCGAGGCTGAGCGCAAGATCAGGAAACCGGGGGTGAAACATGCTGCAGCCAGCTAGAAGGAAATACCGCAAGGAGCAGAAGGGCCGGAACAAGGGCGTCGCCACGAACGGCGCAAAGGTGTCCTTCGGAGAGTTCGGCCTGAAGGCCATCGGTCGAGGCCGGCTGACCGCCCGCCAGATCGAAGCGGCCCGCCGCGCCATGACCCGCCACATCAAGCGAGGTGGCCGGATCTGGATCCGCATCTTCCCCGACAAGCCTATCTCGAAAAAGCCGGCCGAAGTCCGCATGGGCAACGGAAAGGGTTCGCCGGAGTACTTTGTGGCGGAGATCGTCCCGGGAAAGGTGCTCTACGAGATGGACGGAGTCCAGGAGTCGCTGGCCCGGGAAGCGTTTGCGCTTGCCGCGGCAAAGCTCCCGATACGCACGACCTTCGTGCACCGACTCATCGGCTGAGGAAATTGACATGAAAGCGAGCGAATTGCGTTCCAAGAACGCCGAGGAGCTGCAAAAGGAGCTGCTGGAGCTGCGCCGCGCGCAGTTCGGACTGCGCATGCAGCTTGCCACGCAGAGCCTCACCAAGAACAGCGAGATCCAGCGCGTGAAGCGCGAGATCGCGCGAGTGCACACTGTGCTCACGGAGAAGTCGAAAGCGAGCAAGCAATGAGCGAGACAGCGAAGAACCAGCGGCAGCTCACGGGGAAGGTGGTGAGCGACAAGATGGAGAAGACCGTGACCGTCCTCGTCGAGCGCCAGATGAAGCACCCGGTGATCGGCAAGGTCGTCCGTCGCACGAAGAAATACCACGCCCACGACGAGGGCAACGAGGCGAAGACGGGCGACACCGTGATGATCGTCGAGTGCCGGCCGATCTCGAAGACCAAGGCCTGGAAGGTCGCGAAGCTGGTCGAACGCGCCCGCCCCGAGTAGGCTTGCGGACCCCGCAGGAAAGCTGTTAAAATAGCGGACTTTACTGCTTCCTGCCGTGGCTTCGTCGGCTGGAAGTCCGCTCTCACCCCGGCTCGATCCGGGGGCATCCCGGGCGTCGGCCGAAGCCGACGTACACAAGCGCCCGGGCCCAGATGCATTTCACGCCAGCCGGTACGGGTTCCCGCCGAGGGTGCCAGTCCGGCGGAAGACGGATCCAAGACTGACTGGACGGGCCTCGAAATCCCGCCGGGTTAAGTTGGAGAGAAGACAAAAATGATTCAGATGCAGTCGATTCTCGACGTCGCCGACAATACCGGCGCGCGATCGGTGATGTGTATCAAGGTGCTCGGAGGCTCGAAGCGCCGCTACGCCGGCATTGGCGACATCATCAAGGTGAGCATCAAGTCGGCCGCCCCGCGCGGACGCGTGAAGAAAGGCGAGGTCTACAGCGCGGTCGTGGTTCGCACCGCGAAAGGCGTTCGCCGCCCCGACGGTTCGGTCATCAAGTTCGACTCGAACGCGGCGGTGCTCCTCAATCCGAAGCTCGAGCCCATCGGCACCCGTATTTTCGGGCCGGTGACGCGTGAGCTTCGAACGGAGCGTTTCATGAAGATCGTCTCCCTCGCGCCCGAAGTGCTGTAAGGGATTCCACATGAAAAAGATCCGCAAAGGCGACCAGGTGGTCGTCACCACCGGCAAGGACAAGGGAAAGCGGGGCACCGTGCTGCGCGTTCTCGACACCGGCAAAGTGGTCATAGAGGGCGTCAATCGCGTCAAGCGGCACACGCGCCCCAATCCGATGAAGGGGCAGACGGGCGGCATCGTCGACAAGGAGATGCCGGTCCAGGCCTCGAACGTGGCGCTCTTCAATCCCGCCACCGGCAAGGGCGACCGTGTGGGCTTCCGCGTCCTGGAGGACGGACGGAAGGTCCGCTTCTTCAAGTCGAACGGCGAAGTCGCCGACGCCTGAGAATCCGGGAGAGACATTCCATGGCAAAGGCCAAAGAACAGAAACCCGCCAAGGCGGAACCGAAACCCGCCAAGGTGCAGGCGCCGGCGCAGCCGCCGCGCCTTCAGACGCTCTACCGCGAGACGGTGGTGCCGGCGCTCATGAAGCAGTTCGGGTACAAGACGGTCATGCAGGTTCCCCGCATCGAGAAGATCACGCTGAACATGGGCGTGGGCGAGGCGGTTGCGGACAAGAAGATCCTCGACAACGCCGCGGGCGACCTTCAGAAGCTCGGCGGCCAGAAGCCGGTCATCACCAAGTCGCGCAAGTCGATCGCGAGCTTCAAGGTCCGCGCGGGATATCCCGTCGGGTGCATGGTCACGCTTCGTTCGCGGCGCATGTACGAATTTCTCGATCGTCTCGTGACCATAGCGCTTCCGCGGGTCCGCGACTTCCGGGGAGTTTCCGGAAGGTCGTTCGACGGCAGGGGCGGCTACAGCATGGGAATCAAGGAGCAGATCATCTTCCCCGAGATCGAATACGACAAAGTCGACGCGCTCCGGGGGCTCAATGTGTGCATCACCACGACCGCGAAGACGGATGCGGAGGCCAAGGCCCTCCTCGCCGCCTTCCGCTTCCCGTTCAGAACTGAGAGGGCGTAATGGCCAAGCTCGCACTCATCAACCGCAACGCGAAGCGTCGCGCCACCGTGAAAAAGTACGCGGAAAAGCGCAAGCAGCTCTTCGCCATCATCAAGGACCCGAAGGCGACGGACGAGGCGCGGGACGAGGCGCTGGCAAGGCTCCAGGCACTGCCCCGTGACGCCTCCCCCGTTCGTCTGCGCAATCGCTGCGCGATAACGGGGCGTCCCCGCGGAACGTTCCGCAAGTTCGGTCTCGCCCGAAGCAAGTTGCGCGAGATCGCGATGCGAGGGGAAATCCCCGGCATCATCAAGGCCAGCTGGTAGGAGAACCACGATGAGCATGAGTGATCCCATCGCGGATATGCTGACCCGGATCCGCAACGCGCAGGCGACGGAAAAGGTGAGCGTCGCGATCCCGGCCTCCAAGGTGAAGCTCGCGATCGCAAAGGTCCTGAAGGACGAAGGCTACATCGAGGACTTCGCGCAACGCGATGTCGAGGGCAAGAACGTTCTCGAGATCGGCCTCAAGTACTACGCCGGCAAGCCCGTGATCGAGAAGATCGAGCGCGTCTCGCGCCCCGGGCTGCGCATCTACAAGGGGCGCGACGACATTCCGCGCGTGCTCAACGGCCTCGGCGTGGCCATCGTCTCCACCTCACGCGGCGTGATGACCGACCGGCGCGCCCGCGAAACGGGCGTGGGCGGCGAAGTCCTCTGCATCGTGGTGTAAGGAGGATCGCCATGTCCCGTATCGCAAAGTACCCAGTCATCATCCCCGAGAAGGTGGAAGTCGTTCTCGGGGCGACGGACCTCACGGTGAAGGGCCCGCTGGGCACGCTGAAGCAGGCGCTCTCCCGCGACGTCGAAGTGAAGGTCGAGGGATCGCAGGTCTCGTTCGCCGCGGCGAACGGATCGATTCACGCGAACGCCATGTCGGGAACCATGCGCGCGATCGTCGCGAACATGGTCCACGGTGTGAAGCAGGGCTTCGAGAAGAAGCTCTCGCTCGTCGGCGTCGGCTACAAGGCACAGGCACAGGGAGCCAAGCTGAACCTCGCGCTGGGCTTTTCCCATCCGATCGTCCATTCGCTGCCCGAGGGCGTGACGGCCGAGACGCCCACGCAGACGGAGATCGTGATCAGGGGGATCGACCGGCAGAAGGTGGGCCAGGTCGCCGCCGAGATCCGGGCATACAAGGCCCCCGAGCCCTACAAGGGCAAGGGAGTGCGCTACGCCGGTGAGGCCGTGGTGATCAAGGAAACGAAGAAGAAGTAAGCCGGCCCTGGCGCTGCTACGGAGATATCCATCATGAACGACAAGAAGACCTCGAGACTGCGCCGTGCCGCGAAGACGCGTGTGCGCATCCACCGCCAGGAAGCCGTCCGCCTCACGGTGCACCGTACCAACCTGCACATCTACGCGCAGGTAGTGGCTGCGGACGGAGCGAAGGTTCTCGCATCGGCCTCGACTGCCGAGAAGGAAGTGCGGGCGAAGCAGCCGAAGGGAAGCAACAAGGAAGCCGCGGCCCTCGTGGGCAAGCGAATCGCGGAAAAGGCAACGGCCGCGGGCGTCACCGAGGTCGCGTTCGACCGCGCCGGCTTCAGCTACCACGGCCGAGTGAAGGCGCTCGCCGAGGCTGCCCGCGAGGGCGGGCTGAAGTTCTAGACCGCCCAGGCGAGAACACAGGAAACCGACATGGCGAAATACGAACAGCAGGGCGAGCGCAGCGATGGCCTCCGGGAGAAGATGATCTCGGTGAACCGGGTGACGAAGGTCGTCAAGGGCGGCCGCATCCTCGGCTTTGCGGCGCTCACGGTGGTGGGAGACGGCGATGGTTCGATCGGCATGGGCAAGGGCAAATCCCGCGAAGTGCCGGTGGCCGTCCAGAAAGCGATGGAGCAGGCCCGCCGAAACATGGTCAAGGTGGCTCTGAAGTCCGGGACGATCCACCACAAGGTGCTCGGTCGCCACGGTGCCACGCGCGTGCTCATGCAGCCCGCCGCGGAGGGCAACGGGATCAAGGCCGGAGGTGCGATGCGCGCGGTATTCGAGGTGATGGGCGTGACCAACATTTCGGCCAAATGCCACGGCTCCACGAACCCCTACAACGTCGTGCGCGCGACCCTCGACGGGCTCCTTCAGCAGCATCGCCCTTCCGAGATCGCGGCCAAGCGCGGCAAGAAGGTCGAAGATATCGTCGGCTGATGAAAGACCACGAAATGACTTCTCCCAGGACAATCAAGGTGACCCAGGTCAAGGGGCTTCGCGGCGCTCTGAGCGGCCACAAGGCCTGCGTGCGCGGACTCGGCCTTCGCCGGATCCGGCATACCGTCGAGCTCGCCGACACGCCGGCCATCCGCGGCATGATCAACAAGGTGAGCTATCTCGTGAAAGTCGAGGACTGAGATGGAGCTCAATACACTCAAGCCCGCTGCGGGCTCGAAAAAGGCCCGGCGCCGGGTCGGGCGCGGCATCGGTTCCGGCCTCGGCAAGACTGCAGGCCGGGGACACAAGGGACAGAAATCGCGTGCCGGCGGCTACCACAAGGTCGGCTTCGAGGGCGGCCAGATGCCGCTGCAGCGCCGCATGCCCAAGCGCGGCTTCGTCGCGGTGACGATCGAGCCCGCTGCGCAAGTGCGCCTGGGCGACCTGCGCAAGGTACCCGTCGACACGATCGATCTCGCGGCGCTCAAGGCGGCCGGCCTCGTGGCCGGTTCGGCCAAGCGCGCGAAGATCATCCTTGCCGGCAAGCTCGAGAAGGCCGTGACGGTCAATGGCGTCGGCGTCACCAAGGGCGCGAAGGCGGCCATCGAGGCCGCCGGCGGCTCGGTCGCGGCCTGACGGGAAGGAAGAGCGACTTGTCCGCCAATCCCTTCGCAACCCTCGGAAAGCTGGGCGACCTCAAGAGGCGCCTGTGGTTTCTCGTGGGCGCGCTGGTGGTCTACCGGATCGGGACGTTCATCCCGGTTCCGGGCATCGACCCGGCTGAGCTCGCGAAGCTCTTCCAGCAGACCAAGGGCGGCATCCTGGACATGTTCAACATGTTCTCGGGAGGGGCGCTGTCGCGTTTCTCGATCTTCGCGCTGGGCATCATGCCCTACATATCCGCGTCGATCATCATGCAGCTGCTGACGGTCGTTTCGCCGCAGCTCGAGGCGCTCAAGAAGGAAGGGGAAGCCGGCCGGCGCAAGATCACCCAGTACACGCGCTACGGAACCGTGGTCCTGGCCGCGTTCCAGGCGCTCGGCATCTCCGTCGCGCTCGAGGCGCAGCCCGGGCTGGTGATCGACCCGGGCCTCGCGTTCCGCCTGGTGACGGTCGTCACCCTCATGACGGGCACGCTTTTCCTCATGTGGCTGGGCGAGCAGATCACCGAGCGCGGGCTGGGCAACGGCATATCGATGATCATCTTCGCGGGCATCGTGGCGGGACTGCCGTCCGCCGTCGGTGGCACCCTGGAGCTGGTTCGTACCGGGGCGATGTCGATTCTCGTGGCTCTCATCATCTTCGCGCTGGTGGTCGCCGTGACCTATGTCGTGGTGTTCGTCGAGAAGGGCCAGCGCCGAATCCTGGTGAACTACGCCAAGCGCCAGGTGGGAAACAAGCTTTACGGCGGCCAGAGCTCCTTCCTGCCGCTCAAGCTCAACATGTCCGGCGTCATCCCGCCGATCTTCGCCTCCTCGATCATCCTGTTTCCGGCGACGCTCGCGAGCTGGTTCGGGACGAACGAGCGGATGACGTGGCTCAAGGACTTCGCCGCGGCGCTTTCGCCGGGGCAGGCGCTCTACATCCTGCTCTACGCCTCGGCGATCATCTTTTTCTGCTTCTTCTACACGGCCCTCGTCTTCAGCTCGAAGGAGACGGCGGACAACCTGAAGAAAAGCGGTGCCTTCGTTCCGGGCATTCGTCCGGGCGACCAGACGGCGCGCTACATCGACAAGATCATCACGCGGCTCACTTTCGTCGGCGCGATATACATCACCCTGGTGTGCCTGCTTCCGGAGTTCCTGCACGCGCAGTACAACGTACCCTTCTATTTCGGCGGCACCTCGCTTCTCATCGTGGTCGTCGTGACGATGGATTTCATGGCGCAGCTCCAGGCCTACCTGATGTCGCACCAGTACGAGAGCCTGCTCAAGAAGGCGAACTTCAAGGGCTCGGGCTTCCCGGTGCGCTAGGGAAAGCGGGAATGGCCAAGGAAGAGACGATACAGATGCAGGGGGAGATCGTTGAGACCCTCCCCAACGCGATGTTCAGGGTGAAGCTCGAGAACGGGCACATCGTCCTCGGGCACATCTCGGGGAAGATGCGGATGCACTACATCCGGATCCTGCCGGGGGACAAGGTCACTGTTGAGCTGACCCCGTACGACTTGACGAAGGCCCGGATAACCTTTCGGGCGAAGTAAGGAGATAGAGATGCGAGTACAAGCTTCGGTGAAGAAGATCTGCCGCAAGTGCAAGATCGTGCGACGCAAGCGCGTCGTGCGCGTCATCTGCTCCGACCCGCGCCACAAGCAGCGCCAGGGCTGATCGACCGGCCCGCCCAGAACGAACGCAAGGAAAAGCCATGGCCCGTATTGCCGGCATCAACATCGCGAACCACCAGCACGCATCGATCGCGCTCACGGCGATCTTCGGAATCGGCCGCGCGCGCGCCCGTCTCATCTGCGACGCGGCCGGCGTGAAGCAGTCTGCCAAGATCAAGGATCTCACCGACGGCGAGATGGACAAGCTTCGGGAGCAAGTGACGCGCTTCGCCGTGGAAGGGGACCTTCGGCGCGAGAACTCCATGAACATCAAGCGCCTCATGGACCTCGGCTGCTACCGGGGCGTGCGGCACAAGAAGGGCCTGCCCGTCCGTGGCCAGCGCACGCGCACCAACGCCCGCACCCGAAAGGGCCCGCGCAAGGCCGTCCGCCTGTCCAAGGCCGCCGCCTGAACGCAATCACGAGTTGAGGAATACACAGAATGGCTAAACCCGCCGCCACGCGAGTACGCAAGAAGGCGAAGAAGAACGTGTCCGAGGGCATCGCGCACATTCACGCCTCCTTCAACAACACGATCATCACGATCACCGACCGCCAGGGCAATGCCCTGTCCTGGGCCACGTCGGGCGGAGCGGGCTTCAAGGGCTCGCGCAAGTCCACGCCGTTCGCAGCTCAGGTGGCCGCGGAGTCCGCTGGCCGCGCCGCCCAGGAGTGCGGGGTGAAGAACCTCGAGGTCCGCATCAAGGGACCGGGGCCCGGCCGCGAGTCCGCGGTTCGCGCGTTGAACGCCCTCGGCCTCAAGATCCTTTCCATCGCCGATGTGACGCCGGTGCCGCACAACGGCTGCCGTCCGCCGAAGCGCCGCCGGATGTAACGGCAGGCGAGAACGAAGAGACCACAGGAATACACCATGGCACGCTATACCGGCCCCAAGTGCAAACTCGCCCGCCGCGAGGGCACCGACCTGTTCCTCAAGAGCGCCCGCCGCGGCCTCGACACCAAGTGCAAGCTAGACGTCCGTCCCGGCCAGCACGGCGCGAAGATGACGCGTGTGTCGGAGTACGGCCACCAGCTGCGCGAAAAGCAGAAGATTCGCCGCATCTACGGCGTTCTCGAGCGCCAGTTCCGCAACTACTTCGAGAAGGCGGCGCACAAGAAGGGCGCAACTGGAGAGAGGCTGCTCCAGCTCCTCGAGAGCCGCCTGGACAACGTCGTCTACCGCATGGGATTTGGCTCCACACGCGCCGAGGCTCGCCAGCTCGTCTCGCACAAGTCGATCGAGGTGAACGGCAAGTCCGTGAACATTCCCTCCTACCTGCTCCGCGCCGCCGACACCGTGACGATTCGCGAGAAGTCCCGTGCGCAGCTTCGCATCAAGAGCTCGCTCGATCTCGCCGAGCAGAACGGCTTTCCGAGCTGGGTCGAGGTGGACTCCAAGAATTTCAAGGGTGTGTTCAAGAGCGTGCCCGACCGGTCGGAGATCGCATCCGACGTAAACGAACAGCTGGTGGTCGAGCTTTACTCCAAGTAATCGCTGCCCGAGCAGAACGGCAGCCGGCTCGCTCCCTCAACCGACACTGGCAGAGGCCCCACGCATGCAAAGCAACGCCACGAATTTCCTGAAGCCCCGCATCATCGACGTGCAGAACCTCTCTCCCACGCACGCCAAGGTGGTGATGGAGCCGTTCGAGCGCGGCTACGGGCACACGCTCGGCAACGCCCTTCGCCGGATCCTGCTGTCCTCCATGCCGGGGTACGCGGCCACGGAGGTGAAGATCGCGGGCGTTCTCCACGAGTATTCGACCATTGAGGGCGTGCAGGAGGACGTGGTGGACGTGCTCCTGAACCTGAAGGGCATCGTGATGAAGCTGCATGGCCGCGGGGAAGTGAGCCTGAAGCTCAAGAAGGACAAGCCCGGCCCGGTCACCGCCGCCGACATCGAGACGACCCACGACCTCGAGATCATCAACCAGGACCATGTCATCGCGCATATCACGCAGGGCGGAAAGCTCGAGATGACGGTGAAGGTCGAGAAGGGGCGGGGATACGTGCCCGCGACTTCGCGCCGGACGGAAGACACGCGTGCCATCGGGGCCATCCTTCTCGACGCCTCCTTCAGCCCGATCCGTCGCGTGAGCTACCAGGTGGAAAGCGCCCGCGTCGAGCAGCGCACCGACCTCGACCGCCTGGTGATCGACATCGAGACCAACGGCGTGATCGAGCCCGAGGAAGCCGTTCGTTATGCCGCGAGCGTGCTCGTGGACCAGCTTTCGGTTTTCGCGTCTCTGCAATCCACGAGCGAGGAGCGCATCGAGAGCGCCCAGCCGCAGGTCGACCCCATTCTCCTGCAGCCCGTGGACGACCTGGAGCTCACCGTGCGGTCGGCCAACTGCCTGAAGGCCGAGAACATCTACTACATCGGCGACCTGATTCAGCGGACCGAGAATGAGCTTCTCAAGACGCCGAACCTGGGCCGCAAGTCGCTCAACGAGATCAAGGAAGTGCTCGCATCCAAGGGTCTCACGCTCGGCATGAAGCTCGAGAACTGGCCCGTCGCGGGGCTCACGAAGTAGGACCCCGACGCCGCCCCGGCACGCCGGGGTTTTCAAACCCATAACGATAACAAGGCCGCACAGGCCAAGAGAACCGGAAAGGTTACCGACATGCGCCACCGTCACGGACTTCGCAAGCTCAACAAGACCAGCAGCCATCGCCTCGCGATGCTGCGCAACATGACCGTCTCGCTCCTGAAGCACGAGGCGATCCGCACCACGCTGCCGAAGGCGAAGGAACTGCGCAGGGTGGCCGAGCCCATCATCACGCTCGGCAAGAACCCGACGCTTGCCAACAAGCGCCTCGCCTTCAACCGCCTTCGCGACCGCGACATGGTGGTGAAGCTCTTCGACGAGCTTGGCCCCAGGTACAAGAGCCGCAACGGGGGATACCTCCGCATCCTCAAGTGGGGCTTCCGGCAGGGCGACAATGCGCCGATGGCGCTGGTCGAGCTGATGGACCGCCCGGAGCCGAAGGAAGCCGCGCCAAAGGAAGAAAAGGCGGCCTGAGGAGCGCTCGGGAAAGCGGAAAAGCCGGCCTGCGGGCCGGCTTTTTCATGGCTGCCAGTCCTACTGGACGAGCACGATCCGGTAGTCGTTCACGTTCGTGCGGGTCGGGCCGGTGACCACCAGGTCGCCAAGCGCCGAGAAAAATCCGAAACCGTCGTTGTTCGCGAGCATCCGCTTCGCGTCCAGTCCCGCGGAGCGCGCGCGGGCGAGCGTGTCCGGCGCCACGATCGCCCCGGCATTCGACTCGGCGCCGTCGATGCCGTCGGTATCGGCCGCGAGCGCCCACGCGTGCTCCAGGCCGCCGAGTTCGAGCGCGAGGGAAAGCAGGAATTCGCTGCATCGGCCGCCTCTTCCCGATCCGCGGACGGTCACCGTGGTTTCGCCTCCGGAAATCACCGCCACGGGGGGGCGGAACGGATGCGAATGCCGGCGCAGCTGGCGCGCGATGGCGGCGTGCACCTTCGCGACCTCCCTCGACTCGCCTGTCACCGAGTCCCCCAGCACCATCGGAGTGATGCCGCGGTGCTGCACGAACGCCGCTGCCCTCATGAGGCATGCATGCGCAGTGGCGATGACGCGGACCTCGGTGCGGTCGAACGCCCTGTCGCCGGGCTTGGGCGTTTCCGCGACCTTGCCCGCCATTCCGTCGGCGAGGCGCGCGGCCACCGATGCGGGAGCCGTCACGCCATGGCGCTCGAGTATCTCGATCGCTTCCGCGTAGGTAGTGGGATCGGGCGAACACGGCCCCGACCCGATATGGGTGGGGTCGTCGCCCGTCACATCCGATATCACCAGCGCGAGCACCCGCGCGCGGGTGGCTGCCGCAAGGCGCCCGCCCTGGACCACGGACAGATGCTTGCGGATCGTGTTCATCTCCTGGATCGGCGCGCCGCTCGCGAGGAGTTCGCGCGTGACTTCCTTGAGATCGGCCATCCCCACGCCGTCGACCGGCAACGACAGCAGGCTGGAGCCGCCGCCCGAAACCAGCACGAGCAGCAGGTCTTCGGTGTCGAGCGCCGCGGCTCGCTCAAGCGTTTCCCTTGCCGCCGCTTCGCCGGCCTCGTCCGGAACCGGGTGCCCGGCTTCGATGACGCGGATGCGCTGCGTCGGCACGCCGTGCCCATAGCGCGTGATGACGACGCCCTCGATCGGGCTGCCGGCGGGCCAGCTTGCCTCCACCGCCGCCGCCATGGACGCGGCGGCCTTGCCGGCGCCCACCACGAGCGTCTTCCCCGCCGGCGGGGAGGGCAGGTGAGCCGGAACGATCACGAGGGGGTCGGCCGCGGCGAGGGCCGCCTGGAAGCTGCCGGCAAGAAGCTCCCGGGGGCCCATCAGGCCGTTGCCTTGCGCCTTCCGGACTGCGCCAGCATCGGTGCCAGGAAACGCCCGGTGAAGCTCTCCCGGGCGTTGCCGACATCCTCGGGCGTGCCCTGTGCGATGACGGTGCCTCCGCCGTCGCCTCCTTCGGGCCCGAGGTCGATCACCCAGTCCGCCGTCTTGATGACGTCCAGGTTGTGCTCGATCACGACGACGGTGTTGCCATGGTCGCGCAAGCGGTGCAGTACCCGCAGCAGCAGGTCTATGTCGTGGAAATGCAGGCCCGTCGTCGGCTCGTCCAGGATGAAGAGCGTCCTGCCGGTGTCGCGCTTGGAGCTCCAGGGCGAGCTTCACGCGCTGCGCCTCGCCTCCGGAGAGCGTCGTCGCGCTCTGTCCGAGCCGCACGTAGCCGAGCCCCACCTCCATCAGGGTCTGCAGCTTCCTCGCTATGGCGGGGACCGCCGAAAAGAGCTCGAGCGCGGCTTCCACGGTCATGTCGAGCACCTCGCAGATGCTGCGCCCGCGGTAGCGTATCTCGAGGGTCTCCCGGTTGTAGCGCTTGCCGTGGCAACCGTCGCAGGTCACGTAGACATCGGGGAGGAAGTGCATTTCCACCTTGATCACTCCGTCGCCCTGGCACGCCTCGCACCGCCCCCCCTTCACGTTGAACGAGAAACGCCCCGGGCCATAGCCGCGCGCCCTCGATTCGGGCGTGCCCGCGAAGAGGTCGCGGATGGGGGTGAAAAGCCCCGTGTAGGTGGCCGGATTGGATCGCGGCGTTCGCCCTATGGGGCTCTGGTCGACGTTGATCACCTTGTCGAAGTGGTCCAGTCCCTCGATGGCCTCGTGCTCGGCGGGTTCCGTGGAGGCGCCGTAGAGGTGCCTCGCCGCGGAGGCGTAGATCGTGTCGTTGATGAGCGTCGACTTGCCCGAACCGGATACGCCCGTCACGCAGACGAGGAGCCCGACGGGGATGTCGACGCTCACATCCTTCAGGTTGTTGCCGCGGGCACCGACCACCCGAAGAGCCTTGCGCGCGTCGCGGCGGTGGCGCCGCGCCGGCAGCGCGATCATGCGACGCCCCGAGAGGTACTGGCCGGTGAGCGATGACGGATTGCGCTCGATTTCCGCGGGCGTTCCCTGCGCGACGACTTCGCCGCCGTGCTCGCCTGCGCCCGGCCCCATGTCGACCACGTAGTCGGCCGCGTGGATGGCCTCCTCGTCGTGCTCCACCACGATCACCGAGTTCCCCAGGTCCCGCAGGCGCTTGAGCGTGCCGATGAGCCTCGCGTTGTCGCGCTGGTGAAGGCCGATGGAGGGCTCATCCAGGACGTACATCACGCCGGTGAGCCCGGAGCCGATCTGGCTCGCGAGGCGGATGCGCTGCGCCTCGCCGCCCGAGAGGGAATCCGCGGAACGCGTGAGGGAGAGGTATTCAAGGCCCACGTCGTTCAGGAAGCGGATGCGGTTGGCGATCTCGCGAAGGATCTTCTCCGCGATCGCCTGCCGGCTGCCGGCGAGTTCCAGCCCGTCGAAGAAGGGCTGGGCGTCCTTCAGGGGCATCGCCGAGATCTCCTCGATCGAGCGGCCCGCCACGAGGACATGCCGGGCTTCCGCGCGCAGGCGTGCGCCACCGCAATCGGGGCAGGCCCGGTTGTTCAGGTACTTGGTGAGTTCCTCCCGAACCGCCGCCGAGTCCGTCTCGCGGAAGCGGCGTTCGAGGTTCGGCAGGATTCCCTCGAACGCATGTTCGCGCACCGCCGACTTGCCGCGCTCGCCGGGGTATCGGAAGGCGATCTTCTCCTCGCCCGAACCCTGGAGCACGACGGCCTGGGCGCGCTCCGGAAGGCTCTCGAACGGAGTTTCCACGTCGAACCGGAAGTGCTGCGCCAGCGAGACGAGCATCGAGAAGTAGAACTGGTTTCGCCGGTCCCAGCCCCGGATGGCGCCGCCCGCGAGCGAAAGGTGCGGGAAAGCCACGACGCGCTTGGGATCGAAGAAGGTCACCTGGCCCAGGCCGTCGCAGCGAGGGCACGCGCCCATCGGATTGTTGAACGAAAAGAGCCGGGGCTCCAGCTCCCGCAACGAATAGCTGCACATCGGGCAGGCGAACTTGGCGGAAAAGAGGTGCTCCGTTCCAGCGTCCATCTCGACGGCGAGGGCGCGTCCGTCGGCATGGCGCAAGGCCGTCTCGAACGACTCCGCCAGCCGCTGCTTGGTGTCGGCCTGCACCTTGAGGCGGTCCACGACGATCTCGACCGTGTGCTTGCGGTTGCGCTCGAGGCGCGGCAGCCTGTCGATCTCGTGGACTTCACCGTTTATGCGAAGCCGGACGAATCCCTGCGAGCGCAGCTCCTCGAAGAGTTCGGCCTGCTCGCCCTTGCGGCCAACGACGAGCGGCGCGAGGACCATGACGCGCGTTCCCTCCGGCAACGCGAGCACGTGGTCGACCATCTGCGAGACGCTTTGCGCGGACAGGGCGAGGGCATGCTCCGGGCAATGCGGCTCCCCGACGCGCGCGAACAGCAGGCGCAGGTAATCGTGGATCTCCGTTACCGTCCCCACCGTGGAGCGCGGGTTGTGGGACGTCGCCTTCTGCTCGATGGCGATGGCGGGCGACAGCCCCTCGATGAGGTCCACGTCCGGCTTCTCCATGAGCTGGAGGAACTGCCGGGCGTAGGCCGAAAGGGACTCCACGTACCGCCGCTGCCCCTCCGCGTACAGGGTGTCGAAGGCGAGCGACGACTTCCCCGATCCGGAAAGGCCCGTTATCACCACGAGCCGCTCGCGGGGGATGTCGAGGTGCACGTTCCTGAGGTTGTGGGTGCGGGCGCCGCGAATTCGGATGTGGTCCATGCCCGTAGGGGGGGGTCGGGTTCCTGGGTTGACCTCTGCAGCCCTTCCCGGACGAACGCGGTCGGGAAGGGCAATCTGCTAATATACCTGAGCGTTCTTTTCCGTTCGAATCCCCCCAGTGACCCCATCTCCGGCCCGCATGAGCGCCCGGGAGCTCCGGGCGAGCCTTTCGCTCGCCTCGATCTTCGGGTTACGCCTCTTCGGGATGTTCATCATCCTGCCCGTCTTCGCGCTCTATGCCGAGCGGCTGCCAGGCTGGAACCTCACGCTCGTCGGCGTCGCGCTGGGCTCGTACGGCCTTGCCCAGGCGGCCCTGCAGGCCCCTTTCGGCTGGGCCTCCGACAGGCTGGGGCGAAAGCCCGTGTTGCTGGCCGGGCTCGTGGTGTTTGCGGCCGGCAGCCTGGTCTGCGCACTGGCGCAGTCGCCCTGGATGGTGATCCTCGGCCGGACGGTCCAGGGCGCGGGTGCGATCTCCGGCGTGGCCATCGCGATGGCTGCCGACCTCACGCGACCCTCCCAGCGCACCAAGTCGATGGCGATCATCGGGGCGACGATCGGGCTTTCCTTTGCCTTGTCGTTCGTGGCGGCGCCCTTCCTGCAGCACGCGATCGACGTGCCCGGGATATTCGCGATGACGGCCGTCCTCGCCGTGGCCGCGATGGCGATCGTGGCCTGGGTGGTGCCGACTCCTGCGGCCCGGAGGACGGACGAGCCCCGCGTGTCGTTCGCGGCGGTGCTTCGCGACCCCGAGCTCCTCAGGCTCAACGTCGGGATATTCGGCCTGCACGCGATTCTCATGGCGCTCTTCGTCGTCGTGCCCCTGGCCCTGGTCCGGGCGGGCCTGCCGGCCGGGTCGCACTGGGGCATGTACCTCGGGGCGGTCGGGGCGGGATTCCTGATCATGCTTCCCTTCGTGGCGATCCGGATCCTGGCCCGCCATGAGCGGGCGATCTTCCTCGGGGCGGTCGGCGTACTGGCTGCCGGACTTTGCGTGCTGGCAGCGGCGGCCGACCGGCTGTGGCCGCTCGCGGCCGGCCTCGTCATCTTTTTTGCCGCCTTCAACGTTCTTGAAGCCAAGCTCCCCGCGCTCGTCTCCAAGGCGGCGCCCCCCTCGGCGAAAGGGGCGGCCTCCGGCGTCTACTCGAGCGTGCAGTTCCTCGGCACTTTCGTCGGCGGTGCCGCCGGAGGCGCGATCGCCCAGCATTTCGGCCCCGTCGCGGTCCTTGCCTGCTGCATCGCGATCGCAGCCGCCTGGCTCGCGATCGCCTGGCCGATGGGAGAGCCGGCTGCGCACGAGCCTGAACCGCAGGAGCCTCACGAGCCCCACGAGCCCCAAGCAACCAACCCCTGACCCCGGGAGAAAACCATGGCATCCGTCAACAAAGTCATCCTCATCGGCAATCTCGGCCGCGATCCCGAGACGCGCTACATGCCCGACGGTGGCGCCGTCACCAACGTTTCCATCGCGACCACCGAGACCTGGAAGGACAAGGCCGGCGAGAAGCAGGAGAAGACCGAATGGCACCGCGTCGCGTTCTTCGGCAAGCTCGCCGAGATCGCCGGCGAATACCTGAAGAAGGGCAGCCAGGTCTACGTCGAGGGGCGCCTGCAGACGCGCAAGTGGCAGGACAAGGACGGCCAGGACAAGTACTCCACGGAAATCGTCGCCGACCGCATGCAGATGCTCGGTTCCCGGCAGGGAATGGGCGGCGGCGACCGGGAGCGGGAATCCGGGGGGGAGCGCGAGGGCGGTTCCCGGCCCGCGGCCAAGCCCGCGGCGGGCAAGCCCGCGGGGTCGAAATTCGACGACTTCGAGGATGACATTCCGTTCTAGGAGTGCCGGTAGAATGTGGTCCCCTTCGCCTAAAGGTGCCGTGAATCCATGAAGCGCATCGTCCTGTTTCTCGTCACGAACGTGGCGGTCATCCTGGTCCTGTCGATCGTGCTCAGGGTGCTGGGCGTCGACCGGTTCATTGCCGCCGAGGGCCTGAACGTCGGGATGCTCGTCGTCTTCTCGGCCGTGGTGGGCTTCACCGGGTCGTTCATCTCGCTGCTCATGTCCAAGTCCATGGCCAAGTGGTCCACGGGGGCTCAGGTGATCGACACGCCGCAGAGCGGCGAGGAGCAATGGCTCGTGGGAGCCGTGCGCCGCCTGTCGGAGAAGGCCGGCATCGCGATGCCCGAGGTGGCTGTGTACGAAGGCGCGCCCAATGCCTTCGCCACCGGGGCCTTCCGGAACTCTTCCCTCGTCGCGGTCTCGACGGGCTTGCTGCAGTCGATGACGAAGGAGGAGGTCGAGGCCGTCCTCGCCCACGAGGTGGCGCACGTGGCCAACGGCGACATGGTCACGCTCACGCTCATACAGGGCGTGGTGAACACTTTCGTCGTCTTCTTTGCGCGCGTCGTGGGCTACGTGGTCGACCGTGCGATCTTCAAGACCGAGCGCGGAACGGGCCCCGGGTACATCATCACCGTCATCGTGTGCCAGATCGTCTTCGGCATTCTCGCCTCCATCGTGGTCGCCTGGTTCTCGCGCCAGCGGGAGTTCCGGGCCGACGCCGGAGCGGCGGCGTTCATGGGTACTCCGCGTCCGATGGTCGCGGCGCTGCAGCGACTCGGCGGCATCGAGCCGGGAGAGCTTCCCAAGGCCTTCCAGTCATCCGGTATCTCCGACAGGCCGGGCTTCATGGCCCTCTTCTCGACGCATCCGCCCATCGAGGCGCGAATCGCCGCGCTCGAGTCGAGAGGTTGACCGCCGGAAGCACAGCGGGAGGGCGGCCCGTCCGGATCGCCCTGCTCATGGTGCTCACGGTCTTCGCGCACGCCGCGTTCAATGGCAGCCGCTTCACCGTTTCGCTCTATGCGTTGAGCCTCAAGTCGAGCCCGCTCACCGTCGGGGCGCTCGTCTCCCTCTATTCGCTGCTGCCCATGTTGCTGTCCGTGAGCGCGGGCCGGATGATCGACCGCGTCGGCACCGCCCGGCCGCTCCTGTGGTCCTCGGCGGTGCTGGCCTGTGGCGTGGGCCTTCCCGCGGTCCTGCCTGGCCTCGGGACGCTCTACCTGGCCTGCACGGTGATCGGGCTCGCCTTCATGGTGTTCCACATCGCCATCCAGAACGTGGTGGGTGCCCTCAGTGCGCCGGAGGATCGTGCCGTCAATTTCAGCTGGCTTGCGCTCGGATTTTCCATCTCCGGCTTTCTCGGGCCGACCACCGCGGGGCTTTCCATCGACAACGCCGGCTACCGCGTGACCTTCGCCGTGCTGGCGATGTCGGCGATCGTTCCTGCGCTGGTTCTCGCGCTGGCGAAGCCGGCGTTTCCGCGCGCTCAGCCCGGCACCAACCCGGGCGGGCGACTGATGGACTTGCTGGGGCGCGGCGAGCTGCGGCACGTCTTCATCGTCACCGGTGTTCTCGCGATGGCGTGGGATCTCTTCTACTTCGCGGTTCCCATCTACGGGACGTCGCTCGGGCTTTCGGCCACGACGATCGGCGGTGTGATGGGCTCGTTCGCACTGGCGACTTTCGTGGTGCGGCTCGTGCTTCCGTGGTTCGCGCGACGGTTGCCGGAATGGCAAGTCGTGGGTGTCACGCTGTTCGTCGCCTGCGCGGGCTATGCGCTCTTTCCGCTGGTGCGCACGGTTCCTCTCATCGCAGCCACGGCATTCCTCCTGGGACTGGGGCTCGGCGCCTCCCAGCCCAGCCTCATGTCCCTCATCCAGCACCTGACGCCGCAGGGCCGGTTCGGCGAGGCGCTCGGCGTGCGTACCATGGTGATGAACATGAGCCATACCCTGTTGCCGCTGCTTTTCGGGGGAATCGGAACGGCCCTCGGGATGGGCCCCGTATTCTGGTCGATGGCTCTCTTCCTCGGTGCTGCGGGCGTGTCTGTCCGACGGCAGCGGCCGGTATCGTGAGCGCCCGGGTCGCGGGCGCCGCGGTTTGCGCCAAGTGCTTGTGTTAAAATGAATTTTTGCAAAATTTCGAGGCGGACATGCCGATATACGAGTATCGATGCAGCAACTGCGGCCACCAGCAGGAGTTCCTGCAGAAGGTGAGCGCCGCCCCGCATACGCGGTGCACGAAATGCGGGCAGGACACCTTCCTGAAGATGGTCACGGCGGCCGGTTTCCAGCTGAAGGGCAGCGGCTGGTACGCGACCGATTTCAAGTCGGGCGGCTCGAAGCCTTCGACGAAATCCGAGGGCGGCCAATCCGAGGGTGGCAAGTCCGAGAGTGGCAAGTCCGAGGGCAGTTCGGAAACGAAGGACGGCGCCAAGGGTGCCGCCCCGGCATGCGGAACGGGCGCCTGTCCCGCATGCCAATAGTGTCGTTCCCGGTTCGCTTCCGTCCAGGCCGGAGTACCGGCGCGTGATGTCCACGCTCAGGCGCTACCTCATCGCGGGGCTGCTCGTGTGGATACCGCTCGCGATCACCCTCTGGGTGCTCTCGCTGCTGGTCGACCTGATGGACCAGTCGCTGCTGATCGTGCCCGCGCGCTACCGAAGCGATGCGCTGCTGGGCTTCCACCTTCCCGGTCTTGGCGCGGTGCTCACCCTGGCCATCCTGCTGGTCACAGGCGCCATCGCCGCCAACTTCTTCGGCAAGCGCCTGCTGCTCGTGTGGGAGTCGATTCTCGGCCGAATTCCGATATTCCGGTCCATCTACGGCGGAGTGAAGCAGATCAGCGACACGCTGTTCTCGCCGGACGGCAAGGCCTTCCGGCGCGCCGTCCTGGTTCGCTATCCCCACGCGGGGGCGTGGACGGTCGCGCTCGTCACCGGAACGCCGGAACACGAAGTCACCGACCACCTCGGGCGCGAGCAGGTTTCCGTCTTCGTGCCCACCACGCCCAACATCACAGCGGGGTTCTTCCTCATCGTGCCCCGCGCCGACACGATCGCGCTCCAGATGAGCGTCGACCAGGCACTCAAGTACATCATTTCCATGGGCGTGGCGGAGCCGCCGCGCCTGGGGGCACGGCCCGAGAGCGATCCCTCCGGGACCGACCCCAATCCGGTGCCGTCGCCGAAAACGTAGGCGGCGGCCGAAGGCGGCGACGGAGACATCCACGCCACACCACCATGGGCCTCCCGCGCCACGCCGGGAGCTGCGAACGAAATCGCCCCGCCACGCGGGGCACAGAGAGAACATGCGAACCGAATACTGCGGACTGACCGACACGCGCTTCCTGGGGCAAACCGTGAGCCTTTTCGGCTGGGCTCACAGGCGCCGCGACCACGGAGGAGTGATCTTCATCGACATGCGCGACCGCGAAGGGCTCGTGCAGGTGGTGAGCGACCCCGACCGGAAGGAGACCTTCGCGGCCGCCGACCGCGTGCGGAACGAGTTCGTCCTGCGCGTGACGGGCGTGGTGCGCCGCCGCCCCGAGGGAACCGTGAATCCGGGGCTGCGCAGCGGGGAGATCGAGGTCCTCGCCCACGAGCTCGAGATCCTGAATCCCGCGGTCACGCCGCCGTTCATGGTGGACGACGAGACGCTTAGCGAGGAAGTGCGCCTGCGCTACCGCTATCTCGACCTGCGCCGGGAGCCGATGCAGAAGGCGTTGCGCATGCGCCACCGCGCGGCGAAGGCCGTGCGCGACTACCTCGACGACAACGGCTTCATCGATGTCGAGACACCGGTGCTCTACAAGTCGACCCCGGAAGGCGCGCGCGATTACCTGGTTCCGTCCCGCGTCCATCCCGGGCAGTTCTACGCGTTGCCGCAATCGCCCCAGCTCTTCAAGCAGCTGCTCATGGTCGCCGGCTACGACCGCTACTACCAGATCGTGAAATGCTTTCGCGACGAGGATCTTCGGGCCGACCGGCAGCCGGAATTCACGCAGATCGACATCGAGACCTCGTTTCTCTCCGAGCGCGAGATCCAGGACATCATGGAAGGGCTCGTGCGCCACGTCTTCAAGCGGGTGCTCGACGTGGACCTGCCGGCCTTTCCGCGCCTGACCTACGCCGACGCGATGGCGAGGTTCGGCAGCGACAAGCCCGATCTGCGCGTGAAGCTCGAGCTCACCGATCTCACCGACCTCATGAAGGGCGTCGATTTCAAGGTCTTCCGGGCGGCTGCGGATCTTCCGGACGGTCGCGTGGCGGCGCTGCGCGTGCCCGGCGGCAACGCCGCCTTCACGAGGAAGGAGCTCGACGACCTCGCGCCCTTCGTCGCGATCTACGGTGCCAAGGGCCTCGCCTACATCCGCGTGAACGACCGGACCAAGCCGGGCGAGGAAGGCCTGCAGTCGCCGATCGTGAAGTTCTTCAAGCCGGGCGAGCTCGCGGCGATCCTCGAGAGGACCGGGGCGCAGGACGGCGACGTGATCTTCTTCGGTGCCGACCGGCGCAAGGTCGTGAACGACGCGATGGGCGCGCTGCGCGTGAAGGTGGGTCATGAAAAGGGCCACGCCGAAGCCGGCTGGCGCCCGTGCTGGATTCTCGACTTCCCGGCCTACGAGTACGACGAGGAGGGCAAGCGCTGGCTTGCGGCGCACCACCCGTTCACGAGCCCCAAGGACGAGCACGTGGCGCTCATGGACACCGATCCCGGCAAGGTCCTCGCCAAGGCCTACGACATCGCGCTGAACGGCTGGGAGATCGGCGGCGGCTCCGTGCGGATCCATCGCGCCGAGATCCAGGCGCAGCAGTTCAAGACCCTCGGCATCGACGACGCGCAGGCGCGCGCCAAGTTCGGCTTCCTGCTCGATGCGCTTTCGTACGGTGCGCCGCCCCACGGCGGCATCGCCTTCGGATTCGACCGCATGGTCGCGATGATGGCCGGCGTCGACCAGATCCGCGACGTGATCGCGTTCCCGAAGACGCAGCGCGGCCAGGACCTGATGGTGGAGGCGCCCAGCCCGGTGACGGAGAAGCAGCTTCGCGAGCTCCATCTTCGGCTTCGCAGCGCGACGCCCACCCCATGACCATCGCCTTGATAGCTCACGGGGGCGCCGGCAAGTGGCGGCCCGGCTCCGACGAGGACGCCGTGCGCGGGCTTCAGGTCGCGGTGGAGACCGGGCGCGCGATACTCGCCGGAGGCGGCCGGGCGATCGATGCGGTATGCGCCACGGTCGTGGCGCTGGAAGACAACCCGATCTACAACGCCGGGACCGGAGCGGTGCTCAATTTCGACGGCTACTGCGAGCTCGACGCCTGCGTGATGGAAAGCGCGGGCGCGCGCGTGGGAGCCGTTTCCGGGCTGCAGCGTGTGAGGAACCCGATCCTCGTCGCCCGAAGAGTCATGGAGGACACCGATCACGTCATGCTCACCGGCGACGGCGCGCAGCGCTTCGCACGCGTCATGGGGTTTCCGGATCACGATCCCGTGACGCCGGAACGCCGCGCCGACTGGTTCGACAAGCGCAACCGCATGGACGAGGTGCTGGGAGAGCATGCCCACAAGATGCGCCGGTTCCTCAAGGAGCACCCCGAGTACGCCGGCGGCACGGTCGGCGCGGCCGCAGTGGACGCGAGCGGCGTGCTGGCCGCGGCCACTTCGACGGGAGGCGTGACGCTCAAGATGGTGGGGCGCGTGGGGGATTCCCCGGTCCCCGGCGCGGGCAACTACGCGTCGGCCCGGGTGGCGGCATCGGCAACCGGAACCGGGGAGTTCGTCCTGCGCTCCCTGGCGACCCGCGCGATTTCGGAACGGGTCGAGAACGGCGCTTCGCTCGCGCAGGCCGTCGCCGACGTCCTGGGCCGGATGGGCGAGGACTTCGACGCGGACGTGGGGCTGATCGCGGTCGACGACCGGGGTGTTCCCGTCGCCATGCACCGCACGCGGGACATGCCGCATGCCTACTTCACGGGCGACGGGGCCGTGGTATCGCGCATGCGGGTGTAGACGCTTGGAGAAGCGCGACAAGATCCCGGTATCGACGCTCGTCGTCATCTACACGCCGGCGCTCGACGTGCTGCTCCTGGAACGCGCGGATCGCCCGGGCTACTGGCAGAGCGTCACCGGCAGCCAGGACCCGGGCGAGACGCTAGCCCAGACGGCCGAGCGCGAGGTCAGGGAGGAAACGGCCATCGACGCGAGGTGCCACAGGCTCGCCGACTGGCGCCTATCGAATGTCTACGAGATCTACGCGATCTGGCGCCACCGCTACCCGCCGGGCGTCACGCACAACACCGAGCACGTCTTCGGCTTGCGGGTGCCGGAGCGGATCGAGATCCGGCTGGACGCCCGGGAGCACCTCCGCTACCGGTGGGTGCCCTGGCGCGCGGCGGCGCGGGAAGTGTTCTCCTGGAGCAATCGGCAGGCGATACTCATGCTTCCCGACCAGGAGGCGTCCCCCGACACCGCCGGAAGCGCGCCATGAAAAGCGCAGACCCTTCGCCCCTCACGGTGGTCACCTACAACATCCACAAGGGCTTCTCGGCGCTCAACCGGCGCCTCGTGGTGCACGAGATCCGCGAGCGGCTCCACGCCCTTTCCCCCGACGTGGTCTTCCTGCAGGAAGTGCAGGGCGCCCACCTGCGTCATTCCCGCCGGCACCTCGCGTGGCCCGTGGCGGCGCAGCATGAGTTCCTCGCCCATGAAGGCGGGCATTCCGCCTACGGGATGAACGTGAGCTACCTGGACGGGCATCACGGCAACGCGATCGTGAGCCGCTACCCGATCCTGAAGGTGGAGAACGTCGACATCTCGCACCACGCGCTGGAGAGCCGCGGCTTGCTGCACTGCGAGATGGCGGTGCCGGGCTGGGACGAACCGTTGCACTGCATCAACGTCCACCTCGGGCTCTGGGCCAGGAGCCGGCGCTTCCAGCTCGAGTGGCTCTGCCACCGGATCCGCGAATTCGTGCCCGCCGCCGCTCCGCTCGTGGTGGCAGGGGACTTCAACGACTGGCGGGGCAAGGCTACTGCGGTCCTTGCGCGCGAGCTCGGCTTGCGCGAAGTGTTCGAAAGCTCCCTCGGCGCCCACGCGAGGAGCTTCCCCGCGCGCTTGCCGCTCTTCGCGCTGGACCGCATCTACGTGCGCGACCTGAAGATCGGCGAGACCCGGCGCCTGGCCGAAGGGCCCTGGTCGAAATTGTCCGATCACGCGGCGCTCGCCGCGAGACTCACGCGCTGACGGCCGGCCGCCTTGAAACCCGTGGCCGGCAATCGCGTGACGCTGCTTCGCAACGGCGCGGAGCTGTTCCCGGCGCTGGTAGCGGCAATCGACGCGGCCGCCAACGATGTGCGCGTCGAGACCTACATATTCGCGGACGACAGTGCGGGACGAGCCGTCGGGGATGCGCTCAAGCGGGCAGCGGGGCGTGGCGCACAGGTGCGCTTGATGATAGACGGCTTCGGCTCACGCGAGCTTCGGCCCGCGTTCCTGGAAGACCTGCGCCGCGGGCGTCATCGTCCTGCGATTCCGGCCGGAGCGGCGGTGGTTCTCGGTCAGGCGCAGCCGCCTTCGCCGCCTGCACCGCAAGATCGCGCTCGTGGACGCGAGAGTCGGCTTCGTGGGCGGCGTGAATATCGTGGACGATCTCTCGGGGCACGGTGCCGGCCGGCCCCGCCTCGACTACGCGGTGCGCGTGGAAGGCCCGCTCCTTGCCGACATCTACCCGGTAGTCCATCGACTCTGGTGGCTCGTGTCCGCCCTGAGCCGCAAGGAGCGCCAGTCCGGCTTCCACCCGCCCGAGGTGACGGCCGCGCCCGCGGGAGACACGACGGCCGCGTTCGTGTATCGCGACAACTTCGGGCATCGGCACGACATCGAGACGATGTACCTGGATGCGATCAACGGGGCGCGGCGGGAAATCCTGATCGCCTGTGCCTACTTCATGCCCGGCTGGCGCATGCGCCACGCGCTCATGGAGGCGGCTTCGCGGGGCGTGCGCGTGGCGATCGTGGTCCAGGGCTGGTCCGACCACCGGATCTTCCAGCAGGCGAGCCGCGTGCTCTACGGGACGCTGCTCGATCACGGAATCGAGATCTACGAGTACGAGCGCAGCGAGCTGCACGCCAAGGCGGCGGTGGTGGACGAACGCTGGTCGACCGTGGGCTCGTCTAACCTCGATCCGTTCAGCCTTTTCCTCGCGCGGGAGGCAAACGTCGCGGTGTTCGGGGAGCCGTTCGCGCGCGAACTGCGCGACTCGATAGACCGGGAGATCCGCGATGGCGCGCGAGCCGTGCAGCGGCTCCTGTGGAGGCGCCGCCACTGGCTGAAGCGCACGGCGGGCTGGATCGCCTACGGGTACGCGCGCCTCGCGATGGGTATCGCCGGAATCGGTAGACGCTGGTCCTGACGCAAGCCGCTTCCGGCTAGCGGTGGTCCCCCCGCTTCGGGGGGGCGCCACGGATCAGGGTGCCGACTCCCTGGCTGGTGAGCACCTCCAGGAGCAGCGCGTGGGAGACGCGGCCGTCGATGATGTGCGCGGACTTCACGCCGCCCTTCACCGCATCCAGCGCACACGCCACCTTCGGCAGCATGCCGCCGGAGATCGTTCCGTCGTCGATCATTTCCTTCACCTTCTTGGCGGTGAGGCCCGTGACGACCTTGCCTTCCTTGTCCATGACGCCCGTCGTGTTCGTGAGCAGGATCAGCTTCTCCGCCTGGAGCGTCACGGCGAGCTTGCCCGCCGCGACGTCCGCATTGATGTTGTAGGCGCGGCCCTTCTCGTCCGCGCCGATGGGGGCGATGACGGGAATGAAGTCGCGCTCGTCCAGGATCTGGATGATTTCCGGGTCGATGCGCACGACCCCGCCCACGAGGCCCACGTCGATCTTCTTCTTCTTGTCCTCCTTGCTCGCGACCTTGAGCTTGCGCGCATGGATGAAATGCCCGTCCTTGCCGGTGAGCCCCACCGCCTTGCCGCCGGCCTTGTTGATGAGCGTGACGATCTCCTGGTTGATGAGGCCGCCCAGCACCATTTCCACCACGTCGAGCGTCTCCTCGTCCGTGACGCGCATGCCCTGGATGAACTCGCTCTGCTTGCCGAGCTTCTGCAGGAGCGCACCGATCTGTGGCCCGGCGCCGTGCACCACCACCGGGTTCATCCCGATGAGCTTCAGCAGCACGATGTCCTCGGCGAAATCCTCCTGCAGCGCGGCGTCGGTCATCGCATTGCCGCCGTACTTGATCACGAGGGTCTTGTTGTAGAAGCGCTGGATGTAGGGCAGCGCCTCGACCAGCATTTCGGCCTTTTGCGCGGAGGATAGCTTGGTGGGCATGTCGGGGACGCGGCTCGCGGGGGGTGGGAGAGGTGGCCGACATTGTAGGCGGCGCCACCCCAAGGTAAAAGGGGTCCGGTACGATTGCCGTCCGGGTCAGGCGCGATCGCGAAGCGCCGGGCTCGAGCTTGCCAGCTCCGGTGCTATCATTCCCCGCCTGCCGCAGCGGCTGCCTCGCGGCCGCCCCGGAGTTCCCACCCGATAAGGAGATTTCCATGCGTTCCAAGAGACTTCTCATTCGCTCGGCCCTGGCGGGCATGATCGCGGCCGGTCTCGGCCAGGCTCCGTTGGCCGTCGCCGACGAAGGCAAGGAGAAGTGCTACGGCATCGCGAAAGCCGGGCAGAACGACTGCGGGACCGCGACCCACTCCTGCGCGGGGCTCGCGAAGAAGGACAATGCCCAAGACGAGTGGAAGTACGTACCGAAGGGGACGTGCACGAAGCTCGGCGGCAAGCTGAAGCCCCCGGCCGGCAAGTAGCGCGCGGCAAGCGTGTCCGCGCGCTTCGCCCCCCGTGCGCCGGATCCCGCGCGGGCCGGCATCGGCCTGCGCACCCCGCATTTCGAGGCGCTCGCCGGCAGGCGGCCGGCGCTTTCGTTTCTCGAGGTCCACAGCGAGAACTACTTCGCCGACGGGGGCCCCTCGCTCGCCTGGCTGGAGCGCTTCCGCGAAGACTACGCCGTGAGCCTTCACGGCGTGGGATTGTCGCTGGGTTCGGCCGACCCCCTGGACCGGGAACATCTTTCGCGTCTCTCGAGGCTCGCGGCTCGCATCGAACCGGCGCTGGTCTCGGAGCACCTGTGCTGGTCCAGCGTCGGCGGCAGGCACCTGAACGAACTCCTGCCGCTTCCGTATTCCGAGGAGGTGCTCGCCCACGTGTGCGAGCGCGTCTCGCAGGTGCAGGACATGCTCGGGCGCACGATTCTCGTGGAAAACGTATCGTCCTACCTGCGGTTTGCCTCGTCGACGATCCCCGAGGGCGAGTTCGTGGCGGAACTGGCTTGCCGCACGGGTTGCGGCGTCCTGCTCGACGTGAACAACGCCTGGGTGAACGCCGTCAACCACGGCACGGATGCGCGGGAGTTCCTGGCCGCGATCGATCCCGCGACGGTCGGGGAGATCCACGTCGCCGGATGCGAGACCACGCCCGCGGGACTCATCGACACGCACGGTGCCCCGGTGTTTCCGGAGGTGTGGGCGCTCCTCGAGGAGACGTTGGCGCGCCTGGGGCCGGTGCCGACGCTGGTCGAATGGGACACGAACCTACCCGCGCTCGACGTGTTGCTCGGCGAGGCCGCACGGGCCGATGCCGTTCTCGCCGCGGCCGCGGGAGCCCGGAGGAGGGCGGCCGCGTGAAGCCGGTACCCGCGCTGGCAAGCCTGCAGGCGCGGTTCGCCGACGCCGTCCTCGATGGCGGCGACGAGCGCCTCGCGCCGCTGCTCGCGGGCGACCCCGGGGTCAACCGGCGGCGCCTGGCCGTTTATCGCGACGCCGTTCACGCCAATCGCCGGGAGACGCTGCGGGGTGCATTCCCGGTGGTGGCGCGCCTCGTCGGCGAGGGGTTTTTCGACGAGGCGACTAAGGGTTTCGGCTGGCGATCGCCGCCGGCATGCGCCGACCTGAATCGCTACGGCGAGGGCTTTCCGGCCTTTCTCGCCGCCTACCCGCATGCCGCCGCCATGCCCTGGCTCGCGGATGTCGCGCGGCTCGAGTGGGCATGGCAGGAGTCGCTGATGGCAGCGGACGAGCCGGTGCTCGACTATGCCGCGCTCACGGGGATTGCCGACGCCGAACCGGAGGGCCTTCGGTTGCGACTGCACGCGAGCGTGAGGCTCGTGCGCTCCGCCTGGCCGGTGCTGGCGATCTGGGAGGCGAACCAGCCCGACCGCGACGGGACGCCTGCGCGCGAGGAGGGCACGGACGACGTGCTGGCATGGCGCGAAGCGCAGCGCGTCCGCCTGGCGCTGCTCTCGCCGCCCGAAGCCGATTTCCTGGAAGGGCTCGGGCGCGGGCTGCCGCTCGGAGAGGTGTGCGCGAAGATGGACGGCCGGGATTTCACCGGGATGCTCGTGCGCCTCGCCCGGCACGGCATGCTCGGCGGCTACTCTGTCGAGGGCGCCGCTAAAGCCTAGCGCGCGGCGAGGGCGTTCACCACGTCCAGCGCGATGCGCCAGCCACCGGCCTCGCGTCTCCAGATGCGGACGTAATGGCCCGTGGCGGCGGCGCCCGGCGCCGGGCCCAGGGAGCCCGAGGCGTAACCCAGATCCCCGGAATCGCTCGTCTCGTGGGTCTGCAGCGACCACGCGGTGTGCGCTTCGCGCGCCGCGGGCGAGGCGAGGGCCCGGTCCTTGCCGAGAAACGGCGCATGCGCCTCCCGATACACCCGCACCGACGGGGACACGGCATCCGCATAGGCCGCCGCATTGCCGGAGCGGGCCGCAAGCGCCGCGAACCGCGCCTCGGCGTCCACAATCGTGCCGGCCGCATCCGTTCGCCGGCCCGGGGTCGTGAGCGCCTGCAGGGGGGCGTCGGACAGCGCGGGACCGGGGTGCGAGATCCCGAGATCGACCCGAACGCGCCAGGCACCGCCCGCCTCACGCTTCCAGACGGAGACGAACTGGCCGTGCCGGGGCGCGGCGCCCGGGTCTGCGCGGCTCGCGAGCGTCCACGGCCCGGTGGAGAGCCCCAACTCGCCGGACGAGGCGACTTCGACGTATACCGGCTTCCAGTCGAGGATGATCGGCGGATCCGGGTTGGCCGCGATGAACGCGGGCCCGTTCACCGGCCCGTTGCGATAGAGCGTCGCATCCGGCGCGAGCCAGGCGAGAAACGCGGCGCGCATGCCGTCGCGCACCGACTGCGCGGCAAACGCGGTTTCCGCGGCGGCGAGAGCGGCGGGCGGTTCGGCAGGCGTCGCGGGCTCCGGCATGGAGGTGCAGCCGGCGAGCATGGTCGCGGTGGCGGCTAGGAAGCGGGTCATGGTTTTCGATTCTGCGCCACCGCTGCCGCTCCTGCGTTTCGGGCCCGGCCGGCGGGTGGCCGATGTTTCCCGGCGGGGACTAGAGCACGTAGCGCGACAGGTCTTCGCTCCTGGCCAGGTCGGCCAGGCGAGCGTCCACATAGGCCGCGTCGATCCGGTTCTCGCGCGCTCCCCGCCCGGCGTCGAAGGAGATCTCCTCCAGGAGCCGCTCCATCACCGTGTGCAGGCGGCGAGCGCCGATGTTCTCCGTCCGCTCGTTCACCGAAAAGGCGATCTCCGCGATCCGGCGCACGGCTTCGGGCGTGAAGGATAGTGCCACGTCCTCCGTGGCGAGGAGCGCCTCGTACTGGCGCGTAAGACAGGCATCGGTGGAGGTGAGGATGCGCTCGAAATCGTCCACGGTGAGGCTCGCGAGCTCCACGCGGATGGGCAGCCGGCCCTGGAGCTCGGGGATGAGGTCCGAGGGCCTCGCGAGGTGAAAGGCGCCGCTCGCGATGAAGAGGATGTGGTCGGTGCGCAACACGCCGTACTTGGTCGTGACCGCCGTTCCCTCGACGAGGGGAAGCAGGTCGCGCTGCACGCCCTGCCGGGACACGTCGGCACCGGCGAGCTCGCTGCGGCTCGCGACCTTGTCGATTTCGTCCAGGAAGACTATTCCGTTCTGCTCGACCGCCCGCATGGCCTGGAGGCGGATCTCCTCCTCGTTCACGAGCTTGCCGGCTTCCTCGTCGGTGATGAGGCGCAGCGCCTCGCGAATGGGGAGCTTGCGCGCGCGGCGGCGGCCGCCGCCGATGTTGGCGAACATGCCCTGGATCTGCTGCGTGAGCTCCTCCATCCCGGGCGGCGCCATGATCTCCGTGGCGCCCCCGCCCTGGGCGATCTCGATCTCGATCTCCTTGTCGTCGAGCTTGCCCTCGCGCAGCATCTTGCGGAAGCGCTGCCGCGTGGAGCCGGGCTCCTGGCCCTCGGAGGCGGGCACTCCCGGCAGCAGGGCGTCGAGGATGCGCTCCTCCGCGGCATCCTCCGCGCGCGGCCGGACCTTGCCGACCTCCTGCTCGCGCGTGGCCTTCACCGCAACCTCCGCGAGATCGCGGATGATCGTGTCCACGTCCCGCCCCACGTAGCCGACCTCGGTGAACTTCGTCGCCTCGACCTTCACGAAGGGCGCGTTGGCGAGCCGGGCGAGGCGCCGCGCGATCTCCGTCTTGCCCACGCCCGTGGGCCCGATCATGAGGATGTTCTTCGGCGTGATCTCGCTGCGCAGCGGCTCCGCCACCTGCGAGCGCCGCCAGCGGTTGCGAAGCGCAATGGCGACCGCTTTCTTCGCCGCATCCTGTCCCACGATGTGCTTGTCGAGCTCGTGGACGATTTCCTGCGGCGTCATCATGGAGGCGGCCGGCGGGTCGTGCGTTGCGGGGACGGGCAGGCTCATGTCGGTGGGCGACGCGGCCCTCAGAGCGTCTCGACCACGTGCGTCTGGTTGGTGTAGATGCAGATCTCGCCCGCGATCTCGAGCGATCGCTTGACGATGTCGGCCGGCGCGAGATCGGTGTGCCCGAGTAGGGCCATCGCCGCGGCCTGGGCGAACGAGCCGCCGCTGCCCATCGCGACGATGCCGTGCTCGGGTTCGAGCACGTCCCCGTTCCCGGTGATCAGGAGCGAGACCTCGCGGTCCGCCACGGCGAGCATGGCCTCCAGCCGGCGCAGCATCCGGTCCGTGCGCCAGTCCTTCGCGAGCTCGACCGCCGAGCGAAGCAGGTTTCCCTGGTGCTTCTCGAGCTTCGCCTCGAAGCGCTCGAACAGGGTGAACGCGTCGGCCGTGGCGCCGGCGAAGCCCGCGAGGATGCGGTCGTTGTAGAGGCGGCGGACCTTGCGCGCCGACGCCTTGACCACGACGTTGCCGAGCGTGACCTGGCCGTCGCCTCCCATGGCGACCTGGGCGCCGCGGCGAACGCAGACGATGGTGGTGCCGTGGAAGGAGTCTTCGGCCATGGCGAGGCTAGTTCGCCTTGCGGCGGATGAGGATCGCGTGGCGATTGAAGCCGAAAGCCTCGAGGAGCGCCGCATTCAATTCCGAAAGATTGGAAAGGATTACCCGCTTGCCGGCGAGCTGGATCGCCTTCACCACCTCATAGAACTGGCCGGCGGCGGCAAAGTCGATGCGCAGGACCTTTCCCATGTCCACCACCAGCTCCGGCCCGGCGGCCGCGTGGGAGGCGAGATCGGCGAACTGATTCTGGCTCGCGGTGGATATCACGCCCTTCAGGACGAACCCGGCCTCCGGCTCCTCGGCTGCCGGCGCGGCCGGCACGCGCGACGCTGCCGCCGCCACGGAGTTCACGTACACCTCCCAGATGGGAGGCGACATTTCGTAGGCGACGGCATACTCGAGCCCGAGCTCCTCGAAGGGATCCATCTTGTCCTGCAGCACGTAGAGCTCGAAGAGCAGCAGCCAGAAGCTGCGCGTGGCCTCCGAGGCGCGCTCGTTGAAGGCGGCGCGCAGCACGCGCTCGAGGGATTCGGTGTTGTTGAACCACATCGGAAGCCCTGCGGTGCGCAGGCGCTTCAGTGCCGCCGTCAGGAGCGCGGCCTCCGAGGCGGTGATGGAGGCGACCTTGCCGAGGTCGAGCCGCACCGTTCCCATGGATACGGCGAAAGCGACGAACTTCTCGATCTCCGGGGCGAGTTCGCCGAGGGCGTTCGGCTTGAGCGCGAAGAAATCCTTGCGCTCGCGGCTCTGGGCGCGGCGGGGATCGGAGGCGGCCTCTTCCCCCCCCGCCCAGGCGGGCGGGGACTGCTCGAACTTGACCGTGTAGAGCATCGACAGGGACTCGTACTCGGCCCGGTTCTGCGTGATCTCGAACAGGTCGAAGAGCATGAGCCAGGGCTGCTTGTTCGAGCGGCTCGCGGGGTCCCTCGTGAGCGAGCGCAGGACCGCTTCGGCGGGGGCCACGAGGTTCGCGGAATAGAGCACCGCGGCCTCCTGGGCCGGCGGCAGCACGGAGGCGTGGTACTCCTCGGTGCCGAGGCGACCCGGGGGACGGGACGCCGTCCGCGACGATCCGTGGGAAGCCGAGCCGGCGGCAGGAGGGGCCACGTTCGCGTCGATCCTCAGGACGCGGTCCGGGCCGCGGCATCGCGGCATGCCGCTGCGGCATGGGCGAGGTGCTTGCGTCTGGTCGGTGCAGCGTGCGCCATGGTCGGCCGGCTTTTTCGTGTGGCGAGGAGGCTGGCGGGAAAAGCTTCGATGGGCCTCGCGCCGCCGGCACGAACCCGGCGCATGCGCCGCGCCATTCCCGAGAACCAGCGCCAGTATAGCGCCCGCGGGCGATGCGAGTGACGCGGGCGACGCGACCCGCGTGCCGGGCAACCGCTACGCCTTCAGGCCACGCAGTACGCGAGGCCCTCCTCGAAGAGGCGGCGCGGGATCCTGCGTCCGATGAACACCATCACGCTCTCGCGCGACTCTCCCGGAGCCCAGGGCTTGCCGGGCGTGCCGCCCATGAGCATGTGCACGCCCTGGAAGATCATGCGGCGCGGTTCGCCCTGGATGTTGAGAATGCCCTTGTAGCGCAGGAGATCCTCGCCGTAGTTCTGCGTCATGAGCGACAGGAAGGTCTCGATCTTCTCCATCTGCAGGGCCCGCGGGTCCTTCCACACGAAGCTCTGCACGTCCTCGTCGTGATGGTGGTGTCCCTCGGCGAGGAATCCCGGATCGATCTCGAGCGCCGCGTTCAGGTTGAACCCGCGGATGTCGAGGATCTCGCGGATGTCGGTTTCGCCGAAATTCACCTTCGTCTGGCGCGCGCGCGGTTCATGTCGCGCAGGCGATCCATGAGGCCCGCGACTTCCGCCTCGCCGACGAGGTCGGTCTTCGACAGCAGGATCCGGTCCGCGAAACCCACCTGGGCGCGCGCCTCGTCGTGGCGGTCGAGCTGCTGCTGCCCGTGCTTCGCGTCCACGACGGTGATCACGGCGTCGAGCAGGTAGGCGCCGTGGACGTCCTCGTCCATGAAGAAGGTCTGCGCGACCGGCCCGGGATTGGCGAGCCCGGTGGTCTCGATCACCACGCGGTCGAAGCTGAGCTTCCCCTGGCGGCGCTTCTTCCCGAGTTCGCCCAGGATGCGCACGAGATCCCCGCGCACGGTGCAGCAGAGGCACCCGTTGTTCATCTCGACGATCTGCTCCTCGCGGTCCTCCACGAGGATGTCGTTGTCCACGCCCGTTTCCCCGAACTCGTTCTCGATCACCGCGATCTTCTCGCCGTGCTGCTCGGTGAGAATGCGGTTCAGGAGCGTCGTCTTTCCGGCCCCCAGGAAGCCGGTGAGGATGGTGACGGGGATGAGGTCCTGCTCGGGGGTCGGGACGGCGGCCATGCGCTACCTCTCTGCGGGGGCGGTGACGAAGGATTCGAGGGTCCGCGCGACGAACGATTCGTCGAGGTCGCGAACGATGAAGACGAGGCGCGTGCGCCGGTCGGCGTCCGGCCATCCCGGCAGCTGCGCCGGAGGGTAGAGGGTGTGCTGCACCGCGTGCACTGCGACCGGGCCCGGTGCGCCCCGGGCGTTCACGAGGCCCTTCAGGCGCAGGATCCGGTCGCCCGCGAGGTCCAGCAGGGTGGCGAGCGCATCCTCGAACGCCGCCCAGTCGACGGGGCTGTCGGCGAACCAGGCGAATGCGGTGATGCGCGGATCGTGCGCGACGGCCGGAGGAGCGCCCACCCGCCGGTATACGCCCGCACGCAGCCAGGAGTCCGGGTCGGCCAGGCGTTCGCCGCCGCGATGCAGGCCGGTGTCCAGGAGCCTCGCCGGGTCGGCGTCGCCGAGCACGCTGCGCAGCTGCGGCGCCCCGGGATTGAGCGCGGCGAGCCTCGCCTCGAGGGCGCCAAGCGCAGCCGGCTCCGCGATATCGGCCTTGGTGATCACCAGGCGATCGGCCACCGCGGCCTGCTTCACGGCCTCGGGATGGCGGTCGAGCTGGTCCATCCCATGGACACCATCCACCGTCGTGACGATTCCCGAAAGCGCATAGCGGGCAGCGACCATGGGGAGTTCGATCAGCGTGCGCGCGAGCGGCGCCGGGTCGGCGAGGCCGGAGGTCTCGACGATCGCGCGCCGGAAGGCGGGTATCTCGCCCGCGGCGCGCTTGAAGTAGAGGTCGCGCATGGCCTGCACCAGGTCGCCTGCCACCTGGCAGCACACGCAGCCGCTGGGCAGGAGCACGATGTTCTCCGAGGCGGTGCGCACGAGCGCGTGGTCGATCGCGACCGGGCCGAATTCGTTCACGATCACGGCGCAGTCCCCGGACGCCGGATGCGCGAGCAGGCGGTTCAGGAGCGTGGTCTTGCCGCTGCCGAGGAAGCCGGTGAGCAGCGTCACGGGAGTGACGGTGGTGGCGGTCATCGTGGCCCCCGCTCAGTGGCAGGCGGCGCAAAGGCCCTGCACCGTGAGCTCGACCTTCTGCGGCCGGAATCCCCTCGGCAGGCGCACGCGCGGCGGCACCGCCACGTCCTCGAGGCAGACCGTCCTGCCGCAGCTCGAGCAGGTGAAGTGCGCGTGGGGTCCGTGCGCGGAATCGCGGTTCGCGCGAAAGCGCCAGGTGCGATCCTCGCCCGGGATGCGGTGGGCGAGCGCGAGGCCGACGAGCCAGTCGAGCACGCGATAGACGGTCACGCGGTCCACGGGCGTGCCGGTGCGCAGCGACTGCGCCACCTCATGGTGGGTGAGAGCCGTGTCGGAGGCGAGGAGAACGGCGAGAACGGCCGCGCGCGGCGCCGTCAGGCGCTCGCCGGCGGCCCGGATGCGGCCCTGCGCCGCGGCGACCTGCGTGGCCTGGTGCGATCGGGGTCTGCCCATGGCGGGATTCTAGGCCGCGCGGCGCGGCAGATGCAATTCGGTTGCGCAAAGACCTCAGCCCTTGCGCTTCGCGCGCGGGTGAGTCGCGTCGTAGATCCTGGCAAGGTGCTGGAAGTCGAGGTGCGTGTACACCTGCGTGGAGGCGATGCTGGCGTGGCCTAGCATCTCCTGCACGGCCCGCAGGTCGCCCGAGGACTGCAGCACGTGCGAGGCGAAGGAGTGGCGCAGCATGTGCGGATGCACGTCCACCGCGAGTCCCGCCGCCGCGGCGCGCAGCTTGATGCGGCGCTGGACCTCTCGCGGGGACAGGCGGCGGCCGGAGCGGCCGATGAAAAGGGCCTTCTCGCCGGCGGCCGCGAGGCGTTCGCGCACCGGCAGCCAGCGCGCCAGCGCCTCCAGCGCCGGGGCGCCCACGGGGACGATGCGCGTCTTCGATCCCTTGCCCGTGACACGGGCTTCGCCGGAACGCGCGTCGACCGCGCCGATGTCCAGGCCGGTCAACTCGGACACCCGAAGCCCGCAGGAATAGGCGAGTTCGAAGAGGGCACGGTCCCGGATGCCGGTGTCGGAGGCGTCGTCGACGGCGACGAGGCGCGTGGCTTCGTCCGGGGAGAGCGCCTCCGGCAGGGTCCTCGCGGCGCGCGGGGCCCGGATTCCCTTGCAGGGATTCGTGGCGATCTCGCGCCCCCGCACGAGCCAGTCGAAGAACCCGCGCCACGTGGAAAGCAGTCGCGCGAGGCTGCGCGGCGCGAGGCCCTTCGCGTGGAGCGCGGCGACGAAGCGCCGGATGTCGGCTGACCCGAGCTCGCCCGGGTCGCGTCCTTCCGAGAGGGTCCCGAGGAGCATCCCGTCGCGGGAATAGGCACCGAGCGTGTGGGCGGCCAGGCGCCGCTCGTTCGCAAGGAAATCGAGGTAGCGCGAGAGGCTAGCCTGCGGCTTCACGGACGGAAGTGAGGTGGCGCGAAAGCGCGCTGGCGAGGAGCTCGCCGATGCGCGCGAGGTAGAGGGTGCCCATTTCCGGGTAGAAGCGACGGGCGTCCTCGGAGGCGAGTGCGAGCACGCCGATGCACAGCTCGCCCCGGCGCAGCGCGACGAGGGCGAAGGACTTCAGGTGCGGCGCGGCCTCGCCGAACCAGCCCTGGCTTTCGTAGACGGCGTGGTTTCCGCAGTAGGGCACGCTCATCTGCGCCACGAACTCGCGCATCTCGACGGCGACCTCGCCGAATTCCCGGGTCTCGGGGTTGCGCTCCGCCACGTTCCACAACCGCACCGCCACGTGGGGCACGGCGAAGTGGTCGAGCAGGTCCAGGTAGGCGGTATCGAGCGTCGAATCGAGCCCCGCGGCCTCCAGCAGGCGGCAGGCCAGGCGGTGGACTTTCGCGGAGACCGCGTCGTTTTCCTCTCCGAAGCCGATGAGCTCGCGAAGCTTTTCCTCGAGAAGCCGCGTTTTCTCGCGCACCGCGACGAGCTGGCGCTCGCCGATCGACACCGCGCGCCCTCCGTGCGGGTGCGGGATCTGCAGGTTCACCAGCAGGTCGACGTTCTGCTCGAAGAAGCCGGGGTTCTGGCGGAGGAAATCGGCGACTTGTTCCGGGGTCATCAAGGCAGGCTCTCCTGGGTGCCGGGCGTCGGGAGCTCGATCTCGCCCTCGAAGACGCGCACGGCATCGCCCGTCATCATAACGGGAGCGAAGGGGGGCGTCATGCCGGAAGCCGTCCCCGCCCAGCGAATCGCGAGATCGCCGCCGCGGGTGCTTACGCGAACCTCGCCGTCGAGGAGACCGCGGCGAATGCCCGCGACCACGGCGGCGCACGCGCCGGTGCCGCAGGAGAGGGTCTCTCCCGCGCCGCGCTCCCAGACCCGCAGCCGCACATGGTCGCGCGCGAGCACCTCGAGGAAGCCCGCGTTCACGCGCTCGGGAAAGGCGGGGTGGCGCTCGATGAGCGGGCCCTGGGTGGTCACCGGTGCGCCATCGGCGTCCGCCACCACCTGGACGGCGTGCGGGTTGCCCATGGAGAGCACGCTCACCTCGACCGTCGCGCCGGCGACCGAAAGGGCGTGCACCGGGCCCTTGTCCGGCGCAATGAACGGCACCTCGGAAGGTTCGAAGCGCGGCGGACCCATGTCGACGCACACCCGCCCGCCGGCTTCGATGCGCGGCCGGATGACGCCGCGGGCGGTCTCCACGCGCAGTTCGTCCTTGCCCGTGAGGCCCTCTTCGCGAACGAACCGGGCAAAGCAGCGCGCGCCGTTGCCGCATTGCTCGACCTCGCCGCCGTCGGCGTTCCAGATCCGGTAACGGAAGTCGTTGGCGGGGTCGCGGGCGCGCTCTACCAGCAGCAACTGGTCGCAGCCCACGCCGAAGTGGCGAGAAGCGATCGCGCGGACCTGCTCGGCCGTGAGGACGATGGCCTGGCGCACCCCGTCCATCACGACGAAATCGTTGCCCTGGCCGTGCATCTTGGTGAAGCGCAGTCGCACGGCGCGATTCTAGCATCGGCTCCGGTGGCGACCGGGCGGCGTACGGGGCCGGAAAGCCCCCGGCCTTGGGGAACTCCGTGCGCGTGGACTACCATTGCCGCTCACTCGCCCGTCCGCCGTCCGATGTCCGCCATTCCATCCCCACTCTCCCCGGAAGACGCCGCGTCCCTGAAGGACGCGATATCCCGTTTCGATGCCGGCCAGATCGACGAGGCGGAGCGGGCCGCGCGCGCGCTACTCGCGCGACTGCCGGGGAACCCCGACGTGCGCCACCTGCTCGCGCTCGTGTCGCTCCGGCGAGGCCGGGCCGACGAGGCCCTGGCGTTCGTGGACGGGCTGCTCCGCGAGGCGCCGCGGGATGCGTTCGCGCTCAACACGCGCGGTGCCGCCTGCCAGGCGCTCGGGAAGGCGGATGAGGCGATTCAAGCCTATCGCGCGGCGCTTGACGCCGATGCGGGCTACGCCGACGCCGCGGGCAACCTGGGAATGGCGCTTCTCGCGGCGAGGAGGTTCGCGGACGCCTTCAGTCTTTGCGAGGAGGTCCTCGCGAACCTGCCGCAGTTCCTGCCGATGTGGATGGTGGGTGGCCACGCCGCCCTGGGCCTGGGGCGGCTCGAGGCGGCGAGTGCGCGATTCGCCGGGGCACTTCGCCTGGCGCCCGGGCACCCCGGGGTGCTTGCCCTCCTGGGCGACACCCATTTCCGGACGGGGAGCCATGCCCGGGCCGTCGAGTGCTTCGATGCGGTCATCGCGGCGCAGCCGGAAGACGCGGGCGCCCACAACAACCGCGGCACGGCGCTCCTCGCGCTTGGGCGGGCCGCCGAGGCGGAGGCCGCCTTTCGGCGCGCAACGCAGATCAATCCCTCGCTCGCCCCGGCGTGGCACAACCTCGCCTGCGCCTTGCTCGAACGGGGGCAATTCGCGGCCTGCGAGGAAATCGAGCGACGCGCGCTTGCCCTTTCGCCGGCGTTCGCCGAGGCCGCGATCACCCGCGCCGCCGCCCTCAATGAGCTCGGTCGCGCGAGCGAAGCCGAAGTCGTGCTCCGCGAGGTGTTGCGGCGCGAACCCGGCAAGGTGCCGGCGATGGTGAACCTGTGCGGCTCGCTCACGGTGCTCAAGCGCCACGGCGAGTCCGTCGAGCTTGCGCGCGAGGCCGCACGGCTCGCTCCGGGCGATGCCGCCGTGCAGGGCATGGCGGCGAATCTCCTCGCCGAGGACGGACGCCACGAGGAGGCGCTCGCCCGCTTCGACGAGGCCATCCGGCTCGCCCCGGGCGAAGCCCGCTGGCAGGTGCTGCGGGCCCTGGCGCTTCCCGTCGTGGCGCGCTCGACCGAGGCGATCGGAAGCGCACGCGACGATCTCCTGCGCCGCGTCGCACGGCTCGCAGCAAGCGGCTGCGCGCTGGGCGATCCCGCGCGAAGCATCGGCGTGACGGGCTTCTACCTCGCCTATCACGGCCTGTCCGACCGCGAGCCGCAGCGTGCCATCGCGGAAATGTTCCTCGCCCTGCATCCGGCGCTCGGCTGGCAGGCGCCGCAGGCGAGGCCGCGGCCGCGCGCGGGAAGGCGACTGCGCGTGGCGTTCCTCTCCGCGTTCCTGCACGACCACACCATCGGCAAGCTCTTCCGGGGCTTCGTGGCCCGGCTCGATCGGCGTCGCTTCGAGGTGGTCGTGATGCATGCGATGCAGCGCGAGGATCCGGTGCGCGCCGCAATCGATGCGTCCGCCGACGGCGCGATCGCCCTGCCGCCCCGTCTCGACGAGGCAAGGCGCGCCGTCGCCGAGGCGAAACCGGATATCCTGTTCTACCCCGATGTCGGCATGCATCCCTTCTCCTACTTCCTCGCCTTCGCGCGCCTCGCGCCCGTGCAGGTCACGAGCTGGGGCCACCCCGACACCACGGGACTCGCGTCGATCGACCATTTCGTGTCCTGCGAAACCCTGGAGCCGCCGGGGGCGCAGGCGCATTACGGCGAGCGGCTCGCACGGCTCTCCCGCCTCCCCGCCTGTTACGCGAGACCGCGGCCGGCGCCTGCGATCGGCGCGCGGGCGCGGCTCGGTTTGCCGCCGGGCGCGAAGCTCTACGCCTGCCCGCAGAGCCTCTTCAAGTTCCACCCGGCCTTCGATGCCGTTCTGGGAGCGCTCCTGGAGGCGGACCCGGCGGGCCACCTGGCGCTGGTGTCGAGCGCAAGGACGGGCTGGAACGAGGCGCTGCTCGCGCGCCTGGGGCGCGCCTTCCCGGAGCACGTCGAACGGGTGCGGTTCCTGCCCTTCATGCCGGAAGCCGCGTTCCTCGACCTGCTCGCGAGCGCCGACGCGGTCCTCGATCCGGTGCACTTCGGTGGAGGCAACTCCACCTACGAGGCGCTGGGCCTGGGGGTGCCGGTGGTGACCCTGCCGGGGCCGTTCATGCGCGGGCGCGTGACGCTCGCCTGCTACCGGCAGATGGGTTTCGAGGACCTGGTGGCCGCGACGACGCAGGAATACGTCGCCCTTGCCGTACGCCTGGCGAACGATGCCGCGTTCCGTGAGGCGATGCGCAGCCGGGTTCGCGAGCGCTCGGGCGCCCTGTTCGACGACGAACTCGCCGTGCGCGACCTGGAGGCGTTCCTCGAGCGCGCCTTCGACGAGGCGCTCGAGCGCGAGGGGGCGCCATGAGCGGCGCGCGCACCGGGGCCTGCCCGGCCTGCGGGCACCACGTGGCGGTGGATTTCTTCGACGGCGGCGAGCAGCCGCTCGCGACGATCGCCTGGCCCGGAAACGCGGAAGAGGCCCGCGCCATGCCGCGCCTGCCGCTGGATTTCGTGCAGTGCGTGAATTGCACGCACATCCACAACGCGGCGTTCGACTATGCCCACGTGCCCTATTCGAGCAAGCCCAACCGCATGTTCAACAGCGGCGCCGCCTGGTCCGCGTTCATGCGCGGTCTCGTGGAGCGCATCCTCGCGCGCGTTCCGGCAATTCCCGTGGTGGTCGAGGTCGGGCACGGCGATGCGAGCCTGCTCGCCGCGCTCGCGCAGCTGCGCCCCGGTGGTCGCTATATCGGCTTCGACCCGCACGGCGCCACGGGGGGTCGCGAAGGCATCGAGCTGCGCGCGGAGCTCTTCGACCCACCGGGCCACGTCGCCGCCCTCGCGCCCGACATCGTCGTCGCGCGGCACGTGCTCGAGCACCTCGAAAGCCCGCTCTCCTTCCTGCAATCGATCGCCTTCGCCGCCGCCGCGGCCGGGCGCGACGTTCCCGCCTACTTCGAGGTGCCCTGCGTGGACCGGCTCCAGGAGACGGGCCGCACGGCGGACCTCTACTACGAGCACAGCTCGCAGTTCACCACGCGCTCGTTCACCGCGATGCTCGAGGCGTGCGGGGCGCGGATAGACTCGCTGGCGCACGCCTACGACCGCGAGGTGGTGACGGCTTTCGTTTCCCTGCGCGCGCCCGCCGGGCACTGCGAAGCCGCACGCGCCGCGGGGCAGTACCGGGCGTCGGCGCGGGAATCGCGATCGGCGATCGCGCGACAGCTCGAGGCCCTGGCCGGCGACCCCGGCGGCGTCGCGATCTGGGGCGGGACGGGGAAGTCGGCGGCTTTCATGAACCGCTACGGCTGCGACGCGACGCGCTTTCCGGTGGTCGTCGATTCCGACCGGTCGAAGGTGGGGACCTTCGTGCCGGGCACGGGCCAGGAAATCCGCTTCCGCGACTGGCTCAAGGACCATCCCGCGCGCACGCTGATCGTCCCGCCGCAGTGGCGCGCGGCGGACATCGTCCGCGAGATCCGCCGCGAGGGCATCGGCGCCTCGCGCATCCTGATCGAGCACGGCGGGGCGCTGGTCGACTTCCTGGCCGGCGAGCATCCCTACCAGAGACCGGAGGAGCCGGCATGATCCATCACATCCTGGTCACGGGAGGCGCGGGCTTCGTGGGCTCCCACCTCTGCGACCGCCTCATCGCCATGGGCCACGACGTGATCTGCGTGGACAACTTCTACACCGGGGCGAAGCGCAACATCGCGCACCTGCTCGGCCACCCGAGATTCGAGCTGATCCGCCACGACGTCATGCTTCCGCTCTTCATCGAGGTCGACGCGATCTTCAACCTCGCCTGCCCGGCTTCCCCGATCCATTACCAGCGCGACCCGGTGCAGACGGTGAAGACGAGCGTGCTGGGCGCGATCAACATGCTCGGGCTCGCCAAGCGCCGGCGCGCCATCCTGGTCCAGGCCTCGACGAGCGAGGTCTACGGGGATCCGGAGGTGCACCCGCAATCCGAGGACTACGTGGGGCATGTGAACCCCCTGGGGCCGCGCGCGTGCTACGACGAGGGCAAGCGCTGCGCGGAGACGCTGTGCACCGACTACCGGCGCCAGCACGGCGTGGACGCGCGGATCGTGCGCATCTTCAACACCTACGGCCCGCGCATGCAGAAGGACGACGGGCGCGTGGTGTCGAACTTCATCGTGGCCGCGCTGCAGGGGAAGAGCCTGGTCGTGAACGGAGACGGTTCGCAGACGCGCTCCTTCTGCTTCGTGGACGACCTGGTCGACGGGCTCGTGGCCGCCATGAACGCCCCGCATCCCTGGCCGGGGCCGGTGAATCTCGGAAACCCGGAGGAGCTCTCGGTGCGCGGGCTCGCCGAAGCGGTCATCGCCATGACCGGCTCCAGCTCCGCGATCGAGGCGGCGCCGATGCCGCAGAACGATCCCCTGCGGCGAAAGCCGGACATCGCCCTCGCCTCGAGGCTGCTCGGGTTCGCGCCACGCACCCCGCTCGACGCGGGGCTCGCCGCGACGATCCGGCATTTCCGGGAGCTGCTGGCGGAGAATCGCTAGCGCGCCGTGCCGCGCACTAGCGGCGAACGTAGGGAGACGGCTCTCCGGGAGGGCGCGTCTTGAAGCGCTTGTGGGCCCAGAAGTACTGCTCCGGGATCTCGCGGACGCGATCCTCGATGAATGCGTTCATGCGCCGCACGTCGGCCTCCAGGTCGTCGCTGGGGTAGTTCTCCCACGGGGGATAGACGACCATCTCGTAGCCGTGCTCGAGCTGGCGGGCCACGGCGGGCACCACGGTCGCGCGCCCGAGCCGTGCCAGCCGCGGTAGGGCGGTGACGGTGGCGGCCGGCACGCCGAAGAACGGCACGAAGAGCGCGTCGCGCGGCCCGAAATCCATGTCGGGAAGGAAGTAGAGCAGGCGACCCTCGCGCAAGGTCTTCACGATGGCGCGCATGCCTTCCTGCCGGGAAAGCAGGATCGGGTCGCCGAAGCGCTTGCGGCCATGCAGGAACAGCCGGTCGAGGACGGGGTTCTTCTGGCGGCTGTAGATGCTCGCCGATCCCGGCAGGTCGTTCGCGATCCGCGCACCGCCCATGTTGAGGCCGATGAAATGCGGCACCAGCAGGATCACGGGCTTGCCGCGCAGGCGGTCCAGGTGCTCGCGGCCGCGGATGGAGACGAGGCCCAGCACGCGCTCGTCGGCCCCGAACCACATCACGCTCATCTCGATCGCGTTGCGGCCGAGCAACTCGAAGTGGTGGCGCGCGAGCGCCTTGCGCTCGGTCTCGGGCATCTCCGGAAAGCACAGCGCGAGGTTCGTGTCCGTGACGCGCCCGCGCCCGAACCGGTAGAGCAGCCGCCCCAGGGCGCGGCCGATCGCGCCCAGCGCAGGCGTCGGGAGCCAGTGCAAGAGCCAGAGCAGCCCCAGCGCGAGCCACGAGCCGAGCCTTCGCAGGATCACCACCGCAGCGCTCCCGGGGCGGGCGGCGCGCCGGCCGGCCGCTTGTAGCGGTTGTAGCCCCAAAGGTACTGCGCCGGCGCCATGCGAATGAGGTCCTCGACTCCCTGGTTCACCGCAAGGGCCGCCGCCGCACGGTCCCGCGGAAGCGGCTCTTCGCGTGCGCGCACGTGCAGCCGGAAGCCCCGGCCCGCTGCGAGGCGCTCGGCAAAGCAGAACACGATGGCCGCCCCCGAGGCCTCCTGCAGCCGGCCCGTGAGCGTCATCGTGTAGGCGGGCCGCCGAAAGAAGTCGACCCACTCGCCCTCGCCCTCCCCGGGCACCTGGTCCGGGAGGATCACCGTGCAGCCGGCCCGGCGCAGGTGGCGCAGCAGCAGGCGCACGCCCGCGAGCGTGGCCGGCGCGACATTGGACCCGTCGGGAGCGGCGCCGCGGTTGCGGCCCTCGCGAATGATGTCGTCCAGCCAGCCGAGCTTGTGGGGCCGGTACATCGCCAGGATCGGCAGGCGCGACCACAGGTAGCGCCCCGCGATGTCATAGCCGCCCAGGTGCGGGGTGACGAAGAGGATCGCGCGTCCCTGGGCCCGCAGGCGCTCGACCGTCTCCCAGCCGTCCAGTTCGCACACCAGTCCTGCGACTTCCTCGACCGGGCGGAACAGGGCCCAGGCCAGCTCCGAGGCGCCCTTGCCGATTTCCGCGGCGTTCTCCCGGGCAAGTTGCGCCAGGGCGAGGTCGTCGGCCGCGATGCCCGCGGTTCGCAGGTTCTCGAGGACGCGCAGGCGATAGCGTGGCGACAGGAAATAGACGAGCCGGCCGGCGAACGCACCCAGTCGATGGTTCGCGGGAAGGTCCAGCCAGGCGAGGAACCGGAGAAGGAGTCTCAAGGCGCGGCCGCCGGCGATCGCAGGCGGGGAAGGGAAGTTTGCTAAAATCCCCGGTTCGTTAAGCGACTGTGGGGTCAACCCGATGAAATCGAACTACCTTTTCACTTCGGAATCGGTATCCGAGGGCCACCCGGACAAGGTGGCCGACCAGATCTCCGATGCCGTGCTCGACGCCATTCTAGCGCAGGACCCCCGCTCGCGAGTCGCGGCGGAGACCCTCTGCAACACCGGGCTCGTGGTCATGGCCGGGGAAATCACCACGCATGCGATCGTGGACTACATCCAGGTCGCCCGCGAGACGATCAAGCGCATCGGCTACGACAACACCGATTTCGGCATCGACTACCGGGGATGCGCGGTCATGGTCTGCTACGACAAGCAGAGCCCCGACATCGCCGCGGCCGTCGACCACGCCTCCGACGAGTACCTGAACCAGGGCGCCGGCGACCAGGGGATGATGTTCGGCTACGCGTGCGACGAGACCAGCGTGCTCATGCCTGCCCCCATCCACTTCGCCCACCGCCTCGTGGAGCGCCAGTCGCACGTGCGCAAGGACGGGCGGCTGCCCTGGTTGCGCCCGGACGCGAAGAGCCAGGTGACGATGCGCTACGAGAACGGCAAGCCGGTCTCGGTGGAAACGGTGGTGCTCTCGACGCAGCACGCGCCCGAGATCTCCCATGAGCAGATCCGGGAGGCGGTGGTCGAGTTGGTGATCAAGCCCGTGTTCCCCCAGGAGATGCTCAAGGGCACGCGCTTCCTCGTGAACCCGAGCGGGCGCTTCGTGGTGGGCGGGCCCCAGGGCGACTGCGGCCTCACCGGCCGCAAGATCATCGTCGACACCTACGGCGGCGCGTGCGCGCACGGTGGGGGCGCCTTTTCCGGCAAGGATCCCTCGAAGGTCGACCGCTCCGCGGCCTATGCCGCGCGCTACGTGGCGAAGAACGTGGTGGCCGCGGGACTTGCCCGCCAGTGCCAGATCCAGATCTCCTACGCCATCGGCGTGGCCAAGCCCATCAACGTGACCGTCTACACCGAGGGCACGGGCGTCATTGCCGACGAGAAGATCGCGAAGCTGGTCGAGGAGCACTTCGACCTGCGGCCTAAGGGCATCGTCACGATGCTGGACCTGCTGCGCCCGATCTACGAGAAGAGCGCCGCCTACGGGCATTTCGGCCGCGAGGAGCCCGAGTTCACCTGGGAGACGACGGACAAGGCCGGGATGCTCCGGGAGGCCGCCGGGCTGAAGGGCGCACCGGCAAGGGTCGCGGCCGCGGCCGACTGACGCGCGTCGTCCTTCCGCGGGATGGCGCCGCGCCGCGGTGCGCTGGCGCCGTGCGGATCAGGCGCCGAAGTGGCGCTTCAGGATCGGGCCCAGCGGCGCCAGCGTGCCCGCGCGCGTCGCGATCGCGTCGAGCCTCGCCGCGTTGGTCCGGAACCACGCCGGGCCCGGGCGCCAGCGCGTCATGACGAGCAGGTACAGGTCGATCGCGCTCAGGCGCTCGCCCAGGAACCACGGCGCCATGGCGTGGGCATCCATCTCGCGCCAGAGCCGCTCGCGATGCCGGTCGGTGCTCAGCCGCAGCTGCCCGGCGCCCCGCTCGTCGGCGACCCATTTTCCCGGTTCGTCGCCGTAGGTGAAGGTCGGGTACACGGACGCCACGAGGAACACGACCCAGCGGTGGAAGGCTTCCCGCGCGGCCTCGCCCGGCCCCGGAACCAGACCGGCATCGGGAGCGAGTTCATTCACGCCGTGCAGGATCGCCAGGCTTTCGGTGAGCACGCGGCCGTCCGGAAAGACGAGGGCGGGAACCTGCCCCAAGGGGTTCACCGCGAGAAGCCGCGCACGCGTCGGGCTTCCCGCGGAATAGTCGACGTCCTCGACCTCGAGCGGCAGCCCCGCCAGCGCGAAAGCGCACTCGACGATGGCCGAGCCGCATCCAGGGCATCCAAGGAGCAGGGGGGTGGCGGGCGCGGGTGGCATGGGGGCGCTTGGTAGGGAGGATCCGGGCACGGTATAATCCTCCCCGTCCGAGGAGCGTTGCAACGGGATTCCCCATCCCGCCAGGCTCGGATTCCACACCGCAACGGCGCTCACCCGACTGTGCAGGACCGGGTGAGAAGTCCCCGTTCGCACGGCGGCATCCTTCACTTGAAATTGGAGAGAACGATGAACGCTGTCCTGAAATCCGACAAGACCGCCGATTACGTGGTCGCCGACCTGGCGCTCGCCGACTGGGGCCGCAAGGAGAGCGCCATCGCCGAGACCGAGATGCCCGGTCTCATGGCCATGCGCCGTAAGTACGCGGCTACCCAGCCCCTGAGCGGCGCCCGCATCACCGGCTCGCTGCACATGACCATCCAGACCGCGGTCCTCATCGAGACGTTGAAGGCCCTGGGCGCCGACGTGCGCTGGGCCTCCTGCAACATCTACTCGACCCAGGACCACGCCGCCGCCGCCATCGCGAAGGGCGGCACGGCCGTCTTCGCAAAGAAGGGCGAGACGCTCACCGAGTACTGGGACTACACGCACAGGATCTTCGAGTGGCCCGACGGCGGCCACACGAACATGATCCTGGACGACGGTGGCGATGCGACGCTGCTCCTGCACCTGGGCGCCCGCGCGGAGAAGGACGCCAAGGTCCTCGCCAAGCCCGGCAGCGAGGAGGAGACCTGCCTCTTCGCCTCCATCAAGGCGACGCTCGCGAAGGACGCGACGTGGTACTCGACGCGCCTCGCGAAGGTTCGCGGCGTGACGGAGGAGACGACCACGGGAGTCAAGCGTCTCTACCAGATGGCGAAGGAGGGAGCGCTCGCGTTCCCGGCCATCAACGTGAACGACTCGGTCACCAAGAGCAAGTTCGACAACCTCTACGGCTGCCGCGAGTCGCTGGTCGACGGCATCAAGCGCGCCACCGACGTCATGATCGCCGGCAAGGTCGCGCTGGTCGCGGGCTACGGCGACGTGGGCAAGGGCTCGGCCCAGGCGCTTCGCGCGCTCTCGGCGCAGGTCTGGGTCACCGAGATCGATCCCGATCTGTGCGCTGCAGGCGGCGATGGACGGCTATCGGGTCGTGACCATGGACTACGCCTGCGACAAGGCCGACATCTTCGTGAGCGCGACCGGCAACCTCCACGTGATCACCGCGGAGCACATGTCGCGCATGAAGGACCAGGCGATCGTGTGCAACATCGGCCACTTCGACAACGAGATCGACGTCGCGGCGCTCAAGGCCCTCAAGTGGGACAACATCAAGCCGCAGGTCGACCACGTGATCTTCCCGGACGGCAAGCGGATCATCCTGCTGGCCGAGGGCCGCCTGGTGAACCTGGGCTGCGGCACCGGGCACCCGAGCTACGTGATGAGCTCCTCGTTTGCCAACCAGACGATCGCGCAGATCGAGCTCTTCAATCACCCGGAGCGCTATCCCGTGGGCGTGTACGTGCTGCCCAAGCACCTGGACGAGAAGGTGGCGAGGCTGCAGCTGAAGAAGCTGGGCGCGCAGCTCACCGAGCTCTCCGACGAGCAGGCGCGCTACATCGGCGTCGCGCGCGAAGGCCCGTACAAGCCCGAGCACTATCGCTACTAGGCCAGGCCGGGGCGCCCGGAGGGGCGCTCCGTCTCCAGCACGTGCTCCGGGATTTCCACGGTTCCCTCGCCGTTCGGGCCGCCCTCGCAGGCGTCCTGACGCTGGCGACCCTCGCTTTCGCGCCGGCGGCGTGGGCCGGCGCGCCTCGCGAGGAGGTCGTCAACGCCCTCTTGGACGGGAGCGCGATCCAGGTGACCGTGTTCCGGCCCGAGGGCCCGGGGCCACACCCCCTCGCGGTGCTGAGCCATGGCAGTCCGCGGTCGGCCTCCGCGCGGCGAGCGGGCCGGATTCGCTACGAGACGCAGAGCCATGCCTTCGTCGCGAGGGGATTCGCGGTCGCGGTTCCCACGCGGCGCGGGTACGGCGAGTCGGGCGGCGAGTGGGCGGAGGGCTACGGCCGCTGCGACGATCCCGACTACGAGGCGGCCGGGCGCGAGAGCGCGAGGGACCTGCGCGCGGCTGTCGATGCCCTTCGCGCCGATGCCGCCATCGACACTGCGCGGATCGTGCTCGTAGGCCAGTCCGCGGGCGGTTGGGCTTCGCTCGCCGCCGCGTCGGAGCCGTTTCCGGGACTCGCAGCGGTCGTGAACTTCGCGGGGGGGCGCGGGTCTCGAGGGCCGGACGACGTATGCGGCGAGGACCGCCTGGTCGACGCGGCGGCGGCCTACGGTCGCTCCACGAGGGTCCCGCAGCTCTGGATGTACACGGAAAACGACCGGTTCTTCCGCCCCGCGCTGAGCCGGCGGATGCACGAGGCCTTCGTCGCGACGGGCGGGCGGGCGAGGTTCGTCCTCGCTCCCGCGTTCGGAACGGACGGCCATGCCTACTTCGCGCGGGGAACCGCGCACTGGATGCCGGAGGTCGACGCCTTTCTCGGGTCGCAGGGCCTCGGCGTGAGGAGATAGCGCGATGCGCACGCAACAAGACCTGCCGAAGCAGTTCAGCTTCGAGTTCTTCCCCCCGAGAACGCCGGAGGGCGAGGAGAAGCTTCGTGTCACCCGGCGCGAGCTGGCGAATCTGGAGCCGGCCTTCATGTCGTGCACCTTCGGAGCCGGAGGCGCGACGCAGGAGGGCACGCTGCGCACGATCCTCGAGATTCACGAAGAGGGGCACGTGGCCGCCCCGCATATCTCCTGCATCGGCTCGCGGCGCGAAAGCATCGCCGGACTCCTCGATCGGTACCGGGAGGTCGGCATCCGTCGCCTGGTCTGCCTCCGGGGAGACATGCCGTCGGGCATGGCGGTGGCGGGCGAGTTCCGCCATGCGGCGGACCTCGTGGCGTTCGTCCGCCAGCGCACGGGCGACTGGTTCCATATCGAGGTGGCGGCCTACCCGGAATTTCATCCCGAGTCGCGACGCCCCGCCGACGACCTCGCCCACTTCAAGGCGAAAGTCGAAGCGGGCGCGGACTCCGCGATCACGCAGTATTTCTTCAACGCCGACGCCTACGTCCATTTCGTCGAGTCCGCGCAGGCACTGGGAATGGACTTGCCCATCGTGCCGGGCATCATGCCGATCAACAATTTCTCCCAGCTCGCGCGCTTCTCGGACACCTGCGGCGCGGAGATCCCGCGCTGGATCCGCCTTCGCCTGGAGAGCTTCGGGGACGACACGGCTTCCATCAAGGCCTTTGGCCTCGACGTCGTGACCGGGCTTTGCGAACGACTCCTGGGCCTCGGCGCGCCGGGGCTTCACTTCTACACGCTCAACCAGGCGGGCCCTGCGACGACCATCTGGCGGCGGCTGGGACTGCCGCCGTAGCCGGGGGGTAGAATCGCGGCACTTCCGTGCCCGGAGCCCGCCTTGACCCAGACGACCGTCGAATCGCGCCAGTCACTCCTCGCTCGTCTTAAGTCGCAGCCCCCGCCCGAAGCCGCCCGCATGCTGGCCGCGCTGGACCCGGCGCGCGCCATCGAGGTGCTCGGGGACATGAACCCGGGCCTGGTGCAGGACGTGCTGGCGGAACTCCCGGCCGAATCCCTCGCCGCCATCTCGCGCGGCGCCTCTCCCGAGCTGTCGCGTCAGTGGCTGCGCAACGCCCGCTACCCGCGCGGCGTCATCGGGCGTCTCATGGAGCCGGCCTACGCCGTCTTCTCGCCGGGCATGAGCGTGGGCGAGGCGATCGAGCAGTTGCGCACCGTGGTGCGCACGGCCTTCGTCACCTACGGGTACGTGACGGACGCAGAGCGAACGCTGCTCGGCCTGGTGACGATGCGCGACCTGCTCCTGAACGAGCACGGCGCGAAACTGGGCGACGTGATGCTGAAGGGGGCGTTTTCGTTCCTTCCCGAGACGCCGCTGTCGGACGCGATGAAACTCACGCTGAACCGCCACTATCCCGTGTACCCGGTGTGCGACCAGGCCGGAAAGCTCCTCGGCCTCGTGCGCGGCGCGGCGATCTTCGAGGAACAGGCTTTCGAGATCACTGCCCAGCCCGGCTCGATGGTGGGCGTCGAGAAGGAGGAGCGCGTGAACACCTCGCTCGGGCTTGCCTTCCGTTTCCGCCATCCGTGGCTGCAGGTGAACCTCCTCACGGCGTTCGCGGCGGGAGGCGTCGTGGCGATGTTCCAGGGCACGGTGGACCGGCTCGTGATCCTCGCGACATTCCTTCCCGTGCTGGCGGGGCAGTCGGGCAACACCGGCTGCCAGGCGCTCGCGGTCACGGTGCGCGGCATCACGCTCGGCGATATCCGCGCCGGCAGCGGCAAGGCGCTGGTCGCGAAGGAGTTCTTCCTGGGCCTGGCCAACGGCACCGTCACCGGCGTGCTCTGCGGCCTGGCCATGTACTTCCTGGCAGGTTCCCAGGAATCGCCGCACGCGCTGCTCCTCGGTGTCGCCGTGTGCCTCGCGATGATGGGAAGTTGCGCGATCAGCGGCGTCTCGGGAGCCCTCGTCCCCCTGGTGATGAAGCGCCTGGGTGCCGACCCCGCCACCGCATCGAGCATCATCGTCACCACGGCCACGGACGTGGCGAGCATGGGGCTGCTGCTCGGCCTCGCGACGGTTCTCGTGCGGTGAAAACCCGGCAATTGAATGTTGCGCCCGGGCGACCTATCATCGCGGCCATGCCTACCCCACTTTCCCGCCTGCTGCTCCTCGCCTGGCTCCCCCTTGCTGGCGGCGCGCTCGCCCAGGAGCAGGCGTCCACCAACCGCGCCACGGACCTCAAGGAGCGCCCGGGGTTCGATTCGCGCACGGTCGCTCCGCTCGCCTCCGGGGCCCCGGTGAAGGTGGTATCCCGCCAGGGCGGCTGGACCCAGGTCGAGTCCGGCACCCAGCGCGGCTGGGTCCGGGCCTTCCACCTGCGCTTCGAGGCCACGGTCGTCACCTCGTCGTCGTCCGGCGGCTCCCTCGGCGGTCTCACGTCGATCTTCGGCTTCGGCGGGCGCAAGGCCCCCGAGACCTCCAGGGTCGCCACCCTGGGCATCCGCGGCCTCACGCCGGAGGATTTCAAGAACGCCTCGCCCGACACGGCGGCGCTTCGCAAGCTCCAGTCCTTCCGGGCAGACAGGGCCTCCGCCGAGCGCTTTGCGAAGGAAGCCAAGCTCGCGCCCGTGACCGTGGCCTACGCGGCGGAAGGGGGCGGATCGTGAGGGCGGCGATGGCGGCGCTCCTCCTCGCGGCGGCGGTTCCCGTCCACGCGCAGCTAGACTTCGGGCGGATCCTCGACCTGGGCAAGAAGGCCGTGGAAGTCGGGGAACAGGTGCAGCAAGCGACGAAGGAGTACACGGTCGAGGAAGAGGTGGCGCTCGGCGAGGGCATAACCGCCGGGTTCCTCGGCGCCACCAAGCTGCACCCGGACGAGCGCCTGCAGCGCTACGTGAACCGCATCGGCCGCTGGCTCGCCCTGCACACCGAGCGCGCGGACCTGCCGTGGACCTTCGGCGTGATCGACACGGATGCGATCAACGCCTTCGCTATGCCCGGCGGCACCGTCATCGTCTCCCACGGGCTCGTGCGGCGCCTGACGAGTGAATCGGAACTGGCGGGCGTGCTCGCCCACGAGATCGCGCACGTGCTGAAGAAGCACCAGCTCTCGGCCATCAAGTCGGACGCCGGGTGGAGTGCCGCCGCCACGGGGGCGAAAGCCTACGCGGCGGACCGCATCGGCCGCAGCAGCGGGGGCGACGTGCTCGGGCTCAAGTCCCAGCTCGCCAACGCGGGCGTGGACCTCGTGAAGGACGGGCTCTTCCTGCGGCCGCTCGACCGCGGCATGGAATACGAGGCCGACCGCATCGGCGTGGTCATCGCCACGCGCGGGGGCTACGATCCGTACGGATTCGTCTCCGTGCTCACGATGCTCGCGCAGGCGAAGCCGGAGGAGGCGGGCGAGTCGATCACCTTTTCCACGCATCCTTCCGCGGCCGACCGACTCGCGGAACTCGAGAAGGTGGTGCCCACCGCGCTCGAGAAGTACGCGTCGCAGCCGCAGGTCGCAGGTCGCTTCCGCCAGGCCCTGGGCGCCAAATAGGGCTGCAGGATTCGGCCGGAACGGGGCGCCCGCGGGCGCCCCTTTTCACGCGTGCACCGGCAACGGCGCTAGCGGATGCTGGCGACCTTCCTTTTCGCTTCCTGCGCGTGCATCTGCGCATACGCGTGGTGCGCGGCCGCCTCGGCTTCGCCCACCTGGATGGGGAGCCCCATGTCGGAGAGCACCGAGCCCAGCGCGGACAGGCACAGCATCACGTTCTCGGGCTTGCACGAGTAGCCCATTATGCCGATGCGCCAGATCTTGCCGGCGAGCGGGCCCAGGCCAGCGCCGATCTCCAGGTTGAACTCGGTGAGGAGCGTCTTCCTCACCTCGGCCTCGCGCTCGCGCACCGCCTCGGGGATGTGCACGGCGTTCATCTGCGGCAGGCGCGCGCCTTCCTTCACGAGGTAGCGAAGGCCCATCGCCTCGAGCCCCGCCATGAGCGCGAGGTGGTGGCGGTGATGCCTCGCCCAGCTGTTCTCGAGCCCTTCCTCCTTGATGAGGAGGAGCGCCTCGTGCAGGGCGTAGAGGCTGTTGGTGGGGGCGGTGTGGTGGTAGGTGCGGGTCGTTTCGCCCCAGTAGCCCAGCAGCAGGTTCATGTCCATGAACCAGCTGTGGATCTTGTCCTTGCGGGCCTTCACGTGCTCGACCACGCGGTCGCTGAAGGACACGGGGGAAAGGCCCGGGGTGCACGAAAGGCACTTCTGGCTCGCCGAGTACACGGCGTCGATGTTCCACTCGTCGACCATCACCGGCGTGCCGGCAAGCGAGGTCACGGCGTCCACGATCGTGAGCGCGCCGTGCTTGTGGGCGAGCGCCACGAGCGACTTCGCGTCGGACTGCACGCCCGTGGACGTTTCGGCGTGGACGAAGGCGACCACGCGGGCATCGGGGTTCGCCTTGAGCGCGTCCTCGAGCTTCTCCGGGTCGCAAGGCTCGCCCCAGGCGTCCTCGACCACGACCGCGACGCCGCCCGCGCGCTGCACGTTCTCGATCATCCGCCCGCCGAAAACCCCGTTTCGCATCACGATCACCTTGTCCCCCGGGGAGACCAGGTTCACGAAGCAGTACTCCATGCCGACGGAGCCCGGGCCGGAGACGGGAAACGTGAGCGCGTTGCTGGTCTGGTAGGTGTAGCGCAGCAGGAGCTTCAGCTCCTCCATCATCTCCACGAAGACCGGGTCGAGATAGCCGATCGCCGGCAGGCTCATCGCCGCCATCACCCGCGGGTTGATCTCGGAGGGGCCCGGGCCGAGGAGCGTGCGCTGCGGGGGGTGGAAGGAGTGGATCTTCTTGGTGGGCGCCACGTGCTTGATCGTCATTGCGATGTCCTCGTCGGCGGGGCGCCCGGCGGGCGCGTCCGCGAAAAAAATCGTATCGGGGTGTGGAGGCGTTGCCGGTCGACGGGCGTCAACCTCGACCGGGCGTGAAGCGCACCAGCGTGCCCTGCGAAACGTCGGGGAGCGTTTCCTGGGGATCGAGGGCGGTGTCGCCCTCCGGCTTGGCAACGCCGTCGGCGGCGAGATTCGCGAAATCGAAGAGCGCACGGTCCATGAGATGCGAGGGCGTCACGCGGGTGAGGGCGCTGAATATCGAGATCACGCGCCCCGGGAACTTCCGCTCCCACTCGCGCAGCATCGCCTTCACCTGCTTTCGCTGCAGGTTCTCCTGCGATCCGCACAGGTCGCACGGGATGATCGGAAAGGCCCGGTCCTCGGCGTAGGCGGAAAGGTCGCGCTCCTCCACGTAGGCGAGCGGACGGATGACCACGTGGCGCCCGTCGTCGGAGACGAGCTTGGGCGACATCGCCTTGATCTTGCCGTTGTGGAAGAGATTGAGGAAGAAGGTCTCGAGGAAGTCGTCGCGGTGGTGGCCCAGCGCGATTTTCGTCGCGCCGATCTCCCCGGCTACCCGGTAGAGCACGCCGCGGCGAAGGCGCGAGCAGAGGCTGCACATGGTCGCCCCCTCGGGGATGACCCGCTTCACGACGCTGTGGGTGTCCTGGACGACGATGCGGTGCGGTACGCCGCGGGCGGCGAGGTACTCGGGCAGCACGTGCTCGGGAAATCCGGGGTGGCGCTGGTCCAGGTTCACCGCGATCACCTCGAAGGGCACCGGCGCGCGGTCGCGCAGGTGCAGCAGGACGTCCAGGAGCGCGTAGCTGTCCTTGCCGCCGGACAGGCAGGCCATCACCTTGTCGCCCGGCACGATCATGGAGAAATCGCCGATCGCCTCGCCCACCAGGCGGCGGATGCGCTTCCTTCGCTTGGCGGCCTCGAAGTCGGCCTTGCGCGTGTCGCGCAGGGGGTGGGTGGCGGTGTCCATGGAGGCTAGAGGGTGATCGATCGCCCTCCGTCCACGGCGAAGACCTGGCCGGTGACGAAAGGCGCGTCGAGAAGCAGGTATTTTACCGCGCCGGCGATGTCCTCCGGCGTTCCCGTCCGGCGCAGGGGCGTCTGGCGCGTGATCCGTTCGCGCTCGGCGACCGGGAAGGATTCGCCGTCGTCGGGCCACAGGATGGCTCCGGGCGAGACGCCGTTCACCCGCACGTCCGGGGCGAGTTCGATCGCGAGCGCGCGCGTGAGACCCGCGAGGCCGCTCTTGGCTACGCAATAAGCGAGGTAGCCCGCGAGCGGACGGTCCGCGTGGATGTCGACGATGTTCACGATGGCGCCGTGCGCGGTTCGCAGGTGCGGGGCCGCGGCCTTCGCCAGGAAGAGCGGGGCGCGCAGATTGGTGCCGGCCAGGTCCTCCCACGCATCCAGGTCGAGCTGCGCGAGCGTGGTCGGGTGGAAGGACGAGGCATTGTTCACGAGACCGTCGAGCCGGCCGAAGCGGCTCGCGGCCTCCTCCACGATTCGCGGCAACCGCGCTGCGTCGAGGAGGTCGCCTTCGACCATTGCCGCCGATCCGGCCCGGATCCTCTCCAGCGCGCCCACGAGCCGGTCGCCTTCCTCGCGCGAGCGATGGCAATGCACGACGACGCGCGCGCCGGCCGCGTGCAGGGTGCGCACGATCGCCGCGCCCACCCTGCGGGCGCCGCCCGTCACGAGAACCGCTGGACCGCCCATGGTGCTATATTTCCCCCGGAATCGCCCCGCCCCCGGACGGGCGGCGACAGAGGCGAGAGTGTAGCGAAATCCGCGAGAGATCCCCGAAGGCGCCGCGAATCCCCGATGCCTCCCACGGTAGACATTGCCCTTCCGCCCCCGGCGCTCGAAGCCTCCGCGCACTCGCGCGAACTGGCCGAGCGCATCGCCAACATCGTGGCGGAGGAGGGCGGGTGGATCACGTTCACGCGGTTCATGGAGCTCGCGCTCTATGCGCCCGGCTTCGGGTACTACAGCGCCGGCTCGCACAAGATCGGGGCGGCGGGCGATTTCATCACCGCGCCGGAGATCTCGCCCATGTTCGCGCGCTGCCTCGCGATGCAGGCGCGCCAGGTGCTGGAGCAGACTGGCGGCGAGGTGCTGGAGCTGGGTCCGGGAACGGGCCTGCTCGCCGTCGATCTCTTCGCGGAGCTCAAGGCGCAGGGCGCGGCACCGTCGCGTTACCGCCTTCTCGAGGTGAGCCCGGAGCTTCGCGAGCGCCAGCAGGCACTGGTCGAGGAGCGTCACCCGGGCGACGCCGGGCGATTCGAATGGATCGACCGGCTGCCCGAACGCGTCGACGGCCTGGTGCTCGCCAACGAAGTGCTCGACGTCCTGCCCTGCGCGCTCGTGCATCGCGAGGCGGGGGAAGTCCTGGAGCGCGGCGTGGTGGTGACGGAAGCCGGGTTCGGCTGGGAGGGCATGGCCATTCCCGAAGGGGAATTGAAGCGCCAGGCGGCCGCGGTCCTGCCGGCGGGAGACTACCCCTACCTCACCGAGATCAACCTCGCCGCGCAGGCGCTGGTGCGCTCCGTGGCCGCAAGCCTGGGCCGGGGCCTCGCGCTTTTCATCGACTACGGTTTCGCGCAGAGCGAGTACTACCACCCGCAGCGCGCGGCGGGGACGCTGCGCTGCCATTACCGGCACCGCTACCACAACGACCCCTTCTTCATGCCCGGCTTGCAGGACATCACCTCCCACGTGGACTTCACCGCCATGGCGCGCGCGGCGCAGTCGGCCGGCGCCGAGGTCATGGGTTACACGACGCAGGCCCATTTCCTGATCTCCTGCGGGCTCGCGGTCCTCGTCTCCGAAGGCGACCCGAACATGACGCTTTCGAGGCTGAAGGCGACGAGCGCGGTGCACCGGCTCATCAATCCCTCGGAGATGGGAGAGATGTTCAAGGTGCTCGGCATCGGCCGCGGGGTCGATTCGCCGCTGCTCGGCTTCCAGTCCGCAAGGCCCCTGCCGCTGGGACTCGCCGAGCAGGAGGAGCCTTTCGGCTAAAATGGCCGATTCGGCCGTTGGAGACACGGTCGCGGGGAGGCAGGGCCATGCCCATCCTCGACACGCGCAGGTTCCACGGCGGCGGCCAGGAGGCCGTGGCCAAGCTCGTCCGGGACCCGAATGCCCTGGACGACTGACCAACGGCGGGGGTTACCCGTCCACCAGAAGGAGTGAGGAGAAATGAAAAAGATCATCGCAGTCGCAGCCGCGCTCGTCGCGGCGTTCGGGCTCGGCACTGCCGGCGCCCAGGACAAGAAAGTGCGCATCTCGATCGGCACGGGCGGCACCGCCGGCGTGTATTACCCCCTGGGCGGCGGCCTCGCCGCGGTCCTGTCCAAGCACCTTCCGTCGGTGGAAGCCACGGCGGAGGTGACCGGAGGGTCGGTGGCGAACCTCCAGCTGATCGGCGGGGGCAAGTCGGAGCTCGGATTCACGATGGCGGACATCGCGTGGGACGCCTACAACGGCCTGTCCAAGTTCAAGGACAACAAGGTCGGCGTGCGCGCGCTCGTCGTCTTCTACCCCAACCGGATGCAGGTCGTGACGGTGGAGGGCAAGGGCATCGAGAAGGTGACCGACCTCAAGGGCAAGCGGGTCGCGTCCGGCTCCCCCGGCTCCGGCACCGAGGTGATGACGATGCGCATGCTCGAGGCCTTTGGTCTCGACCCCGACAAGGACGTGATTCGCGAGCGGCTTTCGCTCTCCGAGGGCGTGAACGCCCTCAAGGACGGCAAGGTCGACGCCGTCACCTGGGTGGGTGGCGTGCCCACGCCGGGCCTCACGGACCTCGCGGCCACCCCCGGCAAGACGATCAGGCTCCTCGACCACGGCGACGCCGCCGACGGGATGCGCAAGAAGTACGGCCCGCTCTATGTGAAGAACAAGATCCTCGCCAACGCCTACCCGGGCCAGACGAAGGACTCGTCGAACGTGGACGTGTGGAACCTCATCGTGGTGCCCGAGGCCGCCGACGAGAACCTCGTCTACCAGATCACCAAGACCATGTTCGAGAAGAAGGACGAGCTTGTGCGCGTGCACAAGGATGCCGCGTTCCTCTCCCTGGACAACCAGCTGACCGGCGGCTCCCCGATTCCGTTCCACCCGGGCGCGCTCAAGTACTTCAAGGAGCGGGGCCTGAAGGTGAACTGAACCCTCCCGCTCCCGCCTGCGGCCCGGTACCGGGCCGCAGGCGGGAGTCCAGCCGGGGCCCGTTCGCGGGCCCCCGGCTTTTTCGGCGGGCGGTTGCAAGTCCTTGATTCTTGGCACGGTCCCGATCATGCTGCGGTGCAATAAAAAGTTGCCGCACCCCCTTGACTTCCGGGCTGATTGGCCTAAAATTCGTTTTGTGCAGTGCAGCATAACCGCTGCCGCAGCCAACCCCCCAGCGATCACCGTCCAGGAGACCACCATGATCAAGATCGACCAGTTCAGCGCCGCCAACGAAGCCGCGATCAACCAGTTCGCGCACTTCGCCCAGCTTTCCCTCGCCAACCTCGAGAAGTTCGCCGAGATCGGCCTCGACGCCGCCCGCGATTCCGTCGAGCAGGCCACCGCGCACGCCGCGGCCCTGGCCGGCGCGAAGGACGTGCACGAAGTCATCGCCATCAACTCCGCCGCCCTCGAGCCGGTCATGAAGCGCGCCTACTCGTACTCGCGCACCGTCTACGAGACCGCCGCCGAGACCAACGCCGAAGTGAAGAAGGTGCTCGAGAAGCAGGCCACGGACGCCAACAAGTCCGCCGTCTCGAACCTCGAGGAGGCGTTCAAGTACGCGCCCGCCGGCTCGGAAGCCTACGTCGGCAACGTGAAGTCCGCGATGGCCGCCGCGCAGAACGCCTACGCGAATCTCACCGCGATCAACAAGCAGCTCTACGACACCGTCGAGAAGACCGTCGAGCAGAACGTCGCGACCGTGCGCTCCGCGACCACGGCCCCCAAGGCCCCGGTCCGCAAGGCGAAGCGCAAGTAATCCCCGCGCCCCGCGAGGGGCGAGCGGCTCGCAAGTGAAGAAGGCCCCCGGTCACGACCGGGGGCCTTCTCTTTGTCTGCATCCCGGAGAGGCGCGCGGCCTTCGGAGCCGCGGGGAGTCAGCCGCCGGCAAGCGACTCGGCGATCCGTGCGGCCCGTGCGTCGTGGATTGCCGCGGGCACGGACTGCGGGTGCGCCCGGGCGATGGCCGCGGCGTCGATTCCCCGCGCCGCCTCGCGCGCGGCGACCAGCCGGTCGCGCGGCACCTTTCGCGCGAGCCCGCGGGAGCGCAAGTCGGCCTCGCACACGTCCATGAGCCTCTCCAGGCGCTCCGGACGCCGGAAGGCGTCGGTGCGCTCGAGGAGCGCGAGGAGCGCCTGCGCGCCGAGGGCGGCCGCGCCTTCCACGGCGGCCCTTTCCCGGGCAGCCAGGACGGCGAGGTCGCGCAAGTCGCCGGGAGCGCCGATTCGCTCGCACAGCGCGGCGACCGCCTCCGGCGGGAGGCCGATCGTGAGGCAGGCGAAGCGCACGGGAAGCCCGTACGCGAGGCTCGCTCCGAGCCTCGCCGCAAGCAGCGCGCCGTCGTCCCGCTCAGCGAGGGCATCGACTTCCGGAAGCGTCCGCGCAAGCGCCCCGCATTCGCGCAGCACCGCGATCATCCGGCCCGGCTGCGGCTCCTGGAGGCCGCGCGCGATCTCCTGCCAGACGCGCTCGGGCACCAGGTGGTCGACTTCGCCCGAGCGCACCATGCCGCGCATGAGTTCCATCGTCTCCGCCGCCACGGCGAATCCGAAGCGCGCGGCGAACCGGGCCACGCGCAGGATCCGCACCGGGTCCTCGGCGAAGGCTTCGCCTGCGTGTCGCAGGATTCCACGGCGCAGGTCCTCCGCGCCGCCGAAAGGATCGACCAGCGTGCCGTCCTCGTCGCGCGCGATCGCATTGATCGTGAGGTCGCGCCGGCGCAGGTCCTCCTCGAGGCTCACGTCGGGCGAGGCGTGGAAGCGGAAGCCCTTGTAACCGGGCGCGGTCTTGCGCTCGGTGCGCGCGAGCGCGTACTCCTCGTGGGTCTCGGGGTGGAGGAACACGGGGAAATCGGCGCCCACCGCGCGATAGCCCAGGGCGACCATCTGCGCCGGGTCGGCGCCGACCACCACCCAGTCGCGATCCGCCGACGGGAGGCCGAGCAACTCATCGCGCACGCAGCCGCCCACCGCGTAGATCTTCATCGCGCCATCGCCCGACTTCGCGCCTCAGGGGCGCGGCGGCTCCGCGTACGGCTCTTCCTCGGCCACGAACTGCGTCTCCTTCAGCGCGCCCTCGATCCAGGCGCTCACGCCGGGAGCGGCCCGGACCGCTTCGCAATACCGGGTGGCGACGGGGCCGCAGGCCACGTCGTAGGTGGCCAGGCGCATCACCACCGGCGCGAACATCGCGTCGACGGCCGAGAACGGGCCGCAGAGGAAGTCCCCGCCGGCGCCGAACCGCGATCTCCCCTCGCGCCAGAGGCGCTCGATCCGGTCGATGTCGGCGCGCACCTCCGGCGTCATGCCCTTGCCCGGAAGGCTCGCGCGGATGTTCATGGGCATGCTGGAGCGCAGGTTCCGGAAGCCCGCATGCATTTCGGCCGCCGCCGATCGCGCGAAAGCGCGCGCGGCCGGGTCCGCGGGCCACACGGCCTTGCCGGGGAACCACTCGGCGAGCGTCTCGAAGATGGCGAGCGAATCCCAGACGGCGACCTCGTCCCGCCACAGCACGGGCACGAGGCCCGTGGGGGACCAGCGGTCGATCCCCGCGTCCCACTCGTCGGTATGGAAGCGAAGCAGCCGCTCCTCGAAGGCGATCCCGAGCTGCGTGAGCAGCACCCACGGTCGCATCGACCACGAGGAGTAGTTCTTGTTGCCAATGACCAGTGTCAGCCCGGACATGTCACCTCCCGACGCCACGCCTGTAGCCCGAATACCGCCCGCGCGGTCCCGCCGACGCCAGGTACCCGGGAACGATCGCCTCCATCGCCGCGGGGGCGATGCCGAGAAACTCCGGAAATGGGCAGGCGCAGACGCTGTCCATCTTCATCGAGGCGAGGTTGTCGCGGGTCATCACCGGCCCCGGCAAGTACTCGAGCACGAAGGCCTGCGCGAGCCCTGCCCATGCCGGCAGCGGGAGGATGCGCCTGCGCCTTCCCTGCAGGCCCGCCACGAAGCGGACGATATCGGCGAGCGTGTACGTGCCCGGCCCGCACAGGTCGTACGACTGCCCGAAGCTGCGCGCGTCATCCAGGCTCGAGGCGACCGCACGCGCCACGTCCTCGACCCAGACGGGCTGGAAGCGGGTGCGCGCGCCGGCCAGCGGAACCACCGGAAGCGGACGCACGAGGGCGGCGAACAGGTTGAGGAAGCTGTCGTCCTCCCCGAAGATGACCGACGGCCGGAAGACCGTGACGGCAAGCCCTCCGCCCTCCTCGCGCAGCGCCACCTCGCCGCGCCCGCGCGAGCGCAGGTACTCGCTCGGCCCGCCGGCAGAGGCGTTGAGCGCGCTCATGTGCACGAGTCGCATGACACCCGCGGCGCGGCAGGCCCGTGCGATCCGTCGCGGAAGCTCCACGTGGATCTTCTCGAAGGGCACGCGGCGGCTCTGGTGGAGGATCCCGACCAGGTTCACGGCGGCGTCGACCCCGTCGAGCGCGCGTGCGAGCGCATCGTCGTCATGCGGGCTTCCCGAGAAAATCTCCAGCGCGGGCAAGACCTGGAGCGGCCTCGCCTTGACGCTGTCGCGGGTCATTGCGCGGACCGCGATGCCGCACGTGGCCAGGCGTGCGCAGACGGCGCGGCCAACGAAGCCGCTCGCGCCGAGGACGAGGACGCGCGACCTGCCCGTCACGGTATGGCCGCCACGTTGTTCGCCGTCTCGCCGGCGTCGCGGCCGGGAACGGTTCCCATGAGTGCGCGCAGGCTCGCCGTGCGGCCCGTGAGGCGGTGCGTGTAGAACCATGCGTTGGCCATGACCTTCTTCACGTAGTCGCGCGTCTCGTCGAAGGGGATCGACTCGGCGTAGATCGCGCCCTCGAGCGGCTTCGCGTCGCGCCAGCGTTTCGCACGGCCCGGGCCGGCGTTGTATCCGGCCATCGCGAGGACCGGGTCGCCCAGGTCCGCGAGCACCCGGTGGAAGTAGTAGGTGCCCATGGCGACGTTGACCTCGGGCTGCTCGAGAAGCGCCGGTCGGTAGGACCGGACCGGGATCTGCTTGGCTACCCATCTCGCCGTCGCGGGCATGAGCTGCATGAGGCCGGTTGCGCCCGCGCGGGAGCGGATCGTTGCGTTGAAGCGGCTTTCCTGGCGAATGAGACCGAAGAGCAAGGCCTCGTCGACATCCCACTTCCGGGACGCCGCGGCGAGCGGCTCGCGGTGGTGTGTCGGGTAGCGGCGCCCGTAGTCATGACGGGAAGCCGTCTGGCTCGCCGCGGCGATGGCGCGGTCGGCGAGGCCGGCCCTGGCGGCGACCTCGGAAGCGGCGAGGAAGCCGCGGTCGTCCAGGCCGCGAAGGCCGAACACCCACTCGCGATACGCTTCCGTGTTCATGTCGAGGCCGTACAGGGCGATGGCGCGTCCGACCGCGGGGATGGACTGCACCCGCGCGACATCCTCGTCCGGGACCTGCCACGCGCTCCAGTCGGGAGGCTCCAAGGCGCCGAGATCCTCCGCGGCCAGCAGGCCGTAGAAATGGCGTTCGCGGGCGAGAAGCCGCAGGATCGCCTCGGCCGCCGGCTTGGCGCCTTCCTCGGCGAGCGCGCGGGCGAGCCAGTAGCGCCACGCGGGATCGCGGGCCGCCTCCGGCGCCATGAGGTTCACCGCCGAGCGCAGCGCCGCCCAGTCCCCCGCGCGCAGGGCGGAACGTGCCTTCCACTGCAGTTGCGCGTCGCTGAACGGGCCTTCGCCCGCCGCGGCATACCACTCGAGGGCAAGCGGATGGTGCTTCATCGCCGCGGCATGCGCGACCTGCGCCCAGCCGTACCGCGCGTCCTCCGCGCCCAGTTTCGCGGCATGGGACTGCAGGGACTTCGCCGCCTCGTCGGGGTTTTTCCGGGCGAGCCGCGAGACGGCGAAGAGCAGCAGTTCGTGGACCGCGCGTCCCGGGATGGGCGTCTTCTCGGCGGCAAGGTAGCGGTCCGGATGGGCGAGGGCGCGCTCCAGCGCCCGCTCGTCCATCCGCTCCTTGTTGGCCAGGAAGGCATTGGCGCGGCGCGCTTCCTTCACGAGGCCGGCCGAGAGGAGCTTCCGGATGCGTTCCCAGGTTTCCGGGGATCCGATGAGGCGCTCGTGCGCCGCGGCCTCGAACGGCGGCGTGCAGGAGGCGGGCGCCTCGCGGCCGGCGAGCCAGAGGGCGCGGGCTTCCCGGAGCGCATCGGCGTCGCCCCGCGCGAGCCGCTCCTGGAGCGCGTAGCAGGCTACCTCCGTGTCGTCGGCGGCGAGCGCCGGGTACTCCTGCCGGAACACGTCCCATCGCGCCGTCTCGCCGAGCGTCTTGAGCCAGTCGCGGCGAAGGGGATCGGCGAGGGGCGTGTCGCGGTGCCTGGCGAGGAAGGCCCGGATCGCGTCGGGGTCCGCCTTTTCGAGCGTCGCCGAGAGCAGCCAGTACGACGGATAGGCCTCGAGCCGATGGCCCGCGAATCGGGCCTGCCAGCGTTCGAGCGCCCGGACGTCGCGTTTCTCCGAGGCCGTGCGCGCGGCGACGAGGTCAGCGTCCGTGACGGGCGCCAGGGAGGGCGCCGCGAGGGCATGGCAGGCGGACAGGGCGAGGGCGGCGAGAAGGCGCGAAAGGCGCAATGGGTGGGGCGCGGTCACCAGGGGATTATATTCCCCGACTGACCGCACCCCCGCCGCGGGGTTCACTCACATCAGCGGCAGCACCCAGATCAGCATGCCGAAGACGTAGCAGATCACGCAGGAGATGAGCGTGAAGGGCACGCTCCAGCGCAGGAACTCCCGCAGCGAAACCCGCCGGTTCTCCTCGCGCTCGCAGATGTTGGCGGCGACGTAGAGTGCCGGGGCGCCGGCGATGGTCAGGTTGCTGCCGAGGGTTCCGGACCACAGCAGCATCCACCACAGCGGCCAGGGGTCGACGCCCTGCTGGCCCAGGTCGCGCACGGTGTAGAGGAAGGTGAGGATGTAGGCGTCGTGCTCGACGATGCCCACGATGGGGATCGTGGCCCAGTAGAGGAGCGTCGCGCCGAGGGCGTAGCTCTGCGAGAAGACCGGGACCATGGCGTGGGCGAGCTTCTCCAGTATCCCCGTCTTCTCGAGGCCACCCACCAGCGCGAAGAGCGCTATGTAGAAGAACACGGCGCGCCAGTCGAGCTCCTGGACGACTTCCTCGAAGCTGGGCTTCTTCACGCGGTCGCCGAGGAGCTCCAGCACGAGCACGAGGACGAGCGCGCCGGTCATCGCGATGAAGCCCAACTTCACGCCAAGATATTCGCGAAGGCTCATGGCCACGATGGTCGCGACGAACCCGCCGACGACGATGGTCGCGAAGAGCTTGTCGGGAATCCTCGCCTCCCCCATGCTGCCGCCCCCGGCCGCCACCGGTGCCGAGCCGCCGAAGCGGCGGAAGAAGAGCCAGTACATGAGGCCGAGGGTGAGTGCGAAGGTCACGAGCAGGATCGGGAAAGAGCTGGGCTTGCCCTGGTACCAGATGAAGTCGAAGAACTCCGCCCCCGAGACGCTGTGCATCATCTGCGGCGGCAGGTCCCCCAGCAGCATCGCCGAGCCCATGAAGTTCGCGCTGAAGCCGATCATGAGCACCAGGGGCGTGAGGGGCAGCCCCAGGTGGCGGGCGAGCGGAATGGCGACCGGAGCGAACATGAGGATCACCACCACGTTGTCCACGACCATGGAGACCAGCCCGGCGAGCATCGACAGGATCACGATGAGCATGCCGCCGTTGCCGCGCGAAAGCTCCAGCGCCTTCACCGAGAGCCACTCGGGGATTCCGGACTTCCCGAAGTAGCCCGCGATGGTCCAGATCGACACGAGGATGGCCATCACGTTCCAGTCGACGACCTTGAAGGCGTCGTCCTCGGTCATGAGGCCCATCCAGATCATCGCCGCCACGCCCAGGAGCGCGGCCACCGTGCTGTCGATCCAGCCGGTGATGACGATCACGATCGTCACCGCGAAGATGGCGAGCGCGAGAAGGGTCATCGGTTCCATCGGGCAATTCTCCAGGCGTGCGGTATCGGTGCGGCCCCGGGGCGCGGGTTTCCGGGCGAGCCAGCGTGCAATGTAGCAAATGATCTCCGCTGCGGCCTTCCGCGGCATTGACCTGAGCCAAGACGATCGCGGTGGCTTCTCGGCTAGACTGGCACCGTGTCGAGATGCGACCGCGGAACGCCCGCGGTCTACGCGAGGAGACGTGATGACCTACGGTTCGATCCTGGTTCCCATCGACGAACACCCCGAGGCTGCCGGCAGTCTCCAGGCCGCGATCCGGCTCTCGGTCGAACTGGGTGCGCACCTCGAGGGACTCGCGGCCGTAGCACCTCTCGCGCTGCCGCAGCGCCTGCGTCCGCGCCAGAGCGCATCGAGCCTCATGAAGAAGGAGTGGGAGCGCGACCGGACCGAGGCGCGCAATGCCGCGGCGCGCTTCGAGGAGCGCGCGAGGCAGGCGGGCATCGTCTCCGCGCAGGGTCTCGTGGTCGATTCCGAGGCGCACGCGGCCCTTGCCATCCGCGCGCGCACGTCCGACCTCGTGGTGCTGCCGCTGCCCGGAGAGGACGACATCGGCATTCTCGGCGGCCATCGGGTCGAGGCGTCCATCCTCGCGGTGGGCCGCCCCGTCCTGCTCGTCACGGCGAAGGGACTGCCCGACGGCTTCCCGGGCAAGGTCCTGGTCGCCTGGAACGGCAGCCGGGAGGCCGCGCGGGCGCTGTCGGATTCGGTGCCGCTCCTGGCGAGGGCGAAAGCCGTCGAGGTTTTCTCGGCGGGGCCGCGGGGCGACGAAGGGCCGATCCACGGCGCGAAGGCGGCGGTGCAGTACCTCGCCCGGCGCGGCGTCACGGCGCAGGCGCGCCACGCCTCGGCCAGCGACGAGAGCGTCGGCCACGCGATCCTTGCGCAGGCGGGCAAGCTCGGCGCGGACCTCGTGGTGATGGGCGCGTACGGGAGGCCGCGATTCGCCGAGCTCGTGCTCGGGGGTGCGACGCGTGCCGTGCTCCGCGACGCCCGGATCCCCGTGCTGATGTCGCACTGAGCTCGCCGATTGACGCGGGTCAAGAGACGCCCGCCCCCGGCCGGCCCTAGAATGTTCCAGTCGCCGGGAAGAGCGACCTCGGTGGAAGCCGGTGCGCGGCAGGGCCGCGCGATCCGTCCTCGGGATAGAATCCGGCACTCCACTGTTCTCACAATCGCCCACCCATGAGGAGACTTTCCATGACAAACCGCAGCTTCGCGAAAGGCCTGCTGGCCGCCGTGGTCGCCAGCGCCTTCTCCGTCCTGACCCCCGCGTTCGCGTGGGAACCCACCAAGACCGTCGAGTTCATCGTGCCCGCGGGCACGGGAGGCGGCGCGGACCAGATGGCTCGCCTCGTGCAGGCGATCATCGCCAAGCACGGCCTCATGAAGGAATCGGTGGTCGTGGTGAACAAGGGAGGCGGCGCCGGCGCCGAGGGCTTCCTCGACGTGAAAGGCTCCAAGGGCGACCCGCACAAGATCATCATCACGCTCTCCAACACCTTCACGACGCCGATGGCCACGGGCGTGCCGTTCAACTGGAAGGACCTCACGCCGGTGCGCATGCTGGCGCTCGACCAGTTCGTCCTCTGGGTGCACGCGGAAACGCCCTACAAGACGGCCAAGGACTACATCGAGGCGACGAAGAAGGCCGGCGCGGGCAAGATGAAGATGGGCGGCACGGGCTCCAAGCAGGAAGACCAGATCATCACCGTGGCGCTCGAGAAGCAGACCGGCGCCAAGTTCACCTACATCCCCTACAAGGGCGGCGGCACGGTGGCCACGCAGCTGGTGGGCAAGCACATCGACTCCACGGTGAACAACCCGATCGAGGCCGTGGCGCAGTGGCGCGCCGGGAACCTGCGCCCGCTGTGCGTGTTCGACGACACGCGCATGCCCTACAAGGACAAGGTCACCAAGGAGATGAGCTGGAACGACATCCCGACCTGCAAGGAGTCGGGCGTGGACACGGACTACCTCATGCTGCGCGGCATCTTCATGCCCGGCGGCGTGACGCCGGACCAGGTGAAGTTCTACGTCGACGTGCTGGAAAAGGTCCGCCAGACCCCGGAATGGAAGAAGTTCATGGAGGAAGGCGCCTTCAACCAGACCGCGCTCACGGGCAAGGAGTACGCCGACTGGGTCGCCAAGGCCGATCAGATTCATTACGGCCTCATGAAGGAGGCGGGATTCCTCGCCCCCGGCAAGTGATCGCCTAGGTTCGGGGGCCGCGCTGCGGCCCCCGTTTCCTTTCGCATTCGATTTCCAGGAGATCCTGAATGGACGGCAAGAAGCCGGTGGCGACCACGCGCACCGCCGAACTGGTCATGGCGGGGATCTTCCTCGCGTTCGGCGCGCTGGTCATGTGGGATACCCGTCGCCTCGGGGCGTCGTGGGGCGCCGACGGGCCGCAGGCGGGGTATTTCCCGTTCTACATCGGCCTGATGATCGTGGTATCGGCGGTGGTGACCATCTTTCGCGCGCTGAACCTGGGCGAGCGCGGGCGCGAGGCGTTCGTGGAATGGGGCCAGCTCAGGATGGTCCTGCAGGTGATGATTCCCACCATCGTCTACGTGGCGCTCATTCGCAATCCCTGGTTCAGCATCGGGATCTACGCGGCCTCCGCGATCTTCATCTCGTTCTTCATGTGGCACCTCGGCAAGTATCGCTGGGTCCGGATCCTGCCGATCTCCCTGGGCGTGGTTGTCTTCTTCTTCCTCATGTTCGAGATCTGGTTCAAGGTGCCCCTGCCCAAGGGGCCCATAGAAACCGTTTTCGGCTTCAACTAGACAGGGACGGAAAATGGAAGAGATCCGGTCCTTGATGGGCGGTTTCGCGGTCGCCATGACCTGGGTGAACCTGGCCCTCATGCTGGCCGGCGTGAGCCTGGGCGTGCTGATCGGCGTGCTTCCGGGCCTCGGCGGCGCCAACGGCGTTGCGATCCTCTTGCCGCTCACCTTCTCCATGGCGCAATCGCCTGGCGGCGCCACCTCGGCGATCATCCTGCTCTCCTGCATCTACTGGGGCGCGCTCTTCGGCGGCGCCATCACCTCGATCCTGTTCAACATTCCCGGCGAGCCCTGGTCGGTCGCGACCACGTTCGACGGCTATCCGCTCGCCCAGAAGGGGCGAGCCGGGGCGGCGCTCACGGCGGCCTTCACGTCCTCGTTCGTGGGCGCTCTGGTGGCGGTGATCCTGATCACCTTCATCTCGCCGATCATCGCCAAGTTCGCGTTGCGGTTCGGGCCGCCGGAGTTCTTCTCCGTGTACCTCCTCACCTTCAGCGCCTTCGTGGGCATGGCCAAGGGCTCGCCGTTCAAGACGATCACGGCGATGATGACGGGCTTTGCGCTCGCCGCCGTGGGCATCGACACGGTCACGGGCCAGTTGCGCCTCACCTTCGACATCGTGGAGCTCCTCGCGGGATTCGACTTCCTCATCGCGGTGATCGGGCTCTTCGGCATCGGCGAGATACTGCTCACGATCGAGGAGGGCCTCGAGTTCCGGGGCGCCAAGGCCAAGTTGAACCTGCGCGTCGTCCTCGATACGTGGAAGGAGCTGCCCCGGTACTGGAAGACCTCGATCCGTTCCTCGGCCGTGGGCTGCATGATGGGAATCGTGCCCGGCGGGGCGACTCCCGCCTCCTTCATGGCCTACGGGCTCGCGAAGAAGATGTCGCGCGACGGCGAGGAGTTCGGCACGGGGAAGGTCGAGGGCGTCGTTGCACCCGAGACCGCGGCGCACGCCGCGGGAACCGCGGCGCTGCTGCCGATGCTCACGCTGGGCGTGCCCGGCTCGCCCACGGCGGCGGTGCTGCTGGGCGGTCTCCTGATCTGGGGCCTGCAGCCGGGGCCGCTCCTCTTCGTGGAGAAGCCCGATTTCGTCTGGGGCCTCATCGCGTCGATGTACCTGGGCAACATCGTGGGCCTGATCGTGGTCCTCACCTGCGTGCCGCTGTTCGCCTCGATCCTGCGCGTGCCCTTCTCGATCATCGCGCCGGTGATCCTCGTGATCTGCGCCATCGGCGCGTACACGGTGCACAACTCGATCTTCGACGTCTGGCTCATGATCGTCTTCGGCATCCTGGGCTACATCTTCAAGAAGCTCGACTACCCGATGGCGCCGCTGGTGCTCGCCCTGGTGCTGGGCGACCGCGCCGAGGACTCCTTCCGGCAGGCGATGCTGGGCTCCCAGGGCGACATCCGCGTCTTCTTCTCCAATCCCCTGGTCGGCACCATCACCGGCCTCGCGCTCCTGCTGCTCTTCTGGCCGCTCCTGTCGAAGGCCATCGCCATCGCGCGCGGCGGCAACGGGCGATAGGCGGGTCGATGGGCCATCCGGGCAAGGAGGGGATCTGACATGACGGTAATCGCGTTCACGCAGGAAATGGCCACGCTAGGCTCCGACGTCGCCGCAGGCGTTTGCGAGGCCCTGGGGCTCGCGATGGTCCGCCACGAGGTCGGCGACCACGTCGCAGGGAAGATGCACGTGAAGAAGAGCCTCATCCGCAGGCTGCGCGAGGGGAAGGCGGGGCCCTTCGAGCGCTGGACCGCCGACGAGAGGTCGATTTCCCTGTTCACCGCGGAGGAGGTCTACGATCTCGCGGTGAAGGGAGGCGTGCTGGTGCGCGGATGGGGCGCGACCATGATCCTGCGCACCGTCGCCCACGTGCCCTGCATCCGCGTCTGCGCGCCGATGGACCTGCGGGTCGAGCGCCTGATGCGGCGGCTCGAGACGGACGACGAGAAGCTCGCCCGCCACGAAATCGCGGTGGACGACCATGCGCGCGCTTCCCGCATGTCGGAGCACTTCGGCGTGCACTGGGGCGACCCGGAGCTCTTCGACCTGACGCTCAACACCGCGCGCATCCCGGTGGCCACGTGCGTCGACATGGTGGTGGGCCTTTCGAAGAGTGCATCGTTCCAGGAAACGCCGGAATCGCGTGCGCACCTCGCGAACCTCGCCCTTCGGTCGAGGGTGCGATCGGCCCTCAAGGCGAATCCCGCCACGGCCGGCATCGGCGTGTCCATCGACGTGCAGGAGGGGCGCCTCATCCTCCGGGGCATCGTTGCCGACGAGCGCGAGCACGCGCTCTGCCACCGGGTGGTCGAGGAGGTCGCCGGCGGCGCCGGCGTAGAGGACGAGCTGACGACGATGTCGGGCCGGATGAAGACCTTCCCGCAGCAGCCGCGCAAGTAGCCGCTAGAGGAGATCGCGCCCTATCTTCTGGGCGAACGTGCGCCCGTACTCGGCGCCCAGGAAGCTCGTGAGGATCGTCTCCGCCTCACGCAGCGCGACCCGCAGCTCCTCCGGCGTCTTGCAGCGCTCGACCCGGATCGCAAGCGCGTCGCCGTTGGGCCCCAGCGGTGCAGACGCGCGGCTGCCGGACCGCCTGAAGTTTCCTCGATGCCCGCCTGGCCGGAGGCTGGGGCAGCCCGGGGCAGGGCAGTCCGCAGGATCGCTCGACCTCGCCTGGCCGGAACAGGGGCCGAGCTGCGACACGGTCTTCGCCATCGACAAATGAGGCCCGCCGCAGCTGGGGGCCAAGCCGGGGTGGCATGCGCGGCTGGAAACGGCTTAGCATGGTGCCCTCCTTCTCGCAGTGCGCCGCGTGCTGGCCGGCTGCCGAAGTCTCAGATCTTGCCGGCGTGCTTCAGGCGCGACAGGGTCTCGGCGGACAGGTTGAGGTAGGAGGCGAGCTCCTTCTTCGGCACGCGCTCGGCAAGTTCTGGGTGCTTGCGGACGAAACGGTGCACGCGTCCCGGTGCGTCCAGGAGGTGCAGCGTGATCGTGTGGGCCATGACTTCGCTCATGAGGTGCATCACCTCGTACTCGAAGTCCTCCTTGAGGTCGGGATGTCCGTCCAGGAACTCCGCCCACTGGGGAAGCGGGAGCTTCGCCACGCGCGCCTTCGTGACGGCCCGTATCGAGTAGGGCGCGGGCGTGCGCAGGCGCCAGGCGGCGTAGCTCGTATCCATGTCGTCCTCGGCGGCGAAGCGCAGGATCATCTCCTTGCCCTCGGGGTTGGATACGACGCGCTTCAGCACCCCGTCGGTGACGAAGTACTGCTCCATGTCGTGCGCGCCCTGCGTGAGGAGGACGTCGGCCTTGCGGTAGTCCACGATCGCGAGCAGCGGCTCGAGCTCGGCGAAGGACGCTTCCGAGAGGCGCCGCAGGACGATGTTCTTGCGCAGCTGCGCGCTGATCTCGGCTCGCTCGGGGTGATTGGCCAGCAGGGTCATGGGGGATCGGGACAATTGACCCGCATCAAGGCGGTGCGCTCGCGCGGTTCCCTACCATTCTAGCGCGATTCAACAGTGCCGCGCCCGAGGCGCCCGCGTCCGGCGCGGAATGATCGGGCTGGCCGCCGGTGCGATCCGCACCGGCGTCCGGGGCCGGTCCCACGAGGAGAACAGCATGGCAACCGTCACCGATCCGGCCGTATCCGGCCAGGGCCGCCAGCAACCGGGCGCGCCAGGGCGTGGCCGACGCGAGTGCGCCTGAAGTGACCGACGGCTTTCACCTGGTCATCGACGCCCTCAAGCTCAACGGCATCGACACGATCTTCGGCCTGCCGGGCATCCCGATCACCGACCTCGCGCGCAAGGCGCAGGCCGAAGGCATGCGCGTGATTTCGTTTCGCCATGAGCAGAACGCGGGCAACGCCGCCGCCATCGCCGGGTTCCTCACGCAGAAGCCGGGAATCTGCCTGACGGTGTCGGCCCCCGGATTCCTCAATGGCCTGACCGCGCTCGCGAACGCCACGACCAACTGCTTCCCCATGATCCTCGTGAGCGGCTCGAGCGAGCGCGAGATCGTCGACCTGCAGCAGGGCGACTACGAGGAGATGGACCAGCTCGCCATCGCCAAGCCGCTGTGCAAGGCCGCCTTCCGCGTGCTGCACGCCGAGGACATCGGCGTGGGCATCGCGCGCGCCATCCGCGCCGCCGTCTCCGGACGGCCGGGCGGCGTCTACCTCGACCTGCCGGCGAAGCTGTTCGCGCAGAGCATGGACGCGGAGGCCGGGCGGAAATCTCTGATCAAGGTCGTCGATCCGGCCCCGCGCCGGATCCCGGCCCCGGACGCGGTGCGGCGCGCGCTCGACCTGCTCAGGAACGCGAAGCGCCCGCTGATCCTGCTGGGCAAGGGTGCGGCCTATGCCCAGGCGGACGCGGACATCCGTGCGCTGGTCGAGAAGACCGGGATTCCCTACCTGCCCATGGCCATGGCCAAGGGCCTGCTGCCCGACACGCACGAGCAGTCCGCCGCCGCCGCCCGGTCCTTCGTGCTGCCCGAAGCCGATGTCGTGATGCTCGTCGGCGCGCGCCTGAACTGGCTGCTCTCGCACGGCAAGGGCAAGACCTGGGGCGGCAAGGGCCACAAGGACTGGGGCGGGCAGAAGTTCATCCAGGTCGACATCTCGCCCCAGGAGGCGGACAGCAACGTGCGCATCGACGCGCCGCTGGTGGGCGACATCGGCTCCTGCGTGTCGGCGCTGCTCGCGGGCATCGGCTCCGACTGGGCCAGGCCCCCGGCCGAGTGGCTCGCGGCGATCGCCGAGCGCAGGGGGAAGAACCTCGCCAAGATGGCCGAGACCCTCGCCAGGGATCCGCAGCCGATGAATTTCCACAGCGCGCTGAACGTGGTGCGCGACATCGTCAAGGCCAACCCGGATGCGATGCTGGTCAACGAAGGGGCCAATGCGCTCGACTTCACCCGCAGCATCGTCGACATGTACAAGCCGAGAAAGCGGCTGGACGTCGGCACCTGGGGAATCATGGGCATCGGCATGGGCTTTTCGGTGGCGGCCGCCGTGGTGAGCGGCCAGCCGGTGATCGCGATCGAGGGCGACAGCGCCTTCGGTTTTTCCGGCATGGAAGTCGAGACCATCTGCCGCTACAACCTGCCGGTCTGCGTGGTGGTGCTCAACAACAACGGCGTCTACCGAGGCACCGACGTGAACCCGGCCGGCGGGCCCGATGTCGCGCCCACCGTGTTCGTGAAGGGCGCGCGCTACGAGATGCTGATGCAGGCTTTCGGCGGCGTGGGCGTGCAGGTGGCGACCCCGGCCGAGTTGCGCAAGGCCATGGAAGCGGCCATCCTCTCGCGCAAGCCCACGCTCATCAACGCCGTCATCGACGAGACCGCCGGCACCGAGAGCGGGCGCATCACGAGCCTGAACCCGCAAAGCGCGAAGAAGCCGCAGATCCAACCCTGAACGCGGGCAGGCGGCCTGTTCGCCTGCCGAAGCAATTTCCCGGAGACCAGAATGGAAGCACTCAAGGGCGTACGCATCCTCGACATGACCCACGTGCAGGCGGGCCCGACCTGCTCGCAGCTCCTCGCCTGGATGGGCGCCGACGTCATCAAGTTCGAGCCGCCCCAGGGCGACGCGACGCGGGGCCAGCTGCGCGACGTCCCCGGGGCGGACAGCCTCTACTTCACGATGCTCAACTGCAACAAGCGCTCCATCACGGTCAACATGAAGAGCGCGGATGGCAAGGCGGTATTCATCGACCTGATCAAGCGCTGCGACATCATCATGGAGAACTTCGGCCCCGGCGTGCTCGACCGCTTCGGCTTCACCTGGGACAAGATCCACGAGATCAATCCGCGCATCGTGATGGGCTCGATCAAGGGCTTCGGCTCCACCGGCCCGTACGCCGAATTCAAGGCCTACGAAAACGTCGCGCAGGCGATGGGCGGCGCGATGAGCACGACCGGCCTCCCCGACGGTCCCCCGTTCGTCACCGGCGCGCAGATCGGCGACTCCGGCACGGGGCTGCATCTGGCGATCGGGCTGCTGGCCGCGCTGCACCAGGCGCGGCGCGACGGGGAAGGACAGTACGTCGAAGTGGCGATGATGGACGGCGTGATGAATCTGTGCCGCGTCAAGTTCCGCGATCACCAGCGCCTCACGCGCCAGGAGCTCTCCGAGTATTCCGTTCCCACGTTCCAGGGCATGGGCGACGTGCCGCGGGCCGGCAACGACTCCGGCGGTGGCCAGCTCGGCAACGCCATCCACTGCAAGCCGCACGGCCCCAACGACTGGCTCTACGTGGTGGTGCAGGAGGCGGTGTGGGCCGCGCTCGCCAATCGCATCGGCCCGGACGTGGGCGCGCCCGAGCTCGCGAAAGACCCGCGGGTGGCCACCATCGCCGAGCGGCGCAAGAACCAGGACCTGGTCTGGAGCCTGCTCAACAAGTTCGCGGAGAAGTACGACAAGCGCGAGCTGATGGCGATCCTGAATCCCCTCGACGTGCCCTGCGGCCCCATCATGTCCACGACCGACCTGGCCACCGACGAGCACATCCGCGGGCGCGACATGTGGGTCGAGATCGACCACCCGAAGCGCGGCAAATGGTTCAACGTCGGCATGCCCATCAAGCTCTCGGCGTCTCCCGCGAGAATCGAGAGGAGCCCGCTGCTGGGCGAGCACACCGAGGAGGTGCTGAAGGAGGTGCTCGGCTACGACGCGGCGAGGGTCGGCGCGCTGAAGAGCGCCGGGGCGTTTTCCCTCCCGCCCAAGAAGGCGGCGGAGGCGGCCGCTCAGCAGTCGGAGGTGAGGTTGAAGCGCTCGCTGGTGTGGCAAGGCGACCAGCGGGGCAGCGCAGAGCGATCGTGCGGCCCCCCCCGCCCCTGAAGTCCGCGGGACACCTGACATGAAGATCGCGATCATCGGCCAGCAGGACTTTGGGAAAGCCGTGCTGGAGGCGTTTCTCGCCCGCGGCGATACCGTGGCGGGAGTCTTCTGCGCGCCGGAGAAGGAAGGCGGCAAGCCCGATCCGCTGCGCGGCGCCGCGAGGAGGCCTGAGGTCTGCCAGTTCGCCTCGCTCCGGGCCCCGGAGGCCGTGGCTGCGATGCAGGCCGCGGATGCCGACATCGGGATCATGGCCTTCGTGCTGCAGTTCGCGCCGCAGGAGTTCGTGAACATCCCGAAGCACGGCACGATCCAGTACCACCCGTCGCTGCTGCCGAAGTTCCGCGGCCCCAGCTCCATCAACTGGCCGATCACCCGGGGCGAGACCGAAACCGGGCTGACCATCTTCCGGCCCTCGACGACGGCCTCGACGAGGCGCGGTGATCCTGCAGAAGCGACGCCGGTCGCCGACAACGACACGCTGGGCTGGGTCTACTTCGACCGGCTCTTCCGGATGGGCGTCGCAGGCGATGCTGGAGGCCGCCGACCTGGTGGTGGCCGGCAGGCACCGCGAACTCGTCCAGGACGAGTCCCAGGCCTCCTACGAAGGCTGGTTCCGCGCCGCCGAGGCGCGCATCAACTGGGCCAACCACGTGGACCTGATCCACAACCTGATCCGCGGCGCCGACCCGGCGCCGGGCGCGTGGACCACGTGCAGCGGCATGAAGCTGCAGCTCTTCGGCTCGAGGAAGCACGTCGTGCGCACCTTCGGCGCCGTGAAGGGCAAGATCGGCGAGATCGCGGAGGTGGGTGCCGAGACGATCCGCATCACCGCCCAGGGCGGCCAGGTGGAAATCGCGAAAGTGAAGCCGGAAGAAGGCAAGAAAGTTTCCGCCGCCGAGTGGGCCAAGGCCGCGGGCGCGGGCCCGGGCACGCTGCTCGGAAGCTAGATCCCTTCCCGGAACGTCGCGCCGACGCCCCGCACCGCGGGGCGTCGCGTTTGCGGGGTATGCTGTGAGACGAAGGATCGACGAAGCAATGATACGAGGAGACTGAAATGCCCCATGCCATCCGCATCCACAAGACCGGCGGTCCCGAAGTCCTGCAATGGGAGGAAGTCGCCGTCGGCGATCCCGGCCCCAATGAAGCGCGCATCGCGCACAAGGCCATCGGCCTCAATTACATCGACACCTACCACCGCACGGGCCTGTACCCGCTGCCGCTGCCCTCGGGTCTCGGCCTGGAGGCCGCGGGCGTGGTCGAGGCGGTCGGCGCGGGTGTTGCGGACCTGAAGGCGGGTGACCGCGTCGCCTACTGCAACGGGCCGGTGGGCGCTTATTCGGAGAAGAAGATCCATCCGGCCGACCGGCTGGTGAAGCTGCCCGAAGGCATAAGCTTCGAGCAGGGCGCGAGCATGATGCTGCAGGGGCTCACCGTGCAGTACCTGCTGCGCCGGCTGCACCTCACGCCGAAATCCGGCGACACCATCCTGTGGCACGCGGCCGCGGGAGGCGTGGGCCTCATCGCCTGCCAGTGGGCAAAGGCCATCGGCGTGAACCTGATCGGAACCGTCGGCTCCGAGGAGAAGGCGAAGCTCGCGCGCGACCACGGCGCGGCGCACACCATCGACTACACGAAGGAGGACTTCGTCAAGCGAGTCGAGGAAATCACCGGCGGCAAGAAGGTGCCGGTGGTGTACGACTCCGTCGGCAAGGACACTTTCCTCAAGAGCCTCGACTGCCTGCAGGGCCGCGGGCTCCTCGCGCTCTTCGGCAATTCGTCGGGGCCGGTCGACGCCCTCAACACCGGGCTCCTCGCGGCCAAGGGCTCGCTCTACGTGACGCGCCCGACGCTCATGGGCTATGCCGCCAAGCGCGAGGACCTGCTGGCCTCCGCGAAGGAGCTCTTCGACCACGTGCTCGCCGGCAACATCATGGTGACGCCGAGGCAGTCGTACGCGCTCAAGGACGCGCAGCAGGCCCACCGCGACCTCGAGGCGCGCAAGACCACGGGCTCCACGATCCTGGTGCCGTGAACTTTCGGCGGGCAGGGCGCGTCGCCGTGATCGGCCTCGCGTCCCTCGCCCTCGTGGCGCTCGCCGCCGTCGTGGTCGGGCCCTCCCTGGGACTCTTCTCCGGATCCCGTCCGGACGTGCTGGGTTTCTCCGCCGGGCGCTTTGCGGACAACGGCTCGCGCCCCAACTGGGTTTCCTCCACCGCGCCGCGCGCGGATGCCCGGCACCACGTCGCCCCGATCGCCTTCACGGGCGATGCCGCGCAAGCCTGGGGAGCGCTCGGGGCCGCCATCGCCGCGATGCCGCGCGCCACGATCGTCACCCGAACGCCCGGCTACCTGCACGTGCAGTTCGCGAGCGAGCACCTGGGCTTTGTCGACGATGCCGAGTTCGCCCTGGACGCGGCCGCCTCGGTGATCCACGTGAAGAGCGCCGCGCGGCTGGGCATCCGCGATTTCGGCGTGAACCGGGAGCGCGTGGAGCGCCTGCGGCTCGTCCTGCAGCCGCCGCGCCCGGCCTAACGCACCTCGTACGAAACGAGGTCGAAGCGCTCCTCTACCAGCACGCGCCCGCTCGACAGCGCCACGCGCGATTCGGCGCGAAGCCAACGCTTCACCGCCGAGTTGTACCAGTAGGTCCACGCCAGGGTCCCGCTCGACCCGTCCTTGCGGGACTTCCACGTGCCGTCGCGGCGAATCGGATCGCCCGGAAAATGCCGGCCGGCGTCTCGCGTCTCCTCGCCTTGCGCTGATCGTCGCGTCCACGTCGCTCGGGACTTCGCGCAGGTTCGATTCGGTGAACTTCACGCTCCACGAAGCGCCCGGCGAAAGGGGAAAGAGGTAGAAGAGCGAGGAAGGCGTGTACTCCCGGACCTGCCCGCCCTCCGCCACGCGTTTGTGGTTGCCCATCTGGTCGCCCGAGGACCCTCCCTCGTACTCGACCTCCTCGCCGCGGATCTCGCGGATGACGATCCGTTGCTCCCGGCTTCCCCGCCCGGTCTTCGACGTGACGCGGTACGTCCAGCTGTCCCCCGGCGCGAAGGCCGGGGGCGAGGCAATGGTCGCCGGAGCCGCGGTCGGCCGCGCCCCCGCCATGGCCACCGCGGGCCGCGTCGCCCGCATCATGAATTCCGTCTCGAGCGAGGTGCTTTCCCAGGGCACCTGCCGGCCCGATGAGGCGATGCGGACGCCGGCACGCACCGCCTTGAAGACGTCCTCGATGCGCGTATCCGGCCTCGAGAGGTTCGCGAGCACATGGTGCGTGTACAGGCCGTTGCGCCCGGTGCCGTCGTCGGCGACCGAACCCGGTGCCGTCGCGAAGGCGATGAGGGTACCGGGAGGCGCGTCGATCTGCGCCAGGCCGGCCTGGGAGACCTTGAAGCGGCCGGCGAACGGGTTGTTCCGGCAGGCGTCGAGAACGACGAGGTTCACGCGGCTTCTCGCGCTCTCGAACTTGTCCATCACGGCGACCACGTCGAAGGCGCTGAACGAGACTTCGTCCTCGCGAGCGATGTCGGCGCCGACGGGTATCAGGTAGTTGCGCCCTCGAACCTGCATGCCGTGTCCCGCGAAGTAGAACAGGGCGACCGAGTCCCGGGTGAGGCCGTCCCCGAACTCCCGCGCGGCGATGTGCATTTCACGAAGCGTCGCGTTCTCGCGCAGGATCACGCGAAAACCCTGGTCCGCGAGCAGCTTGGCGACGTCGCGGGCATCATTGACCGGATTGGCGAGGGGCGCGTCCCGGTAGGCGCCGTTTCCGATCACGAGCGCGAGCCTGGGCTCCTGCTCCGGCCGCGCGTGGGTCGCGACCACGGCCGCGCAGGCGAGGAAGGCGAGTAGTCGAGCGGGGCCCATCGGCCATTCTTTCCCAGGGGCCAACGCAAATCAATCCAGACGAAAGCCTTCCCGGGAGCCGGCTCGCGGTGACCGGCGACGTCATGGACGGCAATCGCTCCTCGGGCAGCGCGGCCCATTTCGCGGAGTGACCGGGCGACGCCGTTCCATGTAAGATTCCCGCTCTTGAGGGGGCCGCCGCGGGTGTCGCGCCGCCCGTGCGTCGGGGAGAACAAGGAGAATCCATGAAGAGCCAATTCTGGAAGGCCGACTGGTTCCTCGGCATCGTGATCGCCGTGGCCGTGCTCGTCTTCAATGCGGCGTCGAACATGATCCCGGGGCTGGAACGGTGGGCCTACGACCTCGGCGTGCGGATGACGTCCAAGAACCCGAGCGACAGGATCGCGGTCATCGCGATCGACGAGCAGTCGATCGCCAACATCGGCCGCTGGCCCTGGCCGCGCGAGGTGCACGCCACCCTCATCGACCAGCTCGCAGCCGCCAAGGCGAAGGTGATCGGCAACACCATCTTCTTCTTCGAGCCCCAGATCGACCCGGGCCTGCTCTACGTCGAGAAGATGCTCCAGATCTACGACAAGGCCTACCCCGCCGGGGCGCCCCAGGAAGCGCCAGGCGTCGGCGTCTTCGGCGGGGCCACGCCCGCCGCGCAGGTGCCCCAGGCCACCGGGGAGGTCGCCGAGATCGGCAAGCTCCTGCGCGAGGCCTCCGTCGCACTGAACAACGACATCCGCCTTGCCGCGAGCGTGAAGAAGGCGGGCAACGTCGTGTTGCCGATGGTGTTCGCCGAAACCATGGGCGGCCCGCCGCCGGGCAAGCCCGACCAGCCCCTGCCCGCCTACGTGACGAAGAACGCCATCAGCGGCACGTCGCAACACGGCGGCACCTACATCTACGGCGCGTCCGCGATCCCGCCCATCGAGCAGATCGGCGCCTACGTGGCCGCCATCGGCCACCTCAACGCCTCGCCCGACCCGGCCGACGGCGCTATCCGCAGCGAGCCGCTCGTGATCGACTACTACGGCGAGCCGTATCCCTCGCTCGCGCTCATGATCGCCGCGAAGAGCCTGAATCTCGGCGCCAAGGACATCAAGGTGAACCTGGGCGAGAGCGTGGCGCTGGGCAACAAGGTGGTCCGCACGGACTCCCAGGCGCGGATGTTCACGTACTACTACAAGGACCGCGACGGGCGCGCCGCCTTCCCGATCGATTCCTTCTTCGACGTGATCACCGGCAAGATCCCCGCGACCAAGTACGCCGACAAGATCGTTCTCATCGGCGCGACGGCCGCCGGCATCGGCACCGCGCAGGTGACGCCGATTTCGGCGCAGATGAACCCGGTCACCACGCTCGCGCACTCCGTCTCCTCGCTGATGCAGGAGCACTTCTTCGTCTCCCCGACCTGGGGCACGTACGCGACGATCGGCATCTACGTGCTGGTGGCCGCTTACCTCGTCCTGCTGCTGCCGCACCTGGGCGCTGGCATGGGCGCCGTTCTCACCGCGCTCCTCTTCGTCGCACTCTTCGGCGCGCACCTGGGGCTCATGACCGGGGCCGGCCTGTGGCTGCAGCTGATGCTGCCGGCCACGCTGCTCGTCGTCGGGCACCTGCTCCTCACCACGAAGCGCTACCTCGTGACCGAGCGCGGCAAGGAAAGGGCCGACGTGGAGGGGGCGGAATCGAACCGGATGCTGGGGCTCGCGTTCCAGCAGCAGGGCCAGCTGGACATGGCCTTCGACAAGTTCCGCAAGTGCCCCTACGACGAACAGGTGGGCGAGAACCTGTACGCGCTCGCCCTCGATTTCGAGCGCCGCCGCCAGTTCAACAAGGCTGAATCCGTATTCGGGCACATCCACCGCAACGCCCCGGAATTCAAGGACGTGGCCCAGCGCATGCAGCGCGCCAAGGCGATGAGCGAGACGATCATCCTGGGCGGGTCCTCGGCCGCGCGTTCCACGGCCGCGACCATGGTCATCGGCGCCGGGCAGGCGGAAAAGCCCATGCTCGGGCGCTACCAGGTCGAGAAGGAGCTGGGCAAGGGCGCGATGGGCGTCGTCTACCTGGGCAAGGACCCGAAGATCGGCCGCACGGTGGCCATCAAGACGCTCGCCCTCGCCTCCGAGTTCGAGGGCGACGAGCTGCAGGAGGCGAAGGACCGCTTCTTCCGCGAGGCGGAGACGGCCGGCCGGCTCACCCATCCCAACATCGTGACCATCTACGACGCGGGCGAGGAACACGACCTCGCCTATATCGCCATGGAATTCCTGAAGGGCAAGGACCTCGTGCCCTACGTGAAGCAGCCCAACCTGCTTCCCGCCGCCCGCGTGCTCTCCATCGTCGAGCGCGTGGCGGACGCGCTGGGCTACGCGCACTCCATGGGCGTGGTGCACCGCGACATCAAGCCGGCCAACATCATGTACGAGCCGGAAAGCGACGTCGCGAAGGTGACCGACTTCGGCATCGCCCGCGTGACGGACTCTTCCAAGACGAAGACCGGCATGGTGCTCGGCACGCCGTCCTACATGTCGCCCGAGCAGCTTGCCGGCAAGAAGATCGACGGCCGAAGCGACCTCTTCTCGCTCGGCGTGACGCTCTTCCAGATGCTGTGCGGGCGCCTGCCGTTCGAGGGCGAGTCGATGACCCAGCTCATGTTCGCCATCGCGAGCAATCCGCATCCGGCGATCCGGGAGCTGAACCCGAACCTGCCGCCGTGGATCGACGCGATCATCGACAAGGCGCTCGCCAAGGACTACAACCAGCGCTACCAGACGGGCGCGGAGTTCGCCGACGCCATACGCCAGGCGAGCAAGGGCGGGACCGCCGGGGTCGATGTCTCTCTCTGAGCCGAAGGCGAAGCGCGAGCCCCTGCACCGCCGCACGATCGAGATCGTCGGCTACAAGCGCGAGGACGGCCTCTTCGACATCGAGGGGCGGCTCCTCGACCGCAAGGACGTCGAGTTTCCCGTCGGCGGGCGAAAGCTCTCCCCGGGGGATGCGGTCCACGACATGTGGCTGCGCATCACCGTGGACCGCGAACTGCGCATCGTGGACGCCGCCGCGTCCTCCGACGCCATGCCCTACGCGGGGGAATGCGACCGGATTGCGCCGGACTACGCGAAGCTGATCGGCCTCTCGATCGGGCCGGGGTACCTGCGCAAGGTGAAGGAACTCCTGGGCGGCGTGCGCGGCTGCACGCACATCACCGAACTGGCCTGCTCACTCGCCACCGCGGCCTACCAGACCTTTGCAGGGCAGGGGATCTCCTCGCCGGAGCGCAAGCCCACGCAGCTCGACCGCTGCCACGCGCTCGAGTCGCACGCCCCCGCCGTCGCGCGCTTCTACCCGAAGTGGTACCGCGGCTCCGCGCCGCTGGACGACGCCGGCCCCTCCGAGAATCACTGAACCGCCGTTTGCTGACGCGCATCAAGGCGGTGCCGGCGAACCCGGCTGATAGAATGGCCGGGCCTTCACACCCCCATCCCCGACGACCATGAACATCCACGAATACCAGGGCAAGGAAGTCTTCCGGAAATTCGGCGTGCCCACGCCCCGAGGCATTCCCGCGCTCTCGGTCGAGGAGGCGGTGAAGGCCGCCGAAACCCTGGGCGGCAAGGTCTGGGTGGTGAAGGCCCAGATCCACGCCGGCGGGCGCGGCAAGGGCGGCGGCGTGAAGGTCGCCAAGTCGCCGGCGGAAGTGAAGGATCTCGCCTCGAAGATCCTCGGCATGACGCTGGTCACCCACCAGACGGGGCCGGAGGGCCGCAAGGTGCACCGCCTCCTCATCGAGGAAGGGGCGGACATCAAGAAGGAGCTCTACGTGGCGCTCGTCGTCGATCGCGTCACGCAGCGCGCGACGATGATGGCCTCCAGCGAGGGCGGCATGGACATCGAGGAAGTCGCCGCAAAGACGCCGGAGAAGATCCACCGCGTGGCGATCGACCCGAAGACGGGCCTGAAGGATGCCGAGGCCGAGGACATCGCGAAGAAGATCGGCGTGCCGGACGGCTCCATCGCCCAGGCGAGGGACCTCCTCAAGGGCCTCTACAAGGTCTTCGACGAGTGCGACTGCTCGCTCGCGGAGGTGAACCCGCTCATCGTCACCGGCGATGGCAAGGTGGTCGCCCTCGACGCAAAACTCAACTTCGATTCCAACGCGCTCTTCCGCCACCCGGAAATCGTCGCCTACCGGGATCTGGACGAGGAGGATCCCGCGGAGATCGAGGCCTCGAAGTTCGACCTGTCCTACATCTCGCTCGACGGCAACATCGGCTGCCTGGTGAACGGCGCCGGGCTCGCCATGGCGACCATGGACACGATCAAGCTCTTCGGCGGCAACCCCGCCAACTTCCTCGACGTGGGCGGGGGCGCGACGACCGAGAAGGTCACCGAGGCCTTCAAGATCATGCTCGCGCGCCCGGGGCTGAAGGCCATCCTCGTGAACATCTTCGGCGGCATCATGAAGTGCGACACGATCGCCGAGGGCGTGGTCGCCGCGGCGAAGCAGGTGGGGCTCAAGGTGCCGCTGGTGGTGCGCCTCGAAGGCACGAACGTGGACCTCGGCAAGAAGATCCTCGCCGACTCGGGGCTGCCGATCATCTCGGCCGCGGACATGGGAGACGCGGCCGCGAAAGCGGTGGCGGCTGCCAAGGGCCAGGGGAACTGACATGAGCATCCTCATCGACAAGGACACCAAGGTCATCACGCAGGGCATCACCGGCAAGACCGGCCAGTTCCACACGAAGATGTGCCGCGAGTACGCGAACGGCAGGAACTGCTTCGTGGCGGGCGTGAACCCGAAGAAGCCCGGCGAGAACTTCGAGGGCATCCCGATCTTCGGCACCGTGAAAGACGCAAAGGCCGCCACGGGGGCCACGGTGTCCGTGATCTACGTGCCGCCGCCCTTCGCGGCCGCGGCCATCGACGAGGCGGTCGATGCCGGCCTCGACCTCGTGATCTGCATCACCGAGGGCATCCCCGTGCGCGACATGATCCGCACGCGCGACAGGATGAAGGGCAAGAAGACGCTGCTCCTGGGCCCGAACTGCCCCGGCACGATCACGCCGGACGAGATCAAGATCGGCATCATGCCCGGCCACATCCACAAGAAGGGCCGCATCGGCGTGGTGTCGCGCTCCGGCACGCTCACCTACGAGGCCGTGGGGCAGCTCACGGCGCTGGGCCTGGGCCAGTCTTCGGCGGTCGGCATCGGGGGCGACCCGGTGAACGGGCTGAAGCACATCGACCTGCTCCGGCTCTTCAACGACGATCCCGAGACCGACGCCGTGATCATGGTCGGGGAGATCGGCGGCTCGGACGAAGAAACGGCCGCCGAGTGGGTGAAGGCCAACATGAAGAAGCCCGTCGTCGGATTCATCGCCGGCGTCACCGCCCCGCCGGGCAAGCGCATGGGGCACGCGGGCGCGATCATCTCCGGCGGCAAGGGCACCGCGCAGGAAAAGCTCGCGGTGATGGAGGCCTGCGGCATCAAGGTGACGAAGAACCCCGCGGAGATGGGCAAGCTCCTCAAGTCGGTCCTGTAGGAAGACCCGCACCGCTGCCTTCTCCCACGGGAGAGGGAGCAGAACTCTCCCGGCTCCCCCGCAAGAGGGAGTCGTGGTGGCGAGGGCGCGTTCTCCCCGCTCGCCGACCGCGAGGGCCCCGCTTGAGGGAATCGAGGTGATCGCCATGCCGCAATCCTTCCTGCAGATGCTGGCTCCCGAGGCGCGCGACCTGCTGCTCTCCGCGGCCCATCCGGTCTCGTTCCTCGAAGGCTCCGTGCTCGTTCGCCACGGCGAGGCGGCGCGCGCGCCTTCGTCCTGCGCACGGGCAGCGCCGAGGCCCGCGTGTTCGCGCCGGGCGGGGAGTGCTACGTGGTGGCGCGCCTGGGCGAGGGCGACATCTTCGGCGAGATGGCCCTCGTGGAAGCCGGCACCTGCACCGCCACGGTCGTGGCGACGCAGAACGTGGATGGCTGGTTCCTCGCCTTCGAGGATTTCCGGGCCGTCGTCTCGCAGCGCCAGAGAGCCTCGCGCGACCTGCAGCACGCGGTGACGCTCGTGCTCGCGGAGCGGCTGCGCGCGCTCAACCGGCGCCTGGCGGCGCTCGCCTCTCCCGAGGACAGGCCCCCGCGCCCGCCTTCCGCGGGGCCGCTGGCGGGGGTTGCGCGCACGCATCGGGCCGCGTTCGACCTGCCCGCCTTCCTGCCGCGCCTCGCCTTCTTCGACCACTTTCCCCGGGACGAGATCGACGAGGTCGTCTCGGAAGCGAACGTGCTCGACCTGCCCCGGGGCACGATGCTGCACGCGCCCGGGAGCCCGGCGAACGCCGTGTTCATCGTCGCGCGCGGCGCCGTGGAAGTCGTGCGGCCCGTCGATGGCCTGGAACGGCGCGTAGCCGTCCTCGGCCCCGGCCGGCCGCTGGGCTTCATGGGCGTGCTGCTCGCGTCGGCCCACGGCTCGCACGCGTGGGCGCGCGAGGATTCCACCATCCTCGAGATTCCCGCCGAGGCATTCCGCCGCCTGTATTTCGGGGAGGCCACTTCGGGCTCGCGCGTGCGTGCCGCGGTGCAGAGGAGCCTGCTCGAATCGCTGGGACGCACGAACCGCGCGCTCATGCGGCTGGCGACCCAGGCGCGCCTTGCCGCGCGCCCGGGTGAGGCGGCGCAGTTCGAGGCGGCTGGCGCGGCGCAACTCTGGGCGGAGCAGGGCGAGTCGCGAGGCGGGCCGCCTTGACCGGCGGCCGGGATACCGGCCGCGCCTTGCTGGTCGCCCCGCTTCCCGCGCGCGCGCCTCAGTCGAGGTAGTGCAGCGTGACCGCCGGCCGGCCGTCGCGAATGCAGGCGTGCAGCATCGCGTACTCCGGCACCTCCACCCAGGCGGCCACGTCGCGGGTGAGCGGCTCCGACGCCACCAGGATCGAGTCCGCGGCCTCGGCGCCGCCGACCATCTTCCATTCGCCCTCGTGCAGCCCGTAGTCGCGTCCCAGCGTGTACCACAGGCTCACGAAGCGCAGGTTCGCCTCGTGCAGCTTCGCGGGGTCGTCGGTGGCGTAGCGGCCGAAGTCGAAGCAGTAGCGCGTCGCCACGATCTGCGTGCCGTCCGTGACGAAGAGATTCGCCGCGGAGGAAATGTCGATGCCGAGCCCGGCGCGTTCACGGCGGATGATGGCGAGCGCGCGGGCGACGGCCTCGACGAGCTCGCCGCCGGAAGGCACGGCGAAAGGATCGCGCAGCCCGGAGAGGATGAGCGCGTAGATCCACTCGCTGTCCGTGGTTCCACGAACGTGCCGGGCAAGGCTTGCCGGGACGTGGGCGGCGAGCGCGGGCCTCAGGTCGGCGAACCGGGCAAGGTCGCCGTTATGGGCCATCACGACCGGACAGCCCGGAAACTGGAACGGGTGGACGTTCGCGAGCGAGATGTCGACCGCGGTGCTGTAGGCCACGCCGCGCACGTGCGCAAGCACGGCGCCGGCCTCCACCTTCTCGGCGAGGCTCTTCAGGTTCCGGTCGAAGACTGGCAGCCCCGTCGAGCCGTAGGCCCAGGGCTTCGCCGGCTCCCGCGAACGCCGGTCCCAGGCGCGCATGCCGAAGCCCGCGAGGTTCAGCATGTGCAGCATCTTGGGCATGTAGCTCTGCCGCACCAGCGCGGAATCCGGCTGGTAGAGAAAGCTGTCCAGGACGACGGGCTCGCCGAGGTAGAGCAGGGCGCGGCACATGGGGGGCATTCTGGCACAGCGCCGGGCCATCGCAGGCTCGCCGGGCGAGCCTGCCGTCGCCGAACATCATGGTTCGGAAGTCCACGCGATGCGGGGCTGGAGCTAACGGCCGCATTTCGGCCACAAGGTCCCCGCGCGCGCTTTTCTGGCGAGGGGAGGCTCAGCTACCCCATCGCCGGCCATAGGCATACCGACAGTGTCCAACCCTTTCTTCGACCACCCGATTCTTGGCAGCTCGGCAGAATTTCAAGTTCAAGGATATCGACCAGCGATCGGCAACCCTGGCTAAGGAGGCAGTAGGGTTGTGGCCGATGCCATGGCTTCGCCTTACCTTTCCTTTGGGCAATTTGGGTTCCGCGCCACTTTATTTGGCGCAAAAAATATTTGCGCGCCATTTAAAATGGCGCAATAATGTCTTTCGCGCCAAATAAAGCCGCATGACATGCCTCGGATTGTCCTACCCGAAGATCTCGAAATACTGATCGCGCCAATCGCCAAGCGACCGGAGGGCATGTCACTTGCCGAAATCGAAAGGGCACTGGAAGAGAAGATCCCCCGGCGGACCCTCCAGCGGCGAATCGCCGCGCTGGTCGACCGCAAGCGCCTGGAAGTGATTGGCGAAGGCAGATCGACCCGATATCGCCTCGCTCCGATCACGGGCGCCGGAAACCTAGCAGCCCAGCCAGCCGTGATAAAGGGCGAGGCCGAGGTCTACGTCCCGATCTCGCCCGCATCCGAGGAAATCAAGGCCTACGTCCGGCAGCCCATACAGGGCCGTCGTCCGGTCGGCTACGACATGGCCTTCCTCGAATCCTATGTGCCAAACGAGACCGCCTATCTGCCGGAGGACCTTCGCCGGCAATTGCACGCGATCGGGCGCTCACCCGCCGCGGACGACCGCGCGGGAACATTCGCGCGGGAAATCCTGAATCGCCTCCTGATCGATCTGTCATGGGCCTCATCGCGGCTGGAGGGCAACACCTACAGCCGCCTCGACACCGAGCGGCTCATCGAATTCGGGCAGCGGGCCGAAGGCAAGGATGCGACAGAAACGCAGATGATCCTGAACCACAAGACCGCCATCGAATATCTCGTTCACGACATCGGACGCGTGGGCGTGAATGCCGAGTCGATCGTCGCGATCCACGCACTTCTCTCGGATGGCCTCTTGCCGCCCGTGGAGGGAGGGCGGCTGCGGCAGCGCGCGGTGGAAATCGGCGGGAGCGTCTACCTGCCCATGGCCCTGCCGCAGCGGATCGAGGAAGTCTTCGGGATCGTGCTCGAGACAGCCGCGCGGATCTCCGATGCCATCGAGCAGGCCTTCTTCCTGATGGTGCACCTGCCCTACCTCCAGCCGTTCGAGGATGTGAACAAGCGCGTGTCGCGTCTCGCGGCGAACATTCCGCTTGTCAGGGAGAATCTCTGCCCGCTGTCCTTCATAGACGTGCCGCAGAAGGCCTACATCGACGGCATCCTGGGGGTCTACGAGTTGAATCGGGTCGATCTTCTGCGCGACGTGTTCGTCTGGGCCTACGAGAGATCGTGCCAGCAGTATGTGGCCGTACGCGGGCAGCTCATGCCGCCCGACCCGTTTCGACTGCGATACCGCGCGCAACTGGCGGAATGCATTCGTGCAGTCGTGCGAGTCGGTCCACCTGCCACGGAAGTGTCCATTCGCCGCGTGGTGCCCGCCGCCGTTGCTCGCGATGACGCGGATCAGTTCGTGAAGCTTGTGCTACTCGAGCTGGAAGGCCTTCATCCCGGCAACGCGGTCCGGTTCGGGTTGCGGCCGCTGGAACTCGCGCCATGGGAAAAGGCTGACCAATGACGCGCGATATTCGGATCGCGTGCGCAGTCGCCTCAACGGAATTGACTCGGGTCAAGCCCAAACTCCCCCTGCCTTCAGTAGTCTAATGGCCTGATTCCCGAGCCCTTGCCGCCGAGCGAGGGCGTGCTTCCCCGGGCCGCCAGCCAAGCCGGCCCCGCGTCCGCAACCACGAGCACGCCATGAACGACCGCGTCGCCATTCCGATTTCGAAGATCCGCAAGGCCCGCCCGACACCGAAGGGCAGGACGGTCGACCCCGCAGCGCGCGCGCAAATCGATTCGCTGCTGGGCGATGCGCCACGCGCGAGGGAATTCCTCATCGAGAACCTGCACAAGGTGCAGGACCGCTTCGGCTGCCTTTCGGCCGCGCACCTCGCCGCGCTCGCGGAGGCCATGAAGCTCTCGCAGGCGGAGGTTTTCGAGGTTGCCACGTTCTACCACCACTTCGACGTGGTGAAGGAAGGCGAGGGCGCCCCGCCCAAGGTCACGGTTCGCGTCTGCGAAACGCTCTCCTGCCGGATGGCCGGTTCCGCAGACCTGCTCTCGCGCCTGGGCAAGACGCTCGGCCCCGCCGTGCGCGTGGTTCCCGCGCCCTGCATCGGCCGGTGCGCCGAGGCGCCCGCGGTGTGCATCGGCCAGAACTCCATCGGCCACGCGACCGCGGAGCGGGTCGAGACGCTCGTGAAGGGCGGCCACGTGGCGCCGGCCGCCCCGGGGCACATGGGCTACGACGAATACCTCGCCCATGGCGGCTACCGGGCCTGGCAGCAGTGCATCGGCGGCGAGCGCGACGTAGAGGCGGTGATCAAGGGGATGGAAGACGCGGGCCTGCGCGGCCTGGGCGGCGCGGGCTTTCCCGCCGGCCGCAAGTGGCGCATCGTGCGGGCCGAGCCGGCGCCCCGGATCATGGCGGTGAACATCGACGAGGGCGAGCCGGGCACCTTCAAGGACCGCTACCACCTCGAGCGCAGCCCGCACCGCTTCCTCGAGGGCATGCTCATCGCCGCCTGGGCTGTGGGCATCGACGACATCTACGTCTACCTGCGTGACGAGTACCACGGCTGCCGCGTCATGCTCGAGCAGGAGTTGGCGCTGCTTCAGGCCGACCCCCCGGGGCCGCTTCCGCGAATCCACCTGCGGCGCGGCGCGGGCGCCTACATCTGCGGCGAGGAGAGCGCGATGATCGAGTCGATCGAGGGCAAGCGCGGCATGCCGCGCCTGCGCCCGCCCTACGTCGCGCAGGTGGGCGTCTTCGGCCGGCCGACGCTCGAGCACAACTTCGAGACGCTCTACTGGGTGCGCGAGATCCTCGAGAAGGGCGCGGAGTGGTTCGCTTCCCAGGGCCGCAACGGCCGCCAGGGGCTGCGCTCCTTCTCGGTGTCCGGCCGCGTGAGGAAGCCGGGCGTGCACCTCGCGCCCGCGGGCATCACCGCGAAGGAGCTCATCGACGAGTACTGCGGCGGCATGCTGGAGGGCCACGCCTTCTACGCTTACCTCCCCGGCGGGGCCTCGGGCGGCATCCTGCCGGCCTCGATGGGCGACATCCCGCTCGACTTCGACACGCTGCAGCCGCACGGCTGCTTCATCGGCTCGGCGGCGGTGATCGTGCTCTCGAACAACGACCGCGCGCGCGACGCGGCGCTCAACATGATGCGCTTCTTCGAGGACGAGTCCTGCGGCCAGTGCACGCCCTGCCGCGTGGGCACCGCGAAGGCGGCGAAACTGATGGAGGCGCCGAAGTGGGATGCGGCGCTCCTCGAGGAGCTCTCCCAGGCGATGGCGGACGCCTCCATCTGCGGCCTCGGCCAGGCCGCGCAGAATCCGATCCGCTGCGTGATCAGGCACTTTGCGCACGAGGTCTGACATGAGGATGGAACCTGGAACGATACCCGTCGGCGGCGCCCCCCCCCCCCCCGCCCCCCCCCCCCCCCCCCCCCCCCCCCCCCCCCCCCCCCCCCCCCCCCGAGGTCATCGACTTCAAGTTGAACGGCGAGACCGTCTCCGCGTTCGCCGGCGAGACGATCATCCAGGCCGCGAAGCGCCACGGCGTCGAGATCCCGCACCTCTGCTACCAGGAGGGCTGGCGGCCCGACGGCAACTGCCGCGCGTGCATGGTGGAGATCGACGGCGAGCGCGTGCTGGCGCCTTCCTGCTGCCGCTCGCCCGCCAAGGACATGGTGGTCTCGAGCGTCTCCGCGCGTGCCGTGCATGCGCAGAAGCTGGTGCTGGAACTCCTCGCAGCCGACGCGCCGGCAGCGGACTTGAAGCCCGCCGGCAACGAGTTTGCTCCCTGGAAGGAGAGGCTCGGCGTGGGCAAGCCCCGCTTCGCCGCGCGCGCGCAGCCCGCCGCGGACGTCTCGCATCCGGCCATGGCGGTGAACCTCGACGCCTGCATCCAGTGCACGCGGTGCGTGCGCGCCTGTCGCGAGGAGCAGGTGAACGACGTGATCGGCTACGCCTGGCGCGGCTCGCACGCCAGGATCACCTTCGACTTCGACGACCCGATGGGGGAATCGACCTGTGTCGCCTGCGGCGAGTGCGTGCAGGCCTGCCCCACGGGGGCCCTGGCTCCTGCCAAGCTGGCTTACCAGATGAAGGCCGACAAGACGGTCGATTCCATCTGCCCGTTCTGCGGCGTGGGCTGCCAGCTCACCTACCACGTGAAGGACAACGCGATCGTGCGCGTCGATGGCCGCGACGGGCCCGCCAACCACGACCGCCTGTGCGTGAAGGGCCGCTTCGGCTTCGACTACGCGCACCACCCGCACCGCCTCACGAAGCCGCTCATCCGCAAGCCCGGCGCGCCCAAGCACGCGCAGTTCACCGTCGACCCCACCCGCTGGAGCGAGGTGTTCCGCGAGGCGTCGTGGGAGGAAGCGCTCGACCTCGCCGCGGGAGGGCTTGCGAAAGTCCGCGATGCGCAGGGCGGCGGCGCGCTCGCCGGTTTCGGCAGCGCCAAGGGTTCCAACGAGGAGGCCTACCTTTTCCAGAAGCTGGTGCGCACCGGCTTCGGCTCGAACAACGTGGACCACTGCACGCGCCTGTGCCACGCCTCTTCGGTGGCCGCACTCCTGGAGGGCATCGGCTCCGGGGCGGTCTCCAACCAGGTCTCGGACGTCGCGAAAGCGGACTTCATCTTCCTCATCGGCTCCAACCCCACCTCGAACCACCCGGTGGCGGCCACGTGGATCAAGAACGCGGTGAAGCGGGGCGCGAAGCTGGTGCTGGCCGACCCGCGGCGCACCGACATCGCGCGGCACGCCTGGCGCGTGCTGCAGTTCAAGCCCGACATGGACGTGGCGCTCCTCAACGCGATGATCTTCACGATCCTCGAGGAGAACCTGACGGACCCCGACTTCATCCGCACGCGCACCACGGGGTTCGAGGCCCTGAAGGAAAACGCCAAGGGCTTCAGCCCCGAGGCGATGGCGCCGCTCTGCGGCATTCCCGCGGAGACGATCCGCGAGGTGGCGCGCGCCTACGCCACGGCGAAGGGCTCGATGATCCTGTGGGGCATGGGCATCTCGCAGCACGTGCACGGCACCGACAACGCGCGCTGCCTCATCGCGCTCACCCTCATGACCGGGCAGATCGGCCGGCCCGGCACGGGGCTGCATCCGCTGCGGGGCCAGAACAACGTGCAGGGGGCATCGGATGCGGGGCTCATCCCGATGATGTTCCCCGACTACCAGCGCGTGGACGATCCGGAGGCCAACGCGCGCTTCGAGCAGTACTGGGGCACGAAGCTCGACACGAAGCCCGGTCTCACCGTGGTCGAGATCATGGACGCGGCCTGCGCGGGGCAGATCCGCGGCATGTACGTGCTGGGCGAGAACCCGGCGATGAGCGACCCGAATGCGCACCACGCACGCGAGGGGCTCGCGAAGCTCGAGCACCTCGTCGTGCAGGACATCTTCCTCACCGAGACGGCCTACCTCGCCGACGTGGTGCTGCCGGCCTCCGCCTGGCCCGAGAAGACGGGCACGGTCACCAACACGGACCGCATCGTGCAGATGGGCCGGCGCGCGCTCGATGCGCCGGGCGAGGCGCGCCAGGACCTCTGGATCACGCAGCAGATCGCGGCGCGCCTGGGCCTCGACTGGAACTACGCCGGGCCCGAGAGCGGCGTGGCCGAGGTCTACGAGGAGATGCGCGGCGCCATGAACTCCATCGGCGGCATCTCCTGGGAGCGCCTCGAGGCGCAGTCGGCGGTCACCTACCCGTGCCGCACCGAGGACGATCCCGGCCAGCCCGTGGTCTTCACCGAGGACTTCCCGACGAAGGACGGCAGGGCGCGGTTCGTGCCGGCCGACCTCATCCCCGCCGACGAGCGGCCGGACGCCGAGTATCCGTTCGTGCTCATCACCGGCCGGCAGCTCGAGCACTGGCACACCGGGTCCATGACGCGGCGCGCTTCGGTGCTGGACGCGCTCGAGCCGCGCGCGGTGGCCTCCCTGCACCCCCTGGATCTGGACGCCCTGGGCGCACGGCCCGGCGACGTGATCACCGTGGCTTCGCGCCGCGGCGAGATCGCGCTTGCCGCGCGCGCCGACGACGGCACGCCGCGCGGCTCGATCTTCATCCCGTTCGCCTTCTACGAGGCGGCGGCGAACCTGCTGACCAACCCGGCGCTCGATCCCTTCGGCAAGATCGCGGAGTTGAAGTACTGTGCGGTGAAGGTCTCGAAGGGCGGCAAGCCCGGCGAGCTCGCGAGCTACGGCGGCGGGCAGGCGTTCGCGCCGGCCGGGTAAGCGGCGAGCCCGAAGGAGGACACCTCGCATGGACATGGATGAAGCGATTCCGGACAAGGCGGCCCGCGTGGAGCTGCGCGAGATCACCCGCGAGAACCTGCGCGACTACCTTCGCCTGAAGGTCGCCCCCGCCCAGGAGCGCTTCGTCGCGCCCAACGCCGTGTCGATCGCGCAGGCGCACTTCCACTCGGAGGCCTGGTTCCGCGGCATCAACGCCAACGGCACGGCCGTGGGCTTCGCGATGCTCGAGGACTGGAGCTTCGATCCGGCCCGCGCGCCAGAGGACTGGAGGCGCGAGCCGTACGTGTACCTGTGGCGCTTCATGATCGGCGAGCGCTACCAGTCGCTCGGCTTCGGCGCACAGGCCATGGGCCTGCTCGTGGCCCGCGCGCGGGCGGTGCCGGAGGCGAAGGCGATGTTCCTGAGCTTCGTGGAGGAGGAGGGCAGCCCCGAGCCCTTCTACGCCCGGTTCGGCTTCACGCGCACGGGCGAAGTCTCTGACGGCGAGCAAGTGATGCGGCTTTCCTTCTGATAGCGTTCAGGGGTATCCCCCCGTTCGAGGTTTCCCCATGAGCAAGCGGCAATACCGGATCGCGGTCGTCCCCGGCGACGGCATCGGCAAGGAAGTGGTGCCCGAGGGGCTGCGGCTCCTCGCGGCGGTGGAAGCGAAGCAGGGCGGGTTCCAGTGCGAGGCCACGTATTTCCCCTGGGGCTCGGACTACTACCGCGAGCACGGCGTGATGATGCCGGCCGACGGCAACGAGACGCTCAAGCCCTTCTCCGCGATCCTCTTCGGCGCCGTCGGCGACCCGGAGATGCCGGACCACCTCACGCTCTGGGGCCTGAGGTTGAAGATCTGCCAGGGCTTCGACCAGTACGCGAACGTGCGGCCCACGCGCATCTTCCCCGGCGTGCCGAGCCCGCTCGCGGGCCGCGGCCCCGGCGACATCGACTGGGTGATCGTGCGCGAGAACACCGAGGGCGAGTATTCCGGCGTCGGCGGTCGCGTGCACCCGGGACTGCCGATCGAGGTGGCGATGGAGACCTCCGTCTTCACCCGCGCAGGCGTCGAGCGCGTGATGCGCTTCGCCTTCCGCCTCGCGCAGTCGCGCCCGAGGAAGCACCTCACGGTCATCACCAAGTCCAACGCCCAGCGCCACGGCATGGTGCTGTGGGACGAGATCGCGCGCGAGGTCGGCTCGGAGTATCCCGACGTCGCGGTGAGGAAGCTCCTCGTGGACGCGGCGACCACGGTGATGGTGCAGGACCCGCGCTCCCTCGACACGATCGTCGCGACCAACCTGCACGCCGATATCCTCTCCGACCTAGCGGGTGCCCTCGCGGGAAGCCTGGGCATCGCGCCCACGGCGAACCTGAATCCGGAGCGCGAGTTCCCGTCGATGTTCGAGCCCATCCACGGCTCGGCCTTCGACATCATGGGCAAGGGCATCGCCAATCCCATCGCCACCTTCTGGACGGTGGCGATGATGCTCGAGCACCTGGGCGAGAAGCCGGCCGCGGACGCGATCATGGCCGCCATCGAGCGCGTGTGCCGGGAGGGCAAGACCCTCGCGCGCGACATCGGCGGGTCCGCGCGCACCACGGAAGTCACCGACGCGGTGATCGCGGCGCTGGGTTAGGGCGGCGCGCGCCCGGCGCGGCCCGATGGGCGGGCCGTGCCCTGTCGAAGGCCGCACGCGAGCCGGCGGAACGTCGCGGTTGACAATCCCCGGCGCCTGCCCCAAAGTGATATCACTTTAATAGCCCCCCGCCGGGAGGGACGCCATGGCCCAGTACCGCAAGGAAGGCAACTTCGAGAAGCCCGCCACGACCTTCAACGGCATCTTCATGCTGGTGGTCCTGCTCGCGCTCATCGCGGCCGAGGTCTTCGCGATCGCGATCGCCCGGGCCCCGGTCCTCGCCGTGGGAGTAGCGCTCGCCATCGTCTTCGTCGCGCCCGGCTTCTTCATGCTCCAGCCCAACGAGGCGAGCGTGCTCACGCTCTTCGGCGACTATGCGGGGACGGAGCGCACGCCGGGGCTTCGCTGGACCTGGCCGTGGCTCATCCGCAAGAAGGTGAGCGCGCGGGCGCGCAACTACAACGTGGACACCCTCAAGGTGAACGACAAGCGCGGCAACCCCGTGGAGATCGCCGCGGTCGTGGTCTGGCGGGTGCAGGATACCGCCCAGGCCATGTTCGACGTCGACGATTTCGAGAACTACGTGCGGGTGCAGAGCGAGTCCGCCCTGCGCCACGTGGCCACCCGCTACAACTACGACGAGGGCGAGGAGCCCCACGCGAACGAGGTGACGCTCCGGGCCGGGGCGGACACCGTGGCCGACGCGCTGCGCGACGAGGTGCAGGTGCGCGTGCAGCTCGCGGGCGTGAAGATCGAGGAGGCGAAGCTCACGCACCTCGCCTACGCGCCGGAGATCGCCGGGGCGATGTTGCGCCGCCAGCAGGCCGAGGCCGTGATCAGCGCCCGAACCAAGATCGTCACCGGCGCGGTTTCCATGGTCGAGATGGCGCTGAAGAGTCTCTCCGAGAAGGGCGTGGTCGAGCTGGACGACGAGCGCCGCGCGGCGATGGTGTCGAACCTGATGGTGGTGCTGTGCTCCGAGCGCGACACGCAGCCCATCGTGAACACCGGCACGCTGTACCCCTGACTCGCCCGTGGGAACCGCGTTGTCAGGCCCCATGACGCTGGGAATCGCCGCGGCCGTGCTGCTCGCGCTGGCGTGGATGATCGGCGTGCTGGGCATGGTGCGCCTCATCAACAACTACCGCGCCCACCCCGAGCGTTATCCGGATGCGCAGGGGCTCTCGCGCTGGATGGGATTGACTCTCGGAGCGGGAGGAATGTCCTTCGCGCTTTGCGCGCTCGCCTGGGGCGTGGGAGGGATCGGCGAGGAAGCCGTGGGAATCTGGTCGGGAGTGACTGCGGCTTCGCTGGTCCTGGCCGCCCTCGGGGGCCTGGCGCGCTATCGCCGGATGCCCGATGTGCGGTCTGGCGAGGAAAAGAGGCGCTGACATCCGGTGGCGAGCCCCGACAAGAAGGCCTTCCTGCTGCGCATCGACCCGGGCGTCTGGGCCGAGATCGAGCGCCTCGCCCAGTCGGAGCTGCGCAGCGTGAACGGGCAGATCGAGTACCTGCTTCGCGACGCGCTCGAGCGGCGCGGGATCCGCCCGGCCGCGCGGAAGAAGCCGCGCGGGGCCTGAGCGCCCTAGCGTTCCTCCGGCGGTTTCACGCGCCGGAATTCGCGCCACAGGGCGATGTCGTAGCCGATCTTCGCGACGCCGGCGAGCACGAGCGGCACGCCCAGCCCCGCGGACTGCATCAGCGCCCCCGCGAAGACGGGCGCGAGCGCCCAGCCGCCCGAGCGCACGAGGTTGGTGACGCCGGCGGCGGCGAGGCGCTCGGAGGGCTTCACCACCGCCATCACGTAGGACTGGCGCGTGGGCACGTCCATCTCGTTCAGGGCCTCGCGGACGAGGAAGAAGAACGCGGCCCACCCGAAGTCGTCCGCGATCACGATCGTGAAGAGCAGGAAGCTCGACGGGATGTGGGTGAACACCATGGTGTTCACGAGTCCGATGCGCTTCGCGAGCCAGGCGGCGGCGATGTGCGAAGCGGCCGAGAGCAGGCGCCCGGCGCTGAAGAGCACGGCGACCGTTGCCGCGGACGCCCCGAAGCGCTCCGAGAACCAGTAGGCGAAGATCGCCGAGCCGATGAAGCCGCCGGCGAAGGCGTCGACGAAGAAGAGCGTGGAGATCTTGCGGATGATCGGGCGGCTCTCGGGCGAGAGTTCGCGCAACCCCGCGGGCGCCGTGTCGCCCACGCGCGGCGGCAATCGCGCGTAGAGGAAGGCCGAGGCGAGGTAGAGCGCGGCGAAGAGGGCGAGCGTCAACTTCATCGCGGCGAGCGTCTCCATCCCCGCGAAGTGCTCGAGGGCGGTGGGGATGCCCGCGAGCAGCCCCCCCGCCGCGTAGCCGACGTCCAGCAGCACGTTGTACCAGGCGAAGATGCGCGTGCGGTCCGCGTCCGTCGTCGTCGCCGGGAACATCGCCTGCTCGAGGATCGGGATCGCGCCCCGGTCGCGGCCGTTCACGTTGAACATCCCCACGAACGCCGCCGCGACGATGACCGGGAAGGCGTTGGTCGCGAGCAACAGCGCGCAGCCCAGGACGGGCAGGCCCGTGAGCGTCACCAGGAGCGCGCGTTCGCTCACGCGCGTTCCCGCGACCATGGTGAGAAGCGTTGCCGCGGCCGCGCCCCAGAGGGCGGCGGAGAGCACCACGCCGATCTGCGTGGCGGTGAGCCCGAGCTTCGCGCAGTAGAGCCCGATCAGCACCGCCATCATCCCGATGGCGAGCGCGCGCAGCAGCGCGGCGGCGTAGAGGATGCGGCGAAGGCGCGAGGCGGCGGCGATCACCCCGCGATCATAGCCGCCTTCAGATCGTGGGCTTGCGGCGCAGGAAGTCCAGGCGGTCGATGGAGCGGATGTGCAACTGGCGCAGGTCCGTGCCCTGCAGGACGGTGAGGGCGATCTCCACGCCCGGCTCGCCCGCGGCCCAGAGCTTGCGGTAGAAATCCCCGAGGTCGCGGATCTTCTCGCCGCCCACGGAGAGGATGATGTCGCCGGGGCGCAGGCCCGCCGTGTCCGCGGGGCCGTCTGCCGTCACCCGCAGGACCTTCAGGCGGCCGTCATCCTCGACGGAGTTCACGCCGATCCACGGCCGCCGTCCCGCCTTCTGCCGGCCCGTGGCGACCATCTCCGCGAGGACGGGCTTCAGCAGGTCGATGGGGACGAACATGTTGCCGGGCAGGCGTTCGCCGGGCGTCATCGCGTCCATCACCAGGAGCGAGCCGATGCCCACCAGCTCCCCGTTCTTGTCGATGAGCGCCGCGCCGCTGTGGTCCGTGCGCGCGGGGGAAGTGAAGATTGCGCCGTCGATGAGGTACTCCCAGTAGCCCGCGAACGGCCGCCGCGAGACGACGGTCGCCACCGACATGCCGCCTTCGCCGCCGGTGGCGACGAGGACGCGGTCGAGCTGCTCCACGGAGCCGGAAGTGCCGAGCTTCACGGGCTTGGGTGAGAGCGGCCCGATGGCGCGCAGCAGGCCGAAGCCGGTGGCGTGGTCGTAGGCGACGACGCTCGCCGGCAGCGAGCGCCCGCTCGCGTCGGAGACTTCCACGAGGTCCGCCTCGAGGATGAGATAGCCGATGGTGAGGACGAGGCCGGAGGGCGCGATGACGATGCCGGAGCCCGAGCGTTCGGCGCCGAGCGTCGCGCGCGACCGGGCGTCGCCGAGCGCCTTCGTGCGCACTGCAACGACCGCCTCCGCCGCCTCCCGCAGTCGCCGGTAGGAGGCGTCGTCCTCCTTGCCGAAAGCGGGCTTCTCCGGGGCTGCCGCGCTTTCCCGAGGGACCGCGGCGAGGGCGCCGGTCGCGGAAAGCGCGAGCGCGGCGGCAACCAGCATCGAGGCGGCGATCTGCGGCAGGCGCTGTGGTCCCATGGTCGCCTCCGGTCGGCGGGGTGCGGGCGAATCCATCCTAGCACCGCGCGCGGGGAGCGCGGGCACGGCCGCATCAGGCCATCCAGGCGAGCGTTTCCGGGGTGGGTTTCGAGGGGCGGTACTCGGCGGCCGTCCAGCCCGCGTAGCCCAGGGCGTCCAGCCGGGCGAAGCAGTCGCCGACGGCGACGCTTCCTGTGCCCGGCTCGTGGCGCCCCGGCGCATCGGCGAACTGCACATGGCCGATCCAGGGGGCGAAGCGCGCGAGGCCCTCGACCGGATCGTCTCCCATCATCGCCGCGTGGTAGATGTCGTACTGCAGGCGCGCGTTGCCGGCGCCGGTTTCGTCGAGAAGCTTCGCGCCATCGGCGGGGCGAGGCACCACGAAGCCCGGCGCGTCGACCGTGTTGATGGGTTCGAGCAGCAGCGTGAGCCCTGCAGCCGCGAATTCCCGTGCCGCAAAGCGCAGGTTGGCGAGCAGCGTCTCGCGCAGCCGCGCCGGATCGGCGCCGGCCGGCGCCTTGCCGGCGATGCAATTGACCTGCGTGTTCCCGAGCACGCCGGCATAGGCGAGGGCGCGCCCGACCCCGTCGCGGAACTCCGCCTCGCGCCCAGGCAGGCACGCGATGCCGAAGTCGCCCTTTGCGGCATCTCCCATCGGGAGGTTGAAGTTGACCATCTCAAGCCCGTTGGCCTCGAGCAATTCGGAGAGCTCGCGCGCGTCCCAGGCATAGGGCTGCGCGAACTCGACGGCGGCGAAGCCGGCGGCCGCAGCGGCGCCGAAGCGCTCCGGAAAGGGGAGCTCGGGAAACAGGAAGCCCAGGTTGGCGGCGAATCGCGGCATCGTCTCGCTGCTACTATAACGGACGAAGCGCCCCGCCCCGATGAGCACCGCCACCCTCCCCCAGGACCCCCCGAAGACGCCCGAGCCTCCCGCCACGGGCGACGCGGGCGTCATCGCGAAGCTGCTGCCCTACCTGTGGGAGTACCGCGGGCGCGTGGCGCTCGCGATCGGCTTCCTCGTGACCGCGAAGGTCGCGAACCTCGGCGTGCCGCTCATCATGAAGGGGATCGTCGACGGGCTCTCCGGGCCGAAGGCGGTGCTCGCCGTGCCCATCGCGCTGCTCGCGGCCTACGGGCTGCTGCGCATGTCCTCCACGCTGTTCAACGAGCTGCGCGACGTGGTGTTCGTGAAGGTGGCGCAGCGCGCGATGCGGCGCGTGGCGCTGGAGGTCTTCGAGCACATGCACTCGCTGTCGCTGCGCTTCCACCTCGAGCGGCAGACGGGCGGGCTCACCCGCGACATCGAGCGCGGCACGCGCGGCATCTCGACCTTGCTCAACTTCATGGTCTTCAGCGTGCTGCCGACCTTCTTCGAGATCGCGCTGGTCACCGGCTTCCTGATCGTCAAGTTCGACGTGTGGTTCGGGGTCATCACCGTGGGCGCGCTCGTCCTCTACATCGCGGCGACCTTCCTCATCTCCGAGCGGCGCATCCACCACCGCCGCGCGATGAACGAGACCGACTCGAAGGCGAACACCCGCGCCATCGACTCGCTCATCAACTACGAGACGGTCAAGTACTTCGGCAACGAGGCCTTCGAGGCGCGGCGCTACGACGAGTCGCTTTCGCGCTACGAGCGCGCCGTGGTCCTGAGCGAGACCTCGCTCGGGTTCCTGAACACGGTGCAGGCCGCGATCATCGCGCTCACCGTCTCGCTCCTCATGTGGAGGGCCTCCGACGGCATCGTGAACGGCGCGCTCACGCTGGGCGACCTCGTGATGGTGAACGCGCTCCTCATCCAGCTCTACATCCCGCTCAATTTCCTGGGGGTGCTCTACCGCGAGATCAAGCAGTCGCTCACCGACATGGAGAAGATGTTCCGGCTCCTGTCGGTCAACCGCGAGGTCGAGGACAAGCCCGGCGCGCCGGCGCTCGCCGTGCAGGGAGGCGCCATCCGCTTCGAGAACGTGGACTTCAGCTACGACGGCCGCCGGCCGATCCTCTCGGGCGTGGACTTCGAGGTGCCCGCGGGAGCCACGGTCGCGGTGGTGGGCGCGAGCGGCTCGGGGAAGTCCACCCTGGGGCGGCTCCTCTTCCGCTTCTACGACGTGCAGGGCGGGCGCATCACCATCGACGGCCAGGACATCCGCGACGTGACGCAGCTCTCGGTGCGCTCCGCCATCGGCATCGTTCCCCAGGACACCGTGCTCTTCAACGACACGATCTACTACAACATCGCCTACGGGCGCCCGCTCGCCACGCGCGAGGAGATCGTGGAGACCGCGAAGGTGGCCCACATCCTGGAGTTCATCGAGCGCCTGCCCGACGGGTGGGAGACCTCGGTGGGCGAGCGCGGGCTGAAGCTCTCCGGCGGCGAGAAGCAGCGCGTCTCGATTGCGAGGACGCTGCTGAAGGACCCGCCGGTCATGATCTTCGACGAGGCCACGTCGGCGCTCGACTCGAAGACGGAAAAGGGAATCCAGGCGGAGCTCTCCGAGATCTCGCGTGACCGCACGACGCTCATGATCACGCACCGGCTCTCCACCATCGTGGACGCCGACGAGATCCTGGTGATGGACGCGGGCAGGATCGTGGAGCGCGGCGGCTTCCGCTCCCTGATGGCGAAGGGCGGGCGCTTCGCCGAGATGTGGCAGCTGCAGCAGCAGGAAGAGGCCGAAGGCGCCGGGGACGGCGCGGAGAAAGGACAGGCATGAGAAGCATGGGAACACTGCGTGCCGGGCGGCAGCTTGCCGCCCTGGCGTTGGCCATCGCTGTCGCGGGCTGCGCGTTCGCGCCGGCCGCGCCCCGCGAGGGAGCCGTTCGCGTCACGCCGATCGAGCGCGCGCGCTGGGATCTTCCGCCGGAGCCGGGTCTCTTTCGCGTGGCCTTCGACGCGGCGGTGTCGGCCGAGATTCGGCGGCGCACCGTGGCGACGGTGGCCGCCGAGGACATCGACATCCATTACGCGGAGATACGGGTGCTGGAAAACGAGGCCGACCGCGAGCTGAAGGCCCGGGGCCTGTGTTCCGGGACGACGGCCTTCCTCGGGCCGCTCGTCGGCGGGGACGGACAGGGCGCGATGAGCGCGATCTTCAAGTGCCGCCCGACGATCTTCTGAACTTCGCTCGACCACGACGGCCGCGGCCGGGGGCGCGCCGGGCTCAGGAGAGGGCGGCGGGGCGGCCCACGAGATAGCCCTGCACGTAGTCGATGCCGATGCCGCGGACGATCTCCAGCGTCTGCGGGCGCTCGACATGTTCGGCGATGGTGCGGATGCCCAGGTCCCGGCAGCGCTGGTGGATGCCCTCGACCGTGGCGGCCTCCATCGGGTCGCGGTCCATCCGGCCGATGAGGCCGCTCGCGATCTTCACGAATTCCGGCTTGAGGAGTTCGAGCGTGCGCATCGAGCCCGGCGAGCCGTCGCAGGAGGAAAGCGAGAGAGCGCACCCCAGGGGCTTCAGGGCCGCGGCGAGCTCGAGCACGGGATCGCCATGGGAGATCGCCTCGGCCAGCGGAACCTCGAAGCAGAGGGCGGCGCCGGCGATGCCGCTGCTCGCGATCTGTTTCTCCACGAATGCCGCGAAGCCGGGATCGAGCAGGGTGTCCTCGGAGAGGTTCAGGGCATTGCGCGATGCGCCCCGGGAGACGGGTTGCCGCAGCAGCCACCGCGCGGTGCGGTTGAGCGCCCAGCGGTCGAGGTAGGTCATCAGCCGGAACGATTCCAGCACCGGGATGAAGGAGCCGGGCGGGAGGAGCTTTTCTTCCTCCTCGAGGAATCGGACGAGGATTTCCTGGAAGGGGCGATCGCCCGCGGTGGGCGAGGCGGGCAGGATAGGTTGCGCGAACAGGACGAACTCTTCGCTGCGCAGGGCCGACATGAGCCGGTCGGCCGTCTCGCGCTGCCCGGGCAGCGCGCCCGAGCGCGCCGGAAAGGGCATGGCTACGGCGGCCGCGCTCACGATTGCCGCTCCGCGTCATGGGCGGCGCAGGCTTCGATCACGCCGCCCGCGAGGCTCTCGGCATGGTCCACGGAGATGCCGAGACGCTCGAGCGCGGGCTCCAGCGCCGCGGAGTCGAGCCGCGCAGCCGACCCGGGAGCGTTGGCGGCGAGCATCGCGTCGATGAGCATGCCGAGGGCCACGAGCGCCTGCGCGCGCCGCGCGGGGCCGTCGGAGACGGTCGCGAGGAACGCGCGGTCGTGGTGGTGGCGCACCGCGAGTGCCAGCTCTTCGGCGAGGAACCAGTTCGTGGCCATGTGGAAGCCGACCCGCGCGTGGTCCGTGACGTAGCGCTCGCGCTCCGTCCTGGCAAGCGCGTCGCCATGGGAAAAGCCGCTCTCGCGCAGCAGCCCCGCGTAATCGGCGTACTTGCCCGACAGGAGCAGCATGCCGCAGTCCCGGAACAGCCCGAAGGTGTAGGCCTCGTCGCGGTCGGCGCAGCGCAGTTCCCGCGCAAGCCGCGCCGTGCCCGCGGCGAACCGCGACGACGCCTCCCAGTGCTGGCTCACTTCCTCGCCCCGCGAGACGGGAAACGCCTGCTTGAGGAGCAGCCCGGTGACGAGCCGCACGACGTTGCGAAGGCCCAGGAAGGTGAGCGCCTGCTGCACCGAGGTCGCACGGGTGACGAGGCCGAAGAAGGGCGAGTTGACGGTCTTCAGCAGGGCGGCCGCGAGCCCCAGGTCGCTCGCGATCAACGTGCCGATGGAGGCGAAATCGGGGTCGTCCTTGCGCGATTCCCGCAGCATTGCCGTGAGCACCGCGGGGCAGGGGGGGATCCCGATCTCGGCGACGATCCGGGCGGCCTGCGCGTCGGTCACGGCGGGAGATGGGGAAGCGGGGAGGGATTCGAGGGTGTCCAAGGCGGTTCCGGATGCGATATGGAAAGGGAGGAGGGCGCTTCGCGCGGCAAGCGCGCATAGCCCGCCTGCCCGCGTATCGGCAGTGCGGCGGAAAACTTGAGTCCGGAGCCCGCTGCGCCCTGCGTCCGGCGGGGCTAGGGACGGGCGCGCAGGTGCGCGTGGAGCGCGTGCAGGACCTCGCGTGGCGACTCGCCCGTCATGGCGTGGCCCGCGTCCAGGAGCACGAAAGCGGCACCCGGGATCTCGCGCGCTAGCGCCTCTCCGGATTTCCACGGCGTCATCAGGTCGCGTCGGCCGGCGACGACCAGCGTCGGGGCCTTGACGCCGTGCAGGGCTTCGACCGCAGGCGCGTAGGCATGGCAGGCCGCGAGGTCCGTGTGCTGCACGCCCGGGCGCGCACGCGCCACGAGCCGGCGACTCGCGCCGTGGAGCGCGATGCCCGGGACCGCACTTGCCGCCAGCGCCACGTGGCGGGCATGCCCCCACACCGACTGCATGTCGAAAGCCGCGGGCGAATCGTCCTTTGCCGCGGCGAGGAACGGCTCTCCCACCGCCATCGGCACCGCGGCTCCGAGGAGTGCAAGCCTCGCCACGCGCCGCGGATGGCGAATGGCGGTGTCCAGCGCGACGAGCGAGCCCATGCTGTGGCCGACGACGTGCGCGGCCTCGAGACCGGCGGCCTCGACCAGGTCCGCGACCCAGTCGGCCATCGCCCCGATGGTCGGGCGCGGCGTGCCCGGGCTGCGGCCGTGGCCCGGCAGGTCCACGGCGAGCACGGCGAAGCCGTGGTGCGCGAAGTAGCGCGACTGCCATTGCCACACGCTGTGGTCCAGCGCGGCGCCGTGGAGAAACACGATGGCCGGCAGCGCCGGGTCGAAGGTTCTTCCGCCGCCATAGGCCCAGGCCGGGTAGCCCTGCACGATGAAGTTCATTTCTGCGAGGCGCGCAACGCCCGGGAGAGGTCCTCGAGCAGGTCGTCGGGATGCTCCAGGCCGATGGACAGGCGCACGGTGCCGGCGCCGATGCCGGCGGCGGCGAGCGCGGCGTCGTCCATGCGGAAGTGCGTCGTGGAGGCCGGGTGGATCACGAGCGACTTCGCGTCCCCGATGTTGGCGAGGTGGGAGAAGAGCGTGAGCGCCTCGATGAACTTGCGCCCCGCCTCGCGCCCGCCCTTCAGCTCGAAGGCGAGAATCGCGCTGCAACCATCCGGGTAGAGGCGCTTGGCGAGCGCGTGGTCCGGGTGCGCGGCCACGTCCGGGTGGTGCACGCGCGCCACGGCCTCGTGCCGCGCGAGGAACTCGACCACCGTCGCCGTCGTGCGCACGTGCCGCGGCATGCGCAGGTGCAGGGTCTCGAGTCCCTGCAGGATCTGGAAGGCCGTCATCGCCGCCATGCACGCGCCGAAATCCCGCAGGCCCTCGCGGCGCGCGCGCAGCAGGAAGGCGGAAACCGCGGACTCCTCGCTGAACACCATGCCGTGGAAGCCGTCGTAGGGCTCCGTGAGCGTCGGGAATTTCCCGCTCGCGTCCCAGTCGAACCGGCCCCCGTCCACGAGCACGCCGCCGATCACGACCCCGTGCCCGGACAGGAACTTCGTCGCCGAGTGCACTACGAGATGCGCGCCCATGTCGAGGGCGCGGCCGAGGCAGGGCGTGGTCACCGTGGCGTCGACCAGCAGGGGGATGGCGTGCGCGTCGGCGATCTCTCCCAGCGCCGGGATGTCGAGCACCCCGACGGAGGGGTTGCCCACGCTCTCCCCGAAGAGCAGCCGCGTCTCTGGCCGGATGGCGCCGCGCCAGGCGCCGGGGTCTCCCACGGGCACGAAGGTGGTCTCGATCCCGAAGCGGGGCAGGGTGTAGTGCAGCAGGTTGTGGGAGCCGCCGTAGAGGCTTGCCGAGGACACGATGTGCCCGCCCCGGCCCATGAGGGTCGCGATGGCCAGGTGCAGCGCGGCCTGGCCGCTGGCGGTGGCTATGGCGCCCACGCCCCCCTCGAGCGCGGCCATGCGCTCCTCGAAGACGGCCACCGTCGGGTTGGACAGCCGCGAGTAGACGTGCCCGGGCAGTTCCAGGTTGAAGAGCGCGGCGGCGGTGTCCGTATCGGGCAGGACGAAGCTCGCACTCTGGTAGATCGGCACGGCCCGGGCGCCCGTTGCCGGGTCGGGAGACTGGCCGGCGTGCACCGCGAGGGTGTCGATATGCGGCGTTTTTGGACCGGAATGGGCCATCGAATCAGGGATTTGAGGAGGCTTCGTGAGGGAAGACTTATCTTGTCACGGACGGCACATCTTTGCTATGGTGCTGCTTCGCCTCGCGGCATCCGGGTCTCCATGAAGCTTCTCGCGGTCCTTTTCACGCTTCTCGCCTTCGCCACCGCCTCTTTCGCGGGGGACAAGCCGTCTGCGCGCGCCAAGTCGTCCAAGGCGTCGCGCGCGATAGCGGACGTCGACAAGGACGGCGACCCGAACCTCCTGTCCTCCGCTGCACTGGTGCTCGATGCGAACACCGGCGAGACGCTCTTCGCGAAGAACGCGGACCAGGTCCACCCCATCGCCTCGATCACCAAGCTGATGACGGCGATGGTGATCCTCGATTCGAAGCTGCCCCTGGACGGGGCCGTGCAGATCTCCGTCGAGGACCTCGACACGCTCAAGGGCACGAAGTCGAGGCTGCCCGTGGGCGCGCACTTCCGCCGCGAGGACCTGATCCGCATCGCGCTCGTGGCCTCCGACAACCGCGCCGCCGCCGCCCTGGGCCGGACCTACCCCGGCGGCACGCCTGCGTTCATTGGCGCCATGAACGCGAAGGCGACGCTTCTCGGCCTCGAAGCCACGCAGTTCGTGGACGCGAGCGGGCTCGCCCCGGGCAACGTCTCCAGCCCCGCGGATCTCGGCCGCCTCGTCGCGGAGGCCTCGAAGTACGACGCGATCCGCGACTACTCGACCACCGTGGCGCTCGACGTGACGCTGCCCGATTCCGGCCGCAAGGTGGCCTACGTGAACACCAACGCGCTGGTGCGCGCCGGCAACTGGGACATCGGCCTGTCGAAGACGGGCTACATCAGCGAATCCGGCAAGTGCCTCGTCATGCAGGCCATCATCGCCAACACGCCGGTCGTGATCGTGCTCCTCGATTCCTGGGGCCGGCTCACGCGCATCGGCGACGCCAACCGCATCAAGCGCTGGCTCGAGAAGAACCCCGCCAAGCTCGCCGGCGCCTTCCGCTCCGGCTGACACGGGCGAATCGCGGCCGCGTTCGGCCGGGATTCGGACATGAGCTCCGCGGTTCCCCCGCTGCACCTGCTCCTCGCGTTCGAGGCCTGCGCACGCCACGCGAGTTTCGCGCGCGCCGCGGCCGAGTTGAGCATCACCCCCTCGGCGGTGAGCCACCGCATCGCCAATCTCGAGGAGAGCCTCGGCGAATCGCTGTTCGCACGACGCGGCCCGCGCGTGGAACTCACGATCGCAGGGACGCGCTACCTCGAGGACGTGCGGGAGGCGCTCGACAGGCTTGCGCGCCTGGCGCGGCCGCGCATCGGCGATCGCGACCGGGAGCGCCTGCGGCTGGTCTCGCCGCCGACCTTTGCGCGCCAGCTGCTCGTGCCGCGACTGGCGGCGTTTCGGGCGGCGCATCCGGCGATCGACATCGAGTTCTCGCTCTCCATCCCGTTTTCGGAAGTCAAGGGCGCGCAGGCCGACGTGGAGATCCGGTTCGGCGACGGCCGTTTCCCGGGCATGGAATCGGAGAGGCTTTTCCGCGAGAGCATCTTTCCCGTGGCGAGCGCCGCGTTTGCGAGGGGCCTTTCGCCGAGCGGCGCGATCACCCCGGTCGACATCGCGGGCTCGACGCTGTTGCGCAATCCGCGCGACAAGTGGCGGACCTGGTTCGCGGCCGCGGGCATCGATGCCGCGGAGCCCGGTGGCGGCCCCTTGTTCAACGACCTGGGCATGCTGGTGGAAGCGGCGGCGCAGGGGCAGGGCATCGCGCTCGCCCGCTCGGTGCTGCATCGCGCGTGGCTCGATTCGCGAGCCGTGGTCCGGCTCTCGCCCATCGAGGCGGCCTCGCCCAACGCCTACTACCTCGTCGTGAGCGAAGCCGATGCGACGCGTCCGGTCGTGCGCGCATTCAGCGACTGGATCCGCGCGACCGCCTTCTAGGCTTTCAGGCGGCGAATCGCGCGACCGCCGCCTCGTCCCACTCGATGCCGCTGCCCGGGCGGTCGGCGGCCGTGGCCCGCCCGTCGGCGAGCGCCAGGGGCTCGGCGAGCACCGGATTCCACCAGTCGTTGTATTCGAGCCAGTGCGCGGTGGGCGTGGCGGCGAGTGCGTGGGCGCTGGTCTCGGGGAAGAGGTGGTTGGAGACGGGAATCCCGCGCGCGGCCGCGAGCGCGGCGATCTCGATCCAGCCGGTAATGCCGAACACCTTCATGAGGTCGGGCATGAAAAGGTCCGAGGCGCCGGCCTCGAGGGCCTTGGCGAATTCCAGGGGCCCCCACCAGTTTTCCCCGGCCTGTATCGGCGTCGCCGCCGAACGCGCTACGCCCGCCATGCCGGCGTAGTCCTCGGCGATCACCGGTTCCTCGACCCATTCGAGGCCCTCGCCATCGAGTCGCTCGAGCCTGCGGTGCGCCTCACCGGCGGCGAGGCTCTGGTTGTAGTCGACGAGAATGGCCGCGTCCGGCCCCACGGCCGAGCGGATGGCGCGCACGACGGCAAGATCCTCCTGGACATCGGGATAGCCGATCTTCGCCTTGACCCCCGGGAGCCCGCGCGCTGCCCAGCCCTCCGCGACACGCGCCGAATCCTTCGCGCCCACGTAGCCCACCGGGCCGTAGGCGGGCACGGGTCGCGGCTTCGCCCCCATCAGGGCGCAGAGCGGCACGCCCGTCGAGCGCGCCTGCGCATCCCAGAGGGCCATGTCGATGCCGGAGAGGGCCATGCCCAGGAGCCCGTGGGTTCCCAGGAGCCGGAAGCGCGCAAGGAGCTCGTTCGTGATCGCCTGCGGTGCGAGCACGCGGCCGGCCACGAGGGGCGCGAGATTCGCGACGAGCTCCGCGACGGGGCCGAGAGCCATCGCGGTGTAGGTGAAGACGATCGCGTGGCCGCGCACGCCCTCGGCGGTGAGGAGATCCACCAGGACCAGGGGGGATTCGGTGATGACCCCGCTTGCGGTGCGGTGGGGTTCCGCCATCGGGACCTTCACGGCTCGTGCCTCGAGCGACCGGATCACGCTGTCTGCCATGGCGCCTCCCCTTCGTGACGTTGCCGCCATGATGCCCGGGCGGGGATGCCCGATGGTGAAACCGCTTCACGACGGCGGTGAGGCACGTTCACGAGCGGCGTGCGCGACTGTGGGCATAATGGGCCCATGAAAGTCGGCCTCTTCGTCACTTGCCTCGTGGACCTCGCCCGGCCCGGGATCGGGTTCGCGGCGCTCAAGCTCCTCGAGGGCGCGGGCTGCGAGGTCGTCGTCCCGGAATCCCAGACCTGCTGCGGCCAGCCGGGCTACAACTCGGGCGGGCGGGATATCGCCAAGGTGCTCGCGCGCAAGGTGCTCTCCGAGTTCCGCGACTGCGACTACGTCGTGGCCCCTTCGGGTTCCTGCTCGGGGCAGATGAAGCTCGCCACGGTCCACGACCTCTTCCGGGACGAGCCCGACCTGCCGGAGTTCGAGAAGCTCGCGGCGAAGTGGTACGAGCTGTCGCAGTTCCTGGTGGAGGTCCTCAAGGTCGAAAGCGTGCCCGGGAAGTTCGCCGGGGAGCTCACCTACCACGACAGCTGCGCGGGGCTTCGGGAGCTCGGCGTGAAGATGCAGCCGCGCTATCTCCTGCAGATGGCGGGCGCGAGGATCGCGGAGATGGGCGACGCGGAGCGCTGCTGCGGCTTCGGCGGCACCTTTTCCATCAAGTTGGGCGACATTTCCACGCGCATGTGCGAGAACAAGTGCGAGTCCCTGCGCGCCACGGGCGCGGGCACCGTCGTCGGCGGCGACCTCGGGTGCCTGCTGAACATCGAGGGGCGGCTGCGCCGCACGGGGGACCGCGACACGAAGGTCCTGCACTTCGCGCAAGTGCTCGCGGGCGAGGGCTGAGCGCGATGCAGGTCCAGTCCATGTTCTTCAAGCGACGCGCCAGCGAGAAGCTCGGCGACGAGCTCCTGCAGGCGAACATGCGCAAGGCCAAGGGCAAGTTCGTCGACGGCCGCGCGAAGGCCGTCGCGGAGTTCGGCGTCTGGGAGGAGGTGCGCACCCACGCCGCGATGGTCCGCGACCGCGCGCTCGCGAACCTGGACGCCTACCTGGTCGAGTTCGAGGCCAACGCCACGAAGCGCGGGGCGGTCGTCCACTGGGCCGAGACGGCCGAGGAGGCCTGCCGCATCATCGTGGACATCGCGGCGAAGAACGGCGTGAAGAAGGTCACCAAGTCCAAGTCGATGGTCTCGGAGGAGGTGAACCTCAACGAGGCGCCTGGAGGCCGCCGGCGTGCAGGTGGTCGAGACGGACCTGGGCGAGTACATCCTGCAGCTCGCCCATGAGCCGCCCTCGCACATCGTCGCCCCCGCCGTGCACAAGTCGAAGGAGCAGGTGGCGGATCTCTTCGTGGCCGCCCACGGCAAGCCGCGGCTCACCGACATCCCGGCCATGACGCGGGAGGCACGCGAGGCGCTGCGCGAGCACTTCCTCACCGCGGACATGGGCGTGTCGGGGTCGAACTTCGTCATCGCGGAGACGGGCACCACGCTCACCGTCACCAACGAGGGCAACGCGGACATGGTGACCACGCTTCCGCGCATCCACTGCGTGATCACCGGCGTGGAAAAGGTGATCGGCACACTCGAGGACTTCGCGACCCTGATCCGCCTGCTGCCGCGCTCGGCCATCGGGCAGACGATCGCCAACTACCTCACGCTCACCACGGGCGTGAAGATGCCGGGCGACGTCGACGGCCCGGAGCAGATGCACATCGTGCTCGTGGACGCGGGGCGCACCAAGCTCGTCGGAAGCGACCTCCAGGAAATGCTGCGCTGCATCCGCTGCGGAGCGTGCATGAACCACTGCCCCGTCTACCAGAACGTGGGCGGCCACGCCTACGGCTGGGTCTACCCGGGCCCCATGGGTTCGATCCTCACCCCCGTGTACGTGGGCCTGGAGAACGCGGGCGACCTGCCCAACGCCGCCACCTTCTGCGGCGAATGCGCGGTGGCCTGCCCGGTGAAGATCCCGCTGCCCGACCTCATGCGCAAGCTCCGCGAGCAGCAGTTCGACCGCAAGCTCAGGCCGTGGGCAGAACGGATGGCGATCGCCGCCTGGGGATTCGCCGTGACCCGGCCGGGGCTCTACGCGCTGCTCTCGGGCGCCGGCGCGCGCATCGCGAAATGGATGGGGGGCCGTGACGGCCTCATCCATTCGCTGCCGGGGATCGACGGCTGGACCAAGGGCCGCGACATGCCGGCGCCCGAAGGCAAGACCTTTCGCGAGCTCTACCGCCGCAGGCGCGATAGCGCCGCGGACGGCGCGCGATGAAGGGGGCCTGAAGCGCCATGGGAGCCCGGGAAAACATTCTCGCGAGGATCCGCAAGGCCCAGGGGCGGCCCGGCGTGGAGCCGACCGAGCAGGAACGGGCCCTCGTGCGCGAGGCCGTCGCCCGCCACGAAGTGGGGCCGCAGCCGCCGTTCGCGCACGCGCCGGATCGCCTCGCGCAGTTCCGCAGGGAATGCGAGCGGCTGGGAACGACGCACGCGACCGTGGCCTCCGACGGGGGCATTCCGGCCGAGATCGCGCGCTACCTCGACGAAGGCGGGCTCGAGCGCCGGCTCGCGGGGTGGCACGAGTTCGCCGGGCTCGACTGGGACGGCGCGGGCATCGCCTTCGACGACCGGCCGGCGACGTCGCAGGACAGGACGGGCCTCACGGGTTGCTTCTGCGCCATCGCGGAAACCGGCACGACGCTGCTGCTTTCGGCGCCGGAGAGTCCCAAGCTCACCGCGCTGCTGCCGGAGACGCACCTGTGCATCGTGCGCGCCGCGCGCCTGCTGGACACGATGGAGGATGCCTTCGCGCTCCTGCGCCGCGAGGTCGGGGAGCCGCCGAGAAGCGTGTTCTTCGTCTCCGGGCCCTCGCGCACGGCGGACATCGAGCAGACGATCGTCATCGGCGCCCACGGGCCCTACCGCGTGCACGTGGTGATCGTCGCCTGAAGTGCGGGCGGGGCCGATGGACCGGGCGCACGCGCGCTGGTTTAGAATCGGTCACCTGCCAGCCGCCTCATTCCCCGGGTTACGCCATGCGAAAGGTCAGCGCCGCCGTCTCGCTTTTCGTCTTCTGGATCCTGCTGTCCGGCTACTTCACGCCGTTCCTGCTCACGGCGGGCGCGGTGTCCGCGATCCTCGTCGTCGCCTTCGCGAGGCGCCTCGAGCTGGTGGACCCCGAGGGCCACCCCGTGGACTTCTCCGGCTCGGCGCTCGTCTACTGGCCCTGGCTCTTCAAGGAGATCGCGAAGAGCGCCTGGGACGTCTCGAAGATCATCGTGGACCCGAAACTTCCCATCAGCCCCGTGCTCGTGCGCGTGAGATCCACGCAGGCTTCCGCCGTGGGGCGCGTGACCTACGCCAACTCGATCACGCTCACGCCCGGGACGGTCACGATCCTGGCCGGCCGCGGCGAGTTCCTCGTGCACGCGCTCACCGCCGAGGGCGCCGCGAGCCTCGCCGAGGGCGACATGGACCGGCGCGTGACCCGCTTCGAGGGCGCGCGGTGATCTACGCGCCCGTCATCGTGGCGCTCCTCGCCACGCTGGCACTCGGGCTCGCCCGCGCCTTCCTGGGGCCCACGCTCTTCGACCGGGCGCTCGCGGTGAACGCGATCGGCACCGTGGCGATGCTGCTCCTCGCCGTGCTCGAGTTCCTGACGGGCCGCCCCGAGTACACCGACCTCGCGCTCGTCTACGGCCTGCTCAACATCGTGGGAACGATCGCGGTGCTCAAGTTCTTCCGCGTGGGCGACCTCGGCAAGGAAGGAACGCTGGAAGAGGGGGACACGCGATGACGCCGCTCGAGATCGTTGCGATGGTCCTGCTCACCGTCGGCGGCGTGTTCTGCGTGATCGGGGCAGTGGGGCTCGTGCGCATGCCCGATTTCTACACGCGCATGCATGCGGCCAGCGTGATCGAGACGCTGGGCGCCGGCCTCGTGCTGGTGGGGCTGATGCTGCTGGCGGGCTTCACGCTGGCATCGGCCAAGCTGGTGATTCTGGGCGCGCTCATCTTCTTCGCGAGTCCCACGGCGACCCATGCCCTCGCCAAGGCGGCCCACGAGTCGGGCCTGGAGCCCGCGACCGGCGGCGAGCGCGAGAAGGGGCCCGAATGATCGAGACGGGCGCCATCGCCGCGCTGCTCGCCATGATGGCCGCCGTTGCCGTGGCGGTCGTGCGCCAGCGCAACCTCTTCGCGGTGGTGGTCCTCACCACGGCCTACAGTTTTCTCATGGCCACGGCGCTCGCGGCCCTCGACGCGGCCGACGTCGCCATGACCGAGGCCGCCGTGGGCGCCGGCATCTCGACGGTGCTGCTCCTGGGTGCGCTGCACCTCGTGGGCAGCCTCGAGATGAAACCCTCGGCGGGTTCGGCCGTGCCGCTCGCGATCGTCGTGGTGACGGGCCTGCTCGTCGCCTACGGCACCTACGGCCTGCCCGCCTTCTCCGATCCCGATGCGCCCATGCATCGCCACGTGGCGCCACGCTACCTCCAGGAGGGCCCGAAGGAAACCGGCGTGCCCAATGTCGTGACGGCGGTGCTCGCGAGCTACCGCGGCTTCGACACGCTCGGCGAGACCACGGTGGTGTTCACCGCCGGGATCGGCGTCATCGCGCTGCTGCGCAGGCGCCGGCCGGGGGAGCAGGAGGACAAGCCTTGAGAATGGACATCATCCTGCGCGTCGTCGGGAAGATCCTCATTCCCTACGCGGTGGTCTTCGCGCTCTACGTGCAGTTCCACGGCGACTTCGGCCCCGGCGGAGGGTTCCAGGCCGGCGTGGTGATCGCCGCCGCGGTCATCTTCTACGGCATCATCTTCGGCCTCGCGGCGGCGCGCCGCGCCGTGCCGGAGTCCCTGGTCGAGTCGATGGTCGCACTCGGCGTGCTCGTATTCGCCGGCGTGGGAGTGGCCGGGATCGTGCTCGGCGGCAACTACCTCGACTACTTCGTCCTCGCCCACGACTCCGTCCACGGGCAGCACCGCGGCATCCTCTGGGTCGAGGCCGGGGTCGGCATCACCGTGAGCGGCGTCATGCTCAAGGTCTTCTACCTCTTCACCGGCCGCGCAAGGGATCTCGAGGACGGCCCGTGAGCTTCTTCGGCCACTTCAGCTACTGGGCCACGGTCTTCATCCTGATGACCGGGCTCTACATCGTCATCGCGCGCGGCAATCTCGTGAAGAAGCTGGTGGGGCTGGGCATCTTCCAGACCTCCGTCTACCTGCTCTACGTCGCCCCCGGCAAGCTGATCGGCGGCACCGCGCCCATCGTGGGGGAGGGCTTCACGGTCTACTCCAACCCGCTGCCGCACGTGCTCATCCTCACGGCAATCGTCGTGGGCGTGGCCACCCTCGCCCTCGGGCTCGCCCTCGTGGTGCGCATCCGCGAGGCCTACGGCACGGTCGAGGAAGACGAGCTCCTCGAAGCCGACGCGAAAGACGACTGAACGCCGGCCCGCGCCTTGCTCTCCCAGCACTTTCCCATCCTCCTCGTCGTCGTCCCGCTGATCGCCTCACCGGTGATCGTGATGGCGCGCAGCGGCTTCCTCGGCTGGGTCGCCTCCCTCGCGGCTTCCGCGGCGGCGTTCGCGATGTCCGTGGCGCTGCTCGTGGCGACCACCGAGTCCGGCGCGATCTCGTACGCCATCGGCAGCTGGCCGCCGCCCTGGGGCATCGAGTACCGGGTGGACGCCGCCAACGCCCTGGTGGCGCTCCTGGTGAGCGCGATCGCGCTCGTGGTCCTGCCCTACGCGCGGCGCAGCGTCTCGGCGGAAATCGGCCAGGAGCGCCTGTATCTCTTCTACGCGCTCCTGATGCTCTGCCTCGCGGGCCTGCTGGGCATCGCGGTCACGGGCGACGCCTTCAACCTGTTCGTGTTCCTCGAGATCTCCTCGCTTGCGACCTACGTGCTGATCGCCCTGGGGCGCAACCGGCGCGCGCTTACCGCGGCATACCAGTACCTCATCCTCGGCACCATCGGGGCGACGCTTTACGTGACCGGCGTGGGGCTGCTCTACCTCGCCACGGGAACCTTGAACCTGGCCGACATGGCCGCGCGGCTCGCCGACGTGCCGGACAAGCGCCCGCTGGTCGCGGGGCTCGCGTTCATCACGGCGGGCGTGGGTCTCAAGCTCGCCCTCTTTCCCCTGCATGCCTGGCTGCCGAACGCCTACGCCTACGCGCCGTCGGCGGTCTCCGCGTTCCTCGCGGCCACCGCCACGAAGGTCGCGGTCTACGTGCTCATGCGCGTCTACTTCTCGGTTTACGGCGTGGATGCCGTGTTCCGCGACATGCCCCTGGGCCCGGTGCTCGCCGTGCTGTCCGTCGCCGCGCTCTTCATCGCGTCGGCCGCGGCGATCGTGCAGAAGGACCTGAAGCGGCTGCTCGCCTATTCGAGCGTCGCGCAGATCGGCTACATCACGCTCGGCATCTCCCTCGGGTCGGCGCCGGGGCTCACGGCGGCCGTCGCGCACCTGGTCAACCACGGCATCACCAAGGGAGCGCTCTTCCTGCTCGCGGGCGCCATCGCCCTGCGCGCGGGCGGAACCGGCTTCGACCGCGTGGCGGGCCTCGGCCGGACCATGCCCCTCACCGCATTCGCCTTCGTGCTCGGGGGCTTGAGCCTCATCGGCGTTCCGGGCACGGCGGGGTTCGCGAGCAAGTGGGCGCTCGTCGCCGCGGCGATCGGCGCGGGTCACTGGTGGATCGCGGCCGCGGTGCTGCTGAGCTCGCTCCTGGCCGTGGCCTACGTCTGGAAGTTCGTGGAGTGCGCGTATTTCCGCGGGCCGCCCGGCGACGCGCCGGATCCGGGCGAGGCGCCGGCCGACATGACGATCCCGGCCTTCGCGCTCACGGCCGCGGTGATCGCGGCGGGGCTCTTCGCCTGGCCGGTCCTGGAGGCGTCCGCGCGCGCGGCCGAGGCGCTGATGGGAGCGCCGCGATGACGAACGCACAGTTCGCCGCGGCTGCGCTCGCCATTCCCTTCGCAGGGGTCGTGCTGATGGTGCTCGCGAGGCGTCGTCCCGACGTGCGCGAGGCGATGGCGTTCGGCGCGGCGGCGATGCTCTTCTTCGTGGTGGTCTCGCTCGCGCCCGCGATCCTCGCCGGCGAGCGGCCTTCGGTCACGCTCTTCGAGATGCTGCCGGGCCTGCCGGTGGTGCTCACCGTGGAGCCCCTCGGCTGGCTCTTCGCTGCCGTGGCCTCGACGCTGTGGGTGGTGAGCACGCCGTACTCCATCGGCTACCTGCGCGGCAACGGCGAGGCGAACCAGACGCGCTTCTACGTGTGCTTCGCGGGCTCCATCGGCGCGGCCATCGGCATCGCCTTCGCCGGCAACCTCCTCACGCTCTTCCTCTTCTACGAGGCGCTCACGCTCGTGACCTATCCGCTGGTCACGCACCACGGCACGGACGAGGCGCGGCGGGCAGGGCGCGTCTACCTGGGCGTGCTGATCGGGACTTCCGTGGTCTTTCTTCTGCCCGCGATCATCGCGACCTGGGTCTTCGCGGGCACGCTGGACTTCCGGCCCGGCGGGATTCTCGGCGGGCGCATCGGCCCCACCGCGGCGGGGGTCCTGCTCGCGCTCTTCATGTTCGGCATCGGCAAGGCCGCGCTGATGCCGTTCCACCGCTGGCTTCCCGCCGCGATGGTCGCACCGACGCCGGTCTCCGCGCTGCTGCACGCCGTGGCGGTCGTGAAGGCGGGCGTGTTCTGCGTGGTGAAGGTGGTCGTCTACGTCTTCGGCGTCGACACGCTCGCGGCGCTGGGCGGCGCGGCATGGCTCACGCTCGTGGCCGGCTTCACGCTGATCGCGGCCTCGGCCGTGGCGCTGCGTGCCGACAACCTCAAGCGGCGGCTCGCCTATTCCACCGTGAGCCAGCTCGCCTACGTGACGATGGCGGTCTCGCTCCTCACCCCCGCGGCGGTCATGGGGGCGGCGCTGCACCTGGTCGCGCACGCCTTCGGCAAGATCACGCTCTTCTTCGCCGCGGGCTCGATCTACACCGCCGCGCACAAGACCGAGGTGAGCCAGCTCGACGGCATCGGGCGAATGATGCCGTGGACCATGGGGGCGTTCGCCGTCGGCGCGTTCTCCATGATCGGCCTGCCCCCGCTCGCGGGCTTCGTCTCGAAGTGGTACATCCTCACCGGCGCCATGACCGCGGAGAGCTGGACCGCCGTGGGCGTGCTCGCCGCGAGCACGCTGCTCAATGCCGCGTACTTCGTGCCCATCGTGTATCGCGCCTTCTTCGTGGCGCCGCCGGCGGGCGACGTGCACGGCCGCGAGGCGCCGTTGGCCATGGTGATGGCGCAGGTCGTGACGGCAGCCGCCTGCGTCGCGCTGTTCCTGTTTCCGGGGCTCGCGATCGCACTCGCGAAATCCCTCGCGGGAGGATGACGATGGCCGGCGAAACCGCGAGAACGCCACACCAGGATCCGGCAGGGGCGCCATCCGCCGGCGGCCAGCGGCTCGCCGCGATGGGCGCAGTCCTCGCCGCGTGCGTGGCGGCGGGCTTCTTCGTGGACCTGCACCCGCATTTCGAGATCGAGCGCATTCCCGCGTTCCACGCGATCCTCGGGTTCGTCGCCTGCGCGGCCCTGGTGGCCGTGGCGAAGCTCGCGGGTGCGCTCCTCGATCGGCAGGAGGGCTTCCATGACCGCTAGCGCCCTCCTGCATCCGGGCCTCTGGCTCGCGGCGGCGGGCGTGGCGGCGTTCTTCCTGCGCGGACGAGCGCGCACCCTGCTGCTGCTCGCCGCGCCGCTCGCGGCGCTGGCGCTCGTCTGGGCCATTCCCGACGGCCTGCACGGCCGCTGGTCGGCATTCGGCTTCGAAGCGACGCTGCTGCGCATGGATCGCCTCTCGCGCCTCTTCGCGACGATCTTCGCCTTCGTCGCCTTCGCGGGCGCCCTCTACGCGCTCACGCAGCGCAGCCGCCTCGAGCTGCCGGCGGCCTTCGTGTACGCGGGCTCGGCCATCGGCGCCACGCTCGCCGGAGACCTCATCACGCTCTTCGTCTTCTGGGAGGTGATGGCGGTGGGCTCCACGCTCGTCCTCTGGTCGGCAGGCCCCGGGGCCTGGGCCGCGAGCCGGCGCTATCTCCTCATGCACCTCTTCGGCGGGATGCTGCTCATGGCGGGCATCGCCGGCCACGTGGCGTCGACGGGCTCGATCGCGTTCGAGGCCATGCGCCCGGACACCGTCGCCAAGGCGCTGGTCCTCGCGGGGTTCCTGCTCAATGCCGGCGCCCCGCCGGTGTCGGCGTGGCTCCCCGACGCGTACCCCGAGTCGTCGTGGAGCGGCATGGTGTTCCTCGCCGCCTTCACCACCAAGACGGCGGTGTATGTGCTGCTGCGCGGCTTTCCCGGCACGGAGATCCTGGTCGCCATCGGGCTCTTCATGGTGTTCTACGGGATCGTCTACGCCATTCGGGAAAACGACCTGCGCCGGCTCTTCGCCTACTCGATCGTGAGCCAGGTCGGGTTCATGGTGGCGGGCGCGGGCATCGGCACGGAAATGGCCATCAACGGCGCGGCGGCGCACGCCTTCGCCCACCTCCTCTACAAGGCGGTGCTGCTCATGGCGGCCGGCGCCGTCATCCTGCAGACGGGCAAGCGCAGGTTCAGCGAACTCGGAGGGCTCTTGCGCCACATGCCGCTCACCGCCACGTGCGCCATCATCGGGGCCCTGTCGATCTCGGCGTTTCCGCTCACCTCGGGATTCGTCACCAAGTCGATGATCTCGCAGGCGGCCGCCGACGCCCACTTGCAGGGCGTGTGGATCGCCTTCGCGGCGGCTTCGGCGGGCACCTGCCTCTATGCCGGGTTCCGGTTCCCGTGGCTCGTGTTCTTCCGGGGCGACGCGGGGCTTCGCGCCGAGGATCCGCCGGGCCCATCGCGTGCCGCCATGGTCCTCGTGGCGATCCTGTGCCTGGCGGTGGGCGTCTTTCCCGGGACGCTCTACGCCCTGCTGCCGCATCCGGTGGATTACGTTCCGTACACCGCGGGGCACGCCGTCGCCATGCTGCAGCTGCTCGCGTTCTCCGGCCTCGCGTTCTTCCTGCTTCGCCGCCACCTCGTGGGCAAGGCGACCGTCACGCTGGATACGGACTGGGTATGGCGCCACCTCGTTCCCGCCCTGTGGACTCCCGCCGAGGAGGGGCTTGCGCGCCTGCGCGAGCGCGCCTTCGGCGCCGTCTCGGATCTCGCCCACCGTGTTGCGCGCGACGTCGCCCGATTCGGGAGCGCGCAGGGCGCATTCGGCCGCACCTGGGCCACGCGGACGATGGTGGTCTGGGTCGTGGTGCTCCTGGCCGCCATCCTGCTCTTCTCCTACCGGTAGGGGGCGCTGATACCGAGGGTACGAGCGACCGGGGGGCACGAAGCCCTTTCACACATTCGGGTTGCCATGATGGGAGCAGGGGATTAGCATGGAATGAGCCGTGGTCGAGGGTCGGGCCCAATCGGCCCCGCACCCGCATAGCCGGTTCCGGCACAGAGCAATAACACCCGATTGACTCGAGGAGAACCCCATGACTGAAGCGCAAAAACCCGCCGTGGCGGAGACCAAGGCCGTCACCCGTCGCAAGTTCATCACCGGCGCAGCCGGAGCCACCGGCGCGGCCATCGCCGGCTTCCCCATGATCGCGGTGGCGCAGTCCCCGATCGTGCTCAAGATGCAGGGCGCATGGGGCGCGAAGGACGTCTTCAACGAGATGGCCGAGCAGTACGTCGCGCGCGTGAACGAGATGTGCGGCGGACGGCTTCGCATCGATTACCTCGTCGGCGGCTCGGTCGTGAAGCCCTTCGAGGTCATGGACGCCACCAGCAAGGGCGTGATCGATGCCGCCCACACCGTCGCGGTGTACTGGTACGGCAAGAGCAAGGTTGCGTCGCTCTTCGGCTCCGGCCCGATCAACGGCTGCGACGCCCACCAGACGCTCGCGTGGATCAACCGCCAGGGCCTGTCGCTCTACAACGAGCTGCTGGCCAAGCTGGGCCTGGACGTCGTCGGCTTCTTCGCCATGCCGATGCCGACCCAGCCGCTGGGCTGGTTCAAGAAGCCCATCAAGGGCGCGGCCGACCTGAAGGGCTTCAAGTACCGCACCGTGGGCCTCGCGGCCGACCTGATGCAGGAACTGGGCATGAAGGTCACGCAGCTTCCCGGCGGCGAGATCGTTCCCGCCATGGAGCGCGGCGTTATCGACGCGTTCGAATTCAACAACCCGACCTCCGACCGCCGCTTCGGCGCGCAGGACGTCGCGAAGAACTACTACATGGGCAGCTACCACCAGGCCATGGAGTTCTTCGAGATCGTTTTCAACAAGAAGAAGTACAACTCGCTTCCGAAGGACCTGCAGGCCATCCTGCACTACGCGGCGGAGGCTGCCTCCACCGCCAACTTCGCGCTGGCGATGGACCAGTACTCCACCGACCTGCAGGAGCTGATCAACAAGGACAAGGTGAACGTGAAGCGCACGCCCAAGGACATCTTCGCCGCGCAGATCAAGGCGTGGGACGTGGTGTCCAAGCGCCTGCAGGACGAGGATCCCTTCTTCAAGAAGGTGGTCGAGTCCCAGAAGGCCTGGGCCAAGCGCGTCGCCTACTACCACTTCCTGAACGACGCGGACTACAAGGTCGGCTACGAGCACATCTTCGGCAAGCTCGGCTTCTGACCGACACCGCAAGCAGGGACCAACACCTGCAGCCAAAACCGGAGGCGGCGCAGCGATGCGCCGCCTCTTTGTTGTCCACGCGCATCTCTTCCAGGAGTACCCATGCTCCAACGCTTCCTGCTGATGATCGACCGGTTCAGCATGGCGGTCGGTCACGCGTTTTCGTGGTGCATCATCATCCTCACGCTGGGCACCTCCTACGAGGTGTTCGTCCGCTACGTCCTGAACGACCCGACCAGCTGGGCGTTCGACATGAGCTACATCCTCTACGGCGCCCTTTTCCTCATGTCCGGTGCCTATGCGCTCTCGCGAAACGCGCACGTGCGCGGCGACGTTTTCTACAGGCTCCTCGCCCCGCGCAAGCAGGCGGCGATCGAGCTGGTGCTCTACTTCATCTTCTTCTACCCCGGGGTGACGGCGCTCGTCATCGCGGGCTACGGCTACGCGACCGACTCCTTCGGCTACAAGGAGGTGAGCGTGAACAGCCCCGTGGGCGTGCCCATCTGGCAGCTGAAGGCGCTCATCCCGATCGCGGGGGCGATGCTGTTCATCCAGGGCGTCGCACAGGTCATCCGCTGCATCCTGTGCCTGCAGACCGGGCGCTGGCCCGCGCAGCTGCATGACGTCGAGGAGATGGAATCCGTCCTCGCCCAGGAGCACGAGAACATGCAGAAGCGCATGGCGGCCGGAGAGTCCAAATGACCAACCCCGAACTCGCCATCCTGATGCTGGGCAGCTTCATCTTCATCATCCTGCTCGGCTTCCCGATCGCCTTCACGCTGATGGCGATGGGCGTGGGCTTCGGCTACTACGCCTACTTCACGCCCGACCAGGCGTTCTTCGACAACCGGGTGTTCTACCTCCTGTCGCAGAACACCTTCAGCATCATGAACAACGACGTGCTGACCGCCGTGCCGCTCTTCCTGTTCATGGGCTACATGATAGAAAGATCGAACATCCTCGACAGGCTCTTCTACAGCCTGCAGGTCTCGCTTCGCAATATCCCGGGCTCCATGGCGGTGGCCGCCCTCATCACCTGCGCGCTCTTCGCGACCGCCACGGGAATCGTGGGCGCCGTGGTGACGCTCATGGGGCTGCTCGCCTTTCCGGCCATGCTCAAGGCGGGCTACGACGAGAAGCTTTCCGCGGGCGTGATCTGCGCCGGCGGGACGCTGGGGATCCTCATCCCGCCCTCGATCATGCTGATCGTCTACGGCGCCACGTCCGCGGTGTCGGTGGTGAAGCTCTACGCGGCGGCGATCATCCCCGGCTTCCTGCTGGCCGGCCTGTACATGGTCTACGTCGTATCCCGCGTGGCGATCAACCCGAAGCTCGCGCCGAAGCTGCCGAAAAGCGAGACGGACATACCCTGGACGCGGGTCCTGCTCCTGCTCCTGCAGGCGTTCTTCCCGCTGGCGGTGCTGATCATGTCGGTGCTGGGCGCCATCCTCTTCGGCCTGGCCACGCCCAGCGAGGCCGCCGCGGTAGGCGCGCTCGGCGCGATCGTGCTTTCGGCTATCTATCGCGCCCTCACCTGGATGCGGCTGAAGGAGGCGGTGTTCCTCACCGCGCGCACTTCCGCGATGGTGTGCTGGCTCTTCGTGGGGTCGTGGACCTTCTCGTCGATCTTTTCCTACCTGGGCGGCGAGGGGCTCATCAAGGAGTTCGTGACCCACCTCGACCTGAACACGCTCACCTTCCTGCTGCTCTCCCAGCTGATCATCTTCCTGCTCGGCTGGCCGCTCGAGTGGAGCGAGATCATCATCATCTTCGTGCCCATCTTCCTGCCGCTGCTCGCGCACTTCCAGGTCGATCCGCTCTTCTTCGGCATCCTCATCGCCCTGAACCTCCAGACCTCGTTCCTCACTCCACCACTGGCGATGTCGGCCTATTACCTGAAGGGGGTGGCTCCACCCTCGGTGCAGCTCTGGACGATCTTCAAGGGCTGCTTCCCGTTCCTCGGGATGGTGTTCGTGGCCATGACGCTCGTCTACATCTTCCCGCAGTTCGTCTACTACCTGCCGGAACTCTTCTACGGGAACTGACCGGCGCGCAATGATCATGAAGCACGACGACCTCGTCGACGTCACCGCGCTCTCCGCCTGCGAGGCGGCCGCCGCGATCCGCGAAGGCCGCCTTTCCTCCGAAGAGCTGGTGGGCGGCTGCCTCGCGCGCATCCGCGCCGACGAGCCCAGGGTCCAGGCCTGGGCCTTCCTCGACGAGAAGCACGCCCTTCGCCAGGCGAAGGAGGCGGACCTCGCCCGCCAGGAAGGTCGCCCCACGGGGCCGCTGCACGGGGTGCCGGTGGGGCTCAAGGACATCATCGACACCGAGGACATGCCCACCGAGGACGGCACCGTGCTCCATGCCGGCCGCAAGCCGCGCTGGGACGCGACCGTGGTGTCGCGCCTGCGGGAAGCCGGCGCGGTGATCCTCGGGAAGACCGTCGCCACGGAGTTCGCGACGTTTTCTCCCGGCAAGACGCGCAATCCGCACAACCCCGAGCACACCCCGGGCGGGTCCTCGAGCGGCTCGGCCGCGGCCGTGGCGGCGCACATGGTGCCGCTGGCGCTGGGCACCCAGACCAACGGCAGCGTGATCCGGCCGGCCGCGTTCTGCGGCACCTTCGGCTACAAGCCGAGCTTCGGGCTCGTTTCGCGCTTCGGCATCCTCAAGCAGTCTCGCCCTCTCGACCAGGTGGGATTCTTCGCCCGGTCGGTGGAGGACCTGGCGCTGGTGGCCGAGACGCTGGCCGGTTACGACGAGAACGACCCCGACACGCGGCCGCACGCGAGGCCCGACCTTCTGCGGATCGCCACGAGCGAGGTTCCCGTCCCGCCGCGCTTTGCGTTCACGAAGACGCCGAACTGGGGCGACGCGGAAGATGAAACCCGGGAAGCCTTCGACGAGCTGGCCGCGAGCCTCGGGGAGCGCGCGGAGCCCTTCAACGTTCCGGCGCCGCTCGGGGAGGCCTGGGAGTGGCACCGGCGGATCATGGAAGCCGACCTCGCCCGCAACTTCCGGCACGACTACGAGACGGGCAGGGATCGCATGAGCGAGACGCTCCGCGCCCAGATAGAGCGCGGTCGGCAGGTCTCGGCCATCGACTACAACGACGCCGTGGACCGGATCGAGGCGGTCAATGGCGGCTTCGACGAGGTGTTCTACCGCTACGACGCGATCCTCACGGCAGCCGCCGCCGGAACGGCGCCGCGCGGGCTGGAATCGACCGGCAGCCCCGCCTTCTGCACGCTGTGGACCTTCGCGGGAATGCCCGCGGTGACGCTCCCGATCATGCGCGGCGGGAACGGCCTGCCCATCGGCGTGCAGCTCGTGGGGCCGCGTGGAGACGACGCGAGGCTGCTGCGCACCGCGCGCTGGCTCGCGAACTGGGCGGCAGCACCGGAGGGCGGCGGTGGCTGAGGCCCGGACAACAGGAGAACCGCAATGATCGCAAAGATCGTCATGGCCGTGATCGCGCTCGCGATCGCATTCGCGTTTCTGGCGGTGCCCATCGTGAAGCTGAAGAGCCCCGCGCTCATCATCGTCGTCCTGATCGGCGTGGCGATGATGGTCGTGAGCGCCATCGAGTTCATCCGGGAGAAGGACGAGGACCAGAGTTGAGCAAGCCCCGCGTCCTCATCGCCCGGCGGGTCTTTCCGGAGGTCGTCGAGGCGCTTTCCGCCCGGTTCGAAGTCGCGACCAACGAAGTCGACACCCCCTGGGCTCCCGAGGAGTTCGCCCGGCGCCTGGCCGGCTGCCAGGGCGTGCTCACGACCATCATGGACCGCGTCGACGAGGCGCTCCTCGCGAAGGCGCCGGATCTCAAGGCCGTCGCGAACATCGCCGTGGGCCTGAACAACATCGACGTGGCGGCGTGCACGAAGCGCGGCATCCGGGTGACCAACACACCCGGCGTGCTGAACGAGACCACGGCCGATCTCGCCTGGGCGCTCCTCATGGCCGCGGCACGCCGGATCGCCGAGGGTGACGCCTACGTGCGCCGCGGCGACTGGAAGATCGGCTTCGAGATGGAGGCGAACCTCGGCACCGATGTCCATGGCGCAACGCTCGGCATCATCGGCATGGGGCGGATCGGGCAGGCGATCGCGAAACGCGCGACCGGCTTCGACATGGAGATCCTCTACCACAACCGCAGCCGCATTCCCGAGGCCGACGAGAAGCGCCTGAACGCGACGCGGGTCGAGCGCGACGACCTGCTGGCCCGGTCGGACTTCGTGCTCCTCATGGTTCCGTATTCGCCCGCGGTGCACCACCTGATCGGGGCGGTCGAGATCGCGAAGATGAAGCGCACGGCGATCCTCGTGAACACCGCCCGCGGCGGCGTGGTCGACGATGCGGCGCTTATCGAGGCGCTGAAGGCCGGGCGCATTGCCGGGGCCGCCATCGACGTCTTCGAGGGCGAACCGAAGCTGAACGCGGGATACCTCGGGTTGCGCAATGCTGTCCTCACCCCGCACGTCGGCAGCGCCACGCGCGCCACGCGGCTCGCGATGTGCGAGACGGCCGCGGCGAACCTCACGGCGGCGCTCGAAGGCCGTGCGCCGCCCAACCTGGTGAACAAGGAACTCGCCTGATTCCCGTTCCGCCCTCGGCCCCGGCCGCGGACGGAACGCAAACCGCAAGGAGATCGAACATGTCCGCGAAAATCGCTTTTCTCGGCCTGGGCGTCATGGGATTTCCCATGGCCGGGCACCTCAAGGCAAAGGGCTATGACGTCACCGTCTACAACCGCACCGCCGCCAAGGCGCAGGAGTGGGTGAAGAAACACGGTGGAAGTTCCGCCGCAACGCCCGCGGAAGCGGCCAAGGGCGCCGACTTCGTGGCGATGTGCGTGGGCAACGACCGCGATCTCGCCGAAGTGGCCGCCGCGGCCCTGGAGGGCATGAAGAAGGGCGCCATCCTCATCGACCACACGACGGCTTCGGCCGACGCGGCGCGGCGCATCTCCGCCGAGGCGAAGGCGCGCGGCATCGATTTCATCGACGCGCCGGTATCGGGCGGGCAGGCGGGGGCCGAGAACGGCAAGCTCACCGTCATGTGCGGCGGCGAGGCCGGCCCCTTCGAGAAGGCGAAACCCGTCATGGACTGCTACGGCAAGGCGGTCACGCTCCTGGGCGCGGCCGGCGCCGGGCAGCTCACCAAGATGGTGAACCAGATCTGCATCGCGGGGCTCGTCCAGGGCCTCTCCGAGGGCGTCGCCTTCGCGGAGAAGGCGGGCCTCGACCCGCTGCTCGTGCTCGACGTGATCTCGAAGGGCGCGGCGCAGAGCTGGCAGATGGAGAACCGCGGCAAGTCGATGATCGACGGCAAATTCGACTTCGGCTTCGCCGTCGACTGGATGCGCAAGGACTTGGGCATCTGCCTCGACGAGGCCAAGCGCAACGGCGCGAGCCTGCCGGTGACCGCGCTCGTGGACCAGTTCTACGGCGACGTGCAGAAGGCCGGCGGCAAGCGCTGGGACACCAGCTCCCTCATCACGCGCCTGTAGGGCGCGGATGCGGGGGCATTCGCCGGCGTTCCCCGAAAGGACGTGATGATCACGCTCTACTACTCGCCCGGCGCCTGTTCGCTCGCCGCGCACATCGTCCTCGAGGAACTGGGGCTGGCCTACGAGGCGGTGCGCACGAGAACGTGGCGATCCTCGCCTGGCTCGGCGGCGGGTTTCCCGACCGCGGGCTTTGGCCCGCGAAGACCTGGGAACAGGCGCAGGCGCTCTCCTTCATGGCGTGGCTCGCCGACACCGTCCACCCCGCATTCGCGCACTTCTATCGTCCCGAGCGCTACGTGGAAGGGGCCGCAGCCCGCGACGCGGTGAAGGCGGTGGGACGGGAATCCTTCGGCGATTGCCTGGTGGAAGTCGATCGCCTCGTCGCCGGAAAGCGCTGGGCCCTGGGCCCGCGCTTCTCGGTGGTGGATGCCTACCTCCTCGTCTTCTACCGCTGGGGCAATCGCATGGGCTACCCGGTGAGGCGCCTCGCGAACTACACGGCGCTCGCCGATCGCGTCCTCGCGCGGCCCGCCGTGAAGCGCGTCCTGGCCGACGAAGGCATCACGATGGCATGAGCCTCGCACTCGACCATCTGGTGGTGGCGGCGAGGACGCTGGAGGAAGGGGCGCGCTGGCTCGAGGCGCGAACGGGCACGCCCAGCGAAGCGGGCGGAAAGCACGCCGCCATGGGCACGCACAACCGCCTCATGGCGCTGGGCGGCGGAATCTACCTCGAGATCATCGCCGTCGATCCCGAGGCGGCTTCGCCGGCGCGGCCGCGCTGGTTCGCGCTCGACTCGCCCCGCATCCGTCGGCGGCTCGAATCCGGGCCGGCGCTTGTCCACTGGGTAGCGAGAACCGACGACATCGCGTCGATCGCGGCGGCGTATCCGGACCTGGTGGGCGACGTGCTCGATCTCGAGCGGGGCGACTACCGATGGCGCATCGGCGTGCCGGCCGACGGTGCGATGCCGGCGGCGGGCGCCTTTCCGACGCTGATCCAGTGGCTGGGCCACCGGCACCCCGCGTGTGCGCTGCCGGCCTCCGGTTGCCGCCTCGAAGGGCTCACGATTCGCACGCGGGACGCGCAAGCCTGCCACGACCGCCTTCGCGCACTCGGCCTGAACGACCGGGCGCCGATCGGGTTCGTGGAAGGCGACGGCACGGGGATATCGGCGGAGCTTCGGTCGCCCCGCGGCGTGGTGCTGCTTCCGGAGTTCGCCGGCGGGGAATAAACCGGCGGCCGATGTGTTCACGCCTGCGTAAGTCCCCCAACTCTCACTGGAACAAGACGATGAAAACTCCCCGCATTTTCCTGCTGGCCGCCGCCTTCGCCCTTTCCACCCTCGCGGCGGCGCAGGCCCCGACGAGACCGAAGGCGAAGCACTCGTGAACGCGACCGGAATGACGCTCTATACTTTCGACAAGGATGCTTCCGGCAGCGGCAAGAGCGCCTGCAACGGCCCCTGCGCGGCGAACTGGCCCCCGCTCATGGCCGCGCCGGATGCGAAGCCGGGCGGCGACTACACGATCGTCACCCGCGACGACGGCGGCAGGCAGTGGGCCCACAAGGGCAAGCCGCTCTATCTCTGGGTGAAGGACGCGAAGCCCGGAGACCGGACGGGCGACGGTTTCAACAACGTCTGGCACGTCGCCAGGCCCTGAGGCAGGCGCCCCCGCCGATGGATTACGACCAGGTCGTCCCGTACATTCCCAACCTGCGCCGCTACGCCCGGGCGCTGGTCGGGGATCGCCACGCGGCCGACGACCTGGTCCAGGACACCCTCGAGCGCGCGGTGACGAAGTTCCACCTCTGGAGGCCGGGAAACCTGCGCGCCTGGCTCTTTTCCATCATGCACAACGTCTTCGTGAACCAGCTGCGCGCGCGCAGGATTTCGCCCTCGGCGGAGATGGACGAAAATTTCGCGGGCGCCACGACGCCCGGATGGATCATCGACGTGCGCGATCTCGAGCGCGGGCTCGCGAAGCTGCCGGCGGAGCAGCGCGAGGTCGTCCTCATGGTGAGCCTGGAGGACCTGAGCTACGAGGAAGTCAGCCGCGCGCTGGGCGTCCCGATCGGCACCGTGATGTCACGGCTCTCCCGCGGGCGCGAGAAGCTGCGCCGGCATATGGACGGCGAGTCCGCGCGGCCCAACCTGAAGGCGGTCCCATGAATCTCGACGACGATCTTCTGCAGGCCTTCGTGGACGGCATGCTCGGCGAATCCGAGCGCGCGTCCGTCGAGGCGGCCCTGGCGCACGATGCGGATGCCAACCGGCGCGTGCTGCGTCTTGTCGAGCAGCGCCGCCTGCTGCACGAACGCTTCGATCCGGTCCTGCTCGAGCCCTTGCCGGCGCGCCTGCAGATGCGGCGCCCGCGTTGGATCGGTTTCGCGCGGGCCGCCGGTGTTCTCGCCGTGGGCGTCGCGATCGGACTTGCAGCGCCCCGGCCCTGGCAGGCGGCGCCCGGGACGGAACTCGTGCCCTCTTCGCTGGCTGCAGCCGCGCTGCCCGCGCGCGCTGCGCGCGCCCACCTGGTCTATGCCGCCGAGGTGCGCCACCCGGTGGAGGTCGATGCCTCGCAGCAGGAACACCTCGTGGGCTGGCTTTCCAAGCGCCTCGGCACGAAGCTCAAGGTGCCGGTGCTCTCCCCGGAGGGCTTCGAGCTGCTCGGCGGGCGCCTGCTGCCCGGGCCGGAAGGACCCGTGGCCCAGTTCATGTACCAGGATGGGGGCGGCAAGCGCCTCACGCTCTACGTGTCGGCCCGCGCACGGGACGAGGGGCAGACCGCCTTTCGCGTCTCCCAGGAGGGCGCGGTGTCGGTCTTCTACTGGATCGACGGCAACTGGGGCTACGCGCTCTCCGGAGAGATCGACCGGCCCGCCCTGTCGCGCATTTCCACGAACGTCTATCGCCAGCTCAACCCTTGACGGCCCCCGGAATACCGGTCGGCGGCCGGCTGGTGCCCCGTCGTCCTACGGGCACCCCGGACCCGCCGGCAGGGTCGCGCTGCCGAGCCAGGCCCGGGCGCAGGTATCGGCGTCGAATCCGGTGACCTCCCGGATGGTGTCGAGCATGTCGTTCATGCCCGCGGCCTTGCCCTGCCAACGCGCATAGAACGTGCGAAGGGCTTGGTCGAGCACGGGACGGCCGACCCGGTCGGCCACCGCGCGGTAGAAGTAAGCGCCCTTGACGTATGGCACCCGCGAGAACAGGCCGTCGCCGAGGATGTCGATCCGGCCGCAGCCCTGCGGCCACGCGACGCCGTTCCCCTGGCCGTTGCGCATGGCCTCGAGTTCGCTCGCGAAGCCCGCCCAGACCCGATCGGCGACGCCGGCCGGTGCGACCTCGTCGAGCACACGCCATTTCAGGTACTCGACCGTTCCCTCGCTGAGCACGAAGTCCTCCCAGCAGCGCAGGCGCACGCCATTGCCGAACCAGCCGTGGGCTGCCTCGTGGACGTTGGCGGCGGCGTCGGCGAGCGATGCGCTCGACACGTGCCACATCGGGTGGTGCTCCATGCCGCCATAGGCGCCCGGGCCCCACCGGGCGGAGACCGAACCGACCTCGTTGCCGAAGCGGTACGGCCCCAGGTTGCGCTCCATCCAGTCGAACGAAGCCCGAAGGTGGGCGCCGCCGGCGGCGGCCGACGCGGCCTCGTCACCGCGGTGCCAGATCGCCACCCGAGTCCCCGCCGCGGTCCTGCCGAGATCGAGGCGGGTGAAGTCATCGACGATCCACGCAGCCATATAGGACGGCGCGTCGGCCGGAATCTCGGCGGGGTACAAGGGCGTGCCGCCGGCCGCGCCGGTGACCGACAGGTGGAAGGTAGTGCCATCGGACGGCGCGGACCGGCAAGGGAAGACGTTTCCGCAATGGTATGGCCACGTCAGCGTGTAGCCGCTCGTGGCCACGCCGTCGAAGGCATCGTGGAAGCGCCAGGCGTAGTCGATGACCACGGCGAACGGAGACGTCGACGGCGGCACGCCGATGTCGATGCGACTCCCGGCGTCGACCCAGAGCAGCGGCCTGCCGTTCAGGGTCACCGCAGTGACCTCGAGATCTCCGATCTCGAGCGACAGCCCGGTCGACGTTGCCGCCGCCACGGTGATGGTGGCCCGGGCGCTGCGCGCGGCGAGGTCCACGACGAGCGTGGTGTCGACGATGTCGCGCGCGCCGTCGACCGTCGGTGGATAGACCGCGTCGATCGCGGCGCCGGTACCGCCGCCGCCGCAGCCCGTGGCCAGCATTGCCACGACCAGGATGACGGGCATCCGGTTCCGGATCATCGTGCAACACGGGCGCATCATGGCAGCCAAGGCTACCGCCGCTTGCGCGACGAAGTCCAGAACCATCCGGGACCGCGCCAGGCGCGAGCGCGGGCCCGGTCCGCGACGCGGCCCGGGCGGCGCGCCCCCATCGCGACGAAGGTCCATCGCGCGCTCGATCCGCGGGGGGCCGTAAAATGACGGCTTGATCGCCCTCCCCGAAGACCTCCTGGCCACGACCCTCGCGGCCGACCATCCGAAGATCGCCGCGCTGGCCGCCACGGCGGCGAAGCACGCGCGCGCGGGGCGACCGGGCGAGCGTGAGAAGGCGCTCCTGGAGGCGCTCGTCGAGCGTTCGCGAAAGGCCCGCGATGCGCGCCTCGCGAGGCTGCCGGAACCGCGCTTTCCCGATGAGCTGCCCATTGCGCAGAAGCGGGACGACATCGCGGCCCTGGTCGCGAACCATCCCGTCACCATCGTCTGCGGCGAGACGGGTTCGGGCAAAACCACGCAGATCCCCAAGATCTGCCTCGCGCTCAAGCGGGGCGCGGCCGGCCTCATCGGCTGCACGCAGCCGCGCCGCATCGCGGCGCGAAGCCTCGCCTCGCGCCTCGCCCACGAGCTTCCCGGCACGCCGAAGGGCTTCGTGGGCCACAAGATCCGCTTCCAGGATCGCACGGGGCCAGAGACCGCCATCAAGGTGATGACGGACGGCATCCTGCTCGCCGAAACGCATTCGGACCGGGAGCTTCGCGCCTACGACACGATCATCGTCGACGAGGCCCACGAGCGCAGCCTCAACATCGATTTCCTGCTGGGCTACCTGAAGCGTCTCGTTGCCGTGCGTCCGGAGCTCAAGGTGATCGTCACCTCCGCCACCATCGACACCCAGCGCTTCTCGGACTTCTTCGGCGGCGCGCCGGTGATCGAGGTGTCCGGGCGCACCTGGCCCGTCGAGATCCGTTACCGCCCCGAGTTCTTCGAGCTCGAGGACGAGGACGACGAGCCGGTCGACATGAACGAGGCCATCGCCAAGGCGGTCGACGAGATCGCAAACCACAGCCGCACCGGCGACATCCTCGTGTTCCTCCCGGGCGAGCGGGAAATCCGCGAGGCCGCCGAGACGCTTCGCAAGCACCACCCCAAGGGCGCGGAGATCCTGCCGCTCTTCTCGCGCCTGTCGGCCGAGGAACAGGACCGCGTCTTCGAGCCCTCCGGCCACCGGCGGATCGTCCTCGCCACGAATGTGGCGGAGACCTCGCTCACCGTGCCCGGCATCCACTACGTGATCGACACGGGGCTTGCCCGCGTCAAGCGCTTCAGCCCGCGGCAGAAGATCGACCAGCTGCGCATCGAGCCCGTCTCGCAGGCCGCGGCAAAGCAGCGCGCGGGGCGCTGCGGGCGCGTGGCGAGCGGCGTCGCGATCCGGCTCTACGCCGAGGAGAACTTCGAGGAGCGGCCCGACTTCACCACGCCCGAGATCCTGCGTACCTCGCTCGCGAGCGTGATCCTGCGCATGGCCGGGCTGGAGCTGGGCGAGATCGCGGCCTTTCCCTTCCTCGAGCCGCCCACGCCGCGGCAGATCGAGGACGGCTACCGCAGCCTCTTCGAGCTGGGCGCCATCGATGAGAAGCGCGTCCTCACGCCCCTGGGCCGGGAGCTTGCGAAGCTGCCGGTGGACCCCAGGATCGGCCGGATGCTGCTCGCCGCGCGCGAGTTCAACTGCCTCTGCGAGATGGTGATCCTCGCCGCCGCGCTCTCCATCCAGGATCCGCGCGATCGGCCGCTGGCCTTGCGCCAGGAGTCCGACCGCGCCCACGAGGAGTTCCGCGACGACGCCTCCGACTTCGTGCAGCTCCTGAACCTGTGGAAGTTCTTCGACGAGGCCTTCCGCCACAAGGAATCCAACCGCAAGCTCTGGGCCACCTGCCGCGAGCATTTCCTCTCCTACGTGCGGATGCGCGAGTGGCGCGACCTCGCGGGGCAGCTTCGCGAGATGGCCGCGGAGCTGAAGATCCGCGAGAACGCGACCGACGCCACCTACGAGCAGGTGCACCGCGCGCTCCTCACGGGGCTCCTCTCCAACGTGGGTCTCAAAAGCCAGGAAGGAGATCACTACAACGCCCCGCGCGGCATCCCCTTCGCCGTCTGGCCGGGATCGGGCCTCAAGAAGAACCGCCCACGCTGGATCATGGCGGGCGAGCTGCAGGAGACGACTCGCGTTTTCGCCCGCAACGTGGCGCGCATCGAGCCCGACTGGATCGAGGCGCGCGGCGCAGCACCTCGTCACGCGCCTGCACAACGAGCCGCACTGGGACCGCGAGCGCGGCGAGGTGCTCGCCTACGAGTCGGTGGCGCTCTACGGCCTGGTGATCGTCGCGCGCCGAAAGGTGAGCTACGGGCGGCTGGACCCGGTGCGATCGCGGGAGGTCTTCATCGAGGGCGCGCTCGTGGCGGGAGAGCTCGACACGAGGCTTCCCTTCTTCGCCCACAACCGCGCGCTCGTGCGCGAGGTGGAGGATCTCGAGCACCGGGCGCGGCGCCAGGACGTGCTCGTGGACGATCGCGCGATCTTCGGCTTCTACGCCGCGCGGATTCCGGAGGAGGTGCGCGACGTCCGCTCGCTCGAGGCGTGGCACGGGGAAGCGGCCAAGGCGGAGCCGAAGCTCCTCTTCCTCACGAAGGCCGATCTCATGCGCCACGGCGCGGAGTCGGTGACGGAGGAACTCTTCCCGAAGCAGCTTCGCCTGGGCGACCAGGCCTTCGCGCTCGCCTACCGGTTCGAGCCGGGGCACCCGATGGACGGCGTCACGATGAACGTGCCGCTCGCGCTCCTCAACCAGGTGGACGAGGCGGCCATCGACTGGCTCGTACCGGGCATGGTCCGGGAGAAGGTGGCCTGGACCATGAAGGCGCTGCCCAAGAAGGTCCGCGTCCTGCTCGTGCCGGTTCCGGAGCACGTGACGAAGTTCCTCGAGCGCACGAAGCCGGGGGAGCGGCCGATCGGCGAGGAGGTGCTCGCCTACGCCTCGCGCCTGGTGGGCGAGCGCCTCGACTCGGACGTATGGTCGAAGGACCAGCCGCCCGATCACCTGCGGATGAACCTGCGCGTGGTGGACGATGCGAAGCGCGAGCTCGCCATGGGGCGGGACCTCGCCGCACTTCGACGGCAGCTCGGCGAGGCCGCGCAGCTCACGCTCGCGCAATCGAAACCGGGCCTCGAGCGCGAGGGCATCACCGGCTGGGATTTCGGCGACCTGCCGGCGGAGGTGACGTTCCGCAGGTCGAACCAGGCGTTCACCGGCTATCCGGCGCTCGTGGACGAGGGCGCGAGTGTCGCCATCCGCCTCATGGACACGAAGGAGAAGGCGCTCGACGCCCATCGCGGCGGCGTGCGGCGCCTGCTCGCCTTCGATCTCAAGGAACAGGTGAAGCAGCTCGAGCGCGGGCCTTCGGGTTTCAACGCCCTGGCCCTCAGGCTCCAGTCCGTGATGCCCGCGGAAAAGCTCCGCGAGGACTTCGCCGCCGCGGTGATCGACCGGGCCTTCGTCGGCGAGGACGAGCCGCCGCGCTCGCCGAAGGCCTTCGAGGAGCAGAAGAAGCGTGCCAAGGCGCGCCTGCCCGCGGTGAGCGAGGCCGCCACGCGCCACGCGAACGCGATAGCCGAAGCGCATCAGGCGCTGGGTGCGGCGATCGCCCAGGGCGCCTCGCTCGGCAAGGTCGTGCACGAGGTGAAGGCGCAGCGCGACCGGCTCGTCTTCCCGGGTTTCCTCGCGCGGACGCCCTGGGAGAAGCTCGGCGAGCTGCCGCGCTACCTGAAGGGCCTCGCCCTGCGCATGCAGAAGGCCCGCGCCAACCCCGAACGGGACGTGCGCCACGGCCCGGTGATCGCCGGCCTCTGGAACCAGTACGAGGCGCGGGCGGCCGCCGACCACGAGGCCGAACGCCGCGACCCGAGCGGCTTGAGGAGTTTCGCTGGCTCGTGGAGGAGCTTCGCATCTCGCTCTTCGCGCAGGAGCTGAAGACGCCGTTCCCCGTCTCCGCCAAGCGCCTGCAGAAGTTCTGGGCGGAGCGCCTCCGGTGAGGGGAGTCGCGTGCCCGGCGCATGCGTGCGACTACTGCGCGAGCCAGGCGAGATGGGGCACGAGCAGCCGGACGCGACGATCCAGGCGAGGGAAGTGAAGCCGAGCTTGAGGGCCGGCAGGACGGGATCGACCGGCTCCCACTCGCCTCGCCCCGTGACCCGGGCCACGTCGGGCAGGCCCGCGAAGAAGACCACCCGCTCCGGCCGGTCGGGGTCGAAGATGAGCGGCTCCACGCCGCCGGGATCGAGACCCTTGCGCAAGCGCACGACGCCCTCGCCGGCGAATCGCTCGCCCGGGCGCGGCGAGTACTCGACGCGGCACCGGAGATTCACCGAGTCGACTTCGGGCAGGGGGTCGTGCCCGATGCTGCCGGCGTTCATCTCAAGCGAGTTGCGCGCCTCCTTTTCCGCCCACTCGTCGAAGTAGTCGTTCTTCCCCGGCAGGGTCGTACGCCTCCAGTGCACGTAGGCGGCCACCCGGTCCACCTGGAACCGGCCCCAGTACCGGACCAGCAGGCGAACAGGACGATCGTGCCGGCGAGGCCCCCGATGACCGGGCCGTATTCCCGGAGGTCGGCAAGCCGCCCCTGGTAGGCGAGCACGGCCACGATCGCGAGGAGCGGCGCGCCGATGAGGAAGAACGCTCCCATCGCGAACAGATTGGACAGGCAGCCCGTGGCGGCTCGCATCTGGGACTTGCCCGTGTGGACGACCCAGTTGCCCAGGAACTCGGCGTAGGCGATGTCGGTGCCCTTCCTTTCCCACGGGAGGCGGCACGCGACGACTCGTCCCACCGAGGAGAAGCCGCGCCGCATGATCGCGAGCTCGCGCATGGCGGCGGCCAACGCGGCGAGCGTCGCCTGCAGGGCGAGCAGGAGCAGCACGCTGCCGATCACCGTCAGCGCAACCCGGGCGAGCACGGGTGGGGTGCGGACGTTGCCGAGGGCGAGGAGGACGGCGGCCGGAACCACGTAAAGGTTGCTCGCGAGCACGTCGTGGCGGCACAGGAGCGCCAGGCGCAGTCCCGGCGGGATCTCCCGGGGCGGGGCGCAAAGTCTGTTGGCGCGGACGGAGGCAGGAATCATTGCGCATGCTGGTGGCGCCGGCAGGCGGCGTCAAGGCATCGTTGGCGGGAACCCGCTCGGGTAAGATTGTCCGCAGCGACATGGAAACCGCCCCCGAACGATGAACGGTCCTTCCGCTCCGCCGCTGCTCGCGGCGCGCATGGCGCATATCGCGCCTTTCGAAGTGATGGAGATCCAGACGCTCGCGAGGCAGCTGGAAGCCGGCGGGCGGGACGTGATCCACCTCGAGATCGGCGAGCCGGATTTCCGGACGCCTGCGCCCGTGGTGGAGGCCGCCAGGCGCGCGCTCGATGCGGTCGCCATGAACTACACGTCGGCGCTGGGCATCCCGGCGCTGCGCGAGGCGATCTCGGCCTTCTACCGGGAGCGCTACCGGGTCGAGGTTCCCGCCGGGCGCATCGTCGTGACCGCGGGGTCGAGCGCGGCGCTGCTCCTTGCCTTGGGCGTGCTTCTCGATCCGGGCGACGAGGTGCTTCTCGCCGATCCGGGCTATCCCTGCAACCGCCACTTCGTGCACGCACTCGGCGGGGTGCCGCGACTGGTGCCCGTGGACGCGCGATCGCGCTACCAGCTCCTGGCGGAGGCGGCCGCGAAAGCCTGGACGGCGCGCACGCGCATCGCGATGGTGGCGAGCCCGTCCAATCCAACCGGCACGATGCTCGAGCCCGGCGAGGTCGCGGCGCTGGCGGCCCTGGCGCGCGAGCGCGGGGGAACGCTGCTGGTCGACGAGATCTACCACGGGCTCACCTACGGGCGCGACGCGCGCACGGCGCTCGAGGCGGGCGAGGATGTCTTCGTCATCAACAGTTTCTCCAAGTACTTCCAGATGACCGGCTGGCGGCTGGGCTGGCTCGTGGCGCCGCAGGCCTACGTGCGCGAGATCGAGAAGCTCGCGCAGAACCTCTACATCTCGGCATCCACCCTCGCGCAGCACGCGGCGCTGGCGGCCTTCGAGCCGGCCACGCTCGCCATCGTCGAGGAGCGACGGCGGGAGCTCGCCGCGCGCCGCGATTTCCTGCTGCCGGCGCTCGAAGCGCTGGGATTCCGGATACCCGTGAAGCCCGACGGCGCCTTCTACATCTACGCCGACTGCTCCCGCCTCACGCAGGACAGCTTCGCCTTCGCGCGCGAGGTCCTCGGGCAGGCGGCGATCGCCCTCACGCCCGGCAAGGACTTCGGCTTCCACGAGCCCGGGCGGCACATCCGCATCGCCTACACGCAGCCCGTCGCCCGCCTCGAGAAAGCGGTGGCGCGCCTGGCGGCGTTTCTCGGAAAGGGGTCCTGAGCATGTGGCTCGATGCGGCGCTCGCCTACCTGCACTTCAGCGCGGTGTTCGTGCTCTTCGCGTTTCTCACGGTCGAAGTGATGCTCGCCCGCGGCGCGCTGGACGCGAACGCCGTCCGGACGCTCGTCCGGGTGGACCTCTGGTATGTCGGCGCTGCCGTGGTGGCGCTGGCCACCGGGTTGTCGCGCGCCGCGTGGGGCGTCAAGGGCTGGGCCTTCTACGCCGGGGACTGGGTCTTCTGGGCGAAGATCGCCGCCTTCGCCGCGGTGGCGGTCCTGTCGATTCCGCCGACGCTTGCGTTCGTCCGCTGGCGCCGGCGCGTGAATGCCGAGCCGGGCTTCGTGGTCCCCGAGGACGAGCGCAGGCGCATGCGCCGCTATTTGATGTGGGAATTGCACGTGGCCGCGCTGATCCCGCTCCTGGCGGTGGCGATGGCGCGCGGGCTCGGGCGGTGAGGCCGCAACCCACGATGGCTCGCGGTTCGCCTTCGAGCGTGAAGGCCGTGCAACTGCACACCAGCGACCCTGCCCGCGAAGCAAGCGATGCCGAACAGGAGCGTTCCTTGAGATGAACCCGCGTGGCTGACCGGCTCTCTCCGTTGTCGATCCTGGGGGCGTTGCTCGCGATTGTGGGCGTTGCGCGGCTCGTGGCGGTGGTGCTGCACGAGCCGATGCTCGCGGTCGCGAACCAGTACGACATGATTCGAACGAGCGCCTGCGTGGGCCTGTATCCGGATCTGCCGGGAGAGAAGCGATTCTCGGCCTCGCCCGCGGCGCCGCTCGAACGCTATCGACTGGGGCCCCGCGTCCCGGAGGCGTGCTATCCGGGAACGGAAGTGGTGATCGCGGCCCTGGTGGTGGCGAAACATCGCCTGGCGGGCAATCCCGACATCTCGTTCCCGGCATTGCGTGAAGTCGGGATCATCAAGCTCGTCATCGCGACCTTGGCGATCGGTACGCTGGTGGCGGCCTTTGGGGCGTTCCCAGTCGCGTCCCTCGTGCATGGCGCGACGGTGCTCGTCGTGATGTCGGATCCCGCCGCGTCGCTCTGGTTCCAGACGCTCTATGCGGAGTTTCCCGTGATCTTCGGCCTCTACCTCGCAGTGGGCGCGCTCGTTGCGGGAGTCTTGCGGTCATCGCTTTCGCCCTGGCTTGCGCTGGTCGCGGGAGCGGGAATCGCCATGGTCGCCTTCGCCAAGGAGCAGTTCTTCCTCCTGCCGCTCGTTCTCGTTGCGGTCTCCTTGCCGCTGCTCTGGGCCACGTCGAGGGGTTTTGTACTCGTTCTGGTTGCAGTGGCGACCCTCGCAGTGCCGTGGCATGCGACGATTTCCCGGACGGAAACCATTGCCCATGCCAACCGGGCCAACGCCTACCTCGGCCTGATCCTGCCGGCCTCCGGAAAACTGGACGCCACGCTCTCCAGGCTGGGTCTTCCGGAAAGGTGCGGAGAAATGTCCGGCGCGAGCTGGTATCTGCCCCGCGGGGAGGACTTGCGTGTGGCCTGCCCCGAGGCCCTGGGGCTTCCGAGCACGGCCTTCCTGCGCCTCGCACTTTCCGAGCCGGAAACACTTGCGCGCGCGGCAGCGCGCGTGCTCCGACCACCCAGAATCCGCTGCCTGGCAATCTCGGAGTGGTAGCAGGTGCCCAGTGGGCGTCAATCGGGACGCAGTCGCCCTGGCTGGATTCCCTCCTGGCCCCGGGAGCGATGACGCTGCCGGTCGCCTGGTATATCGGCATCGGCATCCTCGCATTCCTGGTGGCCGTTCCGGCCATGGTCGTCTGGATCGCGGCCATCGCAACCCGCAACGGGACCGGCGCAGGTGCGTTCGCCGCCTATGTGCTCATGCTCTCGCTCACAGCCATCTACTCCCTGGGAACGACGGCATTCGGGGATGGACTGAGTGAAAGCGCCCGCCACAACCTGCCGGGATTCCTCGCCATGGCCGCGCTTGCCGTGGCAGCGCCGTTCGCGCTGTGGAGCTTTCGCCGCCTGGCTCCAGCCGTTCGCGCCGCCGCGGCGATCGCATTGGTCGCGGCTCTCGCGGCCTGCGCCGTGGCCACCGCCTGGGTACTGCGCCAGCCGGTCGCGATCGGCGTCGTCGATGCGCCGAACACCCGCGAAGTGCCGCGCGAAGGGTTCGTGTTGCGCGGTTGGGCGCTGGATCCCCTGGGCGTGAAATCGATCCGCATCCGGGCCGGAGATCGGGTCGCGACGATCGACCGTGACGCGCACCTGCCCAGCGCCGGTCTGGCGCGGCTGTTCGGGGGATATCCCGGGGCGATGGCGGCCGGGTTCGCATGGAAGGTGCCGGGCGCGTGGCTGCAACAGCCGGAGCTGCGGCTCGAGGTGACGGTCGAGAACGAGGCGGGCATCCAGACCGAGATCGACCGGCGCCGGGTCAGGCCAGTGCCATGAAGGGAGTCCCCATCCACCGCGCCGCCCTGGCGGTATGGGTACTGGTGATGGCGGGCTGGCTGGCGCCGCTTGCGTCCGGGTACTTCCTTTCCGACGACTTCGTAATCTTTGCGATGTTCGGCGATGCCGAAGAGAAGGGCACGCTGCTGGCTTCCGCGTTCGCCAAGTTCGGCTCCGGCCTCGATGTGGCGTCCAGCCGGTTCTATCGGCCATTGCCGCACGTCTCGTTCGCCGCATGCTACGTGCTGTTCGGGGCCAACGCGGTTCCCTGGCTTCTCGTGAACCTCGCCGCGCACCTTGCGACCGCGGTACTGGTGGCGGTCCTCGCGTGGCAGCTGCATGGCGATCGCACGTGGCGCTCGGTGGTGGGAGGCCTGGCAGGCGCCACGGTCTTCGTGGCGTTCGCTCCAGGGCTGGAAGCGGCGGCCTGGGTTGCCGCGCGCTATGACGCATTCGCCACCTTCTTTTCCCTCGCCTCGTGCGTCGCGTTCGTCGCCAGCAACCGCCGGCTGGACGCGGCTGCATGGACTTCGCTCGCGGCGTTCGCGCTCGCATTTCTCTCGAAGGAATCGGCGGCCGTGGTGCCACCGGCGATAGTGGTTCTCGCGATCTGGCGAAGGCGCGGTGAGTCGCTCTCGACTGTATCCAGGATTTCCACCGCACTGGTGGATGCCTGGCCCTGGATTGCGCTGGCCGTAGCCTACCTCCTGCTTCGAGCCGGCATCTTCGGAACGCCCTTCGAGGTGTACGCAGGTTCGAATCCGGAGGTTTTCGCGCTCTCGCCGGAACGGTGGGCATCGCTCGCGGGTTCGATCGCGCCGTGGGTCCGGGCCCAGTTTCCGGACGTCGGCGTTCGCCTTGCGCTCGCCGTCATGTTCGCCGCGACGCTTGCGATCGCGATCGCCCTGTTCGATCGCCGCGGGGTTGCAGGTACCGCCACGGCGCTTGCTCTCGCCGCCGGCAGCTTGCTGATCCTGTCGCCGCACCTGGGGGGGCTGCAGGCGGACGGGTCAGGCGGAAGGCTTTTTCACATGACGGGCGCGTTTCTGGGCGTCCTGGCCGGTGTCGTGGGGGGGGGTGCGACAATGCGCGGCATCGCGTCGGGCCTTGCCGTCTTCGTGGCGACTGCGACCGTGATGACCGGGAGCGCGGCGCGCGATCGTTGGGTGCAGGCACACGGTGAGATGCATGCCATCGCCGAAGGATTGGGGCGCCTCCACGCGGGTCTCGATGCGAAGGACTACGCGCTCGTCGTGATACCCGTGGTGCGCGGTTCCATCCCGTTCGGACTCAATGGCCAGGCGGGCCTGATGCTCCCGCCCGTGCAGAGGCAATCGATCGCGGACCGCATCCTGGTTCAGACATCCGGCGAGCTTGCGGACACCGCCGGGAGATTCGGACGTGGACTGATCGCGAACCTCCGCAACGTTGCGCTCCTGGAGATCGAAAAGAAGGGCGTCGACGGCCCCGCGGAATATCCGACGCAGGTCTACTGCTGGCCAAACGCGGGATCGGCCCTGGTTCCCGTGCACGTGCCGGTCGAGATCGATGGGCATGCCTGGCTGGAAAGCGTTCGAGCCGGGCTGGACGCCCGGGCGTGCGCGGTGCACTGATCGGCCTACGTGGCGATCCAGACGATGGCGAGCATCGTGAAGAGCGCTGCGTAGCTCGGGGGGTCCCGCATCGCGAAGTCGATGGGATCGGCGCCGATGTCGCCGCGATAGGCGAGGAGCCAGGCGCGCGATATCCAGTACAGAAGCACGAAGGGGGCCGCCCACAGGACCTCGGGCAGCCGGTACTGGGAGAGAGTGTCCAGGCCCGTGATGAAGAGCGCGAACACCAGGACCGAAAGGTAGCCACTCGCGATTCCCAGCATGCCGACAGGCAGCAGGTCGCCGGCACGGTAGCCGCGGCCAGCCACGACCGATTCGCCGGTTCCGAGTACCGCGAGGTCGGCAAGTTCCCGGTGGCGCTTGATGAGGGCGAGCGACAGGAACATGAACACCGAGAACCCCAGGAGCCAGGGGGATAGCGTTACGCCGATGGCAGCCGCGCCGGCGAAAACCCGCAGCGTGTAAAGAAGCGTCAGGGTCAGGACATCGAGTACCGCTTCGCGCTTGAGCCACACCGAATAGAGAATCGTCATGGCGAAGTAGGCGGCGAGGGAAAGCCCGAACTTTTCCGGCAACGGCACCAGGAGCATGCCCGCTCCCGCGAGCAGCAAGGCAACGAGGAATGCAGCCCACGGGATCGGAACCTCGCCTGCCGCGAACGGCCGGGAGCGCTTCGAAGGATGGCGGCGGTCGGAGTCGAGATCGGCCACGTCGTTCATGACATAGACGGCGGACGCCACGAGCGAAAACGCGAGGAACGCAAGCGAGGCCGCGGCGAGCGTCTCGATGTCGGCCACGCGGTGTGCCGTCACTGCCGGCACGAACACGAGCACGTTCTTCGCCCAGTGTGGAATGCGAAGCAACCGGAGTATCGACGCCAGGGGCCGGGCGCCGCTCGGAAACTCCCGGCCCGAGTTGCCCTGCGCACGGACTGAAGCGGCGAGTGATTCACTGCCCGCGACGTGGGCAACTCGCGCCGACCTGAAGGCGGGCAGATCCGCCTTGCTGTCCCCGACATAGTCGAAGCCGCGTTCGCCGTACTCGGTCACGAGCGCCGCGCGCTTCGCCTCTCCCTTGAGGTTGACGCCGTCTCCTGTCGCGAATACACGCCCTACGATGCCAAGGTGCCGCGCCACGCGCTGCGCCAGCATTTCGTGCGCCCCGGTGGCGATCGCGATTTCACGCCCCGACGCGTGCTCCGTGCGCAACCAGTCGACGACCTCGACCCGGTACGGAAGATGTTCCACGTCGACCGGGCCCGCGCGCGCGAGTTTCTCCTTGAGAACGGGACGTCCGGCCAGGAGCCAGAAGGGCGCGGCGAACGCGAGCCAGGGTTTTCGGGAAATGGCGCAGGCAAGCGACTCCCAGAGAAGATCCGAACGGATGATCGTTCCGTCCAGATCCACCACCAGCGGCACCGAAGCCGGCGTCGCAGGGGGCAGGTCGCGAACGCGCGGCTCAATCACAGGAATACCACCTTGTCGCCATCGCAGCCGAGAGTCGGTCAATAGGGATACGCTGGTACCGTGTGGATTTCAGGCGGCGTGAGGATTGCCCACGGGCCTGCCGCTGCCTGGTCGGGCAATGGTCCGCAACCCCGAGGAACCATGATGACGGAAGGCTGCCAGTGATGCAATAAACCACTGAAAATGCAGCCGAATGTGTCGAGCGGGATGCCGGGTTCGCCGTCCTGCTCGTGGCGGGTGCCGCGCTGGGAGTCTGGACGCTCTCGGCGAACCGGCCGGGCAACTTCGACATCCGGCCGGAACCGAAGGAGGGCGGCGCCCTACGCGTCCCCCTGGAATGCGATGGAGGATCCCCGAAACGTCTTTCCCGCGCGTATCGCAAGAAACGCCGGCCGCAGCAGCGAACACAACGAGAGAGGAGAAAATCCATGAAAGGGAAATTCTGGATATCCGTGGTGGCGATGTTCGTCCTGTCGATGGCGCTGGGGTTCCTGGTGCACGGCACCCTGCTCATCGACGACTACGGCCGCCTTCCCAACCTCATGCGCTCGCAGGAGGCGCAACAGGCGACCTTCCCGTACATGCTCCTCGCGCACGTCTTTCTCGCGGTGGGGTTCACGTGGATCTACCTGAAGGGGCGCGAGGCGAAGCCGTGGCTCGCGCAGGGCATCCGCTTCGGCATCTCGATCGCGGTGCTCACCACGATCCCGACCTACCTCATCTACTTCGCGGTGATGCCCTTTCCCTCGGATCTCGTAGCCCAGCAGATCGTCTTCGACACGATCGGCATGGTGCTCATGGGGATCGCGATCGCCTGGATCAACCGCTGAGCGACCCGCCCGGCTCGCCGGCGCCTTCCGCGAGCCAGCGCACCATGTATTCGCCGGCCTCCCTGCTGCAGAGGAGGTCCAGGTGGTCCATGCGCACGCCCACCCACTGGCGCGCGAGGGGAATCCCCAGGTCGCGGCTCGTGGCCGCGTGGCGGCCCAGGGCGCTCGAGAGCGGCACGAGCCCGTCGCCGGCCACGCGGTCGACGAGGCTTCCGGGGCGATCTCCCGTGGTGGCGGCGAGCGCGTAGCAACGCACGCCGCGGGGAAGCGCGGGCGTGTGCCTGGGCGCAGGACGGCGCGCGAAGCGGTCCTTCCCGGCCCAGTCCTCTTGCACGATGGCGCCATGGCGCAAGTCGGTGATGCCCGCGCTGCGAATGCGGCCGAGCCGGGCAAAGGGCGCGCTGTAGGGGCTCGCGTCGAGGAGGAGGTCGACCCAGTTTCCGCCACGCTCGAGCGGCGCGCCGTGGTGGGGCGTGCCGAGGAAGAAGAGCGCACCGAGCTTTGCCGTCCAGGCGTGGCCCGCGACCCCGCCGTAGTGGCAGGCGCTGCGCGCCACCAGGCCGCCCATGCTGTGGCCCACGATCGCGAGTTCCTCCACGGGCACCGGCCACTCCCGCACGAGCGCTTCGAGCGTCGCGGCGAACGCCTGCCCGTTGGTCGAGATGTGCCGGCCGGAATCGTAGTGCAGGTAGACGGGGGTCAACCCCGTCTCGCGGGCGAGGAAGGCGCCGTGGTCGTAGCCTTCCCGCGTCCACTGCAGGTCGTTCATGCACAGGCCGTGGACGAAGACGGCGATGCGGGGCGAGGCATCGGGGAAGGCCGCGTCCAGTGCGGCGCGGTCGGTTTCCACCGCCACGCCCGCACGGCGGATGCGCATCGGGATCGCGAGCGGATTGCCGGATTCCGCCAGGTAGTCGCCGAGCACGCCGTTCAGCGCCGCGAGCACCGCCTCGCGCTCGCGCGACGAGGGACGCTCGGCCAGGGCCGGGGGCAGGAGCGCGAGGACCGCGTCGATGCCGCTGCCCACGAGGCCCGTGACGCCCCGCACGGCGCCGTAGACGAAGCCGGTGACTCCCGACGTGCGACCGCGCGGGGGCTTTCCGAGTGGCGGGGAAACGCGGGCGATCGTGTGGTGCAGCGCCTCGACGAGATCGGCGACACCGAGCGTGGCGTCGACGGCGAGGCGCCCGATACCCCGCAGGTCCGAGGGGCGAAGGTGCGTCGGGCCGCTCACGGCGGTGGCGGATCCGCCGGGCCGGCCGGGGACTGCTTCAGCATCGAGACCGCGAGGTGCGTGAGCCTCGCGATCGCCAGCGCCCGGATCGCGAAGGCGAGCCAGCGCGCCACCCGGTGGCGGCCCACGCCTTCGGCCACGAGGAGCAGCGCGGCGTCGCGGGCGGGCGCGGAGCCTGCCACGCCGGCGACCGCGTGGCGCCACGTGAGGCCCTGCCGGAGCGTGCCCGCGTGCAGGCGGATCTTCAGCCGGCAGAGCGAGGCGCGCGCCACCAGGATTTCCTTGCGCAGGGCCAGGTCGTCCGGGCGCTCAGGCATCGTTGCCTCGAACCATGTCCAGGTCGCGCTTGAACTCGTCCAGCGTTGCGCTGAAGGGGGGCGGGCTGTCCCGCAGGATCGCCCGGAATCGCAGGAGCGCCCACGCGCCGATGGCCGAATAGAGGAGCGTCACGCCGGCAATGGCCGCAAGCCGGTGGGTGTCCCAGAACAGCACGACGAGCAGGAACGCGAGGAGCAGCAGGCCGGCGCCGAGGAACAGCGCCGCAACGAGCGCGAGCACGGCGAGGCGCTTGCGGCGCTCGGTCTCTTCCTTGAGCTCGATGGCCGCAAGCTCGACGCGCGTGCCCAAGAGCGCAAGGAGCGAGGCCCCGAGCGCCCGCGCGGAACCCAGCGGCCCCGATTCGCCCGGCGGCCTGTCCAAGCTTTCTCCCGCCTACTTGCGGTTCAGGAGCAGGCCGATCGTGATGCCGACGAGCACGCTCACGCCGGCGGTGATGCCGATCGACTGCCAGGGGTTCTCGTGGACGTAGACGTCGGTGGCCTTCGCGGCGGCCTTGGTCTTCTCGACCGCGGCGGCCTCGAGCTGCGCGAGCTTCGCCTTCGCGGCGCGCAGGTTCTGCTCGACGCTCGCGCGAATCGCGCTCGCCTTGTCTCCGCTCACCGCGGCGGCTGACCTCATCAGTTCCTCGGTATCCGCGATCACCGTGCGGAAATCCTGAACAAGCTTCTCCCTCGAGACTTCGGTGGCTTGTGTCATGGCCTTCTCCTGCGAAGTTTGTGGCCCCGGGGACCCGGGACGCCTCAATTAGAACACGCCAGGCAGCGAACTGTTCCCCACCACCAGAGTGGAGCCGTCCGCACCGGGGCGTCTTGACTCGAATCAATACCCGGTGGGAAGGGGCCCGGGGACCGAGGCGTGGACGGGGCCGGGCCTATGCGGGCGCCAGCGCGCGCGACTTCAGGAACTGCGCGAACTGCGCCGCGGGCAGCGCCGGCGAAAGGTAGTAGCCCTGGATCTCGTCGCACTCGAGCTTCGTCAGGATCGCGGCCTGCTCGGCGGTCTCCACGCCTTCTGCGATCACTCGCTTGCCCAATGCGTGGGACATCGCGATGACGGCGGTGACGATGGCCTGGGAATCGGCGCTTCGTCCCAGGCCCTCCACGAACGCACGGTCGATCTTGATGGTGTCGACGGGAAAGCGCTGGAGGTAGGACATGGACGAAAACCCGGTTCCGAAATCATCTAGCGCTATCGCGATTCCCATCGCGTTCAGTTCCCTGAGCATCCCCTCGACCGCGGCGGCGTTCTCCACCAGCAGCCCCTCGGTGATCTCCAGCTCGAGACTCGTGAAGTCGATTCCGGCCTCCTCCACGCAACCGCGGATCATGTCCGCGAAGCCGGCCCTGCGAAACTGCCTTGGCGAGACGTTCACCGCGACGTGCTCGAGCTCCACGCCATCCGACTGCCAGGTCCTCACCTGCGCGCAGGTCTCGCGGATCACCCAATTTCCGATCTGCTCGATGAAGCCGGACTCCTCCGCGATCCCGATGAAGCGGCCCGGGAGTATCAGGCCGCGTTCGGGGTGCTGCCAGCGCACGAGCGCCTCGGCCGCGCGGATCGCACCTGTGCCCAGATCGAGTTGTGGCTGGTAATGCAGCACCAGTTCATTGCGCTCGATGGCCTGGCGCAGGTCCCGGTCGAGCGTCAGGCGCGCGACGGCCTCCGCGTTCATCCGCTCCTCGAAGTAAACCGCCTGGGACCGGCCCCCCGCCTTCGCGCGGTACATGGCGGTGTCCGCATTCTTCAGGAGATCCTCCGCCGTAGTCCCGTCCGCGGGATATGCGGCGATGCCGACGCTCGCGCCGAGGAAGGAGTGCTGCTCGCCGATATCGAACGTCCTCGAGAGCGCGCGCACGACGTTCTCGGCGATCCGCCCGGCGTCCTGCGCACGCTGGATATGCGTGAGCAGGACGGTGAACTCGTCGCCGCCCAGCCGCGACACGGTGTCGCTGCCGCGCACGCATTGCTCGATCCTCGCCGCCGCCTCGCGCAGCACGGAGTCTCCTGCGGAGTGGCCGAAGGTGTCGTTCACGTCCTTGAACCGGTCGAGGTCGATGAAGAGCACCGCGAAGCGGCTTTCCTCACGACGGCAGCGGATGATCTCCTGGCCCAGGCGGTCCTTGAACAGGAGACGGTTGGGCAGGCCGGTGAGGGTGTCGTAGTGGGCCTGGAGGTAGAGCTGTTCGTCGCGCCAGGCCGAGGACACCGCAACTGCAACGCGGTCGGCGAACTCGCGCGCCTGCTTCTGCTCCTCGTCGTTGCGGCTCGCCGCGGCACGATAGCCGAGCACGAGTGCGCCGCACACCGCGTCTCGCCACACGATGGGCTGGATGAAAGCGGTCCGCATTCCCGCGGCCAGCAGGTGGGCGAGATGGCCCGGTGCCGGTGCGGCGAGCTCCAGCCACGCGCCCTGCCGGTCGGCCTCGAGGGCGCTGCGCTCGGTCGGGCGCATGTCCAGTCGCGTGATCGACAGCCCCTGGCTTGCGGCCGGTCCGCGGAAGTAGACGCGGGCAAGCGCGGCGTTCTCATGGTCGAAGAGCGTCACGCTGACCGCGTCGGCGGGAACGACCTGCCCCATGCGCTCGATGACCTTGCGCACGACCTGCTCGGTGTCCACGGTCGACAGGATGAGCCGGTCGATCTCGGAGAGCGCCGTCAGCGCGGCGAACTGGCGCCCGAGCTTCGAGGACATGAGATCGAAGGCGCCTGCGAGTTCGCCGAACTCGTCGTCGCGCTTCATGTCCAGGCGCGAGTCGAAATCGCTCTTCGCGATGGCGCGGGCCCGGTTGGCCAGGCGCTCCACCGGCAGGAGGATGCTGCGGGCCTGGCGAATGGTGAGCCACGTGACGAGCAGGAGCGCGAGCAGCATCGCGGGAACGAAGATCCGGCGGAACTCGCCCACGGGCGCCAGCAGGAAACCTTCTGGCTGGCTCGCGACGAACACCCAGTCGGCCGTGCCGAACGCGGCGCGCATGAACTGGCCCCAGGTCACGGCGCGATGGGTCTCGCCGTCCCGGGTCCAGCGCGCCGACTTGAGGACGGACTGGGTGCGGGGCGTGTCCACCGCGAGCGCGGATGCCGCGCCGTCCTGCATCGGGCAGAACAGGACGATGCGCGAAAGATCCTCGAAAATGCAGAAACTCGTCGCCACCGGGTAGAGATCGACCGAACCCCACAGGAAGTCGGGCGCGATGTCGCCCACGACCGTGGCCCGGCTGTCTCCGCTTCCGAGGGCGACTACCAGAGTCACCCGTGACACGGCCCCATCCTTGCCGACCACCACGACGGCCTTGCCCTGACCGAGCCTGTCGAGGGCGTCGGGGGAAAGAGCCGGCAGCTCGGGCTTCCCGAGGGTGGAGAGAACCTGGCCGTCGGCAGCGATTCTTCCGAGCGAAACGAAGGTCCTGCGTGCAAGGGACCCTCGCGGCGGCGAATCCTGCGGCCCGTACAAGGCGGCCGCGGCCACATCCTGGGCCAGGAGCAGGCGCTCGAATACGGCCATGCCGTAGGACTTCGCGTTGGCGGCCAGGCGATTGTCGCCCTGCTGGATCAGGAGGTCGCGGATCTGGCTCAGCGACATTACGGCCAGTGCCGCGAGGGGCACGAAGGCCGAGAGCACGAACATGAGGAAGACGCGGCGGGCGACGCGTCCGGAGAGGAATTGCCCGGCCTTCATGGTCAGGGGTCGAATTCGCTCGCGAGGCCGATGAACCTCCCGTCACGCGCCCGGACCACGTCGTCGCGGCTCACGGGCGTGACGAGCGGCCCCTTCGACTGCCCGTCCTTGCCCGTGCTGTAGAGGTCGAAGTCGGAGTTGAGCGGGGCGAGCTTCTTGTCCTTGCGGGCCATGCCGTTGCCCTTCTTCGATGCGAGGTCGAAATACCGATAGGGCCTGCCCCAGGGATCGAGCTTGTTGCCGAAACCGACCTCGCCAAGCGAAGCGGGAAGTGCCCGCGCATCCGTCTCGAAAAGCTTGATGGCGGTGGAGATCGCGCCAATGTCGATGACGGCCTGGCTCACGAGCACCTTTTCCCGGTGGCGACCGTAGGCGCCCATGCCGACGGTGGCCAGAAGAGCCACGATGGCCAGCACGATGAGGATCTCCACCATCGTGAAGCCGCGCACGGCCCCGGCGGCGGAACGGCCCGCAAGGTGACGGTCCCCTGTCGTACCGCAACCTCGCAGGCGAAGGCACATGGGTCGGAACCCCGGTATCGTACTGCCCGCTATGGTCGCCCGGCCGGCCGGAAACCGCAATGACAGCCGTCGCCCCGATGTTTCAATCGAAACCGGTTTGGATCCGCCGCTCCTCGACGGCGTGGCAGGCCACCTGCGCGTCGCCGACGTCGATCAGCTCCGGTCGCTCCGAGCGGCACCGGTCGTTGGCGAAGGGGCAGCGCGGGTGGAAGGCGCAGCCCGTGGGCGGGTCGAGCGGGTTGGGCACCTCGCCGGCGACCGGCGTGCGCTCCTTGCCGCTCATGGTGATGTCGGGGATCGCGCTCTCGAGCATCTGCGTGTAGGGGTGCAGCGGCCGCGTGAAGAGCGTCCGCGTGGGCGCGATCTCGACGATACGGCCCAGGTACATCACCCCCACGCGGTCCGAAATGTGCGAGACCACGGCGAGGTTGTGCGAGATGAAGAGGTAGGTGAGGCCGTGCTCGCGCTGCAGGTCCTTCATGAGGTTCAGGATCTGCGCCTGCACGGAGACATCGAGCGCGCTCGTGGGTTCGTCGCACACGAGGAACTCTGGATTGGAGGAGAGTGCCCGCGCGATCGAGATGCGCTGGCGCTGCCCGCCGGAGAACTCGTGCGGGAACTTCTCCGCGTCGTTCGCGGCGAGGCGCACGTCCTCGAGCAGCTCGCCCACGCGCTTGGCGATGGCGGCCTCGCCCCGGATGATCCCGTGCTGGCGGATGGGCTCGGCGATGATCTTCCCCACGCGCCAGCGCGGGTTCAGGCTCGCGTACGGATCCTGGAAGATCATCTGGAAGCGCCGGCGCATCGTGAGCATGTCCGAGCGCGAGGCGATCTCGCTCATGTCCTGGCCGTCGAACACGATGGAGCCGCGCGTGGGCCCGTAGAGCCCGCAGATGAGGCGCGCGATGGTCGACTTCCCGCAGCCCGACTCCCCGACCAGCGATAGCGTCTCGCCGCGCCGGATGCTGAAGGAGACGCCGTCGACGGCCTTGAGGAGCTGGCGCGGGGCACCCTCGAGCACGCGGTTCAGCCACGGGCGCGAGACGTCGAAGTCGCGCGCGAGATCGCGCACCTCGAGGAGCGTGCGGGTCGCCGCGGCGGACTCAGGCATGGGCGGAATCCTCGGCCCGGTTCCCGGGGGAGGCCTCGCCGTCACGGGCATGCAGCCAGCACGCCGCGCGCGTGGCACCCGCCGGCATCAGGTTCGGCCGCTGGGTGCGGCAGCGTTCAAAGACGTCCGGGCAGCGCGGGTTGTAGGCGCATCCGCGCGGAATGGCGTCTAGCCGCGGCATAGAGCCCTCGATCTGCGGCAGCCGCTCGACTTCCTGTCCGATTGCCGGGATCGAACCCATCAGGCCCACGGAGTAGGGGTGCTTCGGATGGTGGATCACTTCCTGCACCGGGCCGATCTCCGCCAGGCGCCCCGCGTACATGACCGCCACGCGGTCCGCCGTCTCCGCGATCACGCCCATGTCGTGCGTGACCAGCATCACCGCCGTGCCGTGGTCGCGGCAGAGCTTCTTCAGGAGCTGGATGATCTGCGCCTGGATCGAGACGTCGAGCGCCGTGGTGGGCTCGTCGGCGATGATGAGGCGCGGGTTTGCGCACAGGGCGAGCGCGATCACCACGCGCTGGCGCATGCCGCCGGAGAACTGGTGCGGATAGTGGTCGATCCTGCGCTCGGCCGCGGGGATGCCCACTTCCTTCAGCAGCGCGACCGCGCGCTCGCGCGCCTGCCTCGCGTTCATCGGCAGGTGCGTCTGGATCGTCTCCGTGATCTGGCGGCCGATGGTGTAGAGGGGATTGAGCGACGTGAGCGGGTCCTGGAAGATCGCGCCGATCTGGCGGCCGCGGATCCGGCGCATCTGCTCGGCCGGCAGGGTGTCGATTCTCTGGCCGTCCAGGTGGATCTCCCCGCCGGCGACGCGCCCCGGGGGCTCGAGCAGCCCGATGATCGCCGTGCCGGTGATGGATTTCCCCGCGCCGGACTCGCCCACGAGCCCGAGCACCTCGCCGGGCGCGATCTCGAAGCTCACGTCGTCGATGGCGGTGAGCGTCCCGCGGCGCGTGTTGAACTCCACGCGCAGGTTGCGCACCTCGAGGAGCGGCCGGGAGGAAGTGCTCATCGCGCAGCCTTTCCCGCGTCGATGTAGGCGTCCGCCTCGATCTCCACGAGCATCTTCGGGTCCACCAGGGCCCGAACCTCCACCATCGTGCTCGCCGGGCGGATGTCGCCGAAGACCTCGCCGTGGGCCTTTCCGACCTTCTCCCACTGGGAGATGTCGGTCACGTAGAGGCGGGTGCGCACGACATTGCGCATCGTCGCCCCGGCGCGGGCGAGCGCGAAGGCGATGTTGTTCAGGGTCTGCACCGTCTGGGCGTAGACGTCGCCTTCCCCGACCAGGCGGCCGTCGGGCCCGGTGGACGTGGTGCCCGCCACCCACACGTGCGGGCCGCAGCGCACCGCGCGCGAATAGCCCACCACGGGCTCCCACGGGGTGCCGCTCGCGAAGTTCTGCCGCTTTTCGGCGCTCACCGGGGCGTGGTCCCGCCCTTGAACTTCGCCAGGCATTCGCCGATGGTCTCCGAGGAGCGCACGACCGCCTTCCATCGCTCGCCCGCGGACACGTCGAGCTTCGCGGCCAGGTGGTAGCGCATGCAGGGGCTCGCGTCGAGTTCGAAGGTCTCCTGCGTGCCGACGCTGAAGCCCTTGCCCGGCGGCAGGCCCACCGTGACCATGCGCCTGCCGGGTGCGACGATCGCGCGGTTGCGCGAGGCGCTCTCGCCGTCGACGCGGCTGACGGTCACGGGGCGCAGGTTCGCATCCCCCGAGGGCGCCGCATCGCTCGCGACGATCGCCCAGGGCTGGTCGAAAGGCCCCGCGGCGGCGGCTGCCGGGGCGAGGGCGAGGATCAAGGCAATCAGCGGCTTCATGGAATCCTCCGCTAGCGCAGTTTCGGGTTGAGGGCGTCGCGCAGCCAGTCGCCCAGGAGGTTCATCGCGAGCACCATGATCACGAGCCAGGCGCCGGGGAAGACGGTGATCCACCATTCCCCGGAGAACAGGAAGTCGTTGCCGATGCGGATCAGGGTGCCGAGCGAGGGCTGCGTCGGCGGCACGCCCACGCCCAGGAAAGAGAGCGTGGCCTCCGTGATGATGGCGGTGGCGATGTGCAGCGTCGCGAGCACGAGCACCGGCCCGAGCACGTTGGGCAGCACGTGGGAGAACATGATCGCCACCGGGTGGCGCCCGATCACGCGCGCGGCCTGCACGTACTCCTTGTTGCGCTCCACGAGGGTGGAGCCGCGCACCGTGCGCGCGTACTGCACCCAGCCCGAGGCCGCGATGGCGAGCACGAGCACGTAGAGCGCCAGCGTGTCGTGGGATTCCTTGGGCAGCGCCGCGCGCGCCACGCCGTCGATCAGCAGCGCGATGAGGATCGCCGGGAAGGAGAGCTGCACGTCGGCCACGCGCATGATGAAGGCATCGACCTTGCCGCCCACGTAGCCGGAGATGAGGCCCAGCGCGATGCCGATCACCATCGCGAGGATCACGGCGAAGAAGCCGACCATGAGCGAGACCCGCGAGCCGTACATGATGGCGGAGAGGACGTCGCGGCCCTGGTCGTCGGTTCCCAGGAGGAAGGCCGGGTTGCCGCGCTCGGTCCACGCCGGGGGCGTGAACGCATCCAGCAGGTTCAGGGTCTTCAGGTCGAAGGGGTTGTGCGGTGCGACCCAGCCGGCGAACACCGCGGAGACCACGCACACGAGCGTGACCACGGCCGCCACGATCGTGAGCGGGGAGCGCCGGAAGCTGTAGAAGACGTCGCCGTCGAAGAAGCGGCGCAGCGCGTCCATCAGTGCCCCCCCGCGGCCGTGCCGTCGATGCGAAGCCGGGGGTCCACGAAGTAGTAGAGCATGTCCACGACGAGGTTGATCACGACGAAGATGAAGCCGATGAGGCAGAGGTACGCGGCCATCACCGGGATGTCGGCGAACTGCACCGCCTGGATGAAAAGGAGCCCCATGCCCGGCCACTGGAACACGGTCTCGGTGATGATCGCGAAGGCGATGATCGCGCCCAGCTGCAGGCCGGTGATGGTGATCACCGGCACCAGCGTGTTCTTCAGCGCGTGCCCGAAGTTCACCGCCCGGTTGGTGAGGCCGCGCGCGCGCGCGAACTTGATGTAGTCGGTGCGCAGCACCTCGAGCATCTCGCTGCGCACCAGCCGCATGATGAGCGTGAGCTGGAAGAGCCCGAGGGTGATGGACGGCAGGATCAGCGCGCGCAGCCCGGAAGTGCTCAGGAACCCCGTGGACCACCCGCCCACCATCATCGTGTCGCCGCGCCCGAACGAGGGCAGCCACCCCAGCCACACGGCGAAGATGAGGATCAGGAAGATGCCGATGAGGAAGGTGGGCAGCGACACGCCGATGAGCGAGGCGGCGAGGAAGAAGCGCGACAGCCACGCGTTGCGGTTCAGCCCCGTGTACACGCCCAGCGGGATGCCCACGAGGAGTGCCAGCGACGCGGCGACGAAGGCGAGCTCGAGGGTGGCGGGCATGCGCTCGACCAGGAGCGCGGAGACCGGGCGCCCGAGCCGGAGCGAGATGCCGAAGTTGCCCTGCACGGCGTTGCCGATGAAGGTGGCGAACTGCACGTAGAACGGCCGGTCGAGCCCGAGGTTCTCGCGCATCGCCTGGCGGTCGGCCTGGGTCGCCTCCGGCGGCAGCATGAGCGAGACCGGGTCGCCCACGAAGTTGAAGAGCGAGAAGGCGATGAAGCCGACCACCAGCATCACGAGGACGCCCTGCAGCAGCCGCCGGATGACGAAGGCGATCACTTCAGTCCACCCGGACGCGGTAGAAGTACACGGTGTTCACCGGCGAGAACCACGCCGACACGTTCTTGCGCATGGCCCAGGGGATGAGCGGCTGGTGGATGGCGACGAGGGGCAGCTCCCGACCCGCAATCAGGAGTGCTTCGCGCGCGGCCGCGGCACGCTTCGCCGGGTCGCGCTCGGACTGCAGCTGCTGGATCAACTCGTCCATGCGCGCGTTCGTCCAGCGGCCCATGTTGAAGTCGCCCTCGCCCTTCCTGTTGGCCGTGTGCAGGAGCGCCTGCAGCGTGTAGAGCGCGTCGGCGGTGACGCCCCCGCCCCAGGAGAGCACGTAGAAGCTCGTGTCGTACTTCTCGATCTTCGGGAAATAGTTCGACTGCGGGATGATGTTGGGGCGCGTCCGGATGCCCACCTGCGCGAGCATCACGGCGACCGCCTGGGCGATGTCGGAGGCGGGCTGGATGTTGCCCGCGTCGAGCGTCACCTCGAAGCCGTCCGGGTAGCCCGCTTCGGCGAGGAGCCGCTTCGCCTTCTCCCGGTCGTAGGCCACGGGCTTGTCGGCATCGGGCGAGTAACCCTGGACGCCCGGCGTGAGGATCGTCCCGGCGGGACGCGAGAAGCCGCGCATCACCTTGGCGCGGATCGCCTCCGCGTCGATCGCGTGGGCGACGGCCTGGCGCACGCGCAGGTCCTTGAACGGGTTCTTCCCGCCGGCCTTGCCGTAGAGGAGATCGTCGCGGAAAACGTCGAAGGCGATGTACTGCACGCGCAGCTCCCCACCCTCGACCACCTTCACGCTCGGGTCGGCGCGCAGCCGCGCCACGTCCTGCGTGGGCGGGTCGAGCACGAAGTCGACTTCCCCCGAGAGCAGTGCCGCGAGCCGCGTGGCGTTGGACTTGATGGGGCGCATCACGATCTCGGTCAGGTTCCCCTCGTTCATGCCCGCGGCGTGGCCCCACCAGTCCTTGTGGGCGACGAGCACCGTCTTCACGTCGGTCTGCCGCTCCTTCACCTGGAAGGCGCCCGTGCCGTTGGCGTGGCGGGCGGCGTAGGTGTCCTCCTTGGCCGTGTAGTCCTGCGGGCGGGCCGCGCCGTTCTTCTCCGACCAGGCCTTGCTCATGATCCGGAAGTTGGTCATGTGCGAGAGCAGCACCGGGTTGGGCTTCGCCATCAGGAAATCCACGGTGCGCGCGTCGACCTTCACTGCCTTCTCCACGCCCTGGAGCGAGACCTTGAGCTGCGAGGTGGGCGACAGTGCCCGCGCCACGGAGAAGACCACGTCGTCGGCGGTGAGGAGGCTTCCGTCGTGGAAGCGCACACCCTCGCGCAGCTTGAAGCGCCAGAGCTTTTCGCTCGGCTGGGTCCACGAGGTCGCGAGCCACGGGATCACCTTCCATTCCTTGTCGCGCCACACCAGGGGCTCGTAGACGTTGCCCGTGAGCCGCGAGGTCGCGAGCAGGTTCGCCGAGTGCGGGTCGAGGGTCTGGGGGTCGTCCTGGCTCGCGTAGCGCAGCGTCTTCGCGCCGGAGGCGAACGGCACGCAGGCGAGGACGGCGAGAAGGAGAAGGGCGCGCGGCAAGTGCATGGGGGGGAGCATAACGCAGCCGGCCCCGCGCGAGGCGGGGCCGGGAGGGGCTTTCAGGGTTCAGGCGCTCAGTTGATCTTCACCCATTTCACGGAGAGGCGGTTGTCCGCCCGGTGCACGACGCTCACGCCGGAGCGCATGGCCCACGGGATCACCTGGTGGTGCAGCGGGATGTGGCCCACGTCCGCCTTGTGGATCGAGAGCGCCTCCCTGGTGAGCGCGGCGCGCTTCTTCAGGTCGGTCTCGGTCTTGAGCGCGTCGATGGTCGCGTCGACCTTTGCGTTCGAGTACTTGCCGAGGTTGAAGTTGCCGTCCCCGCCCTGGCCCACGGTGTGCAGCAGGCTCTGCAGCGCGTAGAGGGAATCGAAGGTCGGCACGCCCCAGCCGAGCATGTAGAGGCTGGTGTCGAACTTCTGGATCTTCGGGAAGTAGGTCGCGCGCGGCATGGCGTTCAGGCGCACCTTCACGTCGATCTGCGCGAGCATGGCGGCGATCGCCTGGCAGAGCTTCTCGTCGTTGATGTAGCGGTTGTTGGGGCAGTCGAGGGTGATCTCGAAGCCCTTCGGGTAGCCGGCCTCGGCCATGAGCTTCTTCGCGCGCGCGCGGTCGGGCTTCACCACCGTGTCGAGCGCCTTGTCGTAGCCGGCGACCTGCGGGGCGAACATGACGGCGGTGGGGTTCGAGAGCCCGCGCATCACCTGGGTCTTCAACGCGTTCAGGTCGATGGCGAGCTGGAAGGCCTCGCGCACGCGCTTGTCCTTGAAGGGGTTCTTGCCCTTGACGGTGGAGTAGAGCAGTTCGTCGCGCCACTGGTCGAGGCCGAGGAAGATGGTGCGGTTCTCGTTGCCCTCGACTACCTTGATCTTCGCGTCCTTCTTCAGGCGCGGGATGTCCTGGGGGGGCGGGTCGAGGACGAAATCCACCTCGCCGGACAGCAGTGCGGCGAGCCGCGTGCCGTCCTGCTTGATCGGCTGGTAGACGATCTCGTTCACGTTGCCCTCGAGCTTGCCCCACCAGTTGGAGTTGAGCACCAGCACCGTCTTCACGTCGGCCTCGCGGCTCTTCAGCACGAAGGGGCCCGTGCCGTTGGCGTTGCGGGCGGCGAAGGTCTCCTCCTTGTTCTTGAAGTCCTGGGGGCGCTGCACGTTGTGCTTGTTGGCCCAGGCCCGGCTCATCATGCGCACCTCGGTCAACTGCGGCAGGAGGACGGGGTTGGGGCCCTTGGTGGAGATCTCGACCGTCATGTCGTCGACCTTCTTCGCGCCGGTGATGCCCTGCATGTAAGGCGAGAAGTTGGACGTGGGGGCGAGGGCGCGCTCCACGGAGAACACGACGTCGTCGGCCGTGAAGGGCGAGCCGTCGTGGAACTTCACGTTCGGGCGCAGCTTGAACTGCATCGTCGTCGGGCTGATCGCCTTCCACTGCGTGGCGAGGCAGGCCTCGATCTTCAGGTCCTTGCCGCGCGTGACGAGGGGCTCGTAGATGTGGTCGGAGACGGTGTTGTTCAGGCCCTCGTTCTGCGCGTGCGGATCCATGGTGAGAATGTCGCCCTGGCTGGACCAGCGCAGGGTCTTGGCGTCGGCGGCGGTACCGAAGGCGAGCGCGACGGCGACGGTCGCCGCGCGAACGACGGTGGAAGCGTGCATGGCGGATTTCTCCAGGGGATTGGCGGTTTGACGAGGGGGCCGCGGTCGCGGAAACCGGTACACCAGCCTGAAAAAACAAGAACTTGGAGCGACCGCAGCAATGGAAAGGATGATGCCGCAAGCCCCTCGGGGCGTCAACGCGAAACCGGGCCCGGGGTCCCGCTGCGCGCCCGCAGAAGGTAACCTGACATCGTGACGCCCCGACCACGAAAGGCCCCTCGCATGAATCCGCGCAGCGTTTCCCTGCTCGCCGCCCTGGCGCTGGCCGCCTGCGGCCGGGAGGTGCCCCCGAAGCCCGTCGATCCGGCAACCAAGGTGGAACAGGCCGCCCGGAACATGGGCGAGGCCGCGCGGCAGGGCGACGTGGGCCAGGTGGGGGAGGCCATGAAGCAGATGGGGGCGGCGCTCTCGAGCTCCGTCCACGTCGATCCCGTCGGCTTTCGGGCGTTGAAGGAGCTGCTTCCCGAGTCGATCGCGGGTCTGAAGCGCACGAGCGCGGAGGGCACGCGCACCAGCGTCGTGGGCATTTCCTCCTCGAAGGCCCAGGCGACCTACGAGGATGGCAAGGGCGGGCGCATCGCGCTCGAGATCATCGACGTGGGCTCGCTCTCGGGCGTGACGGCGATGGCCTTCGCGTGGGTCAACGTCGAGATCGACAAGGAGGGCGACGCGGGCTACGAGCGCACGACGATGGTGGGCGGGCGCAAGGCCTACGAGCGCTACGACACGGGCACGCGCATCGGCGAGCTGGACGTGCTCGTCGCCGGGCGCTTCGTCGTCGGCGCCAAGGCGACGGGGGTGGATATGAAGGTGTTCAAGGAGGCGGTGATGGCCCTCGACCTGGACAAGCTCGAGGCGCTCAAGCTCAAGGGCTTGCCGCCCGCGCCTGCGCCCTTCGCGCCAGCCCCGGCGAAGTAGCACCCCCGTGCCCGCGCCTCCCCCACCGCTCGTCTCCCCGCAGGGCGCTGCCTACGAACTCCGGGAGGTGCCCGCCTTCTCGGCTTTCGCGTGGCTCGTGCGGGGCTGGGACGACTTTCGCGCGGCCCCCTTCGCGAGCGGCTTCTACGGGGCGGCCTTCGCGGCGATGGGCTGGGGGCTGCTCGCCCTCTACGACTTCGCCTACCAGTACGTCTCCACGCTCGCCGGCGCGTTCCTCCTCGCCGCGCCCTTCCTCGCCACGGGCCTCTACGCGCTTTCGCGCGACCGGGAGGCGGGGAGGAAGCCACGCTTCCTCGCCTCCCTCGTCGCCTGGCGCGAGAACCTGGGCGGGCTCGGCATCTACGTCCTCGTGGTCACCGTGATCTTCCTCGTCTGGGCGCGCGCCTCGCTCGTGACCTTCGCGCTCTTCAGCACCGGCCCGATGCCGGATCTGAAGAACTTCCTCGCCAAGGCGTTCTCGCTGGGCAACATCGAATTCGTGCTCGTCTACCTCGCGGCAGGCGCCATGTTCGCGACCATCGTCTTCGCGGTGAGCGTGGTGTCCGTGCCGATGATGCTCGACCGGAACAACGACGCGGTGAGCGCCGCGATCCTCTCGGTGCAGGTGCTCGCGCGGAACCCGGGGACGATGGCCGTGTGGGCATTGCTCATCGTGCTGCTCACGGGCGTCGGGTTCGCCACGGCGTTCGTGGGGCTCGTGGTCACGATGCCGGTGATCGGGCACGCGACCTGGCACGCCTACCGCGACTGCGTGGAGTGGGGCGAGGCCGGCTCCTAGGCGGGCCGCCTCACAGGAAGATCCCCTCCGGCAGCGGCACCTGCAGCACGAACCGGAATATGGAATAGAGCCCGCCGAGCACCGCAGCGCCCGCCAGCGCGTAGCCCAGCGCCCGGCGCGGGGTCCACTGGTCGTAGTTGGCGATGACGAGTATCGCCGCGTAGGCCGCGACGCTGCTGGTGAGGAACCCCAGCTTCTCGAGGAAGACCGACCAGAGTGCCAGCACCACGACGAGCGCCACGCGCCGCCACGTCGATCCGGTCGGCTGCGGCGGCTGCTCGCCGGGGCGCAGCAGGGCGGTGGCGATGTAGACGGCCGCGAAGATCATCATCGCCGCGGCGATGGTGCGCGGGAAGACCGAGCCCAGCGGCGTGAATTCCTTGGCGTGGTAGAAGGCGAGCGCCCCGCCGGCGATGGCGAGCACGCTGCCGACGATGCCGCGAACGTCGCGCCCGGCGGGTTTATTCACTCACGGTCCCCTTGGCGCGGACCCGCGACATGAGCAGCGGGTAGAAAAGACTCAGGACGATGAAGGCCATGATCGCCATCGACAGCGGCCGGTTGAAGAACTCCGCGATCGGCGCCCCGCGCGCCTGCCCGATGAGGTAGCCGCGCACGAAGCCGGATTCGGCGATGGTCCCGAGGATGAGGCCCAGCACGATGGGAGAGGCCGTGAACCCCAGCCGCGCTGCGATCCATCCGAACACGCCGAGGGCCACCATCTGCTGCACTTCGTGCAGGTTGTTGTGCACGGCGTAGGCGCCGACGATCGTGAGGAACGCCACGGAAGGCACCAGCACCGCCTTCGGGATCGTCACGATCGACTTGAAGGCGTAGCGCCCGATCACCAGCCCGATGGGCAGCATCAGGATCGTGGCGATGAAGAGGCCGTAGATGAAGGTGTAGACGATCTGGCTCTGTTCGCCGAAAAGCGAGGGCCCCGTGCGGATGCCCTGCACGAGAAGCGCGCCCAGGATCACCGCGTCGGGGGGCGTGCCGGGGATGCCCAGCACGAGAGTCGGGATGAAGCCGCCGCCGACGGTCGCGTTGTTCGAGGATTCGGTTGCGAGAACGCCGTCCGGCTCTCCCGTGCCGAATTTTTCGGGATGCTTCGCCACGCGCCGCGCCTCGGAATAGGCCACGAGGGAGGCGATGGAGCCGCCGGCCCCGGGCAGGATCCCCACGACGGTGCCGATGATGGAGCTGCGCGCGAGGTTGAACTTCGAGCGCCAGGCGATCCGTGTCGCCTCCTTCAGGCGAAACCCGGCCACCTGGTGCGTGAGCTTCAGGTGCGGGTCCGGCGTTGCCACGAGGTCGATCAGCACAGGCACGCAATACAGGCCGATCAAGGCGGCCACCACGTCGATGCCGCCCAGGAGCGCCTTGAAGTCGCTCACGTAGCGGATGTCGCCGCCGATCTCGGCGACCCCAATGGTGCCCAGGAGCAGCCCGACGCAGCCGCCGATCATGCCGCGCAGGAGGCTGCCTTCGGACAGGCTCGCGATGAGTGTCAGGCCGAAGATCGCCAGCCAGAAGTACTCGACCGGGCCGAACTCGAGGGCGAAGCGGGCGAGCGGGGGCGCCAGCAGCAACAGGAACGCGGCACCGACCAGGCCGCCGATTACCGAGGCGAGGCAGGCGAGCGTGATGGCCAGGTCGCCGTCGCCGCGCTTGGCCATGGGGTAGCCGTCGAAGGTCGTGGCGATCGCCGAAGGCGTGCCCGGCGTGTTGAGCAGCACCGCGGAGTAGGCCCCGCCGTAGATCGCGCCGGTGTAGATGGCGCCCAGCGAGATGAGCGCCGAGTCGGGCCGCATGCCGAAGGTGAACGGCACCAGGACGGCCACGGCCATGGTGGCCGTGAGGCCCGGCAGCGCGCCGATGACCGTGCCGCAGATCACGCCGCCCACCGCAAGCAGGAGGTTGAGCGGCGTCAGCGCGTCGACCAGGAACTCGATGCCGGGCATCGTGGGGGTTCTCTCGTGGTGGCGGGAGGGCCGGCATTCGCCGGCCAAGCGTCGCGGGGAGCATTCGCCCGCGCCTTTGCGGCGCGGGCGTCAAGCCATGTCCCCTACTTCTTGACGATACCCATCGCGCCGGCGATTTCCTCGTACTCCTTCTGCTTCTCGGCCATGAACGCCGGCATGTCCTTCAGACCCACGTCGACCATGGCGAAGCCCTTGTCCTCCATCGACTTGATGAAGGCCGGGTCCTTGTTGATCTTGCCGATGAGATCGGAGATGGCCTGCTGCGTGGCCTGGGGCGTCGTGTTGGGCACCGCGATGCCGCGATAGGCGCCGCTCACGAGGTTGTAGCCCTTCTCCTTGAAGGTCGGGCAGTCGGGCAGCGCGGAATGGCGCTTGTCCATCGCGATGGCGATGCAGCGCACCTGCTTGCCCAGCATCGCGCTGACCGTGGAATAGCTGAAAGCCCCCGAGACGTGCTTGCCCAGGAGCGCCGTGTTCGACTCGCCGGTTCCCTTGGAGGGGATGTAGGTCGTCTTGATTCCCGCCATCTTGTCGAAGCGCTGCTGCGCCAGGTGGTTCGCGGAGTTGGTGCCCGAACCCGTGAAGGTCACCGTGCCCGGCGCCTTCTTGGCAGCGGCGATGACGTCCGCGAGCGTCTTGAACGGGCTGTCCTCGGTCACGAGGATCGCATCCGGCGTGTAGTGGAACCAGTAGACGTTTGCAATGTCGGCCGTCTTGTAGCCCTGGTCCTTCTGCAGCGGCTGCAGGATGATGTGCGGAATATTGCTGCCGATGATCGTGTAGCCGTCGCCGGGCGCGCTGTTGATCTGCGACCAGGCCGCGGCCCCGCCGGCGCCCGCCTTGTACTGGATGGCCACGGTCTGGCCCGTGAGCTTCTTGAAGAAGGGCTCCTGCAGCCGAGCGGATACGTCGGACTCCCCGCCGGGGCCGAAGGCGATGATGTAGTTGATGGTCTTTTCGGGGTAGGCGGCGAACGCGATTCCCGCGACGGCTGCCGCACCGATGAGGCCGGCGGCGACGATCTTGCTGGTGCGCTTCATGGTGAACTCTCCTCGTGGCGATGCTCGGAATGGATGTCCATGGCTTCGCTCGACCGCCATGGCCGGGGTGCGCGGTTTCCGCGTCGTTTGCGCATTTTACCGCATGGCGCGCGCCTCATCTTCGCGCGGAGTCTATGCGACCTTGTGCCGGATGCGCGGAATGGCGGCCGGTCCGGTCCGCGGCGCCCGGTCGCGGCGTACAATGCGCCGCATCCGTTCGCCCGAGGAGAAGAAGCCATGACCGAGCCGGACCGCCTCGACAACCCCATGGGCACCGACGGCTTCGAGTTCATCGAGTACACGGCGCCGAACCCCGAGCTGCTGGGCTCGCTCTTCGAGCAGCTGGGCTTCACCCTCGTGGCCCGCCACCGCTCGAAGGACGTGGCGCTCTACCGCCAGGGGCGCGTGAACTTCATCGTGAACCGCGAGCCCGACAGCTTCGCGCAGTCCTTCGCGCGCGTGCACGGGCCGTCGGCCTGCGCCTTCGCCATCCGCGTGAAGAACGCGGCCAAGGCCTGGCAGCGCGCCATCGACCTGGGTGCGAAACCCCACCACGGCCCCGTGGGCCCCATGGAACTCAACATTCCTGCGATCAAGGGCATCGGCGACAGCCTGATCTACCTCGTGGACCGCTACCCGGGCAACGGCGGCAACCTCACGATCTACGACGTGGACTTCGTGCCCGTGGAGGGCGTGCCGCAGCACCCCGCCGGCGCCGGGCTGCTGGAGGTCGACCACCTCACGCACAACGTCTACGCCGGGCGCATGGACGTGTGGGCCGGCTTCTACGAGAAGCTCTTCAACTTCCGCGAGATCCGCTACTTCGACATCAAGGGCAAGAAGACGGGGCTCACCTCGCGCGCGCTCACCAGCCCCTGCGGCAAGATCCGCATCCCGATCAACGAGCCGAGCGACCGGAAGAGCCAGATCCAGGAATACCTCGACGCCTACCACGGCGAGGGCATCCAGCACATCGCGCTCTCCACGGCGGACATCTTCGCGACGGTGGAGGGGCTTCGCGGTCGCGACGTGCGCTTCCTGGACACGCCCGACACCTACTACGAGCGGGTCGACGAGCGCGTGCCCAACCACGGCGAGGACCTCGCGCGGCTTCAGGCGAACCGCATCCTCATCGACGGCGAGGGCATCGACAAGGACCGTCACGAGGACAAGCTCCTGCAGATATTCACCGAGACCGTGATCGGCCCGATCTTCTTCGAGATCATCCAGCGGAAGGGCAACGAGGGCTTCGGCGAGGGCAATTTTCGCGCGCTCTTCGAGTCCATCGAGGCGGACCAGATCGCCCGGGGCCTCGTCTGAGCGTGCCCGCACAACTGCGCTACCTGCCGGGGTTTGGCGCGCACCACGAGAGCGAGGCCGTGGCGGGCGCGCTGCCGGTGGGGCAGAACTCGCCGCAGAAGACGCCGTTCGGGCTCCATGCCGAGCAGTTCTCCACGACCGCCTTCACCGCGCCGCGCGCGCAGAACCGGCGCTCCTGGCTCTACCGGCTGCGACCCAGCGCCATGCACCCGGCGTACACGCGAATCGACGACGCGCGCCTGCGCACGGGCCCGTGCCGCGAGGCCGACGCGGGGCCGAACCGGCTGCGCTGGGCGCCGATGGCGATGCCGCGAAAGCCCGCGGATTTCGTGGCGGGGCTCGCCACGATCGCCACCAACGGGGACGCGCGCCTGCAGGCCGGCATCGGCGTGCACCTCTATGCGGCCAACCGCTCGATGGAACGCGTCTTCGCCTGCTTCGACGGGGAACTGCTCCTCGTGCCGCAGGAGGGAGCGCTTGCGATCGCCACCGAGTTCGGGCACCTCGCGGTCGCGCCCGGGGAGATCGCGGTCATTCCGCGCGGCGTTCGCTTCCGGGTCGCCCTGGAGGGGCCGAGCCGCGGCTATGCCTGCGAGAACTACGGGGCGGCGCTCGCGTTGCCGGAGCTGGGGCCCATCGGCGCCAACGGTCTTGCCAACGCGCGCGATTTCCTCGCGCCGGTGGCGGGCTTCGAGGACCGCGCGACGAATACCGAGGTGGTGGTGAAATCCGGCGGCCACCTCTGGAGCGCCGCGCACGGCCACTCGCCGCTCGACGTGGTCGCATGGCACGGCAACTCGTACCCGTACAAGTACGACCTCGCGCGCTTCAACGCGATCAACACCGTGAGCTTCGACCACCCCGACCCCTCGATCTTCACGGTGCTCACCTCGCCGTCCGACACGCCGGGAACCGCGAACGTGGATTTCGTGATCTTCCCGCCGCGCTGGATGGTGGCCGAGCACACCTTCCGCCCGCCCTGGTTCCACCGCAACGTCATGAGCGAGTTCATGGGGCTCGTGCGCGGCGAGTACGACGCGAAGCGCGGCGGCTTCGTGCCGGGCGGCGCCAGCCTGCACAACGCCATGAGCGCGCACGGCCCCGACCGCGCTTCGCACGACGCGGCGGTCGCGGCACGCCTCGAACCGGCCCGGCAGGACGGCACGCTCGCCTTCATGTTCGAGAGCCGCTACGCCTTCGAACCCACCGACTACGCCCTGGCCACCCCCGCGCTCGAGAAGGACTACGACGCGGTGTGGAAGGGTTTTGCGAAAGCGAAGCCGCCGAGATGAAACTCGCCTCCCTGAAGGGCCCCACCCGCGACGGCTCGCTCGTCCTCGTCAACCGCGACCTCACCCGGGCCGTGGCCGTCGCGGGGATCGCGCCCACGATGCAGCACGCACTCGAGCACTGGGACGAGATCCACCGCAAGCTCCTCGACGCCTACGAGAGCCTCGCGTGCGGGGGAGAGCGGCACGCGTTCGATTTCCAGGCCGCGCTCGCGAAGGGGGAGGTCGCGGCTCCCTTGCCGCGCGCCTACGAGTGGCTGGACGGCTCGGCCTACCTGTCGCACGTGGAGCGCGTGCGGCGCGCGCGCAACGACCACGTGCCCGAGAGCTTCTACCGCGACCCGCTCATGTACCAGGGCGGGGCGGGCGACATGATGGGGCCGCGCGATCCCATCCGCGCGCTCACCGAGGACTGGGGGATCGACCTCGAGGCCGAGGTCGGCGCGATCACCGGGGACGTGCCCATGGGGGCCACGCCCGCGCAGGCGGCCGGCGCCATCCGCCTGCTCACGCTCGTGAACGACGTGTCGTTCCGGCGCCTCATTCCCGCGGAGCTTGCCAAGGGCTTCGGGTTCGTGAACGGCAAGGGCGCGAACGCGCTCGCGCCCGTGGCGGTCACGCCCGACGAGCTGGGCAATGCCTGGGACGGCGGCAAGATCCACCTGCGCATGGTCTGCCACGTGAACGGCAAGTGGTTCGGCAACCCGAACGCGGGCGTGGGCGCGACTTTCGACCTGCACCAGCTCGTGGCGCACGCGGCGAAGACCCGCGAGCTGCGCGCGGGCACGCTCGTGGGCACGGGAACGATCTCGAACCCGGACCTCGATTCGGGCTACGCCTGCATCATGGAGGCGAGGCTCGTGGAGCAGGTGGATCTCGGGGAGGCGAAGACGCCCTTCCTCGCCTTCGGCGATACCGTGAAGATCGAGATGTTCGACCGCAATGGCGCCACGATCTTCGGCGCGATCGAGCAGAAGGTGGCGAAGTACGCGGGGTAGCGCCATGACCGGCGAAACCACCCACAACCTGCGCGGCGACTATTCGCGGATGCGGCCGGACTACACGGTCGACCAGGACTGGCCCGCCTACACGCCGCAGGAACACGCGCTCTGGCGCCGTCTGTACGAGCGCCAGGCGGCCCTGGTGCCGAAGTACGCGTGCCGCGAATTCATCGCCTCGCTCTCGGCGCTGGATTTTGGCGCGGCGATCCCGCGCTTCGATGCCGTGAACCCCAGGCTCGCCGCGGCCACGCGCTGGCAGGTGGTGGCGGTGCCGGGGCTGCTTCCCGACGCGGTCTTCTTCGAACACCTCGCCAATCGGCGCTTTCCGGTGACGGTGTGGCTGCGCACGCCCGAGGAGTTCGACTACATCGTCGAGCCCGACGTCTTCCACGACTTCTTCGGGCACGTGCCCCTGCTCTTCGACCCGGTCTTCGCCGACTACCTCCAGGCGTACGGCCGGGGCGGGCTCAAGGCGGACGCGCTCGGCGCCATCGAGATGCTCTCGCGCCTGTACTGGTACACCGTGGAGTTCGGCCTGATCGAGACGTCCGAAGGCCTGAAGACCTACGGCGCGGGGATCCTGTCCTCGGGCGGGGAACTGCCGCACTGCGTCGAGAGCGACGAGCCCAACCGCATCGGCTTCGACCTGCTGCGGATCATGCGCACGGCCTACAAGATCGACAGCTTCCAGGAAACCTACTTCGCGATCCGCGACTTCCGCGAGCTCTTCGAGGCGACGGCGCCGGACTTCACGCCGCACTACGCGAAGCTCGCGGGGCTGGAGTCCCACGCGGCGGGCGAAGTGCTTTCGTCGAATCGGGTCCTGCACCGCGGCGGCAATCGACAACGCCCCGCGTAGGTCGCGCGGCGCACGGGTCGCCGGGCGGCCCTGATCCCGGCGCAGGAAGGCTCGCCCTTCAGGCCGCCTGCTGAATCCCCGAGATCAGCCACGTCGCCTTGCGGTCGACCTGGCTCCTGCGCACGTGCCAGGTCTCGTCGAAGGGCTCGGGGTTCGCGCCTTCGGACTCGCGGATGAGGCCCACGAAGCGCACGCTCGCAATGGCATAGTCGCCCTCGACCACGGCTTCGACGAGGCTCGCGTCCACGCTCACGACCTCGGTCCTCTGGGGGGCGTCGCCGCGCTCGCGGACCTGCATCGCGATCTCCGCGAACATCTCCGGCGTCGTGAAGTCGCGGATGTCGTCCAGGTCCTTCGCGTCGTGCGCGGCCTGCAACCGGATGAAGGAGGTCTTCGCCACGCGCAGGAAGGGCTCCGTCTCGAATCCCGGAGGTATGGCCGGTGCGGGCCGTGTCGCCGTGTCCGCAATTCCGGCGCCGATGTTCAGGGGCGGGCGCGCCGGTTGCCCGGCATCGAGGCCCGCGAATTGCGCGGGCGCGGCAGTGGCCGGCTGCCGTCGGGAGGCCAGGGCGCGGTACGCCATGAAGGCGAGTCCGGCGGCCGCGAGCAGCATCAGGATGCCGCCCATGCCGCCCAGGTGGCCGCCGAAGAGCGAGCCGATAAGCGCGCCGATGCCGAGCCCGGCGATCATGCCGCCCCAGCGGCTCATGAAGCCGGGCTGGGCGGCGGGCGTGGGCGGCGTGGCCGCGGGAGCGGCCTGTGCCGGCGCAGGCGCGGCTGCGGGGGCGCTCTTGGGCGCTTCCTTCATCGCCGGGGCAGGGCGCTGCTTGCCGAGGTTGCCGCCGCCGCCGAAACGCCGGGCGGCGTCGGCGTCGCCCACGGAGAGGCACGTCGCGATCAAGGCTACGGAGAGCAGCGCGGAAATCTTCATGGGTTGGTTCCAGGTGGTGGAGCGGCCGGTTCGGGATCGCCCGCTGCCGATGCGGGATGGAAAGGGCGGGCAGCGCGCGGAGTATAGCGGGGCCCGGGCGCCCGTGGCGCCGGCGCCGCGGAAAAGCCCGGACTGCGCGCCGGAGTCCGGCCGTGACGAAGCCGCCTCCCGTCTTGGAAGGCGGCTTCGTGGCGCTACGGGGAAGCGTTCCCCGGAGCGCCTCAGGCGAGCTTCACGTCGACGCGCCGGGGCTGCGCGTGCGCGGCCTTCGGGATGCGCAGCTTCAGCACGCCGTTGGCGAACTCCGCGCTCACCTTGTCGGCGTCGAGTTCCTTCGAAAGCGTGAAGGCCCGGCGGTAGCGCGAACGCCCCACCTCGACATGGGTGCCTTCCATGGCGCCCGGCGTGGGCAGCGCGATCTCGCCTTCGACAGTGAGGGTTCCGGCCTCGACGTGCACGTGCAGGCCGTCCTTGGGAACGCCCGGAAGGTCGGCGAGGAGCGTGATGCCGCCGCTGTCCTCGATCACGTCGGTGGGAGGCAGGAGGGCGGCTTCAGCCGGGGCCTGGGCGGCCCGGCGGGCGGGGGTGGTGCTCTGGTCGTTCATGGCTTTCTCTCCTTACTGGATGGCGATGCGACGGGGTTGCGCGTCTTCCTTGCGGGGGACGCTGATGTGCAGCACGCCGTCGCGGTAGCGGGCTTCGACGCCTGTCGCGTCGACGTCGTCGGGCAGCGTCACCACGCGGCGGAACCGCCCGGCGAAGCGCTCGTCGATGTGCATCGTGGCCTTGTCGGGGAGCGGGTCGGCCTTGCGCTCGCCGGCGACGGTGAGCACGCCCTTCTCGACCTGCACGTCGAGGCTCGCCGGGTCGATCCCCGGGGCGAAGGCATAGAGCTCGACGGACTTGGGCGTGGCCCCGACGTTGATCGCCGGGAAGCCGCCCCAGGAGAGCCCGCGGATGCTCGGGGAGATGTCGAATGCCTGCTGCATGCCGCGCTGCAGACGGTCGAGTTCCGCGAAGAGATCGCGGGGGAACGGGGATTGGTACGCCATGTGCATTCCTCCTTTCGGGTCAGGTGCCGGCCCATCCGGGCGGCCATGACCCCGAAACTGGAGGCGAGGTGCGCAGGTTTCAATACTTGATTTCCGGCCTTCCAGCCTCCAAGTGACAAAGGCGCAGCCTGTCCATTCGGGCGGCCCGGCGACGCGGGCGTCCTTCAGTCGACGACCACCCAGGTCATCTCGAGGTAGTTGTCGGGGCGGTGGAACACCCGCACGCCCTTGCGCACCGCCCAGGGGATCACCTGGCGGTGCAGCGGGATCGTGAGCACGTTCGTGCGCACGCGCTGCAGGGCCTGCTCCATGAGCGCGGCGCGCCTGGCCGTGTTCATCTCCACCTCGCTCGCCTCGATCAGGCGGTCGAGCTCGGCGTCGCGGAACTTGCCGGAATTGAAATCGCCCTTGCCCTTGCCGTCGAAGGAGTGCAGCACCGGGCCGAGGATAAGCCCCGGGTCGGTCGGCGCGCCGCCCCAGCCGTAGAGGTGGATCGCGAAGTCGGTGAGGTCCACCTTCTGGAAGAACTGCGCGCGCGGCAGCAGCGCGAGGGAGGTCTTCACGCCCACCTTGGCGAACATCGCGGAGAGCGCCGTGCAGATGCGCTCGTCGTTCACGTAGCGGTTGTTGGGGCAGAGGGCTGCGTCTCGAACCCGTTCGGGTAGCCGGCCTCGGCCAGCAGCTTCCGGGCGCGCGCGGGATCGTGGGGCAGCAGGCGCGGCTCGACGGAGGCGGGGCTCGACACGCGCGCCGGCACCATCGATCCCGTCGGCGCCGATTGCCCGCGCATCACCCGCGAGCCGATCGCCTCCACGTCGATGGCGGCATAGAGCGCCTGGCGCACGCGCGGGTCCTTGAAGGGATTCCTGCCCTTCACGCTTGAGTACGCGAGCTCGTCGCGGGTCTGGTCCATGACGAGGAAGATGACCCGGTTCTCCGGCCCCTCGAGGATGCTTACCTGCGGGCTGGTCTTGAGCCGCGCGATGTCCTGCAGCGGCGGGTCGAGCACGAAGTCGATCTCGCCGGAGACGAGTGCCGCCATGCGCGTGGCGTCGGACTTGATCGGCCGGTAGACGACCTCGGTCACGTTGCCCTCGAAGCGGCCCGCCGCGATGCCCCACCAGTCCGGGTTCTTCACGAGCCGGGTCTTCACCTCCGGCTCCCAGGAGACGAACCGGAAGGGCCCCGTGCCGTTGGCGTTGCGCGAGGCGAAGGTGTCCTCGGCGTTCTTGAATTCCTGGGGCTTCTGCGCGCCGTTCTTCAGCGCCCACGCGCGGCTCATGATCATGATCGTGTTCACGTACTCGAGCAGGATCGGCGTGGGGCCGGGCGTGGCGATCTCCACGGTGTGGTCGTCGATGCGGCGGGGCTTGCCGATCGCCACCGCGAAGGTCTTGTAGTTGGAGCTCGGAAGCTGCGCGCGCTCGATGGAAAACACCACGTCGTCGGCGGTGAAGGGCGTGCCGTCGTGGAACTTGACGCCCTTCCTCAGGCGGAAGCGCCAGGTGGTGGCGTCGACCTGCTCCCAGGACGTGGCGAGCGAGGGGATGAGCGCGAGCTTGCGGTCGCGCGCCGTGAGGCGCTCGTAGAAGTGGTAGGAGAGGAGGGTGTTGATGCCCTCGTTCTGCGCGTGCGGGTCGGCGGTGAGGAAGTCGCCCTGCGACGACCAGCTGAAGGGCTTCGACTCCGCGGGCGCGGCCGCGAGCAGCAGGGCCGACGCGAGGCCCGCGGCGAAAACCCGCGCGAGGAAAGGGGCCGGTACCGGCCCCCGGTTCGCCCGACTGCGGACTACTTGATCTTCACCCACGTGGCCTGGAGCCAGTTGTCCGGCCGATGGATCACGAAGACGCTGGCGCGCGAAGCCCACGGGATCACCTGCAGGTGCAGCGGGATGTGGAAGACCATGTCGTGGTGGCGCTTCATCGCCTTGATGATGGTCTCCTGGCGCCGCTTCGGGTCGGTGTCGCCCTTGGCGTCGTCGATGAGCGCGTCGAACTCAGGGTCGCTGTAGTTGCCCCAGTTGTAGTCGCCGTCGCCCTTGTCGTTGCGGCTGTGCAGCACGGGCTGCAGGGTGAAGATCGCATCCGTCGTGGCACCCCCCCAGCCCAGCATGTACATGGAGACGTCCATCTTCTGCGCCTTCGGGAAGAACTGGGCGCGCGGGATCGCGTTCACCTTCATGGTGATGCCGATCTTCGCCACCATGCCCGCTACCGCCACGCAGATCTTCTCGTCGTTGATGTAGCGGTTGTTCGGGCAGTCGATGGTCAGCTCGAACCCGTTCGGGTAGCCGGCCTCCGCCAGCAGCTTCCTCGCGGCCGCGACGTCGTACGGGTAGCGCTTGTCCATCTCCTTCGGGATGCCCGCGCGGATGGGGTTGGGCAGGTTCACGGCCGTGGGCACGGAGAGCCCGCGCATCACCGCCTTGTTGATCGCGTCCACGTCGATCGCCTGGTAGAAGGCCTGGCGCACGCGCTTGTCCTTGAAGGGGTTCTTGCCCTTCACGTTCGAGTAGAGGAGCTCCTCGCGGGCCTGGTCCATGCCGAGGAAGATGATGCGGTTCTCGCGGCCCTCGTAGACCTTGATCGACTTCTGCTGCTTCAGCTTCTCGATGTCCTGCACCGGCGGGTCGAGGATGAAGTCGAGGTCGCCGGAGAGGAGTGCGGCCATGCGGGTGCTCTCCGACTTCACCGGCGAATAGACGATCTCGGTCACGTTGCCGTCGAAGTAGCCCTTTTCCTTCAGGCCCCACCAGTTCGGGTTCTTCTTGAACACGCTCTTCACGTCGGGCTGGCGCGAGACGAGGGTGAACGGCCCCGTGCCCATGGCGTTGCGCGAGGAGTAGCTTTCCTCCTTGTTCTTGAAATCCTGCGCCTTGAGGAGGTTGTGCTTCTCGCACCAGGCCTTGTTCATGATGTAGAGGCTGTTGGCGAGCATCTCGAGCATCACCGGGTTGGGCACGGGTGTCGTCAACTCCACCGTGAAGTCGTCGATCTTGCGGGGCTCGCCCACGGCGTTGCCGTAGACGCGGAAGTTGGACGTCTCGCCCTGCAGGCGCTTGATCGAGAAGACCACGTCGTCTGCGTTGAAGTCGGAGCCGTCATGCCACTTGACGCCCTTCCTCAGGGTGAACACCCAGGTGGTGGGGCCCGTCTGCTTCCAGCTCGCGGCGAGGCCCGGCAGGATCTCCAACTGCTTGCCGCGCACGACGAGCGGCTCGTACACGTGCCCGTTGATCGAGTTGGTGAGCAGCTCGTTCTGCGCGTGGGGGTCGGCGGTGAGGTAGTCGCCCTGGCTCGACCAGCGAAGGGTCTTCGCTTCGGCGAGGGCGGCGGCGGAAAGGACGGCGGCGGAAAGTGCGACGGCCAGGAATCGACGCATGGAAATCTCCTCGTGGAAGAGCGGCCCATGATACGCGAAGGCCCTGCCCGCCGCGCTATACTTTCCCTCTTCTGCCGAGGAGGAATCCCCATGAGCGCCGTCGTCGATCGCAAGCTGTCCCCGCCCCCCCTCAAGGACCCCGCGCTCTTCCGCGACCGGTGCTACGTGGACGGCGCCTGGGCCGACGCCGACTCCGGCAAGCGCTTCGACGTGGACAACCCCGCCGACGGCTCCATCGTCGGCTCCGTGCCCGACATGGGCGCGGCCGAGGCGAAGCGCGCCATCGCCGCCGCCGAGCGTGCGCTGCCCGCCTGGCGCGCGCTTTCCGCGAAGGAGCGCTCGAAGATCGTGCGCCGCTGGTACGAGTTGATCGTCGCCAACGCCGACGACCTCGCGCTCATCCTCACCACCGAGATGGGCAAGCCGCTTCCCGAGGCGAAGGGCGAGATCCTCTACGGCGCCTCCTTCGTGGAGTGGTTCGCGGAGGAAGCGAAGCGCATCTACGGCGACACCATCCCCGCCCCCACGACCGACCGGCGCCTCCTCGTGCTGAAGCAGCCCATCGGCGTATGCGCCGCGATCACGCCGTGGAACTTCCCCAACGCGATGATCACCCGCAAGATGGCGCCGGGGCTCGCCGTGGGCTGCACCTTCGTGCTGAAGCCCGCGGAGCAGACGCCGTTTTCGGCGCTCGCCCTGGCCGAGCTCGCCGAGCGCGCCGGGTTCCCGAAGGGCGTGATCAACATCGTGACCGGAGATGCGCCCGCCATCGGCAAGGAGTTCTGCGCGAGCCCCGTGGTGCGCAAGCTCACCTTCACCGGCTCGACCGAGGTGGGCCGCATCCTCATGCGGCAGAGCGCCGACACGGTGAAGAAGCTCTCGCTCGAGCTCGGCGGCAACGCCCCCTTCATCGTCTTCGACGACGCCGACCTCGACGCCGCGGCCGAAGGCGCGCTCGCCTCGAAGTACCGCAACGCCGGGCAGACCTGCGTGTGCGCCAACCGCATCTGGTGCAGGACGGCGTCTACGACACCTTCGCGGCGAAGCTCGCGGAAAAGGTCAAGGCGCTCAAGGTGGGCAAGGGCACCGGACGCGGGAGTCACCATCGGCCCGCTCATCGACGACCAGGGACTGGCCAAGGTCGAGGAACACGTCGCCGACGCGGTGGCCAAGGGTGCGAAGGTGATCCTCGGCGGCAAGCGCTCCACGCAGGGCCCGCGCTTCTACGAGCCGACACTCCTCACGGGCGTCACGCCGGAGATGAAGGTCTCGCGCGAGGAGACCTTCGGGCCCGTGGCACCGCTCTTCCGCTTCAAGGACGAGGCCGAGGCCCTGGCGCTCGCCAACGCGACGGAATTCGGGCTCGCCTCCTACTTCTACTCGCGCGACATCGGCCGGGTGTTCCGCGTGGCCGAGGGGCTCGAGACGGGGTTGGTCGGCGTGAACGCCGGCGTCATCGCCAACGAGATGTCGCCCTTCGGCGGCGTGAAGCAGTCGGGCCTGGGGCGCGAGGGGTCGAAGTACGGCGTCGAGGATTTCCTCGAGATCAAGTACGTCTGCCTGGGCGGCATCCAGTAGCCCATCGCAAAGCACGGAGAAAGACCATGAAACAACGAGTCCTCTTCGCCGCATTCGTCGCCGCCATTTCCCTCGGCGCGACGGCGCAGCTTCGGCCGTCGCAACCGGAGCCGCCCAGCGGCTGGACGAAGAAACCGCTCGTTGCCGCGCAGAGGCACGTCGTCGTCGCCGCGCACCCGCTCGCGGCAGAGGCGGGCCGGCGGATGCTCGACAAGGGCGGAGCCGCGGTGGATGCCGCGATCGCCACGCAACTCGTCCTGGGGCTGGTCGAGCCGCACGCTTCCGGGCTCGGCGGCGGGGCGTTCCTCCTGGTGCATGACGCGAAGGGCAAGAGAACGCTCGCCTACGACGGCCGGGAGACGGCGCCCTCGGGCGCGCAACCGCAGCTCTTCGTCGGCGCCGACGGCAAGTCGATGCCCTTCCAGGCCGCGGTGGTCGGGGGCCGGTCCGTTGGCGTGCCCGGCACGCTGCGACTGCTCGAAGTGGCCCATGCGCGCCACGGCAGGCTCGACTGGGCCGCGCTCTTCCAGCCCGCGATCGAGATCGCCGAGAAGGGCTTCGCGATGTCGCCCCGCCTCTTCGAGCTGGTGGGCAAGGACAAGAGCCTCGCGGATCAGCCCGCGACACGGGCCTATTTCTTCGGCGCGGACGGCAAGCCCCTGCCGGTGGGCACCCTGGTGAAGAACCCGGAGTACGCGAAGACGCTCCGGGCCATGGCCGCCGGGGGCTCGGACGCCTTCTACACGGGCGAGATCGCCGCGGACATCGTGGCCGCCGTGCGCGGCCACAAGAACCCCGGTTCCATGACGCTGGAGGATCTTTCGGGCTACCGCGTCCGCGATGTCGAACTGCTGTGCGGCCGTTACCGGGACTGGAATCTCTGCGGGATGCCTCCCTCTTCGTCGGGCGGCATCGCGGTGCTGCAGATGCTGGGCATGCTCGAGGGCCGCGACATGGCCAAGGTGCGGCCGGGTTCGGCAGAGGCCGTGCATCTCCTCTCGGAGGCCGGGCGCCTCGCCTTCGCCGACCGCAACCGCTATGTCGGCGACGACCGCTTCGTCGACGTGCCGGTGGCCGGCCTCGTGGACCGCGGCTACCTCGCCGAGCGCGCGAAGCTGATCGCCGCGGAGAAGTCCATGGTCCGCGCGCAGCCGGGAACGCCGCCAGGGCTCAAGGTCGCGATGGCCGACGATCCCGTGGACGAGGTCGCGGGGACCAGCCACATCGCGATCGTGGACGGGCAGGGCAACGCGGTCTCGATGACCTCCACCATCGAGGGCTTCTTCGGCTCGAAGCAGATGGTGCGCGGCTTCCTCCTCAACAACGAGCTCACGGACTTCAACTTCCAGCCCCTGGAGGAAGGCCGCGTCGTCGCCAATTCCGTGGCGCCGGGCAAGCGCCCGCGCAGCTCGATGGGGCCCTTCGTGGTCTATGAAGCGAAGTCGGGCCGGCTGGAGCAGGTGGTCGGCAGCCCCGGCGGAAGCCTCATCATCAACTACGTCGCGAAGGCCCTCGTGGCCACGCTCGACTGGAGGATGGACATGCAATCCGCGATCGACCTGCCGAACTTCGGCAGCCGCGGCGGGCCCACGGAAATCGAGAAGGGCACGGAACTCGAAGCGGTCTCCGCCGCTCTGAAGGCGATGGGTCACGAGGTGCGCGCCATCGACATGACGAGCGGGCTGGCCGGCATCCGGCGCACCGCGAAGGGCTGGGAAGCCGGCGCCGACCCGAGGCGCGAGGGCGTGGCCCTCGGCCGCTAGCACGAATCCATACGCAACATTTCCCGAAACCGCATCGAAAGGAACCATCTTGAAGATCGCAGTCACCGCAGCCGCCATCGCCCTGTTTTCCGTCACCGCCTGCGCGCAGACGGGCATGGCGCCCACCGCCGCCGCTCCCGCCGAGGTGAGGGAACTCGTCAGGAAGGACACCAAGGTGGGCACCGGCAAGGTCGTCGAGAAGGGCAAGGCCGTGCTGGTGAGCTACACCGGCTGGCTCTACGACCCGAAGGCGCCCGAGCAGAAGGGCGCGAAGTTCGATTCCTCCGAGGGACGCAAGACCCCGTTCGGCTTCGTCGTCGGCGCGGCCCGCGTCATCAAGGGCTGGGACGAGGGCGTCCCCGGCATGATGGAAGGCGGCAAGCGCACCCTCATCATCCCGCCGGCGATGGGCTACGGCGAGAAGGGCGCGGGCGACAAGATCCCGCCGAACGCGACGCTGCTCTTCGAAGTGGAACTCATCAAGATCATCAACTGATCGACGGGAGGGCCTCGCCATGCTGGTCACGAGCACGAGCTTCAAGGACGGCGGGGCGATCCCCGCCGAGTTCGCCTTCTGCGCGATCGACGCGAAGACGCACGCCACCCTTTCGCGCAACCGCAATCCGCAGCTTTCCTGGACCGGCGCGCTCCAGGGCACGAAGTCGTTCGCGATCCTCTGCCACGACCCCGACGTGCCGAGCAAGGGCGACGACGTGAACCGGGAGGGCCGCACGGTGCCGGCTTCCCTTCCCCGCGTCGACTTCTTCCACTGGGCGCTGGTGGACCTGCCGCCGTCCGTGGGCTCGATCGAGGCCGGCGAATTCTCCGACGGCGTGAGGCGGCGGCAAGCCGGCCCTGCGGCGGCCTACGGCGCGCGCCAGGGCATCAACGACTACACGGGCTGGTTTTCCTCCGACAAGGACATGGCCGGCGACTACTTCGGCTACGACGGGCCGTGCCCGCCGTGGAACGACGAGATAGCGCACCACTACGTCTTCACGGTCTACGCGCTCGACGTGCCCCGGCTCGCGCTCGAGGGCAAGTTCACCGCCGCCCAGGCCCGCGATGCGGTCAAGGGCCACGTCCTCGCCCAGGCCGTGATCACCGGCAGCTACACGCTCAACCCCGCCGTGCGCCTCTAGTGGCGATCGGCATTCTCGTCATCGGCGACGAGATCCTTTCGGGCAAGCGCCAGGACAAGCATTTCGCGAAGGCGATCGAGATCCTGGGCAAGCGCGGGCTCGAGCTCGGCTGGGCCGAGTATCTCGGCGACGACCCTGCGCGCATCACCGCCTCGCTCAGACGCACCTTCGCGACCGACGACGTGGTGTTTTCCTTCGGCGGCATCGGGGCCACGCCCGACGACCACACGCGCCAGTGCGCAGCGGCGGCGCTGGGCCGGCCGCTCGCGCGCCACCCCGACGCGGTGCGCGAGCTGGAAGCGCGCTTCGGCAAGGACACCTATCCCCGGCGCGTGCTGCTCGCGGAGTTTCCCGAGGGCGCGGAGGTCGTGCCCAACCCGGTCAACCGCGTCGCCGGTTTCAGCGTCGGCACGCATTATTTCCTGCCCGGTTTCCCCGAGATGGCGTGGGCGATGATGGAATGGGCGCTCGACACGAAACACCGCGCGCTCTTCCGCGACCGCCTTCCCTTCGAGGAGGCGATCATCGTCGACGGCGCGGGGGAGTCCGACTTGCTCGAGATCATGAACGCCGTGGTGCGCGACTATCCCGAGCTCAAGCTCTCCAGCCTGCCGACGTTTTCCGTCGGCGGCTCTCGGCTGATCGAGCTGGCGGTGCGCGGCGATCCCGTGCGCGTGCCGGTGGCGATGGCGTGGGTTCGCGAGGCCATTGCGGGCGCGGGATACGCTTTCCGGGAAAGGCCTGCGAAACCGGCGGGCGCTGCGCCATGAGCCACGGAGCGCGCGGTATGGTGCGCGCGTTCGCACTCGCCTTGCTCGCCTGTGCAGCGGCACCCGTCTTCGCCGACGAGGACGCGGCCTGGGCCGCGCTGCGCGCCGGTGGCCACGTGGCGCTCATCCGCCACGCCTCCACGGAGCCGGGCCTGGGCGACCCGAAGGGCTACCGCCTGGACGACTGCGCCTCGCAGCGAAACCTTTCCGAAAAGGGCCGGGCGGAATCGCGCCGGATCGGCGAGCGCTTCCGCGCCGAGGGCATCCGCATCGAGCGCGTCTACACCAGCCCGTGGTGCCGCTGCCGCGACACGGCGACGGAGGCCTTCGGCAAGGCCATGGACTGGACGGCGCTCGGGAGCTTCTTCGACGAGCCCCACCGCGAGCCCGGCATGACCGAGCGCGTGAAGCAGAAGATCGGCCGCTTCTCCACGTTGAAACCGAAGGGCACGGTCGTCATGGTCACGCACAACGTGAACATCGCCGCGCTCACGAAGCTCTCGGTCGGCACGGGCGAGATCGTGGTGGTGCGCCCGGACGGCTGCTGCGGCCTGAAGGTGGTCGGGCGGCTTTCGATTCGCGAGTGAGGCTGTGCACCATGGACCAGGGCGACGAAGCACTTCCCCTTTCCTGCGCGACGCCCGAGGGCGAGGCAGCGCTCCGGCTCCTGCTCACGCGCTTCTCCGTAAGCCCCAAGCACCTGGGCGAGCCCGGTCCCACCGAGGACGAGTTGTGGACCATGGCGATGGCGGCGCTGCGCGCGCCCGACCACAACAAGCGCATCCCGTACCGCTTCGTTGTCGCGCGCGGCGAGGCACTCGAGCGGCTCGCCGCGCTGTTCGAGGACTACGGTCGCCGGCGTGGCAGGGAAGGCGCCGACCTCGTGCGGGAGCGCGAGCGGGCCATGCAGGCGCCCGTGGTGATCGCAGTGGTCGCGCGCATCGATCCCCGCGACGAGGAGGTGCCGGCGCACGAGCAGTGGGCGAGCGTGGGCGGAGCGATAAGCAACGCGCTCACGGCGCTGCACTTCATGGGCTACGCCGGGAAGATGGTCTCGGGCGTGCGCGCCTCGGACCCGGCCATCGTCGCCGCCTACTGCGCCGAGGGCGAGACGCTGGTGGGCTGGATCTCGACGGGCACGCCGAAGGGGCCGGCGAAGCCGCGCGGCGAAGTCGATGCCGACGGGATCCTCGGGACGTTCTGAGTCGCGCCCATCCATGATCGCTGCGGACGGTCATCGGGAAAAGGTCCTCGTTACCGGCGCGGACGGTTTCATCGGCCGTGCGATCGTCGAGGCGCTCCTGCTGGCGGGCCACGAGGTCGTGGCCTGCGCCCATCGTCCGTCCCCGCGCGCGGATGCGCCCGGCGTGCGGCGCGTGGCGATCGACTTTCGCGAGGCCTGTACCGAAGCCGCCTGGCGGCCGCTGCTCGAAGGGATCGGCGCGGTGGTGAACGTGGCCGGAATCCTTCGCGAGACGCACAGCGGGGACTTCGAGCGCATTCACCACCGGGCGCCGCTCGCGCTCGCGCGGGCCTGCGGCGAGCGCGGCGGCGTGAAGTTCGTGCAGGTCTCCGCACTCGGCGGGGAGGCCGACGGGCCGTTCATCGCCTCCAAGCACCGGTTCGACGCGGAGCTTCTCGCCTCGGGCATCCCCGCGACGGTGATCCGCCCGTCCGTTGTCCTGTCGACGCGCGGCTCGTACGGCGGCACTTCCCTGCTGCGCGCGCTTGCCGCACTTCCGTTTGTCGTGTTCCTGCCGGGCAAGGGCGAGCAGCGCATCCAGCCCGTGCTGCTGGAAGATCTCGCGGCGATGGTGGTGCGCTGCGTGCAGCCCGCGGTGGCGACCGGACGCGTGCTGCACGCGGTCGGGCCGGCGGTGCTCACCTTGCGGCAATACCTCGGGCTCGTGCGCGAATGGCTCGCGTTGCCGGCTCCCGCTTTCGTCCCGATTCCGAAGCGCGTGGTCGCCATCGCCGCGTGGGTGGGAGAGATCGCCGGCGCCGGGCCTCTCGGCCGGACGATTGCGGGGATGCTCGAACGGGGGAACGTCGCGCCCCAGGGCGCATGGGAAGCGGCGCGCGAGGCCAGCGGGGTTGCGACCCGGTCGGTGGCGGATGTCCTGCGCGCCGCGCCGAGCTTCGTGCAGGATCGCTGGCACGCGCGGCTGTACCTGCTGCGGCCCCTGATCCGCGTGAGCCTCGCCGCGATCTGGATCGTATCGGGCATCGTGGGAATGCTTGCCACGCCACGCGAGGCGGCGCCGTTCGTCGATCCGCTGGGCGTGCCGGCCGGCCTGCAGGCGCCCCTCGTCGTGGCCGCGAGCCTCCTGGACATCGCACTGGGCATCGCGCTTCTCACGCGCCGCGGGGAAGGAGCAGCCATCGTCCTGATGTTCCTCTCGGTCGTGGCGTACACGCTGGCACTCGGGATCGCGTCGCCTGCGCTGTGGCTCGATCCCCTGGGCGGAATGCTGAAGAACCTCGCCCTGCTCGCCCTGCTGCCGGCCTACGCCGCGATGCGGGATGCGCGATGAGCGAGCTCTATCCCTGGGTCAAGCTGCTCCACATCCTGTCCTCCACCCTGCTGCTGGGTGCCGGGCTCGGGACGGCGTTCTCCCTGTGGCGCGCCGATCGCACCGGCGACATGGCGGTGATGGCGGCAGTGGCGCGAAACGTCGTGGTCGCGGATTGGCTCTTCACGGCGCCGGCGGTCGTCGTCCAGCCCGCGACGGGCTTCTTCATGATGCACCTCGCGGCCATCCCGATGGACACCCCGTGGGTGCTCGCGAGCCTCGCGCTCTACGGGGTGATCGGCGCCTGCTGGCTGCCGGTGGTGTGGATACAGATCCGCGTCGCACGCCTTGCGGCGGACGCGGCGAGGGCTCGCACGGAGGCGCCGGTGGAGCTACGTCGGTTGATGGCCTGGTGGTACGCCCTCGGCTGGCCGGCCTTTGCCGGCGTGATCGCGATCTTCGGGCTCATGGTGTTCAAGCCGGCGCTCGGGTAAGCGCGGCTCAACTCCCCGCCGGCAGAACGCACTTCGGGCTGCGCCTCGCCAGCGCAGACTTGAAATCCCGCACCGAGCCGCGCATCGGCGCGGAGCGCTCGTCGTGGCAGCTGAGGCAGGCGCCCACGAGCAGGATCCGGCGCTGCTCCTCCACGGTGAAGGGACGCACGTCGTCGCGCGTGGAGACCATGCCGTCGCGCGTGCCGAGAAACGGGATCCACGCATCGGCGGGCAGGCCGTCGGCGGGCAGCGGCGGCTCGGCCGGCGTGAAGCGCCAGCGGCCCGAGGCGCCCCGGATTTCGTAGCGCAGCCTGCCCTTTCCATAGCCCAGCGCGACCGGGTCGTTGTGGCAGGACTTGCAGGAGCGAACTTCCCTGCGAGTGGTGTGCGGCTCCAGGTGCGCATAGAGGCGACGGAACACCGAGTGCGCAGGTTTCCCGTCCGCCTCCGGCACGTCGACCGTGAGGATCATGCCGGGCACGAAGGTGTCGACGGACTCGCGCGGCGCGGCGCCCGCCGCCTCGACGCGGCGAACGCCGAGGGTCGGGAGATCCGCGACGAAGGGCCCGGACTTCTCGACCCATTCGCCCTTCACCTCGGCGCCGGTGAGGAAGTCGAATCCCGTTCCCTTCGGATCGTATGCCGTGTGGCAGGTGTTGCAGCGCGGCGCCCACGCGGTGTGGCAGCTGCCGCAGGAAAGCCGCTCGTGCCCGCGCCCTTCCACGCAGACCTTCGCCGTCGCCTTGAGTTCGCGCCGCTCTCCCGTGCGCTTGCGGACCATCGCGGGCAGCCCCGCGGCATCGACCAGCACGTTCACCAGCGCCTCTCCCGATGCCGTGCGTCCGTAGGACGGCGCGGCGGGGCCGGGCCACTTGCGCGAGGCGAGGATGCGCTTCGACTCGGGGTCGAGGCCGGAAGCGGGCAGGGTGGGCAGGGGCTTGCCCGCGGGCGCATGGCAGTCGATGCAGGCCACGCGCATCTGCCCGCGCTTGCGCGCATGCACCATCCCGTCGCCCATGACCTCGGTGGAGGTGTGGCAGTCGATGCAGTCGAGGCCGCGTTCGTGGTGGATGTCGGGAAGCTGGCGCTCGAAATAGCGGTCCTCCTCGACGATCCGGTAACGCGAGGCCGGGAGCTTCTCCGGGCCCTTCGCCTGCGCGGGAGTTTCGTGCAGCTCGTGCCAGCCCTCGTAGCTCGTCGCGATGCGCCCCGAGCGGCTGTGGCAGCTGAAGCACTGCCCATTGCCGATGTCGAGCGAGAGCGCCGGGTGCGCCGTGGGCGCCTTCGCCGTTCCCGTCTTCTTCTCGGCTTCGTAGCGACGCAGCGCCTCGAGCGCCGCGGCGTCGTACACGAGGTGGCAGGCATTGCAGCCTCCGCCGCGCGTGCCCTCGTCGTTCGGCCCGAGCTTCGTCTTCACCGCACCGAGGTGGCACAAGGCACAGAGCTGGCGCAGGTGCGTGTCCGCCGGCGACTGGCCTATGGCGGCGATGTGCGCTGGCTTCGCCGCCTCCTCGGGCGTCTGTTCGCCCAGCACCATGCGGTTCACGCCCACGATGCCGCTCATCGTGGTCATCACCGAGCGCTCCATGCGCGGAATCACGGCGGCATGGCAGGCGCCCTGGCCGCAGCCCGCTTTCGCCGTCGCGAGGTTGCCGGGGATCGTCGCCATGCGCGCGTGCGCCCGCGCCTTGTCGAGCGTGAGCGTGTCGCCGCCGTGGCACGAGGCGCAGCCGACCGCCTCAGGCCGGTGGGCGTCGCCGAGGCCCGTGACGCCGCGGTGGCAGACGAGGCAGCCTTCGGGCCGCCCCAGGGCGACCGGCACGGGCACGGGCACCTCGGGCCGGGAAGCGAAGACGAAGCCCGGAACCGGATTTCCCGCGCTGGTCGGAAGCCCGGGCGCGAACGCCCAGTTCTCGCCGCGAAGGAAGGCGCCCGCGGCGCACAGGCCGCCGTAGAACGCGGCGAGCACGAGCAGCGCGGCCTTCACCCGCATTGCGCGGTCGGGGCGCATCGCGCGCAGGGCGTGGAACACCGCGACGGCGGCAACGCCCGCGACAACGGCCGCGAGGGGCCAGGGCGTCCAGTGCAGGATTTCCTGCAGCCCCAGGAAGTACCACGGCCCCTTGACCACGGGATCGACGCCGTCGTGCAGGCCCGGCGAGAGGAAGAGCGAGACCGCGCCGGTGGCGACGAGCACCGCCACGAAGGCGGCGCGGCGCGGCCACACGCGCCGCGCGTGTTCGACGATGAAGAGCCAGACGACGATCGTCGCCGTCGCGGCGTGCTGCACGTAGACGAGTTCGAGGCGCTCGGTCGCGCCGAACAGGAACGTGGAGAGCATCGGGCCGGCGAGGGGAACCTGCGTGGTCGCCTCCGTCACGATGCGAAGCGCCTGGCGGGCGTCCGCGTCGCCGCGCAGCAGGAAGCCCGAGAGCATGATGAAGAAGACGAGCGGCAGCGTGAGCGCGAGCCGCAGCCAGACGCCCTTGTCCACGCGCCGCTCTCCCGGCGTGCGCAGGCGATCCCACACGTGCGCGAGCGTGAGGACCAGGCACGCCTGCGCGGACCAGTAGTGGAGGTTCCTGAAGAAGACGGCCGCGGGATTCGCGAGGAGGATCGTCGCGAGGGAGCCGAAGCCATCGGCCGGGTCGTAGGGCACCGCGAGTGCGACGCCCGTGATCGCCGCGATCATGAACGCGGCGGTGGCGAGGTCGCCCAGCGTGCCCCAGCGTGTCATCGCGAACACGGGCCGGGCGCCGGGCGGCGGCATCGGGTTACGGGGAGGCACGGGCGATCCACCCGCCGGTGGCCGGGTCGCGCTCCACGCGCATCGGCTCGAGCGGGCGCGTCGCCGGGCCGTTCACGACGGACCCGTCGGCGCGGAAGCGCGAACCGTGACAGGGGCAGATCACCTCGTCGCCGGCCACGCGGTCGATGCGGCAGCCCAGGTGCGTGCAGCGCGCGGAGTACGCGCGGATCGCGCCGTCGCCTTCGCGGTGGACGATGGCGCCCTCGACGACGCTGAGCCCCGCCGCCACGTCGGGCGGGATCGCCACCGGCGGGGCGACCTGCTGGGCGCGCACGCGCCGGAGCATGTCCACCAGCAGGACGGCGAGCGGCACGCCCGCCACGTAGGCGAGCGCCTGGCGGAAGAAATGCCGCCGCGAAGCGGGGTGCGGAAGTTCGAGACCCATGGGATGTCGGGGCGATGCGCGGGCCCGGGCCGGGCCAGGGCAAATCCTATCCCCGGGAAGGCGCCCGCCCGGTGATCGAGATCAATCGCCGCCCCTGCGGCCCGCTACTTCGGGTGCGCCTTGAAGAACTCCCAGATGACGGCGGTCGCATCGAGCGTGCTGTCCGGCGCGTCGCCCCGGCGGCTGCCCGCCACGCCGCCCGGCCACGCGTGGCCGATGTCGCCCACGAGGAAGAGCTCCACCGCGCCCGCGGGCAGCGGTAGCGCCAGTGTGCAAGCGCTCCGCGATCGCTTCTCTCCGGTTCGCCCTCGCAGCCGTTCGCCGCGGCCCAGAAGGCGCCCTGCTCGAGCGCGGGCCTCGCGGGGGTGCCGTCCCAGGCGCCCGGGAAGCGCCCGCCGGGCGGGCCGCCCAGGTGCGGCACGGCCTTGTCGAGCGCGCCGTTGATCATGAGTGCGGAAACCGGTTGCGCCGGCTTCGCCTCGTCGCCGAAGACCGTGGCCACCACGGGCGCGACCGCTGCGAAGCGCTGCGGCAACTCGCGGCCGAGGCGGTGCGCCATCATGCCGCCGTTGGACATGCCCGTTGCGTAGACGCGCCGCGGATCGATCGGGTAGTCCTTCGCGAGCCGGTCCAGCAGCGCGCCGATGAAGCCCACGTCGTCCGCTCGGCTCGCCATGGCCGCACCGCAGCAGTGGCCCGCGTTCCAGGTGAGGAGCCGGTCCTTGAAGCGGCCCGTTCCTTCCGGGTAGGCGACGACGAAGCCTTCCCGGTGCGCCTTCCGGGTGAACCCCGTCATGCGTTCAGCGTTCGCGGCATTGCCGCCGCCGCCGTGCAGCACGAGGACGAGCGGCAGGCGCGCACCCGGCTTCGTCGCGGCCGCGGGAGCGACGACCACGTAGCTGCGTTCGATGCCGTCGTGGACCAGCGCGCGCCGCCGGTCCGCGTCGCCGCGTTCCGGCGCGGCGGCAAGGCAGGCGACGGCCGGCAACAGCCCCAGGGCCGCGGCGATGACGTGCGCTGCGGTGATCCGCAGGGCGCGAACCCTCGCGGCCCTCAACGGGAATCGCCGAACAGGAACCACAGCAGCGCACCCGCCACCGCGACCAGCACGCTCATCCCCGCGGCGACCTTTACGCTTCCTGCGTTGGCCTCGTCCACCTTCCCCTGCGCGGCCGGATGGCCCACGACGTAGAGCTCGACGATTTCCTCGGCTTCCTCGAGGTCGACGCCGAGGGCGAAGCGCACTTCGCGGATGGCGTCGGACCTGCTGCCGCGGCCCAACGCGGCCATGGCTCCGGGGGGAAGTTCCTGTCTGGAATTCATCATGGGGTCGGCACTTTCCGGTTCGTTCGCGATCGACGCCTCATTGCGGCGATGGACAGCCTTTCATCGCGTCGAGCGCCCGGATGCGGCGCTTCGTCTGCGTTGCCCGGCAGTCGGAAAATACCATGGGCCGCATGGATCCTCCTGCCGCCTGGTCGTCGGCGTGCCTGTTGCACCGCGCATCGCGGGACTTCTCCCACCGCGCCTGCAGGCGGGCGAGCGGCGGCCGGCACGATTCGGGCAGGGACGCGAGTTTCGCCTCCACCGCCTTTCGCATCCGCAGGTCCGCCTGGATGAAATCGCGGAAGGCGCAGAAGTTCGCGCTCATCTGCGTCCGGTGGCAGTCCTCGAGGATCACCTGGAGTTCCGCTATCGGGATCCCGCTTCGCCGTTCCAGTTCCGCGAGCACCTCGTCCGCCCAGGCCGGCGCGGCCGCGAGCAGGAGGGCGAGCAGGGCAGGGCGCACGGTCATGGTTGCCCGAGTGGACGATTTTCTTGCGAGGAAAGCGGTCGGTCGAACGCTGCCAATTCCCGGGTGAGCTGTGCGGCGGAGATCTCCCGGCACCCGCCTGCATTCTGCCCGGACCACAGCGGGGAAAAGTCGCCCGAGCCGGCGGCCTCGGCCTTCGCGCGCAGGGGAGCCATGGCGGCCGTGGCGAGGGGGAAAGCCGGTGCGGCAGCGCTCACCGGGCCCAACTCCCTCACGATGCGGTTCACGATGCCGCGCGCGAGTCGGCCGGTGAAGACATTGGTGAGCGCCGTGTGTCGCGCGGCAGCGCTTGTGAGCGCGGCACGGTGCACCGCACTCGTGGTCGCCTCCGGGCAGAGCAGGTAGGCCGTTCCGACTTGCGCAGCGATCGCGCCCAGCGACAGCGCGGCCGCCACCCCTCCCGCATCCGCGATGCCGCCGGCTGCGATGACCGGCACCTTCACGGCCCGCACGACCTGCGGCACGAGCGCCATCGTGCCCACCTGCGTCGTGGGGTCGGCCGTGAGGAACATTCCGCGATGCCCGCCCGCTTCGATCCCCTGCGCGATGACGGCATCTACGCCCTGCGCCTCGAGCCAGCGCGCTTCCTCGACCGAGGTCGCAGTGGAGAGCACCTTCGATCCCCAGCCGCGCACCCGCGCCAGGAGTTCGGGCGCCGGCAAGCCGAAATGAAAGCTCACCACGGCGGGACGAACTGCCTCCAGCGCGTCCGCTGCTTCGGCGCTGAACGGCGCGCGGCCGGGCCCCGCGGGAATGGCCGCGGCATCGACGCCCAGTTCCTGGTAGTAGGGCGCAAGCGCCGCGCGCCAGGCCGCGTCGCGCGCGGCATCGGGAGAAGGCGGCGCGTGGCAGAAGAAGTTCACGTTGAACGGGCGCGTAGTTCCCGCAGCGAGCGCGGCGAGTTCCTCGCGAAGGCCTTCCGGGAGAGCAGGGCGCAGGGAAGCGACCCCAGTCCGCCGGCATTGCATACCGCCATTGCAAGCGCGGCACCCTGGACCCCCGCCATGGGGGCCTGGATGACGGGCAGGTCGATGCCCAGGAGCCGTTGCAGCGTCATGGTCGCGTCCCGTGGAGCCGTGGCCGCTCGATTCTGGAGCGCACCGCCGGGACGGTCAAACCCGCAGGCGCGTAAGGAAACCCGGGCGACGCTGACGAACACCGTGAAATCCCGATGGGCCCACTGAGGGCCGCGGCGCTTCATCCGCAGCCGGCGGCGTGCCCCACGCCACGCGAACCACACTCGAAGGAGACTGCCATGAAAGACATTGTCGGAACCACGCGCAACCTCGCACTCTTCGCGACCTCGGCCGCGCTGCTGGCCGGTTGCGGCCTGCTGCAGCCGGAGAGAACCGGCCAGGCCGAGGGCCGGGAGTACACCGTCACCGTGAAAAACACCCTCGCCCGGGAGCGCCTCGCGCCCATCCTCATCGTCGGCGACGCGAACGACGGCAGGATCTGGGCGGGCCACTACGTCACCCCCGAGGCGCACACCCAGTTCACGACCGGCAATCCCGGCCCGCTCGCCGCGGTGCTCGGTGGCGACCAGGGCCAGCCCGGCAAGCTCGGCGTCGGCGAGGAGGTCACCTTCAAGTTCCGGACCACGGCGCGAAGGGCGCGCATCACCGCCATGGTCCATCCTGACGTGACGCCGGACAACTACGTGACGGCGCTCGTCGATCTCTCGTCGCGCGGCACGATCGCCCTCGAGCGCTTCGACATCGGCGACGACGAAGGCCGCAAGACGGTGCTGAAGGTGGGGCCGGCGGGAACGGTCCGGATCGACTAGGCGCGTCAGCGAGGCCCCCGGCCGGTCTCGATCATGTCCTCCGCGGCCTGCATGCGCTCCTCGATGTCCGGGTGCGTGGAGAGGTAGCCGGGGTCGCGCGGGCCTTGCCGGTCGGGGGCCTCGCCCGCCCGCCCTTCGGGGCGCAGCAGATCCAGCGCATCCACGAAGTCGCGCGGCGAGCGGCCGGCCTGCGCGAGGAGCCGCAGGGCGTAGGCATCGGCCTCGCGCTCGTAGTCCCGCGAGTAGCCCGTGTTCACGAACACGGTGGGAACGGTCGCAGCGACACTGGCCACGGCCGACACGTCGCCGAACACCGCCATCATGAGGAAGGCGCTGAGCGAGTTGTCGAGCACGAGGCGCATGCCGTGGCGGTGGTGCACGTGCCCCAGTTCGTGCGCGAGGATGGCCGCGAGCCGCCGGTCGTCCATCCGTTTCGTGAGCTGGTCGGTGATCACCACGAGCCCGCCCGGCAGCGTAAGGGCGTTGGCGCCGACGAAACCGCCGTTGCGAAACTCGAGGCGCGCGCCCGGCGGCGCGCCGGCGCTTGCGGCGAGCGCGGTGAACTCCCTGGTCAGTGACTCGCGCCGCCAGGCAGGCACGGTGCTCTTGCGGAAGAGGAACCGGTCGAGGGACTCGAGTCCCTGGTCGGCGAGTTGCGCTTCCAGCTCCACTGGAATGCGTTCCGCGATCCTCTTGGAGGCCCAGGGAATGCCGTCGCGATAGGCGAACCACGCGCCGACCACGATGGCGGCGAGGGCGAGGATCACGAAGAGCGTGTGGGATTCCAGGCGGTGGGCGAGGGTGCGCGAGCGCGGCACGCCCAGGCTCGCGTCGACCTTGTCGAAATCGAGCGCGACGAGCAGCCCCCCGCCCGGAAGGCCTATGCGCAGCGGCGTCTCGCCCAGGCGCGGAAGGACCCTTGCTTTCTCCCGCGGCACGTCGAAGAAGATGCCGTCGCCGCGGATCGCGAGCATGTCGCCCGCGACCTCCACGAGGACGGGCCTGCGGCGCGAGTTGTGCCCGTCGAAATAGTCGGCGCTGAAGTCGCCGGCGCTCACAGCGAGAGGTCCACGTCGAAGAACTCCCCCATCTGTTCGCCCGTGGCGCCGACCGGCTTCGCGACATCCGAGAGGAAGCCCTCGAGGTCGCCCTCGCACTCCAGGCGCAGGCACGACGCCCGGTAGGCCGCGGTGCGGATGACGGCCCAGGGCACCAGCAGGCCGCAGCTCGCGACGATGGCGAGCAGGTTCACGAAGTAGATCCAGCCCAGCTTGCGGGCCGAAAGCGTGCTCACGAAGCGCGTCCCGCCGCCCAGGGTGGACGAATTGAACGTGAGGTTCGCCACGCGCGAGCGCGTGTAGCCGAACACCAGCGCGGCCACCAGCAGGTAGGCGAATGGGATGAAGACCGTCATCAGGACCGGCATCGCGGCCGGGAACGCCGCCAGGGCCGAGATCACGATGCTCGCCGCCATCACGCCCACGGTCATCAGGAGGCCGGCGAAGAAGTAGATGCCGTACAGGGGACGGATGCGAAGCGTGCAATCGAGAGGCGCCGACCCGTAGGCCGAGCGGCGCACCTGGAATCGTTTGATCGCGCCCACGACGTAGGGATAGAAGAGCACCACCGGCAGGGACGGCAGGAAGAGCGCCGCCCATTCGGAAGGGTTCCCCGGCGCCTCTCCGGGGCGAACCGTGGGCAGCGCGAGGACCAGCAGCGGCCAGAGCAGGAAGGGCGCGATCGCCCGGAACCCCTCGGCGTAGCCGCCGTGGAAATGGAAGCGTAGGTTGCGGTAGCTCGAGTAGATCGCGTTGAACTTCATGGAGCGCACGATGAGCCACGGCGCGCCGATCATCAGGAGGAGCACGATGAACGTGCCGAGCTTGGGAAGGTAGTGCCCGGCGACGTTGTAGGCCACCAGCGCCAGCACCGCGACGATCCTCCCCTTGAGGATCGCCACCGGGTCGCCGTGGTAGTCGAAGTTCGCCTCCGCGACCCAGGTGTTGCCGTAGAAGTAGCGCTTCTTGCGGACCTTTGCCCAGGGCGAGTACAGGCCGAGCGTGATGACCGACAGGAACAGGTTCACGATCCAGACGCGGAAGTACTCCCCGGCCCGCCCGGTGAAGGTGAACGAGTAAACGTGCGAGGCGACGGCGGCGAGATCCCCCGTGCCGGAGTCGTGCGGCGCCGATTCGGTGCCGGGGGCGAGCGGCTCGTCGGGCGTGCCTACGTAGGGCCGGACCACGGCCATGCCGCATTCCTCCCGGGAGGGTTCGGGTTAGTCGGGAGCCGCAGGGGAAATCAATAACGCCTGCAATTCTGTGCCCGTCCTGCCTCCGGGGTCAATGGTCCCGGCCGCCTGGCTCGCGCAACGGGAAAGGGGTCAGCGGGGCCCGGCGAGGAAGTACCAGGCGAGGACGCTGGCTACGGCGACGAGCACGATCCAGCGCAGGGCGCCCTTGGCGCTTTGCGCATTGGCCTGCGCCATGCGGCTCTTCACGGCCGGGTGGCGCTCGATGTAGTCCTCCACGACCTCCTTGGCTTCCTTGAGGCCGATCGCTCGCGACTCGCGCACGAACTTGATCGCCTCGATCTTGCTGCCGCGCGCGAGGGCGGCGACGGCTTCGGCGGGGATTTCCTTCGGGGCGTCGATCATGGGTTCCTCCCGGTCGCGGACCTGGCTGCTGCATCGGCGTTGCGCACGAGCTCCAGCGTCTTCTCGTCCCGGCGCCCGCCGAAGTACTTTTCCAGCGCGGCCTCGAAGTCCGAGCCTGGCCCGGCAGCGAGTTCGAAGAGCGTCATCGAGGAGCAGAGCTTCATGTCGTCGGGCGAGCCGAAGATCTCGTGCGCGCTGCGGCCGGTGTGCGCATTGATCGCGCGCGTGCATTCGAGGAGCCGGGCGCCCAGCACCGGGTGGCGAAGGTAAGCGCGCGCCTCATCGAGGCTGCGAATCGCGTATCGGCGGGAAGCAAGGCTCAAGCCCAGGCCCTCGAACTGCGGAAAGACGAACCACATCCAGTGGGAGCGCTTGCGTCCCGCGCGAAGCTCATCGAGGGCCTGCCCGTGGTTGCCGGCCTGGGCGTCCACGAATCGTGCGAGGTCGAAGGGATCCATTGCCGGTGGGGTCGTCACGGCGCGACGGCTAGCTCGTGTGGTCGTGGACGACCCGCCATCCCGCGGCCGTGCGGATCCACACGAGGGTGAACCAGCCCGACTGCTCCGCAAGGCCGCCGCCGGAGAGCACGAACCTCCCCGTCATCAGCGCGGATTGCGCCGACAGCGGTCGGATCGACACCTGCGAGAAGCCCAGCGCCTGCTTCGGTTTTCCGTCCACGAAGTACGCCTTGCGGAAGGCCAGCTCGATCGCGTCGATGCCGGGCCGCGGGCCGGTCTTCGACATGGTGGTGACGGAAGCGTCGTAGATCGCGAGGTGGCCCTTCAAGTCTCCCTGGTTCCAGCCGTCGGCGGACGCGGTGAGGACAGCGAGGATCTGCTCGCGGTCTCCGGTGCTGAGCGAGGCCGTTTCGCGTGGAGGGGAGGCGCAGGCCGCGAGGAGGAGGGTGCAGGCGAGTGTTGGCAGGAAGGCGAGGCGGGTCATGGGGAGAAAGGTTACACGCTCCGCATCCCGTGCTTGGGCTTTCGTCCCTTGCGAGCCGCACCCCCCGGGGCGGACAATGGAGCTATTCCGTCACGCGATGGAATCGCCATGTTCAGACTCCGTTTCCGCCCCCTGCTCGCCGGCCTGGCCGCACTGCTGGTCGCCGCTTCGGGTTTCGCCGCCACCACCGCCGATCGTTCCGCCTTCGCCCAAGGGCACTGGTGGGATCCGTCCCGCGCCGGCAGCGGCATGGACCTGTTCCATGCCGGCAACGTGGCGGTCGTCACCTGGTTCACCTACGAGGAGTCCGGCCGGCCGGTGTGGTACACGGCGCAGGGGCCGCTTTCCACCCTGGGCACCGAGTCCTGGCCGCTGCTGAAGCACCGCTGGCAGGATGGACGCAAGGCGGGATACGAGGTGATCGGCTCCGCGCGGCTGAGCCTCAATCATCCCGAATCGGCCAGGTTCTCCTTCGATATCGCGGGCCGCCAGGGTACCTGGAACATCCAGCCCTTCATCGTCTCCGGCGTCGTGAACGAGGCCGATCACTCCGGCCACTGGTTCGATCCGACGAACAGCGGCTGGGGGCTCGCGGTCACGCAGCAGGGCGACGTGCTGGGCGGCGTGCTCTTCACCTACGATCCTTCCGGGGCGCCCACGTGGGCCGCGGGCTTCGACCGCCAGGCCGCGCGCTCGGAGCTGCACACCTACACGGGTGCCTGCCCCTGGTGCGCCTACGCGCCCTCGAAGGCGACCTCCGCCGGCCAGGTGCGCTTCGAGTTCGCGAGCGAGTCCTCCCTCACGCTGCGCAACGACCTCTCGCTCGCCATGGCGGCCGGGGTGAACGCGGGTGGGGCGCGGCTCGTGCAGCTCAGCCGGCCGGCTTCGACGCGGCCGGCCGACCGCCAGCTCGCGAGCTTTGCTTCCGCGGCGGCGCTCAAGGCCTATCTGGCCGAGGGCGTGTTCGGATTGCGCCCGTCGAACGCCGGCGCGGATTTCTCCGCCCCGCTTCCCTCGTCGGTCTCGTTCTCGCAGACCAACCTCCAGGAAGCCGAGGTGGACGAGGCGGACCTGGTCAAGACGAACGGGCGCCTCGTGTTCAGCTTCGCGCCCAACGCACTGGGTTCGGGGCGACCGGGCGTGCGCGTGGCCGCCGTCAGCGACGAGGGAAACGCGTTCGGCCTGCGCGGCACCGTCGGGCTCACGGCCGGGCAGGTCGCATACCTGAATCAACGATCGGGCCTGATTCTCCACGAGGATCGGCTGGTCGCGGTCACGGGCGACCGCCTCTACCCGTATTCGGGCTGGGGCGTCTCCGGCTCGTTCATCGGCGCGCACACGTTCGTCGAAGTCATGAACACCGCGACGGCCGAGGGCCTGCCGGCGACGACCTGGCGCGCGCAGATCGACGGACTGCTCGTCTCGACGCGCCGAATCGGCGACCGGGTCTATGTCGTTACCCGCTTCGTCCCGAACGTGTCCGGCCTGAATTACTGGATGGGTGCCACCCCGTCGAACCAGGCCATCATCGACGCCACGCCGCTCGCCGACCTGCTGCCCAAGGTGCGGATCAATGGCGGCGAGGCGCAGTCGCTCCTCTCCCTGGACAGCGTCTACATGCCGCCCCAGGGTTCGCGGCGGCCGCTCGCGGACCTGGTCGTCGTGACGGCCATCGACCTGGCGGGCCCGGCGATCGCGCAGTCGCTCGGCGTGATCGGCACCGTCGACGGCATCTACGTTTCGCCGGCCAACCTCTATCTCGCCACTTCGCGCGTGGATGGCCGCAGCCTGACCGGCATCATGCCGCCCAGAGAACCCGCGGTCTACCAGACGGACATCCACCAGGTTCGGCTGGGCGCGGACGCGATGACGGTCTCCGGATCCGGATCGGTGGAGGGTTACCTCGCCCCCGATCTCGAGGAGGTCGCGTTTCGCATGAGCGAGCACGACGGCAGGCTGCGCGTGGTCTCCAGCAGCACCGACTGGTGGATCGGAACGCGCAACCGGCTCACCATCCTGGAGCCGTCGGCCACGGCGCCCGGGCTGCTGCGCACGCTCGCCTACCTGCCGAACGCACAGCGACCCGAATCCCTGGGCAAGCCCGGCGAATTGCTGTACAGCACGCGCTTCGCGGGGGAGCGGCTCTACGCCGTGACGTTCAAGAAGGTCGATCCGCTGTACGTGGTGGACTTGTCCGCGCCCGCTGACCCGCGCATCGCGGGCGCGCTCGAGATCCCCGGGTTCTCGGAATACCTCCATCCGCTCCCCAACGGCCTGCTGCTGGGGTTCGGCAAGGATGCGAGACCCGCGAGCGTCATGGGGGACGGTTCGTTCGCCTGGTTCCAGGGGCTGCAACTGAGTCTCTACGACGTGAGCGACGCCGCGAATCCGCGCGAGATGCAGCGGGCCCTCATGGGCAAGCGCGGCAGCGACTCGCCCTTGCTGCGCGACCACCACGCCTTGAGCACGCTCGCGCAACCGGGTGGTTCGCTGTCGCTCGCCTTTCCGGCGAGCATCCACGACGGTCCTTATCCCCTATGGGGCACCGGGGACTCCACTTTCTATCCGTGGATGGAGAGCGGGTTGATGCGCTTCGAACTGCGCGGCAGCACGGCGGCGGACGCGCGGCTCGTGCAGATGCCGAGCCTCATCACCCATCGCCCCCCGACCTCGGCTTACTCCACCGATCCGGTGATGACGGCGCGCTCCGTGCTCTTCCCCCGGGGCGTGGTGTACGCGGGCGAGGGGCAGTTCTGGCACCTCGACGCCGCGGGGACGGTTCGCGGCCCGTACTGAAGCGGCGCGGCGGTCACCCCACTCGACAGGCGCTGGCGCCCGACCATGCGGCGCACGCGGGCAGCGGAAGCAGGACGAGCAGCGTGACGGTCGCGGGATTCGGGGCCGGCGTCGTGGTTGCCCTGAAGCCCTTGCGGTCAACGTGAAACGGCGGCGCCCCAGTAGTTGAAGCTCGCCGGGCGCCAGCCGGGAACGTACATGGTCTCGAGGCGCGTGATCCGGAACCCGCCCGCCTCGATTAGCGCGGGTATCGGGCGATTCAGGTGGCACCCACCGGCCAGCCGTTTCCAGACGGGGTTGAGGCGGTCCTGCCAGCGGCGCACGCCCGCGTCGGGCGCCTCGCCATGCTCGCAGAAAATCAGTTCACCGCCCGGCCGCAGTACCCGGTCGATCTGCCGCAGCGCGGCGGCCGCATCGGGAATCGTGCAGAGCGTGTAGGTGACGACCACCGTGTCGATGCTGGCGTCGTCGAGCGGGATCTCGTCGCCCGGCAGCCCGATGAACTCCACCTCGAATGGCAGCGAGGCCGCGGCGCGCCTGGCCATGCCGATCATCTCCTGCGACGGATCGAGGCCCCAGACCTTGCTCACTTTCGCCGCGTCGTAGAACGGGAGGTTGAGGCCAGAGCCGATGCCGACCTCGAGGACGCGCCCGCGCGCTTGCGGCACGACCTTCCCGCGCTGGCGCATGGTGGGCTTCAGGCCGCACGCGAGGTGGACCAATCGGGGAAGAACGTGCCTGTCATACAGTCCCATCGCTTCCTCCCGGCATCTGCCTCAGGCGCCATTCTGGCGCGCCACGAGGGCTACGCCAATCGACAGGGCGATGCATAGCGGCGAATAGACGAAGGTGTCCATGCCCGCGAACGGGCTGCCGCGCACGCGCTTGAAGAAGCCCACGTACCGGAAGTCCCCGACGGCGCGCACGAGAAGGCCGAGCGCCAGCGCATAGGACAGCCACGCGAGCACCGGGCGCGGCAGCCAGAGCGAAACGAGGCCGGCCGTTCCCGCAACCAGCACCGCGAAGAGCAGCAGCACCACGCCGACGGCGATCGTGGCGCCTCGCGACGGCACGAACAGCGGCTTGCCGCCGACGCTCGGGACTGCGCTGCTCTCGCCGATGAGGGACGCGTGGAACGCCATCTTGAAGTGCCACAGGGCGAGTGCCACGAACGCGGCGCAGACGGTCAGGGGCAGCATGAATCAGCGCTGGTTCCGGGGCAGTCCAAGGAGCGGATCAGGCCCACTCGCCAAACGCCGGCCGCGCTCACCGCACGGACTCTCGGCACGCTGGAGGCCTTGGCCGTTGCGCTCAGCCGGCTGGCCGGAGAGGCCGGAGATCATGAATATGCCCGGCATCGGCAGGATGGTCAGCGTCGGGTCCTGGGTGAATGCATTTTCTGTCACACCATGAACTCGCGAATGGAACCGCACACCGAGAGCAGTTGCGGCGCCTCCATTCTGCCGATCATGTTGCGGATAACCGACCCCATGATCTGCTGTGCGCCCATGAGCCCGATGCTGGCCGACTGCTCGATCACGAATCCCGCCTTTGCCTTCTTCAGAGGACCCATGAAATAGGAGTCGAGGCCGCTCTTCATCAGATCAACCACGACGTCGGCAAGAGCGCCACGATGGGCGGTGGCATCGGGCGAGCTCTCCAGCAATGTGAGTACGGAAAGGGTCCTTTTGCGGAGGTCCGCGGAATGGTAGTAGCGCAGGAACGGCCTGGATGGCCCTGGGCGGCGTGTCGACGGCCGCTGGGTGCGCTTGGTCGGGCGAGTTGCCTTGGTTGTCGAGGAAGCAGCCATAGGCCGATGGTACCCCGGGGCGCAACGAGGTCGCGCGGGGGTGTGGAACCGCACTGCGCGTCTATCGGCGCCGCCTACCGCGCGTACAGGCCGGTGATGGCCACGGTGTTCCACGCGCCGTGCACCAGTATCAGCGGCCAGAGGTTCCTGCCGAGCAGCAGGTAGGCGATGCCGTAGATGAGCGCGAAGAAGCCCGCGAAGACGAAACCGAACGCGCCCTGGTACAGGTGCAGCAGGCCGAACAGGACGGCTTGCCCCGCCACGCCGCACGCGAGGCCCGGCATGCCCCGCCCCGCGAGTGCGCTGATGCGGTCGAGCAGGAATCCGCGGAAGAGCAGCTCCTCCACCAGCCCGCCCACGATCCACGCGATCGCAACCCACCCCACGAATGCCACCGTGTTGCCGCGAATGTAGGCGAGGAAGGGGGGCGAAGGCGCGGCGGAGAACGCGCGCGCCAGGTGCGGCACGACGTGGACCGACGCGAGATGGATCACCGCGTACAACGCGAAGGTGAAGACGAGCGCGAGCGCGAGGTTTCGCGGACGTGCCAGGCCCAGCGCCGACCAGCGCCGCCGGCGGCGTGCAACAGGTACCAGGCGAGGAGAAACCCCGCCACGGGCCGAAGCAGCATCGGGGCGTTGTCGGGAACGCCGAGCTGCGGGTAGAGCAGGAAGCGGGTGAAGAGCCAGGCCACGACGATGGCTAGCACCACCAGCGAGAGTTCTCGGGCGGTGCGGCGGCGCGGGGCAAGAAATGGGTCGGGGGAGTCTGTCAAAGTGGCAGTCCCGGGGAGGGGGGGCCGTGAGATCGGGAATCCCGTTTTCGGCAGGGGACTTGATCCTGCTTCACCACAGCCGGGCCTTCATCACGGACTGCGCGTCGCTGACTTGATGTGGCCGCGCCAGAGAAGCCATGCCACGACATAGGCCCACAGGCCGAAAGTGCGCTCGACCAGCGTGACGAATCCCAGGTCCGAAGGAGCGCCGCCTTCGGCCGCGGACAGCAGCGCCCCGACACCGAAAGCCGCGCCGAGCCCGACGGCAAGGTGCCCGATGACGATGGCGGCAATGGGAGCAAGGGTCGCCAGCACGCCGACTGCGCCCACCACCTTGAGGGTGCGCTGCCGGTGCAGGAGAGCCATGGACCAGGACAGCATCGCGAGCAGGAGAAACGCCGCGTACAGGAGGTAGTAGCGGCCGGCGAACCGTTCAGCGAGGCCGAGCGCGATCTGGACCTTGGTGGCCGCTGCGATGGCGAAGAAGACGAAGCCGGCCCGGTTGAGCGGCTTTCTCAATCCCATCTCGTCGCAGAATGCCCACGCGGCGAACGCGGTGACCGCGAGCGTCATCAGGCGAAGGGGCGCCAGCGGTTCGGGAAAGTGGGAAAGGAGCAGGGTCAGGAAGGCTGCTGCCGCAAGCGATACGGCGCCCACCTTTGCATTCAGAGAATCGGCGCGGCTGGCCAGCAGGGATGTGCTCATGACGTCCTCGTTCGGTTGTGTGACGCCCGATGGCCGGGCTCTGGTGTGCGTCCGGACCCCTCGCCGAAGACGCGGTCGGATGGTTCGACGAGAGACTGCGACTTCGCAGCCTCAAGGATCGCTGATAGGGACGGATTCACTCCGGGCGCTCCGCTCGGGCGAAGGGTCAGGCACGAGTGCCCGAAGGGTAGTAAAGCCAAAGCCACTGGAAGACCAGGAGGTACATGACGCGCTGAATGGCGCCCTGATATTCCGGCAGGGCCAGCATGGCCAGGGGCAGCGCAAGACACAACGCGGCCAGCGCGGCGGCCACGATGCGCTTGCCGGCGCCTGGTTGCCTGAACCCCTGCCAGGCGAAAGCCACGGTGATGGAGATGCCTGCGGCGGTCGCCAATGCACCGTGCGCCGCGTGAGCCCAGGCCACATAGGGAACTGCCGGGTCTATGGGCTTGTGGCCGAAAAGCCCGACCAAAGCCATGAAGAGACCGAACGCGGCAAAGGGAACGAGCGCACGGTGAAAACTGCGTACTGCGTCTGCCACGATGCCCGCGCCCAGGGCAATGAAAGCGAGCGACATGAGGTAGTTGCACGGCGTGTTCTGTGCGCCCAACTCGCTGATGAGGTTTGCCGTGGCGGAGTAGCCCGCGACCGTGTACAGCGGCCCCGTTATGACGGCGACGGCGAAGATGGCGATGCCCAGGCGAGTGAAGTGCATGTCTCGGAGTTCGAGTCAGGGATCCGTAAGCATGGGTGGAGAGCGACCAGCGAGACCACTGCCCGATGGCCAGGCATGGCGCCTCACCTACCCACCGGCCTTTGCCGTCCGGACGGCAGCCAGGAACGGCGCGCAGTCCGCTGAAAAGGCGACTGGCCTGCCAGGCCCCTGGTGTGCGGGCATCGAGCCTGATCTGCGTCGGGGTGCACGCGTGGGCCCACGCAGGCTCACTTGATGAAGTAGCCCGACACTCGCCACGAACCGTCCTTCTCGCGCATCGGCGTGACCGTCTCCACGGCGGACGCCTTGTTCGCGAACCGCGAGGAATACTGGATCACCACGTACTCCCCGTCCGGCGCGCCGGGCAGCGTGCGCGAGTACGTTGCGGAGGAAACGGTGCGCCCCTTGAGAGCGCCGAACGGCCCCCTTGCCGCGGCGAGAGACCGCTCCCACTTCTCTTGCGGCACCGCCGTCTTGAACAACGAGGCGGCCGTCTGCCAGCTCATTGCCCCGTTCCCGGAATCCGCCAGGGCAAGCCATGACTGCGCTGCGCTCTTGGCCTTGGCGATGGCCTCCTCATTTGCTGCATTCGCGGAAAGCGCGGCCAATGACAGGGCAATGAAAGCAAGTCGAACATACCGATTCATGATTGGCCTCTCCCTGAGGTGTCCTTCGATGTTGCCTGGTGCTTGCAATTCGACCTAGCCGAGCGGCCAGTCACCAAGTCGCGTGCCGCATCGAACAGGCCAGCTGTGGCTGCACAGGATACGCCTGGGCTCCACTCTTCACGACCGATCGCCACTGCCCTCGAAGTCCACTTCTTCAGTGTCCGCCGTTCCGCTTTTGCGGCCGGGATAGCTCAACCATTTCATCGTCACGTTGAGATCGGCAACGATGCCGGACGCCTCTACTCGCGACCCATTGCCAAGGTCGATGCTCTTGGTGCTGTGTGCGTCCTTCAGCAGTGTCAGGTCGTAGCCACGGTCCAGCGCCGCGTACGCTGTTGCGCGGATGCACCAGTTTGTTTGCGCCCCAGCAAGCACGATGTGCGTAGCGCCAAGCCTGCCGAGGCTTCCTTCAAGGTCGGTCTCCTCGAAGGAGGACGGAAAGCGCTTGTGGACCCTGATCTCGCCATCCGCAGGGACGAGCTCCGGCGCCAGTTGCCAGGATGGGGAGTTGCGGGGGAAGTCATCGGCTTCGTGCTGGACCCAGATAACCGGAACACCAGCTTCGCGGGCGCGCTCAACTGCACGAGCCACGTTCCCGACAACTCGCGATGCTTCCCAGGCCTCGGCCATGACGCCAACTTGGACGTCGACAACAACAAGCGTCGATTGATTTCCAGGGCGGACGGTGCTCATGAACTGAACTTCCCTTTGCAAGGATGAAGAGTGCTGACGCGGATATCTGCTGCCTGACGACTTCAGAACTCCGCCGCGCGACCAACAGGCCCGGCCCTGGTCGCGAGATGCGAGCCGAGTGATCCGGGACCACGCAGCTTACCGCGTAAGCTGCAATTCCCTGTCATGCATCCGATCCTGCAGGCCGGGCGCCCAGGAAGCTCACGCTCTCGAAAGGCACGTCGGAGTGCTGGTGCGTGAGTACCCGCGGGGAAAAGCCCACGCCCTCCAACGCAGCCACCCATTGAGCCGTCGAGAACAACCCCTCTACGTGCCGGTCGTGGCGAACTCGAACCGTGCCGTCATGCTCCCGGAGCAAATAGGCCATGTCCACGAAATACGTCGCATCATTCGCATCGGGGTCCCACGTCCACTCGAGGTAGCGGAGGCTTCGGCCCTGGCCGTCATGGCCGCCGTGCGCCGTCTGCGGCTCGAAGTTCTCTCGCACATAGTCGGGAGCGAACAGGGCGACCCCGCCGGGCCTGCAGTGGACGTACGCGGTCTCCAACACGCGGGAGAGCTCGTCCTGCGAAGTCGCGTAGCCCACTGCGTCGTGCACGAAGACGCAGTCGAACTCCCGGCCCAGACGGACGGAGCACATGTCGCCGAGATGGTGCTCGCACTCGGGGTTCAGCTCGCGGCTGACGGCGAGCATGCTATTCGAAAGGTCCACAAGGGTCAGCTGCTCGAATCGGTGCTTGAGATGTGAGGCGTTGTTGCCTCCGCCGCTGCCGAGTTCGAGAAGTGTCCGCGGCGTGAAGCTGCAGTGCTCTCGAAGCGCCGCATCGTAGTAAGCGGCCTCCTTTGCGTAATCGGACGGTGGGGACAGCAGTGGCCACCACTCCGCGAGCTCTGCGTACAGAATGAGCGGGTCTGTCATCGGCGTAGCCTTTCGGGTTCTCTCCAGTGCAGCACCCGCTGGCCGCAGCGTACGACGGATGCCTGACGTTTGCGCCAAGCGGGCGGCATGCCGTTGGCGCTCCACTTGAGCGAAGGGTCAGGTCGCACTCGAGCCTCGCAACTCACGCCGTATGACGAGCTTGAGCCCGGACCAGACCTCGGATACGGCACAGACCTTGATGTCAACGAAGCCTAGCGGCAGTGCAACTTCGCGGATGACGTCTTCTGTGACGGTGGTTGGCACCTTTGACGCCTTCTTGGGCCAGGACACCCAGATCGCGGCGTCGTCCTTGATCCTGGTTCGAAGTCTGCCAAGTTCAACCGTGAGGACCTCTCGCTCGGTGAGAAAGAGATGAACAATATCCGTGTTGGCGGTGACCCTTGCTCCAAAGGATGCTCCCGCAGGCAACTCGCCGAGCAGTGCCAGATACTCGCGGGGCGCATTCAGTACGACCACGGACACACCTTCCTTGATGCCGAGCTTCTTCGGCAAAGGCGTACCCGAGTATCCAATCTGCACGGTGCCTCCTGTGCGGTCCAACGCCATGGTTCAGCGGCAGTTGAGGCGACTGATGATCTTGCGATGGCAAAAGCGGTTGCCGGATCAAATGCCGCTGCAGCGAAATGCTAGACCGCCGCATCCCGACCGCGAAACGCAGCCTCGATCGCGGCGATATCGATCTTTCTCATCGTCATCATCGCATCGAACGCCCGTTTGGCGGCTACGCGGTCGGCACTGGTATATGCATTCGTCAGAGCGGTCGGCGTAATCTGCCAAGAGATGCCCCACTTGTCCTTGCACCAGCCGCACTCGCTCTCCTGGCCACCATTGCCTACGATCGCGTTCCAGTAGCGGTCGGTTTCGCTTTGGTCTTCTGTTGCAACCTGAAACGAGAACGCTTCGTTGTGTTTGAACGCAGGTCCGCCGTTGAGTCCGAGGCACGCAACACCCAGCACGGTGAACTCGACGGTCAGTACGTCCCCTTCTTTCCCCGAAGGATTGTCCCCAGGTGCGCGATGTACCGCTCCGACCAGCGAATCGGGAAATGTCTCGGCGTAGAATCGTGCGGCGGTTTCGGCACCGTCATCGTACCAAAGGCAGATCGTGTTCTTTGCGATCTTTGTCATGTCACCTCCCCGTTGAGATCGGTGTCCAAGCTATTCCGCACGACTTCAACGTGCATCCCATGGCGGTCTAACGTTGGAGTTCAGCAGATGCTCTAGGCATTCCGCTGCAATGAATGGTTAGGCACCAACGGCGCCTCTTGCCAAGACACCGCGCTCCTGTTTCTGGGCAGCTTTGAAATACGGCTCCGGAGTGCCGGTCATGAATCCGGGGGCTGCGCATGGAATATGCAATTGCTGCCAAGATGCCGAAATCTACAGTCACAAAGGCAAACAAGATCCAATTGTCTCGATAGCCGGCCATGCTGGCTGCAATGTGGAGCAGTAGGCCAGCGCAGAACATGAAACCAAGTGTCCATGCCCAAAGCCGTGCTCGCGCCGGCGTAAAGAAAGCGCAAGTGATGGCGCCCACCAACTGCGTGGGGATCTTGAGTACTCCCAGTGCCATGGGGATCGGAATCGCATAGAGAAGAAAGCACTCGAGGAAACTGGCGCGCTCACCACTATACGTACGGCAGTCTGTGAAGCCTCCGATGACGACGCCTGTCGCACATGCGCTCAGCAAGAGGTAGATCAGGATGCGACGCCCCTTTGAGGGACGCTTTGGCGTCTTGCTCGGATTCTGTTCAGCCATTGCCGCCTCCAACTCGCAAGTTCATCCGATTCGCTCCAACTCCACCGAAGATATGGGCGCCTAACGTTTGAACTCAGTCGCGCGCAAACGCCGCAAGCCGAAGCGCGTCGGCTGGAGCGAAGATGTGGGCGCGTTCAATCGACTCGCAAGTAGGCGCATCTATGGGGGCGATTGCCGCGACACGCCCCACAGTATCGCGCCCTGCGCCGATGCCAGCAGAACCAGCATTGCGTAGAGGAGTGGGTAAGACGCCCACCCTGCGAAAAGACCAAGGAGCAGTAGGTACGGCACAAGTGGAACAAGGACAACCATGGCGAGCCATTTCGCGTAACGGAGCGCGTGCGGCGCGGACACGGCTATGGCAACAACACTCGCCACGTATGGAGCGCAGAACAGGGCGATATATCCGGCCTTGCCGACTGGCTCATATAGAAACGGTTCGCGTCTATCGAACACGAATAGCCCCGCAATCAGAAACACCGAGAGCACGGCGCTGGATGCGACAACGACAGTTGGCATTCTTGCCATATCGAACAAAACTCCCTCGCGCCAACGATTGAGTTCACCTACGTGCGACTGACGGCGAAGCCGACTGGCAAACGTCAGGTGCAACGAAGGGTTAGACCACACCCGCTGTTCCATCGGTCGCGAACGCCAGAACGTGACCGTCGAGATCGAGAGAATACGCCGCCCGATGGCCCCACGAACGCAAACGCATGGGACTGAGCTCCCTTGCGCCGGCGGCGAGGGCGCGAGCGTGGCAATTGGCTGCCTCCGGCACAACAAGGTACAGCTCGGCCCTTGGGGTGCCTCGTGCGGAAGAGGGACTGGGGAGGGCGGGCCCCAGGAGGCGCTCGATCGCCGCCTCAGGCATCAAACCCAGGATTGCGCCGTTCGGCAAGGTGAATTCGGTCATTCCCGATACGTCCAGCCTCGGTGCAATGCCGAGAACGGCTGCGTAGAAGGCGGCACTGCGCGGCTGGTCGGCGACGTAGAGGATGAAGTGCGAGGCGCCGTGCATCGGTGCGTGTCCGCTTGAGCGTTGGGTCAGGCCGCAGTGCCATCACCTGGCGGGGCAAACTGCTCTATGACTTGCTGCTCTGTAAGCAGGGGCGTCTTGTTCGCAAACGAGTAGTAGTTCGGCTTGTTGTCGATGTAGATCTGGCTTGCCAGCTCGAAGTCAGTCGATTCGAATGCTCCGGCGGGAACAAAGTACTCGCCGGTTGCGAGCAGCCTGTAGTAGAGATGAGTGCCGCACGTCTTGCAGAATGCGCGCTCAGCCCATTGCGACGATGCGTAAACAGCGATCTGATCGGCCCCCTTGAACTCCACAGCCGGGCCACAGTGGACAGCGAGAAGCGGGCCGCCACCCCACCTGCGACAGAAGCCGCAATGACAGGCGCCGATCTCCTTGGCCTCTGGAGACGTGAACCGAACTGCGCCACACAGGCAATGACCGTTCATCTGCAAGTACCTCACGAAGTGGAAAGGCGGAACATCCCTGCGGCCTGACGGATGGGTTGAGCGCCGCGCGCGCGGTTGCTTGGGCTTGGGTCGTCATCCCCCACGCGTTCGCACCGGCGAGGCGTCAGGCGTCATTGGTACGCTGCTGTGCTTCCAGCCATCGCCCATCGGCAAGTACAACTGACGTTTCGATCTGTCGCCCTGGGATTGACCAGTATCTGCGGAGCAGCGCGTCCTTTTGCCTGTTCGAGACGACGGTGAATCCATTCCGCCGATAGAAGTCGATGGCCCAAGACGCATCTGCCCAGGTACCGATCAAGACAGGCTTGTTGGCAAGCTCCGTCATATGGCGCAGGAGCCTTGTCCCCAGCCCCTTTCTCTGGGTTGTTGGAGCAATGTAGGCGTGGCGCACCAAGACGACCTCTCCCTTGTCCTGCATGCCCATGACCCCAACCAGACGCCCGTCTTCCTCCGCAACCCAGAAAACGACGCCGCCCGCAATCTCCGTTTCCAGCTCGGCCCCCGACATATAGGGTTCGTGCCATCGGTCGGCCGGGATGACTCCTCGGTACGCTCGGGCTGCCTCGTTGACGATTGCCAACGCCTCACCCATGTCCTTCTCCTGAATCGCCCGGATTACTACCATGATCCTCTCTGACACCTAGCGTTTGACAGAACCGGCGCCGGCGGCTTTATCGCTTGCGTCGGTGTTGATGGATTTGTCAGGTGGCATTTCACGAGGCAACGCAATGTCCGGATATCGGGGCATCGTTGCTACTCGGTTTTCTTCGCCACAATGAATACGGCCTCGTACTTGCCTGGTTGCCACTTGTAGTCAATATCAAAGCCGGCATCGGTAAAACTGTCTTCCAATTCCCTTGTGGTAAAGACCTTGAACAAGGGCAACAAACCCAGGAATCGTCCAAGCGGCGCGACAATCCCCAAGAACTTCAGAATCGTATCGCCAATGCACGCGGTGCTGGTAACGAAAACGCCGCCCGGTTTGAGCATTGTCCAGATCCGGGAAATCATCTCCTCCTTGTTGTCGAGTAAGTGCAAGACATTGAGCCCCAACACGGCATCCAGGCTTCGATCCGGCACGCTGAATTCATCGATGGCTGAGTGACAAAAAGTGATGTTGAAGATGTTTTTCGCGTCAGCTTTGCCTTGAGCTATTGCAATCATTTTCGATGAAATATCGATCGCCAGAATATGCTTCACATAAGGCGCATGGGCGATGGCTGTCGACCCCGTGCCGCAACCAAGCTCCAATACCTCCATGTCCTGCCGAAAATATTCGCGTGTGACCTGCAGTTTCTTCTGGTACGCCGCTTCATCCGCGATTGGTCGCTTCGAATATCGTTCTGCGATGCTGTCCCAAAATTTAGCTGACCGATCCATCGCCACCTCCACTGCCGCCTAACGTTTGAGCTGGGCGGCGCGCCACGGCTCCCCGGGAGCCTTGGCGTAGTGTCTGGTGACGTAGCCCCAAGGAATGACGACCGGCACCAAGACAACGCCCATAAGACAGGCGAACAACGTCTCGGAGGCATAGGGGTCCAAACCCGGCCCGAGCCACATGGGCAGAGCGGAAGCTAGTACCCAGATGAGCTTCCAGAGTAGCTCGAAGAGCAGGAGCGGAAGCATTTTCAGCGGATACCGAAGGCCGAGAAGGGACATGATCGCAAGGGCGCCGAGCAAAGCGCGTATGACGGACTTTGGCCCCGCCGGAAGACCCGGCGATGAAATGATGTGTGGCCAAACCGTAGTTGCCAATCCGACCGCGATGAGTAGGTACATGGCCCTCAGCAGGTACAGCCGAACGTTACTGACCTCGCTCATGCCGAGATTCTCCGAGTTCTTGGTGGATGGATGAGGCGCCTGTGCCGCCTAACTTGGTGGTCACCGGCGCTGCGCGGCTTTATCGCGCAGCGTCCGGGGGAACGCAGGGTTATGCCTCATTTTGTACATAGGATTGGCCACCCATAGTGAATTCTCCAAAGCCGTTCTATTGACTCCGAGAAACGGGCATATTCATGGGTTTGAGTGAACTCAATTTCAGACCACAAGACGTAGGAATATCGCCACTTGCGTAAGTCGTTCAATGAGCTGTCCTTGATTGCCAAAGACCCTGTTCCGTTCCCACCTCGAAACTCCCCCAAGATGCGTTCGCGGAGCCCGCCGTGACCTTTGGGGCCAAGACCGCCGATGCCGTTGTATACCACCCGGAACTCACCGACGGTGTGATTACAGATGTGGGTCAGTTCAGCGTGGCGCGCTACGAGTGAACTAAAGTTGACGGAGTTCGTCTTTTTGCTGGCCGTAGCGGCAAGCAACTCTGCGTCTGAGTAGGTTGTGTATATCCAGTACAGGCCATTTGCCTTGGTGGACTGGCCATTAGATAGCAAGAGCTTCTGATTCTGAAGGCAAACAGTTCTGAGTCGTCCTTCCTGCATGGAGTGCAGCTTTTCAACGACGCTCTTGTACATTCCGCGCACCCAATTCATGAGGCATAACGCCCGCGTTGACCGGCGCCGTGAAGCGCGCATCGCTGAACTGCGGCCGAGTCGAACGCGTGGTTAGCTGTCATCTACCCGAGAAAATAATCGCGATGATCGCGACCACCAGAGAGGCTCCTGCCGCGATCCATGCCGTAACGAATCCAACGCTATGCGTCCGTTCCTCGGCGGCCTTTCGGATCACGAAATCCAGGAGCGCCGTTACATACTCTCGGTCAAGCGGGGGTTTCTGCGGCTCCTCATCCTCTCCGGCCGGCTGCCCTCAAGCCATTGCCGCGCATATCGGAGCTGCAGGGTGTAGAGATTAGTGCTCGTCTTCTTCGACGTCTTCTGCGACCGCCGAAAAAGCCCTTGAAACTATCGAGGCAGAACTGAATCTCTGCTTCGTCAATTGAGAGAGCCTTGGCCAAGTTCGGCGGCGTTCGCATGCTCCAGTCCGTCGTGGCCAGGTGCATTACGAGTGCGATGAGCGTCTCCTGTGATCTGCGTAAGAAAGACGCCTAGCCATGTCGGAGATCTCCCTATGACAGGGTAACGACCAAGCTCAGCGGCAAAGGCAAGCTGGCGAAACTTTTGCGAATGCAGAGGACATGACAGCTTGCCTTTGTCCGCCTGCAGCGCCGTGTTAGGCGTCACGCTGCACGGCGCCAAGAAGATACGACCAAAGTCCATAGCGGACCAAAGAGAAACCAAAAGAAGATACATCCGAGCGCAAACCTGTACCAGATCTTCAGCGGCTGCGCGAGAGATTCGTTGCCTAAATAGGCAATCATGGTTGAAATCACTCCAATCGCAATGACCCATGCAGCGATGCAACGGAGCCAAAGCCCAAGGTCGTATCGGACGGCCTTCCAGCCTTGGCTCGGAGCCTTGGGAGGCACAGGTCCGAAAGCAAAGCGGTGAGCAAAGTGCGCGTCAGCCCAGCGGACCGCGATCGATCCGAACGCAATCGTAAACCCTACGTAAACCGCTGCGAGGCCGTGGGCAAACTTAGGCGTTACACCCGCTCTCAAGTCTAAACCCGTGAAGATCAAGAGAAGTATGTCGATCACCGGGAGTGACAGAAGCAGCCATCGGCTCAGGCTCGTCCAGCGTGCCATGTAGCGGAGAACCAAGCCCAGGAGCAACACTAACCAGAACGCTACCTCGCAGGCGACGATCAGCCCGTACAGGACGTAAGCTTCAGTCGGCATCGGAACAGGCGCTCCCGTGACGCCTAACGTTTGAGCTAAGCGGGCGACAGCGGTAGGACGGCTGTGGCCCAGAATGAAATGAGGGCCGCAGGCGGCATGCCGTTGGCGCTCCGCTCGAGCGAAGGGTAGGCGTCATCTCGGTGACCAAACTCACTCAGTGGGCTCACCCTTGCTCTGGAACCTTAGACGTTTCTATTGACCGCATCACCCAGCGCATCAGCGGTATCTGCGAGCGAACCTCGCTGAAGAATTCTTGGAAAGCTAACCAAGAAGATCGCGAACCCCAACTGAATCAGTCCGTATCCAGCGGTCGCGAGCATCTCCAATCGACCGGGAAGCTTCATGGCGTTAAACACAATGTAGAGCCCCCACATGCCGAACGCAATGCCCACCAACCTCACGCTAACAGAGGCAAATCGCATTACCTGACGCTTGCGTGATTCACCTTCAACAAACCATAGCGAGATCAATTTTAGTAGCAAGTACATTGACACTGAAACAAAGACGACAGTCAGTTCGAGTTTCATTTAATGACCCTGAAGTTGGGCATTGCGACCACAAAGTCTCCCTTGCACTGTGTCGTGCCATGGCGCTCAACGGATGGCGCGAGCGACCGCAAGTGTGAGCCAGAGGCCATTGTGACGCCTAACGTCCGCAGCCAGCCGCGCGCGCCGACTGACACTTGCACGGCGCGATGCTCGTGCGCGCGTCGGCCTGGGCTGCGCTGTTAGCCGGGCACCTTAAGAAATTCGAGAACACGATAAACGGCAATGGCGACAAATAGGAGGGGCACAAGAATTGAGCTTACAACGCGAACCCTAAAGAGCACGAGGTCAGCAGTTCCTGGGGCTTTCGGCGTCATATCGGTTCGGCCAAGCGGCCCCCACGTGGAGCCCCACATCGCGTACATGAGCAATGGCAGGCCGAAGGCAAAGAAGAAGAATAGGGAGCCGACAAGAACCAGCCAGTTCGGGTCTGCCTTGTTCATTCCTGGCAAGAACGCCGCAAATAGACTGATGGCCACGCCTGCCACGAACGCCACAAGCCGCCGGCCCCAAGAGCGCGGATTCGAACTCAACGCTCCCGCCAAGCAACCCAGCGCCCCGAGGCTTAGGCCTGCCGCCAGCAAGCCGCGGCGGAAAGCGATAGCGGGGTTATCTGCGTCCGTGTAGGAGAGCCACATGATTGCGGCGAACAGCGCAAGGAAGGCGGATAAGACGCCCAACGATGTGCGGGACATTCGTGCCGGCTAACGTTCGCGTTGAGCGGCGCGCCGCTTCATGGCGCGTCCGCTCGAACGCGTTGTTAGCCCGCAATGCAAAGATGGTCCAGTACACTATCTTCGAAGAGCTCCGGATTTGTCAGATATGTTGTCAATAACTGCCTGACCGCTTCTTCGATCTTGGGGCCTATCTGCGGAAGACTTTCATCGCGACCCGAGTGAACTAGCCGTGATCGCGTTTTGTAAATCTGCTGGCCGAACTTGAATGATTCGATTGGATCGCCAGCCCAGTGCTTCGCCAAGAACTTCGCCATTCGGAGTGCAAACCTGTAAGAGAGTTCAGTGGAACTGGTTGGAAGAAGTAGCATCTCCAGAATGATCGACAGTTCGACGAATCGACTCTCCTTCCGCGGAGCGACGGACAAGGCATAGAGAAACATCTCTGCCATTAGTTCCAACTTAGGATCCGTCGAATTGCGCTTAAGTGCCAACAGGTGAGAGAGAGTCTTCGCTTCCGACGCTCCGATAGCGAGCGGCGTATTGCCGTAGTAGCAAGGGGGCGAAAGAAAATGCTTGGTTCCTGGTTGTTCGCAACCGATGAACAGGGAGGAACAGGATGGGCCAAGCAGCTTTAAGGCAAAGTTGAGATGAGAGGCATCTTCGTGGGAAGGGAGTGCCGCGACGTAATTGCTGGAATAGAGCTGATCGTATAGGTCAAGATCGGGCCCCATTAGTGTTCCCAAAGGATCAACAAGGGATCCGGTAACGTACGACTTCAGCCTACCGCTCCTCATCTAACACGGACCTTCTCGATGCCAAGAATTCGTGTTCGTGAAGCGTCATCTATCCGTCGGATGCAAACGTCTTCAGCAAGGCGCACTTCGTCGAGGTCGGAGACCAGACGCAGTGGGAACTCGATAAGTGTCCCGTGTGCAGGAGACGCGAGGTTCATATGGTTGCGGGCTAACGCTCTGTTGAACGGCCGGCCACTGACCGTGTTGCAGCGGTCAGACGCAGCCCACGATGTTTCCCGGGCCGTTCCAACTTGTAGTTAGCCAGCATTCATTTGAACCAGCTGTAATTCATTTCCCGCTGGATCCTTGAAGGTTGCCAAAACACCTCCCCAGGATTGAGCTTCGGGCTCCCCGGAGAATGAGACATTGCGCGATGTGAGGCGATCGTACGTTGCTGCGACGCTCTCGACCGTAAAGGAGAGGCCAGTAAAGCGACCGACAAGGCACTGTTCGTCGGCGGGCGCATCCTCGGGCACCGATTCGACCACCAGGGTTGCGCCACCTGACTCGAAGACGCAGTAGCCAAGCGCGCTACTACCCGCATGTAGCTTCAGGCCCAGAGTGTCGCGGTAAAAGGCGTTGCGCTGCCTCGAGATCGCGAACAAAGACACGCGCTGCTCAGGTCCACGTCGACGCTCCTTATGCTGGCTAACGATCTAGTTGAGCGCCGCACAC
>JADJEZ010000005.1 GCA_016708825.1 Betaproteobacteria bacterium | reverse complement strand
GCGCTCGTGCTCCTCGTCGGACCAGGCGCCGATCACCGTGAGGTGCTTCTTCAGCCGCTCGACCGGGTCGCCCAGCGGGAAGCGCTTCCAGTCGTCGGCGGGCCGGTACTTGGACGGGTCGTCGGAAGTCGAGTGGGCGCCCGCGCGGTAAGTGGTCCACTCGATCAACGTCGGCCCCAGGCCGCGGCGCGCGCGCTCGGCGGCCCATTGCGAGGTCGAGAGCACCGCGAGGAAGTCGTTGCCATCCACGCGCAGCGAGGCGATGCCGTTGCCCGCGCCGCGCGCGGCGAAAGTGGCCGCCTCGCCGCCGGCGATGCCCTGGAAGGAGGAGATCGCCCACTGGTTGTTCACGATGTTGAGTATCACCGGCGCGCGGTAGACCGCGGCGAAGGTGAGCGCACTGTGGAAATCCGCTTCCGCCGTCGAGCCGTCGCCGACCCAGGCCGAGGCGATGCGCGTGTCGCCCTTGATGGCGGATGCCATCGCCCAGCCCACGGCCTGGATGTACTGCGTGCCGAGGTTTCCGGAGATGGAGAAGAAGCCGTGCGCGCGCGAGGTGTACATCACCGGGAGCTGGCGGCCCTTCACCGGGTCGCGCTCGTTGGAGAAGAGCTGGCACATCATGTCCAGGAGCGGGTAGCCGCGCGCGATGAGGATCCCCTGCTGGCGATAGGTGGGGAAGCACATGTCGTCGGGCGCGAGCGCGAGCGCCTGGCCCACGCCCACCGCCTCCTCGCCCAGGCACTGCATGTAGAAGGACATCTTCTTCTGGCGCTGCGCGATGAGCATGCGCGCGTCGAAGATGCGGGTCTTCAGCATCGCGCGCATCCCGGCGCGCAGCAGCTCCGGGTCGGCCTTCGGGTCCCACGGCCCCACGGCGCGGCCGTCGTCGTCGAGGACGCGTACGAGCAACTCCACCACGTCGGCGGTCTCCGCGGGCCGCGCTTCCACGGGCGGGCGTCGCACCGCGCCCGCGGCAGAGACGTTCAGGTAGGAGAAATTGGTCTCGCGGCCCGGGCGGCCCGGGGGTTCCGGCACGTGGAGCTTCAACGGCGGGAAGGCGCTTGCCGGCTTGCCGGTGGATCGTCGCGTCATGTCAGGCGGCCCAGTCGAGGATGACCTTGCCGCTCGCGCCCGAGAGCATGGCGGCGAACCCGGCCTCGTAGTCGTCGACCGGGAAGTGGTGGGTGATGATCGGGGAGAGGTCCAGCCCGCTCTGCAGCATCGCGACCATCTTGTACCAGGTCTCGAACATCTCGCGGCCGTAGATGCCGCGGATCTCCAGGCCCTTGAAGATCACGTGGTTCCAGTCGATCGCCATGCCCGCCGGCGGAATGCCCAGGAGCGCGATCTTTCCGCCGTGGTTCATGTGCTCGAGCATTTGCGTGAAGGCCTGGGGTGCGCCGGACATTTCCATGCCGACGTCGAAGCCCTCGGTCATGCAGGCTCTCCATCGTCGCGCAGCTTTTCGCTCTCGACGTTCACTGCGCGCGTGGCTCCCATCTTCCGCGCGAGCCCGAGGCGATAGTCGTTTACGTCCGTGATCACCACGTGGCGGGCGCCCACATGGCGGGCGATCGCCACGGCCATGATGCCGATGGGGCCGGCGCCCGTGATCAGCACGTCCTCGCCCACGAGGTTGAACGCGAGCGCGGTGTGGGTCGCGTTGCCGAAGGGGTCGAAGATCGCGGCCAGGTCGTCGGGGATGTCGTCGGGGATCCGGAAGGCGTTGAAGGCGGGGATCACGAGGAACTCGGCGAAGGCGCCCTCGCGGTTCACCCCCACGCCGACGGTGTTCCGGCACAGGTGGCGCCGGCCCGCGCGGCAGTTGCGGCAGAAGCCGCAGGTGATGTGGCCCTCGCCGGAGACGCGGTCGCCCACCTGGAAGCCGCGCACTTCCACGCCCATGTCGACGATCTCGCCCACGTACTCGTGGCCCACGTGCATGGGCACGGGAATCGTCTTCTGCGCCCAGTCGTCCCACTTCCAGATGTGCACGTCCGTGCCGCAGATCGCGGTCTTGCGGATGCGGATCAGCACGTCGTTGTGGCCCACCTCGGGTTTTTTCACGCGGGTGAGCGTGAGTCCCGGGGAGCGTTCGAGCTTCGCGAGCGCCTTCATCTCGTCACCTCGGAAAGGGGGAAGGCATCAGTGGATGATCCCGAGTTCGCTGCCGACCTTGGCAAAGGCGCCCACGGCTCGAGCACCTGCTCGGGCGTGTGGGCCGCGCTCATCTGCGTGCGGATGCGCGCGCGGCCCTTGGGCACCACCGGGTAGGAGAAGCCGATCACGTACACGCCCTCGGCCAGGAGCGCATCCGCCATGCGCGTGGCGAGCGCGGCGTCCCCCAGCATCACCGGGATGATCGGATGCGAGCCGGGCACGAGGTCGAAGCCGATCGCGCGCATTTCGCTTCGGAATACCTCGCCGTTCTCCCGGACCCGCCGGCGCAACTGCGCGCCTTCCTCGCCCGCGAGGAGTTCGAGCACCTTGAGGGAGGTCGCGGCGATCACCGGGGCGAGCGTGTTGAGAAGAGGTAGGGCGGGAGCGCTGGCGCAGGAGCTCCACGATCTCGCGCCGCCCCGCGGTGTAGCCGCCGGAAGCGCCGCCCATGGCCTTGCCGAGGGTGCCGGTGAGGATGTCGACCCGGCCCTCGACGCCGCACAACTCCGGCGTGCCACGCCCGCCTTCGCCCACGAATCCCACCGCGTGGGAATCGTCCACCATGGTGAGCGCGTCGTGGCGCCCGGCAATCTCGCAGAGCGCGCCCAGGTTCGCGACGATGCCGTCCATGGAAAAGACGCCGTCCGTGGCGACCAGCTTGAAGCGCGCGCCCGCGGCGTCGGCCTCTTTCAGCTTCGCCTCGAGGTCCGCCATGTCGTTGTTGCGGTAGCGGTAACGCTTCGCCTTGCACAGGCGGATGCCGTCCACGATGCTCGCGTGGTTCAGCTCGTCGCTCACGACCGCGTCTTCCTCGGTGAGGAGCGTCTCGAAGAGGCCGCCGTTCGCGTCGAAGCAGCTGCCGTAGAGGATGCAGTCGTCGGTCCCGAGGAAGGCGGCGAGCGCGGCCTCCAGCTCCCGGTGAACGCTCTGGGTGCCGCAGATGAAGCGCACCGAGGCCATGCCGTAGCCGTAGCGCTCGAGCGCGGCCTTCGCGGTGGCCACGAGCCGCGGGTCGTCGGCGAGCCCCAGGTAGTTGTTCGCGCAGAAGTTGAGGACCTCGGCGCCGTCGGCCAGTCGTATCGCGGGCGCCTGCGGGCTCGCGATGACGCGCTCCGTCTTGTGGAAACCCTCGGCGCGGATCCTGTCCAGCGTTTCGCGCACATGGGACAGATAGCGATCGCTCATGGCGGTCTTATCGTCTCGGCGGTTGGGGATGGGCATATTTTATCCCGCCCGCGGCGCGATCCCACGAGAAAAAACGCCCCGGGGATCGCTCCCCGGGGCGCTGCTCGAAGCGATTGCCGTGCGTGTCAGGGATCGACGCGCACGATGGTCGGGCTGGGCAGGCCGCTTGCGCCGCCGTAGGCCACCGAGCCCAGGTACTTCGTGCCGGGCGTGAGCCCGCTGAAGGCAAGCCCGATCGTGCCCGTGGCGCCGATCGTGGCCGTGGCCGGGGCGGTGACCGTCATGTTGCCGGCGTCCGCGGCCCCGAGGTTCCAGTGGAAGAGCGTGTAGTTCGCGTCCGCCCCGTCGGCCTGCCAGCCGTGCACGGCGACGAAGTAGTTGCCGGGCGCCGGATTCACGAGGTTCACCTCTTCCGCCGACGTGCCCGAACCGCTTCCCCCGACCTGCGCGCCGCCCGGGTTGAATACGTAGAGGTCGAGATCGTCGTTGCCGTCGGTGAAGTCGTCGAACAGCGAGAAGCGCGCGTAGGTGGTGCCCGCGGGGATGTTCACCACGTGGATCGTGACGCCGACCCCGGTGCCGAGCGCGGTGTTGATGTCGTTCGCCGGATCGTCGAGCACGTTGCCTGCGATCGTGGTGGCGGGAACGAGGCCCCTTGCCGTCGCCGAGAACGGGCCGCTGTACCCGAAGGTCACGTCGTAGCTGCCGCTTGCCGCCGCCGGCGCGGACAGCGCCACCGGCCGCACGACCATCGGCACGCGCACCAGGTGGGCGCCGTCGGTCCACCGCAGCTGCCCGCCGCTGTAGGCGTTGAGCGCGGCCGTCGTCCGGGTGAAGGTGACCGTGAAGGTCCCGCTTGCGCCCTTCGCGAGCGTGAGCGAGGCGGGGCTGATGGCGACCGTGAACCCGGCCATGCCCGTGTAGCTCGCGGTGTAGGTCGCGGTCGAGTTGCCGACGTTGGTGACCCGGCGAGTGACCGTCTGCGTGCCCGCCATGGCGCCGATGGCGATCGATGCCACGTTCAAATCGCTCGGATCGATCGGTGTGAATGCCGAGCAGAAGGAGCCCGGCTGCGTCCCGCAGATGAAGTTCAGCCAGTCGTTGTACCCCGAATCGAACACCAGCCCCGGGTCGGCGGCGCTGTTGGGCTGCACGTGTCCGGCGCCCTGCCGGAAGATCAGCACGGGGTTGGTGTTGGGCGCCGGAGTCCCGCCGTCAGCACGTCGTAGCCGGTGGTCATCAGGGCCGACTTGATCGCCATCGGCGACCACGTCGGGCGCAGTTCCTTCATCAGCGCGCCCAGGCCGGCCACGTGCGGGCTCGACATGGAAGTGCCGCTCAGCAGGTCGAAGAGGCGCCCGCCGTACCCTGCAGGCGAGACGCCCGCGAGGATGTCCTGTCCCGGCGCGATGAGATCGGGCTTCAGGAGACTGCCGCCGCCGGCCACCAGCGGCCCGCGCGAGGAGAAGCTCGCCGTGAAGGGGGCCGGCGCGGTCAGCACGACGGAGGCCGTGTTGATCGTCGCCGTCGCGCCGGTAGAGGCCGCGTAGGCCTTCACCGCCGGGCGGTCGGTGTGCGGCAGGTGCACCGAGGGAATCGAATGCAGGTCGGCATTGACGGAGTTGGCCGAGGTGTTCACGAGGATCATGCCCACGCCGCCCGCCTCCTGCACCGCGAGGCTCTTGTTCACGCGCGCGGTGACGCCGCGGTCGCACAGGACGATCTTGCCGGCCACCTTCGCCGGGTCGAGCACCGCGCCGCCGTCGGCGGAGCTGTAGCAGAGTGCCACCTGCGTGGGATCCGCGCCCGGCAGGCCGGCGTCCACGGAGTCGATGAACGCTGCGGGGCCGACGCCTCCCAGCGTCGCCATGGACCCGCCGTTGTAGGTCACGGCATTGCCCAGGGTCGCGGAGCCGGCGCCGTCGCGGTTGTGCGTTCCCGCGGCGACCGTGGTGAGCCAGGGGCCGGGGTGCGCGACGGTGCTGGAGGCGGGCCCGGCGTTGCCCGCGGAAGCGGCTACGAAGACGCCCGCATCGGCCGCGAAGAGGAACGCGATCTCGACCGGGTCGCGGAAGTTGCTCGTGGTGCCGCTGATGGAGAAGTTGATGACGTCCACGCCGTCGGCCACCGCCTGGTCGATCGCGGCGACGCTGTCGCTGCCGAAGCAGCCTCCGTCGGTGCCGCGGCCCCAGCAGACCTTGTAGGTGGCGATGCGCGCGCGCGGCGCGATGCCGCTCACGGTGCCGAACACCGCGGCGGGCCCGGTGGCCTGCACGCCGGCGTTGCCGCCTGCCGTCGACGAGGTGTGCGTGCCGTGGCCGTCGGTGTCGCGGGGCGAGTTGTACTCGTAGGGAAGGCTCGCCTTCACGCCCGCGTTGCCGCCGAAGCCGGCGTTGAAGTACTGCGCGCCGATCAGCTTCTGGTTGCAGTTCGAGGCATTGAACGCCTCGCCGGGCGTGCACTTGCCGTGCCAGCCGGGGATCTGGTGGTAGTCGAGCTTTCCGCCCTGCGAGCCGTTGCCGTTGGTGCCGGTGCGGTCGGAAAAGCTGGGGTGCTCGGGCCAGATGCCCGAATCGACGATGCCGATGATGACGTTCTCGCCCTTGGCCTTGGTGTTCCAGAATCCCGCCGGGCCGCTGAGGCCCAGGAAGGCCGGCGTCGTGGTGGTGTCCCTTGCCAGCAGCTCGTCCTTGGCGACGGAGAGCACATCGGGCGCGTTGCGCAGCGCCTCCGCCTGGTCCGCCGTGAGCTCGGCCGCGAAGCCGTTGAACGCGTAGCGGTATCCGTAGACCTTGCGGCCGCCGACGCCGGCAACCGCGGAGTCGTGCTTCGCATCGAGGAAGGAAGCGTAGCGGGTGACCTTGTTGTCGTTGGGGTTTATCTTGGCGCCCTTCTTGGGCTTCGTGGCGGCGTAGCCGGCCACGCTGCCGTCGTAGGCGACGACGGGCTTGTCCGCCATGCGCACGATGTAGAGCCGGTTCGACGGCGTCGAGCGCGACTTGCCGGATGCCGCCTGGCCGTTCTCCGAATCCGCCAGCGCGGCATTGGGCAGCGCAGCCGCCCCCAGTGCGAGCGCCGCGGCAAGCGGCACGCCCCACTTCATTTTCATGGATCGCATGATTGTCCCCAGGTGAAAGCTTCTTGTTGGAATGCCGAACTGATTTCGGCTCCGGGCTCCGGACCTCGGTCGGAGTTCCGGAACGGCGACGCTACCAGAATCGCGGGCAGGTTGCGTCGCGCGCGGGACTATTTTTTTGTTGTGCGGCGCAATATCGCGCCGAGCGCGGCGGCGCCTAGAAATCCGCTTCCGACTCGGCCTCGCGCATGCGCCGCCTGAGCGCGGCGCGGCGGTGCTGCCAGAGAGCGAAGGCCACGGAGGCCGCCGACAGGCCGAGCAGCGCCCCGGAAATCGGCCGTGTCATGAAGAGCCACGGGTCGGCGTCGGTCATGATCGCGCGCACGAGGTTCGTCTCGATCTGGTCGCCGAGGATCACGCCCAGGATGAAGGGTGCGAGCGGAATGCCGGCCTTCATCATCAGGTAGCCCAGCACGCCGAAAGCGAGCAGCACGTAGACCGTCGACATCGCGTTGCCGAGCGCATAGGCGCCGACCACGCACAGCACCAGCACGACCGGGAAGAGGATCGACTTGGGCACCGTCACCACCTTCAGCGCCCAGCGCGCGCCCAGCCCCATGATCACCACCATGATCGGGTGGGCGAGCAGATAGGCGGCAAAGACGCCGTAGGCGAGCGTCGTCTCCTGGCTCATGAAGAGCGGGCCCGACTGGATGCCGTGGATCGTCATGGCCCCCAGCATCACGGCGGTCACCGCGTCGCCCGGGATTCCGAAGGCCATGATGGTGACGAGGGATCCGCCGACGTTCGCGTTGTTGGCCGATTCGGCCGCGATCACGCCCTCGGGAATGCCTTCGCCGAACTGCTCGGGCCGCTTCGAGAACTTCTTCGCCTGGTCGTAGGCCATCATGTTGGCAGCACTTCCGCCGATGGCCGGCAGCACGCCGATCCACAGGCCGACGAGCGACGACCACAGCAGCAGGAAGGGCCGCGACAGGATCTCCCCGAGCACCCTGAACTGCGAGACCCGCAGGTTCGCCGCCGCCTCGATGGCGCGCGCCGCCCGGCCCGCTCCGCCAGCCCTTTCCACGTCGCCCATGATCTGCGCGAAGGCGAACACGCCGATGAGCACCGGCAGGAACGGAATGCCGCCCTCGAGGAACGCGATGCCGAGGGTGAGACGCGGCGCGCCCAGCATCGGGTCGTTGCCCAGCACGGTCACGACGAGCCCGATCATCCCGGAGAGGAGCCCTTTCAGGAGCGAGCCCTCGATCAGCCCGGCCACCATCGAGAGCGCGAGCACGAAGAGCGAGAAGTACTCCCAGGGGCCGAACTCGAGGGCGAGTGCGGCGAGCGGCCCCGTGGCGGCGATGAGGAACACCCCGCCCAGCAGCCCGCCGAAGAAGGACGCCCAGATGCCCAGCCAGATCGCGCGGCCCGGCTCGCCCTTCGTCGCCATCGGATGGCCGTCGAAGGTGGTCGCCACCGCCGAGGGCGTGCCGGGAATGCCCAGCAGCGTGGCGGTGACGAGCCCGCCCGCGGAGCCGCCGACGTAGAGCCCGACCATCGCCGCGAGGCCCTGCAGCGGATCGAGCCCGAAGGTGAAGGGCAGCGCCACGATGATCGCCATGGTGATGGTGACCCCGGGGAGCGCGCCCCCGACGATGCCCGCGAGCGTGCCGAGGAAGAGCGGGAGGAGGTACTTGAACTGCGCGACGTTGACGAGGGCGGCCCCGAGCTGCTCGTACATCGCTAGAAATCCGTCCAGCGGCCGCGGGGCAGCAGGATCTGCAGGTAGCCGTCGAACACGTAGTACGTGCCGGCCGTCGCGGCGAGGGCCACGGCGGCGACGATCGCCCAGCGGCGCGGTGTTCGCGGCGGTTCGAGCGCGGCCTGCATGACCGCCACGAAGGCGAACGTGGCGAGCCGGAACCCCACGAGCGGCAGCGCGAGCACGTAGGCGCCGAAGATCGCGAACAGCAGGACCACCATCGCGTAGCGCGGCGCGGGCCCCCGCGGGCGCGTCGCGGTGCCGGATCGCCCGTGCTTCACGACATCCACCGCCACGAGCGCCGCGGCGAACGCGGCGGTGATCGCCAGCACGATGCGCGGATAGAAGGCCGGGCCGATGGGCACGAGGGGGTTGTGCTCGAGCGAGAACGTCGCCCAGTACAGGGCGATGCTCGCAACGAGCACGACGCCGCCCGTGATGGTGTCGCGGCCCATGGCCTCGCGGGAACGGCCCCGTCAGCGCTTCAGGAGGCCCAGCTCCTTCGCGAGATCGTGGTTGACCTTGTCGTTGTCCTTGAGGAACGAGGCGTACTCCGCCCCGTTCAGGAAGTTCACGAGCGTTCCCTGCTTGGTCATCGCCTCCTCGAACCCCGGCTCCTTCGCGGCCTCGGCGCAGGCCGAGCGCAGCTTCGCCATCACATCCGCCGGCGTGGACGCCGGAGCGAGCAACCCGCGGTTCACGGCGTAGATCACGTCGACGCCCAGCTCCTTCAGCGTCGGCACGTCGGGTACCGCGGCATTGCGCTTCGCGGTGGCGATCGCGAGGAAGCGCAGCTGGCCGGCGTCGGCCTTGCCCTTCTGCGTCAGGTTCGACTCCGCCATGTCGATGTGGCTGCCGAGGAGCGCGTTCATGCGCGGCGCCGTGCCGTCATAGGGCACGTACTTGAACTTCACGCCCGCGCCCTTCTCGACCAGCGCCGGGAAGAAATGGCTGGTGGAGCCGAGCGAGGCGCCCACGGTGACCTGGCCGGGGCGCGCCTTGGCGTCGGCGAACATCGCTTTCGCGTCCTTCCACGGCGACTTCGGCGACGAGGTGAGGATCGAGGGCGTGGAGCTCACCAGGCAGATGGGCTGGAAATCCGTCCACGCCACGTCGGCCACGCCGGTGTAATAGGTGGAGTGGAGCGAGTCGTGCACGGCGAAGATCGTGTAGCCGTCGGCGGCCGAGTCCTTGGCCTCCTTCGCGCCCTTCGTCCCCGAGGCGCCGCCGACGTTCGCGATCACGACGGTGTTGCCCAGGTGCTTCTGCAGGAAGGGTCCGAACGTGCGGTAGATCACGTCGGTGTCGCCGCCCGCGGCCCACGGCACGATCAGCTTGACGGGGCGCTCGGGGTACGCGGCGGAAGCGGGGAACGCGCCCGCGAGCGCGACGGCGGCGAGCAGGGCGAGGGACTTCATCATGGTCGGGGCTCCTCCGGAAGTTGGCCTGCGTTTGGAGTGGTTGCCCGGACATACTAGACTGTCCGACTAAGCCACTCAAACGGAGTCGACCCGGAATGCGCATAGGCCTGCTCGGCGGGGGCGTCATCGCAAGGCTGTTCCTGGACCACGTGCACGGCGCGGGCGGGGACGAGCGCGTGGTGGCGATTGCCGGGCGCAGCGAAGCATCGCGTGCCCGGGCGCTGGCGGAGGCGCGCGGCGTGCCGTTCGTCGTTGGAACCGTTGCGCTCATCGCCGCGCGCCCCGATGTGGTGGTGGAAGCCGCGTCCCACGATGCGGTGCGCGAGCACGCGGAGGCGCTGCTCTCGAACGGCATCGCGGTGATCGTGCTTTCCGGGGGCGCGCTCGCGGACGACGGCCTGCGCGGCCGGCTCGAGCGCGCGGCCACGGAGCATCATGCGCTGCTCTACGTGCCCTCGGGCGGCATCGGCGGGCTCGATGCGCTGAAGGCCGCGTGCGCGGCCGGCGCCGAGGAGGTGAGCATCGCCGTCACCAAGCCGCCGGCGGCGTGGAAGGGCATCGCCTTCGTCGAGGCGCTGGGCATCGACCTCGACCGCCTCCCGGGGCCGGTCACGCTCTTCGAGGGCAGCGCCCGCGAGGGCGTGCCGCACTTTCCCGCGAACGTGAACATCGCGGCCGTGCTCTCGCTCGCCGGCGTCGGATTCGACCGCACGCGCCTGAAGGTCGTCGCGGACCCCGCGCTGCGGTTCAACACCCACTTCATCCGCGTGAAGGGCAGGACCGGCACCATCGACCTGCGCATCGAAAGCGTGCCTTCGCCCGACAACCCGAAGACGGCGATGCTCGCCTGCTACAGTGCGCTCGCGGCGTTCCGGCAGTTCGCCTCGCCGGTGCGCTACTGCACGTAGCGCACCGTCCGCCATCCACGAAGGAGAGCCATGAACCAGAAGCAATCGAGCGAAGCCCTGCACGTGATCGACATCGGCCCGCTGCCCTCGCTTCCGGTCGCCGGAAGCCAGGCGCGCTTCCCGGTGGGCCGCATTTACTGCGTCGGCCGCAACTACGCCGACCATGCGCGGGAGATGGGCCACGACCCCGACCGCGAGCCGCCGTTCTTCTTCATGAAGGCCGCGAGTGCGATCGTGCAGGACGGCTCGACGATCGCCTACCCCGTCGCGAGCAGGGACGTGCACCACGAGATAGAGATGGTGGTCGCGATCGGCAAGGGCGGCGCGAACATCCCCGTGGACCGGGCGCTCGAACATGTCTGGGGCTACGGCGTCGGGCTGGACATGACGCGCCGCGACATCCAGGGCGAGGCGAAGAAGCTCGGCCGGCCCTGGGAAATGGGCAAGAGCTTCGACGAGAGCGCGCCCGTCTCGGCGCTGCGGTCGGCCGCGGAAATCGGGCATCCGGCGCGGGGAGAGATCACGCTCGAGGTAAACGGCGAGGTGCGGCAGCGCGGCGACCTCGCGATGCAGATCTGGAGCGTGCCCGAGCAGATCGCGCACCTGTCCGGCCTCGTCACGTTGAGGCCCGGCGACCTGATCTTCTCGGGCACCCCGGCCGGCGTGGGCCCGGTCAAGGCGGGCGACCGGCTCGCGGGCCACGTGGAGGGCGTGGGAGACCTCGTGATCACCTACCGGAGCGCAGCGTAGGGCGGCTGGCGCGGCGCCTAGTTGTTTCCCAGCACGGTGTTCACGGCCTTCACCAGCCCGCTCATCTTGAACGGCTTGGACACGTAGCCGTCCGCGCCCGCGGCGAGGCCGGCGAGCACGTCCTCCGGCCCGGACTTCCCGGTCATCATGATCACCGGGAGCTTCCCGAGCCGGGGGTGGCTGCGCAGGCGCTGCAGCACCTCCAGGCCATTGGCGTCGGGAAGGATGATGTCCATCAGGATCACGTCGGCCTCGGGCTTGCGATTCAACTCCGCGTTGATCTCCGCGCGGTTCGAGGCCCAGCGCACCTCGAAGCCCGACAGCGTGAAGATGTCGATGAGCAACTGGCCCAGGTCGGCATCGTCCTCGACCGCGAGCACCACGTACTTGTTGCCGTGCCGTGGCGGGATGCGCGCTTCGGGCCGGCGCGCGATGCTCACGAAGTAGCCCGTGGCCTCGAGCTGCTGGCCGCCGGTCGTCGCTTCCTTGCGCACGCGCTCGACCTGCTGGGGAGTGATCGCCGGCGCGGGAGCGGTGCCCGGGTGGGTGAAGTCGAGCTCGTCCTCCGGGGACCCGGGCTTGCTCATCGGGAATGCCTGGCCGCGCCGGATTCCGGCGGACGGTGGTGTGAGGCCTGCAGCGTCAGCACTTTCATCTTGCCGGTGCGCATATTCCTGGCGGCGAACGGATGTGATGTTACACCCGCCGGCTGCGATATCCGTGCGGGAGGCGGGGCTATTTTCGCGGCTTTACCCGCTCCAGCGCATCGAGGGCCTTGCGCAGGACACCGCGGATTGTCTCGGAGGCGCCCGCGTCCACGGTGGCCGGGTCGAGGTAGAAATCGAGCCCGGTCATGTGCTCGCTGAAGATCTCGACGCGCTCGCCGCCCGCGTCGAGGAGCCCCTCGACCACGTAGGGCACCACCTCGCGGCTGATGCCCTTCATCGTGATGGGCGGCAACGGGTGCGCGACGAGGATGCCGCGCACCAGCGCGTAGGTCTCGTAGCTGATCGCGATGCGGCCGGCGTCGGCGATCGACTGCAGGCGGGCGGCGAGATTCGCCTCGGCGCCGATGATGGTGTAGTCCATCCGGTCGGCGCTGCCGAAATTGCCGACGTTGCAGAAGCCGCTGTTCACGCCCATGCGCACGCGGAAGGGGTTCTCCACGCCCTCGTTGCGCCACCTCACGTTGAGCGCGGCGATGCGCTGCTGCATCTCGAGGGCCATGCGCAGGCACGCCCTGGCGTCCTTCGCCTCGCCATGGGTCTCCGGGTCGCCGAAGAAGATGAGCATCGCATCGCCCACGAACTTGTCGATCGTCCCGCCGTGGCGCAGCGCGATCGCGGACATCTCGGTGAAGTACTCGTTCAGCAGCCGCGTGATCTGCTCGGGCTGCAGCCGCTCCGTGGTGGCGGTGAAGTCCTTGATGTCGGAAAAGAAGATCGTGAGCTTCTTCCGCTCGGTGTGGATCACGACGTCGCGCTGCCCGCTGAAGATGCTCTTGTAGATCTGCGGGGAGAGGTAGCGGGAAATCTTCATCGACAGCGTCGCCAGGAACTCGTTGGCGGTCTCCAGCTCGCCGTTCATCCCGCGGATCACCGCCGCCTGGCGGCGCTGCATCGCGATGAAGGTGAGCCCGGTCGCCGCCACCACGATGAAATAGAAGAGCAGGTACTTGACCGAGAACAGGTTCGAGACGATGGGCTGCGAGATGCTCACCTCCTGGATGCCGCGCACGTCGCCCACCTTCCAGTCGAGCTTCGTGCTCTCGATGTGCCGGTTGTGGCAGGCGACGCACGTCTCGCCCATGATCACCGGCGAGATGAGGCGCACCTGGTCGCTGAAGAGCCCGCCCGCGACCTCCGACATGAGCTGCTTCGGGTTGGCGCGAAGCGCGGCCAGGGCGCGCCGCTCGAAGTCGTCGAGCGGATGCATGGCGCGGCTGCGGAACGGGTAGTCGGAGACGAACCGGTAGCTGATGTTCTGCTGCTGCTCGCTGATGACGCGGCCAAGCTCCAGCGAGAGCGTCGCCGGGATCGGGATCGCGCCGGGAACCGACTCGTAGTTGTGGGTGACCTGGGTCGGCCCGGTGGAGCCGAGGATGCGCCCCGCGACGTTCGTGCCGTAGAAGCTGCGCACGCTCGTGATGACGGAGTTGAGGTCCGTCGCCTGGCGGCGCAGCGTGAACTCGGTGAGGCTTCTCAAGTCCAGCCACACCGCGAGCGGCAGGCCCAGCAGCAGGAAGACGACGAGGGCGATCAGCGTGGTCCCGCGCGTCTCGCGGGTCGTCCGGCGGTCGTTCGGCATGGTTTTCTCCGGTGCGGCAACTGCGCTCGGGGGCCAGCTTAACAGCCGGGCGCTCAGAACCGCAGGCCGACGCCCATCAGGATGACGTCCGTGTCGCGGCTGTAGCCGGTGACGACGCGGTTCCAGGAGACGCGCGCGAACCAGCGGGAATCGAGGCGCCAGCTCGCCGTCAGCGTGGCGATTCCCGATACCCGGTCGTCGTCGCTCCTGCGGCCGGCGGTCCCGGTCTCCTCGTTCACGGCGAGGCCGCCGATGCCGGCCGCGAGCGCCAGCCGGTGATCGAGGAACGGGCGCACGAGCCAGAGCTGGGCCGTCGCGCCGTTGCGGCGGATGACGCCGTTGCCTCCCTCGTTCAGCCACCCCGCCGACCACTCGACCCAGGGGCCGAGTCCGCGCCGGTACTCGAAGGCGGTGGCCGCGGAGTTTTCCGATTCGAAGCTGTTCAGAATGGTGCGCCCGTGGAAGAGCGCCACTTCGTTGCGGGTGGTGTTTCCGGCGAGCGCAGGCGCGGCGGGCCGAGGCCCCGGCGCAGACGGGGCGTCGAGCTGGTAGCCGACGCCGGCCAAAAGCATGGTGGTGTCGATACCGGTGCGCGTGTCGATCCGGTTGGCGCGCAGGTGGAAGAGCCAGCGCCGGTCCGCGTACCAGGTGAGGCCCGCGCTGTAGACGACGCCCCAGCCGTGGTCGTTCGCGTAGGAGGCGCCGAGCCCGGCCTGCTCCGTGTCGAAGTAGCGGTAAGGCCCGATGCCGAGGGCTGCGCCCAGGCGCCGATCCAGGAAGGAGGCCCTGCCCCAGAGCTGCGCGGCGTGGCCGTCGCGGTGGTGCGCCGTCACATGGCCCTCGTTGAGCCAGGAGAGGGTCGCGTACGCGTTCTCGCCGAGGCCCTGCGCATATTCCACCGCCCAGCCGTGCGTGGTCTCCCGAAGGCTGCGCTCGCGGGTGGCGCCGCCGAGCAGCAGCAGTTCCTGCGCTCCCGCGGTCACGGCCGCCGCGCTCGCCATCAGCAGTAGCAGCCGCCGCACCCGGGGGATTGCCGCGGGGAGGTGGCCCGCGCGCATCACCCCGCCGGCATCTGCGCGTGCTGCGGAAGCGGATCGGTGATGTCGAACCACGGCGCCTTGTCGGCGACGAAGATGTGCCCCGTGGGTTTCATGCCGGGATCGGTGTCGAGGGAGCCGCCTGGCACGAGGACGACGCCGCGCTCCGCCGAGATCCGCGGCACCTTCGACCCGCAGTGCGAGCAGAACGCGACGGCGTGGAACTTCGCATCCGGGACCTTGTACTCGGTGGCGAGCGACTGCCCGCGCGTCCAGCGGAACTGGTCGACCTTGTAGAAGAAGTTGGTGGCGTGCGCGGCGCTGCGCCCGAGCCGGCAGCGCGTGCAGTGGCAGTGCATCGCGCGCACCGGCGCGCCGGTCACCTCGTAGGCGACCTTCCCGCACAGGCAGCTGCCTTCGGTGATTCCCTCGCGCGGCGTCACAGGTGGGCCGGTCCATTCCCTTCGCCTCGACCCCGGGCGGATAGGCCTCGTGCTGCGGCAATTGGTCGGTGATGTCGAACCAGGGCGCCTTCGATCCCGCGAAGATGTGGCGCTGCGGCTTGATGCCGGGGTCGCCTTCGAGGTTGCCGGCGGGCAGGAAGACGATGCCCATTTCCGGCATCACGCCCGGCGCCGCCGATCCGCAGGTGGGGCAGAACGAGCGCGCGTGATCCGAGGACTGGTACTTCGCCACGCGGTCCTCGCCGGCCAGCCAGCGGAAACTCTTCGCGGGCGCGATGGCGTAGGTCGCGAAGAGGCTCCCGTGCTGCTTGCGGCACATCGAGCAGTGGCAGTGCGTCATCGCGCTGAACGGGCCGTCGACCTCGTAGCGCAGGGTGCCGCAGAGGCAGGTTCCGATGGTCATGGTTTCCTCCGGTTCAAGGTGGCGAATGGCGGCGGCCGGGTGGCCGCCGGCCCGAAATGCGGGAAGCGCGACGCGGCAACTATCTCCCGGGTGCCTGGCCTCCCCAGGAATCGCGCAGGGTAACCGTGCGCGAGAAAGTCCCGGGCGAAGTCCGGTCACCGGCGACGAAGTACCCGTGCCGCTCGAACTGGAACCGCTCCTCCCCCTTTACCTCCTTCAGTGAGGGTTCCAGGCACGCCCGGATCACCCTGAGCGATTCCGGGTTCAGGTCGTCCAGGTAGTTGCCCGTCTCCTTGCCCGGATGCGGCGCCTGGAAGAGGCGGTCGTAGAGGCGAACCTCGGCCTCGAAGGCATGCATGGCCGACACCCAGTGGATGACGCCCTTCACCTTGTGCGCGTCCGCCCCGGGCGTGCCGGACTTCGAGTCCTCGAAGTAGTCGCAGTGCACCGCGACCACCTTGCCCGAGGCGTCCCGGTCGAAGCCCGTGCACTGCACCACGTAGCCGTACTTGAGGCGCACCTTGTTGCCGGGGAAGAGGCGGAAGAAGCCCTTGGGCGGCGCTTCCGCGAAGTCCTCGCGCTCGATCCACAGCTCGCGCGAGAAGGGCATGTCGCGCTTGCCCCAGTCGGGCTTCTGCGGGTGGTTGGGGGCGTGGCACAGCTCGGAGGCGCCGGCGTGGTAGTTGTCGATCACGAGCTTCAGCGGGTCGAGCACCGCCACGCGCCGCGGCGCCACCTCGTTCAGGTGCTCGCGCATGCAGTCCTCGAGCACGGAAGGGTCGATCCAGCTGTCGGCCTTGGAAACGCCGATCCGCTCCGCGAAGAGGCGAAAGCCCTCGGGCGTGAAGCCGCGGCGGCGCGCGCCCGCCAGGGTGGGCATGCGCGGGTCGTCCCAGCCGTCGACGTGCCCGCCTTCGATCAGCTTGAGGAAGAGCCGCTTGCTCATCACCGTGTGCGTGAGCTTCAGCCGCGCGAACTCGATCTGCTGCGGCAGCGGGCGCTGCAGCATCCCGTGGGCCGCGAGCTTCTCCAGCACCCAGTCGTAGAAGGGGCGCTGGTCCTCGAACTCCAGCGTGCAGATGGAGTGCGTGATGTTCTCGAGCGCGTCCTCGATGGGGTGCGCGTAGGTGTACATCGGGTAGATGCACCACTTGTCGCCCGTGCGGTGGTGCGTGGCGCGCTTGATGCGGTAGATGGCGGGGTCGCGCAGGTTGATGTTGGGCGAGGCCATGTCGATCTTCGCGCGCAGCACGTGGGCGCCGTCGGGGTGCCTGCCGTCGCGCATCTCGCGGAAGAGCGCCAGGTTCTCCTGCGGCGTGCGCGAGCGGTGGGGAATTCACCCCTGCCTCGTTCAGCGACCCGCGGGCGGCGCGCATCTCCTCGGCCGTCTGTGAATCCACGTAAGCGTCGCCATGCTCCACGAGGCATTCGGCGAACTCGTACATGAGGTCGAAGTAGTCGCTGGCGAAGTAGAGGTACTCGTCGTTCGCGCCGAAGTCGAAGCCCAGCCACTTCACCGCGCCGATGATGGAATCGACGTACTCCTGCTCCTCCTTCTCCGGGTTCGTGTCGTCGAAGCGCATGTGGCAGATGCCGCCGTACTCCCGCGCGAGGCCGAAGTTGAGGAGAATCGATTTCGCGTGCCCGATGTGCAGGTAGCCGTTGGGCTCCGGCGGGAAGCGCGTGCGGATCTTCGCGGGGTCGAGCGGGGCGTTGGCGTGGGCTTCCAGCTTGCCGGGCCTGCCGCCCCAGCGGCGCTGCGCGTACTTGCCCGAGGCGAGGTCGGCGTCGATCCTCTGCCGGATGAAGTTGGAGACGGCAGCGCCTTCGGGCGTCTTCGAGTCGTTGGGCATGGGGGCGTGGGGGGCGGTTCGCTGCGCGGCGTGAAAGCGCCATTTTCGCCGATTTCGCGGTGCGCCGTTCGGGGCGGCCACCCGGTGCGGCGGCCGCGACCGGCCGAAGTGCATGACGCCGCCGCCGATTCCCACTAGGATCGGGCCGGTGAAACCGCTTTCCGGCCTCGATTCCGCCTTCCTCTCGCTCGAGACGCCCGAGACCCCCATGCACGTGGGCTCGCTGCATCTCTACGCGGTGCCGGCCCGGAGTCGCGCGAGGTTCTTCGCGCGGGCGAAGAAGCACATCGCGGGGCGCCTGCACCTGGCGCCGCTCTTCACGCGCCGCCTCGCCTCGCTTCCGCTCGATGTCGCGAGCCCGGTGTGGGTCGAGGACCGGGAAGTGGACCTGGATCACCACATCCGCCGCATCCGGCTCGCCAAGCCCGGCTCGATGGCGGTGCTGGAGTCGACCGTCGCGAAGCTCCACGGCGAGTTGCTCGACCGCAGCCGGCCCCTGTGGATGTTCACCGTGATCGAAGGGCTCGCGAGCGGCGAGATCGCCTGGTACTCCAAGATCCACCACGCGACGCTCGATGGCGCGGCGGGCGTGCAGCTCGCCACGGCGCTCCTGGATGAGTCCGCGACGCCGCGCAGGGTTCCGAAGCCGGAGAAGCGCCCGCTGGAGAAGTCGCCCGGCGTGGCCGCACTCCTCGGCGCGGCGATCACGAAGAGCGCGGGGGAATACGCCAAGCTCGCGCGCGCGCTGCCCGAGGTGGCCCGTGTCGTGAGTTCCGGCATCGACGCGCTCGCCGGCCTCGGTGCGCCGAAAGGCAAGGCCGGCAAGGGCGGCAAGGGCGGGTGGCCCATCGGCCCCGCCACGGCGTTCAACGGCCCCATCGACGGGCAGCGCGTCTTCGCGACGGCCTCGATCCCGTTCGCCGAAGTGAAGCGGATCGCGAAGCGCCACGGCGCCAAGGTGAACGACGTGGTGCTCGCCCTGGTGAGCGGGGCCCTGCGGCACTACCTCGCGGCGCACCAGGCGCTGCCGAGAAAGCCGCTGGTGGCCGCGATGCCGGTGTCGCTTCGCGCGGAGGGGGATTCGGTGTACTCGACCCGCGCGACGATGGTCCTCGCGAACCTCGCCACGCACCTGGCCGACCCGCGGGAGCGCCTCGAGGCGATACGCGCCTCGGCGGGCAACGCGAAGGCGATCACCGTCACGGCGCGGTCGATCATCCCGATGGACTTCCCCTCGATCGGCGCCCCGTGGGTGCTTTCGGCGATCGCGCGCGCCTACGGCTACGCGCAGGGCGTGCGCTCCTTCCCGCCGCTCGCGAACGTGATCGTCTCCAACGTGGCGGGCCCGCAGGCGCCGCTCTACCTTGCCGGGGCGAGGATGCTCACGTGGTGGCCGGCCTCGATCGTCGAGCACGGCCTCGGGGTGAACATCACCGTGCAGAGCTACGCGGGCTCGCTCGATTTCGGCTTCCTTGCCGCGAAGGACGCGATGCCGGACGTGGGCAGGCTGGCCGACGCCCTGTACGATGCGCACCACGAACTGAAGAACCTGCGCGGAACATGAAGCAGACGCACCACCTGGAGCACTGGTACGACTACGGCCTGATGCGCGCGCCGGGGATGCTGCGCCTCGCGCTCGAGTGGCGCGCCCCGTGGGAGTACGGCGCCTCCCTCGTCCTGCGCCCGCTCCTCGACCAGGCGCCCGCGGGCGATGGCCACCCGGTGCTCCTCTTCCCGGGGCTCCTCGCAACCGACCGCACGACGGCGCCGCTGCGCGGCTTCCTCGAGGCGCGGGGCTACGTGCCCTACGGCTGGGAGCTCGGCGCGAACAAGGGCCCGCGCGAGGGCGTGATGGACGCGTGCCGCGCCCGGCTCGCCGCGATCCACAAGCGGCACAAGCGCAAGGTTTCGCTCATCGGCTGGAGCCTTGGCGGAATCTACGCGCGCGAGTTCGCGAAGGAAATGCCGAAGGCCGTGCGCCTCGTGATCACGCTGGGCACGCCGTTCACGGGTCACCCGAAGGCCTCGAACGCCTGGCGGCTCTACGAGAAGGTCACCGGCCACAAGATCGGCTCGGCGGACCTCCACGAACCCCTGCGCGTGCCGCCGCCCGTGCCGACGACCTCGATCTTCAGCCGCTCCGACGGCATCGTCGCCTGGCAGTGCAGCGTGGAGAAGGCGGGCCCGCAGCACGAGAACATCGAGGTCGAGGCGAGCCACCTGGGCCTGGGGTTCAATCCGCTCGCCTGGTATGCGATCGCCGACCGGCTCGCGCAGCCCGAAGGGGCGTGGAAGCCCTTCGATCGCGGCGGCACGCGGGGGTGGCTGTATCGCGATCCCGCCCGCGACGGCTGGTTCTAGGGCCGCGATGCGGGTCCTCACGGCCAACGGGATCTCGCTCGCGTACGAGGAAAGCGGCGACCCGGCGGGCCCCGCGATGGTCCTGGTGATGGGGCTGGGCATGTCGCTCGCTTTCTGGCCGGACCCGTTCGTCGACGGGCTCGCGCGGGCGGGCTTTCGCGTGCTGCGCCTGGACAACCGCGATTGCGGGCTTTCGCAGCGCATCGCGGGCGAGCACCACTCGCCGATCCCGTTGGCGATGGCGCGCTCGGTGATGGGGCTCGAGGTGCACGCGCCCTACTCGCTTGCGGACATGGCGGCCGACGTCGCGGGGCTCCTCGACGCGCTGGCGATCGCGAAGGCGCACGTCGTGGGCGCCTCGCTCGGCGGCATGGTGGCGCAGGTGATGGCGGCGCGGCATCCGGCGTGCGTGGCGAGCCTCACCTCCATCATGTCCTCCAGCGGCAATCCCTTCGTCTCGATCGCACGCCCACGGGCCCTGGGCGCGATCCTGCATCGCCCCCGGGACCCGAACGATCCCGAGAGCGTCGCGGAGCACCTCGTGCACGTGATGGAAGTGATCGGAAGCCCGGGCTATCCGGCCGATCCGCAGGCGCTGCGGGAGCTATGCGGGCGCGCGGCCCGTCGCGGCTACGACACCGAGGGCACCGCGCGGCAGATGCTCGCCATGCTCGCTTCGGGAGACCGGCGCGGGGAACTCGCCACGATCGCCGCGCCCACGCTCGTGATCCACGGCCTCGAGGACCCGCTCGTGCCCAAGGCGGCCGGGCGGGAAGTGGCGCACTGCATTCCCGGCGCCGAGCTGCTCGAGTTCGAGGGCATGGGCCACGACCTGCCCGCGGCGCTGATCCCGAGGATCGTCGAGGCCATCGCGTCCCACTGCCGCTGAGAATCGAAAATGGGGAACGCCCCCGATTTCAGGGAAGGGCGGCGCGCAGGTCCTTGAGGGTGGCGAAGGGGCCGGGAAGCTTCGTGGCGCCGAAGCGGATCGTCATGTGGGACGACTGCGGCTTCGCGGTCTTCACCTGCCCGAGGGTGTAGGCGGTCCAGCCCGCGAGGCTCATCGCGGAGTCGAGGGCGCGATCCTTCTGCGTGCCGCCCGCACGGCCGGTGAACGACCAGCGCGCGCGCTCGGCGGGCTTGTCGCCTCCGGACGCATCCACTTCCAGCCGGAACGCGATCGTCGCCGCGTCGATGCGCTCGACGGATCCCTGGAGCGACCACGGCGCGGCGATACGCCCGTTGGCCGAGGGGGTGCTCGCGACGATAGGCGACTTGTCGTCGCGGGCTTTCACGGCGAGCTTGCCCTTGACTGCGGCCGGCCCGCCGGGCACCGCCGCATCGAGGAGCCGCGTGAGGAGCTTCAGGTTCACGATCGCGTTGTCGAGGTGGTCGATCTCGAAGCCGGGCTCGAGCGCGATCCCGCGCGCGGCGATCGCCTGCCCGCCCAGCAGGAGCATCGTGCCCTGGATGCGCCCCTGGGTGCCGGGCGTGTCGATGTCGACCATCACGTCGCCGGGATCGGCGTAGGTGCGGATCGTCCACGTGCCGGTCGCGCCCTTGGGCGGCAGCTTCAGGGTCAGCGTGTAGTCGGCGAGCGCGGACCACGGCGAGGGCGCGGCCGCGACGGACGAGCCGCCGATGGGCGGATGGTTGGACGGCATGGCCGGCCGGGAAGGCGCCGCGGCTTGCGCCAGCGCCGTGAGTGGCACGCACAGGAGTACGGCCGCGAGGGTGGAGTGAGGTCTCATGGTGGGCGCCATTGTGCGCCGGCCGGGCCGCGCGCCATTGACCGCGGGCAAACCCGGCGCCACGTTCGCGGGCCGGGGTCGCGGCTTACTCCTCCCAGTTGAACGCCTTGACGGCGATCGCGGCGAAGGCGGCGCTGAAGGCGAGCATCACGCCGATGGGCGCGAGGGCCGCGTCGAATCCGGAGCCGCGCCAGGTCATCGCCTCCAGCCCGTCGATCGCCCAGCGCGTCGGCACGACGAGCGTGGCGCTTTGCAGCCATTCCGGGAACACGAAGGTGGGAACCCAGGCGCCCCCGAGCATGACCAGGACCAGCGTCGCGACGATGGCGATGCCGCGCGTGGCCTCCGGCGTGCGGCCCACGGCGGCGATCAGCAGGCCGAAGGTGGCGGTGAAGAGCGAGAAGGCGAGCAGCACCCCCGCGAAGCCGGCGATGCTGCCCTCGATCCGCACGCCGAAGCCCGCGATCGCCGCTGCGTAGATGCCCGCCATCAGGATCGCGGCGATCGCGGACCCGGAGACGATCCGGCTGCCCAGCAGCGTCGCCCGCGTGACGGGGGCTGCGCGCAGGCGCTTCCAGATGCCCGTGCGCCGCATGAGCAGCACCGCGATCCCGAACTCGATGCCCATGAAGAGAACGAACTGCACGCCCATGCCGGCGAAGGAGTGCGCGTAGGCGTTGTAGCGCCGGTTCGCGCCGGCGGTGGCTTCCACCTCCCGGGTCTCGAACGGCATCGTGAAACCCGGCATCGCGCCGGCGCCGGCATTGCCTTCGCGCGCCTGGATGCGCTCCACGGAATCGAAGAGCGCCAGGAGATCCCGGCGCGTGCGCTCGTCCATGTCGCTGCTGGCCTCGACGTCGCGGCGCGTCTCTCCCATCACCCGGCCCGTCGCGTCCGGGCCGAAGGCCGCGGTGCTCACCGCACCCATCACATGCTGGGAAAGGAGCCCCTTCACGAGGGAAAGCGTCACCGCTTGCGAGGGGTCGTAGTGCACCGTGATCCCCGGCTTCTTCGCGCCGGGCCGGAACAGGGCCTTCGCCGCCGCGTCGCCGAAGCCCGGCCCGAACACGACGCCTGCGCGCGCCTTGCCCTTGCGCACGAGCTCCACCGCGCCCGGCTCGTCGGTGTCCTCGACCAGGAAGGTCGAATCGACCTTCATGGCCGCCACGATCCGCTTCGAGACCGCGCTGCCGTCCTGGTCGACGACCGCGATCGGCACGCGCGAGGGCTTCTTCGGCGCGCCGCCCAGCACCGCGCCGAAAAACGCCGCGATGAGGATGGGTGCCGCGAGCGTCACCACGAGCGCACGGCGGTTGGAGAGGTACATCGCGATGTCGGCGCGGGCCAGCGCGAGGAAGGGTTTCATGGCGCTAGTCCCGGAGCTGCCGGCCGGTGAGGTGCAGGAACACGTCCTCGAGCGAGGCGCCCGTCTCGCCGCGGACCGTGAGGCCGTGCGCGGCGAGGAGCGCGAGCGTCTCCTCGTCGACCATGCCCTCGATCTCCAGGCGCCTGGTCGCGGTCGCGGGCAGCATGCGGTGCAGGCCCGCCTTCGTGTCGGAGGCGATCACGGCGCCGTGGTCCACGATCACCACGCGGTCGCAGAGGCGCTCGACTTCCTCCATGTAGTGCGTGGTGTAGACGAGCGCCTTGCCACGGGCGCGCAGCGCCACGAGGTTCGCGAAGATGGCGTTGCGGCTCTGGGGGTCGATGCCCACCGTGGGCTCGTCGAGGATGAGCACCTCGGGGTCGTGCACGAGGGCGCAGGCGATGTTCAGGCGCCGCTTCATGCCGCCGCTGAAGGTCGCGGGCTTGTCCTTCGCGCGGTCGGCGAGCCCCACGAGGTCGAGCGCGGCGGCGATGCGCTCCTCGAGCAGCGCGCCTTCGACGCCGTAGAGCGCGCCGAAGAGGCGCAGGTTGCCGATCGCCGGGAGGTCCTCGTGCAGGGCGATGTCCTGGGGCACGAGGCCGATGCGCCCCTTGGCGGGGCTCGATTCCGCGCCGACGGGGTCGCCGCCCAGCGTGACGGTGCCGCGCTCCGGCGCGACGATGCCGCAGAGCATCGCCACGGTGGTGGTCTTGCCGGCGCCATTGGGGCCGAGCAGGCCCACGATCTCGCCGGGGGCCGCGGCGAGCGTGACGCCCGCCACCGCCTGCCTGCCGCCGTAGGATTTCCAGAGCTCCGTCGCCTGCAACATTGCGGTTTCCTTGGTCTGTGTCGGGTGAATGCTAGCCGGCGCGGGGCGTGGCGCGCGGTCAAAGCGACGAATGGCGCCCGGCGGGCGCGAACGGTGCGCGCCGGCGATTCAGCCGAGCCGGGAGGCGAGCAGGGTGGCGATGCCGAGAAAGGAAAAGAACCCGGCCACGTCGGTCACGGTGGTGAGCACGATGGAGGAGGACTGCGCCGGGTCCATGCCGAAGCGCGAGAGCACGATCGGCACGAGCGCCCCGGCGATGCCCGCGATCACCATGGCGATCACCATGGCGCTGGAGATCACCATCACGAGGCCCGTGGAGCCGCTCCAGAAATAGACGCCCACCGCGGTGGTGGCGGCCACGGCGAGGCCGTTGACCAGGCCCACGCCGGCTTCCTTGAAGACCACGCGCGGCCAGTGGCGCAGGCTGATTTCGCGCAGCACCAGCCCGCGCATGGTCACGGCGAGCGCCTGGGCGCCGGCGTTGCCCGACTGCCCCGCGACCACCGGCAGCAGCACCGCGAGCGCGGTGAACTTCGCGATCGTGCCCTCGAAGAGCCCGACCACCGCCGCGGCGAGGAAGGCGGTGAGCAGGTTGATCTGCAGCCAGGGCAGGCGCTTGCGCACGGCGAAGAGCGGCGTGGAGAGCGCGCGTTCGTCGCGGCTCGCGCCCACCATCGTCTGGATGTCGATGCTCGTCTCCTCCTCGATGGCGGCGAGGAGTGCGGCGTGGCGGATCACGCCCACGAAGCGCCCGTCGACGTTCACCACCGGAAGCTCCGTGATCGCGCGGTGCTCGAGCATGGCCACCACGTCCTCGTGCGGGTCGAGGGCGTAGACCACCGCGAGCACCGGTCGGACGATTTCGCGAAGCGGCGACGCGTGCTCGGCCACCGCCAGGTCCTGGATCTCCACGCGGCCCGTGAGCTTGCCCTCGTCGTCGACCACGAAGAGCTCGCGCAGGCCGTGGCGCTTCAGGGCGCGCAGCCGCGCGAGCGCCTGGCCCACGGAGAGGTCCGCGCGCAGCGGGGTCACGTTCGGGTCCATCAGCCGCCCGGCCGAATTCTCCGGGTAGCGCAGCAGCTCGCGCAGCTCGTGGGCGACCTGCGTGTCGAGGGACTTGAGGCGAAGCTCGCGCTCATCCTCCTCCCACTGGGCGAGCACGGCCACGCTCGCCGCGGGCTCCGCCTCGGAAAGCAGGTGCCGCGCGAGGGTATCGGGCAACTCCTCGAGGATGGCCCGCGCCACGTCCGGGCCGAGCGCCTGCCAGGCGCGCACCACGGCGTGCGGTGGCTGCGAGGAAAGAAGCGCCGCGCCGTCGGCGGGCGACATGGTTTCGAGCAGGCGCGCCGCCTCGTGCGGATAGTCGAGGAGGTAGCGCCGGTTGAGCGCGGCGACGGCGGGAATGGGTACCGCGCTCACTTTTCCTCCGGCATGACGGGCCCGGCTGGCGGCAGCACCGCGAGCCCCGCGCGCACGAGGCCCGAGACCGTGTCCCAGTAGCTGCGCGCGGCGAGTCCCGCGACCGTGTCCTTTCCGCTGGCGGGGCGCGGCGCACCGCGCGCCCGGGCCTGGGCGAGTTTCGCGGAATCGAGCACGCCGATCAGCCGGTTGCCGCGTTCCACCACGGGCAGCGCGCTCGCCTGCCGCCAGCCCGGATGGTGCGATGCCCCGGCGAGCGGCGTGAAGGCCGGCAGCGTGCCCGCGGGCGGGCGCATGAGAGAGGCGAGCGAGGTGGTCTCCGGCGCGCGCAGCAGCACGTGCAGGTCGACCATGCCGAGCAGGCGCTGGTCGTCCGCCACCACGAAGACGGCCGCGGCCTCGACGTCGGTGTCGCTGCGCACGCGCGCCAGCGCCTCGGCGGCGGAGGTTCCCGGCGGCAGGGCGATGGTCTCCGGATCGGCCCACGCGCCCACCGCGTCCTCGGGATAGCCCAGGAGCATGCGCGAGGCCACCGCCGTGGCCGTGGACAGCCCTTCGATGAGGCGGGTGCGCCGCGGCTCCGCCACGTGACGCAGCACCGCCACCGCGCCCTGCACGCCGGCCGCCGTGAGCAGGCCCAGCGCGGGCAAGTCCTCGAGCGAGGCGACGATGCGCGCGGCCGCCGTGGGCAGCATCGCCGCGAGCGCGGGTGCGGCCGCCCGCGCGGGAAGACGCGCGAAGAGCGCGGCCGCGTCCACTCCGGAAAGCCCCTCGAGCACCCGCGCCGCCGCGACGGGATGGGAGGAGACGAACGCGAGCGTGAGGGTCTCGGCCTCAGCCATTGCCGGTGCGCGCCTTCACGGTGACGGGCTGCTCGTGGAAGAGGCTCGCGGGCACCAGCACCCGCCCCTCGGCCGTCTCGATGATCACGCCGGTGGAGGTGATCTCCAGCAGCCGCCCCTCGTGCTCGGCGATGCGCACGGTCTGGCCCACCGCGAAGGCCTGGCGCAGGTGGTGCGCGGCGATCAGGTTCGCCACGTACGCGCGCGAGCCGAGCCCGACCGCCAGCGCCACGCCGCCGCCGACGGTCACGGCGATCGCGCCCACGAAGATCGCGAGGAAGGTGATGCGGATGCCGATCTGGTCCGCGCCGATGAGGATGGCGCCGACCAGGATGCTCACGCGCACGATGCGCGCCATCATGTTGCGCTGCCCCGGCTCGAGACGCGGGACGGTCGCCTGCACGAGGTCGGCTGCGAAACCGGACATCAGCCACCCCGCCGCGAGAATCAGCAGCCCGACCGCGAGCGTGGGCAGGTAGTCGATCAGCTTCGCCAGCCAGTCGGTGAAGGCCTGCAGCCCGAGCACCTGCGTGGCGGCGGTGATGAAGAGCAGCAGCACCACCCAGTACACGATGGTGCCGGCCACGACGGATCCGCGCGCTGCGCGAACGTGCGAGAGGCCCGTGGGCAGCCCCAGCCGCGGCAGCATGGTGTCGATGAGCAGCATCGCGCGCTTGGTGAGCGCGCGCAGGATGCGCGCGAACATCCAGCCGATGAGCAGCAGCAGGATCGCCGCGACCACGCCCGGGAGGTGGTGCGTCACGCGATCGAGCAGCGTCGTGGCGGCGTGGGAGAGCGAATCACCGAGACTGCGCATTTCGTTCATGCATCGCGCTCCGTTGGGCATCGTGGTGACGGTGAAATGCCGCCGTCGATGCAGTATCCGCGAGTCGCGCCGCGCAGGTCAATGCGCGCTCCGCGGCCCGCCCCGACGGCCACGGTGCCCCGCGACGCGGCCGGCGTATAGTGGCGCCACGGCCGCGCCGGACACGGCAGAAAAACAACGCTCACGCGAGGGAGAATCCCATGGAAGGACTTAAGACATCCGCGGACGTCCTCTTCATCCTGCTGGGCGCCATCATGGTGCTCGCGATGCACGCGGGGTTCGCGTTCCTGGAGCTGGGCACCGTCCGGCGCAAGAACCAGGTCAACGCGCTCATGAAGATCCTCGTGGATTTCTCGGTGTCCACGATCGCCTACTTCTTCATCGGCTATTCCCTCGCCTACGGGGTGAACTTCTTCGCGGGCGCCGAGAGCCTCGCGGCGAAGAGCGGCTACGAGCTGGTGAAGTTCTTCTTCCTGCTCACCTTCGCGGCGGCAATCCCGGCGATCGTCTCCGGCGGCATCGCCGAGCGCTTCCGCTTCAACCCGCAGATCGCCGCCACCTTCGTCCTCGTGGGCTTCCTCTATCCCTTCTTCGAGAGCATCGCCTGGAACCAGGCGTTCGGCGTGCAGGCGTGGCTGAAGGGCGCCTTCGGCGCGGAGTTCCACGACTTCGCCGGCTCCGTGGTCGTGCACGCGATGGGCGGCTGGGTCGCGCTCGCCGCGGTGCTGCTGCTGGGCCCGCGCCAGGGTCGCTACACGAAGGAAGGGCAGGTCGTGGCCTTCCCGCCGTCCAACATCCCCTTCCTCGCGCTCGGCGCCTGGGTGCTCACCGTGGGCTGGTTCGGGTTCAACGTGATGAGCGCGCAGACCATCGACAAGATCACCGGGCTCGTGGCCGCCAATTCGCTCATGGCCATGGCGGGCGGCACGCTCGCGAGCCTGATCGTCGGCCGGAACGACCCGGGCTTCGTGCACAACGGGCCGCTCGCGGGGCTGGTGGCGGTGTGCGCGGGCTCCGACGTGATGCACCCGCTGGGCGCGCTCGCGACTGGCGCGGTGGCCGGCGGGCTCTTCGTGGTCATGTTCAACGCGACGCAGAACCGCCTGCGGATAGACGACGTGCTGGGCGTGTGGCCGCTGCACGGGCTGTGCGGCGCCTGGGGCGGCATCGCCTGCGGCATCTTCGGCTCGAAGGCGCTGGGCGGGATGGGGGGCGTCTCCTTCGCGAGCCAGCTCGCGGGCACGGCGCTCGGTGTCGCGATCGCGCTGGCGGGCGGATTCGCGATCTACGGGGTGCTCCGCGCCACCGTGGGCATACGCCTCGACGCCGAGGACGAGTTCAACGGCGCCGACCTCTCGATCCACCGCATCACCTCCACGCCGGAGCGCGAGGAACGGGGCTGAGGCCCCTAGGGAAGCGCGACCTCCCGCAGGCAGGTTTCCATCATCGTCGTGCGCAGCGGCACGTCCTCGCAGGCGCGCGCGAGGCTCGGCTGGACGGCGGCGATCTCCTCCTCGATCGGCTCCCATTCGCGGATCCGCGCCTCCCAGGCCGGGGTGTCCGTGTTCGCCTGGCGCAGGCCGATCACGACGAGGGAGGCGAGCGCGGAAGAGGCCCCCATGGCGAACTGCGCGCCGCGGACCTTCGGGTCCATGTGCTCGCTGAGCAGCGTGCCCTGCTCCTGCACCCAGGCGCGGATGGCGGGTTCGCTCGCCCGGTCGTAGTAGGCGCGCGCGAGGTTCTTCACGATCGTCGCGCGCACGGAAAAGGAGCGGTAGCCCGAGGTCGCGTAGTCGGCGAGGGAGAAATCCCGCAGCGCCCACTCCAGGCGCGCGATGCCCTCGGCCCGGCGCCCCTTTTCGATCAGCAGGACGCCGTGGTTGTTCGCCAGGCGATGGCGGCCGTTCGCCGTGCGCAGCGCCTCGGCATGGGCGGCGACGAGGCGTTCGTAGTGCGGGAGCGCGAGCTCCGGCGTGCCCTTGCGGGCGGCGGCCTCGGCGGCGCACTCCACCGCGCGCACCACGCGCGGCTCGCGATCGCGGTCGGCGAAGCTGAACGCGCGGTCGCAGGCGGCGAAGACTTCCGTCCAGCGGTTCAGCTCCCACTGCCGCGAAGCCGCGATCATGGCCTCCTCGTAGGTCTTCGGGGCCGACGGCGCTTCGCGCGCGCGCCCGCAGCCCGCGATCGCGGCGGCGATGAGCAGCGCGGAGAAGGCGCTGCGCGAAACGAAGGTCACGGAAGGCGGATACACGCGCGCTGCCCGCGAGGGCTCAGGGCGGGAAGGGATCGGTTTCCCAGTGGAAGCCGAGGGACCAGTAGCGTTCCGACCTTTCGCCGCCCGCGCGCGTGACCCAGGTGAGGTCGACCGCGAACTGGTCGAAGGGGGCATAGCGGCCGCCGGGACGAACACGAAATGGCCTCTGGTCAATGTCGGGGTGCGATGAATTTCGCCGTCGATTCTTCCGCAACGACCGTGGGATGTCCACCAAGCTATCCGCGGAAGATCCCCGAGCCCGGGCCTCGATGCGCCGAACTTCGCAACCGGGAATTGTGCGTATAATCCGCCCGGTGCTACGGTCCGCGAAAAAAATTGCCACGCTTCTGCTCGCTGTCTTCCTGACGACGGTTCTTACGCCTTCGTTCGGATGGGAGACGGCGGTGGCGCAAAGCGCCCATGGTCATCATGACGGCGGAACGGACGAGACCTTCGGGGCAATGGACAGCCCCGTTGTCGACGCGCATCCCGGAATCGGCTCCGATCATCACCATGGGTGTGCGGGCCACATGTTCGGTCACCTGGTCGCGTACGTTGGCGATGAAGCGACTCTGCGAATGCCCGATCTCCGCGAAGCAATGCCGCCGGTTTACCTGGCGGAGAGCCCGGTAGGGTTCGCAGACAGAATAGACCGTCCTCCCCGCTCGCTCCTGCTCTAGCCTGAAGCATTTTCGATCATAGCCGTCGGCGCGGCGATCGTTGGTCGCGCCCGGCACGCTAGAGAAGGAGCCAGCATGTCCACGGCACGCATTCGCGCCGTGTCCTCCACGTCGGTCTTTTCCGGACGCAGGTGGGCACGCGCTTCGTTCACATTCCTGTCGATCCTCGCCGCGGCCTTGCCCACGGCTCCGCATGCGCAGGATTTTCGCCTGCCTGTCGCGGGCGGCGAGGAGGATGGCTCGCAGACGCTATACGAGCCGCCGAAATCGCGCTTCGCGATGCGCTGGCTTTGACGCTCCGGCGCAATCCCGCGCTGGCGGCGTTCGCGAAGGAGCGCGAAGCGCGGATGCGGCACTCGGTCAGGCGGGCGCACTTCCCAATCCCGTCCTGAACTACGCTTCCGACAACCTGCGCAATGCCCGAAAGGCCGATGCGGGCGACCGCAGCTCGACGATCCAGATCGGCCAGCTGGTCGAGCTGGGAGGCAAGCGCGTCGCGCGCATCGACGTCGCTTCGGCAAGCCGCGACCTGGCGGTTTGGGACTACGAAGTCAAGCGAGTCGAAGTCGTTTCCCTGGTCGCGCAGCGATTCGTCGACCTGTTGGGCGCGCAATATCGGCTGGCGCTCTCCGAGGAGGCATTCGCCCTGGCGCGGCGAGTGGGCGACGCGGTGGCCAAGCGCGTGCAGGCGGGAAAGGTCTCGCCCGTCGAGGAAACCAAGGCGAGGCTCGCCCAGGCGAGCGCGGGAATCGAACTGGAACAGGCGAAGCGGGAAGTCACCGCCGCGCGAAAGGCGCTCGCCATCCTGTGGGCGAATCCCGACCCGCGCTTCGAGAAGGCGGTCGGCAACCTGGAAACTCCCCTTTCATTGCCGCCCTGGGACCAGCTTGCCGGGCGGGTGCGGAACAATCCCGAGCTCGCGCGATGGTCGAGCGAACTGGCGCGGCGCCGAGCCGGGGTGGACGTGGAAAGGGCGAAGGCCTATCCGGACGTGACGGTCACGGCCGGGGTCACACGTTTCAGCCAGTTCGACGACCGCGCCTATTCAGTCGGCATTTCCCTGCCGCTTCCGCTGTTCGACCGCAATCGAGGCGCGGTCCTGGAAGCCACACGTCGCCTGGACAAGGGGAGCGACGAACTGCGGGCGGAGGAAGGCCGCGTGCTGGCGGAGCTTTCCCAGGCCTACGAGCGTCTCTCCGCGATCGTCGGGGAGATCGAGGTGCTCCGAGCCACGCTGCTGCCCGGCGCGCAGAGCGCGTTCGAGGCGGCTGCGAAGGGATACGAACTCGGCAAGTTCGGCTTCCTGGACGTGATGGATGCGCAGCGCACCCTTTTCCAGACCCGCACGCAGTACTTGCGCGCCCGGATTGCCGGCCTGCAGGGCATGAGCGAGATCGAAAGGCTCGTGGGCGGATCGCTGGTCGGGCGGCCGGAAGTCCGGAGCAAACCATGAAAGAGGGAAATTCCATGAAGAGCCGGAGCGTATTGATCACCGCGGGAATTGTGGTTGCCGGAATCGTGGCCGGATTGTCGATCGTGTTCTGGCCGAGCCATTCCATGACCGGCAGCGGGCATGCAGAGGGAGAGGCGTCCCGCGCGGATAACGGGAAAGAACGCGGGAGGGATGAGAAGGCGAAGGGGCCGCACGGAGGTCGCCTGCTCGAAAGCGGTGATTTCGGCCTTGAAGTGACCATTTTCGAGAAGGGCGTGCCGCCGGAATTCCGGGCCTATGCCTACGAGAAGGGCAAGGCCGTCGGCCCGGCGGGGGTGAATCTCCGGATAGCGCTCGAACGACTGGGGGCGGCACCCGAGGACATCGCATTCCGTCCGGAGGGGGACTACCTGCGCGGCGCGCAGGTCGTCGCCGAACCCCACTCCTTCAAGGTGGCAGTCACGGCAGAACACAAGGGTCAGGCCCACCGGTGGAGCTACGAACAGGCGGAAGGGCGCGTCCCCATGGCCGATGCGGTGGCCAAAGCTGCCGGCATAGAGGTTCGGGTCGCCGGGTCGGCGAAGATCCGCGCCACCCTTCAACTCCAGGGCGAGATCCAGGTCAACCAGGACCGGGTCGCCCACGTCGTTCCGCGGTTGGCGGGCGTCGTGACGAAGTCGGCGAAGAACCTGGGAGATCCCGTGAAGAAGGGCGATCTGCTCGCGGTCCTGGAGAGCCAGACGCTTGCCGATCTCCGGAGCGAGCATCTGGCCGCCGAGGGCCGACTCGAGCTCGCGCGCGACAATTTCGAGCGGGAGAAACGGCTGTGGGAGGAAAAGGTTTCCGCGCGCCAGGACTATCTCGCGAGCCGGCAGGCGCTCGCCGAGGCGCAGATCGCCCATCGGAATGCCGAGCAAAAGCTCTTTGCCCTCGGGCTCTCCCACGAGCAGGTGATGCGCGGCGGCACGGGCGCACTGACGCGCTTCGAGATACGCGCGCCGATCGACGGCGTCGTGACGGAGAAGCACCTGGGGCTGGGGGAGGCGGTGAAGGAGGACGCGAACATCTTCACCATCGCCGATCTTTCCACGGTGTGGGCCGAGATGACGATCTACCCCAGGGATCTTGGAAGCGTGAAGCTCGGGCAGATGGTCTCCGTGCGAGCGAGCGCCCTGAACGCCGAGGCAGCCGGCAAGGTGTCCTACGTGGGATCGCTGATCGGGGAGCAGACGCGATCGGCCAAGGCGCGCGTGACCCTGCAGAATCCGCAGCGCAGCTGGCGGCCGGGACTCTTCGTCACCGTGGATCTCGTGCAGCACGAAACTCAGGTGCCCGTCGCGGTTTCGGTGGAGGCCGTCCAGGACTACCGCGACGGGAAAGTCGTTTTCGGCCGCTTCGGCGAGGTCTTCGAGGCACGGCCGGTGGAACTCGGGCGCAGCGACGGAAAGCTGGTCGAGATAGTCGGTGGATTTGCGCCGGGCTCGTCCTATGCGGCCACTGGAAGCTTCGTCCTGAAGGCGGACCTGGGCAAGGCCGGCGCCAGCCACGACCATTGAGGAGAAAGCCATGAAACAGATCACCGCCATCATCCAGCCGCACATGCTCACGAAGGTCGAGCATGCGCTGCACGCGCTGCCGCGTTTTCCGGGCCTCACGCTCCTTGGCGCCCAGGGCCTCGGTCGCGGTCGCGCGCCCGGCCACGCCTACCAACCGACCGAAGGCGACATCGACGCCCACGACAAGGTGGCGATTCTCATCCTGTGCTCCGACGAGCAGGCGCCGGTGATCGTCGAGACCGTTCGGCAAAGCGCCCGGACCGGCCTGCAGGGCGACGGCATCATCTCCGTGTGCGAGGCGACTGAGGTGGTTCGGATCCACAGGGCGAACGCGGCGACGCCGCCGTCTGACGGGGAAAACGAACATGCGCGAGAAGATCCTGCGTTGCGCGATTCACCAGCGCTGGCTGGTGCTCCTCGCCGTGATGGCGATGGGGGCGTTGGGCGTCTACAACTACCAGCGCCTGCCCATCGATGCCGTACCCGACATCACGAATGTCCAGGTGCAGATCAATACGGAGGCGCCCGGCTACTCTCCGCTGGAGGCGGAGCAGCGCATCACGTTTCCCATCGAGACCGCCATGGCCGGGCTGCCGCGACTGCGCGAGACGCGTTCGCTCTCCCGCTACGGGCTGTCGCAGGTCACCGTGATCTTCGAGGACGGCACGGACATCTATTTCGCCCGTCAGCTGATCAACGAGCGCGTCCAGGAAGTGCGGGAGACGCTTCCGCCCGGCGTCGAGCCCTCCATGGGGCCCATTGCGACCGGACTGGGCGAGATCTTCATGTGGACTGTCGAGCCGAAGGAAGGCGCGAAGAAGCCGGACGGAAGCGAATACTCCGCGACCGACCTGCGCACCATCCAGGACTGGATCGTGCGTCCTCAGTTGCGCAACATCCCCGGGGTCACGGAAATCAACACCATCGGCGGGTATCTGAAGCAGTTCCAGGTCGCTCCCGATCCCGGCAGGCTGATCGCGTACGGTTTGAGCTTCCACGATGTCCTGGAGTCGCTGGCCAGGAACAACGCCAACGTCGGCGCGGGCTACATCGAAAAAAGCGGCGAGCAGTACCTGGTACGCGCCCCGGGCCAGGTCGTGACCCTCGACGAAATCCGCGACATCGTTATTCGCACCGAGGGAGACGTGCCGATCCGGATCAAGGACGTGGCCGAGGTGCTGCTCGGCAAGGAACTGCGCACCGGTGCGGCCACCGAGAACGGCAGGGAAGTCGTGCTGGGGACGGTGTTCATGCTCATGGGCGAGAACAGCCGGACCGTGTCGCAGCGCGTCGGGGTGAAACTGGGCGAGGTCAACCGCAGCTTGCCGCAGGGCGTGGTCGCGAAGACCGTCTACGACCGCACGACGCTCGTGGACAAGACCATCGCCACGGTCTCGAAAAACCTGCTCGAAGGGGCAGTACTGGTGATCGCGGTGCTGCTAGCGCTCCTTGGCAACTGGCGTGCGGCACTGCTCACCGCGGCGGTGATCCCGCTTTCCATGCTGTTTCTCATTACCGGCATGGTGGAAAGGAAGGTCAGTGCCAACCTGATGAGCCTGGGCGCGCTGGACTTTGGCCTGATCGTGGACGGCGCGGTGATCATCGCCGAGAATTGCCTGCGCCGCCTGGCGCTGGAGCAACACCGGCTTGGACGGCTGCTGGAGCGCGGCGAGCGCTATGAAGTGGTGTTCGAGGCCACGCGCGAGGTGTTCCGGCCGAGCCTGGTCAGCGTGATCGTCGTCGCGCTGGTAAACATCCCCATCTTCACGCTGACAGGCGTCGAAGGGAAGATGTTCCATCCCATGGCGTTCACGGTGGTCGTGGCGCTTCTGGGCGCCCTGATCCTGTCCGTCACTTTCGTGCCGGCGGCAATCGCGCTCTTCGTCACGGGGCGCGTCGAGGAAAAGGAGAATCGCGCCATGCAATGGGCGCGAAGGGCCTACCGGCCTGCGCTCGATCTCGCTCTGCGCAATCCAATGCCGACTGTGGCGGCCGCGGTAGTCACGGTGGGCCTGAGCGCGCTGCTCGCGACCCGGCTGGGGGCGGAGTTCATCCCCAGCCTCGACGAGGGCGATATCGCCCTGCATGCGCTGCGCATTCCGGGCACCAGCCTGACCCAGGCCATCGAGATGCAGAGGGCGCTGGAGAAGCGCATCAAGGACTTCCCGGAGGTGGACAAGATCTTCGCGAAGATCGGCACGGCGGAGATCGCGACCGACCCCATGCCGCCGAACGTCGCGGACAATTTCGTGATGCTCAAGCCCGCCTCCGAGTGGCCGGATCCCTCGCGGAGCAAGGCCGACCTCACCCGGGCGATGCGGGAGGCGGTCGAAAAGATCCCGGGGAACAACTACGAGTTCACCCAGCCAATCCAGATGCGATTCAATGAACTCATCTCGGGCGTCCGCAGTGACGTCGCGGTCAAAGTCTTCGGCGACGACCTGGAAAGGCTCCTCAGGAGCGGCGAGGAGATCGCCGAGATGCTCGAGCGCATTACCGGTGCGGCCGACGTGAAGGTGGAGCAGGTCAGCGGCCTGCCCATGCTCACCGTTCACATCGACCGCTCCCGGATCTCGCGCTACGGCCTCAACGTGGCCGACGTGCAGGAGGTGATCGAGGTGGCCGTCGGCGGAAAGCGGGCCGGACAGGTGTTCGAGGGAGACCGGCGATTCGACCTGCTGGTGCGCCTGCCCGAAAACCTGCGGGAAGACGTGGAGGCCATGAAGCGCCTTCCGGTCCTGCTGCCGGGAGGGGGCCGGTCCATCGGCGGCGGCGAGGCGAGGGCGAGCTATGTCGCATTGGGAGAGATCGCGCGCTTCGAGGTGGCGCCCGGGCCGAACCAGATCAGTCGAGAGAACGGCAAGCGGCGCATCGTGGTGACGGCCAACGTGAGAGGGCGCGACCTGGGCTCGTTCATTGCCGAGGTCCAGGCGAGCATCCGGTCCGGAATCCGGCTGCCGGAAGGATACTGGTTGAGCTACGGGGGAACCTTCGAGCAGCTCGCCTCGGCCGCCGAGCGCCTGCAAGTGGTCGTTCCGCTATCGCTCGCGCTCATCTTCGGCCTGCTCTTCATGACCTTCGGGTCGGCCAAGGATGCGGCACTCGTGTTCAGCGGGGTGCCTCTGGCCCTGACGGGAGGGATTGCGGCGCTTTGGCTGAGGGACATCCCGCTATCGATCTCGGCGGGGATCGGCTTCATCACGCTTTCGGGCGTGGCCGTGCTGACGGGTCTGGTGATCGTCTCCTGCATCCGGGACCTGCGGGCGCAGGGGGCGGCACTCGACGAGGCCATCGTCGAGGGTACTCTCACGCGACTGCGCCCGGTGTTGATGATCGCGCTGGTCGCAAGCCTCGGGTTCCTGCCGATGGCACTCAACGTAGGTACTGGCGCCGAAGTGCAGCGGCCGCTCGCGACGGTGGTGATCGGGGGGATTCTGTCGTCCACGCTCCTCACCCTGCTGGTCTTGCCCGTGCTGTACCGGCTGTTTCACCGGGACGGCGAATCGACGGAATGACCAAGGGTATGGGCATTGCCCCGCCGGGGAATGCCTAGTTCGGCGCCATCGATCGCGACATCGACTCCGTGAGCGGGTTGGCGGCGCTGCGCGAGCGCATGTTCGCGATCCAGTCGGCGGGAACCGCGAAGTTGAGGTTCTGCCCGGACTTGTGCTGGAAGGTCATGATGCCCACGAGCCGCCCGTAGGCGTCGAAGAGCGGCCCGCCCGAGGAGCCGGGCGAGATGGGCGCGGTGGTCTGGATCACGCGGCCCTGCGGGAGGTCGCGCATGCCCGAGACGATGCCGTCGCTGATCGTGAGGTCGAGGCCCTGGGGCGCGCCGATCGCGTAGACCTTCTGGCCGGTTTTCAGGGACTCGGCGGTGCCGATGTTCACCGCGGGGGCCGTGAGGCCCAGGACGGAGAGGCGGCACAGGTCGTATTCCTCGTCGGCGACCTCGACGCTCGCGGAGAACTGCTCGCCGCCCACTCTCACCGTGAGCGAGCCGCCCGCCGCGGCCACGTGGCAGTTGGTGATGACCGTGCCGATGCCGGTGACGACCCCGCTGCCCAGGCCGACGGCGCGGCCGGATACGTTGTGGGCGGTGATGCGTGCGGTGCTGCGCGAAAGCTCCGTGAAGAGATCCTCGGCGCTTCGCGGCGCGAGGACCGGGGAGATGGGGGCCGTGGGCACCGGTGCGACCGCCTCGGGACGCAGCTCGCGCTGGGCGACGATCTTCGCCTCGGGCTTCTTCGACGGCGAGCGCGCCATCCAGAACGCCAGGAACGCGAGCACGAGGGCGCCGCCCGTCAGGACGTACTTGTTCTTCCAGACCGGCCCCTCCTCGTCCTCGGGCTCGAGGACCAGGTCGGGATTCATCGCCGCCGACTTGGCAGCCGCCTTTTCCGCCATGCTGATCAGCTTCGCGTCGTAGGCCGCGCGCTCGTTGGGCATGCACAGGACGTGGTAGGCCTCGTGGACGAGGTTCGCCTCGTTGGGATCGGCGCCCGGATCGCGGTCGAGGGCGGCGAGCTTCTTCTTGTACGCGATGCCGAGGTCGATGGCGTTCGCGTCCTTTTCCACGCCCAGGATGTCGTAGAGCGTGCGTTTGCGTGCGGCAGGGGGGGTGGGCGGCGTGGCCATGGCGCCCATGATCGGGCCTTTCGGGCAATCGGGGCAATGGGTCCGGTAAAGTGGCTTCCCGGCCCGCAGGGCCATGCCGGAGGCCAGCCGATGTCCCCGACGATCCCGCTCGAGCGCCATTTGACGGCCTGGGCCTGCCAGAACGCGTGGGCCAACCACCGCCTCCTCCAGGCCTGCGCGCGGCTTTCCCCCGGTGAGTTCGCCGCGCCGCGGACGGGTTTCTTTCCCTCCCTCAAGGCCACCCTCAACCACATCGTCACGGTCGACTGGATGTACGCGGACGCGATGGAGCGTGCGATGGCCGGGCGGGAGCCCCATCCCGACATCGGCTCGTTCTACGAGCCCGAGGCGCCGTTCGACAGCGTGGCCACCCTCGCGCCGGCGCAGAAGGCCGTGGACCTTCGCTTCGTCGCGCTGTGCGAATCCCTGGGCGCGGCCGATCTTGCGCGGCCCGTGGCGCTGCTGCGGCGCAAGGGGCGCGTGGAGGAGCAGATGCACCGCCTGCTCGCGCACGTCTTCGAGCACCAGATCCACCACCGCGGTCAGGCGCACGCCATGCTCTCGGGCACTTCCGTGGCGCCCCCGCAGCTCGACGAGTTCTTCTGCGCCAACGAGGCGGACCTGCGTGCCGCGGAGTTCGCCGAGCTGGGGTTCAGCGAAACGGCGATCTGGGCTCAGGCCGCCGAAGGCGTAGCCGTCCATGCCCAGCGAGCCCATGGCGATGCCGAGGGCCAGGTGCCGGGCGTCCGGGCCGCCGGCGCCGAGCGCCACGAAAAACGGCATCAGGTGCTCTTCGGTGGGATGGGCGCGCTCGGCCAGCGGCGCGAGGCGGCGGTAGTCGGCCAGGTCGTCCACGGCGCCCGCCGCGACCCGGTCCGCCATCCAGGCGTTGAACTCGACCGCCCACGCAAAGGCGTCTTCCGGGTGCCGGCCCCAGTCCACCTCGCGCAGGTTGTGGACGATGCCGCCGGAGCCGATCACCAGCACGCCTTCGCCGCGCAGCGGCGCGAGCGCGCGGCCGATCTCGAGGTGATGGCGCGCGCCGAGGGCGGATTGCACGGACAGTTGCACGACCGGGATGTCGGCGTCCGGATACATCCAGCGCAGCGGCACCCAGCCCCCGTGGTCGATGCCGCGGTCCGCGTCGATCGCGGGCCGGTGGCCTTGCGCGCCGAGCAGCTCCGAGACGCGCCCGACGAGCGCGGCCGAGCCCGGAGGCTCGTAGCGGACGCGGTAGAGCTCTTCGGGAAAACCGGTGAAGTCGTGGATCGTCGCGAGGCGCGCCGCCCCGGTCACCGCGGGGCCGGGCGTGTCCCAGTGGGCCGACGCCACGAGGATCGCCTCGGGCCGCCCGAGCACGACGCCCAGCTCGGCCCAGGCGTGGGTGAAGAAGTTGTTCGCGGTCGCGAGCGTCGGCGCGCCGTGGGAAAGAAAGAGCGCCGGCAGGCTCATGGCGACCCGGGCGAGGTGGCGGCGGCGTGCCCGCGGCGCTCGTCCACCCGCGCGAGGAAGGCGATCGCGACGACGAAGAAGGCGCCGGTCACGAGGATCGCGAGACGGTGGTTGCCGCCCGTCGCCCAGGTGACGGCGCCGTAGGTGACGGGGCCGAGGATCGAGGCGAGGCGCGTGGCCACGCCCCACAGCCCGAAGAACTCGCCGCTGCGCTCGGGCGGCGAGAAGTAGGCCACCAGCGCCCGCCCCGCCGACTGCGAGGAGCCCATGGCGAGGCCCGCGAGATTGGCGGCGATCCAGAAGACGGCCTGGGTGGTGCCGAAGTAGGCGACGGTCACCATCACGATCCAGGCGTAGAGCGTGATCCGCAGCGCCCGCACCTTGCCGATGCGGTCCTGCGCGTAGCCGAAGCCGAAGGCGCCGATGGCGGCCGTCACGTTCACGGCGAGGATGAGCAGGATCGTGTCCTTCGTCTCGAACCCCATCACCTGCTCCGCGTAGATCGCCGCGAGGGCGATGACGGTGGCCACGCCCGCCTGGTAGAAGGTCCCGCAGGCGAAGACGGCGAGGAGATCGCGGTAAGCCATTGCCTCGCGCGCCGTGCGGGCGAGGCGCGCGAGCGGGTGCGACTGGCGCGCGCTCGGCGGCAGCGGCACGGCTCTCTCGCGCAACAGGGCGAAGGTGACGAGCGAGGCGAGCGCGAACATGCCCGCCGTGATGAGCATCGCGCCGGGAACCGATTGCGCCGCGGTCGAGCCGCGCGCCGGCGCGGTGAGGACCCACGCGAGGCACAGGCCCAGGGAGGCGATGCCGCCGAAATAGCCCAGGCTCCAGCCCCAGCCGGACACCTTGCCCACGGCCGCGGGCCGCGCGAGCTCGGTGAGGAAGGCCGCGTTCAGGTTCTCGCCGAGCGAGTACGCGACGTTCGAGACGACGATGAAGGCGACCGCCCAGGCGACGTCGCCCGGGCCCGCGCCCGCGAGGAGCGCGGTGCCCGCCACGCAGGCGGCGGTGGTCGCCGCGAGCGCGCGCTTCTTCGCCCCGTGGGCGTCGGCCCACGCGCCCAGCAGCGGCCCTGCGGCCATCACGATCGCGTAGGAGACGCCAAGCGCCACGGTCCAGGCGAACGTCGCCCAGGGCGCGTTGCCGGCCACGGTCGCCACGAAGTAGGCGTTGAACACCGCCGTGAGGACGACCGTGGTGTAGCCGGAATTGGCGAAGTCGTACATCGCCCAGCCGAACACCTCCCGGCGCGCGACGCCGGGGTTCAGCGCGGAGGCTACGCCGGCGGCCAGTGCCGGTGCCTCGCGTTCGTTCGCGGCTACGATGCGCTTGCCCTGCGCGCGGAGGCAGCGTCGCCGCCCTTCGCCCGGAGCGCGGCCTGCGCCGCCTCGAGCACACGGTCGCGGCCGGCGAGGAGATCGGCGACCGCGAGCGGCACGGGGACATCGGGCACCACGCCCACGCCCTCGATCCTGCGTCCGTCGGGAAAGGCGAACCCGACCTCGCTGTAGGCGAGCTTGCCGCCGCCCGGCACGTCGGCGTAGCCCATGTAGGCGAGCAGGCACCCGCAGGACGTCTGTCCCACGACCGTCGCGCGGCCCTGGGTCTGCAGGAGTGCCGCGAAGAGCTCGCTGCCGCTGCCGCTCGCGGCGTCCACGAGCACGGCCACGGGGCCGAGGTAGGTGCCGGTGCCCTCGAGCACCTGCTTCAGCTTGATCACCTCGAACCAGTCGAAGGCGAGGGTAATCGGCTTGCCGGTGCGCGTGAGCGCACGGCCGAACTCGACCTTGCCCTCGAAAAGCCGGGCGGCCACGTTGCGCACCATGAGGGCCGAGCCGCCGGGATTGCCGCGCAGGTCGATGACCAGGCCGGGCGCCTTCCGGTGCTCCTCGATCGCTTCGATCATCCCGCCCTGCAGCGACTGCGCCCAGCTCGTGAGGCGCACGTAGCCGAAGCCCGAGGGCAGCGCCCGGTGCGTGACGCGGGGCGTGCTCACGAAGCGCCGGCGCTCGAGCGATGCGGTGAAGGGCGTGCCGTCGCCGCGCAGGAAGGTGGCGATCACCCGGGTGCCGGGGTCGCCCGAGAGAATGCGGCGCGCGGCGGAGCGATGCCGGGACAGCGCGGTGGAGCTCTCTCGCGCCTCGGCGAGCGCCCGGGCGTAGGCCGCCGTCGCCGGCTCGCCGCCGGCCTGGTCGAGCGCCATGCCGGGGCGCACGCCGGCCCAGTGGGCGTCGGAATCGGGATGCACGCTCGTCACGACGAGCCGGCCCTCGAGGGGCTGGAACGCGAAGCCGAGGGAGACGGACTCGTGCCGTTCGATGCGTTCGGCGCGCCGCGGCGATTCCACGCGGGTGTGGGCGTCGCGAAGTTCACCGGCCATGTGGTCCAGGAAGTCCCAGAACTCCTCGTCGCTCGCCGCCGCCAGCGCGCGCGGGCTCCAGCGTTCGCGCGCCGCGGCCCAGTCCACGCCGTTGAACGCCGGGTCGTAGTAGCGCTCGTTCACCGTGGTCCACACGAAATCGAGAGCGTCCCGACGGCCCGCTTCGCCCAGCGCGGAATCCAGGACGCCCGGCTCCAGCGCGTCGTGCGAAGGGACCACGGGCGAAGACCGGCGCGACAGCAGGTTGTGGGGGTCGAACGCCGCGCAGCCGGCCGCGAGGCTGGCGGCGAGTGCAAGGGCGGCGATGCAACGCGGTTTCTGCATGGGGCCGTTGGCGGGTGCGAGTACGGGCGGGGCGAAACGCGGCTAGACTGGCTGCGCCGCTTCCGGCCCAGAATAACCGATTCCATGATTCGTCCCGCGCACGCGAGCCTCGCCGCAGCCCTTTTCGCGGGCGCCTGCGCGGTCGCGCCCGTGCCGCCGTCCGCCCCGCTGGCGGGTGCGCGACCCGATCCGGCGCCATTCTCGACGGCCGTCACCCTCGACGCACTTCCCCCGGGGTGGGTGCCCTTCCGGTTCGCGCGCTTCAAGAAGCCCACGGACTACCGGCTGGTCGCGCACGAGGGCACGGTCGCGCTCGAGGCGACCGCGGATTCCTCGGCCTCCGGGCTGCGCTTCGACACGGTCGCGGACGTCGCCGAGTATCCCTGGCTCAGCTGGCGCTGGAAGGTGCCGGCGTTGAACGGGAAGGCCGACAACACCCTCGCGCACGTCGAGGATTCGCCCGCGCGCGTCATCGTCATCTTCGAGGGCGGGCGCGAGGAGCTTCCCGAGGACGAGCGGATGAACTACGACCTCGCCAAGGCGATGGGGGGCCACGGGCTGCCCTACGCGACCCTCATGTACATCTGGGAAAACCGCCTGCCCGAAGGCGCGATCATCACGCACCACTTCACCACGCGCGTGAAGATGATCGTCGCCGGCAACGGCAAGCGCGATCTCGGCGAATGGCACGAGGAGCGCGTGAACCTGCTGGAGGACTACCGGCGCGCCTTCGGGGAAGAGCCGCCGCGCGTGCGGGCGGTGGGCATCATGAGCGATTCCGACAACACCGGCGAGCGCACGGTCGCCTACTACGGCGACATCCGCTTCGGCCGGCGCTGAGGTCCCGGGCCGCTACTTCTGCGCGGCCTGCTTCGCCGCCTCCGCGCCGCCCTCGCCGGGCGGGCAGGCGACGGCGCGCAGCGTCGAGTTGGGGTACTCGCGCTGCAGGAGCGCGAGCCTCGCCACGAGCAGCGTGTCGGGGTCGCGCACGAGGAACACCGATTCCTTCACCTCTTTGGCGAACGGGCCGACCTGCGCGCCGCGCGCGCCCTTGGCTTCCACGAGGACGAGGAAGCGCCGGGCCGCTTCCTCGGTCGAGAAGACGCCGAGCGAGATGGCGTGGTCCGGGCGAAGCGACAGGTCGCTCATGCCCTGGCGGCGCAGGACCGAGGCGGCCTGCTCGGCGGCGCGGCGGTCCTTCGCGGGCGGAATGTAGACCCAGTGGCGCGTGATCTCCTCGACCTTGCGCTCGGTGAAGCGATCGCCCAGTTGCATCGCGGCGAATGCACCGCGGGCCTGGGCCACGTCGGCGGGCGCGACGCCGGCGAACTCCACGCAGGCCGCGCCCGCGATGGCCTGCACCTGCTGGCGCGTCTCCTCGGCCCGGCGCGCGGCGATGACCGGCGGAATGACGGCGACGATCTTCGCGGACTCGCGATTGCGCTCCCGGCGCGAGAAGTCCGGCTCGGCCGGCGGCGCGGTGAGCCACAGGTGCGCGCCGAAGGCGAGGTTCGCGACGAGAAGCAGGAAGAAGAGCAGGCGGGACACGGGCGTCAGGATGCGCGGGAGATGAGGACGAGGCCGTCGAGGACGAGATTGTCGTTCAAGGCGACGGGCAGGGGAAGCCGCCCGGCGAGTTCGGGCGCGCCGCCGCCGGAGAGCACGATGCGTTCCGGCGCGATGCCCTCGGCCTGCATGGCCTCGCACATGCGCGCGATCGCCCCCAGCGCGGCCTGCACGGACCCGGTGGTGATCGCGTCCGGCGTGCTCTTCGGGAAGGCGTCGAAGCCGCCCTCGGTGCGGCGCAGCTGCGCCGTGCCGCCTTCGAGCGAGCGGCGCATGAGCGCAGGCCCGGGCACGATGAGCCCGCCCGGGAAAAAGCCGTCGGCGCGCAGCGCGTCCACGGTGAGCGCGGTGCCCGCGTTGACCACCAGCTGGTGCACGCGCGCCTCGCCGTGGGCGGCGATGAGCGCGGCCCAGCGGTCGGTGCCGAGTTGCGCGGGGTCGCGGTAGCCGCTCGTCACGCCGAGCTGCTCGCCGCGCGAGTCGATGAGGGAAAGCAGCAGGTCGTGGCGCGCGCAGGCCTCGTAGACCAGGCGCTGGACCTCGCGGCCGCCGACGTTGGAGCCGAGGGCGCGCGTGCCCGGCGGCATGGGCGGCCAGTCGCGGCCGAGCTTCCTCGCCTCCGCGCTCGCGATCGCACCGCGCGCGACCCACGCCTCGCCCACGCGAAGCCCCCACTTCACGCGCGTGTTGCCGGCGTCGATGGCGAAGACGGGTACCGGTGCGGGAACGAGGTTAATGCGGGGCGCAAGGATATCTCGGCGGAAGTGAGCCGCGACCTGCGGCCGCCGGCCTCGACCACGAGGGCGCCGTCCTCGGCGACGTCGATCACCTGCGCCTCGTGGGGCGGCTCGCCTCCGGCGAGTACCGTCACCGTGCGCCCGGCATAGGCGTGGCGCGCCTTCCACTCGTCGCGGAACGCCGCGAAGCCCTCGCGACCGAAGCGCTCCAGGGCGGCGACCAGTTCGGCGACCAGGTCCGCGAGGAGGGCGTTTCGCGAAGGCAGCGGGCCGCCCAGGGAAGCCACGTCGGTCGCCGGTTGGTCGATGCGCCGCGCGAGCGCCTCGCCGAGGCGGTAGTTGATGCCCACGCCCACGACGGCCGCCGTGGGCCCGAGCATTTCGCCGGAGGTCTCCACGAGAATCCCGCCGAGCTTTTTCCAGTCGTGCACGAGGTCATTGGGCCACTTCACGCCGACGCCGCGCACGCCGGCGCGCTCGAGGGCCCGCGCCGCCGCCACGGCGACCGCGAGCGAGAGCCCCGCGAGGTGCCCCGGGCCCTGCTCGAAGCGCCACAGCAGCGAGAAGGTGAGGGAGGCGCCGAGCCCCGCCTGCCAGTCTCGCCCGCGGCGCCCGCGCCCGGCCTTCTGCCATTCGGCGACGACGCAGGCGCCGGAAGGCGCGCCCGCCTGGGCGAGCGCGGTGAGGTGCGTGCTCGTGGAATCGACCGCGTCCAGGATCGTGAGGCGCACGCGCGCGGCGGCCGGCCCCAGGCGCGAGACGATGGCGTGGGCGTCGAGGAATTCCACGGGTTCGGCGAGCCGGTAGCCCTTGCCCGGCACCGAGAACACCTCGATTCCCAGCGACTCGGCGCCCTTGAGCGTCTCCGATAGCGCGGCGCGCGAGCGCTGGAGCGTGCGCGCGACCTGGGCACCGGAATGGAATCGCCCGTCGGCCAGCAGGCGCAGCGCGCGGAACGTGAGCGGCCCCATGCCTAGCTTTCGCGGTGCTCCGCGCGGCACGCGAAGGCCTCGCGGCGGTAGGCGATGTCGGCGATCACGGCGTCGAGCAGCAGCGCCATGCGCCGGGAGAGCTTGCTGCCCTTGCGGTAGTCGGCCTCGGCGATGTAGTCGGCGCGCCCGGCCTCGAGCAGGCGCACGCAGATGCCCTTCTCGCGCTCCTTGTCCGCGCCGTAGACCGCGACCGTGTGCCCGCCGTTCTTCTTGGTGAGCGCCATCGAGGGCACGTCGGTCATGCCGTCGCCCACGTAGATCATGTTCTGGAAGGGAATGGGCCGCTCGGCCTCGGGCATGTGCTCGTTGATCGACTCGGTGACCGCTTCCCGCCCCTTGTTGATGCGGAACAGGAACTGGGTCTTGAGGGTGTCCGTGACCAGGAGCTTCGGGAAGGTGGCCACGCCGTGGTGGTTGAAGTGGTACTCGGAGGCGTAGATGCGCCGGAAGTGCCGGCGAATGGAGACGCCGTCGAGGATCTCCTTCTGCCCGGCCGAGATCACGTAGTGGTGCAGCTTCACCTTGCCGCCGCTCTCGCGGCGCACGTAGGCGTTCACGCGCCGGAACCAGCCTTCCACGCCGGGGAAGTAGCGGATCGCCTTCGCCATCCTCGCGAAGTCGGCCCGCTTCACCGCGATCCGCTGCCGCTCGAGGGACTCGAGGATGTGGCGCATGTAGACCAGCATCATGTCGGACTCGGTGGCGAGCGCCTCCTCGTTCACGCGCTTCCAGAATTCCCGCGGCGCGATGCCCATGCGCGGCAGCACGGTGTACTCCTGCATCGGCTGCGGCGAGAGCGTGCCGTCGAAGTCGTAGACGAGCGCGATGGTGTTCTGGAAGAAGCGGGGGCGCATGAAGCCATTGTAGCCATTCGCTGCGCGGGGGCGGTCGGGGGCGGGGCGGCGCCCGGGACCGGGGCCCGAAGGCGATTGCGCCGAGGGGGCCGCGCGCTCCATAATCGGCCAGCCGCGATCCTCGCGCGCCCGCCGGGTCCTCCGTCCAGGAGGCGTGTTCTCCGAGAAGCCCGTCCTCCCGCCCTGCTCAGAGAAAAGGCTTTCGATGACGGTTTTTCCCTTCCTGCCGACCTTGCCGCTCACGCTGAGCTACCCGCTGCTCTTCGGCGCGCTGCTCGTGGCCGGCATGCTCGGCGGCGAGGTTGCGCGGCAGCTTCGCCTGCCCCGGGTGATCGGCTACGTGCTCGTCGGGTTCGCGGTCGCGCCGGTGGCGGCCGCCATGCAGATCGGGCCGCTCTTCGAGGAGGCGCGCATCTTCTTCGACATCGGCCTGGGCCTGGTGCTCTTCGACCTCGGCAGGCGCATGGACCTCTCCTGGCTCAAGCGCGACTGGACCCTCGCGGCGACCGGGTTCGCCGAGAGCCTGTTCGCGTTCGGGCTCGTCTTCGCGGCGCTCACCTGGATGGGCTTCGCGCCGCTGATGGCGGGTCTCGCGGCCGCCATCGCGATGGCGACCTCGCCCGCGGTCGTGCTCCTGGTCGCGCAGGATGCCCGCGCCGACGGGCAGGTGACGGATCGCGCGCTCACGCTCGTGGCGCTGAACAGCCTGCTCGCCTCCGTCGTGGTGACGATGCTCACCGCGCCGGTGCACTACGAGCTGCGCCTCGATCTCGACACCGCGGTGCTGCATCCGCTCTACCTCTTCGCCGGGTCGATGGCCATCGGAGGCGCCATGGCCTGGCTCGCGCGCGTGCTGGCGAGGCGGGTCGAGCGCAATCCAGAGCTGCACTTCACGCTCGTGGCGGGCCTCGTGCTCGCCGCCGTGGGGCTCGCCCAGATGGGCAAGCTCTCGGTGATCCTCGCGCTCCTCGCCCTCGGCATCTTCGTGAGGAACGACCCCGACCGGCACGTCCTGGTGAACGTCGAGCTGGGCCGCGCCTCGCGGCTCTTCTACGTGGTGCTCTTCGTGATCACCGGGGCGAGCCTGCCGCTCTCGGCGTTCGAGACGGCGGGGTGGGCCGCGCTCGTCTTCGCGGGCGCGCGCGCCGCGGCCAAGTTCCTCGGCGTGATCGCCATCGCGCCGATGGGCGGCATGAAATGGCGCCAGAACGCGGCACTTGCGGCCACCCTCCTGCCGATGTCTTCCCTCGCGCTGCTGCTGCTGCACGACGTCGTGCGCATCTACCCGGAGTTCGGGCAGAAGCTCGCCGCGGTCGTGGTCGCCGGCATCATCGTCATGGAACTCGCCGGCCCGGTCGCCACCCAATGGGGGTTGCGTTTCGCGGGCGAGGCCGCGCCGCCGCCCGCTCCCGGCCCCGCACCGAAGGGCCAGGCCGCGAAGGGGCCGGCGGCCAAGCCGGCCGAGACCTCGAAGCCCTGAAGGATTGCGCCATGCCCCTCGAGTTCAAGCCCTCGGAACCCCTCACCTTCGGCGTGGAGCTGGAGCTGATGGTGCTCAACACGCGCGACTACAACCTGAGTCGCGGCGCGCCGGACCTGCTCGCGCGCCTGGAGAAGGCGAAGCTCCCGAGCGAGGTGAAGCCGGAGATCACCGAGAGCATGATCGAGGTGAACTCCACCGTGCACACGCGCTACGACAGGCTCCAGGAGGAGCTGGAGCGCACGCGCGACGGCATCGTCGATGCGGCCGGGAAGCTGAACCTCGCGGTGGCCGGCGGAGGCTCCCACCCCTTCCACAAGTGGAACGAGCGGCGCATCTTCGCCACGGAACGCTTCCTGCAGGTGTCCGCGCTCTACGGCTACCTCGCCAAGCAGTTCACCGTTTTCGGCCAGCACATCCACATCGGCGTGGCCAACGGAGACGACGCGGTCTACCTCACGCACCAGATGGCGCGCTACATCCCGCACTTCATCGCGCTGTCGGCTTCCTCTCCCTTCTACCAGGGCGAGGACACCTCCTTCGAGACCTCGCGGCTGCACGCGGTGTCGGCCTTCCCGCTCGCCGGGCACATGCCCGAGGTGGACAACTGGGACGATTTCAACCGCTACTTCGACGAAATGTCCTCGTACGGCATCGTCGCCAGCATGAAGGATTTCTACTGGGACATCCGTCCCAAGCCCGAGTTCGGCACGATCGAGATCCGGATCGGCGACACGCCGCTCACGGTCACGGGTGCCGCGCAGCTCGCGGCCTACGCGCAGTGCCTCGCCGCGGAGCTTCTCGCCAACCGCCGGACCGAGCCCGCCGCGCGGCAGTACCTCGTGTACGGCTACAACCGCTTCCAGGCCTGCCGCTTCGGGTTCGGCGCCATGCTGGCCGATCCCGGCGCGCACACGCACGTGCGGCTGCGCGACGACATCCTCGCCACGCTCGACCGCATCCGCGGCATCGGGGAGGAAATGGGCGCGGCCGAGGCGCTCAGGTCCATCGGCGACCAGGCGGACCGGGAATCGAACGACAGCAGCTGGCTGCGCGAGCGCTTCCAGGAGGCGGGCGATCTCTCCGACGTGGTGCGCCTCCAGGCCAGGCGCTGGCGCGAGGACCCGCCGCGCGTGAAGACCGAACCCGAGGCGGCGCGCCTGCGCGCGGCGAAATAGCACCTACGGGCCGGGCTCCGCGAGAATGCGCGCGAGGTTGTCTTCCATCATCTTGCGGTACTGGGCGCCGAAGAGGTCGAGCGCCTCCTCGGGCGGCTGCCTGCCCGGCGCGCCGCTCATCGCCCACGTGAAGGCGCCGTAGCGCGAGGCGGCCCAGAGGATGGCGGCGGCGGTCCGTGGCCGGCCGTGCTCCTCGGCCATTTCGTTGGCGAGCGTGACGAAGCGGTTGGCGAGGTCGAAGAACGCTTTCGCGTCTTCCGCGGTCTGCGGGTTCATGGGCGGAGCACCTTGCCGGGATTCATGATCCCGCGCGGGTCGAGGCAATGCTTGATCGCGCGCATGAGCTCGAGCTCCAGCGCGCCCTTGTAATGCGGCAGCTCGTCGCGCTTGAGCGCGCCGATGCCGTGCTCGGCGCTGATCGAGCCGCCCAGCGCGTGCACCACGTCGTAGACGACGCGGTTCACCTGTGCCGACCAGGCGAGGAAGTCGCGCGCCTCGCCCGCGGCGGGAAGGCGTTGTAGTGGAGGTTGCCGTCGCCCACGTGACCGAAGGCGACCGTCCGTATTCCCGGGAAGGCCGCCTGCAGCGCGAGGTCGCTCTCCGCGATGAGCCGCGGCACCTGGCTCACCGGCACGGAAACGTCGTGCTTCACGGAGACGCCCTCGGTCTTCTGCGCGTCCGAGATGTTCTCGCGCAGCGCCCAGAGCGCGAGGCGCTGCGCCTGGCTCGAAGCGACCACGGCGTCGTCCGCGAGGCCGGATTCGGCGGCCTCTCCCAGCGCCGCCTCGAGCATTTCCGCGAGCGCCGGTCCCGCCATGCTGTCGAAAAGCTCCACGAGGACGTACCACGCGAATGGCCGCGGCAAGGGGTCGCGGTTGCCCGGGATGTTCCGGAAGACGAGATCCAGGCAAGCGCGCGAGACGAGCTCGAAACCGGTGACGCGCTCGCCGCAGGCCGCGCGCAGCCTCCCGAGCAGCGCCACGGCGGCGGCGGGATCGGGCACCGCCACGAGCGCCGTCGCGATGGCGCGCGGCCTGGGGTAGAGCTTGAGCACGGCGGCGGTGACGATGCCGAGCGTGCCCTCGGCGCCGATGAAGAGGTGCTTCAGGTCGTAGCCGGTGTTGTCCTTGCGCAGGCCGCGCAGCCCGTCCCAGACGCGCCCGTCCGGGAGCACCACCTCGAGGCCCAGGACCTGCTCGCGCATGTTGCCGTAGCGCAGCACCTGCGTGCCGCCGGCGTTGGTGGAGATGTTGCCGCCCACCTCGCAGCTGCCCTCGGCGGCGAGCGACAGGGGAAAGAGCCGGTCGTTTTCCTCGGCCACGCGCTGCAGGTCCGCGAGGATGCAGCCGGCCTCCACGGTGATCGTGTCGTTGTCCAGGTCGATGGCGCGCACGCGGTTCATGCGCGAGACGTTCACCACGGCCTGGGTGCCGGAGGCGTCGGGGACGGAAGCGCCGCACAGGCTGGTGTTGCCCGCCTGCGGGACGATGCCCACGCCGGCCGTGGCGAGCGCGGCGACCACCTGCGCCGTCTCTTCCGTCGAGGCGGGCTTCACGAGGAGGGCCGCGCGGCCGCGGAACTGGCCGCGCCAGTCGACGGTGAAGGGCGCGAGATCTTCCGCCTCGGTGAGGAGCCCGCGCTCGCCGACGATGGCGCGCAACTGCTCGAGCAGCGCAACGGGGGGATTGGATCGATCGTTCACGGTTTCGCCGCGGATGCCCTAGAGGCGGATCTTCTCGAGAAGCCGCGTGGTCGAGCGGTCGTGGCGGAACGGGATCGAATGCACGCTGCCGCCCCATCCGCGGACTTCGGCCGCGCCGACGATCTTCTCCACGGGCCAGTCGCCGCCCTTCACCAGCCGCTCGGGCCGGCAGGCGAGGATCGGCTCCAGGGGCGTGTCCGCGTCGAACCAGGTGACGATCGCGACGCTCTCCAGCGCGGCGACGACGGCCATCCGGTCCTCCAGCGCGTTGATCGGCCGGTCGCCTCCCTTGCCCAGGCGCCGGACCGAGGCGTCCGAATTGAGCGCCACGGCGAGCCCGGCCCCCAGGGCGCGCGCCTCGGCGAGGTAGGTCACGTGGCCGCGATGCAGGATGTCGAAGACGCCATTGGTGAACACGAGCGGGCGCGCGAGCGCCTTCGACCGCGCGGCGAAATCGGCGGGGTCGCAGAGCTTCGATTCGAATCCGGGCGTGGGCATCAGGCCGCGGCGGGGTTCCGTTGGATGACGAGGCTAGAATAGCAAAATCGCGCCATCGTCCCCGTGGAGATCCCTCGCAGGATTCAAGGACCCATGCCCAGAATCGCCGTCGTCGGTGCCGGGATTTCCGGCCTAGCCTGTGCCTGGCTGCTCGCGAGGCGCCACGAAGTGGTGCTGTTCGAATCCGGCCGCCATGCCGGCGGGCACGCGCACACCCTCGACGCCACGGTGGACGGCGTGACCCACCCCGTCGACACGGGCTTTCTCGTCTACAACGACCGCACTTACCCGAACCTCGTGAAGCTCTTCGCCGAGCTGCGCGTGGAAAGCGCGAATGCGGAAATGAGCTTCTCGGTGCGCATCGGCGACGGGGCGCTCGAGTGGTCCGGCCGCAACCTGGCCACGGTGTTCGCGCAAGCCTCGAATCTCGTGAGGCCGCGCTTCCTGCGCATGCTCTCCGATCTCCTGCGCTTCAATCGCGAGGCGGCAAGGCTCGCGCGGGACGGAGAACCCGTGAGCGGCACCCTGGGGGAATTCCTCGACGCGCGGGGGTTTGGCCGGGAGCTGCGCGAGCTCTATCTCATCCCGATGGCGGCCTGCATCTGGTTCACGCCCGCCACGCAGATCAACCGCTTTCCGCTCGCGACCTTCCTGCGCTTCTGCGAGAACCACGGGCTGTTCTCGGTCTCGGGCGGGCCGCAATGGCGCTCCGTGAAGGGGGGCGCGCGCGAGTACGTGAAGAAGCTCGCGGCCGCCATCCCGGACGTGCGCCTGTCGAACCGGGTGCGCCAGGTGCAGCGGTTCGCCGACCGGGTGGAACTCACGACCGAGCACGGCACGGAGCGCTTCGACCAGGTCGTGCTCGCCACGCATGCCGACCAGTCGCTCGCACTGCTGGAGCACCCCTCCGACGAGGAACGCGCCGTGCTCAGCGCCATCCCCTACCAGCTCAATCGCGCGACGCTCCACACCGACGAGCAGCTCCTTCCGCGGCGCCGCCGGGCCTGGGCGAGCTGGAACTACCATGCGCCGAAGCCGGAGCTTCCGGAAGAACCGGTGTGCCTCACCTGCCTCGTCAACCGCCTCCAGCCGGTGCCCTTCGCCTCGCCGCTCATGCTGAGCGTGAACCCGGTCCAGGCGCCGCGCGACGACAGGGTCCTGGGCAGCTTCGACTTTTTCCATCCGGTGTTCCTCGAGGACTCCGACATGGCGAAGTCCAGGCTCGCGTCCCTGCAGGGCCGCGACCGCACGTGGTTCTGCGGGGCGTGGACGCGCAACGGCTTCCACGAGGACGGCCTGGTTTCGGCGATGAACGTCTCGCGCCTGCTGGGAGTTCCCGAACCCTGGTGAGGGCGCCAGGCGCGGCCCGGTCAGGGACGCGTGAACCCGGCGAGGATGCCGTGCACCGGCGCGCCGGCTTCCTTGCGGATGTCGGCCTCCTCGAGCTTCCACTCGACGAGCCCGTGCGCCTTCGCCAGTGCCCGCAGGTACGCGCGCGAATGCGCGTAGCGGCCGGAGCGCGCGAGGCGGAAGTCGCCCTCGCCGTCGAGGCGTTCAACCGACAAGGCGAACATCCCCCCGGGGGCGAGCGCGCGCGCGACGGCGCGGAAGATCGCATCCAGGTCGCCCACGTAGACGAAGACGTCCATGGCCGCGGCGAGGTCGCAGGCGCCGGCGGGCCGCGCGTCCAGGTACGCGGCGATTTCGGCCTCGTGCAGCGCGCCGTAGAGGCCACGCTCGCGCGCCTTGTCGAGCATCTTCCCCGAGAGATCCACGCCTTCCATGCGCGCGGCGTACGGGGCGAGCACGACGCCCGACAGGCCCGTGCCGCAGCCGAGATCCTCGATGCGCAGGCGCTTCTCGCGGCCCGCGAGCCAGGGCGCGAGGAATTCCATCATGCGCTGCGGCGTGCGGTACTCGAGGTCCTCCACGAGGCGCTTGTCGAAATCCGCCGCGAAGCGGTCGAAGAAGCCGCGGATGTACTCGTCCGGCGCGCGCCCCGTCTGCACCCCCGCGATCGCGTCGCGCAGGTGGCGCAGGCCGCCGTTCGCCGGGTCCAGGGCGAGTGCGCGGTCGATCGCGGCGACCGCCTCGGCGTCCCGCCCCGCGACATAGCACTGCTCGCCCAGGTTCACCCAGGCCACGGCGTAGTCGGGGCGCAGCCGGACGGCTTCCTGCAGGTGGCCGATGGCCGCTTCGACCTGCTTGAGTTTTCCCAGCGTATTGCCGAGGTTGTTCTGCGCGGTGGCGAACTTCGGATCGGCCGCGACGGCCTGCGCGAAGGCCTCGGCGGCGCCCGCGAGCTCGCCCCGGGCGAGCAGGCACATGCCCAGGCCGTTCAGCACGGCGGCAACGCCGGGCTTCAACCGGATCGCGCGCAGGTAGGCCTCCTCGGCCTCGGCGAAGCGGCCGTTCGACTCGAGGAGACTCCCCAGGTTGGCCCAGGCCTCGAAGAAAGCCGGACGGAGCGCGAGCGCCTTGCGGTATCCGGCGACGGCCTCCTCGACGCGGCTGGCGCCGGCGAGGCACATCGCGCGCACGAACGCGTACTGGGCGTCGGCTCCGGCCAGCGAGACGGCCTTGTCGATGGGCGCGAGGGCGTCGGCGTGGCGGTTCTGGAACATCGCCGAGAGCGCCAGCACGTAGTGGGCCTCGGCATTGCGCGGCTGGCGCGTGAGGACGAGGCGGGCGCCGGCCTCCGCCTGGGGGAAGCGCCCGGCGTAGACGAGATCCGTGGCGGCGCGCAGCTGCTCCGCAATCGATGCGGCGGCGCTCACCGGGGCTTGGGCGCTTCCGGCAGGTACTCGAAGGCCTTCACGACGCGCGAGACGCCCGAGGTGGAGCGCGCCACCTCGACCGCCGCCTCGCCCTCGGCCTGCGTGACCAGGCCCATCAGGAAGACGGTGCCCGCCTCGGTGACGACCTTCACGTGGTTCGGCGAGAAGGCCTCGTTGCCGATCATGCGGGTCTTCACGGAGGAGGTGATGATCGTGTCGTTGCCGCGCGAGGTGAGCGAGGAATTACCTGCGACGACGGCTTCGTTGGCGATCTCGCGCACGCTCGCGATCGCCCGGAGGTCGGCCTCGACCGCCTTCTTCGCCTCCTCGCTGGGCACCTCGCCCGTGATGAGCACCTTGCGGTTGTAGCTGGTCGCGTTCAGGTGCGCGTTGCGGAAGGCCGAGTTGATCCTGCCGAGCGCCTTCCACTCGATGTTCTCGTCTTCCAGGTACATGCCGGCGGTGCGGCGGTCGTCGGCCATGAGCGCGGTGGCGCCGATGCCGGTGGCCGCGACGCCGAAGAAGCAGCCCGAGAGCAGCGTGGCGGCGGCCGTGAGGGCGAGCAGGGGAAGGATTCTTCGCATCATTTCTCTCCGTGGAGGATGTTGTCGACGGTGTCGCACAGGCAGTGCAGCGCCAGGATGTGCACTTCCTGGATGCGCATCGTCCGGGGGTGGGCGACGTTGAGGTGGTGGTCCTTCGGACCGAGCATCGCGGCCATCGCGCCGCCGTCGCGGCCGGTGAGGGCGATGACCGTCATGCCGCGGGCCGAGGCGGCCTTCATGGCCTCGATCACGTTGCGCGAGTTGCCGGAAGTCGACAGCGCCACGAGCACGTCGCCCTCGCGGCCCAGCGCCTCGACTTGCCGGGAGAACACCCGATCGAAGGAGTAGTCGTTGGCAATGGCCGTGAGGGCGGAGGAATCCACGGTGAGCGCGATCGCGGCAAGCCCCGGGCGCTCGCGCTCGAAGCGACCGACCAGCTCCGCGGCGAAATGCTGGCAGTCTCCCGCCGAGCCGCCGTTGCCGCAGGCGAGCACCTTGGCGCCGCGTCCGAGCGCTGCGGCAAGCGCCTCGCCTGCGCGGGCGATGGCGGGGGCCAGCGTCTCCGCCATGCGGGTTTTGAGCGCGATCGCGTCCTCGAAGTGGCTGCGGACGAGTGCGACTGGATCCATGGGCGGGCGGGCTTCTTCTCGGTTCTCGGGCGTGGGCATTGTATTCCTAGGCGGCATCGAAGGCGCCGCGGATCCACGCGGGCGCGCCATCCTGCCCCTGGATCGTAAGGACATCGAAGCGGCACGGGGGTTCCGCGGGCAGGCGGCCCAGGTAGTGTCGGGCGGCGGCGACGATCCGCCGCTGCTTGGCCGCGTCGACGCTGCCCGCCGCGCCCCCGAAGGCGCGCCATTTCCGCGCGCGCACCTCGACGAACACGAGCGTCTCGCCGTCGCGCGCGACCAAGTCGATCTCGCCCAGGCGCGTGCGGTAGTTGCGCGCGAGCACCACGAGGCCCCGCCCGGCGAGGAAGCGTGCGGCGAGTTCCTCGGCCGCCTCGCCCCGGCGATGGGCGGCGGGGCGAAGGGCCCCGATCATCGCGATGAATGCAACGGCGCGGCGCGGCCGGCGTCGAAACCCGTGGGCACGAGAGTCCTCGCGAAGTGCCGGCCTGCTTCGAGATCGATGCGGCCGGTGACGCCGTCGAGGGTGAGGGAGCGCGACTGCGCCTGCAGCAGCGGCGCGCAGAGCCGGTAGGCGTCGATGCCCAGGGCGTAGAGACGTTCCTGCTCCACGGCCATGGGCGCGGACGGGTGCGGGTAGATCATGACGGCGGGATGGTCGGGCTGCACGAACCAGGGCATGTCCACGTAACGCACGCCCTCCAGGTCCACGTTGACCGACGGGTCGGCGCGCGGATCGACGCCGAGCGAGGTGGTGTAGACGGACAGCGTGGCGGAAATGTAGGGCCGCACGGCGCGGGTCGCCGCCTGGTCGAGGGCGAGGAAGACCATGTCGCCCCGCATGGTGGCGATGCGCTCCTTGATCGCGGGGGCCTCCTCGGGATTGCCGGAGAACATCACGCGCCCCGCCTCGCCCGCCGCGCGGCCCCACTCGCGCTCGAAGGCCTCCACCACGCGCCTGGACAGAGGCGACGGCGTGCCGATCACGATGGCCGCGACCATGCCGTCGTTGATCGCCATCAGCGCCGCCTGGCGCGCCTCCTGTTCGGCGGAGAGCGAGATCGCGTACATCCGCGCGGGTAGTTCGGCATCCTGGGGGCTGTTCAGGACGAGCGTGGGCTGGCGCGGGCAGGTGCTCCGGGAGAGCGCCGTCGCGCCGTCGCGTGTGAGGCCGGCCACCACGAGGACGGCGCCGCTTGCCTGGGCCTGCGTGCAGGCATCGATCGCCGCCTGCCCGTCGTCGACGGTGGCGTAGACGCGCACGGGCAGGGCGTTGCGGCCGGCGACCTCGCCCGCGGCGACGAATCCCTGGCGCAGCGCGTCGGCCACGCGCCCGAGGAACGGCGAGGCGAGCGGCAGGATCAGGGCCACATGGGGCGCCGCGCCCGTGGGAATGGGCTGCCGCGCGGGCTGCGCCGGCAGGGTCGGCGCCGCGGGCCTGGGCGCGGGGACGGTGGGCGCGCCGCGCAGCGGCGTGACCACCGTGGACGGCGCGAAAACGGGCGGCGCGGTTGTCTCGCGCGGCGGGTCGGCCGAGAATGCCGGCGTGGCCGCGAGCATCGTGGCGAGGAGAATCGCGGTGGGGCGTGCGAAGGACAAGGACAAGGGCAAGGGCAAGGGCAAGGAAGGCGACTCCGGTGCGGCGGCGGCGGAAGGCCGCGCTGAGGTTCTTCCTCCGGGATTATATGTGGTGGCCACGCCCATCGGAAATCTCGGCGACCTGACGGAGCGCGCACGGCACGTGCTCGCCGCCTGCGACGTGGTGGCGGCCGAGGACACGCGGGTCACGAAACCGCTCCTCGCGCACTTCGGGATCGGCGCGCGCGTGATCGCGGTGCACGAGCACAACGAGCGCGCCGCCGCCGAGGGCATCCTGGCCCTGCTGGGCGAAGGCAAGTCCGTGGCGCTCGTCTCCGACGCCGGCACCCCCGCAGTGAGCGATCCCGGGGCGCTCGTCGTCGATCGGGTGCGCGCTGCGGGCTTTCCTGTTTTCCCGGTGCCCGGCGCGAGCGCGCTGACCGCGGCTCTTTCCGCGAGTGGCGTTTCGGCCGAGGGCGTCGTGTTCGCGGGCTTCCTGCCGACGAAGGGCGCCGAGAGGAAGCGCCGCCTGGCCGAGCTCGCCGCGGGCCCGTGGGCCGTCGCGCTCTTCGAGTCGCCGCACCGCGTCGAGGCCACGCTCGCGGACCTGCACGCTGCACTCGGCGAGCGCGACGTGGTCGTCTGCCGCGAGCTCACCAAGCGCTTCGAGACGATCGCGCGCGTGCCGCTCTCGGGCGCGGTGGAATGGGTGGCTGCCGACCCGAACCGCTCGCGCGGCGAGTTCGTGCTGGTGGTCGAGGGCCGACCGGTGGAGGCGGCCCCGGCGCTCGCGCCGGAGAAGGTGCTGGGAATCCTGCTCGGGGAGCTCTCGGTGAAGCAGGCCTCGTCGCTGGCGGCGAGGATCACGGGCGTGAGCCGGAGCGAGCTCTACAAGAAGGCTCTGGAAACGGCGAATGGGACGAGAGGCAAGTCGTCCTAGGAAGGTTGGGACGGCGTTGAACTTCTGCCCTCTTGTGATAAGGCCACAATCCGGAATCGGGGGCCACCACGCGTGGCGCATTCCTCGAGTTACCACCAAGTCCCGAGGCTGGGCGATCGCCCATTTGTCCTCGATGTGGTTGCACAGGCAGATCGATGACGTTGCTATCGAGGTCGATTGAACGACATGTTCGTCTTGCGCAATCGGCAGGGCGTTCCAAGTCAACTCATCGAACAAGTTCACCCGAATCCACTTCGCGATGGTTATGCCGAGTTGAGCATTGCGATGTCATGGACGACCGGCAAGTGCGAATCTGCGGTAGCTGGTGCCGAAGCCGGTCCTCTTTCCTGCGCGCAGCGGCCTTGTCGTCAATGGTTCATAAGCATCCCGACCCCGCCAATTCCGTCAAGTGCCATCAAGATGACGTAGGTCAAATGGAGAACTGTTTCAAATGCTATCGTGTGATACCCCGTTGTAAGACTTGCGTCAAAGGCGGCAAGCGCCGCTTCGTGATTCGTTACGGCCTCGGAAGCAGCTGTGGCATTGACGAATCGATGACTCTGGTCGCGTTTCTAGTCGAGTTTCATAGGCGAACGGAAAAGGGCGCATTCCACAGTCAACTTAATGTTCAAAAAGTGCGATCGCGTTCTCACCGATCCAGGGAGATACCATGCGAAGTCCGATCTGCCGAATTGCCGTGCTAGCAATTTTCATTGCTTGCTCATTCGCCTCCTCAACGCTGTGGTCGCAAACCTTGGACAAGATCCCCCGATTGACTCAGCCAGATGCTCTGGGAAGGAAGCTGCATATTTTGGAGCTGAGCCTAGACGCAGTGAATGGTCAAGTTGCGGACGGAGAGCCCGAACCGCGGTCGCCAATGGACCCAGCCAATGCATATGATTTTCGTGGCTGGCACAAACCGCAGGTTCGCGGGTTGGTAGCTCAGCTGGAGCGTGAATATGGTATCGAGGCTACCTCGATGACGAGTTTTGCGATGCCTTCGTTTTCCGCATATTTGGCGAACGGCGTTGTAGAAATGCTCCAATCGGATCGCCGCGTTGAACGGCTACTGCCGGTGTATGAAGCGAACGACTTCAGCCAAGTGCCGCCCTGGGCCAATCAAGTCGTGGGCGGCGAGACCATTCCCTGGGGCAAGATCGCAATTGGAACCAACGACGCGATTGGCGCCGACAACATCGTATTTATGATTGATGCGGGAATGCCTCCAGCACATGGGGATCTCCTGAATGTGGTACCCGCCCCGATTCATACTGACAACCCCGCCGAGTACATAATTTCTACGGCACACGCGTCCCACGTGGCCGGAATACTTTCGGCGGCAATGAACGGCGTGATGGTGCGAGGGGTCAATCCTGGCGCGGCAATAATTAACGTCAATCGCGGGAGAAGCGACGCATCCATTCGCGAATCCCTCGATTGGGTGCTGGCATGCGCTGAGTACTTCAATATCTTCGCAGTGGCGAACATTTCATCAAACTCGGAGCGCTGGTCGGAGACTAGCGACAGTGGGATCGCAAAGTACATGCGACGCCTAAGCACTAGGGTGCTAGTCGTACAGTCCGCGGGGAACCAGCGCGGTGACGCGTGCGATTTCGCATATGGTCCCGCGAACGCAAATGATGGCATCCTTGTCGTATCCGGGATTGATGAGGACGGAAGGCAGCCAGCGCCATTCGACAATAGTGCTTCTGGTTGGCCGAATGAGCCTGGCGCCAATTGGGGAAATTGCGTTGAAATGTGGGCGCCGTCCCAACGAGTGCTGTCGACATGGGACACCTCTTCCGCCGCGACGATGGTGCTATCAGGAACATCGATGGCGGCGCCACATGTTGCTGCGCTCGCGGCTCGCTTCGGAACATCATCTACAACTCCGGTCGAACGGGAGAATCACGTGCGAGCTCGGCTGAGGGGTACTGGTTTTCAGGACCAAAGCGGTTCCGATATTGTGGTGCCTTCCTATCTTCAGCCAGCGGGTTACGTAGTCGCACCTCTGTTGACGGCGGTTAGTACCTACGCGAGTACGGTACCCGGTTTCCCGCCCCCCATGGGGACTATGTACACCGCTTGGATTTCTGGCCAGTTCCCTCCAAGCTGGATCGAAATCGATCTTGGTTGGATCAAGAACCTGGTTGCAATTCGGCTTACGCCCGCGCAGTCGCCTGGTGGGCCAGTGACCCACTATATTTATGCAGGGAATTCCCCTTCGCCTATGACGCTTGTTCAGACGATCTCGGAAAATGGGGACGATCTCGAGCCATTCGCCTGTCCCTTGGTCCGGTTTGGGCCCGCTTCGTCCGAATTACCACGTTGTCAAGCCCCTCCTGGGTGGGATGGCGAGAAATTGAAGTGTACGGTTATTGAAAAATGACAACGCACTTTGCGAGCTAACAATTTCGAGTGCTTGTGGGCACGAATCGTGCCCACGGATTCCGAGAAGCGACCTCGGCGCTCGTCGATGCAGTGTTCGCGAAGTCCACTGGAGTGGAGGGTAGCCATGACGATGATCCGACAACTCCGAGTCACGCTGTTCACCCTCATTGCTGTCGTGCTTGTCGGGCCAATCGAAGACAGTGGCGCTGTCGCGCTGAGTTCCGACGGCGCGGGCCAGGCGCTGATCTATCCGTACTACACGGTGCGGGCTTCGAACGGCAATGCGTTCAACACCTACGTGTCATTGTTGAACCACACGTCCGGCGTGAAAGCCTTGCGCGTCCGGTTCCGTGAAGGACGCAATTCGCGCGAGGTTGCGGAATTCAATCTCTTCCTGAGCGCGTTAGACGTTTGGACCGCGGCCATCGTGCCGACGAGCGATGGCGCCCGGATGATCTCCACCGACCGCTCTTGCACGAGTCCGGCGCTTGCCGCCCCTTCGGGCGAGGTGCCCGGCATCACGTTCTCGGGGGTCGGCTACGTCGGCGACGGCCATGGCGACGAGCTCGATCGCGTTCGCGAGGGCTGGATCGAAGTCATCGAGATGGCGACGCTCACGGGGGCGAGCGCAGGAGCGGCCACTCACGGCCGCACGTCTATGACGCCAGCCAACTGCCCTGCCTTGCAGGGCGGCGCGGCGGTGGAAACCGCGGCTCCCGTGGGAGGGCTTTCAGGCACGCTGACCCTGATAAACGTGAACAATGGAATGGATTTCACGCTGAATGCGGATGCGCTGTCGGAGCTTTCCTCCACCGCGTTCTATCGGACCGCGAGCGACCCGTATCCGGACTTCAACGCCGCGGAAGTCAGTCCCGTCAGCGTCGTGACCGCGAACGGGTTCGTCTACAGATCTACCTGGAATCGAGGCGTCGACGCGGTGAGTGCGGTGTTGATGAGATCGAAATGGTTCGGCGAATTCACGCTGGACGCGGGAACGAAGTCGAGGACGGATTTCGTCGTGACGTTTCCGACGCGGCATCACTATGTCGGCGGGGGTGCGGCGGCTTCGCCATTCGACGCCAACTGCGCGTTTCCCACGGATACCTATGCGGGCGAGCGCATCGAGCTTCGGTACCACAATCGGGAGGAATTCGGCGGCATCTACGAGCCATTCAGTCCCGCTCCGGCGACGCCGAGTTTCCGATGTGGCGCATCCACGGTCGTCGACTTCCACGACGGCAGCGCCCACACGGCGACGACCCTGGATACGCATGTACTGGGATCCCTGAATCGAGGCTTGTCCGAGCTGGGGATGTTCGCGGTCGGCTTTCCAGGCCCGGGCTGGGCGGCATTCACCATCGTCACGACGAACAAGTCGCTCGACAGCCTCGAAACGTCTTCCCGCATGCGCATTTCGACAGGCGAAACCACATCCGGGTCGCACCGATACACCGGGGTACCGCTGACGGGGTTCGTCGCCAGGACGTTCGAGAATGGAGCGCTCGATTGCGGTGGCGGCGTGTGCCAGGGGAATTACGGGGGGGCGTTTCCGCTGCGGTACGAGAGATCGATCACTCCCTCGAACTAGCGCGGCGCCGGCCGTCGACGCATGATCGTGCACGCGTTTGCCGCGGGCGGGCGCCCAGGACCGTAGTCGACTTGCACTCCCGTCCCGCCGATGCGGGCAAGAGCTCGCCACGGCTATAATCGTGCGCATGCCGGATACGCTCACGCTCACGCGCCCTGACGACTGGCACGTCCACTTCCGGGACGGCGAGTCGATGCGCTCCGTCGTCGGCGCCACCGCGCGCCAGTTCGGCCGCGCGATCGTCATGCCCAACCTCAAGGCGCCGGTGGTGACGACCGCGCTGGCGCAGGCTTACCGCGATCGCATTCTCGCGGCACTGCCCGCGGGCAGCGCGTTCGAGCCGCTGATGACGCTCTACCTCACCGACAACACCTCGCCCGACGAGATCGCGCGCGCGAAGGCCTCGGGGTTCGTGAAGGCGGTGAAGTACTACCCGGCGGGCGCCACGACGAACTCGGACTCGGGCGTCACTGATATCCGCCGCTGCGACGCGGTGTTCGAGGCCATGGCCGCGCACGGGATGCCGCTGCTGCTCCACGGCGAGGTGACCGATCCCGCGGTCGACGTCTTCGACCGCGAGAAGGTTTTCATCGAGACCGTCCTGCGCCCGCTCGTGCGCCGCTTCCCGAAGCTGCGCGTGGTGCTCGAGCACATCACCACGGCGAGGCGGCGCTCTTCGTCTCGAGCGCGCCGGAGAACGTCGCGGCCACGATCACCGCGCACCACCTGCTGCTCAACCGCAACGCGCTCTTCGCGGGCGGGATGCGGCCGCACCACTACTGCCTGCCGGTGCCCAAGCGCGAGCCCCATCGCCTGGCGCTGGTGCAGGCGGCCGTGTCGGGCAACCCGCGCTTCTTCCTCGGCACCGACACCGCGCCGCACGCGAAGGGGGCGAAGGAGTCGTGCTGCGGGGCCGCGGGGATCTACACGGCGCACGCGGCGCTGGAGCTCTATTGCGAGGTCTTCGAGCGCGAGGACGCGCTCGACCGGCTCGAGGACTTCGCGAGCCGCTTCGGGCCGGATTTCTACGGGCTGCCGCGCAACGGCGACACGGTCACCGTGGAGAAGGAGCCCTGGGAAGTGCCCGAGCACTACGCCTTCGGCGCCGAGACGGTGGTGCCGCTTCGCGCCGGCGAGCGCCTCGCCTGGCGCTTCCGGGGCTAGGGCCCGCGCGGCAGGCCGTGGACTGGGCGGACGCGCAGGCCACGCTCCGCGGCCCGGCCTTCGCGGCGATCGCACCCGCCATCGCGCGCCTCGATCCCCATCGCTGGCCGACCCTCGCCGATCTCACCGGGCTCGCCGCAGGGGTTGCGACCTCGCGGGGCCACGCTATCCGGTTCGTGCCGCCCCGCGGCCAGGCGGACCGCGGCATGCCGCCGTACGAGCTGCGCATCGCGCAGGCGGGCGAGGTCGAGACACGGCCGGAGAACTGGCACGACCTCTTCAACGCGCTCGCCTGGATCGCCTATCCGCAAGCGAAGGCGGCGATCAACTCGCAGCACGCGGCCATCCTCTCGGAAGGCGGCGAGGCGGAAGCGCGCCAGAGAAGCCCGGAGCGCGACGCGCTCTCGCTCTTCGACGAGGGCGGCGTCGTGGTGGCGTCGAGTTCCCCCGCGCTCCTTCGCCTGATCGTCGACTTCGAGTGGAAGGAGCTCTTCTGGCACCGCCGCGGGGAGCTCGGCAGCCGCGTGCGCTTCCTCGCCTTCGGCCACGCGCTCTTCGAGAAGGCGCTCGATCCCTTCCTCGGCATCGTCGCGAAGACGGTGTTCATCCCGGTGGACGACCTCTTCGCGATGCTGCCGCCGGAGGCGCAGGTGGCGCGCGTGGACGCACTGCTCGCCGCGCATTTCGCGCACCGCCCGCGCTTCGCCACCCCGCGGACCATGGCGCCGCTGCCGGTGCTCGGCATCCCGGGGTGGCATCCCGGCACCGATTCCGAGTCGTTCTACGACGACACCGACCATTTCCGCCCGAAGACCGAAAAAGGGGACGCTCCCCTATTTCCGGGACCGGGATAGCGGGCGTCCCCAGGGCCCCCTCCCCCCCCCCCCCTTTTCCCCCCCCCCCCCCCGGAGCCCCTGTTTCGTCCGTAGAATGGCGGGGTGAAGCAGGCCGGACGGTCGCCGTGCCGCAGTTGCGGTGCGGAGGAAAGTCGGGACTCCACAGGGCAGCGTAGCGGGTAACTCCCGTCCGCCGTGAGGCGAGGATCAGAGCAACAGAGACGAGCCGGTTAAGTCCGGGTGAAACGGGCAATCTCTACGCGGAGCAACACCAAATAGGCAGACGACGACGCGGCCCGCCGAGTCTGCGGGTAGGTGGCTTGAGCGCCGCGGCAACGCGTCGCCCAGAGGAATGACCGTCATAGCCCGCAAGGGCCGTAACAGAATCCCGCTTACAGGCTTGCTTCACACTTCCCTTACCTGTTGTTCGCCATTGCGGCCGCCAGGGTTTCCCAGTCCCCGCGCCGGATCCGCGCGACCACCGCGAAGCCCATTCCCGCGGGCCTGAGGACCGCCGCCTCGCCTTCGTCCAGGTGAGGCGGGCCGGCCACGGCGCGAAACGGGTTGCCGTGGCTCGTGATCATGCGCAGCGTGCCCTCCTTCGGCGGCGAGGCGAGGAGTGCGACGAGCTTCGTGTAGTCCGCGTTCGCCGGTGACATGCCCTCGTAGCCGCGCACCACGGTAGAGGGCTGCGCGCGCCCGAACATCAGCTGCCCCGTCTCCATCGTGCGGCAGAAGGGGCTCGCGATCACTTCTCCCACGGGCAGCGCCAGGACGCGGATCGCCTCGCCGATCGCTCGCGCCTGCGCGCGCCCGGCCTCCGAGAGGTTGCGCTGGGTCGCGCAGTCGGCGTGGCCGGTCATGCCGCGGTCGCTCTGGGAAAAATCCGTCGCCGTGTGCCGGAAGTAGAGCGTCAAGCCGCCGGCGCGCAACGCCGCCACGAGCGCCGCGCCCTCCAGGGCATGGGCGGGATCCGGAGAGGACTGCGGTTCGCCCTGCGCCGTGAACGCGAAGACCAGCGCCGCGATTGCGGCGGCGCAGCGTGCGCCGATATTGCGGTGCAGCATGACGGCTCCCTGCCGGGAAGGATGGCACGCGAGGATTCGCGGCTCCCGTCGCCCCGACCCCCCTGATCTTACCAAACAACATTCACATGATTTTCTAACCCTTTGAAAACATTAACTATAGAAAACTGAAAAATCAATTGAGGAACCGCTCCTAAGTATTTGTAGCACAACAAAAATTCCCGAATCCCCCCTTGACGCTTCCGGATCGACTCAATAGAGTGTGCGGAAGTGGGAAAAACTGGGAATTCATAGGATTCCCGCCCATCCGGGCATCCGGAAGGGCACGACAGGGGGGAGCGCGGTGTTTCAGGGGGCATCACAAATCAATCTCGACGCGAAGGGCCGCCTGGCGGTGCCGACGCGCGTGCGCGATCCCCTGACGCAGGGCGGGACGGTTCCGGTCGTCCTCACCGCGCACCCCGACAAGTGCCTGCTCCTCTACCCCGTTCCCGCGTGGGAGCCGATCCGCGCGAAAGTGATGTCCTTTCCGAGCCTCGACGCCGCGTTCAACCCGTGGAAGCGCCTGCTCGTGGGCTTCGCGGAGGAGACGCAGCTCGACGGGTCCGGGCGGCTGCTCATCTCGCCGGAGCTCCGGGCCTTCGCCGGCATCGACAAGCGCGTGATGTTCATCGGGCAGGGTAGCTACTACGAGATCTGGGACCTCGAGCGCTGGCAGCAGCAGCTCGACCGGCTGTCGTCCGGCGGCAGTCCCGTCCTGCCCCCGGGGATGGAGAACTTCTCGCTGTGACGCGTCAGGAGCCCCCGGGCCCCCGACCGCGCGATGGCGAGAGCGGTTCCCCGGCCCCCGGCGCCCCCGTCCCTTCCCCCCGTGAGTGAGGTAGCCCATGTCCCGGTCCTTCTCGAAGAAGCCGTTGCTGCCCTCCGAGTCCGTCACGACGGGGTCTACGTCGATGGCACCTTTGGCCGCGGCGGGCACAGCGCGGCCATCCTCGCCCTGCTCGGTGTTCGCGGAAGACTTTTCGCTTTTGATCAAGACCCCGCGGCGATTGCGGCTGGCGCGGACGCGGATCGACGTCTTGAGCTGATCCATGGCCGCTTCTCGACGATGACCGGCGAGCTCGCCGCGCGCGGCGTCTCGCACGTGGCGGGCGTGCTGCTCGACCTGGGGGTGTCGTCGCCGCAGGTGGACGATCCCGACAGGGGTTTCAGCTTCGCGAAGGACGGCCCGCTCGACATGCGCATGGACCCCACCCGGGGGGAATCGGCGGCCGACTGGCTCAACCGGGCAACAGAAGAAGAAATCAGGGAGGTCATCGTCACCTATGGGGAAGAACGGTTTGCTAAACAGGTTGCAGGAGCGATTGTTGCGGCAAGGGGCCGCGAGCCTATCCGGACCACAGGGCAGCTTGCCGCGGTCGTGGGTGGCGCGGTTCGGACGCGCGAGCCGGGCAAGCATCCGGCGACCCGGACCTTTCAGGCTCTTCGGATTCACCTCAATCAAGAGCTTGCGGAGCTCGAGATGACGCTTCCGCAGGCGGTGGAGCTCCTCGAGCCCGGCGGCCGGCTGGCGGTGATCAGCTTCCACTCGCTCGAGGACCGCATCGTGAAGCACTTCTTCCGGGAGGGCGCGCGCGCCGATTCGCTGCCGCGGGGGCTGCCGGTGCGGGCCAGGACCTGCCCGAGCCGCGCCTGCGGCTCGTGGGGCGCGCGATCCGCCCCGGACGCCCGCGCAGGCTGCCGCCAATCCCCGCGCCCGCAGTGCGACGCTGCGCGTGGCGGAGCGCACGGGAAGCTGAGGCCCGCGCCATGACCCGCGTGAACTTCCTGCTCCTCGCCGCCGTGGTCGCCTGCGCGCTCGGCGTGATCACCGCGCAGCACAACGCGAGGAAGCTCTTCATCGACCTGGAGGCCGGGCGGTCGGCGGCCAAGAAGCTCGACGACGAGTTCACGCAGCTGCAGCTCGAGCAGGGCACCTGGGCCACGCACAAGCGCGTGGAGGCGGTGGCCTCGAAGTCGCTGGGCATGCGCCTGCCGGAGCCGGGGACGACGCGCGTCATCACGCTGGGCGGGCCGGAGGCCGCGAGGCCATGAGGTTCGAGAAGCGCACGCCGGAACTGCGCCTTCGCCTCGAGGGCTGGCGCTCGCGCGTGGTGCTGGCCCTGGTGGTCTCGGGCTTCGCGCTGCTCGCGGCCCGCGCCTTCTACCTGCAGGGCATGAACCACGACTTCCTGCAGCAGAAGGGCGAGGCGCGCTACGGGCGGGTGGTCGAGATGCCCGCCTCCCGCGGGCCGGTGAAGGACCGGAACGGCAACGCGCTCGCCATCTCCACGCCCGTGGAGTCGATCTGGGCGAGCCCCGAGGATTTCGACGCCGACGGGGCGAGCCTGCGCGCGCTCGCGAAGGTGCTCGGGATGGGCGCGGCCGAGATCGCCAGAAAGTTGCCAACAAGGATCGCCAGTTCGTCTGGTTGAAGCGCCAGATCTAGCCCGAGCAGGCGGTGAAGGTGATGCGGCTGAACATCCCCGGGGTCCTCCAGCAGCGCGAATTCCGTCGCTACTACCCCGCGGGCGAGGTGATGGCGCACGTGGTGGGATTCACCGGCATCGACGACCGCGGCCAGGAGGGCATCGAGCTCGCCCAGCAGGCGTGGCTCGCGGGCGTGCCGGGCAGCCGCAAGGTGATCAAGGACCGGAAGGGCCGCATCGTCGAGGACGTGGAGAGCATCAAGGTGCCGCGCGACGGCCGCGAACTGCTGCTCTCGATCGACCAGCGCCTGCAGTTCCTCGCGCACCGGGAGCTCAAGGCCGCCGTCGCGGCGAACGGCGCCCGGGGCGGCTCGCTGGTGATGCTCGATGCGCGCACGGGCGAGGTGCTCGCCCTGGTGAGCCAGCCCGACTACAACCCCAACAACCGCGCCAGCGTGACGGGCAAGCAGACGCGCAACCGCTCGGTCACCGACATCTTCGAGCCGGGCTCGACGATGAAGCCGTTCACGGTGGCCGCCGCGCTGGAAGCCGGGATCGTCACGCCCGAGACCGCGATCCAGACCGCGCCGGGCTCGATGGCGATCGGCGGCTGGACGATCAGCGACACGCACCCGCACGGCGTGCTCTCCGTCTCGCAGGTGATCCAGAAATCGTCCAACGTGGGCACCGCGAAGATCCAGATGCGCATGGCCGCCGAGGACCTGGGCGCCTTCTACCGCGAGCTCGGCTTCGGCTCCGTGCCGCAGACCGGATTTCCCGGCGAGGCGAAGGGCCTGCTGCGGCCCGCCGCGAAATGGCGGCCCATCGAGCAGGCGACCATGGCCTACGGCCACGGCATCTCGGTGTCGCTGCTGCAGATCGCGCGCGCCTACACGATCTTCACCGGGGAAGGGCACCTGCTGCCGCTCACGCTCGTCAAGCGCGACAGCCTCCCGATCGGCAGGCCGCTCGTCTCGCGCGAAACCGCGGCGAAGGTCACGCGCATGATGGAGCTGGCCGTGGGTCCGGGCGGAACCGCGCCGCGCGCGGCCGTCCCCGGCTACCGGGTCGCGGGCAAGACGGGCACGGCGCACAAGCCCGAGTCGGGCGGCTACGCCGAGAGCAAGTACGTCTCCTCCTTCGTGGGGTTCGGGCCGGTCACGAGCCCGCGCTTCGTCGTGGCGGTGATGCTCGACGAGCCCTCCGGTGCGAAGTACTTCGGCGGCGACGTGAGCGCGCCGGTCTTTTCTTCCGTCATGGGCGCGGCGCTCCGGATGATGTCCGTGCCGCCGGACGCGCCGCAGACGCTGAACGTGCAGGCGCCGGCGCGACCGGCCGCGACCGAGGCCCGCGCACCCGCCGCCGGGAGCGAGGGATGATCGCCGTGGCGACCCCATCGCGCGCCCCGGCCGCCGTCCTGCGCGAACGCCTCGCCCTCCTGGGCGTGCCCCTGGTCGACCTCACCACCGATTCACGGCACGTAAAGCACGGCTCCGTCTTCGTGGCCTACCCCGGAAGCGCGCTGGACGGCCGCGCCTACATCGCCGACGCCCTGGCGCGCGGCGCGGCGGCGGTGATCTGGGAACGGCGCGGATTCGACTGGAATCCGCGCTGGGACGTGCCGAACCTCGCCATCGAGGACCTGCGCGCGCGCGCGAGCGAGATCGCCGGGCTCGTGCACGGCGACGCGTCGGAGAAGCTCTGGATGGTCGGCATCACCGGCACCAACGGCAAGACCTCCGTCGCGCAGTGGGTGGCGCAGGCCTTCGACGGCCTCGGTCGCCGCGCCGCGGCGCTCGGAACCCTCGGCCACGGCCTCGTGGGCGAGCGCACGCAGGCGAAGAACACGACTCCCGATCCGGTCGTGCTGCAGCGCGAGCTGGCCGAGTACCTGCGCCGCGGCGCCAAGGTCGCGGCGATGGAGGTATCGAGCCACGGCCTCGACCAGGGCCGCGCCGCCGGGATCCGGTTCGACGTGGCGGTATTCACCAACCTCACCCGCGACCACCTCGACTACCACGGCACGATGGAGGCCTACGCCGAGGCCAAGTTCCGGCTCTTCGGCGCGCGCGGCGTGCGCCATGCCGTGATCAACGTGGACGACGACTGGGGCAAGCGTTTCGCCGAGCGCCTGCGCGATGCGCGCCTCGAGGTGATCGGCTACGGATTCGGCGGCGGGCGCCTGCGCGCCTCGGGCATCGCGCAGGACGAGGGCGGGCTGCGCTTTCGCGTCGAGGGCGACTGGGGCACGGGCGAGGTCGTGGCCCCGGTGCTCGGCGCCTTCAACGCCTCCAACCTGCTCGCGGTGATCGGCACCTTGCTCGCGAGCGGCGTGGAAATGGGCGCGGCACTCGCCGCGGTGGCGAAGCTCCAGCCCGTGGCCGGGCGCCTCGAGCGCTTCGGCGGAGGCGCGCTCCCGCTGGTGGTGGTCGACTACGCGCACACCCCGGACGCGCTGGAAAAGGCGCTCGCCGCCGTGCGCCCGGTGGTGGCCGCCGGCCGGCGCCTCCTCTGCGTCTTCGGCTGCGGCGGCGATCGCGACGCCGGCAAGCGCCCGATCATGGGCGAGGCGGCCGCGCGCCTGGCCGACCACGTCATCGTGACCAGCGACAACCCGAGGGGTGAGGACCCCCTGGCCATCATCGACCAGGTCATGGCCGGCATCCCGGGCGGCCGCGCCGAGGCGATCGCCGATCGCCAGGTCGCGATCTTCACGGCGATCCACCAGGCGAAGGCGGGGGACGTGGTGCTCGTGGCGGGCAAGGGCCACGAGACCTACCAGGAGATCGCCGGCGTGCGCCACGACTTCAGCGACGCGGAGGCGTGCCTCGCTGCCCTGGAGGCGCGGCCGCGATGAACGGACCCGGACCGGTGCCCGCCCCGATGATGGATCTCGACGAAGCCGCGCGCGCCACGGGCGGCTTGCCCCTGGGCGTGCGCGCCGCCTTCTCGGGCGTGTCCACCGACAGCCGGGCTATCGCACCCGGCGAGCTCTTCGTGGCCCTCGTCGGGGAGCGCTTCGACGGGCACGACTACGTGCGCCAGGCGATGGAACGCGGTGCGGCGGCCGCACTCGTCTCGACGAACGCGGGAGACGCGCGCGCGATCCCGCAGGTTCTCGTGAAGGACACCCGCGTCGCCCTGGGGAGCCTCGCCGCCGCGTGGCGCGCGCGGTTCGCGATTCCCGTGGTCGCCATCACCGGGAGCAACGGCAAGACGACGGTGAAGGAAATGCTCGCCGCGATCCTCGCCGCGCACTGCGGGGGCCGCGACGACATCCTCGCGACCGAGGGCAACCTCAACAACGACATCGGCCTGCCGCTCATGCTGCTCCGGCTGCGCGAGCACCACCGTTTCGGCGTCTTCGAGATGGGCATGAACCACGCCGGCGAGATCGACTACCTCTCCCGCCTTGCCGCTCCGGGCGTGGCGCTGGTGAACAACGCCCACCGCGCGCACATCGGCATGCTCGGCTCCATGGAAGCCGTGGCGCGGGCCAAGGGCGAGATCTACGCGGGGCTGCGTTCCGGGGGCATCGCGCTCGTGAACGAGGACGACCCGTTCGCGCCCACCTGGAAGCGGCTCGCCGCGGGGCGCAGCCTGATCACCTTCGGCACGGCCGAGTCCGCGGACGTGCGCGGGCTGCTCGACACCGATCGGCTGCGGCTGGTCACGCCGCTCGACGCCTTCGCGGTGACGCTGCAGGTGCCGGGCGAGCACAACGCGAGGAACGCCATCGCGGCGGGCGCGGCGGCCTTCGCGCTCGACATCCCCGTACGTGCGATCCAGGCGGGCCTCGCGGCCTTCGCCGGCACCAAGGGACGGCTCGAGAAGAAGCGCGGCGCCGGCGGCGCGGTGCTCATCGACGACACCTACAACGCCAACCCCGATTCCCTGCGGGCCGCGATCCGCGTGCTCGCGCGCGAGCACGGCCGGCGCGTGCTGGTGATGGGGGACATGGGCGAACTGGGAGACGCCGCCGCCGCCCTGCACGCGGAGATCGGCGCGTTCGCGAAGGGCGCGGGCGTGGAGCGGCTCCTCGCGCTGGGGCCGTCGAGCCTGCATGCCGCGGAGGCCTTCGGCGAGGACGCAGCGCACTTTTCCGACCTGGAGGCGCTCCTCGCGCAGGTGCGCGCGGAAGACCGGGCGGGCGTCACCATCCTGGTGAAGGGCTCGCGGTACATGCGGATGGAGCGCGTGGTGGAGCGGCTTTCCGCGGAGGACAGCCATGCTGCTTGACCTGGCCCAGTGGCTCTCCGGCGAGATCCGCGCCTTCAACGTGTTCACCTACATCACGCTGCGCGTGGTGCTCGCCGCGCTCACCGCGCTCGCGATCTCGTTCCTCGTGGGCCCCGCCATGATCCGGCGCCTCACCGCCTACAAGATCGGGCAGGCGGTGCGCGACGACGGCCCGCAGACGCACCTGGTGAAGATCGGCACGCCGACGATGGGCGGGGCCCTCATCCTCGTCTCGGTCGCGGTGACCACGCTCCTGTGGGCGGATCTCCAGAACCGCTACGTGTGGATCTGCCTCGCCACCACGCTCGGCTTCGGCGCGGTGGGCTGGGTCGACGACTGGCGCAAGGTCGTGCACCGCAACCCCAAGGGGCTTTCGGCGCGCGCCAAGCTCTTCTGGCAGTCGCTCATCGCCTTCACCGCCGTGGCGGTCCTCGCGTGGAGCGCGAAACTGCCGCAGCAGACGGAACTCATCGTGCCGTTCTTCAAGGCCGTGGCCATCCCGCTGGGCGCGATCGGCTTCGTGATCCTGGGCTTCTTCGTGGTGGTGGGCACCTCGAACGCGGTGAACCTCACCGACGGGCTGGACGGCCTGGCGATCATGCCCACGGTGAGGATCGCAGCCGCGCTCGCCGTGTTCGCCTACGTGACGGGGCACGCGGTGTTCTCGAAGTACCTGGGCTTTCCGTACATCCCCGGCGCCGGCGAGCTCGCGGTCTTCTGCGCGGCCATCGCGGGCGCGGGGCTCGCCTTCCTGTGGTTCAACGCCTACCCCGCCGAGGTCTTCATGGGCGACGTGGGCGCGCTCGCCCTGGGCGCGGCGCTCGGGATCGTCGCGATTGTGGTCCGGCAGGAGATCGTGCTCTTCATCATGGGCGGCGTGTTCGTGGTGGAGACGCTCTCCGTGATGATCCAGGTGGCTTCCTTCAAGCTGACGGGGCGGCGCGTCTTCCGCATGGCGCCCCTGCACCACCACTACGAACTCAAGGGCTGGAAGGAGAACCAGGTGGTGGTTCGCTTCTGGATCATCACGATGATGCTCGTGCTCTTCGGGCTCTCGACCCTCAAGTTGCGCTAGGCACGGAAAGGAGATGGGACATGACGACTGGGCAGGCAAGACCGTTCTCGTTCTGGGGCTCGGTGACACGGGGCTTTCGTGCGTTCGTTGGCTCGCTGGGCGTGGCGCGCGACTGCGCGCGGCCGACACACGCCAGGCGCCTCCGGCCCTGGGAGCGGTCCGCGCCGCGCTCCCCGGCATCGCCGTCGATCTCGGCGACTTCCGGACCGAGATCCTGGCAGGCGTGGACGCGATCGCTGCGAGTCCGGGCATTGCGCTTCGCGAGCCGCTCCTCCGGGAAGCCCTCGCACGCGGCATCGAGGTCGTCGGCGACGTCGAGATCTTCGGGCGCGAAGTGGCGCGCTCGGCGCCCGGGAGCCTCGTGATCGGCATCACGGGCACGAACGGCAAGAGCACCGTGACGGCGCTCGCGGGCGCGATGGCGCGCGCCGCGGGCCGGCGCACGGTGGTCGCGGGCAACATCGGCCTGCCGGTGCTGGACGCGCTCGGCGAGGCCGCGGCCGCGGGGCATCCGGAGGTCTACGTGGTGGAGCTGTCGAGCTACCAGCTGGAGACGACCTCGAGCCTCGCCCTCGCCTGCGGGGCGATGCTGAACCTCTCGCAGGACCACATGGACCGCTACGACTCGATCGAGGACTACGCGGCGGCGAAGGCGCGCATCTTCCGGCGCTGCGGGACGCGCATCCTGAACCGCGACGATCCGTGAAGCCTCGCCATGGGCGAGGGCGAGGTCGCCACCTTCGGCCTGGGCGAGCCGCCCACCGAGGGCGACTGGGGCCTGGCCGGCGATCGCCTCATGGCCGGCCGCGAGACCATCGTCGCGCTCGCGGACCTGCCCGTCGCCGGCTTGCACAACGCCGCCAACGCGCTCGCCGCGCACGCCCTGTGCAGCCGGGCGGGGCTCGCGGGCGAGGGGCTTGCGCGCGCCATTCGCGAATTCAAGGGTCTTCCGCACCGGGTCGAGCGCGTGGCGGGCGCTCGGGGCATCACGTTCTACGACGACTCCAAGGGGACCAACGTCGGTGCGACGGTCGCCGCCCTCGCGGGGATGCGCGAGACGGTCGTGCTCGTCGCCGGAGGCGACGGCAAGGGCCAGGATTTCGCGCCGCTCGCGGAAGCGGTGCGCAGCAAGGCGCGGGCGGTCGTGCTGATCGGCCGCGACGCGCCGGCGGTGGAGGCTGCGCTCGCGGGGACGGGCGTGGCCTGCGTCCGCGCCGCAACCATGGACGACGCGGTGGAGGCGGCCTTCCGGCTCGCCCGCCCGGGCGACGCGGTGCTGCTCTCGCCGGCTTGCGCGAGCTTCGACATGTTCGCGAACTACGGCGAACGCGGCGACGTGTTCGCCGCCGCCGCGCGCGCCCTCGCGCATCGGGTGGAGACCTGATGCTCTACAACCCCGCCCGCCGCGCCACCGCCATCGACCAGGGCCTCGTCTGGAGCGCGGTGCTGCTCGCCTGCATCGGGCTGGTCATGGTGTATTCGGCCTCGATCGCGATGGCCGAAGCCGAGCGCTTCACCGGTTTCCGGTCGCACTATTTCCTCGCGCGGCACGGGATCTATCTCGCGGTCGGTCTCGTCGCGGGTGCCATGGCGTTCAAGGTGCCCCTGCGCTACTGGCAGGTGGCCGCACCCTGGCTCTTCATGGCGGGCGTGGGGCTCCTCGTGGCCCTCCTGATTCCCGGCATCGGCCGCGAGGTGAACGGCGCGCGCCGCTGGATCTCGGTCGGGCCCGCGACCTTCCAGCCCTCGGAGATCATGAAGCTCCTGGTCGTCCTCTACGCCGCCGACTACACGGTGCGCAAGGCCGCGTTCATGGACGACCTGAAGAAGGGGTTCCTCCCCATGTTCTCCGTCATGTTCCTCGTGGCGGGGCTCCTGCTGCGCGAGCCGGACTTCGGGGCGCTGGTCGTGGTGACCACGATCGCGATGGCGATCCTCTTTCTCGGCGGGCTCAACTGGCGGATTTTCGTGGTGCTCGCCGTGGGGCTCGCGGCCGCGTTCGTGCTCCTCATCGTCTCCTCGCCCTACCGGCTGCAGCGCATCCTCGGCTTCATGGACCCGTGGGCGGACGCCTACGGCAAGGGCTACCAGCTCTCCCACTCGCTCATCGCCTTCGGGCGCGGCGAGTGGCTGGGCGTCGGCCTGGGCGCTTCCGTCGAGAAGCTCTTCTACCTGCCCGAAGCGCACACCGACTTCCTGCTCGCGGTGATCGCCGAGGAGCTGGGATTCGTCGGCGTGGCCGCGGTGATCACGCTCTTTCTCTTCCTCGTGCTGAGAGCCTTCGCCGTGGGTCGCCAGGCGGCGAGCCTCGAGCGCTACTACGCCGCGCTCGTCGCGCAGGGCATCGGCGTGTGGCTCGCGGCCCAGGCCTTCATCAACATGGGCGTGAACATGGGGCTGCTGCCGACCAAGGGACTCACGCTCCCGTTCCTGTCCTTCGGCGGCACCGGCATCGTGATGAACTGCGTGGCCGTGGCGATCCTCCTGCGGATCGATTTTGAAAATCGATACCTGATGCGCGGAGTCGCGGGCGTCCGGGACCGATTTCGGTGCAGGCTAACTCCTCGCAAGTAAGCGCGAGCGCCGGAACCAAAATCGATACCTGATGCGCGGAGGCTCGCTGTGAGCCGCACCATCCTCGTCATGGCGGCCGGGACCGGGGGCCATGTGTTCCCCGGCATCGCGATCGCCCGGGAACTCGTCGCGCGCGGCTGGAAGGTCGCGTGGATGGGCACGCCGGCGGGGATGGAAGCGAAGCTCGTCGCGCAGGCCGGCTTCCCGATGGAGAAGGTGAACATGGCGGGCGTGCGCGGCAAGGGTGCGCTGGCGTGGCTCCTGCTCCCGGCGCGGCTGCTCGTCGCCTTCTGGCAGGCGACGGCGATCCTCTTCCGCGTGCGCCCCGACGTCGTGCTGTCCATGGGCGGCTACGTTGCCTTCCCCGGCGGGATGATGGCCGCCCTCTGGGGCAGGCCGCTGGTGGTGCACGAGCCGGGAGCGACGGCGGGGCTCGCCAACCGCGCGCTCGCGCTCGTGGCCGACCGCGTGGTGGTCGGCATGGAAGGCTCCTTCGAGGCGCGCACCGGGCACCGGATCGGCGATCGAATCCCGCGGCCGGCGAAGGTCGAGTGGCTGGGCACGCCCGTGCGCGAGGAGATCGCCGCCGTGCCGCCACCGCAGGCGCGCTACGCCGGGCGAAACGGGCCGCTGCGCCTGCTCGTGGTCGGCGGAAGCCTGGGCGCGCAGACCCTGAACGAACTGGTCGTCGCAGCCCTCGCCGCGATGCCGGAAGAGACACGTCCCGAGGTGGTCCACCAGGCGGGCGAACGCAATTTCGACGCGCTTGCCGGGCGCTACCGCGAAGCCGGCGTGCAGGCCGAGGTGGTCGCCTTCGTCGACGACATGGCGGCGCGCTATGCGTGGTGCGATGTCCTGATTGCGCGCTCCGGGGCCATCACCGTGGCCGAGATCGGCGTGGCGGGCGTGGCGGCGATCCTCTTCCCGCTGCCGTGGTTCGTGGCCGAGGAGCAGGCGGGGAACGCGAGATTTCTCGAGTCGCGGGACGCGGCGATCCGGCTCGCGCAACTGGAGACGACGCCGGCGAGCCTTGCGGAACTCCTCGCGGGGCTCACGCGCGAGAAGCTGTGCGCGATGGCGACGGCCGCGCGTGCGCTGGGCAGGCCCCTGGCCACCCGGCATTGCGCGGACCTGTGCGAACAGATGGCGGGGGCGGCATGAGGCCCGCGCGCCGGGAATCGGGGACGGGTCCATGCGCCACAAGGTAAAGCGCATCCACTTCGTCGGCATCGGGGGCTCGGGCATGTCCGGCATCGCCGAGGTGCTCGCGAACCAGGGCTACGAAGTGAGCGGCTCCGACATCGCGGAGGGTGCGGCGGTGCGGCGCCTGCGCGGACTCGGCATCGCGGTGGCCGTGGGCCACGAAGCGCGCCACGTCGCGGGCGCGGACGCCGTCGTGACCTCCTCGGCGGTCCTGCCGGACAACCCGGAGGTGGTCGCCGCGCGCGAGGCGCACGTGCCCGTGGTGCCGCGCGCGATGATGCTGGCCGAGCTGATGCGCTTCAAGCAGGGCATCGCCGTGGCCGGCACGCACGGCAAGACCACCACGACCTCCCTCGTGGCCGCCGTGCTGAACGAGGCCGGGCTCGATCCCACCTGCGTGATCGGCGGGCGCCTGAATTCCATCGGCACCAACGCGCGGCTGGGCAAGGGGGAGTTCCTCGTGGCCGAGGCGGACGAGTCCGACGCCTCCTTTCTGCTGCTTACAGCCCGTGATCTCGGTGGTCACCAACATCGACGCCGACCACATGGAAACCTACGGCCACGACTTCGAGCGCCTGAAGGGCGCCTTCGTCGAGTTCCTCGGCCACCTGCCCTTCTACGGGCTCGCGGTGGTGTGCAAGGACGACGAGCACGCGCGCGCCATCATGAAGAGCGTGTCGCGCCCGATGCTCACCTACGGCATCCGCTCGGACGCGGACCTGCGCGCCGAGGATGTGCGCTGGGAAGGCGGCCGCATGCGCTTCCGCGCGGCGAACGGCGCGCCGCGGCCCCTCGAGATCACGCTGAACCTGCCCGGCGAGCACAACGTCCTCAACGCGCTCGCGGCGATCGCGGTGGCGCGCGAGGTGGGTGCGCCGGAGGAGGCGATCGCCCGGGCGCTCTCGGAGTTCACCGGCGTCGACCGGCGCTTCCAGCGCTTCGGCGAGGTCGCGCTCGCCTCCGGCGGCGCCTTCACGCTCGTCGACGACTACGGCCATCACCCCGCGGAGATGGCAGCGACCATCGCCGCCGCGCGCGGCGCCTTCCCGGGACGGCGACTGCTGCTCGCCTTCCAGCCGCATCGCTTCACGCGCACGCGCGACCTCTTCGAGGACTTCGTGCGCGTGCTCTCGCGGGCCGACGCGCTGGTGATCGCCGACGTCTATCCCGCGGGGGAGTCGCCGATCGTGGCCGCCGACGGCCGCGCGCTGGTGCGCGCCGTGCGCGTGGCCGGCAAGGTCGAGCCGATCTTCGTCGAGCAGGTCGCGCAGATGCGCGAAGCGGTGCTCGCCGCCGTGCGCGACGGCGACGTCGTCCTCACCATGGGCGCGGGCTCGGTGGCGGGGCTCGCGCCGGATCTCGCGCGCGCTCCGGGAGGCGGGTCGTGATCCCCGTCATGAACCCCGCCGTGGACCCGGTCGGCCTGGCCGCCCTGGGGCTGGGCGCACTGCGCGGCCCGCCGGCCGCCTTGCGCGGGGCGCTGCGCGTCGAGGAGCCCATGGAGCGGCACGTGAGCTGGCGCGCGGGCGGCCCCGTGAGCGCCTTCTACCAGCCCGCGGACGTGGCCGACCTGCAGTCCTTCCTCGCGACCCGGCCCGCCGGCGAGCCGATCCTCTTCGTCGGCCTGGGCAGCAATCTTTTGGTGCGCGACGGCGGCTTTCACGGGACCGTGGTCTACACGCACCACGCGCTCGGCGGCATCCGCGCGGCGGGCGTGATCGGCTCGCGCCACGCGTTCATCGCCGGCGGCGGCGTGCCCGCGCCCCACCTCGCGCGCTTCGTCGCCCGCCACGACTGCGAAGGCGCGGAATGGCTCGCGGGCATCCCCGGCACCGTGGGCGGCGCGCTCGCGATGAACGCAGGCTGCTACGGCGGCGAGACCTGGGAAGTGGTGGTCGACGTGACGACCGTCGACCGCGCCGGAACGCTGCGGCTGCGCACGCGGGAGGACTACGAGATCGGCTACCGGCACGTGGCGCGGCGCTTTTCCGGCGAGGAGTGGTTCGTCGCCGGAACCTTCGCCTTCGAGCCGGGCGACGGGCAGAAGGCGATGTCGCGGATGAAGTCGCTGCTGCAGCGCCGCGTCGCGACCCAGCCGCTCGCAACGCCCAACGCCGGAAGCGTCTTCCGCAACCCCGACGGCGACCACGCGGCGCGCGTGATCGAGTCCTGCGGGCTCAAGGGCTTCGCCGTCGGCGGCGCACAGGTCTCCGAGAAGCACGCCAACTTCATCGTGAACACGGGTGCTGCCACGGCGGCCGACATCGAAGCGGTCATCGAGCACGTCCAGGCGACGGTGAAGGAGAAGAAGGGAATCGAGTTGGTGCGCGAAGTCCACATCGTCGGCCGTGCGGGAGGCGCCCATGGCTAGCGCGCGCGCCCCGGGCAAGGTGGCCGTCCTCATGGGCGGGCCGTCGGCCGAGCGCGAGATCTCGCTCATCTCCGGCAAGGCCGTGCTCGGCGCGCTCCGGGAAAAGGGCGTCGATGCCCACGCCTTCGACCCGAAGGAGCGCGAGCTCTTCGACCTCAGGCGCGACGGCTTCGCCCGCGCGTTCATCGCCCTGCACGGGCGCTTCGGCGAGGACGGGACGGTGCAGGGCGCGCTCGAGGTGATGGGCATTCCCTACACGGGAAGCGGCGTCATGGCCTCCGCGCTCGCGATGGACAAGTGGCGCACCAAGCTCGTCTGGCTCGCCGCGGGGATACCCACGCCGCGCTTCGCGTTGATAGACGGGTCCACCGACTGGACGCGCCTCGCGGCCCGCTGGGCCTGCCGCTCATCGTGAAGCCCGCGCACGAGGGATCGACCCTGGGCCTCACGAAGGTGCGAACGGCGGTGGATCTGGCGCCGGCCTGTGCGCTCGCTGCGAAATTCGATCCGCTCGTCCTCGCCGAGGAGTTCATCGCGGGGCAGGAACTCACCGCGAGCGTCCTGGGCGGGGAGGCGCTGCCGCTCGTGCGCATCGAGGCGCCCCAGGGCAACTACGACTACCGGAACAAGTACTTCACGGACGAGGTGAAGTACCACTGTCCCGCGGGCGTGCGCGCGGACCTCGAGGAGGAGATCCGCCGCGTGGCACTGGAGAGCTTCCGCGTGCTCGGTTGCCGCGGCTGGGGCCGGGCGGACGTGATGCTGCGCGCCGACGGCAGCTATTCCTTCCTGGAGATGAACACCTCGCCCGGGATGACGGGCCACAGCCTCGTGCCGATCGCGGCCCGGGCGGTCGGGATGTCCTACGCGGACCTGTGCCTGCGCATCCTCGAGGACGCGGCGCTGGAGTCACGGCCATGACGCCCGGCGCGGCCATCGCCCTTCGCGCCACCGGCGCGCTCGCCATCGCCGCACTCCTGGCGGCTGCCGTGTGGCTGGGCTACGACGCCCTCGCGCGCAGGCCGATCGCGGACGTGCAGTTCGTCGGCGACACCGCGCGCGTGGCGGGTGCGGACCTCGAACGCCTCGCCGCGGGCTTGCGCGGCAAGCAGGCGCGCGAAGTGGCGCTGCCCGCCCTCCGCGACGCCGTGCGACGCGTGGCGTGGGTGCGGGACTGCGCCGTGCGGCACGTGTTTCCCGCCACGCTCAAGGTGACCCTCGAATCCCATTCCCCGCTCGCGCGCTGGGACGAGACACGGCTGGTGAGCACGCGGGGCGAGGTCTTCGTCGCGGAATTCGAAGGCGCGCTGCCGCGCTTTTCCGGGCCCGAAGGCGCGGCCGCGGAAATGGCGGCGGCGTGGGCGGCGATCAGCCGCGCGGCGCAACCGCTCGCGGCCCCGATCGTGGAGCTGCGGTTGAGCGAGCGCCGGGCCTGGCAGGCGCGCCTCGCCTCGGGACTGGCGATCGAACTCGGGCGCAACGAGACGGAAGCGCGACTGGCACGGTTCGCCGCGGCATGGCCGCGCATCGCCGTGGAGGCCGCGGCGGCGACCCATGCGGACCTGCGCTATCCGAACGGATTCGCGCTGCGCGGGGTCGCTGGCCCCGAGCGCAAGCCCGCGCCCCCGGGGAAAAAGGCATGAGGACTGCGAAATTGAAGGCGAACCCATGATCGCGAACCGCAACCGGGACAGCCGCACGGTGCTGGTGGCCCTCGACATCGGCACCTCCAAGATCGTGACGCTCGTGGCCGAGGTCACGCCCGAGTCGACGTTGAACCTGATCGGGATGGGCAGCCACCCCTCGCGGGGCCTGAAGAAGGGCACGGTGGTGAACATCGAGTCCACGGTTACCGCGATCCAGCGCTCGCTCGAGGAAGCCGAACTGATGGCCGACGTGAAGATCCGCGACGTGCTCACGGGCATCGCCGGCAGCCACATCAAGAGCTTCAACTCCCACGGCATGGTCGCGATCAAGGACAAGGAGGTGTCGCAGTACGACATCGACCGCGTGATCGAGACGGCGCGGGCCGTGAACATCCCGATGGAGCAGCAGGTGCTGCACATCCTGGAGCAGGAGTTCGTGATCGACGGGCAGGGCGGGGTGCGCCAGCCCATGGGCATGAGCGGCATGCGCCTCGAGGTGAAGGTGCACATCGTGACGGGCGCGGTGTCCGCGGCGCAGAACATCATGAAGTGCGTGCGCCGCTGCGGGCTCGAGGTGAGGGACCTCATGCTCCAGCCGCTCGCCTCGGCCGACGCGGTGCTGCTGGACGACGAGCGCGACCTGGGCGTGTGCCTGATCGACGTGGGCGGCGGCACGACCGATCTCGCCGTCTTCACCGACGGCGCGATCAAGCACACGAGCGTGATTCCCATCGCCGGGGACCAGATCACCAACGACATCGCGATGGCGCTGCGCACGCCGACCAAGGACGCGGAGGAGCTGAAGATCCGCCACGGCGTGGCGCTTCGCCAGCTCGCGAGCGTGAACGACATGATCGAGGTGCCGGGCGTGGGCGACAGGGTCGCGCGCGAGATCTCCCGGCAGACGCTCGCGGAGGTGATCGAGCCGAGAGTCGAGGAGCTCTACTCGCTGGTGCAGCGGGAGCTGCGCTCCTGCGGCCTGGAGGAGCTGCTCTCCTCGGGAATCGTGATCACCGGCGGCACGTCGCTCATGAAGGGAATGGTGGAGCTGGGCGAGGAAGTCTTCCACATGCCGGTGCGCGTGGGGCTTCCGCAGTACTCGGGGGCGCTCGCGGAGGTGGTGCGCAGCCCGCGGCACGCCACCGGCATGGGACTGCTCATGGCGGGGCTGGAGCAGGTCAGGCGCGACCAGCACGCGAAGATCGCGGGATCGGGGTTCAAGGAAGTGTTCGAGAAGATGAAGAGCTGGTTCAAGGGCAATTTCTAGTTCGGCAGGCAGCGAAGGCGGCAGGCTGGTGCAACGGCAGTCACAACATAAGGAGACGACAGATGATCGAGTTGCTGGAAACCCAATCGCCGGACGCGGTGATCAAGGTAGTGGGCATCGGCGGCTGCGGCGGCAACGCCGTGGACCACATGATCAACAACGGGGTGCAGGGCGTGGAGTTCATCACGCTCAACACCGATGCGCAGGCCCTCAAGAGGAACCTCGCGAAGACCACGCTGCAGCTGGGCACGGGCGTGACCAAGGGGCTCGGCGCGGGCGCCAATCCCGAGGTGGGCCGCCTCGCGGCCGAGGAGGACCGGGTCCGGATCGAGGAACTCGTGACGGGCGCGGACATGCTCTTCATCACCGCCGGCATGGGCGGGGGCACGGGCACGGGCGCCGCGCCCGTGGTCGCCTCGATCGCGCGCGAGATGGGCATCCTCACGGTGGCGGTCGTCACCAAGCCCTTCGCCTTCGAGGGCAAGCGCCAGAAGGTGGCGGCTCTCGGCATCGACGCCCTCAAGGAGCACGTGGATTCGCTCATCATCATCCCCAACGAGCGGCTCATGCAGGTGCTGGGCGAGGACGTCACCTACGAGGATGCGTTCCGGGCCTCCAATGACGTCCTGAACGGCGCGGTCGCGGGCATCGCCGAGGTGATCAACTGCCCCGGCCTGGTGAACGTGGACTTCGCCGACGTGCGCACGGTGATGAGCGAGAACGGCGTGGCGATGATGGGCTCGGCGATGGCTGCCGGCACGGAACGGGCGCAGATGGCCGCGGAGCAGGCGGTGCACTCGCCGCTGCTCGAGGACATCCACCTCTCCGGCGCGCGCGGCGTGCTCGTGAACATCACGGCCTCGAAGAGCATCCGGCTGAAGGAGGTGCACGAGGTGATGAACACGATCCGCTCGTTCACCGCCGAGGACGCGACCATCATCTACGGGAGCGTCATCGAGGACTCGATCGGGGATGCGCTGCGCGTCACGATCGTCGCCACCGGTCTCGGCGGGGCCGCCGCCCAGCGCCAGCCCACGATCTCGATCGTGCAGCGCACCGGCACCCACAACGAGCCGATGGAAGTGAACTACGAGGAACTCGAGCAGCCCGCCGCGTTCCGGCGCCGCCGCGACCAGACGGTCGATGCGCTGCGCCACTCGGGGATGGAAACGCTCGACATTCCCGCCTTCCTGCGCAAGCAGGCGGACTGACGGGCCGGCGCGGTACTCCTCCCGCGCCCGGACCGTCATCGCCGCGAAGGCGGGATGCCGTTGCGACAGCGGCCGACGCCGTCTCCCGTCGGTCGTGCCCGCCTTCCCCTCGGGCCCGCGCAAGCGGGCCCTTTTTTCATGGCGCGAGGCGAGCGCGGCGAGAGCCTTCCGCAGCGAGCTGAAGATGTAGTCGCGCGCCTTCTGCGGCGCATGGCATTCGAAGCAGGCCTTGGCGGCGTTGGCGCCCACTGCGCGCTCGGTCTTCGAGTCGCCCTTGAATCCCTCGAACCCCCAGCCGCCGGTCGCGGCGAATTTCTTCGCGTCCCGCGCCATGACGCCCACCACCTTTCGCGGCCCCTCGGTGATCGCGCCGCCCGCGGCGGGTGCGTCGAGCAGGTCGAACACGATGACGGCCCCGTCGGGAAACTTTCCCGAGCGATAGCCCTTCACCGCCTTGTCGTTGGCATACAGATGGTGGATTCCGCCGAATGCATCGTAGAGCCCGTGGCCGGGCTGGATAACCATGCTCTTCACGTGGTGCCAGTCGCGGTAGCCTTCGGGGTAGGCGACATCGGCGGCCTGGACGGGCAGGAATGCCAGGGCGGCGATGACGGCGAGGGTGCGGTGCATTCGGCTTCTCCTTGAAATGTCGGGGTGACCCCGCGCAATCTAGCGAGCGGGCGGCCGGCGAAAAAGCGGGCACCCGGAGGTCCCCTACCCACATTCCGGTGCATCTTGGCGACTACGATGAAGAAAACAATTTCCGCTCCCCGGCCCGCGAAGACCGTCCACGGCATGGTCGAGGACATCGTGGGCTGCAAATGGTCGCTGACCGTGATCGACCATGTGCGCTCCGGGGTGCGCCGGCCCGGGGCCATCGAGCATGCGGTGCCGGGACTGTCCCAGAAGGTGTTGAACGAGCGCCTGCGCAAGCTGGTGCGCTTCGGCATTCTTCACAAGGAGAGCTTCGCGGAAGTTCCCCCGCGCGTGGAGTACTCGCTGACCGGGTTCGGGGACCGCTTCGCGGGGATTCTCGACGCCATTCGTGCGCTGGAAGCCGACGGCGGCGGCGGATGAAGCGCGGTTCTGCTCTAAGATGATGATAGAATTGCGTTTTTCCACCGTCGGGGCGGCGGCCACGAGCCGCGGCCACCCGCGACTATGATCCGCCAACGCACCCTGAAGTCCTCCATCACCGCGACGGGCGTCGGAGTCCACACCGGCCACAAGGTGAAGCTCGTCCTGCGGCCCGCCGCCGCGGACACCGGCATCGTCTTCTGCCGCTCGGACCTCCCGGGCAACCCCGCCATTCCCGCCCGCGCGCGCAACGTCGTCGACACCCGCATGGCCACCGTGCTCGAGCAGGACGGTGCCCGCGTCTCGACGGTGAAGCACCTCGTGAGCGCGTTCTTCGGGCTGGGGATCGACAACGCCCATGTGGACGTGTCCGCCGAGGAAGTGCCGATCATGGACGGCAGCGCGGCCACCGTTCGTGTTCCTGCTCCAGCAGGCGGGCGTGGAGGAGCAGGCCGCGCCCAAGAAGTACCTGCGCGTCCTGAAGGGCCTCGCGATCGAGCAGGGAGACAAGCACGTCTCCCTGTCGCCGTTCCCGGGCTTCAAGGTGGGCTTCTCCATCGAATTCCACCATCCCGTGTTCGACCAGTCGGAGACGACCGTCGACATCGACTTCGCGGAGGTCTCGTTCGTGAAGGACATCGCGCGGGCGCGCACCTTCGGGTTCACCCAGGACGTGGAGGCGATGCGCTCCGCCGGGCTGGGCCGCGGCGGGTCGCTCGACAACGCGATCGTGGTCGACGACTTCCGGGTGCTCAACAGCGAGGGCCTGCGCTTCGACGACGAGTTCGTGAAGCACAAGGCGCTCGACGCCGTCGGCGACCTCTACCTGCTGGGCCACCCGCTGATCGGCGCCTTCCACGGCCACAAGTCGGGCCACGCGCTGAACAACCTGCTCGTTCGCGCCCTCCTCGACGATGCCTCCGCCTGGGAGGAAGTCACCTTCTCGGAGCCCGCGCAGCTGCCGGCCGCCTTCGCGAACATGCAGTTGTCGCCGGTCTGACCATGGGCGCGCCCGCCGCCGCGATGGCCGCGGATAGCGCCCGCGCCTGACATGATCGTCCTCAGGGGATTCGCCCTTATAGCCCTTCTGTTCCTGCTCGCGCTGGGCGGGGCTTACCTCGCGACCCGGGACCGGAAGTACCTGCGCATCGCCGGCAAGACCCTGCAGGTGCTGACCCTCGTGGCGGTCGCCTTCGCCCTTTTCTACCTCTTCGAGCGGGTGCTGCTCTTCCTCTGAGACCGGACGATCCGGTCCAGCGCTTCCTTCAGGGGCGAGTCGGAAAGCCCCTGCGCCAGCGCGGCCAGGCGCTCCACGGGAAGGTCCGCCCGGGCGCGGACCTTGCGCGGGGCCACCGGGGCTGCAACTTGAACTTCCACCCGCAATCCGGTAAGCTCTTGATCCCGCTTGTTTTTCAAAGCGTTTTTACCCGGCCCGGCGGTGTCGTTCAGCCCGGCCAGCAGTCTCGGCGCCAAGGCCCGCAGGGCGGCGGCGACCGGCGCGTTGTCTGCGCGAACCACAACAGTCGTTCCATCAACGGCGCATACCCGGCTCGTGGAAGCGAGTTCCCCGGGTACGACGGACCGAAAGCGCAACTGCAGGCGCCCCACCTGTTCCAGCCGGTCGCGGACCGGGGCCAGGTCGGGAATCTCGCGGAGCAGCCGGGCGATCGGTTCAGTGGCCATCGTGGATGACTAGGAGCAACGGATGAACATCATTCTGGTTTCGGACAGCCTCGCCAGAACCCGCAACATGACGCTGTCCCAGACCCAGGTGGTCCTGGTGGCGCTCGGGATCCTCATGTCGGGCTTCTTCCTCGCGATGGCGACCTACATCGTCACGATGAAGTTCTCCACGGACTTGCGCAACCCCTACCTGCGTTCCCTCCTCACGGCGCTGCACGAGGAGGACCTCAAGCGCAACGAGTCCGAGATGAAGGAGAGCCTGAACGCCCTGGCGGTGAAGGTGGGCGAGCTCCAGGCGCGGATCCTGCGGCTGGATGCCTTCGGCGAGCGCCTCGCCAAGGCCGCCGGCATCAAGCCCACGGAATTCCGCTTCGACGAGAAGCCCGGCCAGGGCGGTGCGGCCCCCACGGCCTTCTCGCGCGACCTGACGCTCCCGGAATTCAAGCAGAAGCTCGAGGAGATCTCGCGCATCCTGGACGACCGCTCCGACAAGATGGGCGTGATCGATTCCGTGTTCATGGACGACCGCCTCGCCCGCAAGACGATCCCCACGACGCTTCCGGTCCTCGGGGGGTACTACTCCTCGAACTACGGCTACCGGATCGACCCGATCTCGGGCAAGTCGAGCTTCCACACGGGCGTGGACGTCATCGCCACGCAGGGAACGGCGGTCATGGCCGCCGCAGGGGGTGTGGTCTCGGCGGTGGAGTTCCATGCCGAATACGGAAACATCGTCGACATCGACCACGACAATGGTCTCACCTCGCGCTACGCGCACCTGCTGAAGAGCACCGTCAAGGTGGGCGACGTGGTGATGAAGGGCCAGCTGATCGCGCAGGTGGGCAACACCGGCCGCACGACCGGGCCGCACCTGCACTTCGAGGTGCGGGAAAAGGGCGTGCCGCTCAACCCCAACAAGTTCTTCGCCCTCGACAAGAAGGACGGAACGCTTCCGATGGCCCTGCGCAAGTAGCCTCGCCCCGCCTTCCGGGGGGTTGGAAACCGGCAGTCCGACCCCATTTCACCTTATAATTTCGCCTCTGTCCGGCCCCGTTGGGGCCGGTTTCGCATCCGATCCCCGTCCCCATCCCCGCCCCCGTGTTCGCAAACGTCCTCAAGGCCATCTTCGGCAGCCGCAACGACCGCCTCCTGAAGCAGTACCGGAAAACGGTCGAAACCATCAACGCCCTCGAACCCGCCGTGGAGAAGCTCTCCGACGAGGCGCTCGCGGCGAAAACGCCCGAGCTGCGGGCCCGGGTCGCGGCGGGCGCCCCCCTGGAAGAGGTCCTGCCGGAGGCTTTCGCCGTCGTTCGGGAGGCTTCGCGGCGGGTCCTGGGCATGCGCCACTTCGACGTGCAGCTCGTGGGCGGCATCGCGCTGCACCAGGGCAAGATCGCGGAGATGCGCACGGGCGAGGGCAAGACGCTCGTGGCGACGCTGCCGTCCTACCTGAACGCGCTCACCGGCAAGGGCGTCCACGTCATCACGGTGAACGACTACCTCGCCCGGCGCGACGCCGAGTGGATGGGCCGCATCCACCGGTTCCTCGGCCTGTCGGTCGGCGTGGTCGTCCCGCAGATGGACCATGCGGACAAGCAGGAAGCCTACAAGGCCGACATCACCTACGGCACCAACAACGAGTTCGGCTTCGACTACCTGCGCGACAACATGGCCACGCAGGTGGCCGAGCGCTTCCAGCGCGGCCTCAACTTCGCCATCGTGGACGAGGTCGACTCGATCCTCATCGACGAGGCGAGGACGCCGCTCATCATCTCCGGCCAGGCCGAGGATTCCGCGGACCTTTACCGCAGAATCAACGTGCTGGTCCCGTCCCTCGTGGCGCAGGCCGACGAGAAGGCCGAGGGCGACTACTGGGCCGATCTCAAGCAGCACAGCGTGACGCTTTCCGAGCAGGGCCACGAGCACGCCGAGGATCTGATGACGAAGGCGGGGCTTCTCCCCGAGGGGGCGAGCCTCTACGACCCGGCGAACATCATGCTCATGCACCACCTCTACGCCGGCGTGCGCGCCCACGCGCTCTTCCACCGCGACCAGCACTACGTCGTGCAGGACGACGAGGTGGTGATCGTGGACGAATTCACGGGCCGGATGATGCAGGGCCGGCGCTGGTCCGACGGCCTGCACCAGGCGGTCGAGGCGAAGGAGGGAGTCACGATCAAGAACGAGTCGCAAACACTCGCCTCGATCACCTTCCAGAACTACTTCCGCCTCTACAAGAAGCTCTCCGGGATGACCGGCACGGCCGATACCGAGGCCTTCGAGTTCTCGCACATCTACAACCTGGAGACGGTGCTGATCCCCACGCACCGGCCGATGGTCCGGAAGGACTCGAACGACCAGGTCTTCATCACCGCCCGGGAGAAGTACCAGGCCATCCTGAACGAGGTGAAGGATTGCCACGAGCGCGGCCAGCCCGTGCTCCTGGGCACCACGTCCATCGAGAATTCCGAGCTGATCTCCTCGCTCCTCGACAAGGAGGCGCTGCCGCACCAGGTGCTCAACGCGAAGCAGCACGCGCGCGAGGCGGAGATCGTGATCCAGGCGGGCCGTCCGAAGATGGTCACCATCGCGACCAACATGGCCGGCCGCGGCACGGACATCGTGCTCGGCGGCAATCCCGAGCCCGAGATCCAGCGCGTGAAGGCCGACGAGGCGCTCGACCCCGCCGAGCGCGAGCGCCGCGTGGCCGACATCCGCGAGGCGTGGCAGAAGCTGCACAACGAGGTGGTCGCCGCCGGCGGCCTGCACATCATCGGCTCCGAGCGCCACGAGTCGCGCCGCATCGACAACCAGCTGCGCGGCCGCGCCGGCCGCCAGGGCGATCCGGGATCGTCGCGGTTCTTCCTGTCCTTCGAGGACCCGCTGCTCAAGATCTTCGCCGGCGAGCGCCTGCAGGCGATCATGCGCTCGTTGAAGATTCCCGAGGGCGAGGCCATCGAGGCGAAGATGGTCACGCGCTCGATCGAGAACGCGCAGCGCAAGGTCGAGGCCCGCAACTTCGACATCCGCAAGCAGTTGCTCGAGTACGACGACGTCGCGAGCGACCAGCGCAAGGTCATCTACACGCAGCGAAACGAGCTCCTGGAGAGCTCGGACATCACCGCGACGATCGCGGCCATCCGCTCCGACGTGCTCGTGGGCGCCGTGCGCGAGAACGTGCCGCCGGACAGCGTCGAGGAGCAGTGGGACATCGCGGCTCTGGAGCGCCGGCTGGAATCGGACTTCTTCATGGCCGCCCCGGTGAAGCAGTGGGTGGAGGCCGACGAGTCGCTCGACTCCGAGAAAATCGCTGGGAAGGTCATCGAGCAGGCCGCGGCCGAGTACGAGGCCAAGTTCGCGCCGATCGAGAAGGACGTCCTGCACCAGTACGAGCGCTCCGTCATGCTGCAGTCGATCGACTCGCACTGGCGCGAGCACCTCGCCGCGCTGGACTACCTGCGCCAGGGGATCCACCTGCGGGGCTATGCGCAGAAGCAGCCCAAGCAGGAATACAAGCGCGAGGCCTTCGAGCTCTTCGGCACCATGCTCGACTCGATCAAGCGCCAGGTCACGCAGCACCTGATGGCGGTGCAGATCCGCTCGCAGGCGGAAGTCGAGGAGGCCGAGCGGCGCGCGGAAGAGGCCGCCCAGGCGGTGAAGAACGTCCGCTACCACCACGCCGACTACGACGAGGCCCTGGCCGGCACTCCCGAGGCGGCGGGCGAGCCCGCCACCGACCCGGCGCAGCCGTTCGTGCGCGACGGCCAGAAAGTCGGGCGCAACGACCCCTGCCCCTGCGGCTCCGGCAGGAAATTCAAGAACTGCCACGGCAAGCTCGCCTGACGTCGCGGGCGGTTGACGCCCCGTGCGTGCGGCCCCCATGCTTCCCGGCATGGACATCACGGTGCGTCGCGCCGAGCCCGAGGACTTCGAGGGCATCTGGCGCACTTTCCTGGACGAGAGTGCCTATGGCGGCACGCTCCAGCTCCCCTGCCCCTCCCGCGAGACGTGGCGCAAGCGCCTGGCGGAGCCTGTGGAGGCTCACTACGTCTTCGTGGCGTGCGCAGGCGAGGAGATCGTGGGACACGCGGGCCTGCATCCGGCCGGCACGTCGCCACGCCGAGCCCATGCGATGTCCCTGGGGATGGCCGTTCCGGGCCCCTGGCAGGGCAAGGGCGTCGGAACCGCGCTCCTGGGCACGCTGGTCGACCTGGCCGACGGATGGCTGAACGTCTGGCGCCTGGAGCTCACGGTCTATGCCGACAACGCGCCGGCGATCGCGCTTTACCGCAAGTTCTCCTTCGAGGCCGAGGGGACGCACCGTGCGTATGCCCTGCGCGGCGGGCGCTATGTCGATGCCGTGGCCATGGCGCGCCTGCGGCCCAAGGCGCCGTGACCCTCCCGCCCCCTTTCGCGAGATAATTCCCGTTCCATGGCCGTGAACCTCGCACCGCCGCGCGCGGACTCGCTCCTTTCCATCTCCGGCGTGCGGCTGGGCGTGGCCGAAGCCGGCATCCGCAAGCAGGGCCGCCGCGACCTCCTCGTCGTCGACATAGCGCACGGAAGCCGCGTGGCGGGGGTGTTCACGCGCAACCGCTACTGCGCCGCACCCGTGACGGTGTGCCGCGAGCACTTGGCCGACAAGCTGCCGGTGCGCGCGCTCGTCGTGAATACCGGTGTCGCCAACGCGGGCACCGGGGAGGCGGGCCTCGCGAATGCCCGCGCGTCCTGCGCGGCGGTGGCCGGCGCGCTCGGCACGGAGGCGCGCTCGGTCCTGCCGTTCTCCACCGGCGTGATCATGGAGCACCTGCCGGTCGATCGCCTGGTGGCGGCCGTTCCCGCGGCGGTGGCGGATCTGCGCGCCGACGGCTGGGCGGATGCCGCAGCCGCGATCATGACCACGGACACGGTGCCCAAGGCGGTGTCGCGCCAGGTCGTGATCGACGAGCGCACCGTCACCGTCACCGGCATCGCGAAGGGCGCGGGAATGATCCAGCCCGACATGGCGACGATGCTCGGCCTCATCGCCACGGACGCCGCGGTCGCCGAGACAACGCTTCGCGACATGGTGCGCTTCGTCGCGGACCGCTCCTTCAACGTGGTGACGGTCGACGGGGACACGTCGACCAACGACTCCTTCGTGCTCGTCGCCACCTGCACCGCCGGCAACCCCGAGATCGTGGGCGAAGGCACCGCGGAGTTCACGCGCCTCGCGGAATGCGTGCTGGAAGTCGCCCAGATACTCTCGCAGGCCATCGTGCGCGATGGCGAGGGCGCGACCAAGTTCATGACGATCCTGGTCGAGGGGGGGAAGACGCGCGAGGAATGCGTGCGCGTCGGCAAGGCGATCGCCCACTCGCCGCTGGTGAAGACGGCCTTCTTCGCCTCGGACCCCAACCTGGGGCGCATCCTGTGCGCGGTCGGCAACGCGAATATCGCCGACCTCGATCCCGCGAAGGTCACGCTGCACCTGGGCGACGTCCTCGTGGCCGAGAAGGGCGGGCGCGCGCCCGGCTACACGGAAGCGCAGGGCAAGGCCGTGATGGCGCCCGCGGAGATCACCGTGCGCGTGGGCCTGGGCCGCGGCATCGAGAACGCGACCGTGTGGACGTGCGATTCTCGTACGACTACGTGAAGATCAACGCGGACTACCGCAGCTAGCGCGCGCGAACCATGGCCGGCACCGTGACCCCGCAGCTCGAGGCCTACTACGCGAAGCGCGCGCGGGAGTACGAGCGGATCTACGACAAGGTCGAGCGGCAGGAGGAACTCGCGTGGCTGCGCGAGCGCCTGCCGCGGCTCTTCGCCGGGCGGCGCGTCCTGGAGATCGCCTGCGGCACCGGGTACTGGACGCAGGTCATCGCGCGCAGGGCCTTGCACGTGACCGCCTGCGACATCAACGAGCCGGTGCTCGAGATCGCCCGCGAGAAGCCGATCCGCCGGGGCCGCGTGCGCTTCGTCAAGGCCGATGCCTTCGCCCCCGCCGGCCTGTGCGCGGAATGCGATGCCGCCTTCGCGGGCTTCTGGTGGTCGCACGTGCGCAAGTCCGATCTCGCCCGCTGGCTCTCCTCCATGGCCAGGACGCTCCCGCGGGGGGCGCTGGTGGCGATGCTCGACAACCGCTACGTGGAAGGGGCTCCACGCCCGTCTCGCGACGCGACGCCGAGGGCAACACCTACCAGGTGCGTCCGCTGCTGTCCGGCGAGACGCACGAGGTCCTCAAGAACTTCCCCACGCCCTCCGAGCTCGCCGACGCCGTGCGCCCCGTCGCCGCGGAGGCGCACCTGGAAGAGACGCGCTACTACTGGCTGCTCGTCTTCCGCACCCGATGAAAGATCCCCTCGACCGATTCCTCGGACGCGTCGACCTGCTGCTCGACCGTCTCGAGAAGATCCTCCCCGCCGGAGCGCAGCCCGTCGACTGGTCCGCGGCGACCGCGTTCCGCTGGCGCAAGCGCGGCGAACGCGGCTTCCTCGAGCCGGTGCGGCACCCGCACACGATCGCCTTCGCCGATCTCAAGGACATCGACGAACAGAAGCGGCGCGTGCGCGAGAACACGGCGCAGTTCGTCGCCGGCAAGCCGGCCAACAACGTGCTCCTCACCGGTGCGCGCGGCACGGGAAAGAGCTCGCTCGTGAAGGCCGCGCTCAACGAGTTCGCGAAGAAGGGCCTGCGCCTGATCGAGGTGGACAAGTCCCACCTCGTCGACCTGCCCGACATCGTGGACCTCGTGGCGGGGCGACGCGAGCGCTTCATCGTCTTCTGCGACGACCTGTCCTTCGAGGCGTCCGACCCGGGCTACAAGTCGCTCAAGGTCGCTCTCGACGGGACGATCGCCGGGTCGGCGGAAAACCTCCTCATCTACGCCACCTCGAACCGCCGCCACCTGATGCCGGAGTTCATGGGCGAGAACCTCGAGGCGAAGCACCGCGGCGGCGAGATCCATCCGGGGGAGACCACCGAGGAGAAGATCTCGCTTTCCGAGCGCTTCGGGCTGTGGCTCTCGTTCTACCCGTTCGACCAGGACGAATACCTCGACATCGCGGAGCACTGGGTCGGCGTGCTCGGGGGCAGGGCGGACGCGGCCCTGAAGCCCGCGGCACTCGTGTGGGCCCTCGAGCGGGGCTCCCGGAGCGGGCGTGTCGCATGGCAGTTCGCGAAGGACTACGTGGGACGCGGCACCGGCGCCCGCGCCCGCAAATGACGCAGCCCACCGACGTTGCCGCCGCGGTCATCGAACGGCCCGACGGGACCTTTCTCCTGGCCTGCCGCCCCGAGGGCAAGCCCTATCCCGGCTACTGGGAGTTCCCCGGCGGCAAGATCGAGCCGGGCGAGGACCCGCGCGCGGCACTCGCCCGCGAACTGAAGGAGGAACTCGGCATCGAGGTCCGCGAGGCCACGCCCTGGATCACGCGCGTCTATGCCTACACGCATGCGACCGTGCGCCTGCACTTCTTCCGGGTCACCGCCTGGGACGGTGAGCCGCAGCCGCTCGAGGACCAGGCCATCTCCTGGCAGCACATCGAGGCGCCGGAGGTCGAGCCCATGCTTCCCGCGAACGCGCCCGTGCTCGCGGCACTCGCGCTTCCCGGTGTGATGATCGTGTCCAACGCCGCCGAGACGGGATTCGACGCGTGGTCGCTCAAGCTCTCGGCGCAGGTGCTCGGCGAGAAATCGCTCGTGCAGATCCGCGAGAAGGGGCTGGAGCCGCAGCGCGTCCAGTTCCTGCTCTCGCGCGCCCTCACGCGCGGCACGCCCTTCGGCGCGGTCGTGGTCGTGAACAGCGATTGCGGCTCCTGGCCGCAGGCCGACGGCGTGCACCTCACGTCGCGGACCCTGATGGAGGCGAGTGCGAGGCCCGCGGGACGCGTCGTCGGTGCTTCCTGCCACGACGCGGACGAGATGGCGCAGGCCGCGAAGCTGGGACTCGATTACGTGGTGGTCGGCCCGGTGAAGCCCACCCCTTCGCACCCGGGCGCGACGACGCTCGGCTGGCCGGGCTTCGCCGCACTCGTCGCGGACTTCCCCCTGCCCGCGTACGCGATAGGCGGGCTCACCCGCGCCGACCTGCCCGAAGCGAAGCGGCACGGCGCACACGGCGTGGCCCTCAGGAGCGCGGCGTTCGGCTGAGCAGGGCGCCGGGTATGTGCGCCGGCGATTCGACGAGCGACTCGGCTCCGGCTCCAAGGAGTTCGTCGCGCGAGCCGTAGCCCCACAACGCGCCGACCGCCCGGACGCCGTGGTGACGTGCGGCGATCATGTCCACGTCGCGATCGCCCACCATCGCGGCCCGCGCCGGGTCGAGCCCGTGCAGCGGGAGGAGGTGGGCCAGGAGGTCGCGCTTGTCCTCGCGGGTGCCGTCCAGCTCGCAGCCGTGCACCGCCTCGAAGTGGGCGTCGAAAGCGAAGTGGCTGATGATGCGCTCGGCATAGATGCGGGGCTTCGACGTGGCCACGTACAGCCGGTGTCCCGCGCCCCGCAGCTCCTCGAGCGCCTGCGCGATGCCTTCGTAGGGGGCGTTCTCGAAGAGGCCCACCTCCGCAAAGCGTTCCCGGTAGTGGGCCAGCGCGGTTTCCACCGCCTCGCGCGAGGCGGTGCCGATGAGCGTTGCGAGGCTCGCGCGCAGCGGCGGGCCGATGGCGAACGTGAGTTGCTCGAGCGGCGGCGCCTTGTGGCCGCAGCGTTCCAGCGCGTACGCGAGCGAGCGCGTGATGCCTTCCCGCGGATCGGTCAGCGTCCCGTCCAGGTCGAAGAGGATCGGGTTCAAGCGCGGGTCTTCGCGAATGCCGAAACGTCCAGGCGCGCGGCGAACTCGCGCGGGTCCGCGTTCCGCACGAAGGGAAAACGGCCGATGAGCGGCGCGCCAAGGCGTTCGGCGAGGGCCGCCACGTTTTCGTCGGCGGCGGCCATGGAAGGGTCGACCGCGTTGGCTATCCAGCCGGCCAGGGGAAGCCGCGCGCGCGCGATGGATTCCGCGGTGAGCAGCGCGTGGTTGAGGCACCCGAGACGCAGCCCCACCACGAGGACCACCGGAAGCCCGAGTGCCGCGGCGAGATCGGCCGCGTCGAGATCCCGGGCCAACGGCACCCGGAAACCGCCCACGCCCTCGACTACGGTGAAATCCCAGCGGCGGTCGAGCGCGCGGTATGCCTCGACCAGCGGGGTGAGCGCGATGGCGCGTCCCTCGCGCGCGGCGGCGATGTGCGGGGCCAGGGGGTCCCGGAGCAGCACGGGCGTGATCTCCCCGTAAGAGGGGGCATCCGGTCCCGCGGCTTCGGCCAGCGCGATCGTGTCCGCATTCGCGCCCTGGCCGACGGGCTCGCCTGCGCCGGCGGCCACCGGCTTCATCGGCGCGACACGCAGTCCCTTCGCCCGGAGCGCGTGCACCAGCGCGCAGGCGGCGAGCGTCTTGCCCACGCCGGTATCGGTGCCGGTCACGAAGAGGCCGGCGTTCACGCAGGCCGTCCCGTGTCGAAGCGCACCACCTGCCTGCCGTCGGGCAGGCGCTTGGGCGCTGTCTTCCAGGCGTGGCCGTAGACCACTTCCCACGTCGCCGGAAGCACGCCGCGGCGGCGGTGGCGCTCGTAGGCCTGCGTCATGCGGCGCCAGCGCTCGCGACCGGGCAGGCCGCGCCCGCGACCCGGAAGGGAGTTCACGGCGCCGATCGCCTGCAGGTCCCGGGCGACTGCGAGCACGGAGTCGTACTCGAGCGTGATGGTCTCCATCTCCATCACCGGGTCGGCGAAACCCGCGCGAACCAGCGCATCGCCGAGGTCGTGCATGTCGACGAAGCGGTTGACGTGCGGGCCGCCGTCGGCTTCCGCGAAGGCCGAGCGCAGCTCGCGCAGCGTGTCCGGCCCGAAAGTGGAGAAGAGGATGAGCCCGTCGGTGCGCAGCGCGCGCGCCGCCTCGGCGAAAACGCGCGCCGCGTCGCACCATTGCAGCGCCAGGTTGGAGAAGACGAGTTCCACCGATGCGCTCGCCAGGGGCAGGCACTCGGCGTCCGCGCAGACGAGCCCCGGGCGGCGTGAACCGGGCAGCCGGCGCCACCACGGCCCGCGTTGCCGGGCGCGGCCCAGCATCGCGGTCGCGAGGTCCAGCCCGACGAGGGAGGCCGCGGGGTAGCGCCGGGCCAGTGCGTCGAAGGCCTGTCCCGTGCCGCATCCCAGGTCCAGCACGCGCCGGGGATCGAGGCGTACCGGGTCCAGGTGCTCGAGCAGGCGCGCGCACACCTCGCGCTGCAGGACGGCGGCGGCGTCGTAGGTGTGCGCCGCGCGCTCGAACGCCCGGCGCACGTCGCGCTTCACCGGGAGGAGCGGTTCATCCATGCAGCGCCTCGAGTGCACCGGCCACGATGCCGGCGTGGCTTGCGAAAGGCAGGTGCGCCGCCTCGGCAATCTCCACGAGCCGCGCCGAGGGCAGTGCGTTCGCGAGCCAGCGGCCCGCCGCCACCGGCGCGAGCGCGTCGCGGCCGCCGTGGATCACGGTTGCGGGCCGGTCGAGCGTCGCGACGAGCGGGCGCAGGTCCGTGGTTTCCAGCGCCGCGCGAGGCCCGCGGCGAGACACGCCTGCGATGGCGATCCCCGATCGCGGAACATCGCCGCAAGCTCGCGCGTGCGCTCCCGTGCCTGCGGTCCGCCCAGGGCATTGAGCTGCAGGAAGCTGCGGATCGTCCTCTCCGGATCGCTGCCCAGCCCGTGCGCGAATTCCTCGAACGCGTCGCGAGCCATCCCGTGGGGCCAGTCCGGCCGTTGCACGAAGCATGGCGTGGTGCTCACGAGGGCGAGCCTCGCGGCGCGCGCCGGGTGCCTCGCGGCCAGGCGCAGGGCGAGCAGCCCGCCCAGCGACCACCCGCAGACCGTGGCATCTTCGGGCACGCAGGGCGCAACGGCATCGACGGCGGCATCGAGTCCCTCGAAGGGCACGTCGTGCGAGTGGCCATGGCCCGGCAGGTCGACGAGGTGCAGGCGAAAGGAAGCCGCAAGGCGCGGCGCGAGGCCGTGCCACACGCCGCCGTGCAAACCCCACCCGTGGAGCAGGACGAGGTCGGGTCCGCTGCCGAGCCGCTCAACGTGCAGCGCCATGTCCGAGCGCCTCGCCCAGCGCGGACGCCAATGCCTCGACCTGCGAGTGAATGGGCCGCGGAAAGCGACACGCGCAGCCGCGCGGTGCCGGCGGGAACCGTCGGGGGGCGGATGGCGGGTACGAGCTGGCCGAGCGCGCGTAGGCGCGCGCAAAGGCGGACGGCTTGCTCCGACCCTCCCACGACCAGCGGCTGGATGGGTGTCTCCGAGACCGTCTCGATGCCGTGGCGCGCGCAGGCTTCGCGAAAGCAGGCTATGCGCTCGTGGAGCGCCCCCACGAGCGACGCGTCCTCCTCGAGAAGGGCGAGGGACGCGGTGGCCACGGCTGCCGCCACGGGAGGAAGTGCCGTGGAAAAGACGTAGGTCCGCGCGCGCTGCATCAGCCATTCAATCACCGTCGCGTGGCCCGCGACGAAGGCGCCGTAGCCGCCGAGCGCCTTGCCGAGGGTGGCCATGTACACGATGCGCGGCGAGGAAGCGCCGAAGTGGGCGAGGGCTCCGCGCCCGCCGCCGAGCACGCCGATGCCATGGGCGTCGTCCAGCACGAGCCACGCGTCGTGGCGCTCGGCCAGCGCGAGCAATTCCGGGACGGGCGCGACATCGCCGTCCATGCTGAACACCGTGTCCGTGGCGATCACCCGGAGCGCGGCCTTCGATCCGCCAGCGCCTCGAGCCTTTCCAGGTCACGGTGGGGATAGCGGTGGATCGTCGCGCGCGAAAGGAGCGCGCCGTCGACGAGGCACGCGTGGTCCAGGCGGTCTGCGAATATGGCCGCCGATCGATCGGCGATCGCCGTGAGGATGCCCAGGTTCGCGGCGTAGCCGCTCGAAAAGAGGAGCGCGCGGGGCAGGCCGGTGAAGCGCGCGAACGCCGCCTCGGCCTCCTCGTGCAGCCGCGAGTGGCCCACGACGATGGGCGAGGCACCGGCGCCGAACCCGAAGGCCTCGATGGCGTCGTGCGCGGCCTCCCGGATGCGGGGGTGGTTCGCCAGGCCAAGGTAGTCGTTGGACGCGAAGTTCGCGAGCTGCCGTCCCGCTTCGAAGACGATGGGACCTTGCGGCGAGCGTCGGCGGCGCTCGCGCCGGAGCCCGTCGCGCCCGTGCTGCTCCAACCCGCGTGCGAGGGCGGCGAGGCCGGCCGGTTCCACGGGCGCTTCAGCCCGCCACGAGGCCCAGCGCTTCGAACAGCGCGTCGTCGCGCGCCACGTCCGGATTCCCGGTCGTGAGGAGCTTCTCGCCGTAGAAGATGGAGTTGGCGCCGGCGAGGAAGCAGAGCGCCTGCACGGCCTCGTGCATCTGCGCGCGTCCCGCCGAGAGCCGGACGAAACTCCTCGGCATGAGGATGCGCGCGGCCGCAACGGTGCGCACGAACTCCGTCCAGGCGATCGCCTCGGTTCCCGCGAGCGGCGTTCCCTCGACCTGCACGAGCTGGTTGATGGGCACGGACTCGGGCTGCGGATCCAGGCCCGCGAGCTGGGCGAGGAGGCCCGCGCGAGCCTCCCGCGATTCGCCCATGCCGACGATGCCGCCGCAGCAGACGTTCAGGCCGGCCTTGCGCACGCGCTCGAGGGTGTCGAGGCGGTCCTGGTAGTCGCGGGTGGTGATCACCTCGCCGTAGAACTCCGGGGCCGTGTCGAGGTTGTGGTTGTAGTAGTCGAGCCCGGCTTCCCGCAGCTGCTCGGCCTGGCCGTCCTGGAGCATGCCGAGCGTGCAGCAGGTCTCGAGTCCCAGCTTCTTCACCTCGCGCACCATGTCGAGCACCGGCTCCAGGTCGCGCGCCTTGGGGCCGCGCCAGGCCGCTCCCATGCAGAAGCGCGATGCGCCGTTCTCCCGGGCCGCCGCAGCCGTCCGCACTACCTCGGCAAGCGGCAGCATCGCCTCGCTTTCCAGGCCCGTCGCGTGGCGTGCCGATTGCGGGCAGTAGCCGCAGTCCTCGGGGCAGCCGCCGGTCTTGATGGAAAGCAGCGTCGAGCGCTGGATGCGGCGGGGATCGAAATTCTCCCGGTGGACTGTCTGCGCCCGGAAGAGGAGATCGTTGAAGGGTAGGTCGAGGAGGGCCCGGGCTTCGTCCCGGAGCGACCGGGCCCGGGGAGCCGCCGGGGCGGGTCGCGAGAGTATCTGGTTCAAGAAGGAGGATTCCCGTTGGAGCGCAAGTTCATGAGGAAGCAGGAGAATATCACCCCTGTCTGGAAATGGACGGAGAAGATCCGTACGGCTGCACAAAAAGCAGGCAGGGCGTGCTCGATGGTTCGGGATCGTCGGACCGACTGCCTCCTGTGTCTCGAATCGACCGCGCAAACCGGGCTGTGTCAGAATTGTGAGCGCTTGCTTGCCAGAACAGGGTTCGTGTGCCCCGGCTGTGCGATTCCCCTTGCCGCCCGGGGCTGGTGCGGCAACTGCCTTCGCGGTCCCCCCGCCTTCGACGGCGTGGTTGCCGCGTTCGATTACCGATTCCCCCTGGACCGACTCGTGCAGCGATTCAAGTTCTCCGCCGATCTCGCCGTGGGCGCCACCCTTGGCGACGCGCTCGCCCGCGCCGTGGCCCACGGCCCGCGCCCCGACCTGGTGGTCGCGTCGCCGATTTCGGCGGCGCGCCTGCGCGAACGCGGATTCAACCCGGCCCTGCTGCTGGCCCGTCGAGTGGCCTCGCGCCACGGAATAGCGCTGGACGGGGATTGCCTCGCGAAGATGCGGCATACCCCACCGCAGACCGGCCTGGATGCCGCGGCCAGGCTCGCGAACGTGCGTGGCGCGTTTGCGGTAACCCGTCGTGTGGCCGAACTTCATGTTGCCATCGTGGACGACGTGATGACCACGGGTGCCACGCTGGAGGAGATGGCCCGCGCGCTCAAGGACCGCGGAGCCGCGCGGGTTTCCGGTTGGGTGGCCGCCCGGACCCCTGAACCTGGCCGGAGAAGCTGACCATGGTCGAGGTCGTGCTGCATGAGCCGGAAATCCCCCCCAATGCGGGCAACGTGATCCGCCTGTGCGCCAACACCGGCACGCCGCTTCACCTGGTGGAGCCGCTGGGGTTTTCGCTCGATGACCGCCAGTTGCGACGCGCGGGCCTCGACTACCACGAGATGGCCAATGTCACCCTGCACGCGGATTGGCCGGCCTGCGCCGCAAAGCTAACGGGGCGACGCCTGGTGGCATTCACGGTGCGCGGCGCCACTCCGCTCGATCGGGCGGATCTGGGCCCCCATGACGTTCTCGTCTTCGGTTCCGAGACGGCGGGCCTTCCCGAGCATCTGCTCGCGGCCTTTCCCCCGGCGAACCGCGTTCGCCTGCCCATGGTGCCGGGCAATCGCAGCCTGAACCTCTCGAACGCGGTCGCGGTAGCCGTTTTCGAGGCCTGGCGGCGAGCAGGCTATCCCGGCGGGACCTGAGCACTTGCCTCTGCTCGAACGTGCGGCAATGGCTACGCCTGAAATCCGGATTTCCCCTGAAGGCCTTTAAGTTCAGGGAGTTCTGTGAGAGATGTCACAGTATTGCAAGCCCCAAAGCAGTCTAATGGGTCCATCAGAAAGCGCGTTCCGGGCTTTCGACAATACGGAACCGATCTATGCAGCACCGGGTTCCGGCAATCAGGAAAGGGCAAACGATCATGAAAACGACTCTCAGGATGAAAACCCTCGCGGCGGCGATGCTTGTGGCCGGTGGCGTGCTGGGGATGGCCCCGGCCCATGCCGACTCCATTACCGACACGGCCGCGCCGTGGTCGGCAGCGGTCTCCCACGATTTCCGGATCGTCATCCCCGGGTTCCTCTATTTCCGGGTCGGCACCGATGCGCCCGCCTCCGTGGACATGATCACCTTCACGGCGACCATCGCGAACGTCGGCAACGGCACGCCGATTGCGGGCACGGGCGGCGAAGCCGGTGGCGGCACGGCGGCGAACGTAGTTGTTCGCGCCAACACCGGCCAGGTGACGGTCACCGAGTCGAACAACAGCGGCGGCCTCGGCCTCGGCACGGGTACGGTGGCGGACGGCTACATCAATTACGACCAGATCACGACGACTTCGAGCCTCGGCACGCTTCCCGCGCCTACGCTCTCGAACGCCGGCGGCAACACCGCGCTGCCGACGCTCGGCTGCGACGTCGCCTGCGCAGGCCCGAAGACAACGAACCGCACCGCGGTCTGGACCTATGCCTACGCCAACGCGAACATCCCCTCGGCGGGCACCTACGGCGCGGGCCCCGGCACCGGTGGGCGCGTGACCTACACGGCGACCACGCCCTAGGGCTGGGGGCTGCCACGCCAGTAGTTGACGATGGGGCGCCCTTCGTGGCGCCCCGTTGTCGCTTCTGGAAATCGCATCCATGAGACTTTTCCGTCCGTCGCCCCTGCTCCTTTGCGCCGTCGCCTCCGCGGCGGTTCTCGCCGCCTGGCCGCAAAGCGCCCTGGCCGGCTCGGGAACGGACAACTCGGCCCCCTACAACCTCAATCGGGACCTGACCGTTCGGGTGACCTATCCGCGTTTCCTGCGCTTCCGGGTCGGCGCCGTGGGCGCGGGGGTGGTGAACCAGGTCCTGTTCACGGCAACGACGGCGAACATCGGCAACGCAGTGCCCATCGCGGGCACCGGCGGCGAAACAGGTGGGGGAGGCGCGGCGAACGTCGAGGTGGTGGGCAACAACGGCCAGGTCACGATCACCGCCACCAACAACAGCGGCGGCAACGGGCTCGGGACCGGTAACGCGGGCGACGGCTTCATCAACTACAACCAGATCAGCACCACGACCAACAATGCCAGCCTGCCCGCGCCGACCCTGAGCAACGCCGGCGGGACGAACTCGTTGCCGGTGCTAAACTCGGCTCTCGTCACGCAACGCACGGCGGTGTGGACCTACTCCTATCTCAATGCCACGATTCCCTCGGCCGGCGCGTACGGCGCCGGTGGCGGAACCGGTGGGCGCGTGACGTACACCGCGACCATGCCGTGATGACGGGACCTTCCCGAAATCGGCGCGTTGCGATCAGCGCAGTCGCGTTCGCCCTGGTGGCCGGCCTCGCGGGGGTTCAAGAGGCGAACGCGCTCACATTCCTGATCGGGAACGGCGCTCCGCAGATCTACTTGCGGATCGGCCAGACGGGCGGCCAGACGCCGATCGTCTCGATCGATCTTTCCGGATCGACCGGAATTCTCGGCAACGGGACACCTATCCTCGGCACGGCGCCGGCCGCCGCGGGCGCGTTCCGCGGACAGACGTCGAACTTCCCCGCCTGCCCCGCCAACCACGTTCGCATCGTGGCGCGCGCGCGTTCCACCGCGGCCATTCCCAGGGTCGCCACGCTCCAGGTGAACTCCTCCGCCAACCTCGTCCACGCCGCGTCGGGCAACGCGATCCCGTTCACCCAGATCGGCTGGATCTCCGATGATGCTGTCGACCTGCCCGCCGGTACCTTCACCGGCGCAGCCGGGCAGGTGCTCGCGACGCTCGCGACGTCGCGCGAAATCGGCGCGTGCCATCGCTTCCAGTTCCTGAACACGCAGGTGTACCCCGGCAGCGTGGGCGGGACGGGCTACTACACGGGAAATGTCACCTACAACCTCAACATGCCATGACCCGATCCGCGCTGATGCTCATTGTCTTCCTCGCCGCGGCAGCGACCGCGTTCGCGGCGCGACTGGACGATTCCGGCGTCGCCGCGCCAGCGTTTCGACCTCACGCCGCGATGGCTCAATGATGGCGACTCCGGCGGCTCGTCGGACCGGCTCAATGCGATGGTGGCGGAGGTGCCCAACGTCGAGGTGAGGCTCAACACGGCGCCACATGTAGGCACGCGCGCGCGCATTTATCTCGTGCTGCCGCCGCTCGTTGCGGGCATGCGTTCGCCGAGCGGGATGCGCGTCGAGTGGCGAACGCGCGGCCAGTTCCTCGCGGGGTCCGCCTTGCCCGGGGATCGAACCCTCCTCTATGATGGCCCCATCTCCCGGCCCCTCGTCAGCGAAATCTTTGACTTCGTCATCTACCTGGATGCGCGCCACATGGGTGGCGGCCTGCGCTTCGATCCGACCTTCGAGATCGACGTCTCGCCGTAGCCTTGCGTGGCGCCTGGCGCTGGCCGTCCTGGCCGGCTGGAGTTTCACCGCCTGGGGGCAATTCGCCGCCTACGTGCAGCCTGCGCGTTTCGAACTCGCGGCGAAGCCGGGCGAACTGGTGCGCGAAGTCTTCGAGATCGGCAACGACGATCTCGGGGCCACGGAACTCACGGTGCGCACCTCGGACTGGACGCTTCGACGCGACGCCGGGGTCGATTTCCAGCCCGACACGCTCGCGCCGGACAGTTGCCGGCCGTGGGTGCGCATCGAGCGCCACGTGGTAAAGATCGGCGGCAAGGCGAAGCGCCGGTTTCGTTTCGAGATCCAGGTTCCTCCCGGTGCCGGCAGCGGTCTTTGCCGCTTCGCGCTGCTCATCGAGCCGGGGTCCGCCGCCGCGAATATCTCTCCCCTGGGCAACATCCAGATGCCGCTGCAGGCGCGCATCGGGATCATCGTCTATGTCCGCGTGGGCGATGCGAAGCCGCAGCTGACGCTGGAATCCGTCGCGATCGAGACGGTGAATGGACAGCAGGTGCCGGTGGCGACGCTGCGCAATTCGGGCAATGCGCACGGCCGGACCGAAGGCGTGCTGGTCGCCACGGACGCGGCAGGTCGCAGTCTGGACCTGGTGACCGCGCCACTCCCGATCCTGCCCGGGGAAACGCGCGTCGTGCCGATGTGGCCGCAGGAACAGTCCGAGGGCAAGCCGGTCGTCTTCACGCCGCCCTTGCGGATCAAGGGCAGGATCGAGTGGGAGGGTGGCCGGATTCCGGTCGATGCGGTCGCGCGCTGAGGAGTGGCGCCGTCAGGGCGAGATCCTTTTCAGCCCGATGTCCAGGCGAATGTCTTCGCGCACCTCGACCTTCACCACCCGCGGTGACTCGTCCTCCAGCCCCCACGGCAACGGGACGCGCTCGACGACGATGGCCACCCGGTGGTCACCCGAGGGAACGAGAGCGAATGTGAATCGGCCTTCCGCGTCCGTCGTCTCGAATCGGCGGCCGTCGAGGACCACGATGATTCCCGCCGCGGCCCGTTCCGTCGCCTGTTTGGCGCCGTCTCCGTTTTCGTCGAAGAACACGACGCCGGCAATTCGTCCGGTGCCGGAGCGGCCCGTCGCCGCCCCTACCGACGGATAGGGCGTGCCCTGGGACAGTTCGTAGCGAGCCGTGAGCTGGACGACGTTTTCCCGCAGGAAACGCGACTGCGGATTGTCGGGCGAGGGCTGGATCCGGTTTCGTTGCCACTGAAGCCGCACCAGCCAGGATGCGGCGGGATTCCAGTCCAGGCTCAGGTTCGAGTTGTAGTTGCGCTCCGAGTCGGGTCCGTCCTGGATATCCACGCCGGTGACCGAGGCATCCCATCGAAGCGATCCGTAGAGCGGTCCGCGCAGGCCGAGACCGGCGGAAAGACGCCTTCCCCGACGCTCGGCGAGGAATTCGTCGGACAGCATCACGAGCGAGTTTGTCTCGATGGCGGCTGCCCTGGGCCAGTCCTGGCTCCAGGAAAATGTCCGGATGCGCTCGGTGCGACTCACTTCGGGCCGGGTCAGGTTGAGCGAGGCATCGAGGCGGCTCTGGCCCCAGGGGTTGCTGCGCGACACGAACGCGCTCGCGAGCCCGACCTCGCGGCCCTCCCCGAGAGGCGTGCGCGGCCGTTCGTCGCGTATCGACAGGCCCGCGCCCGCGGTAAACGTCCGGTCGATCCGAAGCGTGGTGTTCACCGTGGCGCCGACGCTCGTCGCGCCGCCGCGGCCGGGGTCGCGGTCGAGATTGGTCTGCGCGGCTTCCACGCCGATGCTCGTGAAATCCGCCCCGGACCGGGAATCGCCTCGCCAGTAGAGACCGCGTGTGTCCCGCAGGGGGGTCGCGTCCGAGAAGATGAGATCGGGGTCGAGCTGGTAGCCGCCGGAGCGCTGCGCGAGCCGCCCGTCCCGACGCTGGGCGTCTACCCAGAATCCCTTCGCGGCCCGGTCGTCCACGATGCCCTGCACCTTGAATCTCGAGGCGAGTTCGGGGAGCGCGAACTCCGTGCCGAGCGTGAGTGTCGTGTTGTCGCGAACGACGTCACTTCCGTGAACCGAGACGATTCCCGCGCCGGCGATCCACTGGTCCGCCAGGCGCCTTGCGTATTCGAGGCTCGCGATTCGTCCTCTCGTGAACTCGAAGTCCTGGACCGAGGAACCGGAGATCCGGCCAAGGCGTCCGACGCCGGCGCGCCATTCACCGTCCGGCATCGCCACGGACGTCGTGGCGCCGGCGATCGTCGAGGAGGGAAGTGAAACCCGGTAGGAGCTCGCCAGAAAGGGCGAGAGGGCGAGCCGCGTCACGCCGAGAGTGCTGTTGGCGACGGCGTTGCCGCTAAGCGCGAAATTCTCGTGATAGACGGTGACCTTGCTCGAGCTGGTGCCGGGCCCGCCCTGGCCGGAGTCCGTCGATTCGCGGCCGAACTCCGCGTCGATGGCGAAATCGCCGTAGCGCTCCGTTTCGCGCCGATGCTGCAGCCGCGTGCCCTGGCTCACGCTGGAGCCGAGCGTGTTCGTGTCGCGCCCGTCCAGGCGGTACTCGAATGCCCAGGATCGAAGGCCCGGTGACGTGTCGCGTGCGCGTTCCTCGGATCGACGATCCTCGGTCTCCACGAGCGCACCGTCGATGAGCTGGTCGACATAGGCGGGAGCGGGCTTCGAGTCGGCCTGCAGCGACGCCGGCAGGGCGGTTGGCGCGGCATCGGGCCCTGGCGGCTTGCGATCGATCGACGACGTTGGCGGGAGGGCCTGTTTCGGCTCCCGGGCTCCCCCTGCGATCGACGGCGGGGCGGTTGCGGGCGGCGACGCGACCGTCCGGCCCGTCACGAGACGCTCCGGCAGGCGAAGCCTCGCGCCGACCACGAGGCGCGAGGGATCGCCGAACATCATCGCGTGCCCATTGATCTCCTGCAGTTCTTTCGCCAGACGGCTGACTTCGGCGCCTTCCGGGGCGAAATGGCGGCTGATCCGGTAGAGGTTGTCGCCTTCCCGGATCACCCAAAAGCCCGTCGCGCGGGCCACGGCAATGCGATCGACTGCCTGAGGCGACACGACGGAGGGACCCTGCGCATGAGCGGTCGGAATGAACCCTGCGAGCACCCATGCGAGCGCTGCGGCGGCGAGAGCGCTCGCGTTTGGCCTTCGGATTCGGCCACGTCGGGTTTCAGGAATCACGTCGCGCCGGAAGTTAAACCAGTCTCAAGATAATACACGCAACTCCATGAAACAGATGGAATTTTACAGAACCCCTCCGGGCCGCTCCGCCTTCGGACCTCGCGCGAGCAGGCGTTCCACCGCAATCGCCGGAGACTCGCCGTCGAACAATACGGCGCACACGGACTCGGTAATGGGCATTTCGACACCGTGTTCGCGCGCCAGCGCCAGCGCGGCGCTGGCGGAATGCACGCCCTCGGCCACATGGCCAAGGGCGGGGAGGATCGACGCAATTTCCTGCCCCCGCGCCAGTTGCAAGCCCACTTCCCGGTTGCGCGAAAGGTCTCCGGTGCACGTGAGAACGAGATCGCCCAGGCCGGTAAGTCCCATGAAGGTTTCGGGTTGCCCGCCCATCCCGACTCCCAGGCGCACGACCTCCGCCAGTCCACGCGTGATGAGCGCCGCGCGCGCGTTTCGGCCCAGCCCGAGACCATCGCAGATGCCGGCGGCGATCGCCACGACGTTCTTAGTCCGGCTCGATCCGGAGCGCGTCGGGTAGCGTGATATCGGGAAGGTAGGGACCGGAGCGCCGGGTTGCGAGGAGTGCGCAGGCCTGCGGGCGCCGCGTCCACAGGCACACTTCGTGGACGGTGGAAAAGGACACCCCTAGCGCCGATCCCCACGCTCCGGCGCCGAGGATCGCGATCTTCATCGGGACCCTAGACGCCCCAGAGATGGGCGGTGCGCGCGAATCCCATCTGCCCGTCGCGGTGGCGCACCTTTACCCAGCCGTCCACCGGGGGCTCGATCACCTCGAGGAGGACCTGCTTGTAGGCCTCGAAGACGAGCGGCGACCGGGCTTCGGGGGCGGCGCGCACGTCGGCCACGGGAACGCTCACGAGCGCATTGCGGCGTTCCCCCAGCATCCGGTTCTCGATCCAGCCCACTTCACCGCCGGCGTCGCGCACCTTCGTCCACAGGTCGAGGTTCACCAGCACCTCGAAGGGATAGCCCCGGCTCGCAACGAAGATGCGATCCGCCTTGTTCGACGGAGCGTCGTAGAGCACCGTCGCACGCTCGCCCACGCTGCGGAATTCCGCGCCCGATGCGGGCCATGCCGCGAGGAACGCGAGGAACGCGAGGATCGCGCGGACGGCACGCATCGGCGTCCTCAGTGGGCGGCCTGGACGATCGGGCTGCCCTGCTGCTCGCCCGCCTGGGCCTGCTTCTGGGCCTGGTAGAGCGCCTCGAAGTTGACCGGCGTGAGCACCACCGGCGGGAAGCCCGCGCGGCCGACCACGTCGGAGATCACCTCGCGCACGTAGGGGAAGAGGATGTTCGGGCAGGCGATGCCGAGCACCGGCTCCATGTCGGCCTCGGGGATGTTGCGGATGACGAAGATGCCGGCCTGCCCCACCTCCGCGAGGAAGAGCGTCTTTTCCTTCGCCTTGGCCGTGACGGTCACCGTGAGGATCGTCTGGAAGACGCCGTCCTCGATCGGCTTCGACTCGTGGTGCAGCTGGATGTCGACCTGGGGGCCCTCGCGCTCCAGGAAGATCTGGGGGGCGTTGGGAATCTCGAGCGAGATGTCCTTCACGTAGAGCTTCTCGATCGAAAAGACGGGCTGGTTCTGGGCGTCGCTCATGGCGCTTCCTTCGGTTGGGTGTGGATGGGCCCGCGGCCGTCAGGCGGCGAGCAAGGGGTCGAGTCCGCCGGCGTGGTCGAGCTCGGCAAGGTCGTCGTAGCCGCCGACGTGGCGTTCCCCGATGAATATCTGCGGCACGCTTCGCCGCCCGGTGCGCGTCATCATCTCCTCGCGACGGACCGGGTCGAGATCCACGCGGACCTTCTCGATGTCGGCCACGCCCTTGGCTCGGAGCAGCTTCTCGGCCATCACGCAGAACGGGCACACGCCGGTCGAGTACATCACGACTTTCGCCATCGCCTAGCGCGCCACGGGAAGGCTCGCCTGCTCCCAGGCCGGACGCCTCCCTTAGGTTGTGGACCTTGGTGAACCCGGCCTTCTTGAGCGCCCGGCAGGCCGAACCCGGAGCGCGCGCCGCTGCGACAGGTGACGATCACCGGCTTGTCCTTGAACTTGGCGATCTCTCCGATCCGCGCCGCCAGGTCGCCCAGGGGAATGTGACGCGCCTTCGGCAAATGACCGGCCGCGAACTCCTGGGGCTGCCGAACGTCCAGCACCAGCGTGCCGGGCTGGTTCATGAGGCGCGTGGCCTCCAGCGTGCCCACGCCGTTGGCCCCGCCCGCGAATCGGCTGATGTCGGGCCACAGCAGGAGCGCGCCGCTCGCGAGGAACAGCGCGACGAGCGCGAGGTTGTTCAGCAGGAATTCGCCCATGGGGAGGTGCGGTACGCGGGGAAACGCGCATTTTAGCAGCCCGGTGCGTCGCCCGGCGAACCCCGTCATCCCGCGAGGGACTGCAGGCCCCAGAGTGCGGCCATCCCCGCGCCGATGCAGGCGAGGGGGTTGCGCACCTTCAGGGCCACCGCCGTCGCGGCGATCCCCGCGAGCAGCCGCGGGTTGGCCATCGACAGGTCGAGCGCCCCGGAGGGCATCGCGAGGCCCGGTGCCACGATGGCGGCGAGCACCGCGGCCGGAACGAACGCGAGGGCCATGCGGAACGCGCGCGGGAACTTCTGCGGGTCGGCGAACACGATGAACGAGGCGCGCGCGAGGAAGGTGACGGCGCCCGCTCCGACGATCACGATCCACTCGCTCACCGGCGCAGGCTCCAGTCGATCGCGAGCCCCGCGCCGATGCCGGCGAGCGAGGCGACCACCAGCGCGAGCTTGTAGGGCAGGCCGGCGCACGCCAGCGCAACGGCGGCAGCCACCATCGCCGCGCCGATGGCTGCACGCGTGCGAAGCGCCGGCACCAGGATCGCGAGGAACGAGAGCGTAACCACGAAATCGAGTGACCACGATTCGGGAATCCGGGCCCCTGCCAGCGCCCCGGCGATCACCGATGCCTGCCATGCGGCATACAGGGTGATTCCCGCCCCGAGCAGGTGGTAGTGGCCCAGGGAGTGCTCGCCAGGCTGCCCGTAGCGGTGCACGCCCATCGCGAAGCCCTGGTCCGTCATGAGGTAGGCGAGCGGCACGCGCCAGCGCGCCGGGAGGTGCGCGAGGTGCGGGAAAGAGGGTCGCGCTGTACATGAGGAAACGAAGGCTCACGATGAACGCCGCGGCGAGCGTCACCATGACGGGCGATTGGGCGGCCACGAGCTGCGCCACGACGAGCTGCGCGATGCCGGAGAACGCGAAGAACGAAAGGGCTATGCCCTGCAGCGCGCGACATCCCGGCTCCGACGGCGGCCACGCCGGCCACGAAACCGAAGGGAATGGTGCCCACGAGGACCGGCGCGATGTCGCGGCAGCCCGCGAGGAATTCGCGGCGAGCGTTTGGTAACATGGGACGGCCGCGATCCTGCCACGAAAGCCATGAAAAAGCTCGTTCTCATCCGCCACGGCGAAAGCACCTGGAACCAGGAAAACCGATTCACCGGCTGGACGGACGTCGATCTCACCGACCGGGGCGTGGAAGAGGCGCGCGCCGCGGGCCGCCTGCTGGCGGCGCAAGGCTACGACTTCGACATCGCGTTCACCTCGGTGCTCCGGCGCGCCATCCGCACGTTGAACCTCGCCCTCGAGGAGATGGACCGCCTCTGGCTTCCCGTCGTGAAGGACTGGCGGTTGAACGAGCGCCACTACGGCGCCCTGCAGGGGCTCAACAAGGCGGAGACGGCGCGCAAGTTCGGCGAGGAGCAGGTTCTCGTCTGGCGCCGCAGCTACGACACGCCGCCTCCGGACTCGCCCAGGGCGACGAGCGCGACGGCGCGCGCGACCGGCGCTACGCGGGTCTCGATGCCCGAGTGCCGCGCACCGAATGCCTCAAGGACACCGTGGCGCGCGTGATCCCCTACTGGCGGGAAGCGATCGCGCCGCGCGTGGCGGCCGGCGAGCGGGTTCTCGTCGCCGCGCACGGCAACAGCCTGCGCGCCCTGGTGAAGTTCCTGGACGGCGTCACGGATGCCGACATCGTTTCGCTCAACATTCCCACGGCGATCCCGCTCGTCTACGAACTCGACGACGCGCTCAAACCCATCCGCCACTATTACCTCGGCGATCCGGAGGCGGTGGCGAAGGCGGCTGCGGCCGTCGCGAGCCAGGGCAAGGCTCGATAGGGGATGCGGGCGCGGCGCCTCGCGGCCGCATTACTCGCCTGCGTCGGGTTCGTGGCCTGCCTGGCGGCGGCTGCTCCGCGCTCCGGCGCGAAGGCCGCGCCGGCCGCGGCCTCCGAGGAAGACCTCCGGCAGCTGCGCGAGCGCATCGAACGGCTGGAGAAGGAACTCGCGCGGGCCGAGGAGTCGCGGGGCGAGGCGGCCGATGTCCTGAAGGCCGCGGAAAAGGCGGTGAGCGAGGCAAACCGCACGCTTTTCGAACTGGGCAATGCGCACGCGGCACTGTCCGCGCAGCAATCGGAGCTCGCCGACCGGGGGGCGCGCGCGCGCAAGGACATCGCGGCCCAGCAGGCGCTCGCCGAGAGGCTGCTCCGCCTGCAGTACGAGCAGGGCGGGCAGGACCGCCTGCGGCTCATCCTCGAGGGGCGCGACCTGGCCACCGTTTCCCGGCACCTCGCGTATTACGGCTATATCCAGCGGGCGCGCGCCGAATCGCTCGCCACGCTGAAGCGGGGAGCCGACGAACTGGCCGCACTCGAGACCGAGGCGCGGGAGAAGAGTGCCGCCCTGGCCGAGAACCAGGCGGCGCAGGCGAGGCAATCGCAGCGTCTCGAGAAGGAGCGCTCCCTGCGTGCGGCCGCGCTCAAGCGGATCGCCGGCCGCGTGGCGCAGGGAAAACGCGAGATCGGCAGGCTCAAGCGCGACGAGGAGCGGCTCGGGCGACTGGTGCAGGAGATCGCACGGGCACTGGCGGCGCGCGAGGCGCAGAAGTCGCGCGAGTCCCGGCAGGCGCGCGAAGCGGGATCGTCGAAGGACCGTGAAGGCGGCAAGGGAGGAAAGGAGCAGGCCCGCGGAACTCCCGTGGACCAGGTGGCCGACGCGTCGCTTTCGGCCCGGGCTTTTCCGACCCTCAAGGGGCGCCTGAAGCTCCCCGTGCCGGGGGAACTCATGAACCGCTACGGCAGTCCACGGGAGGAAGGCGGCACGGCGTGGCGCGGTCTCTTCATCCGTGCGGCCGTGGGGCAGGTGGTGCGCGCCGTGGCCGACGGGCGCGTCGTCTATGCCGACTGGTTGCGCGGGTTCGGCAACCTCCTGATCCTGGACCACGGCGGCGGCTACATGAGCCTCTACGGCTACAACGAGGGGCTGTTGCGGCAGGTCGGCGAGGGCGTTCGGGGCGGCGACGCCGTGGCGCAGGTAGGGGCCTCGGGAGGCGCCGAGGAATCGGGTCTATACTTCGAGTTGAGGCACGACGGGAAACCGTTCGATCCGCTGCGCTGGGTTTCGCGCTGAGGCATCCGGAAGCGGAGGCCACGCGTAACCCGGCTACAGCATTGTCCCGGACATCGGCGAGGTGGCGAACATGAGCAGCAAACTGCAGCAGGTCGGCTTGGTGGTCCTGGGGGCCGCGCTCGGCATCGCCGCGAGCCTGCATTTCTCCGCGGTCGCCGACCGCCAGGCCTCCACGGTGCAACTGCCCGTCGACGATCTTCGGCTCTTCTCCGAGGTCTTCGGGCGCATCAAGAACGACTACGTCGAGCCGGTCGAAGACAAGAAGCTCCTGAAGGAGGCGATCAACGGGATGCTGACCGGGCTCGACCCGCATTCGGCGTTCCTCGACCAGGATGCCTACAAGGACCTCCAGGTCGGCACCCAGGGGGAATTCGGCGGCCTCGGCATCGAGGTGGGCAGCGAGGACGGCTTCGTGAAGGTCGTCGCACCCATCGAGGACACGCCGGCCCACCGCGCGGGCATCCAGGCCGGCGACCTCATCATCAAGCTCGATGGCGTGAGCCTGAAGGGCATGAGCCTGAACGATGCCGTGAAGAAGATGCGCGGCAAGCCCCACACCGAGGTCGCGCTCACCATCATGCGCAAGGGCCAGCCCGCGCCGGTCGACATCAAGTTGAAGCGCGACGTGATCCGCGTGAAGAGCGTGAAGGCGCGGATCATCGAGCCGGGATACGGCATGCTTCGCATCACGCAGTTCCAGGAACACACGGGCGAGAACCTCGTCCAGGCCGTGAACGACCTCTACAAGCAGTCGAACGGCAACGTGAAGGGGCTGGTGGTCGACCTGCGCATGAATCCCGGCGGGCTGCTCAACGCCGCCGTCGCGGTGTCCGCGGCCTTCCTGCCGAAGAACGCCCTGGTGGTCTACACCGACGGGCGCACGGAAGACGCCAAGATGCGCCTCACGGCGAACAAGGAGAACTACGTGCGCGGCGCGTTCCGCGAGGACTACCTCTCCAAGCTCCCGGCGGCCGCCAAGACGGTTCCCATCGTCGTGCTCGTGAACGGCGCCTCGGCGTCGGCTTCCGAGATCGTCGCCGGCGCCCTGCAGGACCACAAGCGCGCCACGGTGATCGGCACGCAGACCTTCGGCAAGGGGTCGGTGCAGACCATCCTGCCGCTGCCCAACAACCAGGCCGTGAAGCTCACGACGGCGCGCTACTACACACCCAACGGGCGCTCCATCCAGGCCAAGGGCATCGCACCCGACATCGTGATCGAGGACACCGCCACGGACTCGCGCCTGTTCACGCGGGAGGCCGACCTCAGCACCACCTCGAGGGCGATGGCGAGAGGCCAAGCCCGGCGCGGATTCGCCGGCGGGCAAGCCGGCCCCGTGAAGCCGTCGCCCGAGTCCAGGGCGCCCGCGAAGCCGGAGACGAAGGTCGAGGCCGAAGGAAACAAGAAGGAAGAAGTCGCCAAGAAGGAAGAAGGCGCCAAGAAGGAAGACGTCCAGCTCGCCGCCGCCATGAAGCATCTCAAGGGGCTGCCCATCACCGCTGCCGCGGCGATCAAGTAGGGCGGAGCCGAAGGCGCGCCGTGGACGACCGCCAGCGGCTGCGGTACAGCCGCCACCTCCTGCTCGACGGTTTCGGCGAGGAGTCGCAGGAACGCCTGCTGGCTTCGCGAGCCCTGGTCGTAGGGGCGGGCGGCCTCGGTTCCGGCGCCCTCCTGTACCTGGCTTCGAGCGGCGTGGGGCACATCACGGTCGCGGACGGGGATGTGGTCGATCTCACCAACCTGCAGCGCCAGATCGTGCACCGCGTCGATGCGGTGGGGACGAACAAGGCGGCTTCGGCGGCGGCGACGCTCGCGTCGATCAACCCCGAGATCTCCGTGGAGGCCTTGCAGGAGCGCCTTTCTCCGGAACGCCTGCGCATCCTCGCCCGCGATTGCGACGTGGTCCTCGACTGCTCCGACAATTTCGCCACGCGCCACGCGATCAGCGAAGCCTGCGTTCGCGCGGGTGTCGCGCTGGTTTCCGGCGCGGGGATACGGTTCGACGGACAGGTCGCGGTCTTCGATCACCGCAAGCCGGGCTCCGCCTGCTACCACTGCCTTTTCCCCGCGGACGCGCCCGGCGAGGAGGAGCGCTGCGCGACGATGGGCGTGTTCGCGCCCCTGGTCGGCGTGATCGGCACCATGCAGGCCATGGAGGCGATCAAGCTTCTTGCGGAAATCGGGGAGACGCTCTCCGGCAGGCTGCTGCTGTTCGACGCGCTGGCGATGCGCTGGCACGAAGTGCGACTTTCCCGAGACCCGAATTGCACCGTTTGCGGCACGCCGTGCTCGGCGGCCGCCTAGGAGAAGCCCGATGAAACGCCCCGTGCGCGTGCTGGCGATCCTCGCCACCGCTTTCCTCGCCGCTCCCCACGCACTGGCGGAGGCGGACAAGCAGGTCGTCTGGAAACTGGTCGACAAGAAGGGCAAGGTCACCTACGTCGACAAGGCGCCGTCCAAGGATTTCGACGGCAAGGTCACTCGGATCGAGGTCGACCTCACCGCCAACCGGGCGCGGCTCGTGAACCTCGGCGAGACATCGCCGCCGGTGCTGCTGCCGCTCACGGCCCCGGAGCTCAAGCGCGTGAAGGCGGACGCGGAGCTTGCGCGTGCGCGAGAAGTCCTCGAGGCGGCCAGGAAGGCGCGCGAGGAAGGCAAGGACCCCACTCCCGAGTAGACACGGTGGCTCGGCAAGAAGGGCGGCGGCGCGCGCCCCGAGCCCACGGAGGCCTACCACGCCCGCATCAAGACGCTCGACGAGGCCCTGAAGATCGCCGAGGAGAAGTTCGAGGCGGCGCGCAAGACCGCGCGGATGGCAGCCATTGATTGATTCCGGCCTGGCGCGCGCACTCGTACTCGCGCTGGCGGCCGCCGTGGCCGTTCCCGCGGCGGCGCAGGTTCTCTACAAGCTGACCGATCGCCAGGGACGGGTCACCTACTCCGACCGTGCGCCGAAGGACTTCGACGGAACGGTGGTGCGCCTGGAGCCGGATCCGGCCGCCAATGTCGTCCCCTCGGCGAAGACGGAAGCACCGTCGAGGCCGGCAAACGCGCCTTCCGAATGGGCGGAGAACCGCCGCCGGACGCGGGCCGAACTCGAGAAACGGCTGCGCGCGGCGCAAGCTCGCGTCGAAGCTGCGCAAAAGGCGAGGGCCGAAGGCGGCGAACCGTTGCCGGAGGAACTGCAGACCATCCAGCGCCATGGCCCGCCGCTCAAGGCGGGACAGCAGCCGCCGAACCCGAATTGCTTCGTGTCCAGGTTCCCGAACGGGGATGCCTCGCTCAACTGCCCGAGCCGCGTGCCGCACGATGCTTTCTACGAGCGCCAGAAGAAGCTCGACGAGGAGCTCGCCAGCGCCGAGGAGGAGCTGGCGCTCGCCGAGCGCGCCTATCGCGGCGGCACGGACTAGCGCGCGTCGAGCGTCGAGAGATCCCAGCGGGGACGGACGGTGAAGCTCTCCTGGCCCGCAGGAGCCTCCTGGTGCCGGAGCGCGGCCGCAAAGGCGATCATCGCGCCGTTGTCCGTGCACAGCCGCGCCGGAGGAAAGTAGACCGTCGCCCCGGTTCGGGCGGTCTCCCGGACGAGCCGATCGCGAAGCGCCACGTTGGCGCCCACGCCTCCCGCGACCACGAGGCGGTCCATGCCGGTTGCTTCCAGCGCCCGAAGGCACTTGGCGGCCAGCACGTCGATCACCGCCGCCTGGAAGGAGGCCGCCACATCGGCCCGCAAGCGGTCGTCCGGTGCATGCTTGCGGATGCAGTGCAGGGCGGAGGTCTTCAGGCCGCTGAAGCTGAAGTCGAGGCCTTCGCCTGCCAGCATCGGCCTCGGGAACGCGAATCGCCTGGCATCGCCCTCGCGCGCGAGTTCGGCCAGGGCCGGGCCGCCGGGGTACGAGAGCCCGAGGAGGCTCGCCGTCTTGTCGAAGGCTTCTCCCGCGGCGTCGTCGACGGTTTCGCCCAGGAGCGCGTAGCGGCCCACGCCCTCCACGGCCATGAGTTGCGTGTGCCCTCCGGATACCAGCAGGGCGACGAACGGAAAAGCGGGCCGCGGGTCGGCGAGAAGCGGCGAAAGGAGGTGGCCCTCGAGGTGATGGACTCCGACCACGGGCCGGTCGAGCGCGATGCCCAGCCCCGCGGCCACCGAAGCGCCCACGAGGAGCGCGCCCGCGAGGCCCGGGCCTTCCGTGTAGGCGATGAGATCGATGTCGTCCAGCGTACGACCGGCCTGGACGAGAGCCTCCCGGACGAGCGGGACGACGCGGCGGATATGGTCGCGGGATGCGAGCTCCGGCACGACGCCGCCGTAGAGGGCATGCAGGTCGACCTGCGAGTGCAGGGCGTCGCCCACCACACCGCGCCCGCTGTCGTAGAGGGCGACGCCGGTTTCGTCGCAGGAGGTCTCGATGCCGAGGGTGAGCACGCGGGGAGGGCGCGAAGCGCGCCTGTTCAGGGATGCAGAACTTTGATATTATGCAGGGTTTTCAGCGCTGCCCCATCTCTTTCGGAACCGATATGCCGACCATCCGAGTCAAGGAAAACGAGCCGTTCGACGTCGCTCTCCGCCGCTTCAAGCGCGCGGTCGAGAAGACCGGCCTTCTCACGGAACTGCGCGCGCGCGAGTTCTACGAGAAGCCCACCGCCGAGCGCAAACGCAAGCATGCGGCTGCCGTGAAGCGCCGCTACAAGCGCATGCGCTCGCAGATGCTTCCGCCGAAGCTCTACTGAGCGCACCGGCAGGCACTTCGCGGCGAGCCGGGCCCGAGCGCCCCGCTCGCCGCGGTCATTTCCGGCAAAGGCAAGCATGCAACTTCGCGATCGGGTGAACGAGGACGTGAAGGCGGCCATGAAGGCGCGCGATGCGGAGCGCCTCGGCACCCTGCGCCTGCTCACCTCGGCGATGAAGCAGCGGGAGGTCGACGAGCGGATCACGCTCGACGATGCCGCCGTGGTAGCGGTCATCGAGAAGATGCTCAAGCAGCGCCGGGATTCCGTGGCCCAGTACGAGAAGGCGCAGCGCCAGGACCTGGCGGACGTGGAAAAGCGCGAGATGGCCGTCCTGCAGGCCTATCTACCCGAGCAACTCTCCGAGTCCGGGATCGACGCGATCGTCGTCGAGGCGCTGGCCGCGACGGGAAGCGTCGCCCACCGACATGGGCAAGGTGATGGCGATTGTGAAGCCGAAAGTGGCCGGCCGCGCGGACATGGGCCGCGTCTCGGCGCTGGTGAAGGCGAAACTCGCGGGCTGACCGCGGCGCTCCCGCCCGCCCGCGGGAGGACAGTGCACACGGGGACCGGGAGAGACCACCCGCATGATCCCGCAGGATTTCATCCAGGCGCTCCTCGGGCGCGTCGACATCGTCGACGTGATCGACCGGCACGTGAAGCTCAAGAAGGCGGGGACCAACTTCAAGGCGTGCTGCCCGTTCCACAACGAGAAGACGCCCTCGTTCAACGTGAGCCCCTCGAAGCAGTTCTACCATTGCTTCGGATGCGGCGCGCACGGCAACGCGATCGGTTTCGTGATGGAGTATTCGGGGTTCACCTACCCCGATGCGATCCGCGAACTCGCGCAGCAGGTCGGCATGGAGGTTCCGGAGGTCCGCGGAGCCGCGACCGGCCGTACGGCGCCCGCGCAGGTCCGCGGGCTCGTCGATCGCATGATGGAAGCGCTCAACTACTACCGGGGCGAGCTCAAGAAATCTCCGGAGGCGATCGATTATCTCAAGCGACGCGGGCTGTCCGGCGAGATCGCCGCCCGCTACGGGCTGGGATTCGCGCCCGAAGCCTGGCAGTCGCTCAAGGGCGTCTTTGCCGACTACGAATCCGAGGAAGTGAAGGAGACGGGCCTCGTCATCGATTCCGAGCCGGGCGACGCATCGGATGGCGAACCGGTGCGCAAGTCGCGGCGCTACGACCGGTTCCGGGGGAGGGTCATGTTTCCCATCCTCGACTCGCGCGGCAACGTGATCGGTTTCGGCGGGCGCATCACGGGCGATGGCGAGCCCAAGTACCTGAATTCTCCCGAGACGCAGCTGTTCGAGAAGGGCCGGGAACTCTACGGCCTGTGGCAGGCACGGCGCGCGATCCGCGACGCGAATCTCGCGGTAGTGGTCGAGGGCTACATGGACGTCGTGGCGCTCGCGCAGCACGGCGTCGAAAATGCCGTGGCTACTCTCGGCACCGCGACGACACCGATGCACGTGGCCAAGCTCCTGCGGCTGGTCGACAACGTGGCCTTCTGCTTCGACGGCGACAGCGCAGGGCGAAAGGCCGCCTGGAAAGCCCTCGAGGTGTCGCTTCCGGTGCTGGCGGACGGGAAAAGCGTGGCCTTCCTCTTCCTGCCGGCGGAAGACGATCCCGACACGTTCGTGCGCCGCGAGGGAAGCTCGGCATTCGTGGCGGCGCTCGAGCGGGCCGTGCCCCTCTCGCAGTACCTGGTGTCGGAAATCGCCTCGAAGGTGGACATGCGCTCCGAAGAGGGCCGTGCGCGGTTCCTCGCGGTCGCGCGGCCCCTCGTGACCCAGATCGAGGCGCCTGCCCTGGGCGCCATGATCCGCAAGCGGCTCGCGGAAATGTCGGGGCTGGATGCCGAGCAGATCCCGGGCCTTGGTCCGGTCCGGGGGCCGGCGCGACCCCGTCCCGGCCCCGCTCCCCGGGGAATTCGCCAGGCCCTGTCGGTCGAGACGCAGATCCTGCAGCGCGTGCTCCGCAAGCCCGACCTCGCCCGTTCAGTCGATCCTGAACTGGTCCCCGAGGGATCCGGGGATGGGCGGGCGCTGCATGCGGTCCTCGCTTTCGTCCGGGAGGCCGAGCAAGGCCTCACGCTGGGGCAGGTGATTGCCCACTTCGAAGGCACGGAGCACGCAGCCTTGCTCGACGCAGCCATTGGCGGCGGCAGCGTCCTGGACGAGGTCCCGGAGGCGGAACTGGACCTGGCCGCGGAACTCGCCGGGCTCCAGGACCGGCTCGGTCTCATGCACTCGGAGAGGCGCAAGGCCGAACTCGAGGTCCGCGCCCAGGACGGGCCCCTGACCCCCGCCGAGCAGGCCGAACTGGCCGCACTCACCGCCCGCCAGGCAGCCGCCAAGGGAGTGAACTCCCCGCTCGAAAAGCCGCCTAAACAATGATAAAATAAGCGGTTTTTCCCACCCGCTTTGCCTTCTTCCGGAGCCGCTCGTGAAATCCTCCAGCAAAGACAAGAACTCCAGCAAGGACCCGCACAAGGCCGAGGTGAAGCTCGCGGAGGTCGAGGCGCAGAAGAAGCGCCTGAAGAACCTGATCGTCCTGGGCAAGGAGCGCGGCTACCTCACCTACGCCGAGATCAACGACCATCTCCCCGACGAGATGACCGATGCCGAGGCGATCGAGGGCGTGGTCACCATGCTCGCGGACATGGGCATCGCGGTGTACGACCAGGCGCCGGACGCCGAGACGCTTCTGCTTACCGAGGCGTCGTCCAACCAGATGGCCGACGAGGACGTGGTCGAGGAGGCCGAGGAGGCCCTGTCCCTCACCGTCGATTCCGAATTCGGCCGCACCACGGACCCGGTGCGCATGTACATGCGCGAGATGGGCTCCGTGGAACTCCTCACGCGGGAAGGCGAGATCGAGATCGCCAAGCGCATCGAGGACGGCCTCAAGCACATGATCCATGCGATCTCGTCCTGCCCGACGACCATCGAGGAGATCCTTCGCCTCGCGGATCTCGTCGAGAAGGACGAGATGCGCATCGACGAGCTGGTCGACGGGCTGGTCGACGCCGACGGCGAGGACATCGTCGGCGAGGAGATGAGCGAGGAGGAGGAACTCGAGGAGATCGAGGACGACGAGGGCGACGAGGACGCCGACATGGCAAGCGCCGACCTCGAACAGCTGAAGAACGATTCCCTCGTGCACTTCAACAAGATCCGGCGCCTGTACAAGAAGATGCGCAAGATCCTCTCCGAGAAGGGCTACCGTTCGCGCGCCTACAAGGATCTCCAGGAATCGATCTCCGGCGAGCTCCTCATGATCCGGTTCACCGCGAAGCAGGTCGAGCACCTGTGCGGGGGGCTGCGCCAGCTGGTCGAGCGCGTGCGCGGCAACGAGCGCGAGATCATGGAGCTGTGCACGAGGAACGCCGCCATGCCGCGGGCGCACTTCATCAAGGTGTTCCCCGGCAACGAGACCAACCTCAAGTGGGTGGCCGAGGAAATCGCCTCCGGCAAGGCCTTCGCCAAGGCGCTCGACCGGTTCAAGCCTGCGATCATGGAGCAGCAGGAGTCCCTCATCGGCCTGCAGAAGGAAGTGGGCATCCCGATCAAGGACCTGAAGGAAATCGCCCGCCAGATGTCCACGGGCGAGGCCAAGGCCCGGCGCGCCAAGCGCGAGATGATCGAGGCGAACCTGCGCCTCGTGATCTCGATCGCGAAGAAGTACACGAACCGGGGCCTGCAGTTCCTGGATCTCATCCAGGAGGGCAACATCGGCCTCATGAAGGCGGTGGACAAGTTCGAATACCGCCGCGGCTACAAGTTCTCGACCTACGCCACCTGGTGGATCCGCCAGGCCATCACCCGCTCGATCGCCGACCAGGCGCGCACCATCCGCATCCCGGTGCACATGATCGAGACGATCAACAAGATGAACCGCATCTCGCGCCAGATCCTGCAGGAGACGGGCGCGGAGCCCGATCCCGCCACGCTCGCGGTGAAGATGGAGATGCCCGAGGAGAAGATCCGGAAGATACTCAAGATCTCCAAGGAACCCATCTCCATGGAGACGCCGATCGGAGACGACGACGACTCCCACCTCGGCGACTTCATCGAGGACCAGGCCGGCCTCGCCCCCTCCGATTCCGCGCTCTTCGCGAGCCTGCGCGACGCCACCAAGGAGGTGCTGGATTCCCTCACCCCGCGTGAGGCCAAGGTGCTGCGCATGCGCTTCGGCATCGAGATGAACACCGACCACACGCTGGAAGAGGTCGGCAAGCAGTTCGACGTGACGCGGGAGCGCATCCGCCAGATCGAGGCGAAGGCGCTGCGCAAGCTCCGGCATCCCTCCCGGTCCGAGAAGCTCCGCAGCTTCCTGGAAGGAGAGGGCTGAGCGGCGCCTGTAACCGTCGGCGTTACAACCGGCGGCTTCCGGCGACCATTACAATGCCCGCTTCGCAGCGGGCATTTTCTTTCCGGGCCTGTAGCTCAGTCGGTTAGAGCAGGGGACTCATAATCCCTTGGTCGCTGGTTCGAATCCAGCCGGGCCCACCACTTCCCTTCCCAGCCGGCCTTCCCGCACGCCGGTTGATCGAACCCCTCTTTTCCGTTGATCGGCATCAAAGAGACACCGAGGAGGGGGGGTATTCTGCGCCGTAACCCCCAAAGCGGGGCGGGGTGCGCGCGTCAGGCGATGCAACCCACAGGTTTCGGTTAGAAGGGAAGAAAAAGCAGCATCGGCAACCGGTGAGCAGGGCGCCCCTAGAGTCTCGAGGGCAAGCTGCTTCCCCCCGGCAGGCGCCGGGGAGCCGGTCCAGGTCAACGGAAGCGTCCCGTATACGGGCGCATTGGGAGGCAACATGCATCATCGTCTCGCGGCAAAGCTGGTCACGGCTTGCGCACTGTCGCTCGCGTTCCTGTGGGCCGCTCCGGCCAGTGCACAGGGCGCCGAGCCCGTTTGCAACAAATGCCACGAGGAGTCCCACGACTCCATCAAGGCGACCGCGCACGGCAACAAGAACGACGCCGCCGGGAAAATGTGCCAGTCCTGCCACGGAGATGCGACGGAGCACGTCGCGGCCCGCGGCAAGAAGGCCCTTCCCAACAACAAGATGGTCAAGGCCACGACGCCTGAGCAGAAGTCCGAGGTTTGCCTCTCCTGCCACGCGGGCAACCGCCAGCTGGCCTTCTGGGAATCCGGCAAGCACGCCAAGAACGACGTGGCCTGCTCGAACTGCCACAGCATTCACGGCAAGAACAAGGGCCCGACGCCGGCGATCTTCACGACCACCAACCGGCCGATCGAGGCGGAGATCTGCGGTACGTGCCACAAGCAGGTGCGCAGCGCCACGATGAAGACCTCGCACCATCCGATCCAGGAAGGCAAGGTGAAGTGCTCCGACTGCCACAACCCCCACGGGGCGTTGAGCCAGGCGATGGTGAAGCACGAGAGCGTGAACCAGCAGTGCTTCTCCTGCCACGCCGACAAGCGCGGGCCCTATGTGTTCGGCCACCCGCCGGTCGAGGAAAACTGTCTCACCTGCCACACGCCGCACGGCTCCTCCCACGGCAAGCTGCTTGCCGAAAAGGTCCCCAACGTGTGCCAGGACTGCCATATCCAGGGCCGTCACCCGACCTCCTACTACGACCAGAACGCGGGTTGGATCCGGGCGGACGGGACGTCGCAGACGAGCGCGAGCAACCGCCTCGTGTATCGCTCGTGCCTGAACTGCCACAACTCCGTCCACGGCTCGAACGCTCCGTCGAACCGCGGCCGCTACCTGATCCGCTAAGGGGATGACGATCATGAAACAGAAGCTCATTGCAGTCCTGATCGCGAACCTGTTCATCGCGGCACCGGTCTTCGCCCAGTCCGACTTCTCGCTCAATGGGTCGGTCAGCGTCGGCGCCATCAACGTCGGCGACAAGGACGCCCCCGACGCCTCCAAGCTGAACGAGTTCCGCGACCTCTCCAACGGCGGCCTCCTCGGCTTCGACATCTCCGGGCGCGGCAGCCGCTACTGGATGGATCTCTTCGGCGAGAACATCGGCCGCGACGATCACTTCGTGAATCTGCGCGGCGGCATGTACGACGTCTTCAAGTACCGCCTGTACACCGACCAGCTGAAGCACAACTTCCTGTTCGGCGGACGCACGCCCTACGCCAACGCCGGCAGCGCCAGCATCATGGCGACGCTGCCGTCGCTCAACCCGGCGCTGTGGAACACCATCGACATCGGCTACAAGCGCCGCGACGACGGCGGGTTCTTCGAGTTCCAGGGCGCCTCTCCGTGGTACTTCCGCGTCGACGGCAACCAGGTCGCAGAGCGGCAACAAGGTCGGCGCCTCCTCCCAGGGCATGAGCCCGGGCAACGGCCAGATCGACATCGCGTTCCCGACGGAGTACACGACGCGCAACGCCACCGTCGAGGGCGGCTACAGCTCGAAGACGATGCAGTTCGCGGTGTCGTGGATGACCAGCAAGTTCGAGAACGACAACAAGTTCGTCGACTGGAACAACGGCTTCTACCTGGGCCAGGACCGCACCTACCTGGAGGCCGACAACAAGTACTCGCGCCTGGCCGCCAACGCGACGATCCGCAAGCTGCCGTTCAACTCGACGCTCGCGCTGCGCTTCACCGACGACGAGCTGAAGAGCAACACCAACCTGGGCACCACGGTGCTGGGCGCGGCCGGTGCGGCCCTCACGACGCTGCCGAACACGCCGACCTACGACGGCAAGGTCGAGCACGAGCCTTCACGCTGGCGCTCGCCTCGGCTCCGATGCGCAACCTCGACACGCGCCTCTTCGTGAACCGCTGGAAGCGCGACGACAAGTCCACGCACGTCACTTTCGTCGGCACGGCCTCGTCGGGCACGCCCTACGAGAACGAGCCGATGTCGATCGACAAGAAGAGCTGGGGCTTCGACGCGTTCTATCGCCTGAACCGGCAGAACCGCCTGGGCGTGGGCTACGACGAACTCGATCTCGAGCGCCACCGCGCGGACTTCGACCGGACCGAGGACAAGAAGTGGTTCGTCGAGTGGAAGACGAGCATGTTCGACAGCGTCTCGGCGCGCCTGAAGTACACGGATCTCAAGCGCACGGCCAATTTCCTGCACGGCAACGACGGCGTGGACGCCAACGACGTGCTGTACTGGAACCGGTTCCTGCGCTCCTTCGACGCGTCGGACTCCGACCAGAAGTCCTGGAAGGCCTCGATCGACTTCACGCCCGCGGAATTCCTCGACGTCTCCCTCGAGGCCACGTCCAAGAAGATCGACTACACGAAGACGGTTCTCGGTCGCCTGGGCGACGATCGTCGCGAACTCTACGCGAGCGTGTCCTACGGCAATCGAGACGGCCCGCTGGACCGTTTTCGGCGACGTCGAGAACGTGAAGTACGACTCGCGCCACAGAGTCGTGGGCTCGTCCTCCACGGCGGGTGCCTACGACCCGGCGAGCGTGGCGACCACGTCCAACTACAACTGGGAAGGCACCGTCCGGGACAAGAACTGGGCGTTCGGCGTGGCCCTCGACCTGCCGGCCACGGAGAAGCTGATGGTCAAGGCCTCCGTCGTGTACTACAAGTCGGACGGCTCGGTCGACTTCGACAGCAACCGCCCCGGTGCGGGGCCGGAAGCGATGTCCAACTACGACGACGCGAAGCGCACCTCCTTCAACCTGAAGGGCGTGTACAAGTTCAGCAAGGCGCTCACGCTCACGGCGGGCTATGCCTACGAGAAGTTCGACCGCCAGGACGTGCAGACCGACGGCTTCCAGTACGTGATCCCGGGCAACAGCGGAGCCAACAGCTACTTCCTGGGCTACCTGGCCAACCCGGTGTACAAGGCCAACATCGTCTACGGCCTGGTTTCCTGGAACTTCTAGCGGGGCCGAACCCGCACTTCCGAGGCCGCACCCGAAAGGGCGCGGCCTTTTTCTTTGCCCGGTCGGCCTCTCGTATGATGGGCCCATGGCCACCCACGAGCCCGTGCCCGCGCTGCGCAAGATCCCGGACGACATGCCGGCGCTCCTGCGCCCTCCCGGCGCCATGCCGGGGGAGGAGGCGCGCGAGCGGTTCTGGAACCTGGTCGGGATCATGGTCATCGTCGCGATCTCGCTCGCGGCCATGGGCTGGTGGTCCTACGGCCAGGTGCGCGGCTCGCTCCGGGACCTGCGCGCCGCGGGCCTCGCGGCACTCCTCGAGAGCGAGTCCGAGGCGCTCACCATCTGGATCGGCGAGAAGAAGCGCGCCGCCGAGCGCTGGGCCGCCGAGGAGCCCGTGCAGCGCGAGGCCGCCGCGCTCGTGCGCCTGGCCGAGTCGGGCATGGATGCCGTTTCGGTTTGCCGCTCCCCGGCGCGCCAGAAGCTGCTCGCGAAGATCGCACCCTTCGTGGCCCTCGAGGAGGCGGTGGCGGTCAACCTCATCGGGCGCAACGGCGCCATCATCGCGGCGCTGAACGACGCCTATTGCGGGCTTTCTGTGGCGGAGTCCGATTTCGCCACGCGGCTCAAGCCGGTCTTCGAGGGGCGCACCGTGTTCGTGAGGCCCTTCGAAGAACGCGAGCGCGTGGGCGGATCTGCCGGCCTGCCTTTCGATCGCCCCCTGGTGTGGGTGGAGACCCCGATCCGCAACGCGGCCGGGGAGGTGATCGCCGCGCTGGGCTTCGGGCGCCTGGCCGATTCGCGCTTCGGCTCGCTCCTCACTCTGAGCACTACGAAGTCCTCGCGCGAGGCCTACGCCTTCGACAGCCACGGGATGATGCTCACGCAGAGCCGCTACCTCGGGGATCTTCGGGTCGCGGGGCTGGTGGCGGCAGGGGACTCCGGGATCCTGCGCATTCCCGTCCGTGACCCCGGCGGCGACATCGTGGCCGGATTCCGCCCTGCGAGGCCGCCGGCCGAGTGGCCGCTCACGGCCCTCGCGGCCGCGGCGCTGCAGGCCCCTGCCACCGGCGGCCCTTTCGAGGGCGCGATCCTGGAGCCGTACCGCAGCTACCGCGGCGCCGAGGTGATAGGCGCCTGGCGCTGGCTTCGCGAGAAGGAGGTGGTCATCGCCGTCGAGATCGAGGAGGCGGAAGCGTACGCGCCCCTCAAGTACGTGGAGATCGCGTTCACCACGCTGCTCGCCTTCTTCGCGGTGGCACTCGCCGCGGCGATGTCGTCTTCGGTCTGGGCCGTGCGGCTGAAACTGCGCGAAGCGCGCCGCGTGGGGCCCTATACGCTCGAGCGCGAGATCGGCGAGGGTGGCATCAGCCACGTCTACCTCGCCCGCCATTCGCACCTGAAGCGCCCCGTGGCCGTGAAGGTGCTCAAGGAGGCGCTGGCCAGCGACGAGGCGGTGACGCGTTTCGAGCGCGAAGTGCAGCTCTGCAGCCGTCTCTCGCACCCCAACACCATCGAGATCTACGACTACGGGCGCACGCGCGAGGGCGCGTTCTACTACGCCATGGAGTACCTGGACGGCCTGTCTCTCGAGGACCTGGTCGGAAAGGAAGGCCGGTTGCCCGTGGCCCGTGCCGTGCACGTGCTCCGGCAGGTCTGCGGCTCGCTCAAGGAGGCGCACGACCACGGGCTGGTGCACCGCGACGTGAAGCCCCACAACCTCATGCTCTGCCGTCACGGCGGCGAACACGACGTCGTGAAGGTGCTCGACTTCGGCCTCGTGAAGGAGCTGGAGAACCCGCACACGCGCGACATCACGCAGTTCGCCCGAGTGCTGGGAACCCCGCTCTACATGGCGCCCGAGCGCCTGCGCAACCCGGCCGACGCCGACGCCCGCGCCGACATCTACGCGCTGGGCGCCGTGGCGTTCTTCGTGCTCACCGGCCGGCGCGTCTTCGAGACGCAAAGCGACCACGACCTCGTCTACCAGGTGCTGAACGTCGAGGCGCCTTCGATTGCGCGAAGCGGGGCCGGGGACGCACCGGCCGCCCTCGATGCGCTCGTGTCACGATGCCTCGCCAAGGATCGCGATGCGCGGCCGGGATCGATCGCGGAGGTTGCCGCCGTGCTGGCCGAGGTGGCGCGCGGCCTGCCTTGGCGGGAAGACGAGGCCCGGCAGTGGTGGGCCCTGCGCGACCGGGCGCAGGAGCCGGGCGCCGGCGCGGCCTCCGACGTCAGGAAGCGCGCACATGGCCGCCCCTTCGAGCGTCCAGCCGTGCCGCTGCATTTCCCGCCAGGTCGAGTCGCTGGTCGTGAACCGGTGGTTCGAGTCGTTGCGCACGAATCCCTCGTTGTAGGCGCGCAGCACCTGCAGGTATCCCGACGGACAGGCGCCGTCCGCCGACACGGGCTCGATGTAGAACCCGGTGCCCTCGTAATACCACCCGCCGGAGCGCTTCACGAGGTCGCATTCCGAGGCGCTCGCGGTGAAGAAGTGCGAGTTCGGACCGCCCGCCAGGGCTCCGTAGAAGCGGCACACCGGCGCGGCGGTCGTGAAATTGAGTGAGGCAGTCGCGTGAAGGACCGGAAGGCGTGCCCCGTGAGCTGCCAGCCCGGGCCGGCTCCGCCCGCGAGAATCAACGCTATCTCGTCGGCACCGCTCGCGATGAAGAAGTGGTTCAGGGCCGCATGGTAGAACTCCCGGGTCAGCGCTTCGTCCGGCCCGGGCGGGAAGGGCACGTGGGCATCGACCCGCAGGGCATCCTGCGGCCCGCCCGACACGCTCCCCATGCGGATGAGCCTGGCGATCGCACCCGGATCCTCGGCGACGCGGAGGTAGGCGTTCAGGAACGTGACGGTCCACGTCATCACGTCGCCGCGCATCGCGGCCTCGTACCCGTGCTCCACGTCGGCGAGCTCGACCAGGTAGCGCGAGCCCCGGAACCGGTGGATCGCCTGTTCCATCATCTTGATCGGCGCGGTGAAGTCGGCCGTGCCGGAGATCGCGAGGAAAGGGCGATCGACCCGGTCGGCGCCGCCCTGGTCGTCGCAGAACGACGGCAGGAAGGATTGCCCGCGTAGGGGAACCAGCCCGACCGCCACCTTGACGCGCGGGTCCGTGACCGTATCCCGGCAAGCGAGGCCGAGGCTCGCGGTCAGTCGCGCACCCAGGAGGTTGGCCATGGCCTGCCCGCCCATGCTCGCGCCGAAGCCGCCGATGCGCTCCGGGTCGATGCCGGGCGCGTAGCCCGGGTGCGCGAGCAGCGTGTCGACGAGCGCCTTGAGGGAAGCCGGGCGCATCAATTCCATCTCGACGAACTCGTCGAAGTGGGCGAGCACGGTCAGAAATCGCCCAGGTCGCCGACGCGAATGCGCGAGAACCGCGGATCGCCGTGGAACACGGCCGCGACCATGTAGCCGTGCGATGCGAGGTCGACCATCGCCTCGAGGTGGCCGGGGCTGATCGGGCTGCCGCCCAGGCCGTGGGAAAAGACGATGAGCGGCAGCCGCGCGGGAACTGCAGGCGGCGGAGGGCTGAAGGAAATCCCGTAGCCGGCCGCGTGTTCGGTGAGGTGAATCAGCCGCGGCGCGGCGCCGGCCGCCTGCATCCGGGGCACGATGTCGCCGGTGCCCGGCAGGATGTAGTCGGGATCGCCATTGGCCTGTGGCGTGGGATGGCAGACGATCGCCACGTGGGGAACGAGATCGCCGGCGAACCGCGGATAGATTTCGCGAAGGTCCGGAACCGGCACGTCGAAGCGCACCGCCGTGTCCGGCGCGGCGAGTATCTGCGAAATGTAGCGCCCCTGGCCGTCGCGGGGCCGTCCCTCCCAGATCTCCTCCGGCGTCGAGGCGAGGGCGGCGATGAAGGATTCGTCCTGGGCGACGTTGGAGCAGGCAACGGTGAACGGACCGGCGCCCACGGGCGTGACGGTCGCGACGTGGTTGGCCGCCACCGCGAGGGTGCTGGCCCCGAGGGCCGCGACGAAGGCGAAAAGCGAATGGCGCATGACAGGTAGAATCCTCCGCAAACGGCTATTTTCCCACGCGAACCATGGACGACATCCCGAAGCTGCGCCGAATCCTGCGGGACAACCGCACCATCGCGGTGGTGGGGCTGTCGGCCAACTGGTACCGACCGAGCTACTTCGCCGCCAAGTACCTGCAGGAGCACGGCTACCGCATCATCCCGGTCAATCCCGCCTACGACAGCGTCCTGGGGGAGAAGTGCCACAAGGCCCTCGCGACATTCCGGAGAAGGTGGGCGTCGTCGACTGCTTTCGCCGCAGCGAGGAGATTCCCGCCCTCGCGGAAGAAGCCGCGGCGATCGGCGCGAAGGTCCTGTGGATGCAGCTTGGCGTGACGAGCGGAGAGGCCAGGCGGCAGGCCGAGGCGGCCGGGCTCGAGGTGGTCGAGGACCGCTGCATGAAGATCGAGCACGGGCGCCTCTTCGGCGGGCTGGGCTGGGCCGGCGTGAACACCGGCGTGATCTCCGCCCATCGCCAGTCCCGATGAATGCCTGCCCGCGAGATCGGGTGGGCCCGTAGAATAGCGCGCAGTTTCCCCTGACCGGAAGGAAGAGTTCCCATGGAGCCGCATCTCCTCTGGATCATCGCCGGATTCGTTCTCGTCATCGCCGAGCTGGTGACGGGCACCTTCTACCTGCTGGTGATCGGCGTGGGCGCATTCGCCGGGGCCGCCGTCGCCTGGGCGGGCGGCGCCTACCTCGCGCAGGCGGTCGGCGGGTGTGCAGTGGCTCTCGCGGGAACCTGGCTCGTGAACCGCTGGCACCGCAGCCACCGCCGGAGCAATCCGAAGGACGATTTCCTCGACCTGGGCCAGCCCGTGGTCCTCGAGACCTGGACCGACGCCGACGCCGGGCTGGCGCGCGTGAAGTACCGCGGCACGACCTGGGATGCCAGGATCGGCGCCGGAACGCGCCCCGACCCGGGCGCCACGCTCTTCATCAACGGCCAGGACGGGAGCACGCTGCTCGTGTCCGCCGCGAAGCCCTCGAACTGAATCGAACAAGAACCCAGGGAGACCGCCATGTTCTTCAAAGTCCTCATCGCCGCCATCGTCTCGATCGCCGCCGCGTTCCTCTCGGGGAGCGTCGGCATCACGGTCGCCACCTTCCTCATCGCGATGATCGTGGTGCTCGTCGTCGAGGGCATCCGCGTCGTGCCCCAGCAGCAGGCCTGGGTGATAGAGCGCCTGGGCAAGTACCACGAGATCCTGCCGCCGGGGCTGAACGTGATCGTGCCCTTCATCGACCGCATCGCCTACCGCCATTCGCTGAAGGAAGTGCCTCTCGACATCCCCGAGCAGGTCTGCATCACCAAGGACAACACGCAGCTCGCGGTGGACGGGATCATCTACTACCAGGTGGCGGACCCGAAGCTCGCCTCCTACGGATCGTCCGACTACGTGCTCGCGATCTCGCAGCTCGCGCAGACGGCGCTGCGCAGCGAAGTGGGCAAGATGGAGCTCGACAAGACCTTCGAGAGCAGGAGCGAGATCAACCACATGGTCGTCTCCGTCCTCGACGAGGCGGGCCGCACCTGGGGGATCAAGGTGCTGCGCTACGAGATCAAGAGCCTCACGCCGCCCGAGGCGATCCTGCGCTCGATGCAGGCGCAGATCACCGCCGAGCGCGAGAAGCGCGCGCTCATCGCCAAGAGCGAGGGCCAGCGCCAGCAGGAGATCAACATCGCCGACGGCGCGAAGCAGGCCAAGGTGCTGGAGTCCGAGGGCGACAAGCAGGCGGCCATCAACCAGGCGCAGGGCGAGGCGCTGGCGCTCACGACGGTCGCGGAGGCGACCGCGAACGCGGTGCGCCAGGTGGCCGCCGCCATCGGCGCGGAGGGCGGGATGCTCGCCGCCAACCTGAAGGTCGCGGAGAAGTACGTGGAGGCCTTCTCCGGCCTCGCCAAGACGGGCAACACGCTGATCGTGCCGGCGAACCTCACGGACGTATCGACCTTCGTCTCGACCGCGATGACGGTGCTGGACAGGACGAAGGCATCGCTCGACGCGCCCAAGTAGCCGATGGCGGACCGCGCCTTCGGCTTCGAGACCCTGGCCCTGCACGCGGGCCAGATTCCCGACGCGCAGACGGGCGCGCGCGCCGCACCCCTCTACCAGACGACCTCGTTCGTCTTCGACAGCGCCGAGCACGCGGCAAGCCTCTTCAACCTGCAGACGTTCGGCAACGTCTACACGCGGCTTTCGAACCCGACGACCGCGATGTTCGAGGAGCGCATGGCGGCCCTCGAGGGCGGGCGCGCGGCGGTGGCGACCGCCTCGGGGCAGGCCGCCGAGATGGTGGCGCTCCTGAACATCTGCCAGGCGGGCGACCACATCGTGTCGTCCTCCAAGCTCTACGGCGGCACCCACACGATGTTCGCGGTGAACTTCCCGAAGCTCGGCATCGAGACCACCTTCGTCGACCCCGACGAGCCGGATAACTTCCGTCGCGCGATCCGCCCGAACACGAAAGCGGTGTTCTCCGAGACGCTCGGCAACCCCGCCATCAACATGATCGACATCGCCGCGGTCGGGGCGATCGCGCGCGAGGCGGGCGTTCCCTTCGTGGTCGACAACACCGCGGCCTCGCCCTACCTGTGCCAGCCGCTCGCGCACGGCGCCGATGTCGTGGTCCATTCGGCCACCAAGTTCATCGGCGGCCACGGCACGACCATGGGCGGGGTGGTGGTGGAGAGCGGGAAGTTTCCCTGGGATAACGGGAAGTTCCCGTCGATGACGGAACCCAGCGCGGGCTACCACGGCGTGCGCTTCTTCGAGACCTTCGGCGACTTCGGCTTCACCATGAAGGCGCGCATGGAGATCCTGCGCGTCTTCGGGCCGACGATCTCGCCCTTCAATGCGTGGATGCTGCTGCAGGGCCTGGAGACGCTGCCGGTGCGCATGGACCGTCACTGCGCCAACACGCTGGGCGTTGCGCGGTTCCTGCGCGCCCACGACAAGGTCGCATGGGTGAGCTATCCCGGGCTCGAGGAAAACCGCTACCACGCGCTCACGCGGCGCTACATGCCGAAGGGCGCGGGCGCGCTCCTGTCCTTCGGGATCAAGGGCGGCTTCTCCGCGGGCGTGAAGTTCATCGAGGGCCTCGAGTTCGTGAGCCACCTCGCCAACATCGGCGACGCCAAGTCGCTCGTGATCCACCCGGCCTCCACCACGCACCGGCAACTGTCGGAAGCCGACCAGGTGAAGGCCGGTGTGCCGCCCGACATGGTGCGCCTGTCCATCGGGCTGGAGAGCCTCGACGACATCCTCTGGGACCTGGACCAGGCCCTCTCCCGTACCTGAAAGGCCGGCTTCGCCGGCATCCGCCCCCCCCCCCCCGGCCCCCCCCCCCCCCCCCCCCCCCCGCGCCGCCCCCCCGGCCCGCCCCCCCCCGCGCCCCCCGGCGGGCCCGCCGCGGCCCGGCCCCGGCCGCCCGGGCCTCCCCGGGCGGCCCCCCGGCCCCCCCGCCCGGCCCGGGCCCCCCCGCGCCCCGGCCCCCCCCCCCCGCCAGCCGGGGTGCCGGACGCATTTGACAAGGCCCGGCGAAGCGTCATACGATGGTTTCAAACGAGCGTTTGAATCACGCGTTTGACGCGTTTCCGATCCCCGGGGAGGCCATCCGATGCCCGAGCAGCGCCCCGCTCGCCGAACACCCGCGATGGACGCCCTGTCCCAGGACACCAAGTCCCGGATCCTGGACGCCGCGGAATCCCTGTTCATGGAGCACGGCTTCGAGGCCACCAGCCTGCGGCAGCTCACCGCCGCCGCAAGCGTGAACCTCGCGGCGGTGAACTACCACTTCGGCACCAAGGAAGAACTCTTCCAGGCGGTGCTCACGCGCCGGCTGGACCCGATGAACCAGGAGCGCATCGATCTGCTCGAGCGCTACGAGCGCCAGGCGGGCACGCGGCCGCTTTCCTGCGAGAAGATCCTCTCGGCCATGCTGATTCCCGCACTCCGGCTCTCGAGGGACGAGCGGCGCGGGGGCAAGGATTTCCTGCGCGTGCTGGGGCGCGCCTATGCCGATCCGGCGCCGTTCATCCGCAACTTCCTCTCGGCGCAGTACGCCGAGATGATCAGCCGGTTCAAGGACGCGTTCCAGAAGGCGCTCCCGCACCTCACGAAGCAGGAGCTCACGTGGAGGCTGCACTTCGTCATGGGCGCGCTCTCCTACACGCTCGCGGGCACCGACGCGCTGAAGCTCATGGCGCAGGTGATCCCGCACGACAGGGACAACGACGAAATGCTGCTCGAGCGGCTCGCGCCCTTTCTCGCGGCAGGCCTCAAGGCGCCGCTCGGGGACACGAAGAAGCTGGAGCTGGCCTCCGGGGACTAGGCAAGGCCCGCGCGAGGCGAACTGAAGCAACGCCCGACCGCATCGCGGGAGGGCACTTTCGGGAAGGAGATTGACCATGCTGCCCATCATCCTGTCGGTCCTCGCCGTGATCGTCGTCGCGTGGACGCTCGCCTACCACCGCGCGAATGCCCTGGCGTGGTCGGTCGCGCTCGCAGCCGGTGCCGCCAGCCTCACCGTGTTCGCCGCCCCGCCGGCCGGTGTCGTGGCGCTGTCCTGGGTCGCGGTCGCCGTGTTCGCCGCGCTTTCCGTGGTGAGACCGATCCGCCGCGCGATCGTCACGGGCCCGCTCTTCGGCCTCTTCAAGCGCGTGCTCCCGCAGATGTCGCAGACGGAGCAGGAGGCGCTGGACGCGGGCAGCGTCTGGTGGGATGCCGATCTCTTCTCCGGAAAACCCGACTGGTCGAAGATGCTCGCCTACCCGGCGGCAAAGCTGACCGCCGAGGAACAGGCCTTCGTGGACGGGCCGGTGGAAGAGCTCTGCGGCATGCTCGACGAATGGGAGATCAACAACGAGCGCATGGACCTCTCGCCGGAGGCCTGGAAATTCATCCGCGACAAGGGCTTCCTCGGGATCATCATCCCGAAGTCCTTCGGGGGGCTGGGGTTCTCGGCCTTCGCGCACTCCGAGATCGTGACCAAGATCTCGACCCGCAGCGGCGCGGCCGCGGTGACCGTCATGGTGCCCAACTCGCTGGGCCCGGCCGAGCTCCTGATGCACTACGGCACCGAGGAGCAGAAGAACCACTACCTGCCGCGCCTCGCGAAGGGACAGGAGATCCCCTGCTTCGCGCTCACCAACCCCGATGCGGGATCCGATGCGGCCTCCATTCCGGACTTCGGCATCGTCTGCAAGGGCACGCACGAGGGCAAGGAGGTCCTGGGCATCCGCCTCACCTGGGAAAAGCGCTACATCACGCTCGCCCCGGTGGCCACGCTCCTGGGCCTCGCCTTCAAGCTCTACGATCCCGACAAGCACCTGGGCGGCGAGGAGGAAATCGGCATCACGCTCGCGCTCGTGCCGACCGCGCACGCGGGCGTGAACGTCGGCCGGCGCCACGATCCGCTGGGCTGCGCGTTCATGAACGGGCCCACGACGGGCAAGGACGTTTTCATCCCGATGGACTGGGTGATCGGCGGCAAGGCGGAGGTGGGAACCGGCTGGCGCATGCTGATGGAATGCCTCGCCGCGGGCCGGTCGATATCGCTGCCGTCCATGTCGATGGCCGCGGGAAAGATCGGGACGCGGGTGACCGGCGCCTACGCGCGCATCCGCACGCAGTTCAAGACTCCCATCGGGCGCTTCGAGGGCATCGAGGAGCCGCTCGCGCGCATCGGCGGCACGACCTACCTCATGGACGGCATGCGCCGCATGACCATGGCCGCGCTCGACATGGGCGAGAAGCCGAGCGTCATCTCGGCGATGTGCAAGTACCACATGACCGAGCGCATGCGCTCGGTCCTCAACGACGCCATGGACGTCCACGGCGGCAAGGGGATCTGCATGGGCCCCAACAACTACCTCGGGCGCGCCTACCAGACGCTGCCCATCGCCATCACCGTGGAGGGGGCCAACATCCTCACGCGTTCGCTCATCATCTTCGGGCAGGGCGCCATACGCTGCCATCCCTGGGTGCTGAAGGAGATGCGCGCGGCGGGAGGCAACGACCTGCCGGCCTTCGACCTCGCCTTCTGGGGGCACGTGAGCTTCACGGTGTCGAACGCGGCGCGCGCGCTGTGGCTCGGCCTCACCGGCGGCAAGGGCATCTCGGTGCCGGGTTCGCGTCAGACGCGCCGTTACCTGCAGATCCTCACGCGCTTTTCGTCGGCCTTCGCCCTCCTCGCGGACATGTCCATGTTCGTGATCGGCGGCAGCCTCAAGCGCAAGGAAATGCTCTCCGCGCGCCTGGGCGACATCCTCTCCCACCTCTACATGATGTCGGCCACCGTCAAGCGCTTCCACGACGACGGTTGCCCGAAGGAGGATCTGCCGCTCCTCACCTGGGCCATGTACGACAGCTCGTTCAAGATGCAGGTGGCGCTGGACGGCGTGCTCGCGAACTTCCCGAGCCGGCCGGTGGCCTGGGTGCTGCGCCAGCTCGCCTTCCCGAAGGGGCTCACCCTCACCGCGCCGCACGACAAGTGGGCCTCGCGCGTGGCGAAGCTCCTCATCGAGCCGGGCCCGGTGCGCGACCGCCTCACCGCGGGCATCTACCTGCCGCGCAAGGAAAGCGACCTCGTCGGCCGGCTCGAGTTCGCGATGGAGGCCGCCATCCAGGCCGAGCCCATCGAGGCGAAGATCCGTGCCGCGCACAAGGCCGGCAAGCTTTCGCAGCGCACGATGGCGGAGCGGCGCGACGCCGCGGTCAAGAGCGGCATCGTGACACTCGCCGAATTCGAGCACCTCGTGCGCACGGACCGGCTGCGGCGCGAAGTGATCATGGTCGACGATTTCCCGACCGACCTGTCCCGACAACCCGCCCAGGAGAAGGCCCCATGGCCGCTCAAAGCCGCCGCGTCCATGTAGTCGACGGCGCGCGCACGCCGTTCCTCAAGGCGAAGAAGGGGCTCGGACCCTTCACCGGGTCGGATCTCGCGGTCGCCGCCGGGCGCCCGCTCATCGCCCGGCAGCCCTTCGACGCGACCGCCTTCGACGAAGTCATCCTGGGCGCGGCCATGCCGTCGGCCGACGAGGCCAACATCGGCCGCGTGGTGTCGCTGCGCCTGGGCTGCGGGGAGAAGGTCCCGGCATGGACCGTCATGCGCAACTGCGCCTCGGGCATGCAGGCGATCGACACGGCGTACCTGAACATCCAGGCGGGGCGCTCGAGCCTGGTGCTCGCCGGCGGCACGGACGCCATGAGCCACGCGCCGCTGCTCTTCGGGCCGGCGATGGTGAACTGGCTCGCGGACTGGTACGCGGCGAAGTCCCTCGGGCAGCGGGCCGCGACCGCCGCGAAGTTCCGCCTCGCCTACCTCGCGCCGGTCATCGCCATCCTGCGCGGCCTGACGGACCCGGTGGTGAAGCTCTCCATGGGCTCGACCGCCGAGATCGTCGCGCAGCGCTTCGGCATCACGCGCGAGATGATGGACGAGTTCGCGGTGGAATCGCACCGCCGCCTCGCCTTCGCCCAGGACAACGGGCACCTCACGGAGATCGAGGCGATCTACGGGCCGCGGTCGAGAAGCTCGCGAAGCTGAAGCCCGTCTTCGACCGGACCTACGGCAACGTGACGCCGGGCAACAGCTCGCAGATCACCGACGGCGCGGCGATGCTCGTGCTGGCGGCCGAGGAAGTCGTGGACGAATACGGCCTGACCAGCCTCGGGCGCGTGGTCGACGCAAACTGGGGCGCGCTCGACCCTGCGGAAATGGGCCTGGGGCCGGTCCACGCGATCACGCCGATGCTCAAGCGAAACCGCCTCGGCTGGGACGACATCGACTGCGTGGAGGTGAACGAGGCGTTCGCCGCGCAGGTGCTCGGCTGCCTCGCCGCGTGGGAGAGCGACGCGTACTGCAAGGAGCACTTCGGCCTAGACCGCGCCTTCGGCCGGCTCGACCGGGGGAAGCTGAACATCGACGGCGGCGCCATCGCGCTGGGCCATCCCATCGGCGCCTCCGGAGCGCGCGTGGTGCTGCACGCGCTCAAGGTGCTCGAGCGCACGGGCGGAAGGCGCGCCGTGGCCTCGCTCTGCATCGGCGGGGGGCAGGGCGGCGCCATGCTTCTCGAGCGGCCCTGAAGAGACAAGGAAAGACATGGACCTGAAGCACTGGGATCTCGAAACGGACGCGCAAAGCCTCGCGTGGCTGCGGTTCGACCGCGCGGGCAGCGCGACCAACACCTTTTCGACGGAGGTGCTCCAGGAACTCGGCCGGATAGCCGATCACCTCGCGGCCATGCCGCCGAAGGGCCTCGCCATCCTCTCCGCCAAGGAAAACGGATTCGCGGCCGGGGCGGACATCGACGAGTTCACGAAGATCTCGAGCGCGGACGAGGCCATGGCCTTCACCGCACTCGGCAACGAGGTCTTCGACAAGATCGCAGCACTTCCCTTTCCGACGCTCGCCATGATCCACGGCTTCTGCATGGGAGGCGGCACGGAGCTCTCGCTTGCCTGCCGCTATCGCATCGCGGACGACGGCCCGAAGACGCGCATGGCCCTGCCGGAAGTGCTGATCGGAATCGTGCCGGGCTGGGGAGGTGCGAAGCGCCTGCCGCCGCTCGTCGGCGCCGCCAATGCCCTCGACCTCATGCTGACCGGTCGCGGCGTCGATGGCCGCCGCGCGAAGAAGATGGGGCTGGTGGACGCGGTCACGCAGAAGCGCCATTTCGCCAATGCCGTGCGGATGTTCTTCGCGAAGCCGCCGCCTCCCCACAAGCCGCCGCTGTCTGCGGCTGCAACCGGCTGGCCGGTGGTGCGCTCCCTCGTCGCGTCCATGTCGAGGAAGCAGGTGGCCGAGAAGGCGCGCGCGGACCATTACCCGGCCCCCTACGCGATCATCGACCTGTGGAAGGACTTCGGCGGGGACGTGCGCAACGTCCCCGTCGACCATCCGGGGTCGATGGCGAGCCTTTTCGCGCACCCGACGACGCGAAACCTGATTCGCCTGTTCAAGCTCCAGGACCGGATGAAGGCCCTGGGCAAGCCCGGCGCGGATGCGCAGCCGCAGGAGGGCGGAAGCGTCGAGCCGGTGCGGCACCTGCACGTGATCGGCGCCGGCGCGATGGGCGGCGACATCGCCGCGTGGTGCGCGTTGAAGGGCATCACCGTCACGCTGCAGGACCTGGCGCCCGAGCGCATCTCGCCCGCCATCCAGCGCGCCCACGCGCTCTACAAGAAGCGCCTGAAGCAGCCGCACCGTCCAGGCGGCCTTCGACCGCCTCATTCCCGACGTGAAGGGAGACGGCGTGGCCAAGGCGGACCTGATCATCGAGGCCATCGTCGAGAACGCGGAGATCAAGCGCAAGCTCTTCGCGGGCATCGAGCCGAGGATGAAGCCCGGGGCCATCCTCGCCTCGAACACCTCGAGCATCCCGCTCCAGGAACTCTCCGGGGTCCTCAAGGCGCCGGATCGCCTCGTCGGCCTGCACTTCTTCAACCCCGTGGCGATGATGATGCTGGTGGAGATCGTGGAGGGCCCGCAGACGGCGCCCGCCGTGATGCTCGCCGGGCAGGCCTTCGCCCGGCAGATCGACAAGCTCCCGCTGCCCTGCAAAAGCGCGCCCGGCTTCCTCGTGAACCGCGTGCTCGCCTTACCTCATGGAAGCGATGCTGATGCTGGACGAGGGCGTGCCCGGGGAGACGATCGATGCGGCCGCGAGGGATTTCGGCATGCCCATGGGCCCCATCGAGCTCGCGGACATGGTGGGCCTGGACATCTGCTGGGCCGTTGGCCAGGAACTCGCGAAGCCGGGCATGCCGATCCCGAAGCGCCTGCAGGCGAACATCGAGGCGAAGCGCCTGGGCAAGAAATCGGGCCAGGGCTTCTACACGTGGGTCAAGGGCAAGCCCCGCAAGTCGAGCGGGAGCGGCTCCGTGGACCTGAAGCCCCTCGCCGACCGGCTGGTGATCCCGGCGCTGAACGAGGCGGTGGCGTGCCTGCGCGAGAAGATCGTGACCGATGCGGACCTGTGCGACGCGGGCGTGATCTTCGGCACGGGCTTCGCGCCCCATCGCGGCGGGCCGATCTCCGCGATCCGGGAACGCGGCAAGGAGTCGTGGCTGAAGACGATGGCCGAGCTCCGCGCGAAGCACGGGGAGCGATTCGAGCCCGACACGGGCTGGGACGCCATCCCCGCGTGATGGGTGGCGGCCGACCACGGGCGTCCGCAGCCCGCCGTTGCCGGGTGGCGGGATGAATCCGGCCCTCGCGCTCTGGCGGCGGATGGAAGGCGTGCCCTTCGGCAAGGCGATCTTCTCGCGCATCGTCTGCGCGAAGGCGCCCTACTTCGGCAGCATCCGTCCCCGGTTCGAGGAATTCCGCCCGGGATTCGCGCGCGTTTCGATGCGCAAGCGCCGCGCGGTGACGAACCACATCGGCACGGTGCACGCGATCGCGATGTGCAACCTCGCGGAGCTCGCCGCGGGGACGATGACGGAGATCACGATCCCGCCGGGCATGCGCTGGCTGCCCAAGGGCATGCGCGTGGAGTACCTGAAGAAGGCGCAAACCGACATCGAGGCGTGCGCCGAAATCGCGGAAATCGCGGAAGGCCCCGGCCGCGACATCCCGGTGACCGTGGAGGTGCGGGACCGCGCTGGCGAAGTCGTATGCCGCGCCGTCATCACGATGTGGGTCTCCCCGCGCCGCAAGGCCTGAGGCGATGGAGCTTCGCGACGCGGCGAGGGCCGCCGACGGCCACGAACTCGCGGTCACCCGATTCCCCGCCGAGGGCCGCGCCTGGGCCACGCTCCTCGTCGCGGGCGCCATGGGCGTGCGGCAGGATTTCTACGAGCCGCTGGCGCGCCACCTGGCGGAGCACGGCGTGCACGTCCTCACCTTCGACTATCGCGGAATGGGGGCCTCCCGCGGCGACGGCCTGCGGAGAATCGAGGCGGACATCACCACCTGGGCCGATTGCGACCTCGATGCGATGCTGCGCGAGGCGAGGTCCATGGACCCGGGTCTTCCGGCCTTCGCGATCGGCCACAGCCTCGGCGGGCAGCTCTTCGGCGCGGTCGCGGAAACCGCGCGCCTGAAGGCGTTCGTGACCGTCACCGCGGGCTCCGGCTGGTACCGCCTGAACGAACGCATGCCGATACAGGTGCGCATCTTCTGGTTCGTGGCGATCCCGGCGCTCACCACGCTGTTCGGCTACTTTCCCGGAAGGCGGCTCGGGATGGTGGGCGACCTTCCGGCGGGTGTTGCGTGGCAGTGGAGGCGCTGGGCCACGCATCCCGATTACCTCCTCTGCGAGGGCGAGGCCATTCGCCGTCGCTTCGATGCGGTGACCATTCCGGTCCTGGGCTATTCCTTCACCGACGACGCGATGCTCACGCAAGCCGCCGTCGACCGGATGCACGGGTACTACCGCAACGCGCGCGTGGAGCGGCGCCATGTCGCGCCGTCCGGCGCGGGCCGCGAACGCATCGGGCACCTCGGCTACTTCCAGCCGGCAAGCGGCGACAAGCTCTGGCAGGACACGCTGGACTGGCTGCGCGGGAAGGCCGCCGCGTGAGCGCGCCCCGCGGCCCGGCCCGCCACGGGCGGCAGATCCCGATCGGTGACGACGACACGATAGCGGACGCCTTCGCCGCGCGGGTCGCGATGACGCCCGACGCGGTGGCCTACCGGGAGTTCGACGCGGGCGCACAGGCGTGGAAGTCGCATACCTGGCTCGAGACCGCGGGCATGGTCTCGCGCGTGCGCGCCGCCTTCGCGGCCGAGGGTCTGGAGCCCGGGGAGCGGGTGGCGATCATGCTGAGGAACGGCAAGGAATGGGTCTGGTTCGACCAGGGCGCCCTGGCCCAGGGCCTCGTCACCGTGCCCGGGTACGTCGAGGACGGGCCCGAAAACATCGCCTACTGCCCGGACGACGCCGGCGTGAAGCTGCTCGTGGTCGAGGGCGAAGAGCACCTCTCGCGCCTGGCCGAAGTGCGCGACCGGATGCCCGGGCTGAGGCGTATCGTCACCGTGAAGGCGACTGCCGCGACCGGCGATCCCGATGTGAGGTCGCTCTCCGACTGGCTTCCCGCGCAACCGCTGGAGGAAGCGCCGGCGCGCGTCGGGGCCGGCGCGCTCGCCACCATCGTCTACACGTCGGGAACGACCGGCCGCCCGAAGGGCGTGATGCTTTCGCACCGCAACATGCTGCAGAACGTCGTGTCGGGCCTCGGGGGCATCGACGTGTACGCCGAGGACGTGTTCCTGTCCTTCCTGCCGCTCTCCCACATGTTCGAGCGCACGGTCGGCTACTACCTCACGATGGTCGCGGGCGCGCAGGTCGCCTTCGCGCGCTCGATCGCGCAGCTCTCCGAGGACTTCCGGACCGTGCGGCCCACGGCGATCGTGTCCGTGCCCCGGATCTACGAGCGCCTGCACGCGGCGATCCAGGGCCAGCTCGAGGAGGCCTCGGGAGCGAAGCGGCGCCTGTTCGATTTCTCCACACGCACGGGCTGGAGCCTCTTCGAGTGGCGGCAGGGACGGGGTCCGTGGAAGCCCGCGTTCCTCCTCTGGCCCGCCCTGCGGGTGCTGGTGGCCGCCCGTCTTCTCGACCGCCTCGGCGGGAGGTTGCGCATCGCGGTGAGCGGGGGCGCGGCGCTCAACCCGCGGATCGCGAGGACCTTCATCGGCCTGGGCCTGCCGATCTGCCAGGGCTACGGGCTCACGGAGGCCTCGCCCGTGGTCTCGGTGAACCGGCTCGAGAAGAACGATCCCGCCTCCATCGGTGCCGTCCTGCCCGGGATCGAGGTCGCCTTCGGCGACAACGGCGTCCTGCGCGTGCGCGGCCCCAACGTCATGATGGGCTACTGGAACCAGCCCGAGGCCACCGCGCAGGTGCTGGACGATGCGGGCTGGCTCGATACCGGCGACCAGGCGAAGCTCGAGAACGGCCTTCTCTACATCACCGGGCGCATCAAGGAGATCATCGTCATGGCCAACGGCGAGAAGGTGCCGCCCGTGGACATGGAGCTCGCGATCCAGCTCGATCCGCTCCTGGAGCAGGCGCTCGTGGTGGGCGAGGGCAAGCCCTTCCTCGGCGCGCTGGTCGTACTCGACCGCGACGCGTGGCAGGCGGCCGCGCAGGCGAACGGCCTGCCGGCCGATCCCGCGGGCGAGGGCAGGGAACGGGCGGAGAAGTTCGTGCTCGCGCGGATCGCGAAGCAGCTGCACGAGTTCCCGGGCTACGCGCAGGTGCGGCGCGTGGCCCTCCTCGCCGACGGCTGGACCGTGGACAACGGCCTGCTCACGCCGACGCTCAAGCCGAAGCGCAACCGGATCCTCGAGCAAAACGGTGCGCGCCTCGCGGATCTCTACCGGGGCCACGGGACGTGATGGAGTAGAATCAAACGCTCGTTTGAAACCCATGAACGCCGACCTTCCCCAGGGCGAACAGCCCGTCCTTCGCATCATCCCCATGCCGGCGGATACGAACGCGCACGGCACGATCTTCGGGGGCTGGGTGATGGCGCAGGTCGACCTCGCCGGAAGCGTTCCGGCCTACGAGCGCGCGCAGGGGCCCATCGTGACCGTGGCGGTGAATTCCTTCCTCTTCAAGGAGCCGGTCTTCGTGGGCGACCTCGTGAGCTTCTACGCGAGAGTCGCGAAGGTGGGCCGCACTTCCGTCACCGTCGACGTCGAGGTCTTCGCGCACCGCGGGCGCGACGGCCGCACCGACGCGGTGAAGGTCACCGAGGCGCAGCTCACCTACGTGGCCATCGACGCCGCGCGCCGCCCGCGACCGATCCCCGGCGGCATGGAGGGCCTGAGCCGCGCCGCAACCCTTTCGAAACCCAACCCGCCCGGGCGGAGAGCACCAGGAGAACACCGTGTCCAAGTTCCTCGTCCGCAAGGCTGCTGTCCTCGGCGCCGGCGTCATGGGCGCGCAGATCGCCGCGCACCTCGCGAATGCCGGCGTGCAGCCGGTTCTCTTCGACCTGGCCGCTGAAGGCCGCGACAAGAACGCCATCGTGCGCAAGGCGCTCGAGGGTCTCGCGAAGCTGGAACCCAGCCCGCTTTCCGTGAAGTCGGTCGCCGGGCACATCACGCCCGCCAACTACGAAGAGCACCTGGCGCTCCTCGCCGGATGCGACCTGGTCATCGAGGCGATCAGCGAGCGCATGGACTGGAAGAAGGCGCTCTTCGACAAGGTGGCGCCCCATCTCGCACCCCACGCGATCTTCGCCTCCAACACCTCGGGGCTCTCGATCACGGAACTCTCGAACGTGCTGCCGAAGGCGATACGCCCGCGCTTCTGCGGCATCCACTTCTTCAATCCTCCGCGCTACATGCGCCTGGTGGAGATCATCCCGACGGCCGCGACGGCCCCGGCGGTCGTGGACGACCTCGAGGCCTTCCTCACGACCACGCTCGGCAAGGGGGTCGTCCGCGCCCGCGACACGCCCAACTTCGTCGCCAATCGCGTGGGCGTCTTCTCGATGCTCGCGACGATGCACCACACGCTCGCCTTCAAGCTGGGCTTCGACGAGGTGGACGCGCTTACCGGCCCCGCCATCGGCCGCGCAAAAAGCGCCACCTACCGGACCGCCGACGTGGTGGGCCTGGACACCATGGCGCACGTGGTGAAGACGATGCACGACACCCTGTCCTCGGACCCGTGGCACCCGCACTACCGGGCCCCCGGCTGGCTCGCGGCGCTGGTGGCCAAGGGCGCGCTCGGCCAGAAGACCCGGGCCGGCATCTTCGTGAAGAAGGGCAAGGAGATCCACGTCCTCGATCTCGCAAGCGAGGATTACCGGCCCTCCGCCGGCGCGGTCGCCGAGGAAGTGCAGGCCATCCTCAAGGAGAGGAACCCCGCGCAGCAGTTCGCGAAGCTGCGCGCCTGCCCGCACCCCCAGGCGCAGTTCCTCTGGGCCATCTTCCGCGACCTCTTCCATTACTGCGCGGTGCATCTCGCGGAGATCGCACACTGCGCGCGCGACGTCGATTTCGCCATCCGCTGGGGGTTCGGGTGGAAGCAGGGGCCCTTCGAGCTGTGGCAGGCCGCGGGCTGGCAGCAGGTGGCCGGATGGATCGCGGAAGACATCGCCGCCGGCAAGACCATGGCGAAAGCGCCGCTGCCCGGCTGGGTGAGCGACGGGCGCAAGGGCGTGCATGGCCCCGAGGGTTCGTTCTCCGCGGCCGACGACACGCTGCACTCGCGCTCGACGCTTCCCGTCTACTCCCGCCAGCGCTTTCCCGAACTCGTCCTGGGCGAGAAGCCCGCGGACCGGGGCACCACCGTCTTCGAGGACGAGGGCGTGCGCATGTGGCACGAGGGCGACGGCATCGCGATCGTCTCCTTCAAGAGCAAGATGCACTCGCTCGGGACGGAGGTCCTCGCGGGCCTGAACCGGGCGCTGGACGAAGCGGAGGCGAAGCACGACGCCCTCGTCATCTGGCACGAGGCGCCCTTCGCGGTGGGTGCCAACCTCAAGGCCGCGCTCGAGTCCCTCAAGGCCGGCAGGTTCGACGAGTTCGAGCAGATGGTCGCGCTCTTCCAGCGCACCTCGCAGCGGCTCAAGTACAGCCCGGTGCCCACGGTCGCGGCCGTGGAGGGCCTTGCGCTCGGTGGCGGCTGCGAGTTCGTCATGCATGCGCAGCGCGTGGTCGCCGCGCTCGAAAGCTATATCGGCCTCGTGGAGGTCGGCGTGGGCCTGCTGCCGGCGGGCGCGGGGCTGAAGGAGCTCGCCCTGCGTGCCAATGCCTGGGCGAAGGGCGGGGACGCCTTTCCGGAGCTCGGCCGCCTTTTCCGCCAGGTGGCGATGGCGGAGGTATCGAAGAGCGCGGAGCACGCGCGGGAGCTGGGATACCTCAAGCCCGCCGACGTGGTGGTGTTCCATCCCGCGGAACTGCTCTACGTCGCGAAGCAGCAGGCGCGCGCCATGGCCGAGTCGGGACACCGCCCGCCGCTCGCGCCGACCGGCATCCCCGTCGCGGGAAAGACCGGGATCGCCACGCTCAAGATGATGCTGGTGAACATGAAGGAGGGCGGCTTCATCTCCGGGCACGACTACGAGATCGGCTCGCGGATCGCCACGGTGATCTGCGGTGGCGAAGTCGAGCCCGGGAGCCTCGTGGACGAGAAGTGGCTGCTCGACCTCGAGCGCCACCATTTCGTGGAGCTCGCGAAGACCGAGAAGACCCAGGCCCGCATCGAGCACATGCTCAAGACCGGCAAGCCGCTCAGGAACTGAAGATCGAGTGCGGCCGCGCCGCGCCATTCGAGAGGAGAAGGAAATGACCCGCCAGATCCAGGACGCCTACATCGTCGCCGCGGTGCGCACGCCCGTCGGCAAGGCCCCCCGAGGAATGTTCCGCAACGTCCGTCCGGATGACCTGCTCGCCCATGTGCTGCGGGGCGCGATCGCGAAAGTGCCGGGCCTGGACCCGAAGGAAATCGCGGACGTGATCGTGGGCTGCGCGATGCCCGAGGGCGAGCAGGGCATGAACGTGGCGCGCATCGGCGTGCTGCTGGCGGGGCTCCCTGACAGCGTGCCCGCCATGACGATCAACCGCTTCTGCTCCTCCGGGGTGCAGGCCATCGCGCTGGCCGCCGACCGCATCCGGACCGGCGACGACGAGATCGTCATCGCTGCCGGGACCGAGTCGATGTCCATGGTCCCGATGATGGGCAACAAGGTGGCGCTGAACAGCGCCGTCTTCGCGAAGGACGAGAACGTCGCCATCGCCTACGGCATGGGGATCACGGCCGAGAACGTCGCGAAACAGTGGAAGGTCTCCCGGGAGGAGCAGGACGCCTTTGCCCTCGCGAGCCACCAGAAAGCCGCCGCCGCCATCGCGGGCGGGCAATTCCGCGACGAGATCCTCCCCTACGAGATCGACGCTTCCACGCCCGATCTCGCGTCCGGGAAGGTCGTTCACCGGAAGAAGGTCGCGGACACCGACGAGGGGCCCCGTGCGGATTCGTCGCTGGAGAGTCTCGCGAAACTGCGTCCCGTCTTCGCGGCGCGCGGCTCGGTCACGGCCGGCAACAGCTCGCAGATGTCGGACGGCGCCGGCGCCGTGATCCTCATGAGCGAAGCGGCCATGAAAAAGCACGGCGTGCAGCCGCTCGCGCGCTTCGTGGGCTTTTCCGTGGCCGGCGTGCCGCCGGAGATCATGGGGATCGGCCCGATCCAGGCCATTCCGAAGGTGCTGAAGCTCGCGGGCGTGAGCCGCGACGACCTGGGCTGGATCGAGCTGAACGAGGCGTTCGCCGCCCAGGCGCTCGCGGTCGTGAAGGAACTCGGGCTCGACCCCGCGAAGGTCAATCCGCAGGGCGGCGCCATCGCGCTGGGTCACCCGCTCGGGGCCACGGGGGCGATCCGTGCCGCCACCCTGGTCCACGGGCTGCGCCGCACCAAGGGGCGGTACGGAATGGTAACGATGTGCATTGGCACCGGCATGGGCGCCGCGGGGCTTTTCGAGGCGATGAACTGACGGGCCGGCGACCCGGCGGCGCGTCGCCGGGGCATGGTTCACCACAGCCCGGTTGCACGCATGCCCGGGGCGATAACAACGATAGCTGAGGAGAACCCAGAAATCCCGATCAGGCCGGTTGGCGGCGCTTGCCGCCGTGGGCGTCGCATGCTTCGCTGCGGCCGTGTCCAACGCGCAGACCTACAGCGCCGAGGTTCGCCGCACTTCGTTCGGCGTGGCGCACGTCAAGGCAACCAACTACGGGAGCATCGGCTACGGCGTGGGCCATGCTTTCGCGCAGGACAACTTCTGCATGATCGCCGACGAGTTCGTGACGGTTCGCGGGGAGCGCTCCCGCTACTTCGGGGAGTCCGGAACCACACCGTACCAGCGCAACAACCTCGTCTCCGACTACTACTACACCCTGGTGAACGCCGACCCCGCGCCGCTCCTGGCCGGCCTCGACAGCATGAGCAGCGAGACGCGGGCGGCCTTCCGCGGCTGGGTGGCGGGCTACAACCGCTACCTGCGCGACACGGGCGTGGCGAACCTCCCGGCCCCCTGCAAAGGCGCGGCGTGGGTGCGTCCCATCGATGACGCGGACATGATGCGCCTGGTCCGCCGCTACCTGCTCGAGGCCTCGACCAACAACTTCATGGAAGGCATGCTCGCCGCGAAGCCGCCATCGGCCGCCTCGGGATCGTCCGCCGCGAAGCTCGGCCCGAAGTCCGACGCGGGAATTCCCGGCTTCGACCAGGATTTCTGGCCCGAATGGCGCTCCGGCATCGGCAGCAACGCGCTCGCCGTGGGCGCGGACGGCACGGACAACGGCCGCGGGCTCCTGCTCGGCAACCCGCATTTCCCGTGGTCCGGAACCCTGCGCTTCTACCAGTTCCACGTGACGATTCCGGGCGAGATCGACGTGATGGGCGGCGCGCTCTCGGGCTTCCCGCTCATCAACATCGGCTTCAACAAGGACGTCGCCTGGAGCCACACCAATGATGTCGCCTGGCACTTCACGCTCTACCAGCTGAAGCTCGACCCCGCGAACCCCACCCGGTACTTCTACGACGGGCAGCTGCGCGACATGACGACGAAGACCGTGACCGTGCAGGTGAAGGGCGCCGACGGAACGCTTTCGTCGAAGTCCAACACGTTCTACTTCTCGCATTTCGGCCCGGTCACCACGAGCACCTCCGTGCCCATTCCGTGGACCGGCGCTTTCGCCTACGCGATCCGCGAGACCAACATGGACAACTGGCGCCTCGCGGACCAGTGGCGCGCTATCAACAAGGCGACGAGCGTGGCGGACATCAAGACGGCGCTGCAGACGATCGTGGGCATCCCGTGGGTGAACACGACGGCGGCCGACCGCGAGGGCAACGCTTTCTACGGAGACATCAGCACCGCGCCCAACGTGCCCCGGGAGAAGCAGTCCCTGTGCACGCCGGACGTCACCTTCGCCGTGGTCTTCTCGCTGAAAGGGTCCGGCGGTCCTGGACGGTTCGCGTTCCTTCTGCGAGTGGGACGACGTGGGCGGCGCCCCGCAGGCCGGGCTCATCCCGGGCGATCGCATGCCCTTCATCGAGCGGCGCGACTTCGCCCAGAACTCGAACGACAGCTACTGGCTCGCCAACCCCGCCGTCGATGCGTATCGCTGGGACATTCCCGCGGTGGTCGGCGTCGTGCCCGATGTCCAGGGCATGCGCACCCGGATCGGCGTCCTGCAGGCGCAGGCGCGCCTGGCGGGGACGGACGGGCGCACCGGGAACCGCTTCTCGCTCGCGAACCTCCAGGAGATCGCGCTTTCCAACCGCAGCCTCACGGCCGACCTGTACATGACGGACTTGATGGCGCTCTGCCAGACGGCCGCCGCGTCCGCGGTGCAGGCCGAGTGCGGCGCGCTCTCGGCCTGGGACCGCAAGTACGACCTGGCGAGCCGCGGCGCGCACCTCTTCCGCGAAGTTTTCAACGCCGCGCGCAACATCGCGAACGTCTACCGGGTGCCATTCAATTACCTCGACCCGCTCAACACGCCCCGGGGGTTCAACGTCGACAGTCCCGCCATCGCCACCGCCGTGGCCGGTGCCCTCAAGTCGGCGGGCGACAAGATCCGCGCAGCGGGCCTTGCGATCGATTCCCCGCTCGGAATGGTGCAATTCACGCTGCGCGGGTCCACGCCGATCCCGGTCCACGGCGGCGAGGAGAACCTCGGCGTCTACAACAAGATCAGCAGCTCCCTCGTGCCTGGCCTGGGTTACGTGGTGACCACGGGAACGAGCTATATCCAGACGGTGCAGTACACCGACGCGGGCGTGAACGCGCAGGGCTACCTCAGCTACTCGCAATCCACCAATCCCGCCTCGCCGCACTTCTCGGACCAGACGATGCGGTTCATGAACAAGCAATGGATCACGTTCCCGTTCACGGAAGCGCAGATCACCTCGGATCCCGGCTACAGCACCACGACGATCCAGGGTGAGACCCGGCGGGCGGCCTCGAGCCCCCGCCCCCCTGCTTTCGCTGCACTGCCGCATTGTCTTTCGCCCCGCCCCAATCACCCCCCCCTCGCGCATGCCCGGAATCCCCAACGAATACAACGACACATCCAGGAGAAACCGAATGAACCCCGCTTTTCGCCCCGTGCTCAAGCCCCTGGCGCTCGCCATCGCCCTGTCGGGCGCAGGCCCAGCGCTCGCCTTCCAGTTCAAGATGGAAAACGGGCTCTCCGGCAGCCTGGACACCACGCTCTCCTATGGCATCTCGGTTCGCGCGGCCTCGCGCGACCCGTCGCTCGTCGGCATCGCCAACGGCGGCACCTCGCGCTCGGTGAACGAGGACGACGGCAACCTCAACTACGACAAGAACAAGGCCTTCGCCAACATCGCCAAGGCGACGACGGACCTCGAGCTCAAGTTCGGCAACTTCGGCTTCTTCGGGCGCGGCATCGCGTTCTACGATTTCGAGAACGCCGACAGCGACAAGCTCGGTCCCACCGCCAAGGACCGTGTCGGCAAGAACGTGAAGGGCCTCGACGGCTTCGTCACCGCGGCCTTCGAGCCGATGGGCAAGAACCTTCGCCTGCGCGCCGGCCGGCAGGTGATCAGCTGGGGCGAGAGCACCTTCATCCCCAACGGCATCAACGTGGTCAATTCGGTGGACCTGTCGAAGCTGCGCATCCCCGGGTCGGAGCTGAAGGAGGCCTTCCTTCCCACGACCGGCGTGTGGGCCAATTTCCAGATCACGCAGGACGCGAGCATCGAGGGCGTCTACCTCACGAACCACGACAAGATCCGCATCGATCCGCGGGGCACGTACTTCTCGAACAACGACTTCGCCTCCGACGATTCCAACCGCGTGATCCTGTCGTTCGGCCGCCGCCGCGACCAGAACTCGCCGCCTTCCAACCCCGTGCCGCCGGTGGTCCCGACGCTTGGCCCGACCGCGGCGGCGCTCTACGGCCCCTATGATCCGGCCGCCTCCGTCTGGGCGCCGCGTTCCGCCGACCGCGACCCGAGCGACGACGGCCAGTACGGCTTCGCGCTGCGCTACCTCGCGGGCGAGTTGAACAACACGGAGTTCGGCCTGTATTACATGAACTATCACAGCCGGATCCCGCTCTTCTCCGGCATCAAGGGCACGACCACGTCGATCCTCACCGGCGGCCCGCTCATCGCGCCGATCTGCGGGCAGGCCGCCTTGCGTTCCCTGTGTGCGACCGGCACCGCGACGTACTTCGCCGAGTTTCCCGAGGACATCCGGATGTTCGGCGTGAGCTTCAACACGGCGGGCCCCGGTGGCGTCGCGTTGCAGGGCGAGTACTCGTACCGGTCGAACCTGCCGGTGCAGTACGCCACGCCGGAGCTGCTCCTCGCCGCCCTCGGCCTGCCCAACCTCATCACGGGCTTCACGCAGATCCCGGGCGCGCCCACCGGCGCCACCCCGGCCGCGCTCATCCCGGACGGCTCCTACCTGCAGGGCTACAAGCGCCTCAAGGCGAGCCAGTTCCAGATGACCGCCACGAAGAGCGTGCCCAACGTCTTCGGCGCCGAGCAGCTGATCGTCCTCGGCGAGGGCGGCGTGACCTACTTCCACAACCTGCCCACGGACGTGAAGTTCAACGGCCCGGCCGTGTATCTTCCGGCGACCGCGTTCGGCGCCGTGCTGTCGAGCGCGTTCTCGGTGCAGAACGAAGGCTTCCTCACCAGCGTGTCCTGGGGTTACCGCCTCGTGGGCCGTCTGGAGTACGCCAACGCCCTGCTCGGAGGCAACCTCTCGCCGCGCCTGGCCTGGTCGCATGACGTTCGCGGCGTCGGACCGAGCTTCAACGAGGGCGCGAAGTCGCTTTCCCTCGGCGCGAGCTGGGACTACCAGCGCAAGTGGCTCGTGGATGCCCAGTACACGTCGTACATGGGCGGGCGCACCTACTGCGGCACCGATATGCCCCCGACGGGCAGCGCGGTGACGACGGGCCAGAGTGCGAGCTGGTGCTCCAACGCGAACCCCCTGAAGGATCGCGACTTCTTCTCGGTCAGCGTCAGCTATTCGTTCTGATGGCGCGCGGGGCGCCCGACCGGCGCCCCGTGTGACACCCAAAAAACACAATCGGAGGAGACCCACCATGTTCCCCATCTCGAAGAAGGCCACGGTGCTCATCGCCGTGGGCGCCGCCTTCGCCTTTCCCGCGGCCGCGGAGCTTTCCGCCGCCGACCTCGCCAAGCTCGGCACGACCCTCACGCCCGTGGGCGGCGAGAAGGCGGCGAACGCCGCGGGCACGATCCCCGCGTGGGATGGCGGCATCACGAAGCCCGTCGCGGGCTACAAGCCGGGCGGCCATTATCCCGACCCGTACGCGAGCGACAAGCCGCTCTTCACCATCGACGGCAAGAGCGCGGACAAGTACAAGGACCAGCTCACGTCAGGCCAGATGGCGATGCTGAAGAAGTACCCGGACTACAAGATGATCGTCTACCCGACCCGGCGCAGCGCGTCGTTTCCGCAGTGCCACTACAACGAGACGAAGGAATGCGCCGCGAAGGCGAAGCTCGCTCCCGGCGGCAACGGCGTCGTGGGCTGCACGGGCGGCGTTCCCTTCCCGATCCCCAAGGACGGCAACGAGGCCATCTGGAACTCCACGCTTCGCTACCGGGGCGACACCTTCGCGATGCACTGGTCGCAGGCGGCCGTCACGCGTTCCGGCGACTACGCGATGGTCAAGTTCGAGTACGAGTACGACTTCCAGTACGGCAACTGCTCGAAGCCCGTCGCACAGCGCGAGGCGAACAAGGTCCTGAACTACCTGCAGGTCACCACGGCCCCGGCGCGGCTGGCGGGCCAGATCCTGCTCGTGCACGAGACGGTGGACCAGGCCAAGGAACCGCGCTCGGCGTGGACCTACAACCCCGGCCAGCGGCGGGTTCGACTGGCGCCCAACGTCGCCTATGACAATCCGGGAACCGCGGCCGACGGCCTGAGGACGAACGACGACTTCGGCATGTTCAACGGCGCCACCGACCGCTACAACTGGAAGCTCGTCGGCAAGCGCGAGATGTACATGCCGTACAACTCGTACAAGCTCACGGATCCGAAATACAAGTACTCCGACGTGCTCAAGCCCGGCCACATCAACCAGGATCTCGCCCGCTACGAACTGCACCGCGTCTGGGTGGTGGAAGCGACGCTGCGTTCCGGCACGAGCCACATCTACGTCAAGCGCGTCTTCTTCCTCGACGAGGACACCTGGACGGTGCTCGCGTCGGACAAGTACGACGGCCGCGGGGAGCTCTGGCGCTTCTCGGAGCAGCACAGCGAGAACTGGTACAACGTCCCGATGTCTTTCCGACGGTCGAGGTGCCCAACGACCTGCAGTCCGGCCGCTACATCGCCATGGGCCTGAGGAACGAGGAGACGACGATCTACCAGCCGATCAAGCGCACCGGCGGCGACTACAACCCGAACAGCCTGCGCGGCCTCGGCACGCGTTAGTGCCTGACCCGGCGATGGGCCGGCCGGGGCAGTTCCGCGCGCGATGCGCGCCGGGATTGCCCCCTTTTCATTGGGGAGACGCAGATGAGGAATACCACCGCAAGTCTCGCGATCGCGGCAGGACTCGTGCTTTGCGCCGCGGCCGCGCAGGCGCAGTCGCCCGGCAAGCTCGCGGCCACCTTGCCGGAGTCGGGGCCGCTGCCCCGGGTGACGATGGAGCGGCTTCTCCTCATCGACGCCTCCCGGCAGGGCTCGCGCGTGGTGGCGGTCGGGGACCGCGGCTACATCGTCATTTCGGACGACGACGGCAAGTCCTGGCGTCGCGCGAAGTCCCCGGCGGCGCCGCTGCTCACCGCCATCGAGTTCCTCGACGCGAAGCACGGCTGGGCCGTGGGCCACGATTCGGTCATCCTCGCCACGCAGGACGGGGGCGAGACCTGGACGCAGCAGTTCGCCGCGCCGGCCGAACAGCGCCCGCTCCTCGACGTCATCTTCGTCTCGAAGGACACGGGCTACGCGATCGGCGCCTACAGCGCGTTCTACGAGACGGGCGACGGCGGAAATCCTGGAACCCGCGCAAGGTGATACCGGACGACAAGCACCTGAACGCCTTCGTCCGCCTGCCGGAAGGGCGGCTGCTCATCCTGGGCGAGGCGGGAACGATCCTCGTTTCGCCCGACGAGGGCAAGACCTGGTCGCCGATCGCATCGCCGTACAAGGGCTCGCTCTTCGGCGGCCTCGTCGCCGAGGACGGCTCGCTGGTGGTCTTCGGTCTGCGCGGGAACATCTACCGGTCCCCGGACGGCGGCAAGACCTGGAAGGCGATCGACAATGCCTCCACCGCCACGCTCATGGGCGGCTCGAAGCTCCCGGACGGCGCCCTGGTGATCGCGGGCAATGGCGGCACGGTTCTGGTTTCCCGGGACAATGGCCAGTCCTTCGTGCCGCTCGTGACGGAGAGCACCAAGGCGTTTGCGAAAGCCGTGCTCGGGTCGGCCAACGCGGTAGTCCTGATCGGCGAGACGGGCGTGCGTGAAGTAACGCTCCCCTCGTCGAAGCGCTAGGAGCGAGGGCCATGGCACTCGAAAGACTCATCCAGAAGGTCTCCGATTTCGTTTTCGGCAACCGCAAGGTCCTGCTCATCGTGTTTTCCGTGATGACGCTCCTTTTCGCGGCATCCGCGACGCAACTCGTGGTGGACGCGGGCTTCAACAAGATGGTGCCGCTGAAGCACCCCTACATGCAGGTCTACCGGGACTACGAGAAGGTCTTCGGGGGTGCGAACCGCGTGGCGGTGGCCATCGTCCAGAAGGACGGGGACATCTACAACCGGGAGTACATGTCGAAGCTGAAGAACCTCACCGACGACATGTTCCTGCTGAACGGCGTGGACCGTCCCTCGGTGAAGTCGCTCTTCACCCCGAACACGCGCTTCATCGAGGTGATCGAGGAGGGATTTTCCGGCGGCAACGTCATTCCCGCCACCTTCCAGGGAACCGACGACGACCTGAAGCAGGTCCGCGCGAACGTGCAGAAGTCGAGCGAGATCGGCCGGACCGTTGCCACGGACTTCACCGGGGCGCTCGTGACGGCGCGGTTGCTGGAGATCGACCCGCAGACCAACCAGCGGCTCAAGTACTTCGACGTGTCCGCGAGGCTGGAGGCCCTGCGGGCGAAGTACGAGGGGCCCCAGCATTCGGTACACATCATCGGGTTCGCCAAGGCAGTCGGCGACATCCGCGACGGCGCCCGCGGCGTGCTCCAGTTCTTCGGCGTGGCCTTCGTGATCACCGCCGCCCTGATGCTCTGGTTCGTGAAGGACCTGAAGCTCACCGGCGTGGCGCTCGTCGTGGCGATGATGCCGGTGCTCTGGCTGCTCGGCACGCTGCCCATCCTCGGCTACGGCATCGACCCACTTTCGATTCTCGTCCCCTTCCTGATCTTCTCCATCGGCGTGTCGCACGCCGTGCAGATGGTGAAGACCTGGGAGCGCGAGGCGGTCGCGGGCACCGACAGCCTCACCGCGGCGAAGCGCTCGTTCGCGAGGCTCTTCATCCCGGGCACGTTCGCCCTCCTCACGAACGTCCTCGGGTTCGCGGTGATCATGCTCATTCCCATCGACATCGTGCGCGAGCTCGGCATCACGGCCTCCCTCGGGGTGGCCTGGATGATCATCACCAACAAGATGCTGCTGCCGATCCTGCTTTCGCATCTGAGCATCGGCAAGGGGGCGGCTTCGAAAGAGGCCTACCAGGAAAGCCGGGTGGAGCGGATCTGGGCGGCCGCCTCGAACTGCGTGCAGCGCCGGAAGGCGTCCGTGATCGTCGCCGCCTCAGCCGTCGTCCTCGCCATCGGGATCTACGGCGCCCAGGGCCTCAAGGTCGGCGACTACGGCATCGGTGTGCCGGAACTGCGGCCGGATTCGCGCTACAACGTCGACAACGCGATGATCGTCGACAAGTTCGCGATGGGGACCAATACCCTCGGCGTCGTCGCCCAGACGAAAGGCGTGCAGGGGGCGTGCACGCAGTACGACATCATGAGCACCATCGAGCGCTTCGACTGGTTCATGCAGAACGCCCGCGGGACGCAGTCCGTCATCTCGCTGCCCGGGCTCGCGAAGACGGTGAACGCGGGATTCAACGAGGGCAACCTCAAGTGGCGCCAGCTTCCGCGCGATCCCCAGGTCATGGCGCAGAGCGTCACGCCCATCGACACGGCCACGGGGCTCCTCGACCCCGACTGCAGCACGATGCAGGTGATGATTTTCACCACGGACCAGCAGGGCGAGACCATCGCCTCGCTGGTGTCGAACGTGAAGAGCTTCGCGCAGGCGAACAACTCCGACAAGCTCGAGTTCAAGCTTGCGACGGGGAACGTGGGCGTCATGGCGGCCACGAACGAGGCGGTGGATGCGGCGCGCTGGGAAATGAATTTCGCGATATTCGGCGCACTCCTCGTGATGTGCATGATCACGTTCCGCAGCCTGCGCGCGACACTCTGCATCCTGATTCCGCTCGCGATCGTCTCCGTGCTGTGCGAAGCGCTCATGCCCCAGCTGGGCATCGGCCTCAAGGTTTCCACGCTCCCGGTGATCGCGCTCGGCGTGGGCGTGGGCGTCGACTACGGCATCTACCTCTACGACCGCATCGAGGCCCATCTCGAGGAAGGCAAGCCGCTCGCGACCGCGTTCTTCGAGGCGCTCAAGGAGCGCGGCACGGCCATGGTCTTCACGGCGGTGACGATGACCATCGGCGTGGGCACCTGGGCGCTTTCCGCGCTCAAGTTCCAGGCGGACATGGGCGTGCTCCTGGCGTTCATGTTCTTCCTGAACATGCTGGGCGCGATCTTCCTGCTGCCCGCGCTGGCGGCGTTCCTGCTGAAGCCGCACAAGGCGGCGTGAGCGCCGCGCCGGGGAAGGCCGCGCGAGGCTTCGTCGCGTCAGGGGCCCTCGTGCTCGCCGCGGGAGTGGCCCTCGGCGCCGTCGCCTCCCATGCCGCCGGCCGGGCGCCGCACCCGGATGCAGCGCGGCTCCTGCAGACCGCCGTGGACTACCAGCTCGTGCACGGAGTCGGGCTGGTCCTCGTCGGCGTGCTTGCCCGCTTCGCCTCGACACGGTGGCTGGTTCTCGCGGGAGCGTCCTTCCTCCTGGGCATCGCGTTCTTCTGCGGGTCGCTCTGCTGGCTCGCCTTCACCGGGCGATCCGCGGGCCCCGTCGCTCCCCTCGGCGGAATGCTGTTCATCGTGGGGTGGGTGCTGGTGGCGGTCCACGCCCTGGCCCGCGAGCGACGCTAGCCGGGCGTGACCGCGTCGCCCACGCGTACCGGCCCGGTGCGCACCGCAACCGCATTCATGCCGAAGCAAACGCCGAACTCCGGATGGTCCCGGTAACCGGTGAGCGTGGCGAGCGGCTCGGGTCCGGTCCCCTCGCCGTTCGACTGGTCCGTCGTGGTGACGACGCAGCGGCCGCAGGGTTTCGCCATGCGAAGCACGGCGGATCCCGCTCCAAACTCCTCCCAGCCGTCCTCCGCATAGGGTCCCGCGCCCCGCACGACGATGTTGGGCCGGAACCGGTCCATGGGCACCGGGCGCACCAGGCGGGCGTTGAGATCGGCTAGGGAGGCCTCGGAGATCACCAGGAACGCATACCCGTCCGCAAACCCGACCAGCCGGTCGGGGCCGCCGCGGCGGGGTTTCGAAACCCTGCGCGTCGACTCCGGCATGTACACCAGGCGGCACGACTGACCGAGGACGGACGAAAGCCACCGATCGGCCTCGGAGGAAGGCGCAATCGCCGGGCAGGCGCTATCCCAGACCTGCGCGTGCACCGGGTCGCCTGCCGCAGGCTCCAGGGGCAGGGAGAACTCGTCGTGCTCGGGCGCGGCGAGACGCAGCTCGCTGCCGGCGATCTCCGTCCAGATCGTGGCCATGCGCGGATGCTCGCGCTGGGAGAGGAAGCCGCCCGCCGGGTCCACGACCATGAAGCGCCGGTCGTGGGCGAGTCCGCGCTCGGTGACGCGGGACGACTCGACGCCGATGCCCTTGAGCCCCTTCACGGGGAAGACGTTCAGCTGCGAGATGACGATGGCCATGGCTGCGCGGGATTGAATTCAGGAAGGATCGAGGGTACCTTACCCGTCCCGGCCGGGGGTCCCGGCAGCCTTCCATTCCTGAAAGGGGACGCCATGGCTCTGTGGGACAAGGTTCTGGGCGAATTCATCGACATCGTCGAATGGCTCGACGACACGAACAACACGCTCGCCTATCGCTTCGAGCGCTACCAGAACGAGATCAAGTACAACGCCAAGCTCGTGGTGCGCGAGGGCCAGGTGGCCGTCTTCGTGAACGAAGGCCAGCTCGCCGACGTGTTCCGGCCCGGCACCTACGAGCTCACGACCCAGAACCTGCCGATCCTCGCGACGCTCAAGGGCTGGAAGTACGGCTTCAACAGCCCGTTCAAGGCCGAGGTGTACTTCTGCTCCACGCGCAAGTTCACCGACCTCAAGTGGGGCACCCCGGGCCCCGCGATGATGCGCGACAAGGATTTCGGCGTGGTGCGCGCAACCGCCTTCGGCATCTACGCGATCCGCATAAAGGACGCCGGGATCTTCCTGAAGGACCTGGTCGGCACCGACAGCCGCTTCACCACCGAGGAGATACAGGACAACCTGCGCGGCAAGATCGGGCTTCGCATCAAGGAGGTGATGCCCGAACTCGGCATTCCCGTCATCGACCTGGAGGCCAAGGTGGTCGAGCTCGGCTCGCGCCTTCGCGAGCGCCTCATGCCGGAATTCGAGGGCCTGGGGATCGAGCTGGTCGAGGTGCAGGTGCAGGACATCGGGCTGCCCGAAGAGCTGGAGAAGGCGATGGACAAGCGCGGCGCCATGGCCGCGATCGGCAACCTCCAGGCCTACACGCAGTACGAGACGGCCTCCGCGATCCGCGATGCCGCGAACAACCCGGGCGGCGCCGCGGGCGCCGCGGTGGGCATCGGCGCAGGCGTCGGCATGGGCGCGCAGATGATGAACGTGATGTCCGGGGCCGCTGGTGCGCACTCGGGTGGTGGCGCGGCCATGCCTCCGCCGGTGCCTGCCGCGCTCGCCTTCCATGTCGCGGTGAACGGCCAGCAGTCGGGGCCTTTCGACATGGCCGACCAGCAGCAGGCCGCGGCGGGCGGCCTGACGCAGGCCTCGCTGGTCTGGAAGGCGGGCATGGCCCAGTGGGTGAAGGCGGGCGAGGTGCCCGAGCTCGCGCCGCTCTTCGCCAACGTTCCGCCGCCCGTACCGCCGTCCGCCTGATCGCGATGCAAGGCCTCGGGCGAAAGCCCGGGGCCGGCGCCGGTGGCCCGATCAGCCGAGCTGCTTGAGCATCGTCTCGCCGTCGGAGACCTCGAACTTGCCCGGGCCCTCGACGTTCAGGGACTTCACGACACCGTCGTCCACCAGCATCGAGAAACGCTGGCAACGCATGCCCATCCCGCGCGCGACGAGATCGAGTTCCAGGCCGATCTGCTTCGAGTAGGCCGCGCTTCCGTCGGCCATGAAGCGGATCTTGCCGCCCGCCTTCTGGTCGCGCGACCACGCGCCCATGACGAAGGGGTCGTTCACCGAGAAGCACCAGATCTCGTCCACGCCCTTCGCCTTCAGCTTGTCGAAGGCGGCGAGGTAGCTCGGCACGTGCTTGGCCGAGCAGGTGGGCGTGAAGGCGCCGGGCAGGCCGAAGATCGCGATCTTCCTGCCCTTCACGAGATCCTCCACCTTGAACGTGTTCGGGCCGACGGTACAGCCCTCGCCCTCGACTTCGATGAACTCCTGGACCGTGCCCGTGGGCAGGCGGTCGCCGATCTTGATGGTCATGATCGATGCTCCTGTCTTCGTTGGAATTGGCGGGCGGTGTATCAAACAGCCGCGGAATGCCCGCGGCGAAACGCCGCGAGCGCGAGGCCCGCCGCGACGAACGCCCCGCCGAGTATGCGGTTCACCCAGCGCAGGTGCGAGGGGTCCTTCATCACCGAGAGCACGCGGGCGGCCAGGCCTATGTAGCCCGCCATGACCACCATGTCGACCACGAGCGTGGTGAGGCCGAGGATGGCGTACTGCACGAACTGCGGGCGCGCCACGTCGATGAACTGCGGCAGCACGGCCACGTAGAAGATGATGCCCTTGGGGTTCGTCAGGTTCACGAGGAAGCCCTTGAGGAAGACCTCGCGCGAGTTCCTCCCCCGGGGAGCGTCGGCCCGCGCGTCGAAGCGGTGCGGCTCCGAGCGCCAGGTGACGAGGCCCAGCCAGACGAGGTACGCCACGCCGCCCCACTTCACCGCCGAGAAAAGGGCCTCGGAGGCGAGCAGGATCGCGCCCAGTCCCACGGAGACCACGATCATCAGCGCGAAGTTGGCGACCTGCATCCCGACCGCGTTCCACATGCCCCGGCGGAAGCCGTGGTTCAGCCCCGCCGCGAGGCTCGAGAACACGCCCGGGCCCGGGGAGACCGACAGGACGATGGTGGCGACGAGGTAGGTGATCCAGACAGTGAGATCCACTAGCGACCCTTCTCGATGGCGCGCCGGGCGATCCGGTCGACGAGCCCGGGCATGAACAGCTTGAGAAACACCGCGATCTTGCCCCGGGCGGTCATGACGACTTCGCGCCTGCGATCGGCGAGGGCCCCGGCGATGATCCGCGCGCATTCCTCGACCGGCATGACTTCGCCCTCCCGCACGGGGCTCGACAAGATCGGCTTGCCGTCGGCCCCCTGCGCGCTCGCACGGATGCCGGTGGAGACGAATCCGGGGTAGATCATCGTGACCGTCACGCCCGAGTCCGCGAGCTCGATCCGCAGCGTGTCGAAGAAGCCGCGCATGGCGTGCTTGCGGCGTACCCCGAGCGCGTCGGCACGCCCGTGAGGGCCGTGAGGCTCGCCACCCCCACGATGCGCCCCCTCGACTCCTTGAGGTGCGGCAGGGCGTGGTGCGTGCAGTAGACCGCGCCCAGGTAGTTCACCTGCATGATGCGCGCGAGAATGCCCATGTCCGACATCTCGTCGAAGCGCGCCCACATCGTGGCTCCCGCGTTGTTCACCAGCGTGTCGATGCGGCCGAACGCGGCGATCGCTTGCTCCACCATCCTGCGGCAGTCGTCCTCGACCGCGACGTCGGCGACGATCGCTTCCGCCCGCGCGCCGCGCGCCACGCATTCGGCGGCCACCTGCTCCAGCGCGGGCCGGTCGCGCGCCGCGAGCGCCAGCATGGCGCCCCTTGCCGCCAGTTGCCGGGCGAGTTCGGCGCCGATCCCGCGGGAGGCGCCGGTGATGACGACCACGTTGTCCTTCATCCCCCTCCCCCCCTTTTTCCCTCTTCTCTGTTCCTTTTCTCCCCTCCCCTTCTCCGTCTCCGGGTCGGGGATGTGATTGAAGGCGATATGCATGCCGCCCCGGTCGCGGGCCTTGTGCGCGGAGGCGAAATAGACGGCCTGCCTGCCGAACCGGGCATTGAGCCTGTCCAGCGTGTCGTAGAGGCTGTGCGAACGCGATTCCGATGCGAAGAGCGAGCCCGAGCGCCCGGCCTGCGTCACGAAGTCGGAAAGCGCCATGCCGACCTTCAGGATCGTGCGCCGGTCGGCGGGCCTGCCGGCCCAGAGCTTGGCGAGCGCATGGAGAAAGGTGACCGTGTCCTGCGTATCGACGAGTCGCATATCCGCGTCCCAGTGCGACCCGTCCAGGTACCGGAGTCCCACGGTGAGCCGGGAGGCATAGTGGCCGGACTTGCGAAGGCGCACGGCCGCCTTCTGGACGAGGCGGTCCAGGATCGCGAAAGCGTCGACGGGATTGCGCTTGTCGGGCGCGAGGACGCTGGAATGGGAGATCGATCGCGTGCCCGTCTCGCGGGGCGCCACGGACTCGCCGCGCAGCCGCTGGTGCATGATCTCGCCGCCCACGCCGCCCCACACGGCGCGAAGCTCCTCGCGCGTGCGCGCGCAAAGCTCCTCCACGGTGCGGATGCCGTGGCCGTGCAGGCGCTTCTCCATCTGCGCGCCGATGCCGGAGAGGTCGCGCAGTTCCAGGCCGAAGAGCCGCTGCGGAAGCTCGTGGTGCTCGATGAGCACCAATCCGTCGGGCTTCATCATGTCGGAAGCCGTCTTCGCGATGAAGGTGTTGGGGCCGATGCCGATGGAGGTGCGCAGGCACTCGCCGATTGTCTCCCGCAGGACCGCTTTCACCTTGCGCGCGAGGCCGAGGGCGCGTTCGGGCTCGCGCCAGCGCCCGGTGAGCTCGCAGTCCATCTCGTCGATCGAGAGGACCTCGCGCACGGGCACGACGGTGTCCACGGCGGCGACCGCGCGGTGGTGGAAGTCGATGTAGACCTCGTGGCGCGCGAGCACCAGCTCGATTCCCGGGCAGAGCCGCTTCGCGTCGCCCACCCGGGTGCCTGTCTTCACGCCGAAGGTCTTCGCCTCCACGCTCGCCGCGATGCACACCGTGGTATCGGCCATCATCGGCACCACTGCCACCGGGCGCCCGCGCAGGCGCGGCTCGACCTGCTGCTCGACGGAGGCGAAGTAGGAATTGAAGTCGACGAGCAGCGATCGAAGGGTCACGGGAAACCTGGCGGGCGACTCGGGGGCGCGTCGGTGCACTCCACGAACGCTTGCCGCGACGAACGCCGCGACGGGCCGCGGGCCCTTCGTCTTCTTCGTCGAAGCGACCGCGTCTGGGCTGTCGAGGTCCAGGACGCCCAGCAGCCGCCGGACTTCGCGACCGGAACCACGATCTCGCTCTCGCGAGGCGCTGTCGCAGGCGATGTGCCCCGGGAAGGCGTGCACGTCCGGCACCGTCACGGTGCGCCGGGAGGAAGCGGCGGTTCCGCACGCCCTTGCCGAGCGCAATGCGCACGCAAGCAGGCTTGCCCTGGAACGGCCCCAGCACGAGGCCGCCTTCCTTCATCCAGTAGAAGCCGGCCCAGTTGAGGTCGGGAACGGCATGGTAGATGAGGGCGGCGAGGTTCGCGGCGTTCGCGGTCGCGTCCCGCTCGCCACCCAGCAATGCCTTCGCCTGCGAGACGAGGCTCGCGTAGAGATCGGGCTTCGCGGAGGCTGTGGCGGAAGGGGTTGCGGCGAACATGGCGGCGGTCCCGGAGGGGAACGCCGCTAGGTTACCACCGCGCCCGGGCGATCAGCCCCCGGAGCCCGCCGCCGGCGCCGGCGCGGCCTTCTGCTTGTCGTGCTTCTGCTTGGCGATCCGCTTGCTCTGCTTTTCCTGGGCACGGTGGAGCACGGCGCGCTCCTTTTTCGTGACGGTTCCGTCGGCTTTTGCCTTTTCCTCGAGTTTCCCGACCCGCTCCTGGCCCTTTTCGAGCCGCGCGGCCTCGCGGGCATTGAGGTTGCCGGACTGGACGCCCTTCTCGATTCGCCGTTCCTGGTTGGCCTGGCGCTTGTCGACGCGGGGCGTTTCCGCCTGCGCGAAGGCAGGCAGTGCGAGGGCGGTTGCGACGGCGGCGAGGGCGATTCTGGTCAGCATGGCGTTCTCCTGTGGTGAATGGGGGCGCGAGAAGGATACGCGCCTCGCACCTTCAACGCCCCCCTTCCGGGCGCCGTTGACGCGTTTACATCCCGTTACGTCGAGGGCGGGCCCGCGTGCCGCTTCGCTATAATTGCGCCCTCTTTACCCGCGAGGGCTCCGCGTCCGCCGCGAAGGCCGGCGCATCCCGCTTCGCCATGAGTCCCGCCCGCCCTGCCGTGCCGCCGGCGCCTCCCGTCGCAAGGAAGGCCCCGGTGGCGACCACCCTGTTCGGCGACACGCGCGTCGACGACTATTTCTGGCTGCGCGACAAGTCCGATCCGGAGGTCATCGCGTATCTCGAGGCGGAGAATGCCTACGCGCAGGCGGCGGCGGCACCCCTGGCGGGGCTTCGACGCAAGCTCTACCGCGAGATGCTCGCCCGCATCAAGGAAACCGACGAGACCGTCCCCTACCGATACCGCGGCTGGTGGTACTACGCGCGCGAGGTGAAGGGCCTGCAGTACCCCCTTTACTGCCGTCGCAAGGGCACGATGCACTCGCCCGAGGCGGTGATCCTGGACGTGAACGCGCTCGCCGAGGGGAGGTCCTATACCGGAGTAGATTTCTGGGATGTGAGCCCGGACGGGAACACCCTCGCCTACGGGGTGGATTTCACGGGCTTTCGCGAGTACACGGTGTTCCTGAAGGACCTGCGCACGGGAGCACTGCTACCGGACAGGCTCGAGCGCGTGGACGACCTGTGCTGGGCCGCCGACAGCGCCACGATATTCTACGTGCGGCAGAACCGGGGCCAAGCGCCCCGACCGGCTCTACCGCCACCGCCTCGGCGCGGCGCGCGATGCGCTCGTTCACGAGGAAGCGGACGAGCTCTTCAGCCTGGCGGTGGGTCCGACGTGCAGCGAGGCCTGGATCGTCGTGACCGCGTCGTCGATCGACACCTCCGAGGTGCGCGTGCTTCCCGCCGACCGGCCCGAGGAGCCGCTGCGGCTCGTCTCCAGGCGCCGCAAGGGCCACGAGTACTACGTGGGCCACCACGGCGACGAGTTCTGGATTCACACCAATGACCGGGGCGGTAACTTCCGGCTCGTCCGCGCGCCGGTGGCGGATCCCGCGCCGCGCAACTGGAAGCAGGTGCTCGCCCATCGGAAGCACGTGATGCTCGAGGAGGTGCACCTCTTCGAGGAATTCTGGGTGGCCGAGGAGCGCAAGGACGGCATGCCGAGGCTTCGCGTCGGCGATTTCGCGGGGGGCGCGTGTCGCGACATCGCGCTGCCCGAGGCCGTCTGCTCCGTCGAGGCGGGCGTCAATGCGGAGTACGGGGCGAAGGGATTCCGCTTCGTGTACGAAAGCTACGTCACGCCGCGATCGGTCTTCGAGTACCGCGTCGCCTCGGGCAGGACGAGGCTCCTGAAGCGCCAGCCGGTGCTCGGGGGATACCGGCCCCGGGACTACGATTCGGCGATGCTCATGGCACGGGCCGTGGACGGGACCCGCGTGCCCGTGTCCCTGGTCTGGAAGCGGTCGCGGCGCATGGCGGGGCCGCAGCCGCTGCTTCTCTACGGTTACGGCTCCTACGGCCACCCGATGGACGCGCACTTCAGCTCCGCGCGGCTGTCGCTGCTCGATCGCGGCATGGTGTGCGCGGTCGCGCACGTGCGCGGCGGCGGCGAGCGCGGCAGGCAGTGGTACGACGAGGGACGGCTCGCGAAGAAGATGAACACCTTCACGGACTTCATCGCGGTCGCGGAGCACCTCGTGGCGAAGCGGTGGACGGCGCCCGAGCGCCTGGTGATCGAGGGCGGCAGCGCCGGTGGGCTGCTGATGGGGGTGGTCGCGAACCTCCGGCCGGAGCTCTTCCGGGCGGTGGTGAGCGAAGTGCCGTTCGTGGACGTGACCAACACCATGCTCGACGCCACGCTCCCACTCACCACGCAGGAGTACATCGAGTGGGGAAACCCGAACGAGGAACGGGGCTACCGGACGATCCGCGCCTACTCGCCCTACGACAACCTGGAAAGCAAGGCCTATCCCGCGATGCTGGTCGAGGCGTCGCTCAACGACAGCCAGGTGCCCTACTGGGAGGCCGCCAAGTATGTCGCGAAGCTGCGCGACGTGAAGACGGACTCGAACGCCGTGCTCCTGAAGACCGTCCTCGAGGCGGGGCACGGCGGCGCCTCCGGGCGCTACGACGCGCTCGAGGAGATCGCCTTCACCTACGCGTTCATCCTCGACCAGGCCGGGCTTGCGCGATGACGAACCTCCAGCTCTTCGCGGCCTGCGTGGCGATCTGGGGCTCGACGTGGATCGCGATCACTTTCCAGCTGGGTGCGGCCGCCCCCGAGGCGAGCGTCTTCCACCGCTTTCTCCTCGCCTCAGCGCTGCTCTTCGCCTACTGCCGCGTGCGCGGCCTGCGGCTTGCCTTCCCGCCCCGCGACCACCTGTGGATCGCGCTCCAGGGCGTGCTCATGTTCAGCGCGAGCTACATCTGCGTCTACTACGCGGAGAAGCACGTGGTCTCCGGGCTCGTGGCGGTGGGCTACTCGGCGAGCCCGCTGCTCAACATGCTCGGCATGCGGCTCTTCTTCGGCGCGGCGATGACGCGGCGCGTGGCGCTGGGGGCGCTCCTGGGCATCGCCGGCATCACGCTGGTCTTCTGGCCGGAGTTCGCGCGCCTCAAGGCCGACGCGCTCGTGGCGATCGGCGCGTTCTTCACCGCGGCCGCGGTGATCCTGTCGGCCTTCTCCAGCATGGCGGCGCACCGCAACCAGGGCGCGGGGCTGCCCATCTGGCAGACGATGGCCTGGGGGATGCTCTACGGCGCGCTCTTCTCGCTGACCTGCGCGCTCGTCCTCGGGCGCCCGCTCGGCTTCGAACCCACGCCGTCCTACGTGCTCTCGCTCCTCTACCTCGTGGTCTTCGGCTCCATCCTCGCCTTCGGCGGCTTCCTCACGCTGCTCGGGCGCATGGGCGCCGCGCGGGCCGGTTATATCGGCGTGATGGTGCCGATCGTGGCGCTGGTCGTCTCCTCCGTCTTCGAGGGCTACCGCTGGGGAGCCCTCGCGCTCGCGGGCGTGGCCATCTCGGTGGCAGGCAACGTGATCATCCTGCGCCGCGCGGCGTGAAAGGCGGATTCAGCCGCCCCGCGAACCGCGAAAGCGGTCGAGCTGCTTCGCGGCCTGCCTGCGCACCATCCACTTCACCGGCGCGAACCAGCCGAGCCAGCGCCCCAGCGGCCCCAGCGCCTGGGCCGACCACCGCCAGAAGGAAAAGCGGTCGTAGTGGCGAACGATCCTGCCGTCGCGAAAGGCGAACATGGCTTCGACGCGGTTGACCACCTTCCGCCCGGTCTTCGTGAAGGTGTACCGGGCCGTCCAGCGCGCCCTGCCACCGCTGCCGTCGGCGCTTGCTTCCTCGAGCGCGATCTCCAGGTCGGTCGCGCGCGCGAGGAGCATCCGCCACATGTCGCGCGCCTCGTCGCCGCGCAGCTTCGGGAAGGCCGGGTCGGAGAAGAACACCTCGTCGTCGTAGCAGCGCGCCATGGCCTCGGCATCGCGCCGGGCGAAGGCGGCGTAGAACTCGCGAACGAGGATCTCGTGGGGATGCATGGCGGCCCGCCTCTCTTGACGTCGATCAAGCCTTGACCCGAGTCAAGGCCCCGCATTTTGCGGCGTTCCTATACTCGGGGCAACCCGGGGCGCGCCGCGCGCGATGCCCGGGGGCCGGACGATGCGTCCCGGCACGCCCATTCCAACGAGGAGACCCCATCCATGCTGTCCGACATCGAGATCGCCCAGAAGGCGAAGATGAAGCCCATCGGCGAGATCGCCGCGAAGCTCGGGATCCCCGAGGACGCGATCGAGCCCTTCGGGCGAACCAAGGCGAAGATCTCGCTCGACTACATCGCCTCGCTCGCGGACAAGCCCGACGGGAAGCTGATCCTCGTCACCGCCATCAGCCCGACGCCGGCGGGCGAGGGCAAGACCACGACCACGGTCGGGCTGGGCGATGCGCTCAATCACATCGGCAAGAAGGCAGTCATCTGCCTTCGCGAACCCTCGCTGGGACCGGTGTTCGGCATGAAGGGGGGGGCGGCGGGGGGCGGCTACGCGCAGGTCGTTCCCATGGAAGACATCAACCTGCACTTCACCGGCGACTTCAACGCCATCGCGCTCGCGAACAACCTGCTCGCGGCGATGATCGACAACCACATCAACCACGGCAACGACCTGGGCTTCGACGTGCGGCGCATCGCGTGGAAGCGCGTGATGGACATGAACGACCGGGCGCTGCGCGAGATCACGGTGTCGCTCGGCGGGCCGGCCAACGGCTTCCCGCGGCAGGACGGCTTCGACATCGTGGTGGCCTCCGAGGTGATGGCGATCTTCTGCCTGTCGATGTCGGTGAAGGACCTGAAGGAGCGCCTGGGCAACATCGTGTGCGGCTACACGCGCGACCAGAAGCCGATCCTCGCGCGGGACCTGAAGACCCACGGGGCGATGACCGCGCTGCTGAAGGACGCGCTCGCGCCCAACCTCGTGCAGACGCTCGAGCATTCGCCCGCCTTCATCCACGGCGGGCCGTTCGCGAACATCGCCCACGGCTGCAACTCGGTGCTCGCCACGAAGACGGCGCTGAAGCTCGGCGACTACGTGGTGACGGAAGCGGGCTTCGGCGCCGACCTCGGCGCCGAGAAGTTCATCGACATCAAGTGCCGCAAGGCGGGGCTCAGGCCCTCGGCCGTGGTGCTGGTCGCCACCATCCGGGCGCTCAAGTACCACGGCGGGGTCGACGTGAAGGAGCTCGGCAAGCCCAACCTCGCCGCGCTCGAGCGGGGCATCACCAACATCGAGCGGCACGTGAACAACATCCGCAACAACTACGGGCTGCCGTGCGTGGTGTCGATCAACCACCGCACCGAGGACACGGACGCGGAGGTGAAGCTCCTCATGGACAAGCTCTCCCACCATGGCGCGAAGGTGGTGCTCGCCCGCCACTGGGCCGACGGCGGGAAGGGCGCGGCCGACGTGGCGCGCGAAGTCGTGAAGATGTGCGAGGAGCCCAACAGCTTCAAGTACGTGTACGAGGAGGGTGCGACGCTCTGGGAGAAGATGAAGGCGATCGCGACGAAGATCTACGGCGCCGCGGACATCACCGCCGACTCCAAGGTCCGTGCCCAGATCAAGCGCCTGCAGGAATCCGGCTACGGGCACTACCCGATCTGCGTGGCGAAGACCCAGTACTCGTTCTCGACGGACCCGCAGCTTCGCGGCGCGCCTTCGGGGCACGTGGTGAACGTGCGCGAGGTGCGCCTGGCCGCGGGCGCGGAGTTCGTCGTCATGGTCTGCGGGGACATCATGACCATGCCGGGGCTGCCCAAGGTGCCCTCGGCCTGCTCGATCGACGTGGGCGACGACGGCAGGATCGTGGGGCTTTTCTAGGGCCTGGCGGAAGGGAAGGGGGCGCGGCCCCTTTTTCCCTATAATCCGGGTCATGAAGAACATCGGGAAGTACCAGATCGTCCGGGAACTGGGCAGGGGAGCGTCCGGCAAGGTCTACCTCGCCACCGACCCGTTCGGCGACCGGCAGGTCGCGATCAAGGTGGCCTTTCCCGAGGCCCTGAAGAGCTCGGAGGACGGGGACTTCTACAAGAAGATGTTCCTGAACGAGGCCGCGCTCGCCGGGAAGCTCAACCACCCGCACATCGTCGAGATCTACGACGCGGTGGTGGAGGACGAGTTCAGCTACATCGTGATGGAATTCGTCGAGGGCGGCACCCTCGAGAAGTTCTGCGAGGCCGATGCCCTGCTCGACCCGGCCGAGGTCGCCGAGATCATGTTCAAGTGCGTGCGGGCGCTCGCGTTCGCGCAGCGCCTGGGCCTCACGCACCGCGATCTCAAGCCCGGCAACATCCTCCACGTCGACGGCACCGACATCAAGATCGCCGACTTCGGCGCGGCCATCAACACGGTCTCGGACCGCACGGTGATCACCAACGTCGGCTCGCCGGCCTACATGGCACCGGAGCTGGTCACGGGGGCGGCCCAGGCCTCCGCCGTCACCGACATCTACGCCCTCGGCATCGTGATGTATTACCTCCTGGCGGGCCGCCTGCCCTTCGCGGGCGCCAACACGATGAGCGTCATCTACCAGATCGTGAACACGGAGCCGGAGGCGCCCGGCGTGCACCGGGAGGGACTTCCGGCCGACCTGGACACGATCGTCCTGAAGGCCATGGCCCGCGATCCCGCCGCCCGCTTCGCCTCGTGGGAGGAGTTCGGGCAGGCGCTGGCAGAGGTCTGGAAGAAGCTCAACCGGGAAGGCGAACGCGAGCAATCCGACACGGAGCGCTTCAGCCTGTGCCGCAACCTCCCGTTCTTCAAGGAATTCCCGGAGAACGAGCTGTGGGAGGTGCTGCGCATCTCGAAATGGCGCAAGTTCGCGCCCAACACCGTCCTCATCAAGGAAGGCGACCACGGCGACTCGTTCTTCGTGCTCGCCGGCGGCTACGTGCGGGTGACGCGGGGCAAGCGAACGCTCAACGTGCTCTCCGCGGGCGACTGTTTCGGCGAGATGGCCTACCTCGCGCACAAGGACGCGCCGCACCGCTCGGCGACGGTAACCACGACCTCCGACTGCATCATCATCAAGATCCGCGCCGAGGACCTGCGCGCGTCCTCGCTCTCCTGCCGCCGCCTCTTCGACGAGCGCTTCCTCAATACCCTGGTCGAACGGCTCGAGGCCGCCAACGAGCAGCTCGCGGTGATGTCCTGAGGCGCCGCTAGCCGGAGAAGAACCAGGCGGTCGCGAAGACCCCGACCATCAGGAAGGCGAGGGTGAGCTTGGCGATGGAGCCGAGCAGCAGGCCCAGCCAGGTCCCGAGGCCGGCCCGGCCGGCGTGCAGCAGTTCCCGGTTCGCGGAGAGCTCTCCCACCACCGCGCCGACGAACGGCCCCACCACCAGGCCCGGCAATCCGAAGAAGATGCCCACGACCGCGCCCAGGGTTGCGCCCACGATGGCGCGCGGGCTGGCACCCATGCGCTTCGCTCCGAAGGCCGAGGCGAGCAGGTCTGCGGCGATGGCAAGGACCGTGAGCAGGCCCAGGATCGTGAGGGCCAGCGCGCCCACCCGCTGGAAATCGTCCGCCCAGGCCGCCAGCAGCAGCCCGCCGAAGACGAAGGCGATGCCGGGGAGCAGCGGCACCACCGTTCCCGCGAGCCCGACGATGACGAGGATGGCGGCGATGGCGTGCAGGTAGGCGGGATCCATGGCGGGCAAAGGGGCTGATACCGGGGCGCGCCGGCGGCACGCAGGGCCCATGCTATCGTATGAACGGACTTCGTCCCCGCCATGAACGCGACCGCCAAACCTGCCGGGAATCACGAGCGCCGGGCGGAAGTGTCCTCCGCCCTGGCCCGTCGCCTGCCCGCCCATGCGGTGCTCACCGCACGCGAGGACCTGTTCCCCTACGAGTGCGACGGATTGTCGGCCTATCGCCAGACGCCGCTGGTGGCCGCCTTGCCCGGTACCGTGGAGGAGGCGGCCGAGGTGCTGCGCGTGGCCCGCGAGACCGGGACCCCGGTGGTGGCGCGCGGATCGGGCACGGGGCTCTCGGGTGGGGCGCTGCCGCTCGCCGACGGAATCCTCCTGTCGATGGGCAAGTTCAACCGGATACTCGCCATCGATCCGCTGGCTCGCGTGGCGCGCGTGCAGCCCGGCGTGAGGAACGTGCAGATCACCGAGGCGGTCGCGCCGCTCGGCCTCTACTACGCGCCCGACCCTTCCAGCCAGATCGCCTGCTCCATCGGCGGCAACGTGGCGGAGAACGCGGGGGGCGTCCACTGCCTCAAGTACGGCCTCACCGTGCACAACATCCAGAAGGTGGCGGCGCTCAGCATCGAAGGCGACGCGCTGGAACTCGGCGCCGACGCGCTGGACGCACCCGGATACGACCTGCTCGCCCTGATGACCGGGTCCGAGGGCCTGCTCGCGCTGCTCACGGAAGTCACGGTGAAGCTGCTCCCGAAGCCGCAGGTGGCGCAGGTGGTCATGGCGTCCTTCACGAACGTGGAGGCGGCGGTCGATGCGGTGGCGAAGGTGATCGGCGCGGGCATCGTGCCGGCGGGCCTGGAGATGATGGACAAGATGGCCACCGCGGCGGTCGAGGACTACGTGCACGCCGGCTACGACCTCGAGGCCGAGGCGATCCTGCTGTGCGAATCCGACGGCACGCCCGAGGAAGTGGCCGAGGAGATCGCGAAGATCACCGAGGTCATGCGCGAGGCCGGCTGCACGCGCTTCGCGGTCTCCGGGAGCGAGGCGGAGCGGCTCAAGTTCTGGTCGGGGCGGAAGGCCGCCTTTCCGGCCGTGGGCCGCATCTCCCCGGACTACTACTGCATCGACGGCTCGATCCCGCGCGGTGCGCTCGCGAAGGTGCTGCGGCGCATCGCGGAACTCTCGAAGCACTACGGGCTGCGCTGCGCGAACGTGTTCCACGCGGGCGACGGCAACCTCCACCCGCTGATCCTCTACGACGCGAACGTTCCCGGCGAGTTCGAGCGCACGGAGGAGTACGCGGGCAACATCCTCGAACTCTGCATCGAGGTGGGCGGCACGATCACCGGCGAGCACGGGGTCGGCGTGGAGAAGATCGGGCAGATGTGCGCGCAGTTCAATCCGGCGGAACTCGCGCAGTTCCATGCCGTCAAGGCTGCCTTCGATCCGCCCGGGCTCCTGAATCCCGGCAAGGCGGTGCCGACGCTCAATCGCTGCGCCGAGTACGGCGCGATGCGCGTGCAGGGCGGCAGGCTCCCGCATCCCGACCTGCCGAGGTTCTGATGAACGCCGTGGCGAGCGCGGATTGCCGGGAGGACGCGCTGGCGGCGCTCGCGGCCCTGCGGCCCCCCGTGCGGGTGATTGCCGAGCGCGAGCGTCTCGTTGCCTTCGAGATGGATGCCTACGTCCAGCGGCGCGAGACGCCGATGGCGGCGGTACTTCCCGACACCGAGGATCAGGTGAGGGAAATCGTTCGCGCGCTTGCGCGGCTCGGGGTGCCCGTCGTGTCGCGGGGCGCGGGAACCGGCATTTCGGGGGGCGCCACGCCCCGGGCGGACGGCGTCATGCTCGTTCTCACGCGCATGCGCCGCATCCTTTCGGTCGATGCCGCCGCGCGCCTCGCCACGGTCGAGCCGGGCGTGCCCAATGCCCAGGTCACCGAAGCCTCGGCTCCGGCGGGGCTCTACTTCGCCCCGGATCCGTCGAGCCAGGTCGTCTCCTCGATCGGCGGCAACATCGCCGAGAACGCGGGCGGCGTGCATTGCCTGAAGTACGGCCTCACGGTGCACAACGTGATGGCCGTGCGCGCGATCGACGGGGAGGGCGACCTGCTCGAGGTGGGCGGCGAGGCGCTCGATGCCCCCGGCTACGATCTCCTCGCGCTCCTGAACGGCAGCGAAGGCAACCTGGGCGTGATCACGCGGGCGACACTTCGCCTCCTGCCGCGGCCCGAGGCCACGGAGACGCTGCTCGCGGCCTTCGGCACGGTGAAGTCCGCGGCCGAGGCCGTGGGCGCCATCATCGGCGCCGGCGTGATCCCGGCGGCGATCGAGATGATGGACCGCGTGGTCATCGACGCCTGCGAGCGCTACATGGCACTGGGATTGCCCAGGGCCGAGGCGCTCCTGCTCGTGGAAGTCGACGGGGGCGCCGAGGAGACCGCGGAGACGCGCGCGAAGGTGGAAGCGATCCTCGCCGGCTGCGGCGTGACGGAAGTGCGCGTGGCGAAGGACGAGGAGGAAAGGGCGAACCTGTGGAAGGCGCGCAAGGGCGCCTTCGCCGCGCTCGCAACGGTGATGCCGGACTACTACACGATGGACGGCACCATTCCGCGGCGTGCCTTGCCCGAGGTCCTCGAGAAGATCTATGCGCTGGGCCGGGAGTACGGCCTCGTGATCGGCAACGTCTTCCATGCCGGCGACGGCAACATGCACCCCTGCATCTTCTACGATTCGGCAAAGGCCGGCGAGCTGGAAAGGAGCGAGGAGCTGGGCGGCAAGATCCTCGAGCTCTGCATCGACCATGGCGGCACGATCACGGGCGAGCACGGCGTCGGCATCGAGAAGCTCGAGCAGATGTGCCTGCAGTTCCGCGTCGGCGAGATCGCCGCGTTCCACGACGTGAAGCGCGCCTTCGACCCGGAAGGCATCCTCAATCCCGGCAAGGCCGTTCCCAGCCTCAAGCGTTGCGCCGAATGGGGCGGCATGCACGTGCGCGACGGCCGCGTGCCGCGCCCCGACATCCCCCGTTTCTGAGCCGCTCACCATGGCAGATCATTTCATTCCGGACCTGGCCGACCGCGTGAAGGACCATGCCGCGCGCAAGGCGGCGCTGCGCATCCGCGGCGGCGGCACCAAGGACTTCCATGGCGCGCGCCTCGAGGGCGAGACGCTCGACGTCGCCGGCTACGCGGGAATCGTCGCCTACGAGCCGCGCGAGCTGGTGCTCACCGTGAAGGCCGGCACGCGGATCGCGGACATCGAGCGCGCGCTCGCCGCCGAGGGCCAGATGCTTGCCTTCGAGCCGCCCGGCTTCGGGGAGGCGGCGACGATAGGCGGCACCGTGGCGTGCAACCTCTCGGGGCCGCGGCGGCCCTTCGCCGGTGCCGTGCGCGACTTCGTCCTGGGGACGCGCATCGTCAACGGGAAGGGCGAGGACCTCTCCTTCGGCGGGCGCGTCATCAAGAACGTGGCGGGGTACGACGTCTCGCGGCTCATGGCCGGTGCATTCGGCACCCTCGGCGTGTTGACGGAGATCTCGTTCAAGGTCCTTCCGCGTCCGCCCGCGGAGGCCACGCTCGCCTTCGAGATGGACGAGGCGGGCATGATCGAATCGGTGAACCGGTGGTCCGGGCAGCCGCTGCCCTTGTCGGCGACTTCCTGGGAGGCGGGGGTGCTGCGCCTGAGGCTCACGGGAGCATCGAGCGCGGTGGCGGCCGCGCGTGCAAAGCTCGGGGGCACCGAAATCCCGGACGGCACCGCCTACTGGGACGGGCTTCGCGAGCAGCGGCTCGCGTTCTTTGCGGGCGAGGGGCCATTGTGGCGGCTGTCCGTCGCGCAGACGGCCGCCCCCATCGCGCTGGGCCCCCCCCAGCTCATCGAATGGGGTGGCGGCCTGCGTTGGGTGCGCGGCGCGATCGAGGCGGCGCGGGCTCGCGAGGCGGCCGAGAAGGCGAGGGGGCACGCGACCCTCTTCCGGGGAGGCGACCGCGCCGCTGGAGTATTCCATCCGCTGGCTCCCGCCCTCGCCAAGATCCACCGCCGCCTCAAGGACGCGTTCGACCCCGCCGGCATCCTGAACCCCGGCCGCATGGACAACTTCTGACCGCAAGCGATGCAAACGAACCTCGCCGACTGGATCAAGGACACGCCCGAGGGCCGCGAGGCCGACGCGATATTGCGCAAGTGCGTCCATTGCGGCTTCTGCCTCGCCACCTGCCCCACGTACAACCTGCTGGGCGACGAGCTGGACAGCCCGCGCGGGCGCATTTACCTCATGAAGCAGGCCCTCGAGGGCGCGCCCGTCACGGCGCGCACCCAGGTGCACCTGGACCGATGCCTCACGTGCCGCGCCTGCGAGACCACCTGTCCCTCGGGCGTGCAGTACGGCCGCCTCGTCGACATCGGCCGCGAGGTGGTCGACAGGAAGGTGCCGCGCGGTTTCGCCGACGGCGCCTTCCGCCGCCTTCTGCGCTTCGCCTTCCTGTCCGGGCCGCTGTTCGCGTTCGGCTTGGGGATTGGCCGCCTCTTCCGGTCCCTGCTGCCATCGGCGCTTGCGAAGCAGGTGCCGCCGAAACGCGAGGCCGGAGCCTGGCCTGCCGCCCGGCATGCCCGCAGGATGATCGTTCTCGACGGTTGCGTGCAGCCCGCGCTCGCGCCGGACATCAATGCCGCCACCGCGCGCGTGCTCGACAGGCTCGGCATCTCGCTCGTTTCCGTGCCGCAGTCGGGTTGCTGCGGCGCCATCGAATACCACCTCAACGCGCAAGGCGCTGCGCTCGACCGTATCCGCCGCCAGATCGACGCCTGGTGGCCGCACCTCGAGGCCGGGGCCGAAGCGATCGTCGTCACCGCGAGCGGCTGCGGCACGATGGTGGCGGAGTACGGGCACCTGCTCGCGCGCGACCCCGTCTATGCGCAGAAGGCCGCGCGCGTGAGCGAGCTCGCCCGGGACGTGGGCCAGGTCGTCGCCGCGGAGCGCGAGGCGCTCGCGAAGCTCCTCGCGGGAAAACCGCCCGTTGCCGAGCCCGTCGCCTACCACGCGCCCTGCAGCCTCCAGCACGGCCTGAAGCAGAAGGGCATCGTCGAGTCGATCCTGCGCGAGGCGGGCTTCACGCTCACCTTGGTGCCGGACGCGCACGCGTGCTGCGGCTCCGCCGGGACCTACTCGATCCTGCAATCGGAGTTGTCCGGGCAGCTCCTCGCCAACAAGGTGAAAGCGCTCGAGTCGGGTTCGCCTTCGGCGATCTGCACGTCGAACATCGGCTGCCTGCTGCACATCGAGTCGGGTGCCTCCAGGCCCGTGTCGCACTGGATCGGGCTCCTCGACGATCGCCTCGCCTGAAGGGCCCGGGGGACGGATTGACCTAGGTCACCCCCCGCCGTAGCGAGGGGGCCAGAGTGAAGGTGTCGATCCCCGGGCAACGAGGCTCATGGATCCGAAACCGCAGCTCCATCGCGAAAGCGTGGCCGATCACCTGGTCGCCGACGTTGCACGAGCCGGCGCCGGGGAGTTGGCGGGCCGCGTGCGCGAGCAGCTCGCGCAAAGGCACCCGGCCTGTGTCCAGATCGTGGCAATCGTCGGCAGCGGCGGCCGGCTCGAGGGCGTGGTCACCATCGAGCGGCTGTTCGGGCTTGCCCCGGAAACGCCGGTCGGCGAGGCCATGGCCCGCGACTACCCGTGCGTGCACCCCGAGGACGACCAGGAGCACGCCGCGTCGGTCGCGCTGCATCGCGGCGTGGACGCCTTGCCGGTCGTCGACGCGAGCGGGAGCCTCCTCGGGGCCCTGCCGCCGCAGGTGCTGCTCCAGGTGCTTCGCCGCGAGCATGTCGAGGACCTGCACCGGCTGGCGGGAATCACGCGGGAGGCGGCGCGCGCACGCCATGCCATCGAGGATCCGCCGATGCGCCGGGCGCGGCACCGCCTGCCGTGGCTCCTGGCCGGGCTCGCGGGAAGCGCCGGGGCGACCGCTGCCATGGCCGGTTTCGAGGACCTGATCCGGGCGCACGTGGCGGTGGCGTTCTTCATCCCGGCGCTCGTGTACATGGCCGATGCCATCGGCACGCAGAGCGAGGCCATCGCCGTGCGCGGGCTCTCGCTCACCCGGTCGGGAATCGCGCACCTGGTGGCGGCGGAGCTCCGGACGGGCGCCCTCATCGGGGCGGCGCTCGGGGTGCTGGCCTTCGCCGCGATTGCGACGCTGTTCGGTGACGCGCGGCTCGCGGGCGCGGTCGGGATATCGCTGTTCGCGGCCGGCGCGATCGCGAGCGGCATCGGCATCGCCTTTCCGTGGGCGGTGGCGCGATTCGGCGGCGATCCAGCCTACGGCAGCGGGCCGATGGCCACGGTGATCCAGGACACGCTGAGCATCCTCGTCTACCTCGCGGTGCTTCACGCGTTCGGCTTCTGAGAGGCCGGGCAACGATGAATCCCGAGAGCAGGCCCACGGATTCGACGCCCGACTGGCACCGGCTCGAAGCCGCCGAAGTCGCCACCCAAGTCGACACGGGGCTCGAGTCGGGCCTGGCGCACGCGGAGGCGTGCAAGCGCCTGGCCGAGCACGGCGCCAACGTAATCGCGGAAGGCAAGCGCCGCTCGCCCTGGCTGATGCTCGCGGGCCAGTTCACCGACTTCATGATCGTCGTGCTGCTCGCCGCCGCGGTCGTCGCAGGCGTGGTGGGAGAACCGCAGGATTCCATCGCGATCGTGGTGATCGTCGTGCTCAATGCGGTGATCGGTTTCATGCAGGAGTACCGGGCGGAACGCACGATGGCGGCACTGCGGCGGATGGGCGCGCCGCACGCGCGCGTGCTGCGCGACGGGGAAGTGCGCGACGTCGCGGCGCGCGAGCTGGTGCCGGGAGACCTCGTGCTGCTGGAGGCGGGCAACATCGTTCCCGCCGACCTGCGCCTGGTGGAGGCGGCGCGGTTGAAGATCCAGGAGTCCGCGCTCACGGGCGAGTCCCATCCCGTGGACAAGCAATTGCTCCCGATCGAGGAGGACGACACCGCCCTGGGCGATCGCACCAACATGGCCTACAAGGGCACGGTGGTCACCTACGGGCGCGGGCGCGGCATCGTCGCGGCCACCGGAATGTCGACCGAACTGGGCCGGATCGCCGCGCTGATCCAGCTCGCGGGTGAAGGGCAGACCCCGCTGCAGCGGCGTCTCGCGCACTTCGGGCGGCGCCTCGCGGTCGCCGCGCTGGGGGTCTGCGCCATCGTCTTCGTGGCCGGGCTTCTGCGCGGCGAGCCGCTGATCCTCATGTTCCTCACGGCCGTGAGCCTTGCGGTGGCGGCTATCCCCGAGGCCCTCCCGGCCGTGGTGACCGTGTCGCTGGCGATCGGTGCGAGGAAGATCGCGAGCCGCAACGCCCTCGTGCGACGCCTGCCCGCAGTCGAGTCGCTGGGATCGGTCACCGTCATTTGCTCGGACAAGACCGGCACGCTCACCCGCAACCGGATGGCCGTGGCACGGCTCTGGTCGGGCGTGACGCACGACGGAGAGGCCGCGAGCGTCCCGAAGGAGCAGCCCTGGCCGCGCCTGATGCGGGCGATGGCGCTCTGCAACGATGCCGAGGAGGGGGCCGACGGCACGTTGACGGGCGATCCGACGGAAACGGCCCTGCATGCCGCAGCGACGGAGGCAGGCTGCGCGAAGGCTTCGCTTGCCGCGGGCCTGCCGCGCGTGATGGAAGTGCCGTTCGATGCCGATCGCAAGCGGATGACGACCATTCACCGCGACGGGGATCGCTATCTTGCGTTCACGAAAGGGGCACCGGAATCGGTCGTGGGTCGCTGCACGCGCATGGCCACCGCGGACGGCGATGAGGACATCGCCGGGGATGCGGTGCTGGCCGAGGCCGAGCGCATGGCCGTCGACGGGCTGCGGGTCCTTGCGGTGGCCGAGCGCGCCTGGGACCGGCGTCCGGCGGACGAAGACCCGGAGACGATCGAGACGGGCCTCACGTTCCTCGGGCTCGTCGGGCTCGTCGATCCGCCGCGGGAGGAGGCCGCCGCGGCCGTGGCGGAGTGCATGTCGGCTGGCATCACGCCGGTGATGATCACCGGCGACCACCCCGTCACCGCGCGCGCCATCGCCACGCAACTCGGCATCCTCGGCGAGGACGATGCGGTGATCGACGGCGTGGAACTCGCGCGCCTGTCGGGCGACGAGCTGCGCGAGCGGGCCGGGCGCACGGCCGCCTACGCCCGCGTCAATCCGGAGCAGAAGATCCGCATCGTCGAGGCGCTGCAGGCCGGAGGCGAGATCGTCGCCATGACGGGCGACGGCGTGAACGATGCGCCGGCGCTCCACCGCGCGGACATCGGCGTGGCCATGGGCCGGTCGGGGACGGACGTCGCACGCGAGGCCTCGCACCTGGTGCTCCTGGACGACAATTTCGCGACGATCGTCGTCGCGGTCCGCGAAGGCCGGCGCATCTACGACAACATCCGCAAGTTCGTGAAGTACGCCATGACCGGCAACCTGGGCGAGATCTGGACCATCTTCCTGGCGCCGTTCCTCGGCCTGCCGATTCCACTGCTGCCGATCCACATCCTGTGGGTGAACCTGGTGACTGACGGACTGCCGGGCCTGGCGCTCGCCGCCGAGCCGGCCGAGCGCGGACTCATGCGCCGTCCGCCGCGTCCGCCGCAGGAAAGCGTCTTCGCCCGTGGCATGTGGCAGCACATCGCCTGGGTGGGGCTGCTACTGGGGGGCGTGTGCATCGCGGTGCAGGCCTGGGCGTACACGACGGGGGACGCGCACTGGCAGACGATGGTCTTCACGGTGCTGGCGCTCTCGCAACTCGGGCATGCGATGGCGATCCGATCCGAGCGCGATTCGCTGTTCACGCAGGGCATCGGGACCAACCGGCCGCTCCTCGGCGCGGTCGTCTTCACGCTCGCGTTGCAACTCGCCGTGATCTACGTGCCGTGGCTCAATGGCATCTTCCACACGCAGCCCCTCACCCTCGGCGAACTGGCGCTCTGCCTTGCGCTCTCGTGCGTGGTTTTCGCGGGCGTGGAGATCGAGAAGGCGCTCATACGCGCCGGCGTCCTCTACCGGGAGCGGTGAAGGCGCGGTTCAGGGCGCGCGCCGGTACAGCACGAAGGACTCGGTTCGATCCCCGGGGCGGGATCCGCGCCAGGTCTCCCGCCACCGCGCGGCGTCGACCGTCGGGCTCGAGGAACGGCTCACCTGGGCTAGGAGCGTGTCGCAGCGCGCGGCATCGGTATTTCCGGGCGATACCACGCGAAGCCCGATGAAGTAGTCGAGCAGGGCGCGCTGGGCGTCCCCGAGCCCGGCGCCGATCGTGCAGGGTGAAGAGCCGATCGCGGACGCGAGCCTCAAGGCCACGCCGCGATAGCTGCGCGCCTGGTCGATGAGCGGAAGTCCCAGCATCATGGCGAGCATCCACACCATCGTGATTCCCGCGCTCCAGTTGACCACCGCGCGGCGCGTGGTTCGCAGCGATCTCGCCACGACCGCGACCCAGACGCAGGTAAGGAGCGCGGCCAGCGCGAAGGGGATGAAGCGGAAGGGATAGTGGAACCCGGGGACCTCGCGCCGGAGCCAGGCGGCGACCGCCTCCGGGCTGCCCGTCAGCGCGGCCACGAAGCCGATCCACAGGACCAGTGCCATGAGCAGGAAGGTGGTCACGCCGAACCAGTCGAGGGCGCTCGCGGCGCCGCGCGGCAGCGAATCGAGTTCCGCCACGCCCAGCAGCACGAGCGGGACCAGGATCGGCATGGCATTGACCTCGCGTGCCTCGGCCAGCAGGGACAGCAAGGCGAAGAACAGGAGCACCGCCGCCAGCGGCAGGTGCAGGTCGGTTCGAGCGGCGAGCGATCGGCGGGCGCGCCAGGCCGTCCATGCCGCAAGGGGCAGGGCGGGCCAGGCGTACCAGGGCAGGATCTTCGTGAAATAGGCGAGGTCGGCCCAGGCGCCCCGGGTGGCTCCCCCGGCCCAGCGCGTCGCCATCGCCACGGAGAGCCATTCCGCCGACAGCGCGGGATCGCGCTGTGCGAGGACGACCGGCCAGGCGCATACCAGCGGCGCGGCGAGTGCGAGACCTGCGGCGACCGCGAGACCGTAGGGGCGAGTCCGCCAGGCCGGCCCGATGGCCGGAAGGAGCAGCGCCAGCGCGCCGACGAGCAACGCGGGAATGAGCCCGTCGCCGAGGAATGCAATGGCGAGTCCTGCGCCGAGCAGCGGCCCGCCGGCCCAGGGACGCCGGGCAGCCACGGAAAGGCCCGCCACCCCCAGAGACACGCCGGCGAGCCCGGCGAGGTCGGTGCTCATCTCGTGGGCGCGGATGAGGAGTCCAAGGCAGCCGATCAGCAACAGGACCGCGATTCGGCCTGCCCGGGGGCCGTGCAGGGCGACGGCGGCCCCGTGCACCCCGGCCATGGTGATCGCCATGAAGAAGCCCGATGCGAGCCGTGCCGCGTCGTGCAGGGCGAGCCAGCCGCCGAAGACCTTGGCAAAGGCGGCGGCCGTCCAGAAGAAAAGCGGGGCCCGATCGAGGTAAGGTTCGCCCGCGAGCATCGGCACCGCCCAGTCCCCGGTGCGCAGCATCCCGGAGACCGCGCCCAGGGCCAGCGCTTCGTCGATCTTCCAGGGATCGTGTCCCACGAGCCCCGGCAGGAGCCAGGCCAGGCACACGAGCAGGAAAAGCGCGGACTTCACCGGCGTGCGCGTCCCGTCCCAGGAGATGCGCTGCCGGAGCGACTCGACCAGCGGGTCGGCTACCCGGTTCACGCGCGATCCTCTGGGCGGCGGCGGAGCATGGGCTATTGTAGTCGCGGCAACGAAAAAGGCAGCCGAAGCTGCCTTTCGTGTTTCTGCGAGCGGGCGCTTACTCGGGGCCCGCAGGCATCGTCGTTCAGGACGGCGTGGTGGACTTGCGGGCGTAGCGCTTCTTGAACTTGTCGACGCGGCCGGCGGTGTCGACGATCTTCTGCTTGCCCGTGTAGAAGGGGTGGGATTCCGCGGAAATCTCGATCTTGTAGACCGGGTATTCCTTGCCGTCCTTCCACTTGATCGTTTCGCTGGTCGAAACGGTCGAGCGCGTGACGAAGCTGAAGTCGCAGCTCGTGTCCAGGAACACGACCTCGCGGTAGTTGGGGTGAATGCCTTCTTTCATGGTCTTACGCGCCTTTCTCGCTCTCAAGACGCCGGGTGAGGGGATCGCTGCACCGGCTGCCGGGAAACGCAAATTATCGCCGAAACGGGTTTTTAACGCAAATCCTATGCCAAGCAAGGACTTAGGGGCCGTGGTAACGGCCCTCGCCCGCATACCGTCCGAATCCATGGACAAGGCCGCAACGAAGAGGTTCGCGGCACGTGCCGAGCGGTGGCCGGGGCGGCAGCGGGATGAAGGCACCGGACCCGGGAGCAGCCTTGCTTCCGGCCGAACGAGGTGGCAGGCGCGCCGCGTGCGCCCGGCTCAACCCTTTTTCATGGAGTTGAAGAACTCCTCGTTGCTCTTGGTGGCGCGCAGCTTGTCGATCAGGAATTCGGTCGCTTCCAGCTCGTCCATGCCGTAGAGGAGCTTGCGCAGGATCCAGACCTTGGGCAGGATCTCCGGCGCGATGAGCAGTTCCTCGCGGCGCGTGCCGGAGCGGTTCACGTTGATCGCAGGGTAGACGCGCTTTTCCGACATGCGGCGATCCAGGTGGATCTCCATGTTGCCCGTGCCCTTGAATTCCTCGTAGATCACGTCGTCCATGCGCGAACCCGTGTCGATCAGCGCCGTGGCGATGATGGTGAGCGAGCCGCCTTCCTCCACGTTCCGGGCCGCGCCGAAGAAGCGCTTCGGGCGCTGCAGGGCATTCGAATCCACGCCGCCGGTGAGCACCTTTCCGGAGGCCGGCACGACCGTGTTGTAGGCGCGGGCCAGTCGCGTGATGGAGTCGAGCAGGATCACCACGTCCTTCTTGTGCTCCACCAGGCGCTTGGCCTTCTCGATCACCATTTCGGCGACCTGCACGTGGCGCGTGGCCGGCTCGTCGAAGGTGGAGGAGACCACCTCGCCGCGCACGGAGCGCGTCATTTCCGTCACTTCCTCCGGGCGCTCGTCGATGAGCAGCACGATGAGGACGATGTCGGGGTGGTTCGTGGTGAGCGCGTGCGCCATGTGCTGCATGAGCACCGTCTTGCCGGCCTTCGGCGGCGAGATGATGAGGCCGCGCTGGCCCTTGCCGATGGGCGCCATGATGTCGATCACGCGCCCGGTGAGGTTTTCCTCGGCCTTGATCTCTCGCTCGAGCTTCAGGGGCTCGTCCGGGTGCAGCGGCGTGAGGTTCTCGAAGAGGATCTTCGCCTTGGCGTTCTCCGGCGGCTCGCCATTGACCTTGTCGACCTTCACCAGCGCGAAGTAGCGCTCGCCGTCCTTGGGAGTGCGGATCTCGCCCTCGATCGAGTCTCCCGTGTGCAGGTTGAATCGGCGGATCTGCGAGGGCGAGACGTAGATGTCGTCCGGGCCCGCGAGGTAGCTCGTGTCGGGCGAGCGCAGGAACCCGAAGCCGTCCTGCAGGACCTCGAGCGTGCCGTCGCCGAAGATCGCCTCGCCTTTCTTCGCCTGGAACTTGAGGAGGGCGAAGATGAGCTCCTGCTTGCGCAGGCGGTTGGCGCCCTCGATCTCCGTGGCCATGTCGAGGAGCTCGGAGACGTGTTTGAGCTTCAGGTCGGATAGGTACATGCGAGGGCGTGGGCTGGAGGTGTGGTGCGAGCACGCGCGGAAGGCGTGGCCCGGAAGTGACGGGGAGTTACCTGGCTGCGGAGGGCGCTGCGGAGGGGGGGTGCTGCGGCGTGGTCTTGGAGCGAGCCGGCAACCTGTAGAGATCAACAGCCAGGACGGGGCGAGGGTATCCGGTTTCAGATGTTGCTGTCAATGAAGGCGTTCAACTGCGACTTCGAGAGCGCGCCGACCTTGGTTGCCTCGACGTTTCCGTTCTTGAAGAGCATGAGCGTGGGGATTCCGCGGATGCCGAACTTGGGCGGCGTGGCCTGGTTCTCGTCGATGTTCAGCTTCGCCACCTTGAGGCGCCCGGCGTATTCCTGGGCGATCTGGTCGAGCGCGGGTGCGATGATCTTGCAGGGGCCGCACCATTCCGCCCAGTAGTCGACCAGCACCGGCGTCTGGCTCTTGAGAACTTCCTGGTCGAATGAATCGTCCGTCACCTGGATGATGTTGTCGCTCACGTTTGCCTCTGTCGGGAAGGGGGGGCGCGGGCCCGGCGCGGCCGCGGGAAGTGCGGGAGCGCTGCAGGGTGCAGGGGAAGATCGTAGCCTAACCGACGGTCCGTGGCAAAATGCGAAGCCGCATCATTCTTGATCCACGACAAGGGTTGGCGAAGCGATCTGGTAAAATCCGCCGCTTTCTCGCCGCGGGTGCGCCCGCCGTTCCGGAAAGGCCCGATTCATGACGTATGTGGTCACAGAGTCCTGCATCAAGTGCAAGTACACCGACTGCGTCGACGTGTGCCCGGTGGACTGTTTCCGCGAAGGTCCCAATATCCTCGTGATCGACCCCGACGAGTGCATCGACTGCACGCTGTGCGTGGCCGAATGTCCCGTGGAGGCCATCTTCGCGGAAGACGACGTCCCGGCCGACCAGAAGGACTTCATCGCCATCAACGCGGATCTGAGCAAGAACTGGAAGCCGATCGTCGAGCGCAAGGACGCGCCGGCGGACGCGGACGAGTGGAAAAGCGTGAAGGACAAGCGCCACCTCATCGAGAAGTGACGGCCGGGGCGCTGCGGTTTTCGCCCTAGTCGTAGAGGCCGGCCCGGGCCTTGCCGCGGAACACGCGGTACGAGACGGCCGTATAGGCCACGATGAAGGGCAGCACGACGAGCGCGCCCGCGAGCACGACCTTGAGCGACGACGGATGGGCCGCCGCCTCCCAGATCGTGAGCTTGTCGATCACCACGTAGGGAAAGAGGCTGTAGGCGAGGCCGAGGAAGCTGATCGAGAAGATCGCCACCGAGGCCGCGAACGGCTGCCAGTCGCGGCCCCCTTCGCCCCTTGCGATCCGGCCCGTGGAGCGCCAGACGACGAATCCCGCCCACAGGCAGGCGGCCGGCAGGGCGAGCAGTGCCAGGGTGCGGGGAAAGTCGAACCACTTCGCTCGCACCGTCTCGCTCACCAGCGGCGTGGCGAGGCTCACGAGTCCCACGCCGAGCGCGACCCAGACGAGGCCCCAGCGCGCCCACGCGAGCGCCTTGCGCTGCAGCTCGCCCTCCGTCTTGAACACGAGCCAGGTCGCCCCGAGAAGCACGTAGCCCCCGCAGACGCTGGCGCCGACGACCATCGCGAACAGCAGGTAACCGAAGCCCTGCTCGAACCCGGTGATGTAGCGTCCGAGCATGAGTCCCTGGGAAAACGACGCCAGGAAGGAGCCGGCCCAGAAGAGCCAGTTCCACAGCTCGCGGTGCCAGCCCAGCGCCTTCATGCGGAACTCGAAGGCGACGCCGCGGAACATGAGGCCCACCAGCATCGCGACCACCGGCAGGTAGAGCGCGCCCAGCACCACGCCGTGCGCGCGCGGAAAGGCGATCAGGAGGATGCCCACGCCCAGCACGAGCCAGGTCTCGTTCGCGTCCCAGAAGGGCCCGATGGAGGACACCATCACCGACTGCTCGGCAGCGCTTGCCGCCGGCATGAGCATGCCCACGCCGAGGTCGTAGCCGTCGAGCACCACGTAGGCGAGCACGGACACGCCCATCAGCACCATGAAGATCAGCGCGAGATCCATCGTCTTCTCCTCAGTCCGCTGCCGCGCCTGCGGCGGATGCGCCCGGCACGGACTTCGCGCTAGCCGCCTCCGCCCCCTCGCCGGCGAGGTGGGTGAGGACGACCATGTAGGCGACGAACATCGCCGCGTAGGTGAGTACGTAGCCGGTGAGGCTCACGCCCAGTTGCGCCCCCGTGATCTCGCCCACGGCCTCGCGCGTGCGCAGGACGCCGTGCACGAGCCAGGGCTGGCGTCCGATCTCGGTGACGATCCATCCCGACAGGGTGGCGACCCACCCGGAAAAGGTGAACGCCGCGAGGCTCCAGAGGAGCGGACGCGACGGCGCGCGGCTCCTTCGCGTGGCCCAGGCGGCGAACCACGAGAGCGCGATCATCGCCATCCCCAGGCCCACCATGATGCGAAAGGCATAGAACACCGGCGCCACCGGCGGGTGATCGTCGCCGAACGCGTCCAGTCCCTGCAGCGTCGCCCCGGGGTCGTGCCTGAGGATGAGGCTTGCGACGTAGGGAAGCTCGATGGCGTAATCGTTGGTCCTCGTCTTTTCGTTCGGGATCGCGAAGAGCACCAGCGGCACGCCGGATTCCGTGTGCCAGATCGCCTCCATCGCGGCGATCTTCGCCGGCTGGTGCTCCAGCGTGTTCAGCCCGTGGAAATCGCCGACCACCGTCTGCACCGGCGCAAGAACGGCGGCCAGCAGCACTCCCACGCGCAGGGTGCGGCGCGCCGTCTCGTCCGAGGCCGCCCGGAGAAGCCTCCACGCCGAGAGCCCCGACACCACGAAGGCCGCCGTGAGCCCCGAGGCGATCATCATGTGCGTGAAGCGGTACGGAAACGAGGGATTGAAGATCACCTCGAGCCAGTCGCGGGCGATCCACTGGCCGCCATCGAGCATGTGGCCCGCCGGCGTCTGCATCCACGAGTTGAGGGCGAGTATCCAGAACGCGGAGAGCGAGGTTCCCAGGGCCACCAGGGCCGTGGCGCCGATATGCGCCCAGGCGGGCACGCGGTTCATCCCGAAGAGCATCACGCCCAGGAAGGTGGCCTCGAGAAAGAACGCCGTGAGCACTTCGTAGCCCAGGAGCGGCCCGGCGATGGCCCCCACCGAATTCATGTAGCCGGGCCAGTTGGTGCCGAACTGGAAGGACATCACGATTCCCGTGACCACGCCCATCGCGAACGTGAGCGCGAAGATCTTGGTCCAGAGCTTGTACGTCCGCAGCCACCCCGCGTCGCGAGTGCGATGGTAGGCAACGCGAAAGCCCAGCAGGATCCACGCGAGCGCGATCGTGAGGCTGGGAAACAGGATGTGGAAGGCGATGTTCAGCCCGAACTGCGCGCGGGCCAGGAGCAGTGGGTCGTCCATGGCTGGAACCTTTGTCGCTCGTTACCCGGATTGTAACGCCGTCCGCTTCCCGGGGCCGCGGCCCGCGGAACACGGGCGGAGGACGTCAGAGGAGCGATCTCGCGACGGCCGGGTGGTTCCTGAATTCCCGCAGGAAGGTCTCGTACTCGTCGCGGATCGCGAGGCCCATCCGGCTCGCGTAGTCCGTATCCCCGCTGCGCCAGGCCGACTCGGCCGCCGCCGCGAGCCGCGTGAGGCGGACCGCCCCGAAACGGCCGAACGTCGATTTCAGCGAATGCGCGGCCCTTTCGACATCGGCCGGGTCCGAGCCGGACGACACGCGGGCGACAAGTGCCGGCGTCGTGGCGAGGAATGTGCTAACGAGCGTGCGCATCAGGCAGGGCGATTCGCGGTTGATCATGACAAGCTCGTCGAGGACGGTGCAGTCGAAAGCGGGTTCGGCGGGCGGGGCCGGGCAGGTTTCCGGAGGGGGCGCGTCCGGCAGCCTCGCGCGCCCGGCCGCCCGGGCGATCGTCTCCAGCAGGTCCCGCCGGTTGATGGGCTTGGCGAGAAACCCCTCCATTCCGGCGGCGAGGCAACGCTCCCGGTCGCCCTCCATTGCGTTCGCGGTGAGGGCAACGATCGGCGTGTGGCGCCCCGATTCGGCGTCCCGCACGCGAATGGCCTTCGTGGCCTCCAGGCCGCCCATCACCGGCATCTGGCAATCCATGAGCACGCAATCGAACTGCGCGGCCGCGCAACAGGCGACCGCCTGCGCGCCGTCGACCGCGACCGTCACCTGGTGCCCCGCGGCTTCGAGCATGGAGCGCGCGACGAGCCGGTTGACTTCGTTGTCCTCGGCGAGCAGCACATTCAGTGGGCGGGCCGCAACCGATGCAGGGGAGGGCGCGGGCGCGGCCTCGACGGCCGTCGCGGATTCTTCGGCGGGCAGGCGCAGGCGCACGTGGAAGGCGAAGACCGATCCCCGTCCGTCGGAACTGGTCGCAAGCACGTCGCCTCCCATGGTCCGCGTGAGCTGCCGGACGATGTAGAGGCCCAGCCCCGTCCCGCCGTGCCGTCGGGTGTCCGAGTCGTCCGCCTGCACGAACGGCTGGAAGAGCATGGCGAGCTTATCCGACCCGATGCCCACGCCGCTGTCGATCACGCGCGCGTAGAAGTCGACACTCGCGCCTCCGGCGACCGGCTCGGCGAGCACTTCGATCGAAACCCGGCCGCGATCCGTGAACTTGATCGCGTTTCCCACGAGGTTCACGAAGATCTGCCGCAGCCGCGCCTCGTCGCCCGTCAGCCGGTCCGGGACCTCCGGGGCGATGCTCACCTCGAAGCCGAGCGACTTCGCCGCCGCCATGGGCAGGAGCATCGCGCGCACCTGCCCGACGAGCGCGCGCGGCTCGAAGACCTTTTCCACGAGTTCGAGCCGCCCGGCCTCGATCCGCGAGACGTCGAGCATGTCGTTGATGAGCTGCAGGAGCCCCCGCGCGGAATGGTGTATCCCGCTGGCGCGTTCGCGCTGGGCCGCGTCCAGCTTCGAGTCGAGCAGCAGTTCGCTCAGGCCGAGCACGGCGTTCATGGGCGTGCGGATCTCGTGGCTCATGTTGGCGAGGAACTGCGACTTCGAGCGGCTCGCCGACTCGGCCTCGTCGCGCGCACGCGCGTAGCGCTGCGCGAGCTCGTGCACCTCGACCTGCTTGCGCAGCGAGTCCACGATCGAGTTCTGGTAGCTGCGCGCGACGATCAGGAGCATGACGAGGTAGATGATCGCGGCCGAGCCCACGAGGACGCTCGGCGGATCGCCGCGCAGGAAAAGCGCTGCCGCGAACGGCAGGAGGCCGCTGCACGTGAAGGCCGCGTAGACGGGCCAGACCGAACCCAGCGCGATCAGCGCGCCCGCGGGAACGGCGGCGATCACGAAGGCGTGCACGAAGAAGATCTCCGGCTGCCCGGCCCGCGGGTCGACCCACATCGCGGCGATGCCCCACGTCAAACCCGTCGCCGCCGTGAGGATTCCGTGCGTCCAGAGCCAACGCTTGACGGCGTGGGGCCGGGAGAGCCTCCCGCGATGGATCTCGAGGATTGCGAGGCGCAGCGCGGAAAGGCCGAGCATGATGGCGAGCCACGTCTTGAGGTGGTGCCGGGCGACCATGCTGTCCAGCGCGAGGTAATAGAGAAAGGCCACCAACGCCGTGGTGATGGCTCCCGCCACGCTGGATCCCACGAAAAGGCGCGCTCGCTCGAGCAGGAGGGTGCGGTCGATGGACGCCGACTCTCCCGGATCGACTTGCGGGTCGTGAAGCCCGGCGCCCGTCGGGCCGTCGGCCGGAATCATGTGGGCGCCTGTGTGGGAAGACCGGTCATCGTGCGCTTTCGAGGGCTTTTCGGGCGTTCCCCCTTCGTGCGCAAATGATACGCCTGGCGCGGCAGGGCCAAGTTCCGAACTGGTGCCCGTTTCCGGGCCTGCACTGCGGATCGGCGCCGGCCTCGGCCCCGCAGCGGCCTCACCCGAGGGTGAAACGGAATGTCGCGCCCTGCCCCACTTCGCTGTGCGCCGCCGCGCCCCCATGGCGGCGCACGATGCGCTCGACGATCGCCAGGCCCACGCCGGTTCCCTCGAACTCCGCGGACGGATGCAGGCGGCTGAAGACCTCGAAGAGCTTCTCGGCGTACTGCATCTCGAAACCCACGCCGTTGTCGCGCACGAAGTACGCGCCGTCCTGCGGGTCCTGGCCGATCTCGATCGCCACGGGATCGCGCCCGCGCGAGTACTTCAGCGCGTTCGAGAGCAGGTTTCGCCAGACCTGGCGGACGAGGCCCGGGTCGCCCCGGCAGTCGGCGAGCGGACCCACGACGATTTCGTGTCGCGTCGCGCCATCCCGGGGCAGCAGCTCGGCCAGGACCTCGCGAGCGAGCGCCTCCATCGGCACCACTTCGCGTCCCAGTTCCTTGCGGACCACGCGCGCGAAGTCGAGAAGATCGTCGATCAGGTCCCCCATGTGCTGGGCATTGCGCGCGATCTGCTCGAGGTGCCGCCTCGATTCGGCCGGCAGCTCGGCGCCCGCGTCCTCGCAGACCATGTGCGCATGGCCGTTCAAGGCGCGAAGCGGCGCACGCAGGTCGTGCGAAATGGTGTAGCAGAACGCGTCGAGTTCCCGCACGGAGTCGCGAAGCTCCGCGGTGCGCTCCTCGACGCGGCGCTCCAGGTCGGCATTCACGTTGCGGGCCGCCTCGTCGGCCGCCTTGCGTTCCCGGATGTCGGAGATGAGCGTGAGGATCGCGGGCCCGTCGCCCCAGTCGACCCGCTCGTTGGCCACCTGGACCCAGACGGGCTCGCCGTCGCGGGGAACGATCCGGATCTCGTAGCGCGCAGGCAGCGTCTCGCCCGCGCTGCGGCGACGGTGGCGATCCTGCACGGCCTCGCGGAACTCGGGGTGGATGTAGGGCGCGAACTGCGTCCCCACGAGCTCCGCGCGCGGCACGCCCAGCAGCCGCTCGACGGTGCGATTGGCGTACGCGAACCTGCCTTCGCGAAGGATCATGACACCTTCGGAGAGCATCTCCGCGACGGTCATGTAACGCCTCTCGGAAGTCCGGAGCGCCTCGAACGCGGCCTGCCCCGCGCGGGCACCGGCCTCGGCCGTTGCGGCACGCACGGCGGACGCGGCGGCACGGTCCGCGCTGCGTTTCAGCGAACCCACGAGGAGGACCATGGCGGGCGTCGCGGCCGCCCAGATCAGCACGCGCCAGAAGTTCTCGGCGGTGTACCGGAACGGCGCCTCGGGAATGGAAAAGCTCCACGAGAAGTAGATCCAGGCGAGGGAGGCGCTGAGCATGCCCCACGAAAGGCCGCCGGTGAACGCCGCGAACACGACCGCGAGGACCACGATGGCCGGGGGGTTGGGCACGCGAAAGCCCGCCGCGGCGAGGAACTCCAGCGCGACGATGGCGAAGAGCGTGAGCGCGGCCCCGGACCAGGCGGGGAGGTTCTCCAGGTGGCGTCGGTCTGTCTCGGGTTTCACGGGCCGGTCGGTCCGCGCGCAGGCCGCGATGTCCGGCCCGCCTGCGGAATTTTCAGGGTGTCGGGGAGGGCGCCCGGATGGCGCCCCCGGCACATGCTACGCGAAGCGGGCGCGGAAGGCCGCGTAGTAGAGCACCGGGATCACCACGAGCGTGAGCACGGTGGACACGAGAATGCCGAAGATGAGCGAGATCGCGAGGCCGTTGAAGATCGGGTCGTCCAGGATGAATCCCGCGCCCAGCATCGCCGCGAGTGCGGTGAGCGCGATGGGCTTGGCGCGCGCCGCGGCCGACTGCATGACCGCGTCCTGGAAGGCGGCGCCTTCCGCGACCTTCAGGTTCACGAAGTCGACGAGCAGGATCGAGTTCCTCACGATGATGCCGGCGAGCGCGATCATGCCGATCATCGAGGTGGCGGTGAAGTTGGCCCCGAGCAGCGCGTGCCCCGGCATCACGCCGATCACCGTGAGCGGGATCGGCGCCATGATCACCAGCGGCACCGTGTAGGAGCGGAACTGCGCGACCACGAGCAGGTAGATGAGCACGAGCCCCACGGCGTAGGCGAGCCCCATGTCGCGGAAGGTCTCGTAGGTCACCTGCCACTCGCCGTCCCACTTCACGGCGTACTGGCGATAGGGGTCCGACGGCTGGCGGATGAAGTACTCGCCCAGGACGCCGCCGTCGTCGAGGGCGCGGCCGGCGACCTTGCCGCGCGCGGAGAACATGCCGTAGAGGGGGCTGTCGGTGCGCCCCGCCTGGTCGGCGACCACGTAGACGACCGGAAGCAGGTTCTTGTGATAGACGGGCCGCTCGCGGTCGTTGCGGACGACCCGCACCAGTTCGGACATGGGCACGAGCGAGCCGTCGGCCGCGCGCAGCGTGAGCTTGAGGAACTCGGCCAGCTCGCCCTGCCGCTCCGCAGGCAGCGTGAGGCGCACCGGCACCTCGTACTTCGAGTGGCCGTCGTGCAGCGGGGTCGCGTCCATGCCGGAGAGCCCGGCACGCATCGTCTCCACCACGTCGCGGCGGGAGACGCCCGCGATCGCGGCCCGGCCCTGGTCCACCCTGAGGACGATCCGGGGCGCCGGGTCGTCCACCGTGTCGTCGATTCCCACGATGTCGGGCGTGGCCGCGAGCGCTTCGCGGACCTGCTTCGCCACGCGAATGCGCCCGGCCTCCTCGGGCCCGTAGATCTCCGCGACGATCGGCGAGAGCACCGGCGGCCCCGGCGGGACCTCGATCACCTTCACCTTCGCGCCCCAGCGCCGGCCGATCTCCTCCAGCGCGGGCCGCGCCGCCGCCGCGATCTCGTGGCTCTTGCGGCTGCGCTTCGACTTGTCGGCGAGGTTCACCTGCAGGTCGCCCTGCTCGGAGAGGCTGCGCAGGTAGTACTGGCGCACGAGCCCGTTGAAGTTGATGGGCGAGGCGAGGCCGGCGTAGGCCTGGTAGCTCGTCACCTCGGGGATGGCCGAGACGTGCGCGCCGAGCTCGCGCAGCGCCGCAGCCGTCGCCTCCACCGGCGTCCCCGCGGGCATGTCGACCACCACCTGGAACTCCGACTTGTTGTCGAAGGGCAGCATCTTGAGGATCACGAGCTTCACCCCGGCGAGCCCTGCGGAGAGCGCGATGGCCACGGCGATCGCCAGCCCCAGGCGGCGGCGGTTGCGGGCCGCCTGCGGCGCCGTGATGAAGCGCCCCAGGAGCGCGCCGAAGAAGCGCTCGAGTCTCGCGTCCAGCGCCGAGGCGCTCTCGTGGCCGTGGGTGGCCAGCAGTTTCAGGGCGAGCCAGGGCGTGACCGTGAAGGCGATGGCGAGCGACAGCAGCATCCCCATGCTCGCGTTGATCGGGATGGGGCTCATGTAGGGGCCCATGAGGCCCGTGACGAAGGCCATCGGCAGGAGCGCGGCGATGACCGTGAAGGTGGCGAGGATGGTGGGCCCGCCCACCTCGTCCACGGCGGCCGGGATGAGGCCGGCCAGCGGCCCTCCCTTGAGCCCGCGGTGGCGATGGATGTTCTCCACGACCACGATCGCGTCGTCGACGAGGATGCCGATGGAGAAGATGAGCGCGAAGAGCGAGACGCGGTTCAGGGTGAAGCCCCAGGCCCAGGAGGCGAAGAGGGTGGTGGCGAGGGTGAGCACCACCGCGAGGCCGACGATCACCGCCTCGCGCCGTCCCAGCGTGGCGAAGACGAGCACCACCACGGAGAGGGTCGCGAAGACGAGCTTCTTGATGAGGCTCTGCGCCTTGTCGTCGGCCGTCGCGCCGTAGTTGCGCGTGACGGTCGCGTGCACGTCGGCGGGAATGAGGGTGCCGCGCAGCTCGTCGACCCGTTGCATCACGCGGCTCGCGACGTCGACGGCGTTCTCCCCGGGCTTCTTGGTGACCTGGAGCGTCACGGCCGGATGCTCGCCCGGCGCGGCGCCCTTCCCGGCCGCCGGGCCCGCCGCGGTCCAGACGTAGCGCGAGGGCTGGTCCGGCCCGTCGATCACCTCGGCCACGTCGGCGAGGTAGACGGGGCTCCTTTCCTGGACGCCGACCACGAGCGAGCGCACGTCGGCGGCGCTCTCGAGGTAGTTGCCGGTCTCGATCGCGATCTCGCGGTTGTCGCGCACGAGCTTGCCCGTGGGCGCGGTCACGTTGGAGAGCTGCAGGGCGTTCCTCACGTCGAGCGCGGTGACGCCGTGGGAGGCGAGGCGGTCGGCGTCGAGGAGCACGCGCACGACCCGGCCCGGGCCGCCGAGCGTCTGCACCTCGCGGGTGCCGGAGACGCGCTTGATTTCCGCCTCGAGCGCGTGCGCCACGCGCTCGAGCTCGAAGGCGCCCTTCGCCTCGTCGTCGCTCCAGAGCGCGAGGGTGACGACGGGCACGTCGTCGATGCCCTTGGGCTTGATGACGGGCTCGAGGATGCCGAGCTCCGGGGGCGCCCAGTCGCGATTGGCGCTCATCGTGTCGCGCAGCCGCACGATCGCGTCGATGCGCGGCACGCCGACCCTGAACTGCACCGTGAGGATGGAGATGCCGGGGCGCGAGACCGAATACACGTGCTCGATGCCCTCCATCTGGGAGAGCACCTGTTCTGCGGGCGTGGAGACGAGCGATTCCACGTCCGCGACCGAGGCGCCGGGGAACGGGATGAACACGTTCGCCATCGTCACGTTGATCTGCGGCTCCTCCTCGCGGGGCGTCACGGCCACGGCGAAGAGCCCGAGCAGGAAGGCGACCAGCGCGACGAGCGGCGTGAGCTGCGAATCCTGGAAGTAGCGCGCGACGCGCCCGGAGATTCCCACGGCGAGCGCCTAGACCGCGGCGCCGGTGGCCATGCCGGCCTTCACCGGCTCGAGCGCCACCTGCTCGCCGGGCTTGAGGCCCGCGAGGACCTCCACGAAGGTCTCGTCGGCAGTGGCGCCCAGGCGGATCTGGCGCAGCTGCGGCGGGCCCTGCGCGCCGACCACGTAGACGGCGGTGACCTCGCTCCTGCGCAGGACGGCGGCGCGCGGCACCATGAGGCGCGCGGCCTTTCCCGTCACGAAGTGCGCACGGGCGAAGACGCCCGGCAACAGGCCTTTCGCGTCCGCGGGCAGTTCCAGCCGCACCTGCGTCGTGTGCGTGCGCGGGTCCGCGGAGGGCACGACCGTGACGCTCCTCACCTCGGTCCAGCGATCGAGCGAGGGCACTTCGATCCGCGCCCGGGCGCCCGCCTGTATCGACGGGACCTGCGCGGAGGCGACGGTGGCCACGACGCGAAGCGTCGAGGGATCGAATCCGGTGAGGAGCGGCTTGCCGGGTGCCGCCATCTCGCCCAGCTGCACATGGCGCGCGGAGACCACTCCGCTGTAGGGGGCGACGATCGTGGTGAAGCTCTTCTCGGTGATCGCGGCACCGGTGCCCGCGAGTGTCGCGCGCATGCGTGATTCCGCGGTCTTCAAGTCCGCCTCGGCCTTGTCGAGCGCGGCGCGGCTCAGGAATTTCTGGGCGACGAGCTGCCTCGTTCGCTCGAACTGCGCCCGGGCATTGACGAGCGCGGCCTCGGCCTCGCGCATCTGGGCCTCGCTCGCCGTCACCGCGAGATCGGCGGCGCGCTCGTCTATGCGCAGGATCACGTCGCCCTTGCGCACGCGGTCGCCCACGTCGAAGCGGATGTCGACGATGCGCCCGGACATCTGGGCCGAAACCGTGGACTGGCGAACCGCCTCGACCACGGCCTCCGCGGTGGTCGTGACCTCGACCTCGCGAAGCTCGGCGGCGGCGGTGACGAGCGGCGCTGTCGGGGCGCGGGCCGTGGCGGGGGGTTCGGTCGGGCCGCAGGCCGCTGCGAGAACGGCGGTGGCGGCTAGGATGAGGCGAGCGGATCGGGTCATGTGCGGTGTCCGGCAGTGTTCACCCAGCGCTCCAGTTCGGCAGCCGGGCGGGCGCCCGTGACGCGGCCCGACTCGCGGCCGTCCTTCAGGAGAAGCAGGGTCGGAATGGAGCGTATCGCGAATCGCCCCGCGAGGCCCTGCGCCAGATCAGTGTTCACCTTGGCGAGGCGGGCCCGCCCCGCGAGGCGGGCCGCGGCCTCGCGGAATTCCGGCGCCATCTGCCGGCAAGGGCCGCACCACGGGGCCCAGAAATCGACCAGCACCGGCACGCTGGTGCCGGCGACGAAGGCCTCGAACGAGGAGTCGTCGAGTTCCACGACCGTGTCGTCGAGCAGCGGCGCATTGCAGCGGCCGCACTTCGGGGCCTCGAGCATGCGCGCCGCGTCGACACGGTTGCGCGCGAGGCACTTCGGGCAGGCGACATGCACGGACTCGGCGGCGGCGGCCATGTCCCGGTCCTAGGCGGCCTGCGAGGCGCTCTTCACGCCCAGCTTCTTCAGGACGATCTCCAGCGGGCAGAAGCACGAGAAGCCGCTCTGCAGCAGGTTGGCGCCGACGAAGGCGGTGAACCAGAGGAAGTTCTGGTTCACGAAGACCGGGCTGCCGGGCAGGCCGAGTCCCAGGGACAGGAGCACGAACATGCCGGCGATGATGCGGACGAGTCTTTCGGTGGTCATGGGGATCTCCAGTGGCTTGAGGAAGGGAAATATACAGTAGGGGGTATAGTATGTCAATGGCGGTCGTCGCCGCACGAGCCTTGTCATGGCATACCCGGTAGTGTATAAAGGGGGCGACGACAGGAGACGCCCATGCCCATGCCCACGATCCGCGACGAAACCCACAAGAAGGAACTCATCCACCGGCTGCGCCGCGTCGAGGGGCAGCTTCGCGGCATCCAGGCGATGATCGAGAAGGGATCGGACTGCGAGTCCATCACGCAGCAGTTGTCGGCGAGCCGACGTGCGCTCGACAAGGCCTTCTACCACGTGCTTTCCTGCGCCATCCAGTCGGGTGGCGAAATTCCCGCGGGAGCGCCCGGCAAGACGGCCGTGGACAAGCGCCTCGAGCACGCCGCGGAGCTGCTCGCCAAGTTCGGCTGATCCCCCACCGGGGAATCGGCCCCCGCCGGGCTCACGGGGCGAGCCACCGCCCCGCCATAATGGCGGCATGAACCCCGCCGCGACCGGCACCCTTGCATACCGCGATCTCGTAGCACGCCTGGCCGCGCGTCCGCCGGGCGAGGCCACCGTCCTCACCCCGAACGCACGCCTCGTCGCATCGCTCATGCGTGCGGTCGCCGAGGTTCACCTGGCGGAAGGGCGCACCGCGTGGCCTGCCCCCGACATCCTGCCCTGGAACGACTGGCTCCAGCGCCTGCACGAGGAGGCAAAGTTCGACGATTCGGGAGAACTCCTTGCGCCGCTGCTCACCCCGGATGCGGAACGGCTCGCGTGGGAGGTTGCCATCGCCGCCGATGCCGGCCGGCCCCTGCTCGTGGGAGCCGGCGCGCTCGCCCGGGAGGCGCGTGCCGCCTGGTCGCTCGCCCATGACTGGGGGATCGAAGGCGCGATAGGGGCGTGGGAAGGCGCCGCGGACGCGCAGGCGTTCGCGGGATGGGCCGCGGCGTGGCGCGAGAACGCGCGGCGCAGCGGCTGGATCGACGCGGCCGGGCTCCCCGGCCTCGTGCCGGCGATCCTTGCCCGGCCCGCCGTGCCCAGGCCCGCCACGCTGGTGGCCTTCGCCTTCGACATCGTGACGCCCGCGCAGCGCCGGGTGTTCGACGCCTGCCGCGCGGCGGGCATCGAGGTCGTCGAGGCTTGCGCACCCCGGCGAGAGGCTTCTGTGCGCGTAGTCGTCGCCGAGTCGCCGCGGCGCGAGATCGAACTGGCTGCGCGCTGGGCACGTGCAAGGCTCGAGGCGCACGTCGGGCCCGCGCATCCCCGCATCGGCGTGGTCGTGCCCGATCTCGCACAGCGCCGGGAGGCCGTGGCGCGCGCGTTCTCGCGCGTCTTCGCGCCGGCGGGCCGGGCGAGCGGCGGAGCGCTCTTCAACCTGTCGCTGGGCCGCGCGCTCGCGGATCACCCCCTCGTCGATTTCGCGCTCGGGTTCCTCGATCTCGCGGGAGAACCCGTCGCCTTCGAGCGCGCAAGCCGCGTGCTCCGTTCGCCGTTCCTGGGGCAAGGCGAGACGGAGTTGGCCGCTCGCGCGCGCCTGGAAGCGGCGCTTCGCCGGGTGGCGCCGCCCCTGGTGGACCTGGAGTCGCTTCGCACCCTGGTCGCCAATGCGCATGCCGAGAGCCCCGGAAGACGCCCGCCCGCCTGCCGCCACCTCGAGTCGCGGCTGAAGGCGGCGGCCGCGGTTGGCCTGCCGGGGCGGTCGGCGGCGCCGTCGGCCTGGGCCACGTACTTTGCCGCGTGTCTCGCGGCGGCCGGCTTCCCGGGAGAGCGGGGCCTCGATTCGACCGAGCACCAGGTGCTCGTCAAGTGGAACGAGACGCTTGCACGCCTGGGCGCCCTCGGCACGGTCGTGGGCACGCTGACCGCGGAGGCCGCGCGGCGGCACCTGCGCCAGGCCTGCGCCGATACCGTCTTCCAGGCCGAGTCCGGGGAGTCTCCGGTGCAGGTGCTCGGGATGCTGGAATCGGTCGGCCTCGACTTCGACGCGCTGTGGGTGACGGGGCTCACCGACGATGCCTGGCCGCAGTCGCCGCGTCCCAATCCCTTCCTCCCGGTGTCGCTGCAGAAGAAGGCGGGCATCCCGCAGGCCTCCGCGGAGGCCTCGCTTGAACTCGACCGGCGCATCACCGCGGCGTGGGCGGGTGCCGCGGCCGAGGTGGTGTTCTCGCACGGCCTGGTGGACGAGGAGCGCGCACTCGCCGCGAGCCCGCTCCTCGCGCCGTTCCCGAAAGTCGCGCCCGACTCGCTCGCGTTGCCCGCCTATCCGGGAATTCGCGAGATGCTCTTCGCAGCGGGACGCGAAGCCGGGGCCTGGACCCGGCGCGAGGACCGCCGCGCGCCGCCGGTCGGACCGGGCACCGCGCGGGGCGGCACCGCGCTCCTCTCGGACCAGGCCGCGTGCCCCTTTCGCGCCTTCGCGAAGCACCGCCTGCACGCCGAGGCCCTCGACAAGGTGGAGCCGGGCATCGACGCGTCCGAACGCGGGCAACTGCTGCACCTGGTCATGGCGCGCGTGTGGCGCGACCTCGGCAACCACGCGGTGCTCGTCGCCACGCCTTCCGGCGAGCTTGCCGCGCTCGCGGCCGCCGCGGCGCACGCCGCGCTCGCGCGGTTTCGCGCCGAGCGCCCCGGCCGGCTCGAGGGCCGCTTCGCGAAGCTGGAGCAGGAGCGCCTCGCGCGCGTGGCACTTCGACTGGCTCGCCATCGATCGCGATCGCGCCCTTTCGAAGTGGCGCTGCGCGAGGACCCGCTCGCGATCGAGATCGGCGGTCCGCCCTTCGCGGGCGCGTGGATCGCATCGACCGGCTGGCGGCGGGCGGCCTCGCGGTGATCGACTACAAGACGGGCACGCCGGGCGGAAGCTGGCTGGGCGAGCGGCCCGACGACCCGCAGTTGCCGCTCTACGCGCTCGCTGCGGGCGATGAGGTCCGCGCGGTCGCCTTCGCCTGCCTGCGCAAGGGGCGGCTCGGTTTTCTCGGGCTCGCGCGCGAGGACGGGCTGCTCCCCGGCGTGGGGACGGTGGAAGCGCACCGCAGCGGCGGCAAGCTTCACGCCACGTGGGGCGAACTGCTCGAAGGCTGGCGCGCGGTGACCGCGCGCCTCGCCACGGCCTACGCGGCCGGCGAGGCGCCCGTCGATCCCAAGAAGCGCTTCGCCTCATGCCGGTATTGCGAGCTCGGGGCGCTGTGCCGCGTGAGCGAAAGGGCTGCAGGCGCGGCCGGCGACGACGACGAGCCGGAAGGCGGCACGGGAGACGGGCCATGATCGCGCGGCCCGTCGCCGACGCGGACGTGCGCGAGGAAGCCCTCGATCCGCGTCGCTCGTTCATCGTCCAGGCGCCCGCCGGCGCGGGGAAGACGGGGCTTCTCATCCAGCGCTACCTGCGACTGCTCGCCACCGTGCGCCGGCCCGAGGAGATCCTCGCCATCACCTTCACGCGCAAGGCCGCGGGGGAGATGAAGCGGCGCGTGCTCGAGGCGCTGCACGCCGCCGCGGGCGAGGCCCCTGCGGAAGAACGGGAGAACGAGCGCCGCACGCGCGAACTCGCGCGCGAGGCCCTCGCCAGGGACGGGGAGCGGGGCTGGAGGCTCCTCGAGAACACCGCCCGGATCCGCATCCAGACCATCGACTCGTTCAACGCCTCCCTCACGCGGCAGATGCCCGTGCTCGCGAGGCTGGGCTGGCAGCCGGGGCTGGTGGAGGACGCGCGCGAACTCTTCCACGAGGCGGCCGTGCGCACGCTCGCGGCGCTCGAAGGCGGCGCAGAGGAAGCGGCGGCGATCGGGCGGCTGCTCGCCCACCTGGACGGCGACCAGGGCAAGGCCGCGGGCCTCATCGCCGGCATGCTCGCGCGGCGCGACCAGTGGCTGGGTCGCGACTGGAGCGGGCGTCTCGAACGCGAAGCCATGGAGGCCGCGTTCCGCGCCGAGCGCGTACGCGTCCTGGCGCTCGCCCGGGAGCTCTTCCCCGTCGCCGCGGTGCCCGCGTTCTGCGCCCTGGTGGACGAGGCGGCGGCGAACCTCGAGAGCGCCGGCATCGAGTCGGCGCTTCGCGATTGCGCGGACCTCGCCGGCCTGCCGCCCGCGACCGAGGACGGGAGCGTCGCCTGGTGCGCGCTGGGATCGCTCCTGGTGAAGACCGACGGCGAGTGGCGCGTCGCGCCGAACAAGACGCAGGGCTTCCCGGCGAAGAAGGACGGTGGCCGGGATGGCGCCAAGAAGGAATTCGCGGCGCTGGCGGAGACGCTCCGCGCCGTGCCGGGCCTTCGGCAGGCGCTCGCCGACCTGGCCATACTGCCGCCCGCGCGGTTCGCCGAGTCGCAGTGGGAGGCACTCGCCGCGGTCATCAGCGTGCTCCCGCTCGCGGCGGCGCAGCTGCTGGTGGTGTTCGCCGAGCGTGGCGAGGTCGACCACGCGCAGATCGCCGAGGGCGCGGTGCTGGCGCTCGGCGACGAATCGGCGCCGACGGATCTCCTGCTCGCCCTCGACGAGCGCCTGTCGCACGTCCTGGTGGACGAATTCCAGGACACCTCGCGCAGCCAGTGGCGCCTGCTCGCCGCGCTCACGGCGGGATGGAGCCCGGACGACGGCCGCACCGTCTTCGCGGTGGGCGACCCGATGCAGTCCATCTACCGCTTCCGCGAGGCGGACGTGGGCCTCTTCCTGCGCGCCTGGCGCGAGGGGCTGCCCCGCGTGGGCCTCGTCCCGCTGCGCCTCGCGACGAACTTCCGCTCCCAGGAGGGAATCGTCGACTGGGTGAACGCGTCGTTCGCGGCCATCCTCCCGGCGCGCGACGACGAGAGCGAAGGCGCCGTGCGCTATGCGCCCTCGTCGGCCGTGCACGAGGCGCTCGCGGGCGAGGCCGTGCGCTGGCACGTCTTCGTCGAGGAGGATCGCGACCTCGCGCGCGCCGAGGAGGCCCGCACGGTGGTGGCGCTCGTGCAGGCGGCCCGCGAGGAACGGCCGGAGGGCAAGGTCGCGATCCTGGTGCGCAACCGCTCGCACCTGGACGGCATCGTCCCCGCGCTTCGCGAGGCGGGGCTGCGCCTGCGCGCCGTGGACATCGAGCCTCTCGCCGAGCGGCAGGGCATCCGCGATCTCGTGGCGCTCACGCGCGCGCTCGCGCATCCCGCCGACCGGGCCGCGTGGCTCGCCGTGCTGCGCGCGCCGTGGTGCGGGCTTTCGCTCGCCGACCTCCTCGCGCTCGCAGGAGACGACGCGCGCACGCTCCCGGAACTCCTGGCGGATGGGGACCGGATGGCGGCTGTCGAGCCAGAAGCGCGCGAGCGCCTCGTGCGCGCGGCATCCGTTCTCGCCGAAGCCCTCGCGCAGAGGTTGCGCGGCACGCTGCGCGAGCGCGTCGAGGGCGCCTGGCTGGCACTCGGCGGCCCCGCCTGCCTCGCGGCCGAGGCCGATCTCGAGGATGCGGAGACCTTTTTCGACCGCCTCGACGCGATCGACGCGGCCGGCGATGTCCCGGACAGCGCGCGGCTCGAGGAGCAGCTCGAGGACCTCTTCGGCGCCCCGGACCTGGGCGCGCCGGACGACCTGCAGGTGATGACGATCCACAAGGCGAAGGGCCTGCAGTTTTCCACGGTGATCGTGCCGGGCCTGGATCGCGCGCCCCGCGCGGGCGACACGCCGCTCTTCCGCTGGAAGGCGAGAAGCGACGGCGCGCTCCTCATGGCGCCGGTGAAGGAAGCGGGGCAGGCCGATGAACCGGCCCACGACTACCTGAAAGCGCTCGACGCGCGCGAGCAATCCCACGAGGTCGAGCGACTCCTCTACGTCGCGGCCACGCGCGCGGAGCACCGCCTGCACCTCCTCGGACGGGTGGGCGTGGACGCGAAGCAGGGGACGATCCGCACGCCCTCCGCGCGCTCGCTTCTCGGCAAGGCCTGGGAGGTCGCGGGGCCGCACGCGGTTCGCGACATGCGCGAAACACCGGCGCCCGTGGCCGGGGCGCCCGTGCCGGCCACGACGGACCTGCGCTGGATCCGCCCCGAGGCGCTCGGCGTGTCCGTGGACGAGCCGGCCTTTGCGATGCCGGCCGAGTCGCACGATACCCGCGAGGCGGTCGAGTTCAGCTGGACGGGCGAGACGCTGCGGCAGGTGGGCACGATCGCGCACCGGTGGCTGCAGCGCATCGCGGACGAGGGCCTCGCGGGGTGGAATCCCGAGCGGGTGCGCGGCCTGCGCGCCAGGGTGGAGGGGGAACTCGAGCGCCGCGGCGTGCCGCGCGAGGGCCGCGAGGAAGCGGCGGGTCTCGTGCTGGATGCGCTCGCCTCGGCGATCACCGAGGAACGCGGCCGCTGGATCCTCGCGGCGCACCCGCAGGCCGCCAACGAAGTGCGCATGGGCATGCTGGAGGACGGCCGCGTGCGCCTCGTGGTGATGGACCGCGTCTTCACGGATACCGACGGCGAGCCCTGGGTCGTCGACTACAAGACCGGCCGCCACGGGGGCGCGAGCCCCGGGGACTTCCTCGACCGCGAGCGCGAACGCTATGCCGGGCAGCTCCTGCGCTACCGACGCGCGCAAGGCGGTCGCGCGCGCCTGGGCCTTTACTTCCCGCTCGTTCCCGGCTGGCGCGAAGTGGACTGACTCAGCGGGCGAGGCCCGAGAGCCAGTGCACCAGGTTCATCGTGACGAGCTGCGGTTGCTCGAGCGCGGAAAGGTGGCCGCACTGGTCGGCGACCACGAGGCGCGAACCCGCGATCGCGTTCGCCATCTCCTGGTGCAGCGCCACCGGCGTGAGGGTGTCTTCGCGGCCGCACAGCACCAGCGCGGGGCAGCGGATCTTCGCGAGCCCGGGGCGGCTGTCGGGGCGCCCGATGATCGCCTCCTGCTGGCGTCGGTAGGCGTCCTTGCCGGTCGCGGCGGCCATCGCCTTCACGGTCGCCACGAGGGCGGCGTTGCGCAGGTGCGCCGGAAGCAGCAGCTTCGGCAGGAGCGCGTTCACCACGCGCTCGAAGTCCGTCTCGGCCATCTTCATCATGCGCCGGCGGTCGTCCGCGGCCTGGTCCGTGTCGGCGCGCGCATTGGTGTCCAGGAGCGCCAGCCCGATCACCCGGTTGGGCGCCTGCCGCACCTCCAGCGCCACGTAGCCGCCCATCGACAGGCCCGCGACCGCGAAGGGCCCGGGCGGCATCTTCGCGATCGCCGCGGTGGCCATCGCTACGACCGAATCGGCAGCCGCCACGTCGGCCACCTTGCACTCCGCGGAGTGGCGCAGCCCCTCCACCTGCGCCTGCCAGAGGCGTTGGTCGCACAGGAGTCCGGGAACCAGCATCAGGTTGGGTTTTGCCATGTCTTCCTCAGAGCCAGCGTGCCTTGCGAAACCGCAGGAACAGCCAGACGTCGATCGCGACCATCGCGCTGATCGCGAGAGGGTAGCCGAAGGTCCAGTCGAGTTCCGGGATGTGCTTGAAGTTCATGCCGTAGATTCCCGCGATCATCGTCGGCACGGCCACGAGGGCGGCGTAGGCGGCGAGCCGCTTGGTCACCTCGCTCTCGGCGAGCGAGATCATCGCGACGTTCACCGACATGGCGGTGGTGACGGTGTCGCGCAGGCTGTCGATCACCTGGCTCAGCCGCAGCAGGTGGTCGTAGACGTCGCGGAAGTACTCCTGCGTTCCTTGGCAGACCTGCGGCACGCGCCCGCCGTGGAGCTTGCCCACCGCTTCGATGAGCGGGTCGACGGCGTGCTTCACGGTCATGAGCTTCTGCTTCAGGCCGTAGAGCGCCTCGAGGTTCGCGCGCGGGGTGGCGCCCTCGAAGATGCGGCCCTCGAGCGACTCGAGCTCCATCTCGAGCGCGTCGACGACGGGAAAGTAGCGGTCGACGACGGCGTCGATGAGGGCGTAGAAGACGAAGCCCGCGCCCTGGCGCAGCAGTTCCGGCTCGCGTTCGGTGCGCGCGCGCACCGCGGCGAAGCCCTGTTCCGTTCCCTGGCGCACGGACAGGACGAAGTTCCTGCCGACGAAGAGATCGATCTCCGCCACGTGCAGCTCGCCTGCCCGGATGTCGATGCTGTGGAGCACCGCGAAGAGCGAGTTGCCGTACTCCTCGAGCTTTGGCCGCTGGTTGCCCTTGCGCGCATCCTCCACCGCGAGGTCGTGCAGGCCGAACTCCTCCTGCAGCTGCGCGAGTTCCTCCGGCGTGGGGTCCTTCAGGGCCACCCAGACGAAGCACTCGGGCCGGCCCACGTAGTCGCTGATCGCCTCGACCGGGACGTCGGCGAGCTTGCGCCCCTCCTGGTAGGCGACGCAGTTGACTAGCATGGCGCTGCCCGGGCGCCGGATGCCGCGGGCGTCGCCCGCCCGGGCCTGCCTTCGCGCGGGAGCCTGGTCAGGGAGTATCCGACGGCTTGCTCCACGCGGCGATGTCGTCGAGCTGGACCGTGAAGCCGACGTTCTTGGGCTCGTTTTCCGCGTTCAGCTGGTCGAGGACGCGGTGAAAGCTCTTCGAGAACTCGAAACTCATGCGGGCCAGCCGCTCGGCCTCGGCCGGCGCCTTCGCGCCACCGTCGGGCTGCGCGACGCTGTCGCGCACGAGATCGATATAGATCCTCGAGGCGAGGTCGGTGAGCCGGGCATTGAACTTGGGAGCTGCGGTCATTGCGGTGCGCCTGTTGGAAGCGAGGGCCCATGCTACGCCTGTGCGCGGGTCGCCACGGCGGCGCCTACTCGCCGAGGGACCGGCAGAGCTTCGCGACGGTCTCGCGCAATTCGGCAACCTCGCGCTCGAGCCGATCCACGTTGGACTTGAGCGCGGCGATCTCGCCCACGGTGATCGATTCGACGTTTCCCGTGGCGAGGGCCGGGACGGGCGGGGACTCCACGGCCGGCTCCCCGGAGAGCAGGTGCGCCCACCGCGTCTCGCGTGCGCCCGGCGCGCGGGGCAGTTCGCGAACGAGCGCACCCGCGGGAAGCTCGGCCAGTTCGTCCAGGAACCCCTGGACCGCGGACAGGTCGCCGAAGCGGTGCAGCCGCTCGGTGTTGATCCGCAGTTCGCCCACGGTCTGCGGCCCGCGCAGGAAGAGCGAGGCGAGGATCGCCACCGACTGTGGGGGCACGCCGAGCACGCGCCCGGTGTTGTGCGCGTAGCGCATCACGCGCCCGCCGCTCGACTCGATGGCGAGCGACAGGGACTTCAGGTGGTCGAGCGCTGCCTGCACCTCGGGCTCGGTGGCCTCGAGGATGGGATGGCGGCTCGTCTTCTGGTTGCAGCCCGCCACCAGCGCATTGAGGGTGAGCGGGTAGGTGTCCGGGACGGTGTGCTGCTTCTCGGCGAGCACCCCGAGAACCCGGGTCTCGAGCAACGACAGCGTGGGCAGCGGGGAGACGCTCATGCGGTGCGGTTCGGCGAAAACCGCATGTTACCTCGCGCCGGTGGCGGCCCCGCTCTCGGAGGAGGGCTGGCCTCGCGCCGTGCCCCGGCGCGATGCGGCTATGCGTCGAACGTGAAGACGTTGTTGCGCGACTTGGCGCGGGCGACGGTGAGCAGGGCATCGGCGGCCCGCCGGATGCCTTTCCACGTCGCGAGGATCGCGCTGGAGCCGAGCTCGGCGAGGTAGACGGCGCGCTGGATCTCGGCGCGGTCGATGTGCTGCTGGATCATTTCGTACTGTTGCATTGCGATTTCCTGTGTGGGTGCCGGGCCGCCTCAGCCTGGCAGGCTGTTTCGACGGCCTTCGGAAGTGAATATAGTGGTGGTTGTGCAGCGCAACAAACGAGTTGTTCTTGCGCTTTGAGTTAGAAAAGCTAATCTATAGACCCTGTGAGCGATCGCCTCCCACCCCTCAACGCCCTGCGCGCCTTCGAAGCGGCCGCGCGGCACCGCAGCTTCAAGCGCGCCGCCGAGGAGCTTTTCGTCACGCCGGCGGCCATCTCCCAGCAGGTGAAGAGCCTCGAGGAGTACCTCGGCGTGGAGCTCTTCCGCAGGCTCACCCGCGCCATCGAGCTCACGGCGGCGGCCGAGGCGATGCTGCCGAAGCTGCGCGAGGGCTTCGATTGCTTCGCGGCGGGCCTGGTGCACGCGCGCCGCGCCGAGGAAAGGGGGCGGATCGCGGTCGCGGCCCCGCCCAACTTCGTCGCCCGCTGGCTGATGCCGCGGCTGCGCTCGTTCACCACCGCCTACCCGCAGTTCGACCTGCGCATCATCGGCACCCTGAAAGCCATCGACAACGTCGACGAGGAAGCACCCCGGGATTCCGGCCGCGACGACGACGAGGCGCAACTGGCCGTGCGCTTCGGCATCGGGGACTATCCCGGCATGGAAGTGGACCTGCTCTTCCGCCCGTCCTACGTGCCGGTGTGCAGCCCCAAGCTCCTGGGCCGGGGCCCGCCGCTGCGCAAGCCCGCCGACTTGAAGCACCACCCGCTCATCCACGACGAATCCTCGCCGGGCGACGAGGAACGCCCCGGGTGGGAGGAATGGCTGGAGCATGTCGGCGCGAAGGGCGTGGACGGCGCGCGGGGGCCGCGGTTCTCCAACGCCTCCCTCGTGCACGAGGCGGCCATCGACGGCGTCGGGGTCGCGCTCGCGCTGCGCCCCCTCGTCGATTCCGACATCGAGGAAGGGCGCCTGGTCGTTCCCATCGAGCGCGAGGTGCCGACCCGTTTCGCCTATTACCTGGTCACGCCCCTGGCGCTCGCCGAGCATGCCGCGGCGAGCACTTTCCGGCGCTGGCTCACCGGGCAGGCGAAGGGCGAGTCGCGCCGGCGCCGGCGCTGACGCCTCAGCGCGCCGGGACGAGCGGCGGCTCCTGCATCGCGGCGACCTGCTCCTTCAGCTCGAGCACGCGGTCCTGCCAGTACTTCTGCGTGTTGAACCACGGAAAGGCCATCGGGAAGGCCGGGTCGTCCCAGCGGCGGGCGAGCCATGCGGAATAGTGGAGCAGGCGCAGCGTGCGCAGCGCCTCCACCAGCCCCAACTCGCGGTCGTCGAAATCGGCGAAATCCTCGTAGCCCGTGAGCACGTGGCGAAGCTGCGCGGACATGTCGGCACGGCTGCCGGAAAGAAGCATCCACAGGTCCTGCACCGCGGGGCCGGTGCGCGCGTCGTCGAAATCGACGAAGTGCGGCCCGCCGGGAGTCCAGAGCACGTTGCCCGCGTGGCAATCGCCGTGCAGGCGGATGCGCGCGACATGCCGCGCGCGGTCGAAGGCGCACTGGGCCGCCTCGATCGCGAGCGCGGCGGCGCCGGACCACGCCTCGCGCAGGTCGGCGGGAATGCAGTCGTGCGCGAGGAGCCAGTCCCGCGAGGCCACGCCGAAGGACTGCACGTCGAGCGCGGGCCGGTGCTCGAACGGCTTCGCCGCTCCGACGCCGTGAATGCGGCCGATGAACCGCCCCAGCCATTCGAGCGTCACCGGATCCTCGAGCTCGGGCGCCCGCCCGCCGCGGCGCGGATACAGCGAGAAGCGAAAGCCCCCGTGGTGATGCAGCGTCGTGCCCGCGATCTCGAGCGCGGCCACCACCGGGATCTCCCGGTCCGCCAGTTCGCTCGCGAAGCGATGCTCCTCGAGGATTTCCTCGTCCGTCCAGCGTCCGGGCCGGTAGAACTTCGCCACGAGGAAGCGCGCCTCACCGAGGGGGCCGCCCTGGTCCTCCTCGAGGCCCACCTGGTAGACGCGGTTCTCGTAGCTGTTGAGCGCGAGCTGGTGGCCGTCGGCGAGAAATCCCGTGCTCTCGACGGCGTGGAGCACGACGTCGGGCGTGAGTCCCGCGTAGGGCGGGGCGGAGGGAGCGTCGTTCACCGGCGTATTGTACGGCCGCCCCCGATTGGGCCTGCTGCGCTGCAGCATCGCACCTTGCCGGTGCGGGCGGGCGTCCGCGGCGGCGCGTTCGCCCCGCGGGGCCTTTCGTGGCACGCGTCCTGCTAACAGTTCCGCCAACAGTCCTGCCAACGGTGGGCAAGCCACTCATCAGGAGCGCAAGCCATGCATTCGATCTCTCCGGTGCTTCGCAGGTTGTCGCGGTGCGCCTGGGCTCCAGGGGAAACGGGAGCGCGCCTGGACGACGTCGAAGCCTGCGCGTTGTGGGGCGCCGTCCTGGACGGCGCCTTGCCGGAACTCGAGCTGGGCGCGCTGCTCGCTTCGCTCACGATCGCCGGCGAGTCGCCGGCGGAGCTGCTCGGGCTGCATCGGGCGCTGGCCGCGCGCCAGGCGCGTTTCCCGGCCCCGCTAGCGCGGCGCCCGATCGCGATCCCGCTGCACGGGCTCGTCGCCGGCGAAGAGGCGTTCTGCGTGTTGCTCGCGCTGTTCCTGCGCCGCTTCGATGTGCCGGTGGCGCTGCACGGGTCGCTCGATGCGCTGCAGGGGCCGTCGGCACCGTGGCTGCTTCGGGAATTCGGCGTGTTGCCCAGCGCGACGCTCGCGGACGCGGAGCGCGACCTGCGCGCCTGCGGCACCGTGTTCCTGCCGGTCCAGCTGCTCTCGCCTGCGCTCGGCGACCTGCTTGCGCTTCGCACGCGACTGGGAAGCACCAATGCCGCGCACCTCGCAGCCCATGCGATGGACCCCGGGGCCGTGGGCGCGGTGCGCCTGGCGATGAGCGTTCCCGGGACGGCGAGCGCGCGGGTCGCCGATCTCCTCCCGGCCACCGGCGGGGAAGTGCTGCTGATGTCGTGGCCGGCGCAGGCGTCCGGGTGCAACTTCGCCTTCCGGCCGCGCATCACGCTGCTTTCGGCCGGAGGCGAGACCGCCCTGTTCGAGGCCGAGAGCGTCGACCGATCCCACCACGCCGCGTTTTCGGCGACGGGCCGGCTCGTGCCCTGGATGCGCGCCGTCGTCGCACGAACCGTTCCCGCGCCGCCGCCGCTCGTGGATCTCGCCGCGGCCTGCGTGTTCGCCGCCGGGGCGGCACCCGACTTCGCACGGGCCAGGGCCGTCGTCTCGCTGCAGGCCGGGCGCGTGGCGGCGTAAAGGGATATAACCCATTATTATTATTGGGGTTTTCCGGGTTCCCGGGAAGTCCCGGTGCTTTCCGCCGTGCTAGAATCCGTTGCATCCCGCGCCTTCGACGCAACCGGCCCACCGCGATGAAAAACCCCCTCGATTCCCTCCCCGGCACGGTCCTCTGCGGACTCGCCCTCACCGCCGTCCTGTACTACCTCGTGCGCTCGCTGGTGGGGGGATGAGCGTGGAATTCGTCCATTACGGCGTGGGCCGCTGGGTGCACATCCTGGCCGGCGTGATGTGGGTCGGTCTCCTCTACTACTTCAATTTCGTGCAGGCGGCCGCGATGAAGGATGCGCAGGCCGACGGCACCGCGGCCGGCATCGCGAAGCACATCGCGCCGCGCGCGCTCTTCTACTTCCGCTGGGCCGCGGTGCTCACCTGGTTCGCGGGCATGTGGCTCCTCGGCGACAAGGCGGACGAGGCCTTCCTCTTCAAGGAGCGCGCCTACGTGCCCATCGGCGTCGGCGCCTGGCTGGGCACGATCATGTTCGTGAACGTGTGGGCGATCATCTGGCCGAACCAGAAGAAGATCCTTGGCCTCGTGCCGGCCTCCGAGGAGGAGAAGTCGCGCGCGCTGGGTCACGTTCCTCGCCTCGCGGCTGAACGTCGTGCTTTCCATGCCGATGCTCTTCTTCATGTCCGCCTCCGGCGGGCTCTTCCGCACCGCCGTCTTCGGCGGCTGAAGGCGTCGCCGCTCAGTGTGGCGGCTTGGGGAGGCCGGAAACCCGGTCCCCCGCCTTGACCTTGCGAGCGGCGAACCAGCCCCGGTTGGTCTCGATCGCGTAGCGCGCGGGGCCCGCGGCGGCGTGCGGGTCGAGGGTTTCGGGCGCCATGTCGGCGATGTTCAGGATGCGTCCCTCGCCGTCGAGGAAGGCGACCGACAGGGGCAGGGGCGTGTTCTTCATCCACATCGCGTGGTAGCCGGGCTCGTCGAAGACGAACAGCATGCCGTCGTTCTTGCCGAGCTTGTCGCGGAACATGAGGCCGCGCGCGCGTTGCTCGGTCGTCGCCACGACTTCCACGCGCAAGGCGTGGCCCGCGACCTTGACCTGGATGACCGGCGGCGGCGCCTGCGCCCGCGCGAGCGCGGTGGCGGCAAGGATCGCGGCCGCGAGCATGCGCCACGCGACGCTGCGGGAAAACACCGCGGGTAGAATGGCTTCCACGAAAACAGCTCCCATCGATTCGGCGCTGGCAGCATAACGCACGAGACACCCGATGCGCCGACCGGCGACCCTCCTCCTCACGGCACTACTCCTGGCTTCCTGCGCGGTGGCGCCGCCCGCTGCTGCGCCGGAGGAGTCACCCCGCGAGGCGCAGGAGCGCCGCGCGAAGGCCCCGCGCCCCGCGTACAACCTCGCCGGCTACCCGCCCGCCGTGCGCGACGGCTACATCGACGGCTGCGAGACCGCGAAGCAATCCGAGTACGGGCGCAAGAACGAAAAGCGCTACGCGAAGGATGCCCGCTACCGCATGGGCTGGAACGACGGCCTGTCGATGTGCGCCCCGCGCTGAGCTAGTCGACGCTCGCGAGGACCCATCCGGCGATGGCGTCGAGGATCTCCGGCACTTCGCCGACCGCGGTCTGGATCGCGATGGGCAAGCCCACATGCTTCTCGCGCAGGCCCTGGACGATCCGCGGCAGGTCGTTGCGGAGGTGCCCGCCCGGTGCCATGAAGAGCGGGAAGATGGTGATCGCGGCGGCGCCCTTGGCGACGAGGCCCTGCACGGCCTCCTCGAGCCCGGGACGCATGAGTTCCAGGTAGGCGAGCTCGACGGGAAACTCGGGGCGCCGGGCGCGAACGGCGTCTCGGATGGCCTCGAAAGGCCGCGCCCACTCGGGGTCGCGGGCGCCGTGGGCGAAGAGAACGATGCCGTGCATGGCCGCCGTCAGTGCTTGCCCGTGGAGCCGAAGCCGCCGTCGCCGCGGGCGCTTTCGTCGAACGACTCCACGAGGTTCAGCTCCACCTGGACCACCGGGACCACGACGAGCTGCGCGATCCGCTCCATGGGGTTCACCACGAAGGGCTCCTTGCCGCGGTTCCAGCACGACACGAAGAGCTGTCCCTGGTAGTCGGAATCGATCAGCCCGACGAGGTTGCCGAGCACGATGCCGTGCTTGTGGCCCAGGCCGGAGCGCGGGATGACCACCGCGGCGTGGCCGGGGTCGGCCACGTGGATGGCGAGACCGGTGGGCACGAGGGCGCAGTCGCCGGCCTTAAGGCGCAGCGGTTCATCGAGGCATGCGCGCAGGTCGAGCCCCGCGCTGCCGGCGGTCGCGTAGGCGGGCATCTGGGAGCGCATGCGTTCGTCGAGGATCTTCACGTCGAGTCTCTTCATGGGGCGGGGGCGGAGCGTCGAATGGGCATGGCTCCGCGCTCGCGCGGAGCCCGGGATGACCGGTGGTTCAGGAAGCCTGCTTGATGGGCGTTACGGTCGCGCTGCCGCGCTTCGCGTCGAAGAGCGCGATCGCGTGCTCGAGGATGGCGTGCGCGACGCGGGACTTGAGCGCGCGCGCGACGGGATGGGCGCCATCGTCATCGTAGATGGTGACCTCGTTCTCCTCGCGGCCGATGGCGTGCTGCACGAGGTTCGCCACGATCATCGGGAGTTTCTTGGTCTTGCGCTTGGCCTGCGCGTACTCCGCCAGGTTCTCGCTCTCCGCGGCGAAGCCGACGCAGAAAGGCCCCGCGGGCATCTTCGCGACCTGCGCGAGGATGTCGACGGTGGGCTTCAACTTGATCTCCAGGGGCGCGCCCGACTTCTTGATCTTCCGGGTGGAGGCCACCTCCGGCGTGTAGTCCGCCACGGCCGCGACACTGAAGAAGAAGTCGGCCGAAGAGGCGTGGGCGTTGACCGCGTTGAGCATTTCCGCCGCGCTCGTCACGTAGACGAAGTGCGTGTTCGCCGGCGGCGCGAGCAGGGTGGGCCCGGAGACGAGCGTCACGTCCGCGCCCAGGGTCGCGGCCGCCTCGGCGAGCGCGTAGCCCATCTTTCCGGAACTCTGGTTGGTGAAGCCGCGCACCGTGTCGATGGCTTCGAACGTGGGGCCGGCGGTGACCAGCACGCGACGGCCCGCGAGGCGCTTGGGCGACAGGAAGGCGAGGATGGCGTGCAGGAGTTCCTCGGGCTCGAGCAGGCGTCCCATGCCCGTCTCCCCGCAGGCCTGCTCGCCCGCGGCCGGGCCGAGCACCGCCACGCCGTCGGCTCGCAGCACATGGAGGTTGCGCTGCGTGGCCGGGTTGTCCCACATCTCCCGGTTCATCGCGGGTGCGACCAGCAGCGGGCAGGCGCGCGCGAGGCAGGCCGTGGAAAGCAGGTCGTCCGCGAGACCGTGGGCGAGCTTAGCCAGGAAATCCGCGCTCGCCGGTGCGATCACGATCGCATCCATGCCGCGCGAAAGCTCGATGTGCGCCATCGCGTTGGGGAAGCTCTCGTCCCACAGGTCGGTCGCGACCGGCTTGCCGGTGAGCGCCTGGAAAGTCGCGGGCGTGACGAACTTCGTGCCGGCCTCTGTCATCGCGACCTGCACTTCGACGTTATTGCGGATGAGCGCCCGCGCGAGTTCCGCCACCTTGTAGGCGGCGATGCCTCCGGTCACCCCCAGCAGAACGCGGCGCTTTCCCGTTTCGTCCATCGAAGCATTCTACAAGAGAGAGTCCCGCTCCATGGCCCACGCCCCATGGCCCGCCGCCGGCCGGCCCCGCGAACGCCTCGTCGCCCACGGACCGGCCGGCCTGTCCGACGCGGAACTCGTCGCCCTGATGCTGCGCACGGGGGTCGCGGGTCGCCCGGTCTCGGCGGTCGCGGGCGCGTTGCTCGCCCGCTTCGGGCGCGTTTCCCGCCTCCTCGCCGCGCCCCTGCCGGAGGTGGCCGCGGTCCCCGGCGTTGGCCCGGTTCGCGCCGCCCAGCTCGCCGCCGCCATGGAACTCGCCCGGCGATCCCTCGCCGAGCAGATGCAGGCCCGCGACAGCCTGGCCTCCCCGGCCGCCGTGCGCGGCTACCTCAGGCTGCGCATGCAGCACCTCGGGCACGAGGTCTTCTGGGCGGTCTTCCTCGACGCCCAGAACCGGGTCATCGCTGCCGAGGAGTTGTTTCGCGGCACGCTCACGCAGACCAGCGTGTATCCCCGGGAGGTGGTAAAGCAAGCGCTTGCCCACAATGCGGCCGGGGTCATCCTGGCCCATAACCATCCCTCGGGGGTGGCCGAACCTTCCGTTCAGGATCAATCCCTTACGCGCTCCCTTGCGGAATCCCTGGCGCTCGTGGACGTGAAGGTGCTGGATCACTTCATCGTCGCGCCCGGGGCCTGCCTGTCGTTCGCCGAACGCGGGCTGCTCTGAAAGGGCTCCCTCGTGAATACGAGTTGAGGTGCAGGGCGGCCGTGGGCTATAATCTCGGGCTTTCCGCCTCGGCATTTCGGGGCGATGGATCGGAGAAATCCCATGTCTCGAGTCTGCCAAGTCACCGGCAAGGGGCCCATCGTGGGCAACCACGTGTCCCACGCCAACAACAAGACCAAGCGCCGCTACCTGCCGAACCTGCAGTACCGCAGGCTCTGGGTCGAAAGCGAGAACCGCTACGTGAAGCTGCGGCTCACGAACGCGGGCCTTCGCCTCATCGACAAGAAGGGCATCGACGTGGTGCTGGCCGACATGCGCGCCCGCGGCCTCGCGATCTAGGGGAGACGGACATGCGCGAAAAAATCAAGCTCGAATCCAGCGCCGGCACGGGCCACTTCTACACGACGACCAAGAACAAGAAGACCAAGCCGGAGAAGATCGAGATCATGAAATACGATCCCAAGGCCCGCAAGCACGTGACCTACAAGGAAACGAAGCTCAAGTAGCTTCCCGCGTTTCCTCGCGCGGCATGCGAACGAAGCCCCGCCCCGGCGGGGCTTTTCGTTTGCGGGGCGCGGCGAGCCGCGCTCAGGGATGCGGGCCCGCTTCGCCGGTTTCGAGCGCGCGCGCCCGCCGATCGATGCCCTTCACCATCGCCCCGAAGAGCACGCGGTGCGCCGGGAACATGGCGAACCAGTACGCAAGTCCCCAGACGCCGGCCGGGTGCCAGTAGGCCGTCATGGCCAGGCGGCGCTCCCCGGGCGCGGTCTCCTCGATCTCGAATTCGAGCACGCCCGCACCGGGGGCCTTCATGCCGAAGGTGAGCGTGAGGCGGCGCTCCGGTTCCGCACTGGTGACGCGCCAGGAGTCGATCACGTCGCCCACGCGCACCTCGTCCGGATCTCGCCGCCCGCGGTTCAGCGCCACGCCGCCAACCATCCAGTCGGCCAGCTCGCGAAGCGTCCACAGGAAATCGCAGGCGTAGTAGCGGTTCTTCCCGCCGATCGCGGCGATCACGCGCCACAGGGCCCGCGCGCTTGCCGGCGGTGCGGATCCCGGCGCCCGCGCGCTTCGCGTAGTAGGCGTAGTCGGGCCGATGGTCGCGGAACATGAAGGCGCCCTCGGTCCAGCGCGAGGCCACCGCATGGCGTGCCTCCGAGGCGAGCGCGGCCCGCACGGATTCGTCGAAGCCGAGCAGGCGCTGGGGAATGAGCGCGCGCAGCGCGGCATCGTCGGCGGCGAAGTCGTGCTTCAGCCCGCCGATGAGCGCGCGCGCGATGTTGGCCGGTACCGCCGTGACGAACTTGAGCCAGTACGCGGAGAGCTCCGGCGTGAGCACCGGCACCGGCAGGATCCACGGCTCGCGCCGGCCCAGGATGCGGCAGATGGCGCGCATCATCGCCTCGTAGGTGAGCGTCTCCGGGCCGGCGGCGTCATAGGTCCCGCCCGCCATCTCCGGAATGCCCGGCGCCTCGACGAGGTAACGCAGGAGGTTGTCGAGCGCGATCGGCGGCGACCTGGCCCTGACCCAGCGTGGCGTCACCATGACGGGCAGGTGCAGGACGAGGTCGCGCATCACCTCGAAGGCCGCCGATCCCGGCCCCAGGATGATGCCGGCGCGGATTTCCGTCACCGGCACCGGGTGCGCCCGAAGCCGCTCTCCCGTGTCGCGGCGCGACAGGAGGTGCTCGGAGATCGGCGCCCTCCGGGACGAGGCCGCCCAGGTAGACGATGCGTTTCACGCCGGCGGCGCGCAGCGGCGCGCGAAATGCCCGGCTGCCTCGAGATCCAGCCTGCCGAATGCGGCGCCGGCCGACATCGAGTGCACGAGGTAGTAGGCGACGTCCATGCCCGCGACCGCTTCGGCAAGCGTCTCGGGCTTCAGGGCATCCGCGGCGCGTACCTCGACACCTTCCCAGCCGCGAGCCTCGAGCACCTTGCGGTTGCGGGAGGCGGCGCGCACGCGCCACCCTCGCGCCGCAAGCGCGGGAACCAGGTGGCTTCCGATATAGCCGCTCGCGCCGAAGACGAGCGCGGCGCCCGGCCGGGTCTCGGGCGGGGTCGCGATGGCGCGTCAGGCGGCGGCGTAGCGCCGCAGGCGTTGCGAGAACTCCGCGAGCGCTTCGATGCCGCTCGCCTCGGCGCGGTCGCACCAGCTGCGAAGCTGCTGCACGAGCTGCTCCGTGGAGAGCGTCGAGCGCTCCCAGGTCCTGGCGAGCTCCTCGCGCATCCGGTACCAGGTCGCGAGGCGCGGGCTGGACTCGAGCGCAAGGGCGACGGCCTCGTGTTCCGCGGGAAGCTGGGCATTGCCGCGCGTCACCCACTGGCGAAGGCGCTTCGCCGTCGCGTTGTCCGCGAAGAGCTGCTTCTCGCGCAGCTTCGCCACCTCCTCGTTCCAGGCGACCTTCATGGATTTCGCGTACTTCGCCAGCACCTCGTAGCGGTTGGTCGCGATGGCCTGGAGCGTAATCGCGTCCACTTCCAGCTTGGAGGGGTCGAGCTTCACCTTGGGAGGCAGCTTCTTCGCGCGGGCAAGCCCGAGGGCGGAGAGTGCCCGGATGTAGAGCCAGCCCAGGTCGAACTCGAACCAGCGGACCGAGAACTTGGCCGAGGTCGGGAAGGCATGGTGGTTGTTGTGCAGCTCCTCGCCGCCGATCCAGGCCGCGACGGGGACGATGTTGGTGCTGGCATCCTCGGTCTGGAAATTGCGGTAGCCCCAGTAGTGGCCGATGCCGTTGATCACGCCGGCGGCCCAGAACGGGATCCACGCCATCTGGATGCCGAACATCAGGGCGCCGGGCACCACGCCGAAGAGCGCGATGTCGGCCGCGGCCATGAGGATGATTCCGAACTTGTGGTACGGCGAGTAGATCGTGCGCTCGAGCCAGTCGTCGGGCGTGCCGTGGCCGTAGCGCTGCATGGTCTCGGGATGGTGCGATTCCTTCACGTACAGGAACACGCCGCCGAAAAGCACGCGCTTGATGCCGTAGACCTGCGGGCTGTGCGGATCCTCGGCCGTCTCGCATTTCGCGTGGTGCTTGCGGTGGATGGCGGCCCATTCCTTGGTGACCATGCCGGTGGTGAGCCACATCCAGAAGCGGAAGAAATGCGCGACGGCCGGATGCAGGTCGAGCGCCCGGTGCGCCTGGCAGCGGTGCAGGTAGAGCGTCACCCCGGCGATCGTGATCTGCGTGAGGATGAAGAGCGCGACCAGGTCGCCCCACCAGGGAAGTTCCAGCAAGCCTTGCAGCATCATCTTCAGGGCGCCTTTCGGGATACCCGTTCGGCGACGGGTTCGGGGAAATCGGATGGCCCGCGTTCGCCGGATCCTCCGCAGGGGAATCGCCCTGGCGGCGGGCAACCTGCCTGGTACGGAAGGGCCGCTTGCTCCCGCGGCGGGCCCGCCCCGACCAGCCGGACATCGCGCTGCGGGAACGGAATCTCGATACCCTCGGCGCGGAAAGCCCGCAACGCTTCCTTGAGAATGGCGCCGCGCAGCGACAACTGGCCCTTGTCGGGATCGGCGATCCAGATGCCCAGCTCGATCTCCACGCCGTTGTCGCCGAGGGCGGTGATCCAGAGCCCGGGCGCCGGGTCCGCGAGCATGCGCGGCTGGCGCCCGCGGCCTCCAGGAGCAGCTCGAACACCCGGTCGATGTTGGAGGCGTATCCCACGCCCACCTTCACCCGCAGCAGCACCTGGCGATCGGTGTAGGAGTGGTTGGTCACGCTCTGCGTGATCATCGTCTCGTTCGGGATGATCGATTCGGTGCCGTCGAGGCTGCGGATCACCGTGTAGCGCGAGGCGATCGCCTTCACCTCCCCCTGCCGGTTGTCGACCGTGACGAAGTCGCCGATGCGGACCGGAGCGGTCGAGCAGGATGATGAACCCGCTCACGTAGTTGCTCGCGATCTTCTGCAGGCCGAACCCAAGACCTACGCCGAGCGCGCCGCCGAAGACGGAGAGCGCGGTGATGTCGATGCCCACGATCGGCAGCGCCACGAGGATCGCGAGCAGGAACGCGACCGCCCGCACGAGCTTCGCGACGACGACGCGCGTGGACAGCGCGAGCCTTTCCGTGGCGAGCACCCGCCCTTCGACCAGGTTCGCGAGCCACAGGGAGATCGCGAGCGTGATGGCGACCGATACGATGCCCTGCATCACGAGCAGGAGCGAGATGCGCTGCTCGCCGACGCTGAAGGCCACGGACTCGAGCGCCTCCCACACCTCGGGGAGCAGGCCGGTGACGTGCAGCGCCACCCCGAGCCACATCGCGATGGCCACGGTGCGCTCGGAGCCGCGCAGGAACGCGCCCTGCGGCAGGACATGGCGCAGCACGTACATCGAGAAGCGGATGATCGCGAAGGCGGCGAGGAGCGTGATCGCCACGTCGATGAAGGGCGTGTCGTGGGACTTGCGCAGCAGCAGGCGCAGGCCCCAGATGATCGCGAGGGCGGCGAGCGGGAAGGCGACGCGGTCGAAGCCGCCGGTGCCGAACTTCCACAACTCCCTGGCCGCCACGCGGCGGCGCAGCATCCCGCCCACGAGCCATCCCAGCCCGAGCCGGTCACGATGACCGCGAGCTGGGCGAACCCGTGCGGCGTGGTGGCCTGCGGGGCGAACGCTTCGAGCGTGGTCTCGAGCGGGGTCATGGGGCCGGTCATTGTAACCGCGGGCGCCCGCGCGGCAGTGCCGCTCAAGTCGCGCGCGAAGCGCGCGGCGACTCGGGCGCCGGGAGATCACGACGATGTTCTCGGCGTTGCGCTCCTGCGCCGCCTGCGTGAAGTTGAAGCTCCCGGTGACGACCACGCCGGCGGGCGTGCCGGCGTCGACGAGCACCACCTTGTGGTGGAAGGCGGCATGCTCGTCGTCGAGCCAGATGCGCACGCCCGCGCGCCCGAGTGTGCGCAGCACCGGGAATCCACCGGCCTCGTGCTGCTTCGCGTCCCCGACGAGATCCACCGCCACGCCGCGCCTGGCCGCCTTCGCGAGCGCCGAGGCGATGGTCCGGTTGGTGAAGAGATAGGCCGACCCGCACGGCCGGGTGCCGCGGCGATGCGCCCCGCGATCACGCCCGCCACGTCGTCGCCCGGCGTGAAATAGGCCTCCACGCGCGGCACCGGTTCCGCAGATGCGGCGCGAGGCGAGGGCTGTGCGGCGGCCGTCGACGCGACGCCGAGGGCCAGCGCGCAGAGCAGCGTTCTCACGGCGCGCGCTGCATCACCGCGGCGAAGAAGCCGTCGGTGTCGTGCACGTGCGGCAGGAGCCGGAGGTAGCGTTCGCAGCCGGGAATCGTCACGCCCTGGCGCGCCAGCACTTCGGCGCACGGGACGATCGAGAAATCCGGGTGCGCGGCGAGGAAGCGCTCGACGATCGCCTCGTTTTCCTCCTCGAGCAGGCTGCAGGTGCCGTAGACGAGGCGCCCGCCGGGCTTCACGAGGCCGCCGCGCCCTCGAGAATCGCGAATTGCTTGGCGTTGAGTTCGGCGAGCCCGGCTTCCGTCTGCCGGGTCTTCAGGTCCGGGTTGCGGCGCAGCGTCCCCAGGCCCGTGCAGGGCGCGTCCACCAGCACGCGGTCGATCTTGCCGCGCAGGCGCTTCACCTTGGCGTCGTTCTCGCCGGCGATGCGCTGGGGGTGCACGTTGGACAGGCCGGAACGGCGCAGCCGCGGCGTGAGGTTCGCGAGGCGCTTGTCGGATACGTCGTAGGCGTAGAGGCGTCCGTAGGAGCCCATCGCGGCCCCCAGCTGCAGCGTCTTGCCGCCGGCGCCGGCGCAGAAGTCGACCACCATGTCGGCGCGCTTCGGCTCCACCAGCATGCCGAGGATCTGGCTGCCCTCGTCCTGCACTTCCACCGCGCCGTCGAGGAACATCGGGTGGCGGTTGAGGGCCACTTTCTCCTTGACCCGCACGCCGACCGGCGAGAAGCGCGCGGGGGATGCCGGCGTGCCGTCGGCCTCGAGGCGCTGCAGCACGGCCTCGCGCGGCGCCTTGACCGTGTTCACGCGCAGGTCGAGCGGCGCGGGGTGGTGGAAGCTTTTCGCGATGGCGAGGATCTCTTCGTCCGGGAGTCGCTGCCGCAGCCGCGCGATCACCCAGTCGGGGAGATCGGCGCGGATCTCGAAGGGCAGGGCGTCCAGGTCGCGCGCCTTGAGGGCGGCGAGCCAGGCCTGCTCCCCGGCCTTCAGGAGCGAGTCGAGCGCGCCGATTCCCACGCCCTGGAGTTTCACGAGGGAAGCGAGCGCCATCTCGCGCGGCGAGGCCGAGGGCGTCACGGCCTCGAGCAGCCTGCGACGGCGCAGCACCGAGTACACCGTGTCGGCCACGAGCGCGCGGTCGCGGCTGCCCAGGCCGCGGTTGTCTCGGAAGTAGTGCTTGAGGACGACGTCCGCGGGGCTGCGCGAGGGCAGCACGACCGCGAGGCGTGCACGGTCGCGCGATGCGCCGAGCTGCGCCGGGTGAGATCGGTCGTGGGCCAGCGCGCCCGGACCGAGGTGGCGATCTGCTCCACCACGAGGCGATTCCTCGCGATCGGGTAGCGCAGCTTCACCGGAAGGTAGTGCTGGTCGATGCCCAGCCAGACGTCGACGGTCTCCTCGGGCTTCTCGCCCGTGTGACGCAAGTGCAGCGTTCGCGCACGACCGATGGGCAGGTCGAGCGACTCCTCGCCCAGGACCTCGAGCCGGTACTGGTAGAGGCGGCGCTGCGTGTAGACGCGAAGCGCCATCGACTCGCCCTGCGGCGGCCGGTGCGCGAGCTGGAAGATCATGGTGAGCCAGTCGACCGTCGCGTCCGTGAGGACCGCGGTCTTGCGGTTGTCGCCGCGCCGGAATTCCACCTGGCGGGCCTCCCAGTCGAAGGCGAGCCCTTCCTCGGGGGTGGCGCCGCGGCGTTCCGTGAAGCGCTCGGGCTTCAGGCCCTCGGACGTGACACGCCCGCTCGTCGACTGCTCGATACGCCCTTCGAGGAAGAGGGTGAAGAAGCCGCCGGCCTGCGCCGTGCCGATGATCTCGTAGCGATCGCCATCGCGCTTCCACGTGTATTTGGCCTCGCCGTCGGCGAAGACGGAACTGAGCGCATAGGCGATCGTGACCTCCCCGGGCAGCGCGTCTGCGCGGAAGGCCGGTAGCGCGGGCGGAGTCGCACCGAGGGCCATGCGCGGGCGACCATTTCGGGCGGCGGCGCGGTGTGGCGGGCTGCTCGCCGGCCTCCGGCGAGCCGGGTCGGTCGCCTCGGTCGCCGCCGGGGCAAGGCCACGGTCTCGTCGGGGCGCGGGCGGTTTCGCGCGGCCGCGGGCGCGCGTGGCGCCGCCTCGGGCGCAGGGCCGCGGCCAGCGCCTGGGGTCGCAGGGGCGCGGTACGCCGGGGGCCGTCGAGGCCCGCTCCGTCGCGTCCGGAACGCGCAAGCCCACCAGGGCGCGGCGTGCAGCGCGGCCGAGATCGCCAGCGCCACCGCGGCGACGCGGTGGGCGGGGGCGAGGGGGCGCAGGAGTTCCATGGCTAGCGCGTCGTGAGCTTCACGAGCGTCTGCTCGAGCTTGAGGCCCCGGGTGTCCTCGAACACCACGCGCACGGCGAGGTTGAAGCGGTCCCTGGCGAGCCAGAGCTGGGCGCTGTTCTCGTCCTCGCTTTCCGTGACGCGCTCGTAGTGCAGGGTGGCGAAGCTCGCCCGCCGGGGTGTCGACCGCGGGCTCGTCCACCTGCGGTAGGTGTAGCGCTCCACCTTCCGCCCGTTGGACATGTGCATGCGCACTCGGCCTCGCGCGGCGTGCCCGGTATGAACTGGTACATGACCGACAGGCGGTCCTGGGTGCCGGCGGGAAGCGCGTGGGTCGACGACTCGCCCGGTACTCGGAAAGCAGCAGGGACCTGCCCCAGTCGAAGCGCGCGCGGATGTCGCGGCTCGGGTCGCGTTCGCGCCGCTGCTCGAAGCGCAGCGGCTCCAGGCCCCCGGGGCCGATGCGTCCCTCGCTGTGCAGGACCACGGTGTCGTCGCGGAAGATCTTCAGAACGCCCTCGGCGCCGGTCCTGCTGTCGATGCGGTAGGTGTCGCCCTCGCGCCGGTAGGTCTCGAAGACGTTCGCGATCGGGATCCCGGCGGCGGTGATCCGGTACTCGGCCTCGATCTCGTGGGGTGCGGGCGGGCGCGGGCAGTGTGGCGAGAGGCGAAGGCGAGGGCGAAAGCCTCATGGGTCCCGGGGAGATGATGCCAATCCCTGCCAACGCCCGAACCGCGCACGTGGACGACATCGCCGTCGCCGAATTCGACGCGCCCTCGGCGAGCCAGCGCGCGCCTGCGGGTAGATGCGGTGCTCCTGCGCGAGCACCCGGGCGGCGAGCGGTCCTCGGAGTCGCCTTCGAGCACCGGCACCGCGGCCTGCACCAGGATCGGCCCGTGGTCGAGGGCGTGGGTGACGAAGTGCACCGTGGCGCCATGCAGCTTCACGCCCGCCTCGAGCGCGCGCCGGTGCGTGTCCAGCCCCGGGAAGAGAGGCAGGAGCGATGGGTGGATGTTCAGGATGCTCCTCGGATAGCGGTCGATGAAGCCCGGCGAGAGGATGCGCATGAAGCCCGCGAGGAAGAGGTAGTCCGGGGCGAAGGCGTCGATCGCGCGCGCGAGCGACGCGTCGAATTCTTCGCGGGAAGCATAGGCCTTGTGGTCGACGACGCGGGTCTCGATGCCCTGCGCTGCGGCCCACGCGAGGCCCGCCGCCGCCGGCCGGTTCGAGATCACGGCGCGGAACGCGAGGCCGGGCTTCGCCTCCACCAGGGCCTGCATGTTGCTGCCCCGGCCGGAAATGAGGATGACCGCGGTCTTCATGGGGTTCGCCACGGGATGCCTTGCTCTTCCCGCGGAAAGGGGAAGGGCCCCCTCAGGCGACGACGGCTTGCGGGACGTCGTCGGCGCGCGCGACGATCGTGCCCACTTCCCAGGCCGGCACGCCGTGGATGCCGAGCGTGGCGATGGCGGCGCCCGCGTGCTCCCTGCCCATCACGAGGACCATGCCGAGGCCGCAGTTGAAGGTGCGATGCATCTCCGGCTCGGGGACGTTGCCCTGCTCCTGCAGCCAGTCGAAGACGGCGGGGCGGGGCCAGCGCGACTTTTCCAGCCGCGCGGCGACGTTGGCCGGCAGCACGCGGGGAACGTTTTCCACGAGCCCGCCCCCGGTGATGTGCGCGATGCCCTTGACCAGGGACTTGCCCACGAGGGCGAGCACCGGCTTCACGTAGATGCGCGTGGGCTCGAGGAGGGCGTCTCCCAGCGTGCGTCCCTCGAAGGGCTCGTCCAGCTCGGTGCCGGTGACGGCGAGGATCTTCCTCACCAGCGAGTAGCCGTTGGAGTGCGCGCCGCTCGAGGCCGAGGCCCACGATCGTGTCGCCGGGCACGATGGTGCTCCCGTCGAGGATGGCATCCTTTTCCACCAGCCCCACCGCGAAGCCGGCGAGGTCGTACTCGTTCGCGTCGTAGATGCCGGGCATCTCCGCGGTCTCGCCGCCGATCAGCGCGCAGCCGGCCTGCTCGCATCCCGCGGCCACGCCCTTGATCACGTCGGCGGCCACGTCCACGCGCAGCTTCCCGCAGGCGAAATAGTCGAGGAAGAAGACCGGCTCCGCACCGGTGACGAGGATGTCGTTCACGCTCATCGCCACGAGGTCGATGCCGATGGTGTCGTGCTTCTTCATGCGGAAGGCGATCTTCAGCTTCGTGCCGACGCCGTCCGTGCCGGAGACCATCACCGGGTTCTTGTACTTCTTCGACACCTCCACCATCGCGCCGAAACCGCCCAGGCCGCCCAGGACCTCCGGGCGCAGGGTGCGGCGGGCGAAGGGCTTGATCCGTTCGACCAGTTCGTCGCCCGCGTCGATGTCGACGCCGGCGTCGCGGTAGGTAAGGGGGTTCGGGGCAGCGGTCACGGCGGCACTTCCGGTGAAATCAGGGGGAAATTCTACCGGAATCGGGGGGCAGCCCCGGCCGCGTCACTGAAGCGCCATGTTGAAGCGCACTTCCGCGCACCACCGGGACGGCTGGGGAGCGTACTTCCATTGCCGGAGCGCGGCCACGAGCAGCGGCTCGAAATCGCGGTAGTAGAGCGCCGGGGCGAGGGTCACGCCGGTCACGGCGCCGTCCGCGGCGACCGCCACGTAGGCGATCTGCAGGCTTTCCTTCGGCGCGTTCGGGCTGCGGGCGAGCTTGGCCGGATAGAGCGGGTTGACGGTGTGCACGGGCTTGCGGTCGACGTGGATCGCGGCGGCCGCGCTTCCGGTGGGCACGTGGGCGCCGTAGCTCAGCTTCGGCTTGCCGTCGACGATCTCGAACCAGAAGGTGACGTGGCCCGATGTCTCGTACGCCCCGCAGGTCGCCGCGTCGATGCGCGGCTGCAGCCGCATCATCGGCGCCACTTCCATGACGGTCGATTCGAACGCATCCAGGGACGGCGTGGCCTCGATGCGGATGCCTTCCAGGAGCCCGTCGGTGCGCCGTCCCGAATACCTCCACGGTCGCCGCCTGGCCCTTCTCGAGGGCCTGCTTCGGAGACCGGCGGGACGAGGACGAGCATCCGGGCCTCGGCGGGGGGCTTGCCGGGCGCCTGGGCGGAGGCCGTCGCGCAGGCCAGGGTGAAGGCGGCGAGGAACTTCGCGGCCGGTGATCGCGGCATGGGGGCTCTCGAGGCGTTTCGTGGCCGGGAATTCTACCGCAGCCCTCCCCGCATCCGGCCCGTAAGGTCCGGGGCCCTGCGCGCGACACACCCATCGCATCCCCCAACCACAACCAGGAGAACAGAAATGAAAAGCATCGCCAGGAACTTCACCCTCGCCCTCGCCACGGCCGCCGCCTTCGCGTTGCCGGTCGCCCATGCCCGCGAGGACATGGACATCGACAAGTTCGTCACCATGGCCGACGCCAACCGCGACGGCATGGTCTCGAAGGCCGAGATGATGAAGCGCGTGGAGAAACTCTTCGAGAAGCACGACGTGAAGAAGCAGGGAATGCTCGAGAAGAGCCAGGTCGAGCGCTTCCCTGAAGGACCTGATGCACTACAGCGGCGCCTGATCGCCACGGCCCCATTCCGGTCTCGGGGCCGGGGGCCCGGGCTTCGGCCCCGGCCCCCGCGGTCGCTTCGTGGTGGTGTTAAGCTTTGCGCCACTATGGCGCAGCAGCCTCTAGCCGATTCCCGCCACGCCGAGATCGAGGGCCACCGGCCCTATCTCGTGCGCTATGCCCGTGCCCAGCTCCGGGACGCGGAGCACGCCGAAGAGGCGGTGCAGGAGGCGTTGCTTGCCGCCCTCGAGGGGCTGGAAGGGTTCCAGGGGCAATCGAGCATGCGGACCTGGCTCACCGCGATCCTGCGCTTCAAGGTGATCGACCTGCAGCGCCGTCTCGCCTCCGACCGCAAGCGTCTCGCGCACCCCGATGCCGGCGACGAAGGCGATGACGAAGCCTGGCTCGACGAGCGCTTCGACGAGACCGGCCACTGGCGCGAGGCGCCGCAGACTTGGGCCAATCCCGCGTCGGCGTTCGAGCAACGGCGCTTCTGGGAAGTCTTCGAGAAGTGCCTCGACCGGCTTCCGGCCACGGGCGGGCGCGTCTTCTTCCGGCGCGAAGTCCTGGGCGACGAAACCCGCGCGATCTGCGGCGACGAGGGCATCACGGAATCGAACTGCTGGGTGATCCTGCACCGCGCCCGCATCGCGCTGCGCGGCTGCCTCGAGACGAACTGGTTCGGCCAGGGAGCCGCCCGTGGCGGATAGCGCCCCCGTGGACTGTCGCAAGGCTTCGCAGCTGCTCTCGGCGGCCAGCGAGCGCGAACTCACGCCCGGGGAGCGCCAGGCGCTGGGCGTGCACCTCGAACGCTGCCTGAAGTGCCGCAACTTCGAAAGCCAGCTCGCGTTCCTGCGCGAGGCGTCCCGGCGCTTCGCGAAGTGACCCGGGCGCTGTAAGCCGGCCCGGGCCGGCGCGACAAACCTCGATACCGATCGAGGAAGCCGCCGTGAGCCCCCACAGAATTCCCGCCGCCCTGCCGCAGCCCCTGCCGTCGTCCGACGGCGTGTTCGGCGACATCGCCGAGCTCGCGGCCCAGCTCTGCGGCGCGGGATACGCGGTGATCACGCTGCACGACGGCCTTCGCCACCGCCCCATCGCGAGCCGGGGCGGGCTGAACCTCGAGGTGCTGCCGCGGGACAGCCGGTTCTGCTGCGAGGTGTTCCACGCCGGAGCGCCGCTCGAGGTGAGCGACGCCCACTTCGACCTGCGCTTCCACGACGACCCGCTGGTCGCGCGCGCGCCGCGGGTGCGGTTCTACTCGGGCGTGCCGCTGGTGACCGAATCAGGCGCGGTGACCGGGACGCTGAGCGTCCTGGACGAACAATCCAAGGTCCTCGCGGGAACCCAGCGGGAGGCGCTCTGGAAGCTGGCCGACGTGGTGGTGCGCCTGCTCGCGGACATAGCCGCAAGGCGCGAGGCCGAGGAAAGCCTTTCCTGGCAGGCCACCCACGACACGCTCACGGATCTCGTGAACCGCCGCCAGTTCGAGGCCACCCTCGCCTCGCACATCGAGTCGGCGCGGGCGAAGGGCATCCGCCATGCGCTGGTCTACATCGACCTCGACCAGTTCAAGGTGGTCAACGACACCTGCGGCCACCTGGCGGGCGACGCACTGCTTCGCCAGCTGGCGCGGGTGCTCGAGGCGAAGATGCGCAGGGGCGACTGCCTTGCGCGCCTGGGCGGCGACGAGTTCGGCGTGCTGCTCGAGGGCTGCGACATGCTCCATGCCCAGGTCGTGGCCGCGCAGCTCCTGGCCGCGGTGCGCGGCTTCCGCTTCGCGAGGGACCGCCACGTGTTCTCCCTCGGCGCGAGCATCGGCGTGGCCGCGATCACGGCCGAGAGCCGGGACCCGGAAGCCGTGCTCTCCGCGGCTGACACCGCCTGTTACCTCGCCAAGGACAAGGGCCGCAACCAGGTCCAGGTCTACCGGATGGAGGACGAGGAGGTGTCCGTGCGCCAGGGCCAGATGGGCTGGGTTTCCCGCATCACACGCTCGATCGAGGAAGACCGCTTCTTCCTGCACTGCCAGCGGGTGGTGGCGCTGAAGGGCATCGGGGGCGACGAGTACCTGGAGCTGCTGCTGCGCATGCGCGACGAGTCGGGCCGCACCGTGACGCCCGGCGCGTTCATACCGGCCGCCGAGCGCTACCACCTGATGGGACGCGTCGATCGCTGGGTGGTCGAGCGCGCCCTGGGCTGCCTCGGACGCCACCGGGCCTTGCCGGGCCAGGCCGGTCGCCTGCCGCGGTTCGGCATCAACCTGTCCGGCATGAGCCTGGGAGACCCCGCGTTCTCGGAGTTCGTCCAGGAGCAGCTCGACCGCACCGGCGTCCCGCCGGACGCCCTGTGCTTCGAAATCACCGAGACCGCGGCGATCTCCGACCTGGTCAATGCGGCGCGTTTCATACGCCGGTTTCGGGCCCTGGGCTGCCGGTTCGCGCTCGACGACTTCGGCAGCGGCCTGAGTTCCTTCGCCTACCTCAAGGCGCTGCCGGTGGACTACCTGAAGATCGACGGGTCGATCGTGCGCGACAGCGTGACCGACCCCGTGGACCAGGCGATGGTGGACGCGATCTGCCGGCTGGCGAAGGGCGTGGGCGCACGTACCGTCGCGGAAAGCGTCGAAAGCGTGGAGACCATCGAGCGGCTGCGCGCCCTGGGCATCGATCTGGTGCAGGGCTACGCGATCCACGTGCCCGAGCCCTACGCGGACCTCGCCGCTCGTATGGGCTATCCCCGCGAGGAGGGCTGCTCCGAGGCGGCCTAGGCGTCGCCGCTGCCGCGAAGCTCCGGCAGGTGCGCGCGCGCGAAGTCGAGCATGCGCTGGATCGGGACCTTCGCCCTCCTGCCGACGGCGGGATCGACGTGGATTTCGTTGCGGCCGGTCTCGAGCACCTCGAGCAGGTTGTGCAGCCCGTTCATCGCCATCCACGGGCAGTGCGCGCAGCTCTGGCAGGTGGCCCCCTTGCCGGCGGTGGGCGCCTCGATGAAGGCCACACCCGGCAGGCGTTTGCGCATCTGGTGGATGATGCCGCCGTCGGTGGCGACGATGTACTCCTTCGCACCGAGTCTCTCGGCCGCGGCGATCAGGCCGGAGGTGGAGCCCACGGCGTCCGCCATGGCGATGACGCCCGCGGGCGACTCGGGGTGGACGAGCACCTTCGCGCCCGGGTGCGCGAGCTTCATCTCCTCGAGGATCTGGGCCTTGAACTCTTCGTGCACCACGCAGGACGCGTTCCACAGGAGCATGTCCGCACCCGTCGCGCGGCGGATGTAGTCGCCGAGGTGCTTGTCGGGTGCGAAGAGGATCTTCCTGCCCTGCGCGTGCAGGTGGGAGACGATCTTCTCGGCGATGGAGGAGGTGACCATCCAGTCGGCGCGCGCCTTCACCGCGGCGCTGGTGTTGGCGTAGACCAACACCACGCGGTCGGGGTGGGCGTCGCAGAATTTCGTGAACTCGTCCGCGGGGCAGGCGAGATCCAGCGAGCATTCCGCCGCGAGGTCCGGCATGAGGACGCGCTTCTCGGGGTTCAGGATCTTCGCCGTCTCGCCCATGAAGCGAACGCCCGCCACCACGATGGTCTTGCCGGGGTGGTCGTGGCCGAAGCGCGCCATCTCGAGGGAATCCGAAACCGTTCCGCCGGATTCCTGCGCGAGATCCTGCAGGTCCGGGTGCACGTAGTAGTGCGCGACGAACACCGCGTCGAGCGCCTTGAGCCGAGCCTTGATGCGCCGCACGAGATCGACCTTCTCCGCCGCCGCGACCACGCGCGGGGGCCTTGCGGGCGCGATGCCCAGCGCGCCGTCGAAGCGCTCGAAGCGAATCTGGATGGGTGCAGCGACAGCCATGAACGATCTCCTCTACGGGATTGGATTCTGCCATAGGGGATTCGTTCGCGAGCCGCGTCGGGCGCGTGATAGAATCCGCTTCGCAATCAACGCGTTCCGCCTGCCCGCCGGCGGGGCGCGCCCGGGCCAAGCCGGGCGGCGCAACCCTGCGCCGCGGCGCCGGTCCAGGGAGTCCCCATGAGGCAGCTGCTCCTCGACTTCACCCAGGCCCCCGCGCCCACCTTCGAGAACTTCGTGACCGGCCGCAACGCCGAGCCGCTTGCCGCCGTGCGCGCCGCCCTCGACGGCCACCGGAATGGGGGACGCTCCCCTGTTTCGCCGGACATGGAGAGCGCCCCCCATTCCGCGAGTACCGCGAGCACGCGGGTGCTCTACCTGTGGGGCGAGACGGGCGCCGGGAAGTCGCACCTGCTGCGCGCCTTCGCCGCGGCGCGAGCCGATGCCTTGTTCGTCCGCGGCGAGGACTACCGCGGCACCGAAGCCGGCGGGATGCTGGTCCTCGACGACGCCGAACGCCTGGGAGAGGCGCGGCAGGTGGCGCTCTTCAACGCCTTCAACGAGCGCGCCTTCGACGCGATCCTGGTTTCGGCCCACGCCGCGCCGCGGGACGTGGCGCTGCGCCGCGATCTCGCCACGCGGCTCGCCACCGGCCTCGCCTACCGGCTCCTGGCGCTCACCGACGAGGAGAAGCGCGAAGCGCTCGCCGCCCATGCGCGGGCGCGCGGTTTCGCGCTTTCCGAGGAGGTCGCGGCCTACCTCCTGAACCACGCCCGCCGCGACATGCCCTCGCTCATGCGCGCGCTCGACGCGCTCGACCGGCACTCGCTCGAGACCGGCCGGCCCATCACCGTGCCGCTCCTGAAGGCGGCGCTGCAGCCCGAACTCACGTGAAGCTCGCCCTCTTCGATCTCGACAACACGCTCCTCGACGGCGACAGCGACTACTGCTGGGCGCAATACCTGATCGAGCGCGGCATCCTCGAGCGCGCGGAATACGAGAAGAAGAACGACTGGTTCTTCCACCACTACAAGCAGGGCACGCTCGACATCCACGAGTACCTGGGCTTCCAGCTCGCCCCCGTGGCGGGACGGCCGCGCGCGGAGATCGACGCATGGCACCGCGACTTCATGGAGGCGAAGATCCGGCCCATCGTCCACGCGGGCACGCGGCCGCTTCTCGCCTCCCACGACGGTGCGCTCAGGGCGATCGTCACCGCCACCAACCGCTTCATCACCGACCCGATCGCGCGCGAGCTGGGAATAGAGCACCTGATCGCCTGCGAGGTCGAGGAGATGCCCGACGGCCGCCTCACGGGGCGCGCGGTGGGCACGCCCTCGTTTCGAGAAGGCAAGATCGCGCGGCTGCACGAATGGCTCGCGACGCTGGGGCTGCGCTTCGGCGATTTCGCGGAGACCTGGTTCTACAGCGATTCGCACAACGACCTGCCGCTGCTCGAGCTGGTGTCGAAGCCGGTGGCGGTCGATCCCGATTCCACGCTCGAGCGCCATGCCGGGGAACGCGGCTGGCCCATATTGAGGTTGCGCGCATGATCAAGAAGTTCATCTCCCGTGTGTTCGGCCGCGGCGCGAAGCAGGTGGCCCACGAGTCGAAGCCCGTGGTCTACGGCCCCGACAAGCACCACATCCGCAAGGACCACATCAGCCGCGGCGCGAGGAAGACCTGCGAGGAGCTGCAGCGGGCCGGACACACCGCCTTCGTGGTGGGCGGCGCCGTGCGCGACCTGATCCTGGGCATGCAGCCCGAGGACTTCGACGTGGCCACCAGCGCCCACCCGGACGAGGTGCGCTCGCTCTTCCGGCGCTCGCGCATCATCGGCCGGCGCTTCCAGATCGTGCACGTGATGTGGGGCGCCGAAACGGTGGAGGTCTCCACGTACCGCGCGCACTTCACCGTGAAGGCGCCCGAGAGCGAAGACGAACGCGACCGGCAGGACGCGCACGGGCGCGTGCTCTCCGACAACGTCTTCGGCACCCAGGCCGAGGACGCGGTCCGCCGCGACTTCACCGTGAACGCGCTCTTCTACGACCCGGTGAAGGAGGAGGTCTGGGATTACCGGCACGGCGTGAAGGATCTCGTCGCCCGCAAGCTCGTGATGATCGGCGACGCGGCCACGCGCTACCGCGAGGACCCGGTGCGGATGCTGCGCGCGGCGCGCCTGTCGGCGAAGCTGGGCCTCGCCATAGAGCCGGGAACGGCCGCGCCGATCCGGGAGTTGAAGCACCTGCTGGAGAACGTGCCGCAGGCGCGCCTCTTCGAGGAGATCCTGAAGATGCTGCTCTCCGGCAACGCCGTGGCCTGCGTGCAGCGGCTGCGCGAGCTGGAGCTGCACCACGGGCTGCTGCCGCTGCTCGACGACGCGCTGGAGGACCCGGCCACGGGCCCCTTCGCGATGTCCGCGCTCAAGGCGACCGACGACCGGCTGCGCGAAGGAAAGCCCGTTTCGCCCGCGTTCCTCCTGGCAGCCCTCCTCTGGGGCCGCGTGGAGCGGCGCTGGCACGAGCTCGAGGACAAGGGCCAGCCCTCGACGCCCTCGCTGCACTCGGCGATGCACGACGCGCTCGATGCCCAGCGCGAGTCGCTCGCCGTCCCGCGCCGCTTCGACGCGACGATGAAGGAGCTGTGGCTGCTTCAGCCGCGCTTCCTGCAGCGCGGCGGCACACGGCCCTTCCGTCTCCTCGAGCACCCGCGGTTCCGCGCGGCCTACGATTTCTTCGAGCTGCGCGCGAAGGCCGGCAATGCCCCGCTGGAGACCGCCGAGTGGTGGGAGCGATTCCAGTTCGCGCCGGGCGAGGAGCGCGAGCGCATGCTGCACGCGGACGACGGGCCGAAGAAGAAGAAGCGCCGCCGGCGCGGCGGCAGGCGCCGTGCGGAAGAGGGCGCCTCCCCGGAGGAAATCGCCCCCGGGGCCGACGAAGAATGAGCACGCGGGCGGTGATCGCGCTCGGCGCGAACCTGGACGACCCGGAGGCGCGCGTGCGCGCCGCCTTCGACGAGGTGGGGGCGCTGCCGTCCACGCGGCCCGTGGCCCGCTCGGCGCTCTACCGCACGGCTCCGGTGGGTTTCGTCGACCAGCCCGCGTTCGTGAACGCCTGCCTGCTGGTGGAGACCGCCCTCGGCCCGCGCAGGCTCCTCGACGAACTCCTCGCGATCGAGCGCCTGCACGGGCGCGTGCGCGACATTCCCAACGGCCCGCGCACGCTCGATCTCGACATCGTGCTCTACGGCGACACGAGCCTGCACGAGCCCGGCCTCACGATTCCGCACCCGCGCGCGCACGAGCGGGCCTTCGTCCTCGCGCCGTTGCTCGACGTCTGGCCCGATGCGATCATCCCCGGGCGTGGCGCGGCCGCGTCGTTTCGCGACGCGGTTCGCGGCCAGGCGATCGAGAGGCTCCGGGACACGCCATGAAACACCGCTTCATCGTGGTCGAGGGCCCCATCGGCTGCGGCAAGACGAGCCTCGCGAAGCTCCTGGCCCGGCGGCTGGGCGCGGGCGTGGTGCTCGAGGAGCCGGAGGCGAACCCCTTCCTGCCGCTCTTCTACCGCGACATGAAGCGCCACGCGCTCTCGACGCAGCTCTTCTTCCTCTTCCAGCGCCTGCAGCAGCTCGAGGGCCTGCGCCAGCCCGACCTCTTCGGCAGGCCCACGGTCGCCGACTTCGCGCTCCAGAAGGACCCGCTCTTCGCCCGGCTCACGCTGGACGACAACGAGTTCGGCCTCTACACGCGCATCTTCGAGCACGTGCGCCCGCAGGCGCCGAGCCCGGACCTCGTGATCTACCTGCAGGCGAAGGTGGAGACGCTGCTCGACCGCCTCAAGCGCCGCGGCAATCCCATGGAGGCGGGGATATCCGACGACTACCTGCGCGCGCTGTCGGACACCTACACGCGCTACTTCTACAATTACGAGGACAGCGCGCTCCTGATCGTGAACAGCGAGCGGCTCAACTTCGTGGACGTGCCCGAGCACCTGGATCTCCTGATCGAGCGGGTGCAGTCGATCCGGGGCGGGCGCGAGTTCTTCAACAAGGCCTAGGAGTTCCCATGCGAGTCACCCTTCCCAAGCTCCAGGAACGCGCGCGCGGCGGCGAGAAGCTCGTGATGCTCACCTGCTACGACGCCAGTTTCGCCGCCATCTCCGATGCGGCCGGCGTCGACATCCTGCTCATCGGCGATTCGCTGGGCATGGTGATCCAGGGCCACGACTCGACGCTGCCGGTGACGATGGAGGAGACCGAGTACCACGTGCGCGCCGTCGCCCGCGGGAGCGCCAATGCGCTGGTGCTCGCCGACATGCCCTTCGGCAGCTTCCAGGAGTCGAAGGAGCAGGCCTTCCGCAACGCCGCGCGCCTCATGGCCGCCGGGGCGCAGATGGTGAAGCTCGAGGGCGGCGCGACGATGGTGGAAACCACGCGCTTCCTCGTGGAGCGCGGCATCCCGGTCTGCGCCCACATCGGGCTCACGCCGCAGTCGGTGCACACGCTCGGCGGCTACCGCGTGCAGGGCCGCGACGACGACACCGCGGGGCGGCTGGTGGCGGACGCGAAGGCGCTGGAGGCGGCCGGCGCCGCGATCGTGCTGATGGAGGCGATGCCGGCCTCGGTGGCGAAGCGGGTGACGGAGGCGCTCTCCGTGCCGACCATCGGCATCGGCGCCGGCGTGGACGTCTCGGGCCAGGTGCTGGTGGTCTACGACATGCTCGACATCTACCCGGGCCGCAAGGCCCGCTTCGTGAAGAACTTCATGGCGGGCGCGGCTTCGGTGAAGGCCGCGATCGAGGCCTACGTGAAGGCGGTCAAGGCGAAAGCCTTTCCCGGGCCCGAGCACTGCTTCTGACGGGGAGAGCCGCGTGGACCTGATTCACCGCGTCGCCGAGCTGCGCGCGCGCCTCGCGGGCGAGCCCTCGGTCGCGCTCGTGCCGACGATGGGAAACCTGCACGCCGGGCACCTTTCGCTGGTGGCCGAGGCGGGCAGGCACGCGGGCTGCGTCGTCACCTCGATCTTCGTGAACCGCCTGCAGTTCGAGCCGGGCGGGGATTTCGACCGCTACCCGCGAACCCTCGAAGGCGATTGCGCCGCGCTCGATCGCGCGGGCTGCCAGGTGGTCTTCGCGCCGGACGAAGCCGAGCTCTATCCGGAGCCCCAGGAGATACGCATCGTGCCGCCGGAATCGGCGCGGCAGCTGTGCGGCGACTTCCGTCCGGGGCATTTCGAGGGTGTCGCGACGGTGGTCGCGAAACTGTTCAATATTGTTGCACCGCACACAGCCGTTTTCGGGCGCAAGGACTACCAGCAGTTGTTCGTGATCCGGGCCCTGGTGCGGCAGTTGAACTACCCGGTCGCGATCGTCGGGGCGGAAACGGTGCGCGAACCGGACGGCCTCGCCCTGTCGTCCCGGAACGGCTACCTCTCCTCTGAAGAACGCACCGAAGCGGTGCGGCTCAACCGGAATCTCCGGCGGATCAAGGACCTGGTCGAAAGCGGGCGGCGCGACTTCGGTGCGCTTTGCGCTTTCGCAATCAAGGACTTGACGTCGGCCGGGTGGCGCGTCGATTATGTTGCACTGCGCAATCAGTCCGGCCTGGCCCCTCCGGGCCCCGGAGACCGCGATCTGGTGGTCCTCGGGGCGGCCTGGATCGGCAAGACCCGGTTGATCGACAACCTCGACATCCGCGCCTGACGAGGCAAGCCGGGGCCCGCGGGAAGTTTCGAGGCAATGCTCTAAAAAGGCCCGGTAGACTGGCCACAGTCGTACCTGCCGAACGAGGAACACATGCAACGCACCATGCTCAAATCGAAGCTCCACCGCGTCACCTGCACGGGCTCGGACCTGCACTACGAAGGGTCGTGCGCCATCGACCAGGCCCTCCTGGAGGCGGCGGACATCCGCGAGTACCAGCAGATCGACATCTACAACGTGAACAACGGCGAGCGCTTCACGACCTACGCCATCGCGGCCGAACGCGGCTCGGGAATCGTTTCCGTGAACGGCGCCGCCGCCCACAAGGCGCGCCGCGGCGACCTGCTGATCATCGCCTCCTACGCGGCGTACACGGAAGCCGAGGCGGCGAAGTACAAGCCGGACCTGGTCTACGTCGACGCGAACAACGCCATCCGGGACAAGCGCGGCTCGATTCCCGTGCAGATGGCCGCCTGAGCAGGCACGCAGCGTCTTTGACCCGCCACGGGCGCCTTCGGGCGCCCGTTTCGCTTCGGGTCCCGCGCGGTATCATTCGCCCATGCAAGCCACGACGCGACAGCGCAGTTCCCCGGGCGCGATGGCGCTCGCGGGCGTGACCGGCGCCTGGCGCGGGATCCGCTTCGGCGGCGAGGCGCTGGCGGCGGCCCTCTCCCCCTCGACCTACACGCCGGCGGTCCGCCGGTCGGCCGCGCGCCAGCTCTGCGCCGCCGCCTGGGACGTGCTTCCGGGCGTGGTCCTCGTGTGCGCGCTGCTCAGCTGGGTGGTCATCCGGATCGTCTCGGCGACCGCGCACGACTACGGCCTGTCGGCGTTCGCGCTCGACATCTTCGTGCGCTCGCTCGTGCTGGAACTCATCCCGCTCTTCATCGCGCTCTTCGTCGCGCTGCGCTCGGGGGCGGCGCTGGGGACCGAGGTCGCGCTGATGCGTGCCGGCGCCGGCGTGAAGGGGCCGCGCCGCAGGGAGGCCGAGGCGCTGCTCGCGGACCTGCTGCCGCGGGGCATCGGCAACGGCCTCGCGGTGCTCTCGCTCACGGCGATCGGCTGCGTGGTCGCACTCGCGGTGGCCTACCTCGGCCTCTACGGATTCTCGCCCTGGGGGCATGGGGCCTACGCGCGCGCCATCGGGCAGGTGTTCGATCCGGTGCTGCTCGCCGGGTTCGCGCTCAAGGTCTCGCTCTTCGCGCTTGCGGTCGGTGCGATCCCGGTCGCCACCAGCCTCGGATCGGCGCGCGAGCTTCGCGACGTGCCGAAGGCGGCGCCGCGCGGGCTGGTGGTGCTCTTCGTGGGGCTCGCGCTGGTGGAAGCCGTCTCGCTCGCGGCGAAGTACGTCTGATGCGCGCAGGCTTCCCGTGACGCCATCCGACTCTCCCGACCCGTCCATGGAACCGACGACGACCACGGACGCCGGGACCCGCCGCGCCGAATTCAAGGCGACGGTGCTGCTCGTCCTCCTCGCGGCGATCGTGGTGGGCTTCGTGGCCTACGTCCTCTACGCGCGCGGCGTCTTCGAGAGCACGCAGAAGCTCGTGCTGATGGCCGACGACGGGGCTGGCGTCACCGTGGGCATGGACCTCACCTTCTCCGGTTTTCCCGTCGGGCGGGTGCAGCGCATAGAACTCGCCGCCGACGGCAAGGCGCGGATCGAGATCGACGTGCCGCGGAAGGACGCGAAGTGGCTGCGTGCCTCCAGCGTGTTCACGCTCGAGCGCAGCCTGGTCGGCGGGGCGCGGCTGCGCGCCTTCACCGGCAACCTCGAGGACAAGCCGCTGCCGGACGGCGCGATCCGCCAGGTGCTGCGCGGCGACGCGACGGAGGAGCTGCCCGGGCTCATCGCGACCATGAAGCGGCTTCTCGAAAACCTCGAGCGCATGTCGGGGGAGGAGTCCAGCCTCAACGCGAGCCTCGCCAACGTGCGGCGCCTCACCGACCGCATGACCGGCCCCCAGGGCGCGCTCGGGGGGCTGCTCGGCGGCGAGGAGAACGCGAGGAAGGTGATCGTCGCGATCGACCGCGCCAACGCGCTGCTCGCCTCGCTCGACGGGCTCGCGGGGCGCCTCGACCGCACGCTCGTGCGCGCCGACGAGAAGATCCTCGGCCCCGACGGCGTGGTGGACGAGGCCCGGAAGGTGGCGGTGCAGTTGAACGCCGTGCTCGTGGACGCGCGCGAGAGCCTGAAGAAGGTCGACGCGGTGCTCGCCGACGCGCAGAAGATCAGCGCGAGCACGAAGGCCGCGACCGAGGACCTCGCCTCGCTGCGCGCGGAGGTCGAGGCGAGCCTGCGCCGCGTCTCGCTCCTCATCGAAGACATCAACCGGCGCTGGCCCTTCGGCCGGGACACCGAGATGAAGCTGCCATGAGGGCCGTCCTCGCGATGGCGCTCCTCGCGCTTGCCGCGTGCGCCGGCGCACCGCCCGCGCCCGAGTGGCAGCCGCGGGCCCACGGGGCGCTGCGCAATTTCGAGGCGGCTTACCTGGGCGGCCAGTCGCGGCTCGCGGAACAGGAATTCGCGCGCGCGCGCTCCGCGCTCGCCGCCACGGGGCGCGCGGACCTGGTCGCCCGAGCGGAACTCGTGCGCTGCGCGGCACGGGTGGCGAGCCTCGATTTCGACGACTGCCCCGGCTTCGGGCCGCTTGCCGCCGATGCGCCCGCGGCGGAGCGTGCCTACGCGGCCTATCTCGCGGGCAAGGCCGGGGCCGGCGTGGATACCGCACTGCTGCCTGCGCATCACCGCGCGGTCGCGGCGGGAGACGGTTCCGCGCTGGCGGCGATCGAGGATCCGTTCTCGCGGTTGATCGCCGCGGGCGTGCTGTTCCGCGCTGGCCGGGCCTCTCCGGCTACGATCGGCGTGGCGGTCGAGACCGCTTCCGCCCAAGGCTGGCGGCGCCCGCTCATCGCGTGGCTGGGCGTCCAGGCTCGGCGCGCGCAGGAGGCGGGCGATAGCGCGGCGGAAGCGGCGATTCGCCGGAGGATCCGGCTGGTCACGGGTGAGGAAAGCGCGCGCTAGCCGCGACCGTGGCGCCGGCCGCGCCCGTCGAAGAGGGCCGGCCCGTCGCGGATACCTGCGTTCCACCCCCGCGAGCGTGCATTCCGTCCCGCCGCGCTGTAACCCCGCGGCCGGCCTCCGTAGTCTTGCGCCATGAACCGCGAGTCCAAAGACATGCCGCCGTCCGACACCACGAAGCAGAACCTGCGCGAGCTGCGCGACGCCGCCATCGAGTTGTGGTGGCGCTTCTTCGACTGGCTGGCGGTGGTGCCCTGGAAGACGCTCGCCATAGTCGCCGTCCTGGTGATGATCCTGGGCGGCATCCTGCAATCGCCCGAGCCGTTCGTCATCCTCATCGTCGCCTCCTTCATCATCAAGGCGGTGGCCGGCGGCAAGCACACCGCGGAGCTGACCGCGAGCCAGGCGATCCAGCGGGCGGAAAAGGAGGAGCTCGAGCGCACGGCGGCGGAGGCGCACCTGGAAGCGCTGCAGGCGCAGATCGAGCCCCATTTCCTCTTCAACACGCTCGCGAGCATCGACCAGCTGATCCTCACGGACCCGCCGCGCGCCTCGCGCATGCAGCAGAGCCTGATCCGCTACCTGCGCTCGGCGATGCCGAAGATGCGCGAGAGGCACGCGGCCCACGCTGCGCCAGCAGGTCGAGCTCTCGCGCGCTTTCCTGGAGATCATGGCCGTGCGCATGGACGAGCGCCTGCAGACCGCCGTGCACGTGCCTGAGGGGCTGCGTTCCGCGGTCTTCCCGTCGATGATGCTGCAGACACTGGTGGAGAACGCGATCAAGCACGGCCTGGAACCGAAGGCCGAGGGCGGGCGGATCCTGATCGCCGCGGAGATCGCCGACGGCAGGCTCGCGGTGCGCGTGTGCGACACCGGCCCCGGCTTCGCGCCCACCGCCGCGGGCGGCGTGGGGCTCGCGAACATCCGCGAGCGCCTGAAGGCCATGCACAAGGGCCGCGCGGAGCTGGTCATCAGCGTGCCCGCCGAGGGAGGCACCTGTGCGACCATCACGGTGCCCTACGAGGTCTCCACCGCCAATCCCGGCTGAGCGCCCGCGAGAACCCATGACGGAGCCCCGCACCCCGACGGCGGTCATCGCCGACGACGAGCGCCTGATGCGCGAGCAGATCGCCGCGCGGCTGAAGGAGGCGTGGCCGGAACTCGCCATCGTGGGCGAGGCGGCCAACGGCCGCGAGGCGGTGGCCCTGGTGCGGGCCCGCGAGCCCGACATCGTCTTCCTCGATATCCGCATGCCGGAGATGGACGGCATCGAGGCGGCGAAAGCCCTCGCGGGCGAGGCGCACGTGGTCTTCGTCACCGCCTACGACGAATACGCCATGCGCGCCTTCGAGCAGGGCGCGGTCGACTATCTCCTCAAGCCCGCGGACCCGGAGCGCGTGGCGCTCACCTGCCAGCGGCTTCGCGAGCGCATGGGCGGGAAGCCCGACCCGATGCAAGAGCTCCTGGCCGAGCTGTCGCAGCGGCTCTCGGGTGGCAAGGTGCAGTCCCGCGACTACCTGCGCTGGGTGCAGGCGAGCGTGGGCAGCGGCATCCGCATGATCCCCACCACGGACATCCTTTTCTTCCGCGCCGAGGACAAGTACACGCGCGTGCAGACCGAGGGGTTCGAGGCGCTCATCCGAAAGCCCATCAAGGAGCTGATCGACGTGCTCGACCCGGACGAGTTCTGGCAGATCCACCGCGCCATCGTCGTGCGGGTCGATGCCGTGGAGCAGGTGAGCCGCGACGACCGTGGGCACCAGGTGGTGAAGCTGAAGGGGAGCGCGGAGAAGCTGGAAGTGAGCCGCTCCTTCGGGCACCTTTTCAAGCAGATGTAGGCGCCGCGCCGCGCGCGGCCCCGCCCGTCACGCCGGCCTTCCCGGCGCTTCCCGCGCGTTACCAGCGGCAGTTGCCTTCGCCGATTTCATTGGCGAGCAGCGGAATGACCGCGAGCAATCCCAGGCCCTTGTAGGCGTCCTTGCAGTCGGGCTTGCGCGCGTTCTCGATCGCGATCTGCTCCTTCGTTTTCCGTTCCGGTGGCGGTGGCATCGGGAAGGGAAGGATCGCGCGATTGCCCATGCCTTCGCGCGCCACCGCGCGGGCCGTCGCGCGCGCGCGGTCGAGATCGATCCGCGGCCCCGTTCCCGGCACGGGCACGGCGGAGTCGGGCGGCTTGCGGTTGTCGAAGATCGGCGAATCCCGCGGGGACCCGATGGCTGCGGGCGGCGGCCCCTGCATGCGAGGCGAGAGGCGCTCGACCGCGGGCGGGCGGGTCGCTCGATGGCTGCGGCGGGTCGCTCGGTGGCTTCGGCGGGCCGCTCGATGGCCGCGGCGGGGGGCGAGACCGGCGACGCCTCCGGGGCTGCGCGCGGTGCAAACGGCGCGAGCTCCGTGGTTGGCGCGAGCGCGGGCGTCGCGACGGGCGCGGCGAAATGCTGGAGCAGCGGTGCCGCGATGTCGGGCAGCACCACGGGCGGCGCGAGCTCGGGTGGGGCAAGCAGGGAGGGCACGCTCGCCGGCGCGGCCCGCTCGGAGAGCGGCGCGGGAATGGCGGCCGTGGGAACCGGAACCGGGGCCAGCTGCACGGGGGGCGCCAGCACCGGCTCCACCGCCGGCCGCGGCGTGAACTCCATCGCGGGCGTGGCCACCACAGGCACCGGTTTCGCGAGGGGCTCCACGCGCGGCGCGGGCATCAGGTCCGCGGTCGCGGGGGTGATGGGCGACACCATCTGCACCGTGGCCGGCTTCACGATCGGAAGCACGGGCGTCACGAGGGGGCCGCGATCGGCTCGGGGAGCGGAACGGGCTTTTCCTGGAGCTTCGTCGCGTCGAGGTTCGGCGCCAGCCGGACGGAAGGCGGTGGTGCGGCGTGCGGCGGCGCCTCGACCACCTCCTTGCGCGGCTCCGGCGGGCGCAGCAACCGCGCATCGGCGCCGCGATCCAGCTTCAGGCCCATGGCGGGTTCCATCAGCGGGCCGCGGATCGTCACGTCGAGCCGTCCCCACATCGCCGCTCCCTCGCGCGAGCCGCCCGTGGGCGTGCCGAAGAGCAGGATGAAGAGCGCGTGCAGCAGCATCGACAGCAGGACGAACTGCGTCATGGAAGGCTGCGCGTTCGCGCGCCGCCGGCGGCGCGGCGGCGGGGGAGGCGGGAGGCGGGCCTCGAGTCGGCGGGAGGCGACGGTGTTCAAGCGGCGGGGTGGCGGGCGACAGGGCGTGAAGCGGCCCCGCGATTATCGCTTCGGCGGGCGCAGGAAGTCGAAGTCCACGCCCTCGTCCGCCTGGGTGACGCTGTCCAGGAAGAGCTTCAGGTAGCCGCGCTCCGCGGCGGGTGGCGTGACGGGATCGGCGGCGCGGCGTCGCGCGAGTTCCGCCTCGTCGACGAGCAGCGTGAGCGACCTGCCCGCGACGTCGAGCCGGATGCGATCGCCCGTCCTTACCCACGCGAGCGGCCCGCCGAGTGCCGCCTCGGGCGTGACGTGCAGCACGATCGTGCCGGCCGCGGTGCCGCTCATGCGTCCGTCGGAGATGCGCACCATGTCCTTCACCCCGACTCTCGCGAGCTTCTTCGGGATCGGGAGATAACCCGCCTCGGGCATCCCCGGCGCGCCCTTCGGCCCGATGTGCTTGAGCACCAGGATGTCGTTCGCGTTCACGTCGAGGTCATCGCGGTCGATGCGCTGGGCGAGGTCCCCGGCGTCCTCGAAGACCACCGCGCGTCCCTCGTGCTGCATGAGGCGCGGATCCGCCGCCGACTGCTTGATGATCGCGCCGCCGGGCGCGAGGTTGCCGCGCAGCACCGCGATGCCGCCCTGCGCGAAGATCGGCTTGGCGAGGGGGCGGATGACCTCCTGGGGAAAGCCCGCGCCGGAGGCCTCGATCTCCTCGCCCAGCGTGCGGCCGGTTACGGTCACCGCGTCGAGGTTCAGGAGCGGCTTGAGTTCGCGCAGCAGCGCCGGCACGCCGCCCGCCTTGTGGAAATCCTCCATGTAGAACTGCCCGGAGGGCTTCAGGTCCACGAGCACGGGTGTTTCGCGCCCCAGGCGGTCGAGGTGCGCGAGGTCCACGGGAATGCCCAGCCGCCCCGCGATCGCGGTGAGGTGGATGATGCCGTTGGTGGAGCCGCCGATGGCGAGCAACACGCGCAGCGCGTTCTCGACCGACTTCGCGGTGATGACGCCGGCGGGCGTGATGCGGCTTTTCGTGAGCGCCACCGCCGCGGCGCCGGTGCGCTCCGCGACGCGGATGCGATCGGCCGTGACGGCCGGGGGCGAGGCGCTGCCGGGCCGGGCCATGCCCAGCGCCTCGGCGACGCACGCCATGGTGCTCGCCGTGCCCATCACCGAGCAGGTGCCCACGCTCGCCACGAGCTGGTCGTTCACGCGGGCGATCTCCGCGTCGTCTATCTCATCGGCGCGGTAGCGCGCCCAGTAGCGCCGGCAGTCGGTGCACGCGCCCACGCGCACGCCGTCGTGGGAGCCGGTGAGCATGGAGCCCGTGACGAGCTGCACCGCGGGGATGCCGGCAGAAGCCGCGCCCATCAGTTGCGCGGGCACGGTCTTGTCGCACCCGCCGATCAGCACCACGGCGTCCATGGGCTGCGCGCGGATCATTTCCTCCGTGTCGATCGCCATGAGGTTCCTGAGGAACATGCTCGTCGGGTGCGCGAAGCTCTCGTGCACCGAGATCGTCGGGAAGTCGATGGGCAGCCCGCCGGCGAGCATCACGCCGCGGCGCACCGCCTCGAGAAGCTGCGGCGCATTGCCGTGGCAGGGGTTGAACCCGCTCGCGGTATTGGCGATGCCGATCACGGGGCGCGCGAGCGCGTCGTCCGTGAACCCCGCGCCCTTGATGAAGGCCTTGCGCAGGAAAAGCGAGAAATCCGTGTCGCCGTAGTTCGTGAGGCCCTTCGAGAGGCCATCGCCGCCTGGCGGTTTGGTGTCCTGTGAGTCCGAGTCGTGCGACATGGGAGGCAAGCCGGATAGAATGCGTGGAGGGGGAAAGCCTACCCGAAAATCCCCCCCCCCCCCCCGCCCCGAAACCCCAATCCGCCCGCCAATGCCGACGCCCAGACTCGACGAGACCGCCAAAGGGGTCTTCCTCATCACCGTTACGCCGTTCCAGGACGACGGTTCGCTCGACTTCGAGAGCAACGATCGCCTGACCGATTTCTACCTCGGGAAAGGGGTGACCGGCCTCACGGTGCTGGGCGTGATGGGGGAAGCGCCGAAGCTGACCGCCGACGAGTCGCGCGCCTACGTGAAGCGCGTGCTCGCGCGCGTGGCGGGGCGCGTGCCGGTGGTCGTGGGCGTGTCCTCGCCGGGCTTCGCCGCCATGGGAGAACTCGCGAAGGGTGTCATGGATCTCGGCGCCTCCGGGGTCATGGTGGGGCCGGCCGCGACGGTGAAGACAGACGACCAGGCGGTGGCCTATTACGAGATGGTCGCCGAGACCCTGGGCAAGGATGTTCCCTTCTGCGTGCAGGACCATCCGCTCGCCTACGGCGCGCAGCTTCCGGTGCCGGTGCTCCTGCGCATCTTCAAGGCGATCCCGACGGCGGTGATGCTCAAGCACGAGGACTGGCCCGGCCCGGGGCTCGCGAAGCTCGCGGCCATCCGCGCGGCGAGCGACCGCGGCGACATCCGCCGCATTTCCGTCCTCGCGGGCAACGGCGGCGGGCTCTTTCTCCCCGAGGAGCTCGCGCGCGGCGCCGACGGTGCGATGACCGGCTTCAGCTATCCCGAGATGATGGTGGACGTGGTGGCCGCGCACGCCGCGGGCAAGGTCGAGCGCGCCCACGATCTCTTCGACGCCTACCTCCCGCTTGCGCGTTACGAGCAGCAGTCTGCCCTCGGCCTCGCGGTGCGCAAGTACCTCCTGCTCAAGCGCGGCGCGATCGCCTCGGCCGCCATTCGCAAGCCGGGGCCGAAGCTCTCGGCCGCGGACATCGCCGACATCGATCGGCTCATCGCACGACAGGACAAGAGACTGAAGGAGCTGGGCTGATGGCACTGGACCGGAAGATCATCGACACGCTGTCGCAGATCACCACCGCGACGATCACGACGCTGCTGCTGAAGAAGGGGCTGCGCAACGTCTGGATGCGCGGCACGCGCCCGCTCAATCCCGGCCAGCCGCGCCTCGTGGGCCCCGCGTTCACGCTGCGCTTCGTGCCCGCCCGCGAGGACCTCGCCACCCCCGAGTCGTGGTCGAAGCCGATATCCACCCGCGCCGCCATCGAGGCCATGCCCGAAGGGTGCATCGCCGTCGCGGATGCCATGGGCGTGACGGATGCCGGCATCTTCGGCGACATCCTCTGCGCGCGCATCGCGAAGAAGGGCGTGGCCGGTCTCGTCACCGACGGCGTGGTGCGCGACGTCGCGGGCGTGCGCGCAACCGGGCTGCCGGTGTGGTGCCAGGGGGCGGCCGCGCCTCCCTCGGTCGCTGGCCTCACCTTCGTGAACTGGAACGAGCCCATCGGCTGCGGCGGCGTCGCGGTGTTCCCCGACGACGTGGTCGTGGTCGACGACGACGGCGCGGTGCTGATTCCGCAGGCGCTCGTGAATGACATCGTCGCCGCCGCGCCCGAGCAGGAGCGCCTCGAGGGCTGGATCATGTCGGAGGTGGAGAAGGGCGCCTCGCTCCCCGGGCTTTATCCTCCCAACGCCGAGAACAAGGCGCGCTTCGAGGCGTCGAAGAAAGGCTAGCCCGCCATGATCGCCGGCCTCGTCCAGATCCTCCTCTTCCAGGGCATCGGCGAGATCGTCGCGAAGTTCTTCCTGCCGCTCATTCCCGGCCCGGTCGTCGGCCTGGTGCTGCTGCTCGCGTGGCTCCTGCTGCGCGGGGCCGTGCCGGAGTCGGTGGATCTCGTCGCCGGCGCCTTCAGCCAGCACCTCGGGCTCCTCTTCGTCCCCGCGGCGGTGGGCGTGGTCATGTTCTGGCCGAACATCAAGTCCCACGCCGTAGCCGTCGTGGCGGCGCTGGTGGTGAGCGTGGTCGCGACCATGGCGGTGACGGCGCTGGTGCTGCGCTTGCTCGCCCGGGACCGGCAGGAGGCACAGGAATGACCGAGCTTCCCGCCATCCAGGAGATCTGGGTCTACCTGTCCGGCAGCCCGCTGCTCGCGCTCGTCCTCACGCTTTCGGCCTACCAGGCGGGCGTGATGCTCTACGAGCGCGCCGACCGCCACCCGCTCGCGAACCCCGTGGCCATCGCCATCGCGATCGTGGCCACGGTGATCACCCTGATCGACATGCCCTACGCGAAGTACTTCGAGGGCGCGCAGTTCGTGCACTTCCTGCTGGGCACGGCCACGGTCGCGCTCGCGGTGCCGATCTACAAGGGGCTCGCGGCGCTGCGCGGGCGCATCTTCCCGCTCCTCGCGGCGCTGCTCGCCGGTGGCGCGACCTCGATCGCGAGCGCGGTCGGCGTGGGCAAGCTCCTCGAGCCGACGCGGCCATCCTCGGCGGTTTTTACGCCAAGTCGGTGACCGCACCCATCGCGATGGGGGTGGCCGAGCGCATCAATGTCTCGCCCACGCTCACGGCCGTGTTCGCGGTCACCACCGGCATCCTCGGCGCGGTGCTCGTGCGCTACGTGCTCGACGCCGTCGGCGCGAAGGCCTGGTGGCAGCGCGGCTTCGCGGTGGGTGTCGCCGCGCACGGCATCGGCACCTCGCGCGCCTTCAGCGTGCATCCCGAGGCCGGCACCTACGCGAGCCTCGGGATGGGATTGCACGGCGTGCTGGGGGCGGTGCTGATCCCGCTCGCGGTCCATTGGCTGGCGGGATAGGCGTCGTGCAGGTGAAACCGTGAACCGGATCCTCGTGAGCGAAGTCGGCCCCCGCGACGGGCTGCAGAGCATCGCGCGGGCCATGCCCACCGAGGCCAAGCACCGCTGGATCCGCGCGCTCGCGCAAGCCGGCCTTCGCGAGATCGAGGTCGCCTCCTTCGTCCCGGCGAAGCTCATGCCGCAGATGGCCGATGCCGCCGACGTGGTGCGCGAGGCCGTGAAGATTCCCGGCCTCACGGTGCTCGCGCTCGCGCCGAACCTGCGCGGCGCCCGGGACGCGATCGCCGCGGGCGCGCACAAGGTGACGCTGCCCGTCTCCGCGTCGGAAGCCCACAGCCGCGCCAACGTCCGCATGGGCGTGGACGAGGCCGTCTCCCAGGTGGGCCTCGTGTGCGAATTCCGCGCGGGCCTGCCATCGGACCGGCGTCCCGGCGTGGAGGTGGGTATTTCGACCGCGTTCGGCTGCACGCTGCAGGGCGAGGTGGATGAAGACCGGGTGTTCGAGATCGCGCTCGCGCTCGCGAAGCTCGGCGTCGACACGATCGGGCTTTCCGACACCGTGGGTTACGCGAACCCGGCGCAGGTGAAGCGCATGTTCGCGCGCCTGGCCCGGGAACTCGGCGACAGGGCGGGAGGCGCGCACCTGCACAACACGCGCGGGCAGGGGCTCGCCAACGTGGTGGCCGCCCTCGATGCCGGCGTCACCACGTTCGATGCTTCCCTGGGCGGGATAGGCGGCTGCCCCCACGCGCCGGGCGCCAGCGGCAACCTCGTCACCGAGGACCTGGTGTTCCTCCTCGAGTCCATGGGCTTCGAGACCGGCATCGACCTGGACCGGCTGCTCGTCGCGCGCGCGCTGCTCGCGGAGAGCCTTCCAGGCGAACCGCTCTATGGCCACTTGCCCGATGCGGGGCTGCCGAAGACCTTCCACCGTGCGACGGAGCGCCCCTGACGATGAAGAAGACGGCGAAGACGACGGGCAGGAGGAGGGATTCCGGCCTGCCGCTCGAGGGCATCCGCGTCGTCGAGTTCTCGCACATGGTGATGGGCCCTGCCTGCGGGCTCGTGCTCGCGGACCTGGGCGCGGAAGTGATCAAGGTGGAACCCGAGGGCAAGGGCGACCCCACGCGCCACCTCACCAGCACGGGCGCGGGATTCTTCGCCGCGTTCAACCGCAACAAGAAGAGCGTGACCCTGGACCTCGCCACGCCCGACGGCCTCGATCTCGCGAAGCGGCTGATAGGCACCGCCGACGTCTTTCTCGAGAACTTCCGCCCCGGCGCGCTGGATGCGAAGGGGCTCGGCTACGCGGCGCTGTCCAAGGTCAATCCGCAGCTCGTCTACTGCTCGCTCAAGGGCTTCCTCGCGGGGCCCTACGAGCGGCGCACCGCGCTCGACGAGGTGGTGCAGATGCTGAGCGGGCTCGCGTACATGACCGGGCCCGTGGGCAAGCCGCTTCGCGCCGGGGCGCCGGTGAACGACATGATGGGCGGCATGTTCGGCGCGATCGCGATCCTCGCCGCGTTGCGCGAGCGCGACCGCAACGGCAAGGGCCAGCACGTGCAGAGCGGGCTCTACGAGAACGCCGCCTGGCTCGTCTCCACGCACCTGATGCAGCACGCGGTCACCGGGAAGGCGCCGGAGCCGATGTCGGCCGGCAAGCGCGCCTGGGGCGTGTACGACGTCTTCCAGTCGTCCGACGGCGTGCCTGTATTCGTGGGCGTGGTGACCGAGCGGCAGTGGGAGCTGTTCACCGCGGCGCTCGGGGAGAAGGCGCTCCTGGACCCCGCCTACGCCACGAACAACCTGCGCGCCAAGGCGCGCGAGACGCTGATCCCGCTGGTGGCGAAGCGCCTCGCCGGCCTCCCGATCGCGGCCATCGAAGCCCTGTGCGAGAAGGCGGGGTTGCCCTTCGCGCGCATCCAGACGCCCTCGGACCTCTTCGAGGACGCGCACCTGAACGCGGGCGGCATGGTGGAGATGGAGCTGCCCGACGGCAAGACCACGCGGATCCCGGCGCTGCCGGTGCAATTCGGCGAGGCGCGCCCGGGGCTGCGGCATCCCCTGCCGGAGCCGGGCGAGCACAACGAGGAAATCCTCCGGCCGCTCGGCGACCACCTGCACCTGAAGCGCTAGCCCGGGGCGGAGCCGGGCCGCTTCGCACGGCCCCGCCTTCGGTCGGCTGCGCGGCCCCCGCTTTCCTACGCCACCTTGGCGAGGATCTTCGCCATCTCCTCGGAGGAGAACGCCCGCATCGTCTGCGTGCGCACATTGCCCGCCTTGCCGATGGTGAGCCCGAGCGCGGTCATCGACGCGTCGTCGGGGGCCTCGAACGTGACCACCATGTCGTGGGCGCCCAGCGTCCAGTGGATGTCCTTCATCGTGACGCCGAATTTCTTCGCCGCCTCCTTCACCGCCTCCGCCCGCTTGGTCGTGTCGTGGACGCCGCGGATGCCCTGGTCCGTGAAGCTCGCCAACGTGATGTAGGTCGCCATGGTCGTTCTCCTGGGAATTGCGAAGGCCAGGGAGTGCGGCTGCGGGCGAAGGCACCGGCCTCCGGGGGTGCCCGCCGTATGGAATCGCTCAGCCCCCGAGGGGCTTCGCGAGCGAGGACGCTTCGTCTTCCGACGGCAGTTGCGGGCGGTCGCGCTCGCGACTGACGAGACACAGGAACCCGAGCGGCTCGTCGGGTGCGGCGTGGAACTGGTGCCACGTCATGGGCGGCACGGTGACCAAGTCGTTCTGCGCGAGCTCGTGGGCCCGCTCGCCCACGAGGCACCGGCCCCTGCCGCGGATCACCATCACGTTGTGCACGTGCTCGTGGCGCTCGAGCGTGGTCCAGCCGCCGGGCGCGACCTCGAAGTAGCGCAGCTGCGTGGCGAGCGTGGGATCGTCGAAGAGCACCTGGCGGGTCACGTCCCGGAAGGGCGCGCTTGCCTCCTGCTTGTAGGCGAGGACGTCCACGCCCTCCCAGTGGAAGCGGCCATCGTGCTTGCGTACGAGCTGGTCAGCCATGGTTTCCCTTACTTCCCGTGCACCCGCCGCACGAATTCGCGGCTCATTGCCGGAAGCGCGTCGCCCGCGGTGAGCAACGCCCCGCCGATCAGCAGCATGGTATCGGTTCCGTAGTCCGCGATCATCTCGTCGACCCGCTCCACCGACATGCCGCCCGCGGGAACGGGGAGCGCGGATTTCACGTCCTCCCAGGGGTCGCGCGCCGCGGCGGCGATCGCGAGGCAGGTGCCGCGGCTGAAGCTGAAGCGCCCGCCGTGGTTCGGGAAGATGGTGGCGTCGGCGCCGAAGAGGCGGAAGAGCTTGCCCAGCAGCAGCGCGGGCGCCACGCGCGCCGCCCCCGCGTAGGCCGGGTGCGCGAGGAGCACGAAGCCGGATTCACGGCGCATCTCCACGAACACCGGCGGCCCCACCAGCATCGGGGCCACGAGGGCCGCGCCCACGCCGGTGTCCCGCGCGACCTGCATCTGCGCCGCGAGCGCCCGCGGGCTTCCGGAGAACGTCGGCGCGTAGATCGTCCGGCCGCCGGTCTCGCGGTTGGCCGCGTCGATGGCGCGCTGCACCGCCGGCACGCGCTCGGCGAAGGGCGAGGTGGAGGGATTGGCGAGCCCGTGGTCGTCCTTGATGACGTCGATGCCGGCGCGGGCGAAGATCCCCGCCAGCGCCGCGAGGTGCTCGACGGTCGAACCCTGGGGCTTGAGCGCCGTGCAGGTGAGCGTGCGCGAAGTCGCGCCCGCGCGCTCGCGAATCCCCGCGAGGCCGAAGGCCGGCCCCGGAAACGCGGCGGCGAATCCCCGAGGAACGCGACGTCCGCGAGTTCGATTTCCGGCTGCAGCGAGCAGTTGCCGAAGAGCATGTTGACGAGCTGCGACGCCTCGTTGCCGGTGGTCTCGGCGGCGATGCCGAGGACCACTTCGAAAGCGCTCTCTTCCAAGGGAGAGGGCGCCCCTTTCTCATCTTTCCCTCCGGGGGCGGGGGAGAGGGGGCGGATCGACTCGACCGTGGCCACCACTTCGGACAGCACGCGCGGGTCGCCGATCGCCTCGACGGGCATCTCCACGCTTTGCTCGACGGCAAGCGCCTTGGCGCGCGCGCCGATTTCGTTCGCGGCACAGGTGATGCGATAGGTGACGAGGAGGCGATCGCTCATGCGGCCCTCAGGGAATCGACGATTTCCAGGCGTGCGGCCCGCAGGCTCGGCAGGAACCCGCCCACGAGTCCCATGGCGAGCGAGAAGGCGAGCGTCGAGGCGACGATGGAAGGCGTGAGGTGGAAGCCGAAGGCGAGCTGGCTGAAGCTCTGCCAGTTCATCGTCGTGATGGTGAAGGCCTGCAGGAACGAGGCCAGGCCGAGGCCCATCACTCCACCCACCAGCGCGAGGAGCAGGGACTCGGCGAGAAAGGCCGCGAGGATGCTCGAGCGCCGGAAGCCCAGCGCGCGCAGCGTGCCGATCTCCCCGGTGCGGTTCGCGACGGAGGCGTACATGGTGATCATGGCGCCGATCATCGCACCGATCGAGAAGATCACCGAGAGGGCGACGCCGAGGTAGCTGATGAAGGTGGAGAGCGACTTCGACTGCTCCTGGTAGAAGAGCGGCTCCTGCTTCACCTCCAGGATCAGGCGCTGGTCGGCGGCCACGCGCGCCTTGAAGGCCTCGAACCGGTCCGCGCCCGACAGGCGCACGAGCACCGAGGAATAGGCCGAGCGGCGAAAGGCCTGGAGCATCTGCTCCACGTCGCCCCAGATCTCGGAGTCGAATCCGCTCTTGCCCCCGTCGAAGCTGCCGACGATGGTCCACTCGCGGCCCGCGAAGCGCAGCTTCTCGCCGATGCCCGTGCCGTCGAAGGCTTCCGCGATCGCCCGGCCCACGACGACCTCGGAGCTGCCCGGCCGGAACATCCGCCCGTCGATCACCTTCACCTGCGGCCGCAGGCGCACGCCCATGGCCGGCATGCCGCGCACGACGAGGTTCGCGGGCTTGTGGCTGCCGCGCTTCGGGATCGCGATGAGGACGATCGTCTCCTTGGAGACGAGCGGCGTGGCCGTTTCGTCTCGCGCCACCTCGGGCAGCGTCTCCACGAGAGAGGCCTGGTCGCGGTAGACCGCGCTCTGGATCTCGGTCTGCGCCGCGGGGCGCAGCAGCACCGCGTTTTCGTAGCTGCCCGTGGAGACGAGCGTCTTCTTCAGCCCCGCGTCGAGCATGAGCACCGCCGCGAACACGAACACCACGAGCGCCATGCCGCCGGCGGTGAGGAGCGTGGTGAGCTTTCGCGTCCAGAGGTTGCGGAAGACGTAGGCGACGGGGATCTTCATGGCTTCAGCCGATGTACCGCAGTCCGTCGACGATCCTCACCCGCGCGGCGCGGATGGACGGCAGGACCCCCGCGAGCACCCCGACCACGAGCGCCGAGGCGGCCTGGAGCGCCACGGTGTCGGGTGTGACCTTGAACACCGGGAACATCGAGCCCATCACCGACTTGAAGCCCGCCGCCGCGGGAAAGGTCGCGAGGATGCCGAGCGAGCCTCCCAGCGCGGTGATCATGAGGACTCGCCCAAGATGAGCGCGGCCACGAACGCGGGCCCGAAGCCCAGGGCCTTGAGCGTGGCGTACTCCGCGAGCCGCTCGCGCGCCGTCATCGCCATGGTGTTGGCCACCACCGCGAAGATGATCAGGATCACCACGAAGGAGACGATGCGGATTGCCATGATGATCGTCTCGGTCTGGGCGATGAAGGAGAGCTGGAACGCCTTCTCCGTTTCCGTGAGCGTCTCGGCGAGCGAGTTGCGGAACTCCCGGTCGATCGCCTGGCTGATTTCCGCCGCGCGCGAGCCGTCCGCGATCTGGACCACGAAGACGCCCACCTGCTCGGCGCGGCGCGGCGTGCGGGCGCGCATCTCCTCATTCAAGTAGTCCCAGTGGAAGTAGAGCTGGCGCGTGATGGTGGTGTCGTCCGCGGGTTCGTAGACGCCGCGCACCACGAACTCCCAGTTGCCGGGGTAGATCGTGCCCTTCACCGGGATCACGTCGCCCACCTTGAAGCCGTGCTGGTCCGCCAAGAGCCTCCCGACCATCACGCCTCTCCGGTCCTTCTTGAATGCGAGAAGCTCCTCCGGGTTCGTCCTGAACTCCGGGTAGAGGTCGAAGAAGTTCTCGTGGTCGACGCCGAACTGCGCGAAGAAATTGGCGGGCGTCATGTCCTTGTAGATGCCGCCGAACCAGTTGGACGCCGCGACGGCGGTCACTCCGTCGATCGCCTTGATGCGGTCGCGGTAATACTTGGGCAGCGGAAAGACGAGCGAGACCGCGTTGCGCGCGATGAGCCGCTGCGCCGAGGCCATGTCGCTGCCCGCGTACCACGCGTTCACCACGGTCTGCAGCAGCCCGAAGGCGAGGATCGCCACCACCAGCCCCACGAGCGTGAGGAAGCTGCGCAGCTTGTGGCGGAAGATGTTCTTGAAGACGAGCCGCAGGTAGTACATCAGCGCGGCCGCCTCCTGCGCGCGAGAAGGAGGGCCGCGGCAAGGAACGCCAGCGCCGGCAGCGTCGGATCGACCGGGGCATCGCGCGTGTAGCCGCAGCCCGATCCCCAGATGCCGCCGCGGTGGGATTGCGCGTCGCCCTCGAGCCTCGCGACGGCGAAGCGCGCGGCGCCCGATCCGGCATCGCTGGCGCTGCCGGCCACGTAAATGGCGTTTCCTTCGCCGACATGGATGTGCAGGGGAAGGAGTCCCCGGCCGAGCGAGACGAGCGAAGCGAATCCCTCGCCCGAGGGGCCGAAGCCGGGGTCGGGATTTCCGTCCGGGTCGAGCCGCAGAATCCGGGGCTTGGCAAAGTCGACCGGAATCAACGGAAGCTTCAGAGTGGTCAGGGGATATCCGGCAAGCAGGATCTTGTCGTCCGCCTGGAACGCGGTCGCTTGCACCCCGTGGATCGGCAGTGCCAGTGGACCGGCGATGCCCTGCGTGCCGCGGGAGGTGTCCAGTGCCCCGCCGGCAGTGAGCCAGGCCAGGTAGACGAGGCCCGGGGCCACCGGCGAGCTGGTTTCCAGGACCATCACGGCGCCGCCGTCACGGCGTAGCGCCAGCGCGTGGATCGTGGCCGGCGCGCCCGCGAACCGGCCATCGTCGAGGCGCAGCCGCCCGCCGTCGCCATAGCCCGCATCGAGCGTCGCGTCGGGATTCAGCCGGGAGATGCACAGCCGGTTCAATCCCGTCGGGCCCCTGACCTGCTGCGCAAAGAGAAACCGGCCATCGGCCTGCCGCGCCATCTTCGCGCTGCTCGCGCTCGTGTCCGACTCCGTACCGCAGTTCCACGCGGCCCGGGTGGGAATCCACGGCGTGTAGATCTGCCCGGCCGGGTCCACGCCGCGGACGTCGAAGCGCGGATCGCTGGGCGGGAACGGCGGGTACTGGTAGCCCACTATGGTGAGGGAGCCGTCCGGGGAGGCGGCCACATCCTGCTGCACGGTGTCCATCGACACCGTGGCCATGACGCCGTAGGCGGGATCGACCTGTCCGGCGGCGTCCACGCGCTGCGCGAAGAAGTAAGGCGTGGTGATGGCGAGCGAGCACGCCGGTCGCGGCGGCCAGCAGAGAATCCGGCGCTGCTCGACCAGCAGGGTCTTTCCGCCCGCGACGGGAAATGCGCGCAAGCCCACGCGGCTCGACTGCGTGTCCGGCAGGGTGTGGAGATAGCCCGTGCCCGCGAGGCTCATGTCCGGGAGCCCGCCGGGCAGGAAGCGCGCGAAGACGCGAACGGAGCCCTCGGGCCCGTCGGTGGGGCGAGAGGCCTCGCCGATGGCGAGCACGCGGCCGTCGGCATCGGTCGTCACGAAATGGGCGCGGTCCGCACGGTCGGCGATGGCGCCGGGCGCGAGCATCGCGAAGCCGTTCTGGCCGAAGGAAAGGTCGAAATCCCCCGGAGCGGCGAGCGCGGCGCCGGCACCGAAAAGCGTCGCTGCGAGAAGCGTCTTCATCGAAAGAACCTCCCTTCAGGCGTGGGGCGCCGGCGCATCCACCAGCTCGCCCTTTTCCAGGTGGACGACGTGGCGCGCGCTTTCCACCGCGTGCCAGTCGTGGGTGACCATGATGATCGTCTTGCCCATCTCCTCGTTGAAGCGGCGCAGGAGACCGAGTATCTCCCCCGCGCTCTTGCGGTCGAGGTCGCCCGTGGGCTCGTCGGCCACGATGATCGTCGGGTCGGAGATGAATGCCCGCGCGATGGCCACGCGCTGCTGCTGCCCGCCGGAGAGTTCGTTGGGATAGTGCTCCATGCGGTCGGCGAGTCCCACGAGGGAGAGCGCGGTCTCGACCCGCTCGCGCCGTTCGCGCCGCGAGAGCGACGTGAGCAGCAGCGGCAGCTCCACGTTCTCGAAGGCGTCGAGCACGGGCATCAGGTTGTAGAACTGGAAGATGAAGCCCACGTGGGCGGCCCGCCAGTCCGCGAGCTGGGCTTCCGAGAGCTGCGTGATGTCCTCGCCGTCCACGAGAAGCTCTCCCGCGTCGGGCTTGTCGATGCCCGCGATGAGGTTCAGGAGCGTGGACTTCCCGGAGCCCGAAGGCCCCATCAGCGCGATGAAGTCGCCCTCCGGTATGACGAGCGAGATGTCGAAGAGCACCGGCACGTCCTGGTCGCCTCTCCGGTAGCCCTTGGCGAGGCGCGTGATCTCGACGATGGGGCGCGCGGGCGCCGGGGCGGCGCTCACTTCTTCAGCAGTGCCACGGTCGCGCCGTCGCGGAGCTTCTCGGGCGGGGAGAGCGCCACCTTGTCGCCCGCTTTCGCACCGGTGATCTCGAGCAGGTCGCCCAGCTTGCGCGCCACGGTGACCGGGGCCTGCTTCACGCGGTTGTCCTTGTCGAGGACGAAGACGAAGGACTGCTCGCCGCGCTTCACGACAGCCTCGGGGCGCACGGCGGTCACGGCGCTGCGCTCGTTCGCCAGCGGCACCCGTTCGAGGAAGCCCACCTTGGCGCTCATGTCGGGCAGCACGCGCGCGTCCTTTTCCTTGAATGCCACCTTCACCAGGAGCGTGGCCTTGCTGCGGTCGACCGTGGGGACGATGCGCGAGACCTCGCCCAGCAGGCGCAGGCTCGGGTAGGCGTCGAGCTGGATCTCCGCGGGCATGCCCGTGCGGATCTTCGCGATCGAGGATTCCGAGACGTCCGCCTCGACCTCGAGGGTGTCCATGTCCGCCATGTTCACCACGGCGCCCTTGGAGTCGGCCGCCGAGGAGAAGGGCGTGATGATGTCGCCCACGTTGGCGTTCTTGGTGAGGACGACGCCGTCGAAGGGCGCACGGATGAGCGTCTGTTCCACCGCGACACTCGCCGAGCGCACGTTGGCTTCCGCCACGCCGATGGCGGCCCTCAGGCTCGAGACCGAGGCGCGCGCCTTCTCGGCGCGGGCGCGGGCGGTGTCGAGGGAGGATTCGGCGATGAACTTCTTCGCGAAAAGGTCGCGAGCGCGCTCCCAGGCGCTCTCGGCGTCGCGAAGTTCCGCTTGGCCCTGCTCGAGGTTCGCCTTCGCCGCGTTCACGGCAGCCAGCGCGGAGTCGCGCGCGGCGCCCACGTCGAGGCTTTCGAGCCGCGCGATCACCTCGCCCGCCCTCACGCGCGTGCCTTCCTGCACGCCCAGCCATTCGAGGCGGCCGGTGGCCTTGGTGGAGATCGCGGCCTTGCGCCCGGCGACCACGCGGCCCGTGGCGTTCAGGACCGTGAAGCCTTGCGAGGGATACGCGCTCGTGACGGTGGCGACGTCGACGGTGACCGGAGCGGTCGCGGACCGGTACGCGAAGAACGCGACGACGGCCGCGACGATGGCCGCGCCGATCGCCCACTTCACCCAGCCCGGGCGGCGCCGGGGGCCGAAGGATTTCGCGCCGCGGTCGATCTGGAGCTTCGAGAGGTCCTGGGCGCTCACCCTGAAAATCCTTGCGAATCAAAGGGTCGCATTATACGCGCCGGCCCCCGTCGCCCCATGGGACCAAAGGACCGCTCAATGGGGACGTTCCCCATTTCCTGCGCGACGACAGCACTCGTTGGGGAACGTCCCCGATCAAAAAGAAGGAGAGGGTGGCGACCTGGAGGGGTTGGCCGCGCTCGGCGAGCGCCTCGAGCACGCTGAAGTGGTGCAGGCTCGGCAGGATGTGGAGCGACTCGACCTGCGGCGCCCAGCGGTCGGTGATGAGTCGCGACTGGCGGATGAACTCGCCGCTTTCCTCGCCGCCGACGGCGACCGCGAGCGGCGCGTCCACGGTGGGCCGGCGCTCGTGGAGGTCGAGCGCGCGGGCCGAGACAGCGTCGAGCCGCAGGTCCGCGTTGCCGGAAAAAAGCGGCAGCGGGGAAAAGTCGAAGATTCCGCTGATGGGCACGCCACCGGCGATCCGCGCGGTGTCGAAGTCGAGCCGCCCGGGCTCCGCCGCGAAGAGCGCGCCCACGAGATGCCCGCCCGCGGAATGCCCCGCGAGGACGATGCGCTCCGCGCCCGCGCCCATCGCGGCCGCATTCGCCGCGATCCAGTTCACGGCCGCGATCGCGTCGTCCACGATGTCGGCGATCCGCACCTCCGGGCACAGGCGGTAGTTCACGAGGGCCACGCTCACGCCATCGGCCACCCATCCGGGCGCGAGCCACGTGAACATCGCCTTGTCGAGCCCGCGCCAGTAGCCGCCGTGGAGGAAGACCAGGAGACGCTTGCTCGCCTTCGCCGGAAAAAGGTCGATCCGATGGCGTGCGTGGGGGCCGTAGGCGAGGTCGATGCGGCCCGGCAGCGTCTCGCGCACGAAGGCCGAGTCCTTCTCCCAGCGCGCGAAGAACTGCGGATGCTCGGGGACGAGTTCGCGGTTGTTGTATTCGCGTTCGACCCACTCGGCCGTGAGTTGCGAAGCCGGTACGAGAAAGGGTTCCATCGAGGCTCCGCTGGTGACGGTAGGGCAATTCTAGCTTCGGACCGGCAGGGGACGCCCGGTGAGCCCTGCGCGGTCGGGATTCGAGTCCTCCACCTCTGCGATCCGGCCCTGGAAGAAAGGATTGAGGGCGGCGGTGACGGTGGTGAGCCCGCCAAACGGAAAAACCATTTAAAGCATGGTGTTAGCGTAGTTTCTTTCCTGTTTATGTTGATATTAGTGAAATTACAAATAACTTGTAAAACGACTAATGTCGGCATAAATTACCGGCATGGATCCCGTCACCAACCCCTACGCCCCGGGCGCGGGCACGCCACCGCCCGAGCTGGCCGGGCGAGACCCCCTTCGGGAGCAGGTACGGGTCGCCATCGAGCGCGTGCGTCTCGGCCTGCCCACCAAGAGCGTCCTGATGGTCGGCCTGCGCGGCGTCGGCAAGACAGTCCTGCTCGATCGCATCCGCGACGACGCCGAATCCGCGGGAATCCAGACGCTGCGCATCGAGGCGCCGGAGGGTCGCTCGCTGCCGGCGCTCCTTGCGCCCCAGTTGCGCCAGGCCATGCTCCGCCTCAGCCGGATGGCCCAGGCGAAGGACAAGGCCGAGCGCGCATTGCGGGCGCTGGCCGGGTTCGCCAAGTCGCTCAAGGTCAAGTTCCAGGACATCGAAGTGGGGCTGGATCTGGAGCCCGAGGCGGGACTCGCGGACAATGGCGATCTCGAGCACGATCTCCAGGCCCTGCTCGAAGCGGTCGGCGCCGCGGCACAGGGCGGTGGCACCGCGCTGGTGATGTTCATCGACGAACTCCAGTACGTGAAGGAAGAGGAACTCGCCGCTCTCATCACGGCGTTGCACCGGTGCGCGCAGCGCCAGCTCCCGGTCGCGCTCGTCGGCGCGGGCCTGCCGCAGTTGCGCGGGCGAATGGGCAAGGCCAAGTCCTACGCCGAGCGGTTGTTCGAGTTCCCGGATGTGGGGCCCCTGCCCGCCGATGCCGCGGCCATCGCCATCGAGAAGCCCGCGCGAGACATGCACGTCACCTACGAACCCGACGCCGTCGTGTCGATCGTCGAGAAGGCGAAGGGTTATCCGTATTTTCTCCAGGAGTGGGGCAAGCACGCCTGGGACGCGGCCGCGAGATCCCCGATCACCCGGGACGACGTGCGCCTCGCGTCGCAAACGGCGGTCGCGGCGCTCGATGCGAGTTTCTTTCGCGTCCGGTTCGACCGGTTGACGCCCGCGGAAAAGAAGTACCTTCGCGCCATGGCCCAACTCGGCCCGGGCCCGCATCGCTCGGGAGACATCGCGGACGAGCTCGGGAAAAGGGTGACGTCCCTCGGCCCGACGCGTGCGCAGCTCATCTCCAAGGGGATGATCTGGAGCCCCAATCACGGTGATACGGCGTTCACCGTTCCGCTGTTCGATGAGTTCATGCGCCGGATCATGCCGGGCGAGGAGTGGAAGTCGTGAAACCGGACGACAAGCATCCTTCGGACTTCCCCGCCGGCCCCGCCGGCCGCGAACTCATCGCGCGCGCCGCAGCACTTGCGAAGCACAGCGACTCCCCGGACCACTACACGCGCACCTGGCTCACGCCGGCCCATCGCGCCGCCGGCAAGCAGGTCGCCGCGTGGATGCACGAGGCGGGCCTTTCCGTGCGCACCGACGGCGCGGGCAGCATCATCGGCCGCTACGAGGGCGCGACACCGGGCGCGAAGGCGATCGTCACGGGCTCCCACTTCGACTCGGTGAGGAACGGCGGCAAGTACGACGGCGTGCTCGGCATCCTCGTACCCGTCGCGTGCGTGGCGGAGCTGCACCGCCGCGACGAGCGCCTGCCTTTCGCGGTCGAAGTGGTCGCCTTCGCCGACGAGGAGGGCGCGCGCTTCCAGACGAGCTTCCTCGCAAGCCGCGCCTTCCTCGGGCAATTCGACGAAGCCCTGCGCGAGCGCAGCGACGCCGAGGGAGTCGGCTTCGACGACGCGATGCGTGCGGCCGGGCTGGATCCGGAGGACATCGCCGAGGATCCGCGCGATCGCGCAACGATCGCGGCCTACGTCGAGATCCACATCGAGCAGGGCCCGGTGCTGCTGGACGCCGGGCTGCCGCTGGGCGTGGTGACGGCCATCGCCGGCGGCACGCGCCAGCGCGTGCAGGTGACGGGCGTGGCGGGCCACGCGGGCACCGTGCCCATGGCGATGCGCCACGATGCGCTCGCCGCCGCCGCCGAGATGGTCGCCGCGGTCGAGACGCGCGCGAAGAAAGTGCCCGGTCTCGTCGGCACCGTGGGACTGCTGGAGGTGAAGGACGGCACCGGCAACGTGATTCCCGGCGAGGTGGAGTTCACCGTGGACATCCGCTCGGTGGACGACGCGGTGCGCGAAGCCGCCGAGCGCGATGTATTCGCCGCTTTCGACGAGATCGCCAAGCGCCGCGGCGTGACGGTGGCGGCCCGGAAGAGCCATGCCGTGCGGGCAACGGCGTGCGACGAACGCATCCAGGAGCTGCTCGCCGAGAGCGTGGCGGCGGTGGGCGCGGCGGTCCACCGGCTCCCGAGCGGCGCGGGCCACGACGCGATGGTGCTCGCCGAAGCCGCGACCGTCGGGATGCTCTTCGTGCGCTGCGGGGCGGGCGGGGTGAGCCACAACCCGGCGGAGACGGTGGACGAAGCCGACGCGGGGCTGGCCGCTGCGGCCCTCTTCGAGTTCCTGCGGAGGTTCCAGTGAGCCGCGCAGCGGGGCCGGGGAAACGCGCCACGCGACGGCCCGGTACCGATGCGCTGGGCAAGCCCCTCAAAGGCTGGCGGCTGCGTCTCTACACCATCATCTTCGAGGCCGACACGAACGCCGGGCGGCTCTTCGACCAGGTGCTCATCGTCGCGATCCTGCTGAGCGTCGGGGTGGTGCTCGCCGACAGCGTGGAAACCATTCACGCGCGGCACGGCCGCGAGTTCCACGTGATCGAATGGGTGTTCACCGCGCTCTTCACGGTGGAATACATCGCGAGGCTTTCCTGCGTGCGCCACCCGTGGCGCTACGCCACGAGCTTCTTCGGCATCGTCGACCTGGTGTCGGTGCTTCCGACATGGCTGGCGCTGCTTTTCCCGGAAGCCCACGTGCTGCTGGACGTGCGCGCGCTGCGGCTGCTGCGCATCTTCCGCATCCTCAAGCTCGCCGCCTACGTCTGGGAGTACCAGGGCCTCGCGCGTGCGCTCGTCTCCAGCCGCAGGAAGATCCTCGTGTTCCTCTCGGCGGTGATGATGGTGGTGCTGATCATGGGGACGCTGATGTACGTGGTCGAGGGCCCCGAGCACGGTTTCACGAGCATCCCCACTTCCATCTACTGGGCCATCACCACGATGACGACGGTCGGTTTCGGCGACATCACGCCGAAGACGGACTTCGGGCGCTTCGTCGCCTCGTTCATGATGCTCGTGGGCTGGGGAACGCTCGCGGTGCCCACGGGCATCGTCACGGCGGAGATGACGGCGATGCGGATGCTGCGCACGCCGACCACGCGGACCTGCCACGAGTGCCTCACCGAAGGGCTCCTGCCGGAGGCGGTCTTCTGCATGCACTGCGGCGTGCGACTGCCGCCCTACGAGGTCGAGGAAGAGGAAGCGCCGCCGGGCTAGGGTGCGCCAGGGCCGGCGGGTTCTGGCCTGCGATTGACGACCGTCCCCGCGTTTGACGCCCATCAAGCGGCGTGCGAATCCGCCGCGGGCGGTAGGGAACTTGGTCCCCGGGCGGGCCCTCCAATGGGCTCCAGCGCGCTTGCCGGTGCGAGCGCCAAAGTCACGTTCACTTCGAGGAGCAGACCATGAAATCCCGATTCGTCGTTGCCGCGCTTGCCGCGGCCTGCCTTTCCACCGCCGCCGCCGCCCAGATGGGCCAGGGCATGGGTCCCGGAATGACGGGAGGAAGAGGCATGGGCCCCGGCATGGCGGCCGGCGATGCCGATTGCCCCATGGGTGCCGGGAAGATGGGCGGCCATCGGATGGGTGGTCACATGAAGGGCGGCGGGATGATGGGTGGCGGGATGATGGGCGGCGGGATGATGGGCGGCGGGATGATGGGCGGCGGCATGGGTGGCGGCATGATGGGCGGCGGCATGATGGGCGGCGGCATGATGGGCGGCCACAGGATGGGCGGCGCAGGGCCTCTCGAAGCGCTCGGACTCAGCGACGAGCAGCAGGGCAAGGTGCGCGATATCCAGCGTGACCTGCAGAAGCAGCACCACGCGCTCATGGGCTCCATGATGGAGCTGCGCTGGCAGTCGGAGGACAACGCCAAGTCCGCGACGTTCGACGAGGCCGCCGCGCGCAAGCACTACGACGCGGTGGCGGCTTTGCAGAAGCGGATGTTCGAGACCCGCATGGAGGCCCAGAAGCGCATCCAGGACGTGCTCACCAAGGAACAGCGCGAGCAGCTCCGGCGATAGCGAAGCGAAACGGGAGGGTCCACGAGGCCCTCCAGCGGCAGCGCGAAAGCCGCGGCTCGTGTGGTGGCCGCGTTACGGGAACGCGGGCATCGTCGGCTCGATGCCGTGGTCGCTCGCTTCCGGGTGGCGGTCGTGCACCAGGTCCTGGATCTCTTCGACGCGGCCCGTGGGCACGTCGACCATCAGCAGGACCCGACCCTCGCCGATTTCCCGGTCGAAGCGCTTGAGCATCGTGTTGGGCGTGGAAATGCCGATGAGGCTTGCCGCCCACGCGCCGAAGAGGGCGCCCAGCACCGTCGCAATCGGGATCGTGACGAGCTGCAGGTTCAGCCCCTCGATCTTCAGCAGGTACAGGACGATGCCGACGGCGAGACCGCCGCATCCGCCGATCGCGAAGCCCATGAGCAGGCTGTGCCGGAGATCGGATTTCTGGAACCAGTTCGCCTCGTGAAGCTTGCCGAGCGACATGCCGCGCCTCGCGAGGAAATGCATGTGGCGATCCTCGATTCGCGTGAGCAGCATGTCGTTCGCCGTCTGGACCGCGCTGCCCAGGTCGGGCAGCACGAAATACAGTCGCTTTCTCATGTTGCCCCCAGGTGTGGATTGCACAGCAGTGGCGGCGCCATTCTTGATCCCCGCCCCTCGCGGAGTCAAGAAAGGAATCGTCGTGCGTGCTTGCGCGATAACCCACAAATCGTAGGGGCAAACCCCGGCTTTGGCGAAGGGATGCGCGCGCGGAGCGCGGTGATAGACTGCCCCGGCGGGACTCCCCGAATTCGCGGAACGGGGCATGGCTTGAATAGCGCATGGATCGAAGGAAGGAGGCTCGGCCGCGGCCTGCTTGCCGCGGCCATGGCCGCGTGCATGCCGGCGCCGGGCCTCGCCGGTCCGCGCGACGCCGCAACGCGCATCACGGCCGAGTACTACGACCTGCATCTCTTCGCCCTGTACGCGGTCGTCGCGATCTACGTGGGCGTGTTCGCCGTGATGCTCCTGTCGATGCGCGCGCACCGCAAGGCGGCCGCGCAGGCCGCCGGGCCGTTCCACCGCAGCGCCATCGTTGAACTCCTCTGGGCCCTGGTTCCCTGGGTGATCCTTTTCGGGACGGCATGGCCCGCCACTGCGATCGTCGCGCGGGCCGGCAGCCCCGACCACGCCGACCTCACCATCCGCGCCACGGGCCTGCAGTGGAAGTGGGGCTACGAGTACCTGGAGGGCGAGGGGGAGGGCATCTCCTTTTTCGCGAACGTGTACTCGCCGCGCCGCTCGGCGGTGGATTTCCCGGCGGAGGGAAACGAGGGATTCCGGCTCGACGTCGACAATCCCGTCGTCGTCCCGGTCGGCAAGCGCATCCGCGTGATCCTCGAGGCGCAGGAAGCGATCCACTCCTGGCATGTCCCGGACCTGGGCGTGAAGCAATACGCGATCCCTGGTCTCGAGCGCGACACCTGGTTTCGCGCCCGCGAGGCGGGCACCTACCGCGGCCTGTGCAGCATCGAGGCTTGCGGGGCGGGCCGTGCCTGCACGCTGGTCGTCGTCAAGGCGGTGAGCGAAGGCGACTACCGGCGATGGGTCGAGGCCAGGAGGAGGAGCAATGCCCCCGGCGTGCCCGGCGAGATCCGCACGCAGGGCCCGCGGGAACTCCCGCGCGTCGAAGCGCTCGCCGCGACCTGACCTTCCGTCCCCGCGCGTAGGGCTCCCGGCTCAGTGGCTCTTCGCCACCGGGGCCTCGGGCGAGAAATAGGCGCCCCTCGTGGTGTACGTGTAGTTGCCCTCGAAGGACATGAGGCCCGTGAGGATCAGGAGCGCCCCGTCGGCACCAGGATCGCGTACACCAGCGCCAGCCGTTCCCAGGCCATGTGCATGAAGATGGCGATGATGAGCCCCGCCTTCAGGAACATGAAGAGCAGGATGAGCGACCACCGCAGGAATCCCTGGAAGTGGAAATAATCGACGAGGTAGGAGAAGAAGCTCAGGACGAAGAGCAGTCCCCAGATCCACAGGTAGACGCTGATCGGGTGCGCCTGGCCTTCCAGCTTCGCCGGGGCGGGATTCGCATGGCCGTGACTTTCCGCGTGTGTCATGTCTTGCCTCACCAGAGATAGAAGAACGCGAAGATGAAAACCCAGACCAGGTCGACGAAGTGCCAGTACAGGCCCATGATTTCGACCATTTCGTAGTTGCCCCGGCGGCCCGTGAGGAAGCCCGGTGTCTCGCGGTCGAGGTCGCCGCGCCACACCTTCGCCGCCATGATGAGCAGGAAGACGACGCCCACGGAAACGTGGAAGCCGTGGAAGCCCGTGATCATGAAGAAGCTCGAGCCGAACTGCGGGGCACCGAACGGGTTGCCCCAGGGCCGCACGCCTTCCATGATCAGCTTGGTCCACTCGAAGGCCTGCATGCCGACGAAGGTGGCGCCGAAAGCCGCCGTCGCGAGGATCAGGAGCGCGGTCTTCCTGCGGTCCTTCTGGTAGCCGAACTTGACCGCCATGGCCATGGTGCCGCTGCTGCTGATGAGGATGAAGGTCATGATGGCGATGAGGAGCAGCGGGACTTCCTGCCCGCCGACCGTCAGCGAAAAGACCTTGCTCACGTTGGGCCAGGGCACCGTGGTGGATATCCGCACCGTCATGTAGCTCACGAGGAAGCTCGCGAACACGAAGGTGTCGCTCAGGAGGAACACCCACATCATCGCCTTGCCCCAGGGCACCTTCTTGAAGGCGCGCTGGTCGGAGGACCAGTCGGAGACCACGCCCTTCAGGCCGTTTTCGACGGGGAGGCTTGCCGGATTCGTCAGCGCTTCGTTCGTCATGGGCAGGATCCGATCACGTTAGCGACAGAAGGCCGAACAGGGCGATCCACACCACCAGCAGGAAGTGCCAGTAGAGCGTGCACAGCTCCACGCTCATTCGCACTTCGGGAGCGCCGGCGCCTCGCAACACCCGAACCGTGGTCTTGCCCCAGACGAAGAGCCCGCCGAGAACGTGCGCCGCGTGCAGGGCCGTGAGGAAATAGAAGAAGGCATTGGCGGGATTCGTCGTCAGGTAATAGCCTGCGGACTCGAGCTGCCGCCACGCCCACAACTGCCCGGCGAGAAAGGCGAAAGTGCACGCGCCGCCCGCGAACAGTTGGGTTCTCACGCGGGCCACCGGCCCCGACTTCGCGGCACCCGAGGCGCGCTGGAAGAACACGCTCGCCAGTCCCAGCACCGCCGTGCTGAACCACAGGACCGCCGGCTGGGCCAAGGGGCGCCAGTCGGCGCCCTCGCGTCGCATGAGGTATGCGCTGATGGAGAGCGCGAAGAGGGACGTGGCGACCACGATGAACACGCCAAGTCCGAGCTTCACCGTGGGAAACGGAAGACCCGCGGCGCCCGGATCGGGGACGAGCGTGCGCTGCTCGACCCAGGGCCGCGCGCCGATCGAGGGGCGCACCAGCCACCAAATGACCGCCGCCATGATGACGGCCAGCGCCACCAGCGTGGTGGTCATGTCCGGGGCACGCCGGCGCCGGCGGCCGACAGGTCAGGCGGCTCGTTCTGCGGGATGAAGTCCTTCGCCGCGCCCGGCACGCTGTAGTCGTAGGCCCACCGGTAGACGACCGGCAGCTCCGGGCCGAAGTTGCCGTGCTTCGGCGGGGTGTCCGCGGTCTGCCATTCGAGCGTGGTGGCCTCCCAGGGATTGTCGCCCGAGGGCTTGCCCTTGAAGTAGCTCCACACGAGGTTGTACAGGAACAGCAGCTGGAAGACGCCCACCACGAGGGCCGCTATGGTGATCGACGCGTTCAGGGACTGCGCCGAGTCCGGGACGAAGTAGGTGTCTCCCATCGCGTAGTAGCGGCGCGGAACCCCCAGGAATCCCAGGTAGTGCATCGGCAGGTATATCGCGTAGGAGCCGAGGAAGGTGACCCAGAAGTGGATCTTGCCCAGCGTGTCGTCGAGCATCCGCCCGGTCATCTTCGGGTACCAGTGGTAGATCGCGCCCATCACGACCAGGACCGGTGCGATGGCCATCACCATGTGGAAATGGGCCACGACGAACATCGTGTCCGACAGCGCGAGGTCCACGGCCACGTTGCCCAGGAAGATACCGGTGAGGCCGCCGTGGATGAAGGTGAAGATGAAGCCGATCGCGAACAGCATCGGCACGTTCAGGCGAATGTTGCCCTGCCACAGCGTGAGCACCCAGTTGTACACCTTGAGCGCGGTGGGAATGGCGATGATGAGCGTCGTGGTGGCGAAGAAGAACCCGAAGTAGGGGTTCATGCCGCTCACGTACATGTGATGGGCCCACACGACGAAGCTGAGGGCGCCGATGCCGACGATAGCCCACACCATCATGCGATAGCCGAAGATGTTCTTGCGGGCGTTGACGCTCAGGATGTCGGAGACGATGCCGAACGCCGGCAGCGCGACGATGTAGACCTCGGGGTGCCCGAAAAACCAGAAGAGGTGCTGGAAGAGGACCGGGCTTCCCCCGCCGTAGCCGAGCTGCTTGCCCTGCGACACGATGCCCGGCATGAAGAAGCTCGTGCCCAGCGTGAGGTCGAGCGTCATCATGATGGCGCTCACGAAGAGCGCCGGAAAGGCGAGGAGTGCCAGTATCGTGGCGGTGAAGATGGCCCAGACGGTGAGCGGCATGCGCATGAGCGTCATGCCGCGCGTGCGGGCCTGGAGCACCGTCACCACGTAGTTCAGGCCGCCCATCGTGAAGCCGACGATGAAGAAGGCGAGCGAGACGAGCATCAGGATGATGCCCCAGCCCGCGCCCGGTGCTCCCGTGAGGATCGCCTGGGGCGGATACATCGTCCAGCCGGCGCCGGTCGGCCCGCCGGGCACGAAGAAGCTCGCCAGGAGCAGCAGCACGGCGAACAGGTAGATCCAGTAGCTCAGCATGTTCAAGTAGGGAAACACCATGTCCCGGGCGCCGACCATGAGCGGGATGAGGTAGTTGCCGAAGCCGCCGAGGAAGAGCGCGGTGAGCAGGTAGATCACCATGATCATGCCGTGCATCGACACCATCTGCAGGTAGGCGCTGGGGTCGATGAAGGAGAAGGTGTTCGGGAAGCCGAGCTGCAGCCGCATGAGCCACGACAGGACCAGCGCAACCAGCCCCACTCCGATCGCCGTGATCGAGTACTGGATGGCGATGACCTTGGCGTCCTGGCTCCAGATGTACTTCCCGATGAACGTCTTCGGGTGGTAGAGCTCCGGCTCCGGCGTCTCGGCGGGAGGTGCGTAGACCGTCGCGTCGTGTCCAATGGGAACGTAGGTCATCTAGGTCTCCTGATTGCCGGGTGTCCGCCTGCTCGATGCTTCATCCTGCGAATGGCGCCGCGCGCCCGGATCAGCGCATCGCGCTGATGTAGGCGACCAGGTCCCGGGTCGCCTTCTCGTCGATGAGGGTCGCCGCGATCAGGTTCATCTGGCTTCCGTACTTGTCGTCCGGGTGCGTCCCGCGGATGCGGGTCTTGAAGTTCTTCAGCTGGGTGTCGAGGTACCAGTCGTCCAGCCCCGCCAGGCGCGGCGCGTTCATCGCCTGGATGCCCTGGCCCTTCGCGCCGTGGCAGATTCCGCAGGCCCTCGCGTACTGGTCCCCGGCGCGGCGGTCCGAGCGAGCCTCCTTCGCGGCGGAAGCGGGCGCGACGGGGAACGACTTGATGTAGGCGACGACATTGTCGATCGCGGTGTCATCGGCGAGAATCGCGGCCATCGGCGCCATGGTCCTGCCGAACTCGTCGTCCTTGTGGGCGCCGCGCACGCCCTGCTTGAAGTACTTCAGCTGCTGCTTCACGTACCAGTCGCCCTGGCCGCTCAGCCTGGGCGCATGCAGCGCGGCATTGCCTTCACCGGCGGCGCCATGGCACGCCCCGCACGCCGCGTAAAGGGCCTTGCCCGTCTCCGCGTCGCCGGCCACGCGGGCCGAAGTCTGGGCGTACGTCGGATGCCCGGCGAGCCAGGTACCGAAGGCGCCTTCGTCTTCCACCACCAGCCTTCCGCGCATGGTGAAGTGACCGGTGCCGCACAGCTCCTGGCACAGGACGTCGAACTTCCCGGTGCGGGTGGGCGTGAACCACATGTAGGGGACCATGCCCGGGACCATGTCCATCTTGACCCGCATCTCGGCGATGGCGAAGTTGTGCAGGACGTCCTTCGAGCGCAGCAGCATCTTCACGGGCTTGCCGATCGGGAGGTGCACCTCCTGGCTCGCGACCAGGACGTCGTCCTTGCCGTGGGGGTCGTCGGGGTTCATGCCGAAAGGGTTCGTGTCGTCGACGAACCGCGAATTCACCGTGCCCAGCACGCCATCCTTGCCGGGGAAGCGGTAGCTCCAGTGCCACTGCTGGCTCACGACCTCGACTTCCGCCGCCTCATCGGGGACGTTGACGAACTTGGCCCAGACGACAAGCCCGGGCGCGAGCATCGAGACGATGCCGAGCGTGGTGAGCCCGATGAGCCACCACTACAGCTTCTTGTTCTCGGGCTCGTAGTGGGCGCGCCTTTCCTTGCGGTGGCGGTAGCGCAGGACGACCCAGGCCATGAAGGCGTTCACGGCCACGAAGACGAAGCCGGTGACCCAGAAGGTGATCCCGATCGTGTCGTCTATCGAACCCCAGTTGGAGGCGATCGGCGTGAACCACCACGGGCTCAGGAAATGGAAGAGCACCGTGCCCAGGATGAGCAGTACCAGAACGATTGCAATAGCCATTTCAGGTGCGCTCCTGTGGTTATTTGAGTAGCGGAGCCGAATCCTTCCCAGATGCCGCCGGGCGAAAACTCCCGGACGCCTGTGCTGCCAAGCCCGTTCCACACCAGCAAACCCGACGGTTCGCGCCGCCCGACGAGCGGGACGAGGCGCGCACTACCGGTGTTGCGACTTCCCCTGTCTCGTCGATGCGCGAGGGATCGTTCGTTGTTCGTGGGGCGTACCGTGACCGAAGGGCGCGACCGCGAGGCCGCGTGCGGCGCCAGCGGTGCTTCGAATCGTCGTCACGGTTGCTGCGGAAGGAGGGAGCCGATCTTTCGGGACCGCTCCCGGCGCACGCCTCGAAGGCAACGCCCGGAAAGGGTTGCCGTTGATGGCTTGGAGATACGCGATGGCAAGAGCCTGCATCGGTGCCTCGGCGGGGATCGCAAGGTCGCGTAAGTCTAGCAGGCGAATTTGCGCCCGTGTGCGCGAATTTCGGCCGCCGATCGATCCGGCCGCGCTAGTCCACTTTCTTGCGCGCGAGCGGCGCGGGGGGAGCCCCCTCCGCGTCCGGCGGGGGCTTCAGGCCCCCGAGCAGCGTCGGGATCAGCTCGGACACCGTGGGATGGATGTGCATGGCGTCGCGCACGGTGGTGTAGGGCGCCTTCGCGTACATCGTGTCCAGCAACGCGTGGACGACCTCGTCGCCGTTGAGACCCAGCAGCGCCGCGCCGAGGATCTCCTTCGTCTCCGCGTCGACGACGACTTTCATGAAGCCCTGGGTCTCGCCCGCCTCGCGGGCGCGCCCGACGCGCTGCATCGGCATCTTTCCCGTGAGCAGGCGCCTGCCGCTGGCGAGCGCCTCGCGCTCCGTCATCCCCGCGCGGCCCAGCGGCGGGTCGATGAAGAGCGCGTAGCACGGGATGCGGTCCGAAATGCGGCGCCCGTAGCCGTTGAAGAGGTTCGCGGCGACGATCTCGTAGTCGTTGTAGGACGTGTGCGTGAAGGCGCCGCGGCCGTTGGCATCGCCCAGCGCCCAGACGCCGGGCACGTTGGTCAGGCACTCGTCGTCGACCTGGATATAGCCGCGGGCATCGGTTGCGATCCCGGCGGCTTCCAGCCCCAGGTCGTCGGTGTTGGGCACGCGGCCCACGGCGAGGAGCACGTGGCTGCCCTCGGCGAGTGGCGGACCATCGCCGCAGGCGAGGCCCACCGCGACGCCATTGTCGCGCTTCGCAAGCGACAGGCAATCGGCGCCGGTGCGGATCTCGACCCCTTCCCGCTCCAGGATCGCGCGCACTTCCGCCGAGACGTCCTCGTCCTCCCGCGCGAGCAGGCGAGGGCCGCGTTCCACGACGGTGACGCGCGAGCCGAAGCGCCGGTACATCTGCGCGAACTCCAGGCCGATGTAGCTGCCGCCCACGATCACCAGGTGCTCGGGAAGGAAATCCACCTCCATCATCGTGGAGCTGGTGAGGTAGGGCACTTCCTGCACGCCGGGCATGTCCGGCACCAGCGGCCGGCCGCCCACGTTGATGAAGATCCGGTCCGCGTCGAATTCGCGCCCGTCCACCACCACCCGCCGCGGGCCCGTGAAGCGCGCGTGGCCGCGCACGAGGCTCACGTGCTTCATGCCGTCGATCCAGGTGCCGAGACCCGTGGAGGATTGGGCGACGACGCCGTCCTTGCGCGCCTTCACCGCGGCCATGTCCACGCGCACCTCGCCGCAGGAGAAGCCGTACTGCGCCCCGCGCCGGGCCATGTGGGCCGCCCGCGCGCTGGCGACCAGGGTCTTGGTGGGGATGCAGCCGACGTTCACGCAGGTGCCGCCGAGGAGCTTGCGCTCGATGACGACCGTCTTCAGTTCCTCGCGGTCCAGCCTCGCGCACAGCGCCGGGCCAGCCTGGCCCGTGCCGATCACGATTGCGTCCACATGTTCGCTCATGGATACCCTTCCCGGTGGAAACCGGCGGCCTCTCCGGCCCCCGCGCTGCGCCCAACCCCGAATAACCCCGTGTTCGCCCGGGTTTCGGGGCCCATGGGGGTTGAAGTCTGCGACTTCAGCCGCCACTTCGTACAGGTTATGCACCGAATACAAGGAGTATCGAAGTGACCGACCCCGCCGCCCCCGTCGCCGAGCGCGAAACCCTGGGCTTCCAGGCCGAGGTGAAGCAACTGCTTCACCTCATGATCCACTCGCTGTACTCCAACCGCGAGATCTTCCTGCGCGAACTGGTCTCCAACGCCTCCGACGCCTGCGACAAGCTGCGCTTCGAGGCGCTGGCCAACCCCGCCCTCTTCGAGACGGATGCCGATCTCAAGATCCGCCTGGACTACGACAGCAACGCGCGAACCCTCACCATCGCCGACAACGGCGTCGGCATGAGCCGGGAGGAGGTGGTCGCCAACCTCGGCACCATCGCCAAGAGCGGCACCCGCGAGTTCTTCTCGGCTCTCACGGGCGACCAGCAGAAGGACGCGCACCTCATCGGCCAGTTCGGCGTGGGCTTCTACTCGAGCTTCATCGTGGCCGACAAGGTGACGGTGGTGACGCGCCGCGCCGGCGAGCGGCCCGACCAGGGCGTGCGCTGGGAATCCGACGGCGGCGGCGAGTACTCCGTCGAGATGGTGGAAAAGCCCGGCCGCGGCACGGAGATCACGCTCCATTTGCGCGAGGGCCAGGACGACCTCCTCGACGGCACGCGGCTTCGCGCGATCATCCGCCGCTATTCCGACCACATCGTGCAGCCCATCCTCATGCCGAAGGAGGCGTGGAAGGACGGAAGCGCGGAGAAGGAGGCCGAGCAGGAGACGGTCAACCAGGCCTCGGCGCTGTGGGCCCGCGCGCGCGCAGACATCGCCGACGAGCAGTACCGGGAGTTCTACAAGCACGTGGGCCACGACTGAGGACCCGCTCGCCTGGACCCACGGCCGGGTCGAGGGGCGCCAGGAGTACACGCACCTGCTCTACGTCCCCGCGCGCGCGCCCTTCGACCTGTGGGACCGCAATGCCCGCCACGGCGTGAAGCTCTACGTGCAGCGCGTGTTCATCATGGACGACGCCGAGCAGCTCCTGCCGGTGTACCTGCGCTTCGTGCGCGGCGTGGTGGATTCCAGCGACCTGCCGCTGAACGTCTCGCGAGAGATCCTGCAGGAGTCGAAGGACATCGAGGCGATCCGCGGCGGCTGCACGCGCAAGGTGCTCTCGCTTCTCGAAGGCCTCGCGAAGGACGAGAAGGAAAAGTACGCCGGCTTCTGGGGCGAGTTCGGCCGCGTGCTGAAGGAGGGCGTGGGAGAGGACTTCGCGAACCAGGAGAAGATCGCGGGGCTGCTGCGCTTTGCTTCCACCCACGCGGACACCACCGAGGAAACGGTCGCGCTCTCGGACTACCTCGCGCGCGCGAAGGAGGGGCAGGACAAGATCTACTTCGTGACGGCGGAGTCGTTCAACGCCGCGAAGAACAGCCCGCATCTCGAGGTGTTCCGCAGGAAGGGCATCGAGGTGCTGCTGCTCTCCGACCGCGTCGACGAGTGGGTGGTGAGCCACCTGCGCAAGTTCGAGGGCAAGGAACTGGTGAGCGTGGCCCGCGGCGGGCTCGATCTCGGCGCGCTCGAAGACGAGGCCGAGAAGCAGGCCGTCGAGCAGGACGCGGCGGATCTCAAGGAACTGCTCGACCGCGTGAAGGCGAGCCTCGGCGAGCGCGTGAAGGACGTGCGCGTGACGCACCGGCTGACGGAGAGCCCCGCCTGCCTCGTGGCCGACGAGCACGACCCCAGCGGCAACCTCGCGCGCATGCTGAAAGCCGCGGGGCAGGACGTGCCGCCTTCGAAGCCCATCCTCGAGGTGAACCCGAAGCACCCCGTGGTGCTGCGCCTGAAGCGCGAGGAAGCGAAGTTCGACGACTGGGCGGCGGTGCTCTTCGACCAGGCATTGCTCGCGGAGGGCGGCCAACTCGACGACCCGGCCGGGTTCGTCAAGCGCATCAACGCGCCTGATGCTGGAAAGGGGCGGGGGCGAGTCGCGGGTCGTGCTGCCGGGGGAGAGTAGGGCGGCATGTCCTTCAACGGCCGCAGCGCGCGGCCCGGCAGAAAAGGAGCCGCCATGCAGTGGAATCGAAAAAGCCGGTTCGCGATCGCCGCCGCCCTGGCGGTGTCGTTCTTTCTTCCCATCGCGATGGCCGCCGGCGCGGGCGCGAAGGCCGGGCTTGCGCAGGCCCAGGCGCAATCGCTCACGTGGAAGCCCGACGCCATCCTCGTCCAGGTCATGACGCTCTCCGGAAACGCGGACGGCACCGCGGACAAATGGGCCTACCTCTTCCACTCGCCCCAGTCGAAGCGCGGCTACCGCGTGGACGTGAAGGGCGGCAAGGTCGACCGGACGCTCGAGACTTCGGCGGGCCTGCGCGATCGGCTGGACGCGGAGTTCATCGACAGCACGAAGGCGGTCGCGCAAGCGAAGGCCAACGGGCTCCAGATGAAGGCCCCGTCGATGATGACGCTGCACACGATGTACACGCGCACGAAGCGGGAAGGCCCCTACTGGAACGTCTTCGGCAGCGTGGAGGACACGAAGGCGACGATCATCGACGGCCGCTCGGGCAAGTTCATCCGGAAGGAGTAGCTCGCGTCCCGCCTCACCAGGCGTGGCGGGCGAGGCTTCGGAAGACGGCGGTCCAGGCGGTCATCGTCATGTCGCCGTCGCCGCGGCCCAGCCGCACGATGACGACGTTGCGGGCCGGGTCGATGAAGAGAAACTGCCCGTCCTTGCCGGTGGCCAGGTATTCGCCACCCGCGCGCTCCGGCCGCCACCAGGGAAAACGCGTAACCCCACGCGCCTGCCTGCGCCGGCGGGAGCGCTCTTGTCGCTTCCTCCACCCAACGGTCGGCGAGCACGCGCTTGCCCGCCACCCGCCCGTGGCCCAGGTGCAGCCGGCCGATCTTCGCGAGATCGCGCGCCGTGCCGGCCAGGCAGCACCACGCCTTTTCCATCCCGCCTTCGCGGTCGAGGGACCAGATGCCTTCGTGCTCCATGCCGAGCGCGCCCCACAGGCGTGCGCCCGTGTAGTCGGCGATGGGCGTCTTGCCGAGTGCGCGCTGCAGCACCAGGGAGAGCAACGCCGCGTCGCCCGACTTGTATTCGAGCTTCTCCCCCGGCGTCGCCCGCATTCGCAAATCCAGGAGCATCCGCGGCAGGTCCGAGGTGTAGTTCATCAGCACGTGCAGGCCGAAGGGGTTGTCGTTCTCGGCGTAGTCGATGCCGGAAGTCATGTCGGCGAGGTGCCGCAGCTTCACCGCAGCGAATCCGTGCGCCGCGAGTTCCGGAACGTAATCCGTCACCGGCTGGTCGATGGAGCCGATGAGCCCGTCGTCCACCGCCATGCCGACGAGGGTTGCCAAGATCGACTTGGTGACGGAGAAGTACTGCGAGGGCGTGGAGGCGCCGTGCCCCGAGGCGTAGCGCTCCAGGACGATGGCGTCGTCCTTCACCACGAGGAGCGCGAGGGTCTCGGTGCTGGAGACGAGTTGCGACACCGTGACGCTTCGTCCCGGCGCGCTCTCGACCGGCGGGGGCTCTGCGGCATTGCGCGTGCGGTCGCTGAAGGGAAACGGCGACGGGGCGGGTTCGAGGGTTCGCGAAGGGTAGAGGCGGAAGTCGTCGACCGTGGTGGTGCCGTGCTGCGCGAGGCGCCAGGCGGCGGTGAGGCCTCCCTCAATGCCACCACGCCACATCCAGGTGGCGAGGACTGCCAGTGAAGTGAGGAGGAAGAGGCCTGTCGCCGCGGCGACTGTTCGCAGGAGCCACTGCAACGGCCGCGGAAAGGTCATGGGGCGATGATAGCGGAGGAGATTGAACGGGGATTGCGGAAACCTGTGCGGCAAGCCTGGATTGACGCAATCGAAAGCTTCCCACGGCCAAACCGGTATCGTCTCCCCGTGAACACCCGCCTCCTCCCCCGCGAACACGGCGCCTACGCCGAACTCGGTTTTCCCCTGCTATCCGGCCTCGTGCTCGGCGCCCCCGGCGTGGCCTCGTGGCTCTTCGCGGCCGCCGCGGTCCTGCTCTTCGTCGCGAACGAACCGCTCGTCGTGCTCCTGGGTGCCCGCGGCAAACGTCTCCAGGAGGAACTTGCCGTGCCCGCGCGACGGCAGCTCGCGATCCTGGGTGGCCTGGGCGCGGTCGCAGGAATCGCGGCCATGTGGTTGGCATCACCCGAAACACGCTGGCTCGCCCTCGTGCCCGCAGTCTTCGCAACCGGTCTCGTGCCGGTGGTGCTTTCGAAAAACCTGAAGACCCTTCCCGGCGAAGTGGTCGCCGGCGCCGCGTTCTCCGCGATGCACCTTCCCGTGGCCGCCGCGGGGGGCGTGACCGGATCACTCCTCTGGGGCCCGCCCGTGATGTGGTTCGCGGTGACGGTGGTCGCCACCCTTTCGGTCCACGCGATCAAGTCGCGCGTCACCGGCGCCACGCCTTGGGTGGTAGCGGCGGCCCCGTGGGCGGCACGACTTGCACTGCTCGCGGCGCTGGTCGTCGCGTATGCGCACCCCGGCACGCGAGCCGTGGCGCTCGCCGCGTGCCTGCCCTTGGCGAGCGTGGTGGTGGTCAACCGATTGGCCATTTCTCCCCGCAAACTCAAGCACTTGGGGTGGTCCCTCGTGGCCGCCAACGCGCTCGCCGTGGCCCTGCTCTCGGCCGCCTCCTGAAAAGTTATGTGGAATATTCCACAACCGGGCCGCGTATTCGGCGCGTGCACCGGATACCCCCTGCCGGTAACCTGTGCTCACGATGTCGTGTGATATCGTGTTTTCCACCGGGCCCCAGGGTCCGGCCCGAATGAGGACCCAGTCGAGGAGGTGTCATGACAAACAAAGACCAGAAGCCCGTCACCAAGCCTGAGGACGAACTTTCGGAACAGCAGCTCGACTCCGTGTCCGGCGGCCAGCAGATCGTGAAGCTCGAGAAGATCACCGTCACTGCCAAGCGCGAGCAGCCGCAGCAAGTGGTGAAGCTCGACAAGGTCGTCGTCACCGGCAAGCGCGAGCCGCCGCTCTCCGGCACCCAGATCGCGTCCGCCGAAGGCGCGACGACGAAGAAGAACTAAGGCGTCACCGGCCGCCGCTCAGGCCACCTGCCGCGCAAGCATCGCGGCGAAGGGGCCGGGCGCGGCGGCCAGTTCCCGGAACGTCCCCTGCTGGGCGATCCGGCCCCGCTCCAACACCACGATTCGATCCGCGTTGCGCACCGTCGACAGCCGGTGCGCGATGACCACGCGCGTCGCGTCCGATCCCTCGAGGCTTTCCAGCACCGTCGCCTGCGACAGGTTGTCGAGCGCGCTCGTCGCCTCGTCCAGCAGCAGGATGCGCGGCCGGCCCACCAGGGCGCGGGCGATCAGCACGCGCTGGCGCTGCCCGCCGGAGAGCGTGCTCACCCCCTCGCCCACCAGCGTGTACATGCCCATGGGCATCGCCTCGATGTCCGCGGCAAGCCCCGCCGCGCGCGCCGCCGCCCACGCGTCGTCCACGTTGAGGCTCGTCGCACCCACGATGTTGGTCAGGATGTCGCCCGCCCACAGGCGCCCGCCCTGGAGCACCGTGCCGATGTGCGAGCGCAGCGCCTTCAGGTCCAGGGCCTGCAGCACGCGGCCGTCGTAGCGCACCGTGCCGGGCCCGGGGAACTCGAACCCCAGCAGCAGCCGCAGCAGGGTCGACTTGCCCGAGCCGCTGGGCCCCACGATCGCGACGAATTCCCCCGGCCGGATCGACAGGTCGATGTCGTGGAGCACGGGCGGCCCGTCGGGATAGGCGAAGGTGACGCCCACGAAATCGATCGCGCCTTGCGGGTCGTGGCGGATCTTGCCGCGCACGCCGTCCTCCGGAGGCGTCTCGAGGATGGGCTTGGCGCGCTCCCACACCGGGGCGAGGGCGGCCAGGTCGAGCCCCGTGGAGACCACGCCGTGCACGCCCGCGAGCAAGCCGAACATCGCCGCCTGGAAGGCGACGAATTGGCCGACCGTGAGCGCCTGCGCGGCCGGGCTCTCCGCGAGCCGCCAGGCAAGGTAGAGGATGAGGTCGCAGCAGCCGGCTGCAGGATCGAGAGCAGCACGGACTCCAGGTTCGAGAGCCACGCGCTGCGGCGATTGAGTTCCCGGAAGTCGCGGTAGCGCGCGAGCCAGTTCGAGAACGCGCGCGACTCCGCCGCCGCAGCGCGAAGCTTCGCGATCCCCGCGAAGTACTCGAAGGACATCGCCGAGAGCTTGCCGTCGGCAGCCTCGATGCGCCGCCCGAGCGAGAGCCGCGCGATGCCGAGGGCCGCCGACAGGATCGCCGTCACCGCGACCACGCCCAGCGCGGCGATCGAGAGCGTCGTGCTGTAGGCGAGCATCAATGCGAAGTTCGCGGTGAGGAAGATCCCCGCGACGAACGCGCCGATGGATGCACCCGTCACCGTGCGCTGGACGGTGTTCACCGCGCCCAGGCGCATCGCCAGGTCGCCGCTGGAGAAGGCGCGGAAGAAGCGCGCCGGCGCTCCGATCACGCGGTCGAGCACCGCCGCCTGGATCGCCACCGAGGTCCGCGCCTCGAAGCGCAGCACCGCGATGGCGCGGAGCACTTCCAGCACGATGCCGGCGAGCCCCGCGGCGGCAAGGCCCGCGATGATCGCGAGCGCCATCGTGCCCGAACCCGCGGGGATCACGCGGTCGATGAGCCGCCCCGTGGCCACCGGCGTGAGGAGGCCGATGAGCGCCGCGACGAGGCCGGTGGCGAGCAGCGCGGATATGTCCGCGCGCGCATGCCCGAAGGCGAAGCGCAGGACATCCCGCGTGCCGAGGGGGCGCGGGTCGAAAGTGCGGTGGAACGCGAAGGCGAAGGGCGCGAGGCGGCGCGCGGTTTCCTCGTCGACGGGCCAGTGCACGGGCGGGCCGCCCGCGGGATCGAGTGCCACCATGTGGTAACCGGTGAACGGCTTGGGGATGAGGGCCACCCATCCGGTCGTGCCGTCCGGCGCCGCGTCGTACTCGCGCGCAACTCGCCTGCGCTCGGCCACGCGCGCGAGCATCGGCGTGCCGCCCTCGGCCCACCAGCGCCCGTCGAGCAGCACGCGCCGCGAGCGCAGGCCGATGGACGTCGCCGCGTCCTCCACGGCGAGCGCCTCGTCGGTGATGTCGGTGGCCGGCGCGCGCCCCTCCACGCCCAGCGGCCCCGCGACCAGCGAGAGCGCGCCGGGCAGCGTCGTCGAGCGGAAGGCGAGCCCGGGGTCGGCCATCACGTCCCCGCCGATTCGCCCGCGACCAGCGCGGCGTAGCGCCCGCCCTCGATCCGCGCGAGCGCTTCGTGGTTGCCGCGTTCCACCACGCGGCCGTTCTCGAGGACGAGGATCTCGTCGGCGTCGCGCACGGTGGAGAGGCGATGCGCGATCACCAGGCACGTCGTGCCGCGCCGGCGCAGGTTGTCCTCGACTATCGCCTCGGTAGCCGGGTCCAGGGCGCTGGTCGCCTCGTCCAGCACGAGGATCGACGGGCCGCGGGCCAGCGCCCGCGCGATCTCGATGCGCTGGCGCTGCCCGCCGGAGAGGTTGCGTGCGCCTTCCTGCAGCGGCGCATCCAGCCCGCCCTCGCGCACGCCGATCTCCTCCTCGATGGCGGCGTGGCGGGTGGCGGCGCGGATGATGTCGTCCTCGGCGAGCGGGTCCCACATCGTGAGGTTGTCGCGCACGCTGCCTTCGAAGAGCACCACGTCCTGGTCCACATAGGCCACCGCGCGCGCGAGTTCGTCGCGCACGTAGGATTCCCGAGGCAGGCCGTCGAAGAGGATCTCGCCGCTCCACGGGCGGTAGAGGCCCGCGGCCAGGCGCGCGAGCGTCGACTTGCCCGACCCCGAGGCGCCCACGAGTGCCACGCGCTTGCCGTTCTCGATCCTGAGCGAGAAGCCCTCGACCAGCGGCGGGCCTCCCTTGGCGTAGCCGAAGGTCACGTCGCGGAATTCCAGCGAGCGCGGGCGCGCGCCGGACACGGCGCTCACGGGGCTGTCGTTCACCACCACGCCCGGCTCCGGCGCGTGGTTCAGCACGTCGTCGATCCGCGCCATGTCGCCGCGCAGGGACTGCACGCCGCGCGCCGCTCCGAAGAGCGCGTGCACCGGTGCGGTGAATCCCGCGAGCAGCACCTGGTAGGCGACGAGGTCGCCGACGCTGAAGCCGCCCTCCATGATGCGCATCGCCCCGATCCCCAGCACGCCCAGTTGCGCGACGAGCCCCGCGATCGACGGGACCTGCATGAGGGCGAGCGAGACGCGCTGCGATTCCACCGCGGTGTTGGCGTACTGCACCTGCAGGCCCAGCCACTTGAGGAAGAGCGCGCCTTCCTGCCCGCCGGCCTTGATGCTCTCGATGTTGGAGAGCCCGCCCGTGGCCATGCCCGAGAGCTTCCCCGCCTGCACCGACAGGCGCTGGGAGATGCCGTCCATGCGCCGGTTGACCTCGCGAAGCGCCATGAGCTCGAAGGCGAGGCACCCGGCGACGAGGGCAGTGAGGCCCAGGTCCAGGCGCAGCATGAGGACCAGGAAGAAGACGGCGGTGACGAGGTCGAGGACGAGGTGGGCGAGATCCGCCGAAACCGTCTCGGCCACCTGCTCGTTCAACGCCACGCGCGAGGCGAGTTCGCCCGGCGAGCGCTGCACGAAGAAGTCCATGGGCAGGGCGAGCGCCTGCGCGAAGAAGCGTTGCGCGGAGGAAAGGGCCGCGCGCGTGAACGCCTCCGTGAGCACCTGCGCCTGGATCCAGCCGAGCGCGCCACGGGCGAGGGCGGCTATAAGGAGGCCCGATATCAGGGTCTCCGCGACTCCTGGCAATCGTGCGGCGAGCACCTCGTCCACGAACCGCCCCATGAGCCAGGGAAGCGCGAGCCCCGGTGCCACGAGGGCGAGGCCGAGGAGCACGGCGAGCGCAACAGATGGTCCCAAACCCGCGAGGTGCCGCGAGAGCGAGCGCAGCACCGAAGGCGCCTTGCCGCCGGGCTTGAACTCCGGGCCGCGCTCGAAGGTGAGGACCACGCCGGTGAAGCCCTGGTCGAATTCCGCCGCATCGACGCGGCGGCTTCCCATGGCCGGGTCGTTCAGGTGCGCGAAGCCGTCGCGGAATCCCTCGAGGACGACGAAGTGGTTGAAGTTCCAGAAGACGATTGCCGGAAGCGGAAGCGCGGAGAGCTCGCCCGGCTCCTTCCTGAACCCGCGCGCCACGAGGCCATAGCCGCGCGCGGCGCGCAGCAGCCCGCCCGCCTTGCTGCCGTCGCGGGTCACGCCGCAGTCGGAACGCAGCACCTCGAGCGGCACGTGGCGGCCGTGGTGCGCGAGCACCATCGCGAGCGCGGCGGCGCCGCACTCGACGGCTTCCAGCTGCAGGATGGTCGGGACGCGGGCGAGCGGCGTGTCCGCGAGACTTGTCGCGGACGGAGGCGCGGTCTCGGACGCGGCGGCTACCGAAGCCATGCGGCGAAGGCGATCACGGCGACGGCGAGCACGGCGAGCGCGGCCGAAAGCCTGCGCGGGTAGGACGGCAGGCTCGGCCGCGCATCGAGGCGCTCCGGCGAGGCGAGGCGCTCGAGCGCGGCCTTGCGGAAGATAGCGCTGTCTTGCCCGGCCATGGCGACTTCAGCCCGCGAGCTGCTTGAGCATGCGGTCGAAGCGCGCTCCCGCGAGGTGGACGTTGTCCAGCAGGTCGTCGGTCCGCTCGTCCTTCGCGTCCTCGTCCCCGGCGCCGTCGCCGTAGCCCATGCGCCGCGTCGTGCTGCGCAGGCGGCTTGCGAGGAACACGCACAGGGCCCGGTAGAAGCGCGCGGCGAAGGCCGGATCCCCGGCGAGCTTCGTGCGCACCGTGGAGTCCGAAATCTTGAGCAGCGTCGCATCGCTTGCCACCTTGACCGACACCGCCGTGGGCGCCGGATCGACGAGCGACATCTCGCCGATGATTTCGCCGGAGCCCAAGGCGGCGAGCTGCGTGCCGGCGGCCGTGTGCACCGAGAGCGCACCGTCCAGCACGAACCAGATCGTGTCGACGCGCGCGCCCAGCGGCACGAGCGTGGCGCCGGACTCCATATGGATGCGCTCGCCCGCCTTGGAGAGCCACTCGACGTCGCCGTCGGTGAGTTCGCTGAAGATGAGCAGGACCTTGCGCATGGCGGCACTCCCCGACGGGCGCGGCAGCTACGCCGCTGACGGCCGAGTGTAGCGGAAAGGCCCGCGCGGGCGCTGCTAGACTGCCGCCCATGATGACTCCCGACGAACTCAGGGCCTGGCGCAAGTCCGAGCGCCAGCGCCTCATCGCCGAGCGCACGGCGGTGGACGCCGAAACGCTCGCGCGATGGCGCGGCCGCATCGACGCCCACCTGGAGGCCGCGTTCCCCGATCTCGCGGACGGCACGGTGGCGTTCTGCTGGCCGGTGCTCTCCGAGTACGACGCGCGCTACTTCGGCCGGAAGCTTCGCGAACGCGGCGCGACGACGGCGCTGCCCGTGGTCGTGGCGCCGCGCACGCCGCTCGCCTTTCGCGAATGGCACCCGGGCGTGACACTTGCCGAGGGGGCAATGAAGATTCCCTATCCCGCCGATTCCCGCGAGGTGGTCCCGGACACGGTGCTCCTGCCGATGAACGGCTGGGACGCGCAGGGCTACCGGCTGGGCTACGGCGCCGGCTTCTTCGACCGCACGCTTGCGAGTCTCTCGACCCGGCCGCGGGTGATCGGCGTCAGCTACGAGATCGCGCGGCTCGAGACCATCCACCCGCAGACCTGGGATATCCCCGCCGACTTCGTCGTCACCGAGCGCGGGCCGTACCGGCGCGCGATAGATGGTTGGCTGGTGTTCGAAGGCCGCTGAGCTTCACTTGGTGCCGGGAGAGGCACCCGCCCCCCCCCCCCCCCCCCCCCCCCCCCCCCCCTGTGGTGCCGGGAGAGGGACTCGAACCCTCACAGCCTTGCGACCGGCGGATTTTGAGTCCGCTGCGTCTACCGATTCCGCCATCCCGGCAGGGGACGAGGCCAAATTATAATCGACGGGTGAAGCTCTCCGACTTCGACTACGCGCTGCCTCCCGAACTCGTCGCCCAGCATCCCGCCGCCGAGCGCGGCGCGAGCCGCCTGCTGCGCGTCGAGCCGTCGGGAGAACTGCGCGACCTCGCGTTCCGCGACCTGCCCGCGCTCCTGGATGCGAAGGACCTCCTCGTCTTCAACGACACGCGCGTGATCAAGGCGCGGTTGCGCGGCAGGAAGGATTCGGGCGGGGAGGTCGAGGTGCTCATCGAGCGCGTCCTGGGCGCCGACACGGCACTCGCGCACGTCCGCGCGAGCAAGTCGCCGAAGCCGGGCCGCAGGATCGACTTCGCGCCCGGCGTTTCGGCGGAAGTGACCGGCCGGCGCGGCGAATTCTTCGAGCTGCGCTTCGCGGCGGACCGCCCGGTGGTGGACATCCTCGCGGCGCACGGCGAGGTGCCGCTGCCGCCCTACATCACCCACGCGCCGGGAAGCGACGACGAGTCGCGCTACCAGACGGTGTACGCGGCCGTCCCGGGTGCGGTGGCCGCGCCGACGGCGGGCCTGCATTTCGACGAGGCGATGCTCGCGTCCCTCGCGGCGAAGGGCGTCGCGTCGGCGCGCGTGACGCTGCACGTGGGCGCGGGCACGTTCCAGCCGGTGCGCACCGACGATGTCTCGGCGCACGTGATGCACGAGGAGTGGTACAGCATCCCGGAGGCGACGGTGAGCGCGATCGCCGCCGCGAAGGCGAGGGGAGGGCGGGTCGTCGCGGTCGGCACCACGACGCTTCGCGCGCTCGAATCGGCCGCCGCCGCGGGACCTTTGCGGGCGCAGGCCGCCGAGACGCGGCTTTTCATCGTGCCGGGGTTCGCGTTCCGGGTCGTCGACCGCCTGGTCACGAACTTCCACCTGCCGAAATCCACGCTCCTCATGCTCGTCTCCGCGTTCTCCGGGACGGACGCGATCCGCCGCGCCTATGCGCACGCGGTGGCCCGCCGCTATCGCTTCTTTTCCTACGGCGACGCGATGCTCCTCGACCGCCTGGGCGGATAGCGCGGGAAGCGCGCCTCAGCTCCAGCGCCGCCCGCGCGCGCGAAGCTTCGCCAAGACATCCTCGCTCGCGCCGTCCAGCCCGCGCGCGCGAAGCTTCGCCAAGACTTCCTCGCCCGCATCGTCCAGCCCGCGCGCCGCATTGTTCCGCGCGCCGTTTTCGCCTCGCAGGAGGAATTCGCGCGCCGGGCAGTAGTCGTCCACCGGTCGCGGCGGCTCGGGTTCGCGGTCGATCGCATCGGCGAAGCGCGCGATGCCCGAGGCGATCCAGCGCAGGCCGCTCGCATACCAGGCGGAATCCGGGGTTGGTGCCGTATGCATGGGAATCCTCCTTCTCAGAAATCGTCGTTGGCCGCGCACGGCAGGTCTTCGTCGCGCAACCCCACCAGCGCGGCATCCATCGCCTGCACCAGCGTGCGTCCCGGGCGGGTGACGAGGAACGCGTCCCCGGGGCCGACCACGAAGTCGCGCCGCTCGCCTTCCTGGGTGATCCACACCGTGCCTTCGCGGGAATGGATGCGCGTGCCGCAGGCGTCGTCGAGCGTGACGAGTTGCCCGGCGTGGAGTGCGAGGAGGGGAGATTCGAGCCGCAGGTTCATGGGGTGCTCCTTGCTGGATGCTATTTGGGAATGCACAATGCCTTCCCGGTGACGCCAGTATCGTGAGGCATACCCATGGCCGCAAACGAAAAGCGGGAATGGCTTGCATGAGCAACAAGCATGCATAAGTCGCAGCGCCCCCTGCCGCCCCTGGACCTCGTCCGGGGCTTCGAGGCCGCCGCCCGGCGCCTGTCGTTCACGCTGGCGGCGCAGGAACTCTTCGTCACCCAGTCGGCGGTGAGCCGCCAGGTGCAGGCGCTGGAGGAGTTCCTCGGCGTGAAGCTCTTCGAGCGCCGCCACAAGGCTCTCACCCTCACGCCGGAAGGGCAGGCGTACTACCGCGCCGCCGAAGCGGCACTTGGCCAGCTTCGCGCCGCCACCCAGAGGCTGCGCGAATCCACCCGCGGCCACGTGCTCACCGTGACCACCACCGTTTCCTTCGCCTCGCTCTGGCTCGTGCCGCGCCTTGCGCAGTTTCGGCGCCGGCACCCCGGCATCGACGTGCGCATCGCCGCCACCCACGAGGTGCTCGACATGGCCCGCGAAGGCATCGACCTCGCGGTGCGCGACATGGCCGAGGGACGGGAGCCCGCGGGATCGGTGCGCCTGGTGGGCGAGGCCATGTGCCCCGTGGCGAGCCCGGCCTATCTGGCGGATGCGAAGGAGACCCTGGAGAGCCCCGCGGACCTGCGCCGGCACGTGGTCATCTACCTCCACGACCCGCAGGGAAGGTGGCCGTGGATGGCCTGGGCGGCGTGGCTAGAGGCCAACGGCGTCACCGACTTCGTGCCCGGGGGAACGCACACCTTCGACCAGTACGACCAGGTGATCAACGCGGCGCTGCACGGCCAGGGCGTGGCGCTGGGGCGCCTTTCGATCCTGGAGTCGCACCTGCGCGACGGCCGGCTCGTGCCGCTCTTCGGCAAGCGCACGCAAGTGCCGCGCGCCCTGTACGCGATCTTCGCGCCGGGTGCGGGCGATAGACCCGAAGCGCAGGCCTTCGTGGCCTGGCTTCGGTCGGAAATCGGCTAGGCGGCTTCCTGCAGGTCCACCCAGGTGGTGTCGATCGCCTGGAGGACGGTGCGGCCGCGGTGGGAAACGATGAAATCCTCGCCCGGATTCACGACGAAGTCCGTGCAATCGCCTTCCTCGGTGATCCAGACCCGGGCGCCGCGCGGGCGGATGTGCACGCCCTTGGCATCGTCGAGGGTGAGGACCTGGCCGGGTTCGAGGACGACCCTGGAGGAAGTGACATTCAGTTGCATGGTGGCTCTCTCGGGTTGGCACGCGGGGACCCTTCGATCGGGGCCGCGTGTCGATGCGAGGATGCTGCGCCGCAACACAGGGGTGGACAAACGAGATTTCCGAAAGCGACGCATCAGTTTTTCTAATGCCTGTGCCGCCTGCCCGGTCTTGATGCTTCGCAGGCCCCCGGGGGCGCGCATTTGTATAATTCGGGTCCCAACCCTTCGGGCGCCCGGCTTGCCGGCGCACGATCGAACCATGAGGTCGGAGGAATCCCGTGGATGACGTGGTCAAGACGACGCCGGTGCTCGAAGCCGGTCTCGCCGCCGCCTGCGTTCGCGCGTCCGTCGATTGCGACGACCTCTATGCCCTTCCGGCCGCGCTGGACGAGGCGCCTTCCCTGCTGCCCCAGATCGGCTGGTCGGATTCCGCGGCCGGGGGTGAGCGCTGGCTCGCATTGGGCGAGATCGACTCCCTGGAGGCGCCGGCCGGCTCCGGATTCACGACCGCACTCTCGGTCATCGCACGTGCCCGCGAGCGGCTGAAGCTGTTCTCCGGCCTCGCGCCCGAGCCGGGGTTCTTGCGCTACCTCGGCGGTGTCGCCTTTGACCCGCGCCACGGCGCGCATCCCGGTTGGCCGGGGGGCGAGGCGGCCCGCTTTGTCCTGCCGCGGGTGATCCTCCGGCAGGCGAACGGGAAGACCGAAGCGACGGTGCTCGGCACGCCGGAGCCCGAGGCGCGACGCATCGTCGAGAGGATCCGCCGGGCGGCGATGGCGCGCCGCGAGCCGGCCTCGCCGATCCGCGTGACGGAATCGTTCGAGCAGGCTTCGCGGGATCGCTGGACGGATGCGGTGCGCCAGGCGCTCGGCGCGATCGATGCGGGCGACTTGCGCAAGGTGGTGCTCTCGCGCGACCTCCTCCTCGATGCCGAGCGGCCCATCGACCCCTGGGACCTGCTGCGCCTCGTGCACGGGCGCGATCCCCACGGCCTGCGCTTCTGCTTCCGCTTCGACGCCCGCTCGGCCTTCATGGGCGCGAGCCCGGAAAGGCTCGTCTCCCAGGCGGGAACCGACCTCTCCTGCGACTGCCTCGCCGGCACGATCGCGCGCGGCGACACGGCCGAGGTGGAGGCGCGCAACGCCGCGGCCCTCCTCGCGAGCGAGAAGGACGGCCGCGAGCACCGCATCGTCCTCGAGGAAATACTGGCTGCGATCGCGCCGCACGTGCAGGCGGTGAGCTCGCCGCCGTCGCCGCGCATCCTCTCGCTCGCCGAAGTGCTCCACCTCTGGAGCCCCATCCAGGCGCAGCTCGCGCCGGGCACCGGCCTGGGAGCGCTGGTCGGCGCCCTGCACCCGACGCCGGCCGTGGGCGGCTCGCCCCGCCTGCGCGCCATGGACCTGATCCACACGCTGGAAGGGCGCTCGCGCGGCTGGTACGCGGGGCTCGTCGGATGGATCGGCCAGGATGCCGCCGATTTCGCGGTCGCGATCCGCTCCGGCATCGTGCGCGGCAATCGCATGACCGCCTTCGGCGGCGCGGGCATCGTGCGCGGCTCTGACCCGCTGCAGGAGTGGGACGAGACCGCGCGCAAGGCCGCTTCCTTCATCAACCTGTTCGCGGAGCGCGGGTGACCCTTGCCGATGGGGACGCCGCCCGGCGCCCGGGCAGCGGACTCGCCGGCCCCGCGGCCACGGCGCAGGCCAATCTCCACTGGGGACGGGCGCTCGCCGAGGGACTCTTCGCCGGCGGCGTGCGCCACGCCTGCCTGAGCCCGGGGTCGCGATCCTCGCCGCTCGCGATCGCCCTGCACCTCGACCGGCGATTCCGGACGACGATGCAGGTCGACGAGCGCAGCAGCGCCTTCCTCGCGCTAGGGATCGCGAAAGCCACGGGCGCGCCGGTGGCACTCGTGTGCACCTCCGGCACCGCGGCCGCGAATTTCCTGCCCGCGGTGGTCGAGGCCTCGCTCTCCGGCGTGCCCCTCGTGGTGCTCACGGCGGATCGCCCGCCGGAGCTGCGCGGCACCGGTGCGCCGCAAACCATCGACCAGGTCGGGCTCTACGGCACGCACGTGCGGCTCTTCCGCGACCTGCCGTGTGCCGACGAGGCGGAAATCGCGCCGATGGTCGCTGCACGGGCCGCGCTCGAGGCCTGTGTTGCCGCGACTTTCGTTGACTCCGGACCCGTGCACCTCAACGTGCCGTTTCGTGAGCCACTGGTGCCCGCGCCGGAGGCCTTGTCCGCGGACGAGGCGGCGTGGAAGGAAGCGGGGGCCGCGCTGCGCGACGAAATGGCGAAGGTCGCGGCCACGGCGCCGCGCCCGGTGCCGGGCCTGCCCGTGCTGGCTTCGCTCGCCGCGCGCCTCGAGAAATCGCGCCGCCCGCTGCTCGTGGCCGGTCCCGGCGCGGTGGGTGTGGCCGGCGCCGCTCCCGTGTTCGCGCTCGCGCGCGCGGCCGGCATGCCCGTCTTCGCCGACATCGCATCGGGCCTGCGCGGTGCCGTGGCGCCCGCCGGCGTGACCGCCTGCGCGCACGCCGATCTCTTCCTGCGCGACGAGGCCATCGCCGACCTCGCGCCCGATTTCGTGCTGCGGCTCGGCGGCATTCCCACCTCGAAGACGCTCGCCATGTGGCTGGCCCGCCATCGCCCGCCGGTCGTCGCGATCCAGCCCGACGAGCGCCGCCGCGATCCGGACGCCATCGTCGCCGAGGTGATCGTCTCGCCGGCCGCGCCGTTCTGCGAGGCGCTGGCTACGCACGTGAAGCGCGCTTCCCGCGACGGCGAGTGGGAGGCGGTGCTGCGGGCGGCCGAGGAGGGTGCGCGCGCGCTGCTCGCGAAGATGCCGCGGGAATCCGCGGCTGTCGCGGCGGCCTGCGGCGCCATTCCTCCCGGCGGGGCGCTCTTCCTGTCGAGCAGCATGCCGATTTGCTGGGCGGAGATGTATGCGACGGCCCTTGCGGCCGGCGTCGAGGTGCATGCGAACCGCGGCGCCAACGGCATAGACGGCGTCGTCTCGACTGCGATCGGCGTGGCTGCCGGGAGCGGCGCGCCCACGCTTCTCGTGACGGGAGACCTCGCCTTCCTGCACGACGCGGGCGGGCTGCGTGCCGCGCGCGGGCTGCGCACGCCGCTGGCGATCCTGCTCCTGGAGAACGACGGCGGCGGCATCTTCTCGCACCTGCCGGTCGCGCGGCACGACCAGCTCTTCGAGCCGCTCTTCGGCACGCCCCACGGCTGCGAGCTGGCGGCGGTGTCCCGCGCGGCGGGCATCGCGCACGTCGTCGCGACGAGCCTCGCGGAAGTCGCGACACTCACGGCGGAAACACTCTACGGCGCCGGCGTGCGCGTGATCGAATGGAGAACCGACCGCGCGGAGACGGTGCGCGAGCAGGGCGCGCTTACGCGGCTGCCCGGCGTGCACGCCGACCGCGTCGAGGCGGGCGGGCTCGCATGGCAGGTGCGAAGCCGCGGCGTGCAGGGCGGCGTGCCGCTGGTCCTGCTGCACGGTTTCACCGGCACGGGGGAATTCTGGCTACCCGCGGCGCTGGCGCTTCCGCGGCGGCGCTGCGTGATCCCGGACCTGCCGGGGCATGGCGGCACCGATGCGCCTCCGCAAACCTGGCGGCTGGACGAGGCCGCGGACGCGCTCGCGGCACTCCTCGACCGGCTGGGCCTGGATCGAATCGCGCTCGCGGGTTACTCCCTGGGCGGCAGGCTCGCTCTCTCCTTCGCCTTGCGTCACGGAAAGCGTGTCGCCGCGCTGGCCCTTGTCGGCGCGAGCCCCGGCATCGAAGCCGAGAGCGAGCGTGCCGCGCGCGCCGCGGCCGACCTCGAACTCGCGGCATCCCTCGAGCGCGACGGCATCGAGGCCTTCAGCCGGCAGTGGGAGATGAACCCGCTCTTCGCCACGCAGGCTTCGATGGCGCCCGCATTGCGCGAATCCATGCGCGGCCAGCGCCTCGGGCAGGATGCCCGGCGGCTTGCGGCGGCCTTGCGCGCCTTCGGCACGGGCTTCCAGCCTTCCGCCCACGGCGCGCTTGCAAGCCTCGCCATGCCGGTGCTCGCCATGGCGGGCGAGCACGACGCGAAGTTCACGCAGATCGCGCGGGACATGGCGGCACGCATTCCCGGCGCCACGCTCTCCTTGGTGCCCGGAGCGGGGCACGCCGTGCCGATCGAACGCGCGCCGTCCTGCGCCGCCTTGCTGGAAGCCTTCCTGAAGAGGAGCATCGACGCATGAAGAAAGCCAAGCCCATCGCCTGGAAGTCCGCCGGCAAGTTCAAGGACATCCTCTACGACAAGGCGGAGGGGATCGCGAAGCTCACGATCAACCGGCCGGAAGTGCGCAATGCCTTTCGCCCGACGACGCTGAACGAGCTCGCGCGTGCCTTCAAGGATGCGCACGAGGACCCGGCCATCGGCGTGATCGTGCTGACCGGCGCGGGAGACCTCGCGTTCTGCTCCGGCGGCGACCAGCGGATCCGCGGCGAGCAGGGCTACGTGGGTCTCGACGGCGTGCCGAGGCTGAACGTGCTCGACTTTCAGAAGCAGATCCGCTCGTGCCCGAAGCCCGTCGTCGCAATGGTCGCGGGCTACGCCATCGGCGGCGGCCACGTGCTGCACGTGGTGTGCGACCTCACCATCGCCGCGGACAACGCGCGCTTCGGGCAGACGGGCCCGCGCGTGGGCAGCTTCGACGGTGGCTTCGGCGCCTCGATCCTTTCCGATCTCGTGGGGCCGAAGAAGGCGAAGGAGATCTGGTTCACCTGCCGCCAGTACGATGCGCGGCAGGCCCTCGAGATGGGGCTCGTGAACGCGGTGGTCCCGCTGAAGGACCTGGAGCGGGAAACCGTCGCGATGTGCCGCGAGATCCTGCAGCACAGCCCGCTCGCGCTGCGGTGCCTGAAGAGCGCGTTCAACGCGCGCTACGACGGCGAGGCCGGCATCCAGGAACTCGCCGGCAACGCGACACTCCTCTACTACATGACGGAGGAGGCGCAGGAAGGCCGCAACGCCTACGTGGAGAAGCGCCGCCCCGATTTCGGGAAGTTCAAGCGCGTGCCCTGACACCGGGACGCGGCACCGAGCATGCACCACGAGTTCATTCCCTACGCCATCGCCTTCCGTGCGCCCGTCGTGACGGGTAGCGGCGAGTGGCGCCAGCGCCGCGGCGCGTGGCTGCGCGTCGAGGACAACGACGGGCGCGTGGGGTTCGGCGAGGCCGCGCCCCTGGGCACCGGCGGGTCGCCCGAGGCGCTAGCCGCCGCGTTGGAAAGCGGGCCGTTCCGCGAGGCGGCCTTCGATCTCGCCGCCCTCGACCTCGAGGCGCAGCGCTTCGGCCGACCGCTCGCCTGGCTCCTGTCGGAGGCGCCGCGCAGGCAGGTGGCGGTGAATGCGCTGCTCACGGCGACCGGCGTCGATGCGGCCGGGGCCGAGGCGGCAGAGGCGGTCGCGCAGGGATTTCGCACCGTGAAGCTCAAGGTCGCCGCCGCCGCGCCGGACGCGGACATCGCGCGCGTCCTCGCCGTGCGCGAGCGGGCGGGGGAGGGCATCGCGATCCGCCTCGATGCCAACGGCGCGTGGGACGAGGAGACGGCGTTGCAGGTGCTGCGCGCCTTGGAGCATTGCGACATCGAATACGTGGAGGACCCGGTGGCGGGCGACCTGCGCACCGTGTGCCGCAAGTGCAACGTGCCCGTGGCCGCGGACGTGCGCTCGCTGGAGGACGGCTGGCGCGTGGTGCGGGCGCGGGGCGCGGGGATGATCGTGGTGAAGCCCATGGCCATGGGCGGGCTGCGGCCGACGCGCGAATTGGCGGTGGCCGCCATCGAGTCCGGAATCGGCGTGGTGGTCACCTCGATCCTCGAATCGGCTGTCGGCGTGGCCGGCGCGCTGCATCTCGCGGCGAGCCTGCCGGGGCCCGAGCGTGCCCATGGGCTCGCCACCGTTTCGCTTCTGGAGGAGACGCCCGTCGAGGGGCTCGATGCGCCTCACGCCGGCTTCATCCCGTTGCCGAAGGCGCCGGGGCTGGGGGTGCGACTCAGGAGCCGCACGCCGTGACCCGCGACCACCCGGCGATCGTCGCGCCGGGCGAGGTAGTCTCCCACGCTTCGCTCGATGCCCGGGTCGCGCAGGCGTCCGGCCGTTTGCGTGCGCTGGGCGTCGGCGACGGGTTTTGCGTCGGTCTGTGGGCCGCGAACTCCGTGGAATGGATCGTGATCGCGCTCGCCGTCGCGCGTGCCGGGGGCGTGCTGGTGCCGCTCAACACGCGGCTCGCCGATCCCGAGATCGCGTGGCAGGTGGAGCGTGCGGGGCTCGCGCTGGTGATCGCGGACGAATCCCTGGCGTCGCGGGACATCCGGGCGAAGCGCGTCGTGTCGCTTGCCGCGTGGGGTGAGTTGCCCGTCGGCGATACGTCGGCCGCACCCGGCTCAGGCGACCCGGCGCGCGATGCGGCGATCGTGTTCACCTCGGGCACCTCGGGCCGGCCCAAGGGCGCGGTCCTCACGCGCGGCAACCAGGTCGCGAGTGCGGGCGCCTGCGCGGCCGTGCTGCCGCTGGGTCCCGGGGATCGCTGGCTCGCGTCGCTGCCGTTCTTCCACGTGGGCGGGCTGGGCGTCGTGCAGCGCTGCGTGTCGTCGGGCGCATGCGTGGTGCTGCCGGCGTCGTTCTCCGCCGAGGACCTCGACCGTGCCATCGAAGACGACGGCGTGACCCATGTCTCGGTGGTCGATGCGCTGCTGCGTCGCATCCTGGAAATGCGCGCGGGGCGCCCCTTGCCGGAGCGCTTGCGTGCCGTGGTCGTGGGCGGCGGGCCGGTCAGCGCTTGGGCGCTGGAAGCCTGCCCGCAGGCGCTCGCCACCTACGGGCTCACCGAGACCTGCGCGATGGTCACGCTCGTGCGGCCCGGCTCGTCCGGCGCGCAACGCCTTGGCGCGGGACCGGCACTCCCCGGCGTCGAGCTGCGCATCGCGGGCGACGGCGTGATCGAGGTGCGGGGACCAACGGTGATGCGCGGCTATCTCGACGATCCCGTGGACGCGGCGTCGGCGCTTCACGACGGATGGCTTCACCCCGGCGCTTTGGGCGAGATCGACGCGGACGGGTCGCTCACCGTGCTTTCGCGGCGCGAGGACTTGATCGTCTCCGGCGGCGAGAACGTCTACCCGGCCGAGATCGAGCAGACGCTTCGCGAGCACCCGGATGTCGCGGACGCCGTCGTGATCGGCGTGCCGGACGAGAAGTGGGGAGAGGTGCCACTGGCGCTGGTCGCCCTGCGCCGTCCCGGCTCGTCCGACCTGCGCGCCTTCCTCGAAGCGCGCCTCGCGCGCTACAAGCTGCCGCGCATCGCCTTCACCGACGAGATACCGCGCCTCGCCAACGGCAAGCCGGACCGCGAGAAAGTGAAGAAGGGGAACGCCCCTGCCTACTCGGAAACGCGGACGGACCGTGGCTCATCGACTCCCCTGTGACCGAGGCAACCATGAAAGCGAACACTGCACCTGGCCGCATGACAAGGATGGCCATCAATCTCCTGGCGCTTCTCGGCCTGGCCGCGCTTTCCGCTTGCGCGACAAGCTACTCCGCACTGCCGATTTCCGCGCGTGTCGTCGATGCGGACTCGAACGAGCCGCTGGCGGAGGTGATCGTCGTTGTGAAATGGGAGTTCGAGTACATCCCCCCCGGGATCTCGGAGCATCGTGGGAGCGGCACGTTCGAGTTCGCCGAAGCCGTTACCAGCCAGAACGGTGGAGTTCTGTTCCCGGCTGGGGCCGAAAGCGGTCCCGAGTGACACGCCAAGTCGCGCATTCGCCGAGCTCAAACAATCCCACGATCGCGCTCTTCAAGCCGGGCTATCTGTATGAAATCAGGAACAATCCGTTGCAGACGGCCCATCTCGACGATCGGTATTACGTAGGTGACCCAGTTCGCCATTCGACGTGGAATGGAAAGTCGTTCCGACTCAGAGGAAGAGCGGCGACACCGGGTTCGTACGTGGCTCGTCTTCAGTATCCGGGCGGACAGCCGGGAGGTACCAACTGAACTGGAACGAATTCGCGGATGCTATCCGCGCTGATCAGGAAGGGAGATTGCAGGGCTGTCCATATTGCCAATCGCATAGTGACGCTACGCGATATTGAGGAAAAGGCGAGCAGGGGCAATTGCCGACCCGTCGGGAGGTCTTGGGGCCGTTCCTGAAATGAGAAGCGCGAAAGTACCGACGTGTTTCGCCTTGATCGCTGCCAAGGGTGTCCCGGGTCTGTAGTGGACGGCATCTTTATCCGCGCGTCTTCACGTGACGCGGCCAAACAGAGGCGAGGCGTCCCCTTCAGGCGACGCTGGCGTTGAGTTCGCCAAACGCAAGAAGTTTCAGGAATCATCTGGTCATGATCCATGGTTGGCGAGGATGAGGAACCTGCGCGGTTGGGGCACGTGAAAGCGTGAGGAGTTGCAGCGCGCTCTTCCGGCGTGCGGCCCTTTCGCTTGGTTGCATCGCGGCACGCGTCACCACGTTCATCCAGTGTCGCGCCGCTGCGCGACATCGGCAGATGTGGTCAGGTGAGTTTCAGCGGCGAAAGAGGCCGCCGTGAAGGCGGGGTATAAGCGGCGGTCGCGTGGAAGAGCTCGCGGTTGCAGTTGAGTGGCGACCGCAGCCCTGTGCGCGAGCGCCTCGCCGCGGATGGCGATGATGGTCGCGATGCTTGAGCGCTTCCGTGAGGTGGGAAGTCCCGCCCCAGATCGTGAACGTTTGCGCCCAGTCTCCCCACGCCACGCGTTCCTTGGCGTAGTACCAGACCGTTTGCTGCCACGTGACCCAGCGCGGTGCGGGACGCCGTGCTGCATCCAGCGTGAGGATGAGGGAAGCGCCTGGTTCATCGTTTTGAGACTGCCGTTTTGCCAGTCAACCGGGAACTTGCGGATAATGCCGCCCGGAGGCTTCCGCACCGACCACATTTGAAGTCAGTGCCAGCCGCACCCGGAGCGGCGCACGACCGAAGGGAAACGCCATGAACCCGATCCGCGTCGCGAGCCGCCTGGCAAGCGATTCCGCCGACTGACGGCCAGATCATCGAGATCCTGATGAACGCCGACCCGACTGGCACGATCGACAAGGCCACGGGTGCGCTTTTCGTCAGACCGCTTCTCTGCAGGCCGGCGATGCACTACCCAGCAACTACGGCTACATCCCGCACACGCTTTCCGACGATGGCGCATCCTCCGACGGACGCCGTGGCGATCCACCCTTCGCGCTGATGCGCTGGCGTGGTGAAAGCCGCCGCCCCGTGGGCATGCTCAAGATGACTGGACGAGGCGGGCGGCGACACCAAGCCCTCGCCGTGCCCATCGACAAGCTGACGCCCCTTACCGCTATTATCGAGACGCTGCGCGACCTGCCGCGCATGCTGTTTCGACCAGATCACGCACTTCGGGGCGCATCTTTGCGGTGACCTTCGAGGGGGTGCGGCTGGACCGAGGGTCAGGCCTGGAGAGGCCAAGGCCGAGATCCCCACGAGCGTGGAAGCGCCGGCGGGCGCCCGCGAAAAAGCAAAGTAGGCTGTGAACTCGCTGGTGTCTGCGACGAATTCAGGACATGATCGCCCGTAATCCCTGGCGCAAGCCTCGCGTTTCGCCGCACTGGCCCCGGGGCCGCGTGCACCGCGCAGTCCGACCGCAGCCCGCGGCAATTCCCTCGAGCTCCTGGCACTTCCGAGGGCTGCAGCAGTTGCCCGCCCGCGGACCGGTGGTTTTCCCGGCTCGACCGTGCGGGCGAGGCGAAGCGGATCGTACCGCTGGCCTTCCACGTGGAGTACTGGGACACCATCGGCTGGAAGGATCGCTTCGCCGACCCCGCGTGGAGCGCGCGGCAGCGCGAAGCCGCGTGTGGCAGTCGCGCCGCGGAAGAACGGTCTACACGCCGCCGCAGGTGATGCGAAACGGCGGACTTTCCGCGGGGATGGCACGCGTGGCGGGGCGGTCGCGCGGGCCGCTGGCCGGCGAGACGCGGTGTCACCCTGCAGACGGTGATCCGCTGCGCCCGAATCCCGGCTTGCGTTTCGCGTGGTCGCTGCCGATGCCGTCTCTTCTGGTGCGGGCCGGTCCGGGCGGAACTCTTCGGGGCACTTCACGGAGAACCGGCTCGCGAGCACGGTGCGCGCCGGCGAGAACCGCGGCAAAAGTGCCCAACGACCAAGGTGCGGCGGTTCACCTGCCTGCGCCCTGGCACGCGGCGTGGGCACTTTCCGTGAACACGTCCCGGCGCTGGCCTCCGACTGCAAGCCCGGGCCGATCTCGCCGTGTTGCGGCGTTCGTGCAGGACGGCGCGCGCACGGGCGAGGTGTTGGCAGGCCCTGCGCCTCGCGAACTGCGCGGGCTGAACGCTCAGTAGGCGTCGTCCCGTGAGATGCCCAGCCGCGTGGCGCTGCTGCTGATGAGCCCCACCCATGCTGTAGGTTCGTGGAAGCTGCCCCACAGCTCTCCGGATACGGGATTGATGTCCCCGGACAGGAGGGGGAGCTGCTTGCGGAAGGGGATGTTGCTATCGAAGCGTCAAGCGCCTCGTCGCGCTGGCCAGCGCGGCGAGCGGCACAGGACATCTGAACGTGCACACCAGGAACGGGCAATGGCCTTGAAACTCGTCGGTCTGCGTGAGCGGAAGACGAAATCGCTCGCGCAGCAGATCGCACTCGACAGATGGGACGGTGCCTGCGAAGCGCGGGTCGTCCGCCCTGATAGAGCTGGAGCCCGGTGAGCAGCAGCAGGCCTGCGCTCGAGCTGGCTCAAAGGTCGAAAGTGGCCACGAAGCCGCTGCGCTGGAAGACCACGCCTGCTCGCTGATCACCGTACGGAGGCGGTCGGCCTCCCGCCGCCAGCGGCCCGCGGCCTCGGTGACGCCGGGCCGGAGCGCGATCTCGGCGAGCCGGTCGCACGCCACCCAAAGCAGACTTCACGGTCGAGAAGGTGGGCACGTGCGTCAGAGCCGCGTGCAGCTCCTGTTATGGCCTGCCTCGGGCTGGTCGAAGATCCCGGCGGCCTGCTCGCCCAGGAAAGCCTGTGCGGCGGAAGAGCCTCTCGTTGCCCACGGCAGGCGAGCCAGCCGGTCGGGGGAACGTGCGGGTGGCGGCCAAGGTCGTGTGACGTACACGCGTCGTTCTGACCCGCTTTGCAGGCCTGCTTGCCGATAAAAAGACCGGCCCCATGCCGGGGTAGCCGGGCAGGGAATCGACGATGCGCTCCTCGATCTCCGCTGGGCGCCCCTGATCTGGTAGACGGCTGCAGGTGCCTGCTGTTGCGCGAAGCGACGTTGATGATGTAGCCCGTAGCGTTCGGTGGTCCGCGTCGCGTTCAGTGATTCAGCGCGCTCACGACGAAATAGGCGTCGCGCAGCCAGCAGTAGCGGTAGTCCCCAGTTGCGCCCGCCGTCGGGGGGGATTCCGGAATCGAGGTCGTGAGCGCCGGCGACCATCGCTTGGTGTCGGTCGCAGGCGGCGAGCCTCAGGGTGATCGCCGGGCGGATGATCTCGTCCTGCCATTCAGGCAGCGACAGGTCGCGCACCCAGTTGCGCCAGCCCTGACGGCGAGCGCCCTGTAGCGGCGCGTGAATTCCAGCCACGCCGCCCCGCAGGGTCCGTCAGCTCACCAGGGCGCTTCACGGGTCGCGCAGGACGAAGGGTAACTCCCTGAGGATCGCGGTGATGATCGAGCAGCCCGTGGTGAGGCGAAGCGTGTTGCCCGAGCCCACGAAGTGGATGTGGCTGGCCCGAGGTCACGTCCATGCCGGCGGCCGTAGAAGTCCCCGGGGCGCATGCGCACTTTGATCCTGGGGCTCCCGCGATGCCGGCGGGCTCACCACGCACCAGAGCTGGGCGGCTGAAGAGCCGGCCGAATCTGGCGGAAGCGCGGCGCGAAGTCGATGATCTCGACCGCGCCGCCGCGGTCGTCGTGGAGGCGCGCAGCATAATCGTGCTGGGCAGGTACTCCTGCCTGGCGCGCACCCGCTGTCCATTGCCTGACGCCCATGAAGCCGAAGGCGTCGTCGCCGTCGCGCCTGCGCAGCAGTGACAGCGAAGACCGCGTCGGAATCGAAGCGCGGCAAAGACGCCCAAGCGATCTCTCCCACCTTCGTCGACCAGCGCGCCGACGCGGCAGCTGCTGATGAGACCGAGTTCGAGGCTTCTCATGGTGCTCCCTTTCTGCGGGATCATCGGGGGGCCCGCTCTGCTGCGCGAACATAAAAGAGCCATGCCCGCACCCGGTCGGCGCCGGCGAGCCGCCAGCGCGGGTGCGTGGGGCCAGTGCCGACCTTGACGGCAGGAGTGCCCGCCGGGCGCGTTTACCGAGGCCCGAGCTCAGCTCGTCGGTGAGGTCGTCGCCGACGAACACCGGCACGCTTTTTTTGCCCGGGCGAAAGGCGCTTTCCGGCGAGGAACCCGCGATCGCCGTGCCCTCGTCGCGGCCGCCCTGGCGGACCCCGGGGTCGAACTTGCCGCCCCGCAGCCTGAACTCGTCGCCCAGCGCGGCGGAGTACGCGGGCGTCTCGCGTTCCGGGCGTGTCCTTCGCGAGGGCCGGTGCAACCTGGTAATGGAGGGCGAGGCTCGTGCCCTTCTCCTCGAGCAGGAGCCCCGGGTTAGCGGCCACGAAGCGGCGCAGCGCCTTCGGTGCCGGCCTGCGCCGGAGCTGGGAGGCGAGCGAGGATTGAAACGCAGCGCACCGTCCACGGAGCGGCAGCTCGGCGCCGCGCGCTGGCCGGCGATGGCGAGGCGGTCCGGCAAGAGGCGCCGGCTCGAGGTCGGCGATGGAGCGCAGGCTGCTGATCAGCGCCAGCGCCCCGGAGGTCGCGTCGCGGAGGCCCTCCAGGATCGTGCGCAGCGGCGCGTCGATCTTCACGGCTGCGGGGTGATCCTCGTGGTGCACGAGCGTGCCGTCGAAGTCGAGAAGATCGCCATGTTCCGGCCCGATGGCTTGAGCGCCGTCCATGACCTCGACTCCTTCCGTGGTCGTATCGTTGCGCGCCCGTGGCTGCGTCTCTTCTCTCAGCGCCCCTCCTAAGTGACTTTCGTCAGTTGCGCCCTCGCACCGCGGATCGACGGCTGGCCAGGTAGCGGCGCGGGCCGGAAGCCGCCGAGAGGCGGCCGTGGTTGGTGCAGCGCGCGCCGCGTCGAGGTGGAGCATCCGCTCCGCCCAGCGGTGCCATCGTTGAAAACCTTCGGAGGAGCCTGCGCGTACGCTGCGCATCCGCGCGCTGCTGCTCGTCGGGCGGCATCGTGAGCGCCGATCTCGACCGCCGCGGCGCACCTGCTCGGAGTCGTAGGGGTTCACGATCAGCGCCTCCGCAGCTCGTGGGCTGCGCCGGTTGAACCCGTGAGAGGATCGCGTAACACGCCCCGCTCGTCTCCGCGGGTGGTCAGCGTGTTCTTCGCTCACCAGGTTCATGCCGTCGGGCAGGGTCGACGACGAAGTAGTCGGCGGCGAGGTAGAACGTGTAGGGACGCGGCTGGAATCGTGGTGCTGGACGCGCAGGTCGATGGGCTTGCAGGCCGGGAGCCGAAGCGGTGGTTGAGTCGCCTTTATGGCAGCGCACGCGCGCGTCCAGCGACTGGTACTCGTCGATGCTCGGCTCGCTTGGGGCGTGCGATCTGCACGTAGTTGAGCTTGCCGACCCAGTCGGGATTGAGCTCGAGGAAGCGCTTCGATGCCTCGAAGCGCTCGAGGATGCCCTTCGTGTAGTCGAGAAGAACCACGCCCACGCCGAGGCGCACTCTGTCCCCGATGCCCAGCTTCCTCGCGGATCGCCCCGCGGCACTCCTCCACCGGCGCCATGTTGGCGAGGCCCTGTATGGGCCACTCGGATCGAGATCGTGGGTAAAAGGTGGACTTCCGTGGCTTCCCCTGCCGGTGGAGATGCTGAAGTTCTCCTGCGGTCGACGCGCTTCCAAGCGTAGGTGTTCACGGTGTCGAAGAAGTTGTTGCAGTGGAACTGCGTGGAAGCTCAGGATCGAGGAGCCGAGCATCCCGTCGAGAAGCCTGTTGCGCCACGGGCAGACGCCGAAGGCCTCGGGGTTGGGGCCGGTGGAATGTGCCAGAAGGATGATGGTCGCCTCGGGGCAGCTGCTCGCGGATCATCCGGGGCAGCAAGCGGGCGGTAGTCCTCGGACGAGCACGATGGGATTCTTCGTGCGCGATTCCACGACCGTGTCCGCGAAGCGCTGGTTCACCGCGCGGTGGCATCTCAGTCGAGAGGCGCGGAACACCGGACGGGTGTGCGCGATGTGGCAGAGCGGCCACAGGCCCTCGTTCGCGACGTAGTAGTAGCCGGTCTCCCTCCTCCTCTCGTGAGCCAGACGCGGCGGATCTGGTACGAAGGGGTTGTCCGGCGTGACCCGCACGTGGTCCTTGTGGTCGTCGACCACCTCGCGGTCCGCGGTGCCGGCGCCGTGTGCGCGATCCGCGTGCTGGAGCACGCGCGCATCACGGGCTCCAGCGAGGGGATCAGGCCGCTCGCGGATGCAGTAGTCTGATGCGGTCGCCCCGGCGGACGTGGATGTAGGCTCGCGGTTGGAGACGATCAGGATCTCCGTCGTTTCTTCAGGTCCTCGCGTAGGATCGCAGCGTCTCCGGCGCCCAGCTGATCTGCGACTCGTCGCGCATGCGGCGCTCGAACCAGGTGTCGCGCACCAGTGTTCTCGAGGTCTCGGGGCGGTGATTTAATTGCTGCCTCTCGAGGACGGCGTCGAAAGTTCCTGGGCGATGGTTTTGCCCGGGCGATCAAAGGCCTTGATGTTTCGCGACCCACCCGCGCCACCGAGCTCTGCGATCACCACGGCGATGAGTGCGATCACCGCCGCGATGGCCGCGAAGAGGTAGA
>JADJEZ010000004.1 GCA_016708825.1 Betaproteobacteria bacterium | reverse complement strand
CGTACGGTAAGCGTCAACAAACATATAGACACAATCCCCTGGCCAGGAGAGCCGTCAAAATGGCTGTATCTGACATAAAAAAGTTCGAAATATCTGTCGTCTGCGTGAAGAGGATGGTGTGGACAGCGACGCTTTTACGATGACACAGCGGTAATCGACACCTTGCCAATCGCCACAGAACGGTACTCCGCAGACTCGCTCGCGAGTCTGAAAATGCAAGCTAACGGCCTGAGCGAGCAGTATCTCGTCATTTTCGGGCCGCGCCTCGTGCAGCAATGCGATCTGAGGCAGGCCGCTCAACTAAGGCGCTTTTTCGCCCAATAGATGCCGCACATTCCTTCTTTGCGAGCAGGAACGGTGCTCACGGTCGAAGGTAGACCGATTCCCTTCTCGTTCCACCCTGTGGTGAAGACCAGTCGTCGCTACGGGCTGCAATCGCGCATCTTTTCCACTAATCCCTGGGCAATCATTCGCCAGAGTATCGAAGATGCGCTGAAGGGGACTCCAAGAGATCAGGCGGTCGCTTTTCTGCTCAAGGTGAGGAGTTTTATCGCTCCGCACTTGCCTCTACGTTGGTAACGGCAAAGCCCATTCTCATTTACTACTGTTTTCTAAACCTCGCCAAGGCATTCGTGCTGAAAAAAAAGCTGAGAATCGAGTATGCCCGCGCTCAACACGGCCTGCAGGAATCAGTTCATCCGGGCGGTATCGAATTCACCGACTCGTTTGTAAAGGCATATCGCTCAAAACCGAGCGAGGCAAATGTCTTTGACGATCTGCAAGAAGCTCTGTTCGGAAAGAAGTTTCCTTCCGCGGGCAAGGTCTTCGATTTGCAACGACTCCTGCCACAACTCGTTCAAGGACATCGCGTGTGGTGCGAGGCAGCAATGGCCGATGAACGCTTCGTAGAGATCACTCGCATCGACTACCTCCACGATGAACCCTCTAAATCCGTATGGCTCGTCGTGAATATCTTTGAGGACGATCTCACCCGGTTCGGAATTACCCGCAAGAGACTGCTCGCTGAGTCAGGACTAGGAGGCGACTTCAAGCTTGTTGCGTCCGCTGAGGCGATTGGGGCAGACATCTGCTTAGGTTCGAGCAGATCACACCGCCAAAGTACAGGTCGCCCCTCTGACAAGATCGCAGATTTGGTTCGAATGGTTCGCCCATCCATTTGGACCACCGTCATGACGATTCCTCCCTACCGTAAGCACTATGTACCGCCTTGTCCGCCCGCGGACAATGCCGATCTCATGGATCAACCGCTCTCCATCTACGCATGCTTCTTTACTTCCGGCTCCATCACGCGATATCGGCCCCACATGTTCGAGCTGACGCTGAGGGCCGATTCGGCGGGCACATTCAGGAAGTAATCTCAAATATTCCACAACAGTTTATCTACCTGCTTGCAGCGAGTTCGCTGGAAAGAGAGGTGTCTCATGCGCCACTTTGTAGCATTGCATGTCGTCAATTCCAGCGTGCGCAGTACCTGCGAAACCAGTCGTTTGACGGGCCGATAAACTCGGGACTCCTACGGGTGGGATGTGCCCGTCTGCCGGTCACAAGCTATCTCCACATCAATTAGACAGCTAGTCCGTCAACAGTTGAGCATGCCTCTCACCGACTTTGCGCCTTGAAAAACTCACGCTTCCCGGAATGGGGCGGTGGATGGCTCCGGCCTCATCTGATAGTCGGACCAAACTCTGCGGGCAAGAGTCAACTGTTGCGCGACATACATCAGCGTGTCAGGGACACGCGCGCTCGTCGTCGCCTCTGAGATTGTTGTCAGAAAGCTACCGTATGAGCCCTTGATCGCTGCGCTCACGGAAGCCGGATTCATCTCTCGGTTCGAAGACGACGCAGGAACGTCCCACGTACGACCCATGACGACATATGTTGGCACCGGCCAGCTGGTCAGACCCAACTCGATCAGCTTCAAGGTTGGCACCGAACCCATGACGCAGCGAAAACTTCCAAGCGTCAACTCAAAGACGAGTATCTGGGCTACTTTGGTCGATTCTTGGTCACGGCCTTGTTTCTTGATCAACGCCTGACGTCATTGAACCAAGCGGGAATGATTGACTTCATCAATAGCCCACCACAACATGACCTCCACACTCTTTATTTGAACGACACCGCTCGCGCGCAGTTATTTGCGGAGATTCGCTCTTCATTTTCGAAAGCAGTTTGGCCAGACACCTCCCGGGGCACGGGAGTTAACGCCGCGTGAGCGATCAGGGCGATATTCCCAGCGACTCTGAGAGGCTGTCCCCTACAAAAATGAACGGGTATCGCACCATTGAGACTGAGGGCGATGGTCTCGAGTCTTACACGTAGCTACCTGCGTCTCGCTTCTGTTGGGTCGCCGCCGCTATGCTTGGTGGACGAGCCGGAGATGTGTCTGCATCCACCCCAAGCCTACAATTTGGGACGATTTATTGGGGAGTTCGGCTCTTCGCGTGATGGTGCGACATTTGTGGCTACTCCCAGCAGTCACATTCTTAGGGGTCATTCAGACTGCTCCAAAGTTGCAAATTATTCGATTGACGAGACTGGGGAGTTCATTTCGAGCGCACTTGCGTCTGCATCGACGCGAGCAAGCAATGACCAAGCCGACTGTTCAAGCAGAATCTGTGCTAGATGGCATTTTCGCTCAGGCAGTCGTTATAGTTGAAGCGGACGGGGATCGCACTGTCTATCAAGCTGTTCGGGAGTCGTTGGGCAAGGAGCTGCTGCTGGACATACATTTCACGACTGTTGGCGGCACAGGTGGCATTGCCGACACACGCAGGACATGACTTGGTCTCGCAAAGACGACGTTACGCTGCGCAGTCGTCTCCAATCGGTCACGGAGTCTTGACCGCATGCGACGTCTCAAGACCGCTGCGTCAGAGCCGTTACCTGATTCAATTCGCGATCCTTTGGCGACATTGTTGCTGCACTTGCAATCACATGGCTTGTTCGTCGTGCCAGTCGGTGATCTCGAGGAGTGGCTTTCGGCCTACGGCATACAGGCATCCAAACAAAACAAGTGGGCTTGGGCGAACGAAGCCGCCTCTCTCGTCAAGCGCCTCAATCGACAGTCTGGAGATGTATGGGATTTCATTTTGTGCGTTGGCGATTATCTAAATACTCGGCTAAACAAGTTGGAATGATTTGGTGTACGTCTGGGCGTTCTGGCATTGCTTGTAATCCACAGCACGGAAATTAGCCTGTTACCCTCCCCACCACCCTCCTCACCCAAGGCGCCACCAGCGTCACCGTCGGGAAAGCCACCGGCCAGGTCGCGGCACAACTCCTGAGCCACTGCGCGGGAAGCCCCGCGTGGAACCCCTGTGTGGTCACGAGGACGAAGGCCGAGACGAGTGCCACCATGATGGCCGAGAGCAAGGCCCCGAAGACGATCGGGGCGAATCGAGCGGGAATGCGCATTTCTTTCTCCTTTGCGGTTGATGAAACGATTGAAGGTGTTGCGACTTCAGATGGAACGCAGGTAGCTCGCCGCGAGACCGGCCCAATACAGCCCGAGACCGAAGACGGCGTGCGTGACGAGGCTCTGGATCCGCGCGGCTGAAGGGCGCGGCGTGCGGCTCGCGGCAATGCCCGCGCCCATCCCCGGCTGCATCAGGAGGAACGGCGCGGCCACGGTGCCGATGCCGACCACGAGCGCGGGGCCGAGCGAAGGCTCGCGGATCCACGCGGCTCCCCAGATGGCGATCAGCAGGGAGGCGAACGCGATTCCGGAGAGGTAGTGGAACGCCCACCCGATCGCGCGCTCGCCACCGCACCGGCGCTGCCTTGGCGATCGCGTCGTGGCGAAAGCGCCCGCCCGCCATGTGGCCGATCCACCGCCCCACCATTGCATAGTCGGGCGGGGCGATTCCCAGCAGCGGCCTGCGCGCGAACCCCCACAGGTCCATCACCGCCGTCGCGCCCACGCCCACGAACAGGGCGCATCTCACGTAGTCCATTTCCATCTCCTTGGTCCTTGCCTTCGAGAGGCGATGACGGCACAGTGCCACTTGAAGTCAACTTGAGGTCAAGGGGTTTTTTCAATGGACATAAGCGAGGTGGCGAAGCGCTCCGGCGTCCCGGCGTCGGCGCTGCGCTTCTACGAGGAGAAGGGCCTGATCGTCTCCACCGGCCGCAGCGGCCTGCGCCGCGTGTTCGGCGAGGGCGTGCTGGATCGGCTGGCCTTGATCGCCCTCGGGCGCGCCGCGGGCTTTTCGCTGGACGAGATCGCCGCGATGTTCGCCCCCGACGGCCGGCCGCGGATCGACCGCAGGGCGCTCGCGGCGAAGGCCGAGGAGATCGACGGCACGATCCGGCGCCTCGCCGCCATGCGAGACGGCCTGCAGCACGCCGCCGCCTGCCCGGCGAAGAGCCATCTCGAGTGCCCCACCTTCCGGCGCCTCATGGGGATCGCCTCGGCCGGGGGGCTGGGCGGGCGCGGCGGGAAGAAGCCCGCGAGGAGGCCGCGCCCGTGAACCGCCTGCGCATGGGCACGGATTCCGCGAACCGCGATCCGTCCCCGGTTCGCCCGTTCCGCTCCGGGCTTTCGGCCTGGGCACGAGGCACCCTGCTCGCCTGCGCACTCGCCACGGCAGCGGTTTCCGCGCGGGCGCAGTCCTGGCCCGATCCCCCGCCGAATCTCGTCCAGGTCTCGCCTTCGATCTACACCTCCGGGCAGCCGGGCCCGAAGTCGCTCGCGGGACTCAAGGCGCAGGGAATCGAGGCCGTCGTCTACCTCGCTCCCCCCACGGTCTCCGACGCCGTTCGCGACGAAGCCCACATCGTCGGCAGCCAGGGAATCGTGTTCGTGAACATCCCGATCGTCTTCAGCGATCCCACGGCGCGCGATTTCGAGACCTTCTCCGCGGTGATGAAGGCGCTGGGCACGCGCAAGATCCTCGTGCACTGCCAGGTAAACCTGCGCGCCTCGGCGATGACGTTCCTGTACCGCACCGTCGAGGGCCGGGAGAATCCCGACGCGGCGTGGCAGGACGTCGAAAGAATCTGGATTCCACGGGATCCGTGGAAGGGCTTCATCGCCGGCGTGCTGGCCCGGCACGGCGTCAAGTTCGAACTCCCCTGAGGATCCATCGATGAACAGGGCGCACCTGCTTGGCATCCTGCTTTTCTGCCTGTCCTTCGCGGGTCATGCGGCCACCATGCCGCCCGTGCGCATGAAGGTCGTGGACGCGCAGGACGGCAGCCCCGTCGCCGGCGCGCTGGTCATCTTCTACGCGAAGGCCAGGGAGGGCACGTGGACGGGGCACGGCGGCAAGCACGCCACGCTCTGGGTCGCCGAGGCCGCCACCGACGGGGCGGGAGAGGTTCGCTTTCCGGAACAGGCGTTTTCCCGGCAGCCCTTCTTCCTGAACACGAACTACGAGAGCCCGACGATGGTCATCCTCAAGCCGGGATATGTCCTGCTCCCCCTTATCCATTCCGTGAGGCCCAACGCCGACCTGGACGAACTGACCGCCTGGCCGTACCAGGACCAGGCCGTGAAGCTCAAGCGCGGGGCGACCGAAGCCGATACCGCCATGTCGGCCAACCTCGCGGCGAGTTACGCGAATCACCCGATGAGTTCGACCAATCTTTGCGCCTGGAAGAGCGTCCCGCGCTTCCTCGTCGCGGCCGATCGCCTCGCCGCCGAGTGGAACCGGATGCGCAAGGCGACCACCGATCCCGCGTATCGCCACCAGGTGGTGATGAGCCCGCTGGAGAGGATCACGGGGAACGAAAAGGTCTTCGTCGAGAAAGGCTGCGGCTCTCCCAAGGCGTTCTTCGAGCCCTACCTGCGCTGAGCCGGCGCAATGTTCGGGCTCGCGAATCGATGCGACCTCGGATCGGCGCTTTGTTTCTTAATTACGTAATATCTTTACAAGTAAAGTCACTTCGGAACATAATGCCGCATCATGCTTTCCAGGCAAAGCCATACCGAACGCCTTCTGCAGCTGGCCCTGCGGAAAGGCCTTCTGCGCCCCAGTGACCTGGCGGAGCTTGGAATTCCAAGGGTCTATCTCACCCGCCTCGTGGCTGGCGGCAAGCTCGCGAAAGCCGGGCGCGGCCTCTACCGGCTTGCCGAGACCCCCTTCTCCGAAAGCGAAAGCCTGGCCATCGTGGCGGCCCGGGCGCCACAAGCAGTCTTCTGCCTGCTCACGGCCCTGCAATTCCACGGGCTGACCACGCAACTTCCGCGGCAGGTCTGGATCGCCCTGCCGCAGGGAAGCCGCGCCCCGAGAATGGAATACCCGCCGGTCAAGCTCATTCAATACTCGGGCGACGCTTTCACGCAGGGAATCGAAACGCACCGCATCGATCAGGTCGACCTGCGCGTGTACAGCGTCGCAAAGACCGTCGCCGATTGCTTCAAGCACCGGAACAAGATCGGCCTCGACGTGGCCCTGGAGGCGCTCAGGGATGCGCGATCGCGAAAGAAAGCCTCCGCAGACGACCTCTGGCGGTTTGCCAAGATCTGTCGCGTCGCCAATGTCATGCGCCCTTACCTCGAAGCGGTCGAATGAGCAAGGATCTCGCGGCATCGGTACGGGCACGCCTGCTGAACATCGCGAAGGCGGAAGGATCGAACTTCGACCAAGTTCTCGTCCGCTACGCGCTGGAGCGCTTTCTGTACCGCCTGGGCCGGTCCCCACACGCGGATCGCTTCCTGCTCAAGGGCGCATTGCTCTTCACGCTTTGGTACGACATGCCGCACCGGCCGACTCGGGATGCCGACCTGCTCGGTTTCGGGCCGAGCGATCTCCAATCGATCGGCCGGACATTCCGTGACATTGCCTCCATTGCGGTCGATGACGGGATCACCTTCGATTCCGGGAGTGTAAGCGCCGAGGAGATTCGCAAGGAGGCGGGTTACGCAGGTGCCCGGGTCGTGATGACTGGCAACCTGGCCGGCGCTCGCTGCAGGACGCAGATCGACATCGGCTTTGGTGACGCGGTCACGCCTGGCCCGGTTCAGTCCGAGTACCCCGTCCTGCTCGAGGATATTCCCGCGCCGCGGTTGCGGACCTATCCGGTCTACACCGTCGTTTCGGAAAAGCTTCACGCCATCGCCCTGCTCGGCATGACCAACAGCCGAGTCAAGGACTACCTCGATCTCTGGGTGATGCTCGATCGCGAATCACTGGATGCGACTATCCTCGCCCAGGCGATCTTCGCAACGTTCACGCGGCGCGGCATGACGGTGCCCACGGAATTGCCGATCGGGCTTTCCGATGAATTCTCTGCCGATCCTTCGAGACAAGCCCTGTGGACTGCGTTCTTCAGGAAGAGCGATCTCGCGATGATCCCGCTGGCCGAGGTGGTCGCGCGAATCAGGTCCGCGTTTGGACCGGCGATCGGACTTGCCGCGCGCACACCTACTGCCACCGAGCCGCGATGAAACCGACCATCCCGGGTCCGTTGACGGGCGCTGAAATCGAGGAACTGGACCGGTTTCTGCTGGACGCCGAGGGAAGCGAAGAGTCGATGGACATCTCGACCCTGGATGGCTTCCTGACGGCGATCATCTGCGGCTCCAAGACCATCATGCCCCACCGAACAGAAGAGGGCCGGGACCTTCCATGAAGATCGCGAAACCCAACCGCGCCACGCGGACCTTCACCCAGCGCCTCGTCGCCGCGCCCGAGTTCGTGTTCCCCCTCCTCTGCCCCGTGCGCGAGGCGGACTGGATGGAGGGCTGGAATCCCACGCTCGTCATCTCCAGTTCCCGCCTCGCCGAGCCCGACTGCGTATTCACCACCAAATCCGACGGTACCGAAGCCGTCTGGTCTGTCACGCGTCACGAGAGCGCGGCGGGCTTCGTGGAGATGATCAAGATCACGCCCGGCCTCACCGCCTGCCGCCTCTCGATCCAGCTTCGTCCCGCGCCCGGCGGCTCGGAAGCGGACGTCACCTACTCGCACACGAGCCTGGGGCCCCGGGGAGATGCGTTCTTGGCCGCCTTCGACGAGGCCTCGTACCGCAAGTCGATGGAGGACTGGGAAGCGCGGCTGAACCACTACCTCCGCCACGGCAAGGCGCTCTCCGTGCCGCGATGAACTGCACGGTGGCGATCGAACCCGTGGACCACCCCGACGCGGTCGCGCTCATCGGCGAACTCGACGGGCACCTCGCCCAGCTCTACCCGCCGGAAAGCCGTTTCGGCCTGGATGTCGCGGCCCTGCGCCTGCCCCACATCCGTTTCGCGCTGGCCCGGGACGAGCACGGCCTCGCCCACGGCTGCGGCGGCGTCGCCTTCCTCGACGGCTACGCGGAATTGAAGCGCATGTTCGTGCGCCCCGCCTCGCGCGGCCGAGGCATCGCGCAGGCGCTCGTGCGCTTCCTCGAGGATCTCGCCGCCGGGCGCGGCTACGATGTCATGCGGCTGGAGACGGGAATCCGGCAGCACGAGGCGCTCGCGCTCTACGCGCGGCTCGGCTACGCGCGGTGCGGCCCCTTCGGCGCCTACCCGCCCAACGACACGAGCGTGTACCTGGAAAGGCGCCTCGCGGGCTGACGGGGAGGCCCGAAGTGCCGTCGGGTGTCATGGACAAAATCGCCCGATTGCTGGCTGAATGACGCCCGAGGGACACATCCGTCATCGACTTCACCCGTACTCAAGGAGAGAACATGGAATCCGCAAGCGTATCCCGCGCAGTCAAGCTCGCCTTCGTCCTCGGTCTCGCCGCGGCGGGGTCCGTCTTCGCGAACGCAGCCCGGGGGCAGACGATCGTCGATGACTGGGCGAACATCAAGGCGCCGCCCGCGCCGGAGCTCAAGCCCGTCAAGGTCGACACGAAGGACACCGCGCTTCTCGTCCTGGACATCGTCAAGCAGATCTGCGGTCCGCGGCCCCGCTGCGTGGCTTCCGTTCCCCGGCTCCAGCACCTGCTCGGGCAGGCGCGCGAGAAGGGCATGATGGTGGTCCACACTCTCGCCGGACAGCCGCTGACCGACATTCTTCCCGAGGTGGCCGCGCGCGCCGAGGAAGCATCGGTCTCCTCGGGTCCGGACAAGTTCCTCAACACCAGCCTCGAGCAGATCCTGAAGGCAAAGGGGATCAAGACGGTGATCGTGGTCGGCACTTCCGCGGAGGGCGCGGTCCTCAACACGGCATCCGGCGCCGCGCAGCGCGGCTTCAAAGTGATATTGCCGGTGGACGGCATGTCGTCGATCCACCCCTTCGCCGAGCTTTACACGACATGGCACCTGGCCAACGCGCCGCGAATCGGGGTCCACACGACGCTCACCAGGCTCGACCTGATCGGCTTCTAGCCGCGCGAGGGGATCGATCGACTGCCGCGGGAAGGGTCGCGATGCACGCCGGGCAGGTTCGCGCGCGAAGCCTCGCCGCCCTCCTCGCCGCCCTCCTCGCCGCCTGCGCCCCGCTCACGGAACGGGCTGACCCCGCTTCCGACGCGCCCGAGTCGCCGCCCGCGGTCGCCGCTTCCTTCCCGGCCGCGGCGACCTGGGAGGAAGCGCTCGCGAAGTGGCGAAGCGCGGAGGACGTGAACGCCTGGATCGGGGCTCGCTTCCGCTACGACCTGCCGCGGGCGATGGCGCTTTCCGAATCGCAGCGCCAGCGCAAGCGCCTGCCCATTCACGCGCCGGCGGCATTCTTCGCGTCTCCCAGCGGCGTCTGCGTCGATCTCGCGAGGTTCGGGGTGGAGGCGCTTCGCGCCATCGACCCCGCCTCCCGTCCGCGCTACCTGATGATCGAGTTCGATCCGGTGACGCTCGCCGGCAACACGCTTCGCCGTCACTGGGTGGCGGTCTTCGAGCGCGGCGGAGAAGTCTTCGTCTTCGCGGACTCCAAGCGCCCCGGGCACCTCGCCGGGCCTTACGCGGGCGTGGCGGAATTCATCGCCGATTACGCGCGCTACCGCGGGAGGCGGGTGGTGGCCTTCCGCGAGCTCGACACCTTCGAGCGCCGGATGCGCACGATTCGCCCGATTCGGGGTCAGGTTGAATTTTGAACCTGTCCCCGGTTCGAACCACCTGGCCAATGGGGACAGGTTCAAAATTCAACCTGACCCCAAACCTTCCGGGAGCAACGAGACATGACCCATCGCGAGGTGTCGAAGCGCAGCCCCGTCGCACCGTGGAATGCCATGTGCCACGGCGCCTTGCTTCGCGCGTCCGCGAGGGTGCTGGCATGGACGGCGTTCGTGCTGTCGACTGTCCCTGCACTCGAGGTCTCGGCGAACCAGATGCTGCATCGCCAGGGGACGGTGATTGTCGATGGCCGGGGCGCGCCGGTGAAGCTCAGGGGCGTGCTGCTGGAAGGCTGGCTGATGTGGAACGGCACGCTGTGGGGCGCCGGACTGACGTCGGAGACGGCGATCGCGGCGAAGCTCACCGAGCTCGTTGGCGAGGAAAATGCGCAGCGTTTCCGGAAGCAGGTGTACCAGCACTTCATAACCGAGCGCGATATCGAGCTGATCGCGCAGATGGGCTTCAACGTGGTGCGGGTGCCGCTCAACCACACCATCCCCTGGAGCGACGCGCAGCCCCACAGGTACAAGCAATCGGGCTGGTCCCTGCTCGACAAGCTGCTGTCGTGGTGCGAGAAGCACCGGGTGCATGTGGTGCTCGACCTGCATTCGGCGCCGGGCGGGCAATCGACCATCTTCGTCAATGATCCCGACGGCTCGGGCTTCTGCGAAAACGAGCGCAGCATCGAGCGAACCGTCAGGTTGTGGACCGCGATTGCCGAGCGCTACAAGGATCGAGAGATCATCGCAGGCTACGATCTGCTGAACGAGCCGCAGCTCCCCTGGCTTGCACCGGGCGAACGGCTGGTCGAGATCTATGCACGGATCGCGGCGGGCATCCGCTCCGTGGACAGGCATCACATGCTGATCCTGTCCGGTGCCGGCGCGGCGTCGAACGATCTATCCATGTTCACCCGGCTGATCGACGACAACCAGGCGTTGGCCTTCCACACCTACAACCTGTTTGGTTCGGATATCGGGGAGAAGGAGCATCGGCAGTACGCCGCCCTGTCGAAAGCGCTCGATGCCGGTCTGGAACGGTGAGATCGGCGCGCATACCGCCGAGTGGGTGGGTGCGGTCATCGGCATGTTCGAGGACCCGTCATACAACATCAGTGGATGGGTTTTCTGGCCCTGGAAGCGGGTACCGGAAGCAGGCAAGCGATACCGCCATCTGATGGGCATTGAGTCGACGCCGAAATGGGATGCGGTACGGCACTGGGTTGCGGGTGCCTGGTGGGTACCCAAGCCGAGCCGGAAGGACGCGCTGAAGGGCATGCAGGAGTTCATCGACGCGAGCAATGCGAATGCGCTGCGTGTGGATCCGGAGATGCGGGGCATCGTCGCTGCCTTCGCTGCCCCACGAGCAAGGAAATAGCCGGGGATCGAAGCCGAAACGCGGTTCGAGCCGCGAATCCATCCCGTCACCCTGGTGGTCATGATGCTGCGCGCCCCCGCGCCCCAGTCGTCGCACGACAAGGCGCCCGGCAAGCCCTGCCGCGTGATCCGCGACGTGGCCTAGGGGCCTGTCCGGGGTCAGGTTCAATTTCGAACCTGTCCCCAATTGCCTAGCGCGCCCCCGAGTCGTAGAGCACCTGCCCCCAGTAGTAGAGCTGCCCCGGCTCCACGGGCCGCGGTATCACGTCGCCCGGGCGCACGAAGGGCCGGTAGATCTCGAGCGTCAACTCGGAGCAGTAGTAGCGGTCGGGCACGTCCACGCCGATGAGGCCCAGGAAGTCGTAGGGCCTGCCGACGAGCCGGCGCGCCTTTTCCAGCGCGGCAATGGAACTCGTCGCGTCCGCCCACACCGGGCGCACGAGCAAGAGCCTGTCCGCCTTCGCGACGAACTGCGCGAGCGGCGTCACGTGGATGCCGCGCGCCTCGGCCTCGATCACGCTGTCGCCTTCGAGGTCCAGCACCGCCGCATGGCTGAAGGGCTTGTTGGTGAGCGTGACCACGAGGTTGTCCGACGCGTGGTAGCCGCGGATGACGAGCCAGTCGCCGTTGGCGCCGAGCGAGCGCACGCCGGAGACCATGGCCGCATCGAGGCGCGCCCGGGCTTCGCCCGCGGGGGGATCGACGATCACCGGGTGCGCCGCGCAGCCGCCCAGCAGCGCGGCAACGAATGCGTACGAGCGCAGCCCGTGCGGCATCAGTTGACCCAGTACAGGTGCCGGACCACGGTCCACTCGCCGGAATCCTCGCCCGGCGCCCGAGCGGCATGGCGCTTGAGGGAGGCGCTCGCCAGCGCCGCGAGCCCGCTGAGGGGCCTTGCCTTCGTGGGCGCGGCGCAGCGCGAGACGAGCGCGGCGTGGTCCATGGCGCGGGGAAGCGGATCCAGGAAGAGGCTTCGCACGTCGATGCCCTCGCCGGGCTTGCACAGCCCCAGCGAAAGATCGGCAAGGCCGCGCAGTTCTCCGGTGTCGACCTTCCCGCCGAGCAGCGTCTTGCCGGCGAGGAGCCGCTGCACCTCGTCGAGAAGCGTGCCCCAGGTGGCGAAGGTCGTCTCGTCCATCACCAGCGGGAACGACGTGTTCACCTGCCGCGGGTTGGCGATCCACTCGCGATCGTCGTCCGTCTCCCGCAGCAGGGACTGGCGCAGCAGCGCCGACTGCCGGATGCCTTCGACGAGCCGGCCATAGGCGAGCTTGCGCACGCGCGCCCCGTCGACCAGCACGAGGCTCTCCAGACCCTGGCCGGTGAGGTCGTAGGCGAGCACCAGGTGCATCGCCGCCTCCACGAAGTTGCAGTAGGCGAGCGCCCAGTGCACGTCGGCCTGGTCGACCAGGATCACCGGGCTCGCATACTTTTCGAGGAGTTGCGCCTCGTCGACCGCGATGTCCATGGGCCGCATGGCCACACCGCGCTTCGGCGTGCGGAAGAAATGGCGCTCGGCGGGCGAGACCTGGCCGTCGCCGTTGAAATCCACCGCCCAGTTTCCGGGTTCGATCACGAACAGGGGCTTCTTCGCCTTCACGGGCTCGAGGGCCACGCGCACGGCCGCGACCCGGGCAAGGTACCCCTCCAGCCGGGCACGCACGCGCGTGCGTTCCGCGGGATCGTCCAGGCGCAGGCCCTGCGCATCGCGCGCAACCCACGCCGCCGCGTCGCGCGCGAGCGAGAGGCTCTCGCAGATCGCGAACGCGACCCTGTCCTCGTCGCCCGCGCGCTTGCCGGCGCCCGCGCTGGCCTGTGCCGCGCAGGTCGCCTCCATTCCGGCGTGGGTGGTGAAGTCGATCGCGGCGGCGGCGACGCGCGGGACGGCAGCGGCAAGCACGGCGACCGGGATCAGCATCCGCATGGGAATCCTCTCGGGAGCGGGAAGTATGCAGGCGTTAACGACCTCGCGCACCCGCCGGTTGACCGGGCCGCGCGCCGCCGACCGGGCGCCTGAAAGGTTTCCGGGCCGCGCCCGACGCATCCATAGCCCCGAACTGCGCACTTTACCGCGCCCTCCTCCCCGCTTTGAGGATGCCGGCCAGGCCTGAATATGGCATCCAGACGAATTCCGCGACCATGAACGCCCCATCCACCGTACTCGACTCCCTCTTCCGGAACATGCCGGGGGAGGTCTACCGCTGCCGCAACGACCCCGACTGGACGATGGAGTTCGTGAGCGACGGCGTGCTTGAACTCACGGGCTATCCGCCCTCCGTCTTCCTGTCCGGGGAGAAGCGCTTCGGCGATCTCGTGCACCCCGACGACCGCGACTGGCTGTGGAAGGCCGCGCAGGCCGCCACCGAGGCCCGCGAGCCCTACACCTTCGAGTACCGCATCCGCACCGCGGGCGGCGACGAGAAGTGGGTGTGGGAGCGCGGCTCGGGTGTCTACGGAGAGGACGGGAACCTCATCGCCCTCGAGGGTTTCGTGGGGGACGCCACGGCGCGCAAGCTCGCCGAGCGGGCGCTGGCCGAAAGCGAGGCTCGCTTCCGCGACTTCGCCCACGCCACCGGCGACTGGTTCTGGGAGACCGACGCCGAGGACCGCTACACCTGGTTTTCCGAATCGACGGAACGCGTCGCGGGGTTCGTGATCGCCGGCCTCATCGGCAAGCGCAGGATCGACTTGATCCCCCCCGGCACGGACCTTTCCGCCGATCCGTGGAAGTCGCTCATCGAGACGATCGCGCGGCAAGAGCGGTTCCGGGATTTCCGCTACCGGACCAATATCGTCGAGCGCGAACTCTGGCTCTCGGTGAGCGGCCTCCCACGCTTCGACGAGCGCGGGCGCTTCCTGGGCTATCGCGGCGCCACCCGCGACGTCACCGCCGAAATCGCCGCGCAGCGCCAGCTCGCGGAGCTGAACGAGCGCATGCGCGCCGCCATCGAGAACCTGGACGAGTCCATCGCTATCACCGATACCGACGACCGCATCATCCTCGGCAACAAGCGCTTCCGCACCATCAACGGGAACTACGAGTCCGTCCAGCCCGGCCACCTCTACGAAGAGCACTTCCGCGACGGATTCGCCGCTGGCAACTACCCGGAGGCACTCGGGCGCGAGGAGGAGTGGCTCGCCGAGCGCATGAAACGGCGCGCCGCGGGAGGGACGATCGAGGTCCAGCGCCAGGACGGCATCTGGCTTCGCGTAACCGACCAGCACCTGCCCGACGGCGGCATCATCACCTTCGCGCTGGACATCACCGAGCGCAAGGCGGCGGAAGCGGCGCTGCGCGACCTGAACACCGAACTCGAGCGGCGCGTGACGGAGCGCACGGGCGAACTCGAGGCCACGAACCGCGAGCTCGAGGCCTTTTCCTATTCCGTGTCCCACGACCTGCGCGCGCCACTGCGCGCCGTGGCGGGGTTCGCCAACATCCTGCGCCAGGACGAGGGAGACCACCTCTCGCCCGAAGGGCATCGCAGCCTGTCGAAGATCGAGGAGAGCGCCTGTCGCATGGGCGAGCTGATCGACGCGCTGCTCGCTCTCGGCAGGCTCTCGCGCCACCGGCTGCAGCATTCGCCGGTCGACATCGCGCTCGTCGTGCGCGAGGTGGCCGAGGACCTCGCGCCCACCTACCCGAAATCGCGGATCGAGATCGAGAAGCTGCCGCCGGCGTACGGAGACGCGACGCTGCTGAAGCAGGTCTTCGTGAACCTGGTCGCCAACGCGCTCAAGTACTCGCAGAAGGCGGACGTGCCGACGGTGCGCATCGGGACCGAGAACGGCGAGTACGTGGTGCGCGACAACGGCGTGGGATTCGACATGGCCTACACCGGCAAGCTCTTCAAGCCCTTCGAGCGCCTGCACACGGACAGCGAATACGAAGGCACCGGCGTGGGGCTTGCGATCGTGAAGCTGATCGTCGAACGCCACGGCGGCGCGATCCGCGCCGAGACCGTGCCCGGCGAGGGCGCGGCGTTCCGCTTCACCCTCGGCCCCCCCGGCTAGCCCGCGACCGCCGTCCAGCGCGAGAGCATGCTCGAAAGGCCCGCGATCGAGACGGGCTTGGGCAGGTAGTCGTCCATGCCCGCGTCCAGGCAGCGCTGGCGATCCTCCGCGAGCGCATTCGCCGTGAGCGCGATGATCGGGATGCGCGTGCGGGTTTCGGCGGCGCGGATCCGCGACGCCGCCGCGAAACCATCGAGCACCGGCATCTGGCAGTCCATGAGAACCAGGTCGTAACGCCCTCCCTGGAGGGCCTGGACCGCCTGCTCGCCGTCCTCGACCAGGGTCACCGCCATCCCCAGGCGCCTGAGCATCGCGCCGATCACCTGCTGGTTCACGGCGTTGTCCTCGGCGACGAGCACCCGCGTTTCCCGGAGCGGGATCGCCGCCGGCGCGCTGTCCATCACCGGGGCCGGGGCCGCAGCGGTGGCCGGGGCCGAAGCCGCGAGCGCGCCCGCCGATGCCGGGGCGAAGGGAAGCTCCAGCGAGAACGAGGTGCCGCGGCCCGGCGCGCTGTCGACGTGGATCGCCCCTCCCATCAACTCGACTAGGTGCCGGCAGATCGCCAGCCCGAGGCCGCTGCCGCCGTAGCGGCGGGTGGTGCTGCTGTCGGCCTGCACGAAGCGCTGGAAGAGGCCCTCCAGCACCTCGGCCGACATGCCGATCCCGTTGTCGCGCACGCTGAAGTGCAGCCACGCGCGCCCGTCGCCCTCGCGCGGGGCGAGACGGCGCAGGGCCAGCGTGATCCGGCCGCCGTCGGTGAACTTCACCGCATTGCCGACCAGGTTGGTCACCACCTGGCGAAGCCTCGTGGGATCGCCCACCACTGACTCGGGCAGCAGCGGATCGAACTCCGTGGCGATGACAGTCGCCTTGCGGCCCGCCAGTTCGCGAAACCCGTCGGCGGTCTCGAGCGCGAGCTTCGAAGGCGAGAACCCGACCGACTCCATCACGATCCTGCCCGCTTCGATCTTCGCCACGTCGAGTACATCGCCGAGGAGATCGTGGAGCAGCTGCCCGGAGGTGGCGATCGCGTCGCAGTAGCGTCGCTGCTCCTGGTCCAGCGCGCTGGCCTGGAGCAGCTCGGCCATCCCCAGGACGCCGTTGAGCGGCGTGCGTATCTCGTGGCTCATGTTCGCGAGGAACGTGCTCTTCGCGAGGTTGGCCGCCTCCGCCGCGTTCGAAAGGCGCTTGAACACGAGGCTGGTGCCGACCATTTCCCCGAACAGTCTGGCGAAGCGGCCCGCGGCGAGCAGGCAGACCGGCGTGTAGACGAGCACGGTGGCGAAGACCAGGAACGGCTGGGTTACGAGATCCATCCAGGCCCCGGCGAGCATCGCCAGGTTGATCGGCACGTTCAGGGCCGCATTCGCGGCGAGCAGCGACATGTTCGGAAACAGGCTGAACGCGGTGACCGCCAGCAGGACCAGGAAGTACACCACCCTGCCGTCCGTCGCCCACCACGCGAGCATCTGGTGCGCAGGCGATATCCGGCCCGAGGCAATCCACGCCATGATGGGCGCGACGACCAGGGTCATCAGGACCGAATACCGGTTGAACCGGAAGAGAAACGCCAGGCGCTCGGCGCGGATCACCGAGGCGGAATCGTCCGGGCCGTGGGTGCCGGCTTCAATCATCGGCGCGCGCCTCCGATGCCGGTGCCACGGGAGCGTCGGGTTCGGCCGCATCCGGGGCGGATCGACCCTCCATCGCGCGCTCGAGGTAGGGCACGGCAGCGGCAAAGGCCGCATCGATGGCGGCGGCGGTGCTCGCCAGGTTCTCCACCTTTCCGGAGCGCCCTTCGCTTTCGAGCACGGCCGCGGCCCGGGAAAGGGTTGCGAGTCCCAGCGCGGCACTGCTCGACTTGAGCTGGTGCGCGATCGAGGCGAGCGCCGCGCAATCGCCGCGGTCCACGGCGTCGTGCACTTCGAGGAGGCTGGCCGGCGTCGATTCGAGGAACAGGCGGATCACCCGGGAGACGAATCCCGGCTCCCCGATCTCCCCCAGCGCGCGCAAGGGCCCCGGGTCGATCCCGGCATCGATCGCGGTGTCGGCTGTCTCCCGGGCGGCAGCCGGCCTTCGCGCTTCCCTCCGCGACCAGCGAAGCAGGAGCGCCTCGAGCGCGCTGCGCCGGAACGGCTTGGTCATGTAATCGTCCATGCCGGCCGCGACGCACATCTCCCGGTCGCCGCGCATCGCGTTGGCGGTCAGGGCGACGATCGGCACGCGCGGCGCCGCTTCTCCCGCGGCCGCGGACTGCGCCTCGATGCGCCGGATCTGCCGGGTCGCCTCGTAGCCGTCCATGCCGGGCATCTGGCAATCCATGAGGACGATGTCGAAGCGTTCCTCGCCAAGCGCCGCGATCGCTTCCGCACCGCCGCCTACGGCCCGGGTCCGGCAACCCAGGCCGAACAGGAATGCCCGCGCCACTTCCTGGTTGACGAGGTTGTCCTCCACCAGCAGGACGCGCAGGTCCAGCCGCACGCGCGCATCTTCGTCGTCGTCGCCCTCGGCGGCCTGTGCATTCGCCGCCAGGCCGAGCGCCGCGCACACGGCGGCGAAGAGTTCCGCGGAACGCACCGGCTTGTGCAGGAAGCGCTCGACGCGATCCGGTCGCGCGCCCTGCGCGATCACGGACCGGCCCATGGTCGTGAGCAGCACCAGGGGCAGTTGCGCGGTTCCCGCGGCCGAGCGGAACGCGCCCGCCGGCGCCGATGGGTCGAGGCCCGGCAGGGACGCGTCGAGCAGGATGAGATCGCACGGCGGATCGGTGCCCGCCGGACGGCGCAGGATCGCGACCGCCTCCTCCAGGCCCGTCGCCGCCTGCGCCTGCATGCCCCAGCCCTGCAGGAGGCCCGCGACGACGGCACGGCTGTCGGCGCTGCCGTCGACGACCACGGCGCGCCTGCCGTGCAGGACCCCGCGTGCCGCTTCGTGCGCCTCCTGCGGATGGCCCCGCGCCTCTTCCAGGCGCACCGTGAACCAGAAATTACTTCCCTCGCCCGGCGTGCTGGCCAGTCCCACATCCCCGCCCATCAGCGTGGAGAGCTGCCGGACGATGGCGAGCCCCAGGCCGGTGCCGCCGTAGCGCCGCGCCGTGCTGCTGTCGGCCTGGGCGAACTCGGCGAAGATGCCGCGCTGCTGGTCCGGCTCGATGCCCGGCCCGGTGTCGGCGACTTGCGTGCGCAGGACGACCTGCGAACCGCTCCGTCCGTCGACGGCCACCTCCACGCGCACGCTCCCGGGCCGTGAACTTGATGGCGTTGCCGAGCAGGTTGGTGACGATCTGCCGGAACCGCCCGGCGTCGCCCCGGACCCAGCGCGGCACCTCCGGCGCGACCCGGCAGTTCAGGTCGAGCCCCTTGGCCTGGGCCCGCTCGGCGAAGAACCCGATCACCTCCTCGAGGGTGTCGCGCAGGTGGAAATCCACCGGGTCCATCTCCAGCTTCCCGGCCTCGATCTTCGAGAAATCGAGGATGTCGTTGATGATCGCCATGAGCGACTGCCCCGACTGCATGACGGTGCGGGCGAAATGGCGCTGCTCCTCGGTGAGCGGCGTGTCCATGAGCACCTCGGTCATCCCGATGACGCCGTTGATCGGCGTGCGGATCTCGTGGCTCATGTTGGCGAGGAACATCGACTTGGAGCGGTTGGCCTGCTCGGCGAGGCTCTGCGCGTCGTTCGCCTTGCGCACCGCCGCCTCCAGCTCGAGGTTGCTGCGGGCCAGCTCGTTGCCGCGCTCCGCGAGCCGGCGGTCCCGCTCCTCGACCTGCGCGACCATCTCGTTGAACCCCGTCTTCAGGCGCGCGACCTCGTCCATCGCGAGCCCGCCGTCCGGGTCGACGCGCACGGAAAAGTCCTGGTGCTCGCTCACCCGGCGCATGGAGTCGGCGAGCTGCAGGATCGGCGCGACGATCCGCCGCTGCATCCGTTCCGAAAGGAGCGACGCCACCACGCCGGCCATCACGAGCACGACCGTGAGGAAGGCGATGTTGATCAGCAACTGCTCGTGGAGCCGGCCGAGGTTGGCGCGCACGTAGAGATACCCGATCGTCTCGCGGTTGAGAATCACCGGGCTCAGGTAGTCGGCGCCGCTCACCTGCAGCCGATCGAGCGGCATGCCCGTCCTGCGCACCTCGCCCAGGCGCTCGCGGGCCCAGCGCAGCGCTTCCGCGTCGTGGCCGGTGCGGCCGCTCTCCCGGCTGTAGGAGGCGAAGACCTGCCCGTCGGTGGTGATCAGCACCCCCGCGTCGATGTCGGGGTCCGCCTGCAGGGAACCCAGGAGCCTCGCCGCCTGCCTGCTGTCGCCGAACTCGACCGCGGCGGTGGCGTTGCGCACCGCCATGGAGGCGACAACGCCCAGCCGCTCGACCATGGACCGCGAATACAGGGCCGTCTGCAGGCCCAGGACCACCACCGCGACGAAGACCAGCGTCACGCCGACCGTCGCCCAGATGCTGTGCCGCAGCCTGCTGCGAATCGACTGGGCCGGGATCGGGTGGGATCGGGTCGGGATCATGGCGCAGGCTCAGTCCACGAGGTTCGCGAGTTCCAGGAGCGGCGCGCCGATGTCCAGCCCGCCCTCCTTCGCCGCCTTCAGGCTGATCTCGAAGCCTACCCGGTTTTCCCCGCGCACCAGGCCGATCACGCCGCCCTTGCGGGCGAAATCGGGCCCGTCGCCGACGGTGAGCACCGGCCGCCCGCGCAGGGCCCGCGCGATCCCCAGCCAGTCGCGCTGGGCGGCGGGAAGGTAGACGACGTGGCAGCCCTTGAGATCCACCGCCGACATGGCGGAAAGACGGCGCTGCTGGAGGGGGTGACCGTCGATCTGTCGTCCCTCCGCGGCGAACAGGGCATCCCCGATGGCCGAGTCGACCGTGGTGCAGATGACCAGGGCTCCTTCGCCGGCAGCGCGACGGACGGCCACATCACGAACTTCAGGATCTTGAAGACCAGCACCGCCTTGATGCGCTCCTCGCGCGGCAGCTCGGCCTGCGCGCGCGCCGTCCCCGCGCTGCCGGCGAAGGCGCAGAGCCCCATGCACACGACGGCGGCATGGAATGCCGCCCTTCGCCTGCTCGAAGCGAGTTTGCCGCGTTGATGCATGGAACCGGTCCTAGAACTTCCAGATCAACTGCGCGACCACCGCACGCGGCATGAGGAGCTGCGGCACGTCCTGGGATTCCGACTTGAACTCCGCGTGCCGCTTGTGCAGCAGGTTGTGGCCGACGAGCGCGATCTCCACGTCGCTGCGGGGCCTCCAGGCGAGGCGCGCATCGAGCTCGGTGTAGGCCGCCATCGGAAACGAGTAGCCGATGTCGGACAGGTATCCCACCTGGCGCAGCCACAGGTCCACGTCGACGTCGCGGCGCGGATTCCATGCCATGCGCAGCGATGCCTGCCTGCGCGGCGCGCTGTTTTCGCGGTCCGTGGTGAATGCTTTCCCGGCCTCGATCATCTTCATGCGGTAGAACGTGAGCGCCGCCTGGAACCGCAGGCTGGATGCCGGGCGCCAGTCGAGCGCGAGTTCCGCGCCGTGGCTGTGCCCGCTCGCGTCGTTGGCCACCCGCGTGAGCTGCAGGATGTGGGTCTGGCCGGGAATGAACAGGCACAGCGGCACGGCGGCCCGCGAAGGCATGCACACCGGATCGAGCAGCTCCCCGGTGCGCAGCTTCTCGTAGTCGTTGTAGTAGACCGAAAGGTCGCCGCTCAAGGTGGCGTCGAAGCGGTGCTTGATGCCGGCCTCGTAGGCGACGAGCGACTCGGCCCCGGCTTCGCCCGTGCTCTGGAAGAGCACCGGCGCAGGCAAGGTGGCCGAAGGCGCCTGGACGAGGAAATTCACTACCCCCCCCTGGTCGACGCGGCTCGGCGTGCGCACCGCGCGGGCCACCGACCCCCACACCGACGTGGACTGCGCGGGCGTCCAGAGCAGGCGCAGGTTGGGCTGGAATTCCACGCCCGTGTAGTCGTTGCGCTCGAGCTTGCCGCCGACCGTGAAGATCACTTTCTCGGGAACGAGCGTGATGTCGTCCTGCAGGAACACGCTGGAGAGCTTCCGGCCGGCCGACGAGGGCGTGATCGTCGCGAACGGCAGCGCGGCGGCGAGCATCCCGGTGTCCGTGCGCGAAAGGGAATCGTGGCTGTACCGGTAGGAGACGCCCGCCACCAGGTCATGTCCGGCCAGCCTGCGGCTGCGGTACTGGAAGTCCACGTCCCAGGTGCTGCGGCTTTCGTCGAAATGCACGGGCCAGTCGCGGCTCGTGTGGTCCCCGGTGGCCTGGAGCGTGAAGGAATCGGAAGTCGACAGCTCGCGCTGCCAGCGCAGGAGCAGGTTGGCGCCGTCCACTTTCACGGACGTCCTGGCAACCGCGTTGAAGGGCGGCGTGAGGAAGTTCAGGTTCGTGAGTTCCCCGGCCCGGCCGGTGTAGTAGTCGCCCTGGATCGTCAAGGCATCCCGGGCGCCGGGCACGAGATCGAATCGCCAGCCCGCGCGCGACTGCCGCCAGTCGTCGCCGGCGTCCGCGCCCGTCGCGGCTTGCACCGTCGCGTCGCGGTCGAAGCCCTTGGCGTACACCCGCCAGCTGCCGAGTTCGCCCGCCTTGCCGCCGAAGCGCACGAGGGCCGCTTCCCGCTCCATGCTTCCGGCCCGCACGGACAGCAAGCCGCCCTGGGTGCTCGCCGCGGATTTCGTGATGATGTTCACGACGCCGTTGACGGCGTTGGCGCCCCACAGCGTGGCGCCCGGCCCGCGGATCACCTCGATACGCTCGATGTCCTCGATGGCCGTGTCCTGCACGTCCCAGTACACCCCCGAAAAGCTGGGGGAGTAGACGCTGCGCCCGTCGACGAGCACCAGGAGCTTGTTGGTGAACCGGCCGTCGAGGCCCCGGGCGCTCACGGCCCAGACGCTCGAGCTGATTTGCCCCACCTGGACGCCCGGCACCATGCGCAGCAGCTCCGGAATGGCCGTCGCCCCCGAGCGCCGGATGTCGTCGGGCGTGATCACGTGCACGGCCGCGGCTGCCCGGGAGACGGTCTGCGGCTTCTTCGACACCGAGGTGATCTCGAGGCTGAGCACCTCGGTCAGGTCGAGATCGAACAGGTCGCCGGTCGCCCCGGGGCTGGCCATTGGCGCGAAAGCGGCTGCGAGGGCGAGCGCGAGGGCCACGGGCCGGACGCCGGTCACGAATCGACTTGAATGTTTCACGGAGTTCCCCAATGAATGAGTGTCGACGACCCCCGGCCGGTAGCCGGACTCGGCGCCATGGCCGCGGCCACGGCACCCACGAACGCCTTCAGGACGAACGCGGACCGTCGGGCGAACATCGGCAGATTGGAACGCGAACTTGAACACCGGAACCTGCGCCCGATCAATCCTGGGCCATGCCGGCGTGCCGGGTCACCGGCCGCCCCGTTTCAGGCGTAACCGGGCAGGACGGAGGGCCCCGTCCGGGCGGCCGGCGCGGCCCCGCCCGGGGCCCGGAGGGACGTGCGAAAATCCCGTCTCCCGCGGGCCGGGGCACGCCCGATGTGGCGAACCCGCTACACCCCGACGCTCCCCGAACCGCCCCGACTCTCCCCGGCGCTCCCCGACCCTCCGCGAACTTCCCCGACCCTCCCCGACCCTCTCCGAACCGGCATGAAGCCATCCGAACGCTGTCCCTGGTGCCTGGGCTCGCCCGCCTACGTCGCCTACCACGACCGCGAGTGGGGCCGGCCCGTCCACGACGACCGCGTCCTCTTCGAGTTCCTGGTGCTGGAGGGCGCGCAGGCCGGGCTTTCGTGGTCCACGATACTGGCCAAGCGGGAGAACTACCGCAGCCTATTCGCGCAATTCGACCCGGCGAAGGTGGCGCGCTTCACGCCCGCGCGGGTGGAGAAGCTGCTGCTCGACGCCGGCATCGTGCGCAATCGCCTCAAGGTCGAGGGTGCGGTGAGGAACGCGAAGGCCTTTCTCGCGGTGCAGAAGGAATTCGGCAGCTTCGATGCCTACGCATGGCGGTTCGTGGGCGGCAAGCCCCTCGTGAACCGGCGCCGCTCGATGCGCGACGTGCCCGCCACGACGCCGGAATCCGACGCCTTCTCGAAGGACCTGAAGAAGCGCGGCTTCACCTTCGTGGGCTCGACCATCCTGTAGCGCGTTCATGCAGGCCACGGAATGGTCGACGACCATCTCCTGGCCTGCCCGTTCCACTCGTCGCGCCGATGAACGCACCCGCCGGGGAAGCCGGACCCGGAAGCCTCCGCCGGAACGCTCGCGCACTACAACGGGCGCGCCGAGGACTTCCGCGACGGCACCCGCGACCACGACGTCACGCAGAACATCGCCGCGTTGCTGCGCCACCTCCAGGGCGAGCCGCCCTTCACGATCCTCGACTTCGGCTGCGGCCCGGGGCGCGACCTCGCGGCCTTCACGGCGCTGGGCCACGTGGCGGTGGGCCTCGACGGTGCCGCGCGTTTCGTGGAAATGGCCCTCGCCGATACGGGATGCGAGGTCTGGTGCCAGGACTTCCTTGCGCTGGACCTGCCCGCGGCGCGTTTCGACGGCGTGTTCGCCAATGCGTCGCTCTTCCACGTGCCGCGCGCCGAGGCGCCGCGAGTGCTGCGCGAACTGCGCGCGACCCTGAAGCCCGGCGGCGTGCTCTTCAGCTCCAACCCGCGCGGCGCCAACGAGGAAGGCTGGAACCGCGGCCGCTACGGCTCCTATCACGACCTCGATACCTGGCGCGCCCTGGTGACCGGCGCGGGCTTCGTGGAACTCGAGCACTACTTCCGCCCGCCCGGCCTGCCGCGCGACCAACAACCCTGGCTCGCGAGCGTCTGGCGCCGAACCTGAAAGGGGGTCAGGTCGAATCCTGGACCTGCCCCGATTGCTTCCGGTTCGAAACGGGGACGGGTTCAGATTCAACCCGACCCCGTCCTGCGGGAGCGGGCGCCGACGGTGAGGGCGGTGGCGATGGCGAGCGTCTGCAGGACAGCGACTCCCCAGAGGACCTGCACGAACTGCCCCGCGTCCATCATCGGGCCGAAGACGAGCGGCGCGCCGGCAAGGCCCAGGTCGATGCCGGAATAGACGAAGCCGGCGATGCGCCCGTAGGCCGCGTCGCCGAAGGTGCTGGTGGCCGCGCGCCGCACCAGCATGTCGCGCGAGGGGCCGGAGAATCCCGCGCCGAAGCCCATGACGGCCATGAGCACCACGATGCCCCAGTCGGGCGCCTTGCCCGTCGCAAGGAGCACCGCGCAGAGTGCGGCGACCGCGAGCGCCACGGCGACCTTGCGTTCCTGGCGGTCGCCCTGGGTCGCGAAAAAGCCGCCGGTGCCCGTGCCCGCGGCGGAGCCCAGCAGGTAGGCGGTGAGGCCGGATGCGGCGAAGCCCAGCGTGACGCCGTAGCCCTGCTCGAAGACGGGCACGGCGAAGTTCTGCAGCACGCCGAAGGCCATCACCGTGAAGAAGAAAAACACGAAGCACATCCACACCACCGGCACGCTCAGGAAGGCGAAGGTGCCGCCCTTCGCGTGCTTCGGCCCCGCGACCGCGAGCGGCGCGTCGTGCAGCAGCGAGCGGTTGGCGAGGAGAAAGAGCAGCGCGGCAACCCCCACGATCGAGGCGGCCACGCCGGAAGCGCGCCAGCCCCAGGCACCCGCCACCGCGATCATGAGCACGGGCGCGGCGGCCCAGCCGAGATTTCCGGACAACCCGTGCACGGAAAAGGCGTGCCCGAGGCGCGACACCGACACGCGGCGATTGAGGAGCGTGAAGTCCGCGGGATGGAAGACGCTGTTGCCGATCCCCGCCACCACGGCCGCGGCGAGCAGCATCGGGAAGTTCTGCGCGCCGGCGAGCACGAGCCCGGAGAGCGACAGGAGCGAAATCCCGCCCACGAGCACCCGCAGCGCCCCGAAGCGGTCCACGACGAAGCCCGCGAGCGCCTGGCCGATGCTCGAGACCAGGAAGAACGCCGTCATCGTGAGGCCCACCTGCGTGAAGGAGAGCCCGAACTCCGCCATGAGCCACGGAAAGAGCGGCGGGATCATGAAGTGGAAGAAGTGCGAGGTCCCGTGCGCGAAGCCCACCAGGGAGATGACGGTCGCGTCGCTTCGGAAGCTGGCGGCGGGGGTGGCGGCGGACATGGGCGGGTGATCGGGCGCAGGCGAACGCGATGGGTCAGATTCTAGCCGTTCGCGGCCGGGCTCCACGAAGGGGCCCTCCGTGGCCAGAGTCCGGGCCGACATCGCGCCGAGCGCTCCGGTTGATCTGGGTCAAATGCGATCCGGTCGCCCCACCTAGTCTGGATGCAGTCGCGCCCTGCGCGAAAACGTCTTCCCCGCCGTCCCCCCAGGTACGGCGTATTTTGCCGGCGGCATCTTCGGGTGTTCGCCGGTTATTTTTTCGGGGCCGCGCCGTCCTGCGCGCGGCCCCCTCCCGCTAGCGCTTGACCAGCTCCACGCGGCGGTTCTTGCTCCGCCCTTCCTCGCCGCGGTTGTCGGCGACGGGGCGCTCCTGGCCGAAGCCGGCGGCGCTGAGTCGCCCGGCATCGACGCCCCCGGCCACGATGGCGGCCATCACGCTCTGCGCGCGGCGCTGGGAAAGCGTCTTGTTGGCCGCGGCCTGGCCGACGTTGTCGGTGTGCCCCTCGATCGCGATCTTCAACGCCGGCGCCGACTTGAGTGCCGCGGCGATCTCGCGCACCGTGGCCTGGCCGTCGGCCTTCAGGTCCCACTTGCCGGTGTCGAAGTTGATGTAGAGGGCGATGAAGCCGTTCTTGTCGAGTTCCTCGAGCAGCTTGTTCGCGGTCACCACCTGCTTCAACGCGGCCACCTCGACGATGGAGAGCTTGTAGCTCTGCGTGGGCGCGCTGAAGATCTCGGGGTCGACCCGCACCCACACCTCCTTGCCGCCGGTCGTCACCCGAAGCGTCGTCTCGCCGCCGTCGCCATCCCCTCGGCAGGCGCTCGTAGACCACTTCCCCGCCGATGGACTTGACCGCGTTCTGGTAGTTGCGGATCACCTGCAGCGGGCTCGGCTGGGTGTCGGCCTTGTAGTGGAAGTAGCGAATGACGGTCGCATCGCCCTCGATGGGCTTCCGCTGGGCCTCGGCTCCGCGCCCGCCCACGGCGAACTCGACCGCGTTGTAGTTCTTCTCGTACTCGGCGATGTGGGAGTTCGGGTAGCGCGTGAGCAGCGGGTGGTCCTTCGACTTCGGCGCATCCCGCGCGGCGAGCGCCGTTGCGGCACCTGCGAGGAGCGCCACGGCGAGCGCGAACGACTGGAACGATCTTCCGGAAACCTCATGGCCTCTCCCTGGTTGTGCTGCGGTGGGGCGAAGCGTATCCCAAGCCCCTGCCGCAGTCCAAGTCGCGGTTGGGGAGGGTCGCCTGCGCGCCGCTCAGGCCGCGGCGGGCGCCGGGGGGGCGCGGTGCCGCGCGAGGTAATGCGGCGTCCGCGCCTTCGCAAGCTTGTAGACGAAGTGGTAGCGCGCCACGTGGTAGCTGGGATCGAAGCCGTAGAAGTTCAGCTTCATGCGCGCGAGTTCCTCCTCCCGGTAGCGCTCCAGGGGCTTGGCCGACTCGTCCAGGAGCCGCTGGCGGCGCTTGGCGAAGAGCATGTCGCCCAGGCGCGGATCCTGCGCCATCGCCTGCGCGCGCTTGATCGCCGCCTGCAGGAAGGACTGCGCGTCGTGGGCGAAGCGCGCATCGGCGAGCCCCAGCGCGAGCGCTTCCTGGGAGCCCATGGGCAGGCGCCGCCCGGTGATCTCGCGGGCCCGCTCCTCGCCCACGCGCCGCGGCAGGAGGTAGGTCCAGTACTCCGAGCCGAAGAGGTTGCCCATGCCCCGGTAGTGGGGATTCAGCACCACGCCGCGGTTGAGCCACACGCGGTCGGCGGCGAGCGCCAGGAAGACGCCGCCCGCGCCCGCGTTGCCCGCGAGCGCCGACACCGTCAGGCGATCGGTCGTGGTGATGATCTCGCGGGCCACGTCGTCGATGGCGTTGATGTTGTCCCACGAGGCATCGGCCGGCCGGCCGGTGGCCTCGATCGCATGCAAATGGATGCCGTTCGACCAGAAATCGGGCCCGCCCGCGAGCACCAGCACCTCGCCGGCCGGGTCTTCGCGAAGCGGATCGCTTCGAGCAGCCGCACGCACTGCGCCGTGGACATCGCGCCGTTGTGGAACGCGAAGTGCAGCACGCCCACGTCCCCGTGCTCCTCGTAGCGGATCTCGCGCCAGGTGGGGCCCGCGTCGGGGGCATCGAGGGCGATCCGCGCTTCCGGCACGCCCGCGAGTGCCTCTCCCAGCACCTGCGCGGCCGGGAGCTTCAGGGTCGGCTCGCCTCCCCCGGGCACCGCCTTCAGGTGCGTGATCCAGACCGCGCCGTCGACCGTCCTGCGCAGGATCGCCCCATCGCGCGTCGCCATCACCGCTCCCCGGAAATCGGGGACGTTCCCCATTTTTCCGGAAAACTGGGGAACGTCCCCCTTTCCGTCGTGGGCGCCGAAGAGGAGGACTTCGCGGCAGAGGATGGTGTCGCGCACGCCGGGAAAGCCGTCGGCCGCGTGGATCTTCGCGAGCACGGTGCGCGTGTCGTCGTTCTCCCAGTCGATCGCGCGGTCCGCCTGCAGCATGAGCGGTCGCGCCCTGCCGCGGGCGTCCTCGCCCAGTTCCGCGAGCGACATCGGCGCATCGCCGCGGGCAAAGCGCGCCACCGCTTCGAGCACGGCCTGCGCCGCGCCCTCGGCCACCTCGCGCCGGTAGAGGCTCGACTTGGGTGCGGCGCGCATGCGGAAGCAGCGCGACGCCCAGACGGGCCCGGCGTCCATTTCCGCCTCCGCCTGCAGCACGGTCACACCCCAGTCCGCCTCGCCCTCGAGGATCGCCCAGTCGAGGGCGGAGGGCCCGCGGTCGCCGGGAATGCCCGGGTGGACCACGAAGCACGGCACGCGCGAGAAGATCGACGCCGGGATGGCGCGCTTCAGGAAGGGAGCGATGATGAGGTCGGGGGCGGCGAGCGCCACGGCCTCGGCGGTGACCGCATCGTTCACGTCGATCTCGATGGACACCTCGTGGCCGAGGGCGGCAAGCTCTACGAAGAGCCGCTGCGCGAGGCCGTTGAAGGCGTGGGTGAGGAAGAGGATTTTCACACGCGCGCGCTCAGCAGATGCGCGGGAGCTGCTCGCCCGCGAGCCAGTCCACCATGCGGCTGCCGCCGAACCCGGTGCGCATCTGCACGAAATGGTGCGAATCCGCCACCACCTCGCCCACCTGCGCGGCATCCCGGCCCAGCGGATGGGCGCGCATCGCCGCGAGCAGCCGCGCCGCGTCGCCGGGGGCGCAGATCGCGATCAGCTTTCCCTCGTTGGCCACGTAGAGCGGGTCGAGGCCGAGGAACTCGCAGGCCGCGGCGACCTCGGGGCGCACGGGAATCGCGGATTCCTCCAGGCGCATGCCGCAGCCCGACTGCCGCGCGATTTCATTGAGCGTCGTCGCGAGCCCGCCGCGGGTGGGATCGCGCAGGCAGTGAATCGCCGGCACCGCCTCGACCATGGCCGCCACGAGCCCGTGCAGCGCGGCGGTGTCGGAGCGGATGGTCGTCTCGAAGCTCAGGTTCTCCCGGAGCGACATGATGGCCACGCCGTGATCGCCCAGGGTGCCCGAGACGAGGATCGCGTCTCCCGGGCGCGCGCGGTCGCCGGATATCTCGATGCCCTCGGCCACCACGCCCACGCCCGTGGTGTTGATGAAGACGCCGTCGCCCTTGCCGCGCTCCACGACCTTGGTGTCGCCCGTGACCACGGCCACGCCCGCCTCCGCCGCGGCCTTGGCCATGGAGTCGACGATGCGCTTCAGGTCCGCGAGCGGATAGCCTTCCTCGAGGATGAAGCCGGCGGTGAGGTAGAGCGGCTTCGCGCCCGCCATGGCGACGTCGTTCACGGTGCCGTGCACCGAGAGGCAGCCGATGTCGCCGCCGGGAAAGAAGAGCGGCGAGACCACGTGGCTGTCGGTGGCCACCACGAGCCGGCCCGAGGGCATCGGCACGCGCGCCTGGTCGTTCATCTGGCGCAGCCACGGGTTGTCGAACGCCGCGAGGAAGAGTTCGTCGACCAGCTGCGCCATGGCCCGGCCGCCGCTGCCGTGGCTCATGTCCACGAGCCCGCGCTTCACGTCGAGCGGGCGCACGTAGTCCTGCTGCGCACCGCGCTCCGCGCCGCGCTCCGGTAGCGGCCGTAGGTGTAATGCGCCGCGCAGGCGCCTTCCGAGCTCACCATGCACGAGCCCATCGGGTTCTCCGGCGTGCACACGGTGCCGAAGACCTTGCAGTCGACGGGCTTCTTCACCCCGCGCAGGATCGCGCCGCACTCGCAGGCCTTGTTGTCGGGGACGCTGTGCTCGGTCATGGGGAAGCGCCGCTCCGCGTCGAAGGCGGCCCACGGCTCCTTCAGCCGGAGCGCGCTGTAGGGCACGCGGCCGAGCCCGCGCCACTCGAAGGCGCGGCGCAGCTCGAAGAGCTCGGCCACGAGCGCCTTGGCCTTCGCGTTCCCCTCGGGCGTGACGGCGCGCGTGAACTCGTTCTCCACTTCCGCGCGGCCCTCGTTCACCTGCCGCACCAGCATCTCCACCGCCTGCATCACGTCCAGGGGCTCGAAGCCGGCGATGACCACGGGCTTCGCGTACTCCTCGGCGAAGTAGTCGTAGGGCTGGCTGCCGATGATGGTGGAGACGTGGGCGGGCCCGATGAAGCCGTCGATGACCATGGTGCCCAGCTCGCGCACCTCGGGTGACTCCAGGATGTGCGCGATGGCCGAGGGCGTGAGGACGTGGTTCACGAAGACGCTGAAGTTCGCGAGGCCCAGCTGCGCCGCCTGCCGCACCACCAGCGCCGTGGGCGGCGTGGTGGTCTCGAAGCCGATGGCGAAGAAGACCACCTCGCGGCCGGGCTCGTCCTGCGCGATGCGCAGCGCGTCGGCGGCGGAGTAGACCATGCGCACGTCCGCGCCCTTCGCCTTCGCCTTCATGAGCGAGAGCCCCCGGGAGGCCGGCACGCGCATGGTGTCGGCGTAGGTGCAGAGCGTCACGTCCTTGCGCTTCCCCGGCACCTTCCCCGCGGCGGCGGGGAGCACCAGGTCGATGGCCATGTCGATGCGGCCGATGGGCAGCACGCACACGGGGCAGCCCGGGCCGTGCACCATCACCACGTTGGCCGGCAGGAGATCGGTCACGCCGTAGCGGGAAATCGCGTGGGTGTGGCCGCCGCAGAACTCCATGAAGTGGTAAACGCGGCGCGGGTCGACGGCGCGGGCGATGCGCTCGGCGATGACCCGGGCGAGCGCGCCGTCGCGGAATTCGTCGACGTACTTCATGCGGCGGCGTCCACTTGCGCGAGGCCGGCGAAGAGCTCGAGCGTGCGCGCCGCCTCGTCGGGATCGAGCTTCTGCAGGGCATAGCCCACGTGGACGATCACGTAGTCGCCGGGCCAGACGTCGTCGACCAGGGCGAGCGAGATTTCCTTGCGCACGCCTGCAAGGTCGATCACCGCCTGGTCGCCGTCGCGCAGCTCCACGACCTTCGCGGGAATGGCTAGGCACATCGCGTTCTCCGGTTGCGTTTGCGTTGCATGTCAGCCGAGCGCCTGGAGGGCCGCCCACGCCTGCCCGAGCGCGATGCCGCCGTCGTTGGCAGGGGCCTCGCGGGCCTCGAGCACGGTGAGGCCCCCGACGGCGAGGGCGTGCCGCAGGCCGTTCGAAAGGATCGCGTTCACGAAGCAGCCGCCGCCGAGGGCCACGGTGGCGAGCTTCTCGCGGGCGGCCGCCTGAAGCGTCCATTCGGCGATCGCCTCGACGAGCGTGGCGTGGAAGAGCGCCGCGCCGAACGCCGCATCGCGCGTGTCCGCGAGGTGCGCGGCGAGCGGGAGCAGGTCGAGCGTGCCGTCGTCGCCGATGCGCCAGAGCGATCGGTCGGCCTGCACCGGGCCGTGCGCGGCGGCCAGCGCCTCGAGCTGCATGGCGGCCTGGCCCTCGTGGGCGGCGAGCTCGCGCACGCCCAGCAGCCCCGACGCCGCGTCGAACCAGCGCCCGGCCGAGGTGGTCGGCGGCGAATGGGAGCTGCGCGCGAGCATCTCGGCCACGATCGCCGCGCCGTCCCGGGGAAAGCGCGTGGGGATCTCCGCGCCGCGTCCCAGCGCGTGCAGCGCCGCGGCCGCCATGCGCCACGGTTCCCGCGCCGCGCGGTCGCCGCCCGGCAGCCGCAGTTCGCCCAGGTGGCCCAGGCGAGTGAATCCCGCGCCGTCGACGCGCAGCAGTTCCCCGCCCCAGGCCGCGCCGTCGGACCCCAGTCCCACGCCGTCCAGGGCAAGGCCGATCACGGGACCGCGCTCGCCCTGCTCCGCGCAGACCGCCGCGATGTGGGCGTGGTGGTGCTGGATCCCGATGGCGGGAATGCCGTTGCGAGCCGCGAAGCGCGCGGCGAAACGGGTGGACCAGAAGTCGGGATGCAGGTCGTGGGCGCAGGCCTCGGGCCGCACCTCGAGGATCGCGAGCAGGTGCGCCGCCGCCTCTTCCATCGCCTTGCAGGTGCGGCCATTGTCCAGGTCGCCGATGTGCGGGGACAGGAACGCCTCGTCGCCGCGCGTGACGCACACGGTGTTCTTCAGCCACGCACCGGTGGCGAGCACCGGGGGCCCCGAGCGCGGCAGCCGGATGGCGCGCGGGGTGTAGCCGCGCGCGCGGCGCACCATGACCGTCCCGCGGGGGGTCGCGCGCACGAGGCTGTCGTCGCAGCGCGCGGCGATGTCGCGGTCGTGCACGAGATAGGCGTCCGCCATGCCCGCGAGGCGGCGCACCGCCTCTTCGTTGCCGGTCACCAGCGGCTCGCCGCCGGGGTTGGCGCTCGTCATCACGAGAAGCGGTTCCTGGGGCCTGGCGAGCCAGGCCGTGCCGGAGCCCGCGCGGCTCGCCTCGAGGAAGAGCAGCCACTGCAGCGGCGTGCTCGGCAGCATGGCGCCCAGCGCGGAAACACCCGGGGCCACGCCGACGAGGGCCTCGTCGCAGCCCGGCCGCTTATCGAGCAGCACGATGGGCCGCTCGCGCGATTCCAGGAGCGCCCCTGGCCGCGTCGTCGACCAGGGCGAACGGCGCGAAGGACGACGCGGTGGCCGCCATCACCGCGAAGGGCTTCTCGTCGCGGTGCTTGAGGCCCGCAGCCGCGCCACGGCGCGCGCGCTGCGCGCATCGCAGGCGAGATGGAACCCGCCCAACCCCTTCACGGCGACCACTTTCCCGTCGCGGATCGTCGCCATGGCGCGCGCGATCGGATCACCGCCGGGCAGGAGCATGCCGTCTTCGCCCAGGCAGGCCAGCCGCCGGGCCGCAGACCGGGCAGGCGTTGGGCTGGGCATGGAAGCGGCGGTCGGCGGGGTCGCGGTACTCGGCCTCGCATTCCGGGCACTGCGCGAAGGGAGCCATCGTCGTGCGCGGGCGATCGTAGGGAACGCCGCGGGTGATGGTGAAGCGCGGGCCGCAGTGGGTGCAGTTGATGAGCGGGTAGCGGAACCGCCGGTTCGCGGGGTCGAGCAGTTCCGCGAGGCACTCGGGACAGGTGGCCGCATCGGGCGTGACCGGAGTCGCGGCCGTGCCGCCGCGGCTCGTCGCGATGGCGAATCCGCGGCCGGTTTCGACCGCGCAGGCTTCCCATTCCACCGACTCCACCCGGGAGAGCGGCGGCGCGTCGCTCGCCAGGCGCTCGCGGAACCGCTCGAGATCGACGGGATCGCCCTGCACTTCCGCGAGCACGCCTTCGGCGTCGTTCAGCACCCAGCCGTCCAAGCCCAGCTCGCCCGCGAGCCGCCAGACGAAGGGGCGAAACCCCACGCCCTGCACGGTGCCGCGCACGCGCACGCGCAGGCGCTCGGTCACCGATGCGAGAAGGGCTGCGTTCACGGTTTCGTCCCTCAGGCCTTCGCCGCGGCCTCGGCGCAGGCGCAACCCTGCGCACGTGGCGCCGCGGCCGCGCGGCGACGACGAGCCTCCACCGCCCCGCCCCGGATCCACGCGAGCCAGGCGTCCATGCCCTCGCCCGTGGTCGCCGACAGGCGCAGGATCTCGATGGCCGGGTTCACGCGCCGCGCGTTGGCCTCGACGAGTGCGGCGTCGAAGGCGAGGTGCGGCAGCAGGTCGCACTTGTTGAGGATCATGAGGTCGGCCGCGGCGAACATGTCCGGGTACTTGAGCGGCTTGTCCTCGCCTTCGGTCACCGAGAGCACCACGACCTTGTGCGCTTCGCCGAGGTCGAACGCCGACGGGCAGACCAGGTTGCCCACGTTTTCGATCATCACTACGGAATCGGCCGCGGGCGCGAGGCGCTCGAGCGCGTGGCCGACCATGTGCGCGTCCAGGTGGCAGCCCTTGCCGGTGTTGACCTGCACGGCCTTCGCGCCGGTGGCACGGATGCGCTCGGCGTCGTTGGAAGTCTGCTGGTCGCCCTCGATGACCGTGATGGGAAGCTCCCCGCCCAGGCGCCCGATGGTCTCCACGAGGAGCGTGGTCTTGCCCGAGCCGGGGCTGGAGACGAGATTCAGCGCGAAGATGCCGAGCCGGGAGAACTCGCGGCGGTTCGCGTTGGCCTCGCGGTCGTTCTTGGCGAGGATGTCGCGCTCCACCGACACCGCGCGCGCCGCCGGGGCGCCGTCGTGGCGATGGCCGTGATCGTGGCCGTGATCGTGGCTGTGATCGTGGCCGTGATCGTGGCTGTGATCGTGCCATGCGCGTGATCATGGCCGTGGTCGTGCCCGTGATCATGGCCGTGGTCATGATCGTGCCCGTGATCATGGCCGTGCGCATGGTCATGCGCGTGACCGTGTCCATGGCCTTGCCGTCGATCTTCACGTCGTCGCTGCCGCAACCGCAGGTCGTGCACATCGCCTTCTCCTCGAATTTCCGTCAGTTTCCCAAGAGGTCCTTCACCCGCATTCCCGTGCCGCCCGTCACCTGCAACTGGCCGCCCCCGCAGCGCGGGCAGGGCTCGCCGCGCATCGCGACCGGCACCGAGTCCGAGCACCCGAAGCACCAGGCCGTGCCCGGCGTCTCGTCGATGGCGAGCACGGCGCCCTCGGCGATGCCGCCGCGCATCACGGCGTCGAAGCAGAAGCGCAGCGCCTCGGGCTCCACCGCCGCGAGCCGTCCGATCTCGAGCCGCACTTCCATCACCCGCGCGAAGCCCTCGCGGGCCGCCGTTTCCTCGACGATGCCGCGCACGCTCTCGGCGATCGACATCTCATGCATGGCCGGCCTCGAAGCGCACGCCCACGCAGGGATCGAGGGAAGCGATGAGCCAGCGCAGCTCGCGCTCGAGGCGCGCTCCGTCCCCGGCCGCGAGCCCCAGCGCGCCGCGCGCCAGGGCGCCCTCGGGGTGGAAGTTCCACTCCGTGGGCGCGACGATCCGGTAGTCCGCGATGCGCTCGCCGTCCAGCGCCACGCGGTGCACGAGGAGCCCGCGCGTCGTTTCCACCCAGGCGATCGCGCCGCCGCTGGCGAGCGCGACCGCGCCGTGGCCGTCGCGCGCCGCCGCGCCGAGGGCAACGAGCGTCGCCGCCAGGTCCACGAGACGGGCCACGAGCCGCGCGCCGACGCCCCGCCCCCAGGTCGCCACGGCATCGGCCACGAGCGGATGCGCGGCGGTGCGCACGAGCGGCCCGGTCTCGCGTGCCTCGCCGTGCCAATGCGGGGCCTCGTCGAAGCCCGCTTCCCGGTCGAGCGCCGGGGCGATCTCGCGCGCGATCCAGGAAGCATCGCCTTCCGGAAGCAACGCCACGTCGCAGGCACCCAGGCTCGCGTGACTGGCGAGCATCGCGGTGGCGAGCGTGGCGACCGGGGTTGCCGCCGCCTTCGCCCAGGCCTCGAGCGCGGGCACGCCGGCAAGCGCCAGGAATTCCTCGGCGGATGAACCGAAAACGGCCCACGCCGCCCAGTCGCGCGTGTTCGCCACCGCGTCCCGGAGATCCGCGCCTGCTTCCGCGGCGAGCAGGGGCGCCAGCGCCTCGCGCGCCGCGGCAAGTGCCGCGACCTCGGGCTCGCGCCCGGCGAGCCGCGGCCAGTCGACGAGCAGCCGCCACGCATGTTCGTGCACGTTTTCCGCCGCCATGCGCGCGGCACGCGCGGCCTGCATCGCCGCTCCGGCCGGCTCACCGCGCGCCGTCTCGACCGCGGCGGCCGCGGCGATGGCCTGGGAGCGGCCGCAGATGGCGAAGAGCGCCCCGGCGAGCACGGGCGCCTCGGCGGCGCGGCGCCCGCGGAAGAGCGCCCCGGCCACGCGCGGGCGTTCGGCGCTCGCCTGCGCGCGCATCACGCGTCCGTCCGCGGTCGCGATGCGCACCACCAGTTCACCCTCGATCGCCATGGCCCGTTCCGGAGATCCGGCCGCGCAAGAAGTCGCGCTTCGTCACCTGCGCGGGCCGATCCACCTGCGAAGGCTGGTAGCCGTCGGCGCCGGGCGCGTGGGCCGCGTCGAAGAGCGCGACGAGCGCGGCCTCGGCGGTCGCGACTGCCGTGTCGTGGTCCGCGAACTGCGAGGCCGGCGAGAAGAGCGAGCAGGCGTGGTATTCGCCCAGGGACTCGTCCGCGCCGGCGATGAAGCGGAAGTTCCCGGCGGGGAAAGCAACCAGGCGTTCGCCGCCCGCGGGCAGAGCGGGCCAGGCGCCTTCGCCGGGCATGAGCACGAGATTCACCGACCATGGCGTGACCAGGGCGCCCAGCCACTCGCCCTGCCAGGGCCGGAATCCCACCGCCGCCACGCCGAGCGCGGCATTGAGAAACGGCAGGCCCGCCATGCGCGTCTTCCAGATGTGCGTGAAGGCCGCCTCGAGGCGCGGCGCGGGATGGGTGGTGCGCGACTCAGTCATCGTCCAGCACCAGGAAGGTCCTGCGTTCGGCGGCGCAGTTCGGGCAGCTCCAGTGCTCCGGCAGCGCCTCGAAGGGCGTGCCGGGCTCGACCTGCCACAGCGCGTCGCCCGCGGCGGGATCGTAGACGGCCCAGCACACGCCGCACTCGTAGCGGCGGGTGCGCGGCGGGGCGGAGGCGGAGGGCATTCAGGCGTCCTCGCGCAGCCACCCGAGGAGATCGCCCAGGCGATCGAGGCTGTCGGCGAAGTCCTCGGGAGCCGCGCGGGCCGCCTCGGGGATGTCGACGACCTCGAGGGTGTCGAGGATGAGCGTGCTCATGGAGTTGAAGTAGCGCACCCGCCAGACGCCGCGCGCCTGGGTGGAGGCGATGCGGCAGTTGCCGAACCCGCGCGAGAGGATCGCCACCGGGCCCACGCCCAGCATCGCGTCGAGGCCTTCGTGGTCGGCGGCGGAGAACGGCAGGAGCGACAGGTTCACCACGTGGGCGACCCGCCCCGGCCGGAAGGCGTTCGCGTGGTGGCGAAGCTCGGCCACGATGGAAGGCGCGTTGATCACGCCCTCGGGCAGCTTCGCCGGGTCCAGGCGCGCGCCGTTCGCCTGCGCGGCCGCCTCCTTCACCACGGAGGGCATGTCGTCGGCTTCCAGGATGTCCTCGGCCAGGTGACCGTGGCCGTCGTCGCGCTGCACGCGCCAGACGCCCGCGAAGGCCGTCTCCTGCACGCGCCAGCCGGGAACGCCGTTGCCCGAGGCGATCGTCGCGCTCACCTCGCCCTGCCCCAGGCTTTCGTTGAGCGCCCGAAGGGCTCCGGGCGACATCGCCTTGAGCGAGAAGCGCGGCGCACCGGGCCGGCCCGGATGGTGGCGTCGCATCGATTCCATGAGCTGCTCGACCACGTCCGCTGCGGCGGCAAGTTCCGCGGGCGCGGCGTCCTCGGGCGGGATGGGGGTGGCGAGCGGCTCCGCCTTGGGCATCGGCAGGAATTCGAGGCCCGCGTCCTCCTCGGGCTGGGAGCCGGGACCGAACGCTACGACGGGGATGGGGAAGTCTTTCATGGAGGCTCTCGACTTTCAGGCGCAGGAGGGTGTGCCGGCGGCGGCAACGGGAATCACTTTCGGGGGAAGCGGGCGGGTCTCGGCCGCGAGCAGCGCATTGGCGAGCGAGAGGTATTCGGACCAGTCGCGCAGCGCCTCGATGTTGCCGAGCCAGCCGCCGGCGCGCAGGAACACGAGCGCGGGCCAGCGGCGCACGCCCCAGGTCGCGGCCTTCGCGTCGGCGAGCGCAGGCGGCAGCACGCCGATGCGGAAAGTGCGCACGGCGGCGGCGCGGATTTCCGGGAGGATCACGGCGAGGTCGGCCACCTCGCGAAAGCGCGCCGGGTCCGCGGTGAAGAAGAGCACGGCTTCTCCGGGCGAGGCGACGAAGGCCTCGAAGCCTTCCTCGTCGAGGCGCACCGCGCCCTCCTGCTCCACCAGTCGCGTGACGAGGGGCGGTTCCGCGATGGCCGGGCGCGCGAGGGGTGTCATGGCAGGCTCTCCTTGGGACGAAGGTGTTCGGGAAGCTCGGGCGTGCGGGAGATCAGGTCGGCGAAGGCTTCGTCGATTCCCGCCGTGTCGCCGGCGAGCACCGCGGCCAGCGCGTCGAGTGCGCGGTCGATGTCCGTCGCGGCCCGGGCGGTGATCACCTCGCGGGCCGCTCCGAGAAAGGTGAGGAGCCAGGCGCCTTCGGGCTGCGGGCCGACCAGCGCGAGGTCGATCAACTTCCTGCCCTCGCGGCCGGTGCACCAGGCCGTGTCTCCCAGGGGCTCGACGACCTGCATCGGGATGGCGATGCACATGGCCTCAGCCCTCGCCTTCGGCGCGCATCGCCAGCACGCGCGCATCGCCCAGGCGGCAGGCCGCCTCCGCGCTCGGGCGGCCGCTTTCGTAGCGGTCCATGGCGAGGCTCGGGTCGAAGAGCGCTTCCTCGCGCTCGCCTTCGCGCGGCACGCCGGGAGCGCCCCACGCGGTGAGCGTTTCCAGGCCGATGCGAAGCGCCTCGGGAAGGCGGGCGCGCACGACTTCCGTGAGGCTCCCGCCGTAGTCCATGAGGACGGCGGGCTGCACGCCCACCAGCACGGCACGCTCCGGCGAGCGGCCGGAGAGCTGCGCGAGCGAGAGCACTTCCTGGAAACTCGACTGGTGCAGGCTCATCTTGCCGATGCCCAGGTAGGCGGGGATGTCGCCGTCGCGAATCACCTGCAGCGTGCCCGGCTCGAGGCCGTAGTCGATGGCGTCGAAGACGAGGAGCCGCCGCGCGGCCTGCACGTGAGGCAGGAGGTAGAGGCCCTGGGTGCCGCCGTCCATCAGGGTGACGGACTCGGGAAAGCGCCAGCCGCCGTTCAGGGCAGCCACGGCGCGCACGCCGAAACCCTCGTCGGCCCAGAGCACGTTGCCAATTCCCAGCACCAGGATGTCCATCGCCACGGCATTCGCCTTGTAACGTTTGCAGTTACAACGCGACCATCTTCGCGCGATGGGAAACCGCGCCCTTGATGCGGGTCAAGCAAGCCATCAGGTCAAGGAAAAATACAGGGAGCCGGCCATGGGGAGACGGCCGGCGCCACGTCCGGGGACCACCCGCCTACTTGAGCGCCTTCATCGCCTGGTGGACGTCCCAGGCCATCTGCAGCTGCATCCAGAACTCGGGCTCGGTGCGGAAGTAGGCCGCGAGCCGCACGGCGGTATCGGGGCTCACGCCCCGCTTGCCGCGGATCAGCTCGTTCACCCTGCGCCGCGATATCCCCAGCTCCTCGGCGAGGGCCAACTGGGTGAGCTTCAGGGGCTTCAGGTAGCGCGAATCGAGGAAGTAACCCGGATGCACCGGTTCACGGCGCGCGCGCGGCCTCCCGGGCCCGGCTGCGCGGGCTCGCACCGGGACGGCCGCCGACACTCCCCTTCCCATCGCAAGCAAGGTCGTCATCGCTCAGTTCTTCACGTCGCGCCAGCCGCTGATCATGCTGGAGACCACGGTGAGCCCGGAGGTGATGTCCTCGCGGATGACGAAGTAGAGATGCACCATCGTGAACCAGATGAGGTACCACATGCCGAAGTGGTGCCAGGTGTGCACGTCCTGGCTCTGCCCGAAGAGCGGGATCACCCACGACGAGAAGAGGCTGTACTGCCACGTCCCCATTCCCGTCCCCTCCCCGTACAGCGCGAAGCCCGTGACGATCATGAAGACCGTGCCCAGCACGTACATGCCGAACATCGCCGCCATCGCGAGCTGGTTGTGCCCGAGGTGCCAGTCGTTCTTCGGCCGGATGAAGAGGTAGTGCCCCAGCACCCGGAAGAAGCCGCGCCACCACGTGGGGCTCAGCATATAGACGGGCACGAGGAAGATCTCGCGCGCGTGCTGGTTGCCGACGATCGCCCAGTAGACGCGGAAGAGGAAGGACAGCGCGAACACGTAGGCCGCCGCGAAGTGGGCGAAGCGGATGTAGCCCATCAGGTAGCTGTCGATCGCCTCCCCGGGAACCGAGGGCAGCGGCGAGCCGATGAAATACCCCGTCACCATGAGAACCACCATGGCGAGGGCCATCAGCCAGTGCCAGAGCCTTACCGGCGCCTCCCACACGTAGGCGGGGAACTTGAGGTTCTTGCCTTCAACGGACATGGCGGTCTCCGGTTAACGCACCTGCACGCGGGTGATCTCCTCGCCTTCCGGCGAGATGACGTGCGTGGCGCAGGCGAGGCACGGGTCGAAGCTGTGGATCGTGCGCAGGATCTCCAGCGGGTGCTCGGGATTGGCCATCGCCGTGTTCATGAGCGAGGCCTCGTAGGCGCCGATCTGGTTCTTCCCGTCGCGCGGGCCCGCGTTCCACGTGGTGGGCACGATGCACTGGTAGTTGTCGATCTTCGTGTCCTTGATGCGGATCCAGTGGCCGAGCGCGCCGCGCGGGGCCTCGCAGTAGCCCACGCCCTTGGCCTCCTTCGGCCAGGTGGCGGGTTCCCACTTCTCCACGTTCGCGGTGTCGAGCTTGCCGGCCTTGATGTTGGCCATGAGCTTTCCGTAGAAGTGCTTCATCTTGTGCGCGGCCCAGGAGGCCTCCAGCCCGCGCGCGGCCGTGCGGCCGAGCGTGGAGAAGAGCGCGGCGATGGGGACGTCCAACTTCTTCAGCACCATGTCCACGGGCTCCTTGAACTCCGGGTTGCCCATGGCGTAGCCGACGATGTAGCGGGCGAGCGGGCCCACTTCCACCGGCTGGCCCTTGTAGCGCGGGCTCTTCACCCACGAGTACTTGGCGCTCTCGTCGAACTCCTTCACGTCGGTCTTCGAGCCCCCTTGGTCCCGGCGCCCAGCACGAAGTTGGGGTCGGTCACGCCGTCGAAGGGGTGCAGGCCCTTCGACTCGTCGGCGTACTTGTACCAGGAGTGGTTCACGAACTCCTGGATCATGGCCGGGTCCTTGAGATCGACCGCATGGATGTTCTTGAGATCGCCTCCGAGGATCGCCCCGCGCGGCATGAGGAGCGACTTGTTCGACTGGTCGTTGGCGATGTCCGGGAACTCGCCGTAGCACAGGATGTTGGTGCTCGAGAGCCCGCCGCCGATCGCGCCCCAGTGCTTGTAGAACGAGGCGATCGCGAGCAGGTCCGGGATGTAGACGTTGTCGATGAAGTCGATCGTGTCGTCGATGATCTTGCCGACCATGTTGAGCCGTTCCATGTTGACCGCGCCCACCGCGCCCGCGCGGTCGACGTTGATCGAGCACGGCACCCCGCCCACCATCCAGTTCGGGTGCGGGTTCTTGCCGCCGAAGATCGTCTGGATCTTCACGATCTCCTTCTGGAAGTCGAGCGCCTCGAGGTAGTGGCCCACGGCCATGAGGTTGGCTTCCGGGGGCAGCTTGTAGTCGGGGTGGCCCCAGTAGCCGTTGCGGAAGGGGCCGAGCTGGCCCGACTCCACGAACTTCGTGAGGCGCGCGGCGAGGTCGCGGTAGTAGCCCGGAGAGGAATTCGGCCACTTCGAGATCGACTGCGCGAGCTCGGAAGTCTTCTTCGGGTCGGCCTTCAGCGCCGAGACCACGTCCACCCAGTCGAGCGCGTGCAGGTGGTAGAAGTGCACCAGGTGGTCCTGCGCGTAGAGCGTCGAGTGCATCAGGTTCCTGATGATGTTCGCGTTGTCCGGGATCTGGATCGCGAGCGCGTCCTCGACGGAGCGCACGCTCGCGAGCGCATGCACGCCCGTGCAGACGCCGCAGATGCGCTCCACGAACGCCCAGGCGTCCCTCGGGTCGCGGCCCTTCAGGATCACCTCCAGGCCGCGCCACATGGTCCCCGTGGAGACGGCGTTGGTGATCACGTTCTTCGCGTTGAGGTTCACCTCGACTCTGAGGTGGCCCTCGATCCGGGTGATCGGGTCGACGACGACCCGCTTTCCGCTGTTGTCGAGCTTGAAGCCTTGGGTCTCGATGACGGCCATGATCACTTCTCCTCAGTCTTCGTGGGCGCGCGCTTCTCGGAAGCTCCCTTGATGGCGGTCACCGCGGCATGCGCCACGACGGCCGCGCCGACCACACCGGCGGCCACCAGGCCCACCGTGTCGGCGTTGGCTTCCACCCCGAAGGCGGGGATGCTGGTGAGGCGGTCGTAGAACGAGCCCTTGTCCCAGAACCCGTCCTCGGAGCAGCCGATGCAGCCGTGCCCGGACTGGATCGGGAAGGAAACGCCCTCGTTCCAGCGCGTGGTGGAACAGGCGTTGTAGGTGGTCGGGCCCTTGCAGCCCATCTTGTAGAGGCAGTAGCCGGCCTTCGCGGCCTCGTCGTCCCATTTCTCGACGAACTGGCCGGCGTCGAAGTGCGGCCGGCGGTAGCACTTGTCGTGGATCCGCTGGCTGTAGAACATCTTCGGCCGCCCCTGGCGGTCCAGCTCGGGGATGCGGTCGAAGGCGACCACGTAGGTGACCACGGCGCTCATCACCTCGGCGATCGGCGGGCAGCCGGGCACCTTGATGATCGGCTTGTCGGTGATGACCTTGTCGATCGACACGGCATTGGTCGGGTTCGGCTTGGCGGCCTGCACGCAGCCCCAGGAGGCGCAGGAGCCCCAGGCGATGACCGCCTTGGCGTCCTTGGCCACGTGCTTGAGTTTCTCCACGAAGGGCTTGCCGCCGGGGATGCAGAAGGTCCCGTCGTTGCCGAGCGGCGGGTTGCCCTCCACGGCGAGGATGTAGTTGCCCTTGTACTTCTTCATCACCTCCTCGAGCGCGGCCTCGGCCTGGTGGCCGGCGGCGGCCATGATCGTGTCGTCGTAGTCGAGCGAGATCATGGAGAGGATCACGTCCTTGGCGAGCGGGTGCGCCGAGCGGATGAAGCTCTCGGTGCAGCAGGTGCACTCCAGGCCGTGCAGCCAGAGCACGGGCGTGCGCGGCTTGGTCTCGAGCGCATGGGCGATCTGCGGCGCGAGCGTGGGCCCCAGGCCGAGGGAGGCGGCCGTGAGGCTGCAGAACTTCATGAAGCTGCGCCGCGTGACGCCCTGGCGGCGGAGCACGTCGTAGAAGGTCTCAGTCATGGTCCTTGCCTCCACCCTTGCGGGCCGACCAGGCGAAGCCGAACACCGCGGCGATTCCGGCCAGCGCCAGGAGATCGACCAGGTGGTGGGTTTCACCCTGCGCACCGTGACCGGGGTGGCCCCAGGCGGCGGTCGCCAGGGCGGCGAGCATCAACGTGACGAGCGTGACGACGGATTTCATGGGGCCTCCTCGGCAAACAGTCCAACCGGACATGAACCGAACTTTCCGCCCCCGGGCCGCGCGGGATTTTGACGTGAGTCAACCGGGCGTCTCGCCAGAGGCGGCGTGTAACGCCCCCCGTTACGATTCTCACGGACCCCCGGGGGTATCCGGCGTGCCGCGCGCGCGCCCCGGGTGCCCGACCCCGGTCATCGACGCGGGCGGCTCGATGTGCCTAGACTAGGCCCTACCCGGCGGTCCGAGCGCCAGCCGGAATCACACATCCAACCGAGGAGATGCTCATGAAGACCCGCAACCTGCTGGGCGCGCTGTGCGCCGCGCTATTCGCTTCCACCGCCTACGCCCAGACCGAGATCAAGTTCGGCCACGTGGGCGAGCCCGGCTCGCTCTTCGCCCAGTCCGCGGAGGAATTCGCCAAGCGCGCCAATGCGAAGCTCGCCGGAAAGGCCACCGTCGTCGTCTTCGGCTCCAGCCAGCTGGGCGGCGACAAGGAACTCGTCCAGAAACTCAAGCTCGGCACCGTGGACATCGCCCTGCCCTCCACCGTGATGACCTCGGAGGCCGACATCTTCGGCGTCTTCGAGATGCCCTATCTCGTGAAGGACAGGAAGCACATGGGCCGCATCGAGAAGGAAGTCTTCTGGCCGATGATCCACCCCGCGGCCGAGAAGAAGGGCCTGAAGGTGATCGCGGTGTGGGAGAACGGCTACCGGCACATCACCAACAACAAGCGCCCGATCAATACGCCCGAGGACCTGAAGGGCATCAAGCTGCGCACCCCCGAGGGCAAGTGGCGCGTGAAGATGTTCCAGGCCTACGGCGCGAACCCCAGCCCGATGAAGTTCTCGGAAGTGTTCACGGCGCTGCAGACGGGCGTCATGGACGGCCAGGAAAACCCCTTCACGCAGATCTACAGCGCGAAGTTCCAGGAGGTGCAGAAGTACATCTCGCTCACCGGCCACGTCTACACGCCGGCCTACGTGACGGCGGGCGCGAAGAAATGGGCCACCCTGCCCGCCGACGTGAGGAAGATCCTCGAGGACACCGCGAAGGAGACGCAGGCGTTCGTCTACAAGACGGCCGAGAAGGCCGAGGATGAGCTCCTCGCCAAGATCAAGGCCGCCGGCGTCCAGTCCAATACGCCCGACAAGGACTCGTTCGTCACCGCCTCCAAGCCCGTGTACGAGGAATTCGCCACCGAAGTCTCCGGGTCCAAGGCGATCATCGACCGCGCGATCGCACTCGGCAAGTAATGCGCCTGGAATCGGTGCGCCAGGGCTATGAACGCGCCCTGGAGTGGGTCGTCATCGTCCTCATGGCGGCGCTCGCGGTCGAGGTGACCGCGGGCGTCGTCTTCCGCACCGTGGGCTATGCCCTCGTCTGGTACGACGAGGTCGCCTCGATCCTCCTCGCGTGGCTCACGTTCTACGGCTCCGCGCTGGCGGCCGTGAAGCGCGCGCACATCGGCTGCCCCGAAGTGGTCGCCTTCCTGCCCCCGGTGCCGAAGGTGATCGCGCGCCTCCTGGTGGAGGTGATCGTCATCGCGTTCTTCGTGCTGGTGGGCTGGACCGGCTACACCGTGCTGGGGGTGCTCGCGACCGACCACCTGGTGAGCCTGCCGGACATCCCGGTGAGCTGGGTGCAGTCCGTGGTGCCGATCAGCGCGGTGCTCATCATCGTGGCCGAGCTCATGAACCTGCCGCGCATGGTCGCGGACGCCCGTGCGGAATCGCCGGCCGCCGGGGGGCGTCGCACTGATGGAGATCCTCATCCTCTTCGCCTGCGTGCTGGCGCTCGTGGTGATCGACGTGCCGATCGCCGTGGCGCTCGGCGTCGTGGCGCTGGTCGCGATGGTGGTCTCCCACGGAGCCGACACGCTCCCGAACCTGCCGATCGTCCTGTACAACGGCGCGACCAACTTCCCGCTGATCGCGATCCCGCTCTTCATCCTGGCCGGGGCGATCATGAACGCCTCGGGGATCTCCAAGCGCCTGATCGCCTTCGCCTCCGCCATCCTGGGCTTCATCCGCGGCGGCCTCGCGATGGTCTCCATCGGCGCCTCGCTTTTCTTCGCGGAGATTTCCGGCTCGGCCGTGGCGGATGTCTCCGCCCTGGGCTCGATCCTCATCCCGGCCATGAAGAGCAAGGGCTATCCCGCGCCGCTCGCTGCCGCCATCATGTCCTCGGCCGCGACCCTCGCGGTGATCATCCCGCCGTCCATCCCGATGATTCTCTACGCGGTGATGGCGGAAACCTCCGTCGTGCAGCTGTTCGTGGCCGGCATCGTCCCGGGCCTGATGGGGGGGCTCGGCCTCATGGCGATGGCCTACTGGTTCGCGCGCCGCTACAACCTGCCCATCGAGGAGAGCTTCCAGTGGTCTCGCGTCCGGAAGACCTTCCGCGAGGCCTTCTGGGCCTTTACCCTCCCGGTGATCATCCTGGGCGCGATCTTCGGCGGCATCGTCACGGCAACCGAGGGCGCCGCGCTCGCGGTGCTGGCCGCGCTCTTCATCGGCCTCGCCATCTATCGCGAGCTGGACATGAAGCACCTGCGCGCGGCCATGATCGAAGGCGGCGTGCAGACGGCGGTGGTGATGCTGCTCGTGGCCACCTCGGCGCTGCTGGGCGCCTACCTCACCGAGATCCAGGCGCCGCAGAAGCTCGCCGGCGCCGTGGCGGAGATCACGTCCAACAAGTGGTCCGTGCTCGCGCTCCTGAACGTGCTCTTTCTCCTGCTCGGCATGTTCCTGCACTCGGCGGCCGCGATCATCCTCGTGGTGCCCGTCGTGATGCCGCTGGTGAACTCGGTGGGCATCGACCCCGTGCACTTCGGGCTCGTGGTCACGATCAACCTGGGCATCGGGCAGCAGACGCCTCCCGTGGCGAGCGTGCTGATGGTGGCCTGCTCCATCGCCAAGGCGAGCGTGTGGGAGGTGAGCCGCGTGAACGTCTGGTTCATCGGCGTGCTCGTCGGGATCCTGCTCATGGTCACCTATATCCCGATCACCGGCCTCGCGCTGGTGGAATACTTCTACCGCTGAAGCCATGGCCGACACCATCCTCCTCGAGCGCGCCGGCGACATCGCCACCGTCGTGTTGAACCGCCCGGAGAAGCTGAACGCGCTCACCAAGCCCATGTGGCAGCGCCTCGGCGACGTGTTCCTGGAGCTTTCCGGCGACGACGCCGTGCGCTGCATCGTGCTGCGCGGCGCAGGCGAGAAGGCCTTCGCGCCGGGCAACGACATCTCGGAGTTCGAGCGCGAGCGCGCCAACGTCGAGCAGGCGCGCGCCTACGGTGCGGTGATGACGCGCACGATCGAGGCGATCGGCGGCTGCCGCCACCCCGTGGTGGCGCAGATCCACGGCGTCTGCGTGGGCGGCGGGCTCGAGATCGCCGGTCTCGCGGACATCCGCATCTGCGGGGAGTCGAGCCGCTTCGGCGTGCCCATCAACAAGCTCGGCCTGGTGATGGCCTATGCCGAGATCGGCGCGCTGATCCGCCTCGCGGGCGAGTCGGTGGCGCTCGAGATCCTCCTCGAGGGCCGCGTTTTCGGCGCCGCGGAGGCGTTGCAGAAGGGCCTTGTCACCCGCGTCGTGCCCGATGCCCAAGTCGCGGCGGAGGCCGGGGCAACCGCGCGCAGAATCGCCGACGGCGCGCCGCTGGTGGCGCGCTGGCACAAGCAGTTCGCCCATCGCCTGCGCGATGCGGCTGCGCTGACCGCCGCCGAGCTCGAGGAAGGCTACGCCTGCTACGGCACCGAGGACTTCCGGATCGGGCGCGAGGCCTTCCTCGCGAAGGCGAAGCCCGGTTTCAAGGGACGATGAGCGGCCCGCTCCAGGGCACGCGCGTGGTCGAGCTGGCGCAGATCATGGCCGGCCCCACCTGCGGGATGCTGCTCGCCGACATGGGTGCGGACGTGATCAAGGTCGAGAAGCTTCCCGGCGGCGACGACACGCGCTCCTACACGCGCCCCTCGATCGGCGGCGAGTCGGCCGCCTTCATGATGCTCAACCGCAACAAGCGCGGCATCGCGGTGAACCTCAAGACCGCCGGGGGCCTGGAGGTGGTGAAGAAGCTCCTCGCCACCGCGGACGTGGTGACCGAGAACTACCGCAAGGGAACGCTCGACAAGCTCGGTCTCGGCTGGGACGTGCTCCAGGCGCTGAACCCGCGCCTCGTCTACTGCGTGGTCTCCGGCTACGGGCGCACCGGCCCTTACGCGGACAAGGGCGGCTTCGACCTGATCGCCCAGGGCTTCTCGGGGCTCATGTCGATCACGGGGGAACCGGGCGGCGCGCCGGTGAAGTCCGGCTCTCCCATCGCCGACATCAACGCCGACATCTTCGCCGCGCTCGGCGTCGTCTCGGCGCTGCACGCGCGCAACACCTCGGGGCGCGGGCAGATGGTGGACACCTCCCTCATGGAGGCGGCCATCCAGCAGACCTACTGGCAGAGCGCGATCTACTTCGCCACCGGCGAGAACCCGCAGCCCACGGGATCCGCCCACATCCTCACCGCGCCCTACCAGGCATTCCCCACGGCCGACGGCTGGATCAACGTGGGCGGCGCCAACCAGGCCAACTGGGAACGGATCGCGAAGGCCATCGGCCGCGAGGACCTGCTCGCCGACCCGCGCTTTCGCACCAATGGCGACCGCATGCAGCATCTTGCGGAACTCACCCCGCTCATCGCCGAGCGGATGCAGTCGCGGCCCTCGGCCCACTGGATCCGCGAGCTCGAGTCCGCGGGCGTTCCGGTGGGCCCCATCAACCGCATCGGCGACATGCTCGCCGACCCGCAGGTCGTCGCGCGCGACATGGTGGTCGAGGTCGATCACCCGAAGGCCGGCCGGACGAAGGCGCTGGGCATGCCGGTCAAGTTCTCCGACACGCCCTGCGCGGTCACGCGCGCCTCGCCCCTCCTGGGCCAGCACACCGACGAGATTCTCGGTTCCCTCGGCTATACGCCCGCGCAGATCGATGCGCTGTGCGCGAGCGGCGCCGTGGCGCGCGCGGCCTAGCGGGATTCCAGCAGCCCGTCCAGCTCGCCGGTGCTGAACACGGCGGCCGGTGCCTTGAGGCGCATCGCGGCGGGCGGCGGCTTCCCGCCGCGGGTCGCGGCCCGCCTGGGGCCCGCATAGGCCTGCTCATCGCGGGCGAGGGCCACGTTGGAACCGTCGATGCCATCGAGCGACGCGGCGCCCTGGTTCACCTTCACGTAGGTGCCCGCCTCGACCGGCCCGGTGCCCGCCTCCGTGTGGACGATGTCGAGGTCGGTACCGCGGATGCCTACGGTCGCCAGCTCCGTGTTGAATGCGACGGCCTCCGGACGGTTTCCGCCCAATGCGCCGGTGACGTACCGGAACGCCCCCACCACGAGCCCGAATGCCTGCTTCCAGGTCGACGGGTCCCCGGCCAGGCGCAGCTTCTCGATCCTGAGCATGGAGCTCGCGCGAAGCAGCAGGTTGGCGCCGTCGTCGAGCCGCACCAGCGCCGACGCGTCGCTCGCGGTGACGAGAACGTCGCCCTCCCGGACCCGCGATCCCTGCTGGAGTGCCGAGTTGGAGTTGCCGCGCCGGACCTGGAGCTGTCCGCTCACGCGCTCGACCGTGCCCGCCGCGCCATCCGGTTCCTTCGTCGGCGTCACCGGTTCCGGCTCCAGGGACACGATGACCACGCGCCGGTTCTCGGCGGCCCGCGTGTCGGCCGGGTTGGCGGGCTTGGCGCTGCCCATGCCGATGGCCGCGAGCCGCGCCGAATCGATGCCCTCGCCGGAGCCGAGGAATTCCACGACGGCGCGCGCCCTTCGACCGGAAAGGCGCATGTTGTAGGCGCCATCGCCGACGGAGTCGGTGTGGCCCTCGACGCGAAAGCGCAGCTTCGCCAGGGCCTCGGACTGCATGGCGCTCGCGAGCTTGCGCAGGAGCTCTCCGCTTGCAGGGGAAATCCTCGCCGAGTCGAACTCGAACTGGACCGCGAGCCGCAGTTTTCCCTGGCGGCCGGCGCCCGGCGCGGGCTGCGCCCCGCTCACGCGCAATCCCCGCGTCCGGGGTGCCTCGGGCTTGGCGGCGAGCGCCTCGATCATCTCCGAGACCGACGGGTCCTTCTCGGTGCCCCCTGCGGGGACCGCGGAAAACAGGAAACCCGCGACCCACAGGGCCGCCAGTGCGCCGACGGATTGCCTTGCACGCATCTCCGGACTCCTTCGCCGATACGCGAATCGACTTGCGCCAACGGTTCGCGGCCATCGCCAAGGCGCGTGGCGCCCGTCAGGGACTTCCCGGGACCTGCGCAAGGAAGCGTCAATATACGCCCGGCGGGATTGCGGCGTCCCGGTGCCGCAACAGCAACCGGTCGATGCCGTTGAGCGCCTCCCAGGACTCGCGGAAATCCTCGAAAAGGGACGCATCGTCCGGGGGAGCATCCTTGAACGCCGCCTCCCTGCGCACGCGCTCGAAGATCTCGCCGAAGGAAAGCCGCCCGTCGATCTTCCGGAGTATCGAGGGCGTGGCCCTGCCCGGCCGCACCGTGACCGAGACGCCGGACCAGCGGTGATCCAGCGTGAAGGGCTGGCCGCGGCTCTTCGCAAATACCTCGGCCAGCTCCGCGCCCGTCACCGGTTCGTGGAAGCAGAACGGGATGAAGTCCGCATCGCCGTAGGGCGCGACCGCGGGCGCTCGCGTCGCGTAGAACGAGTGCGTCTGGATGCGCCCGTTCAGAAGCTCCGCGATCTCGTACTGCCGGCGCAGCGGCAATGCCCGGATCTTCGCGAGCACCCGCGGCGGCTGCGGCCCCATCTGCAGGTGCGGCAGGTACGACGAGCGCCCGCATTGCAGGTCGGTCAGCGCAAGGTGCAGCCCGTGCCCGTCCGCGAGCCACGCGAAGAGCTCGCCGACGGTGTAGGACCGGTCCTGCGGATGCAGCAGCAGGTCGGTGATCCCCGCGTCGCCGTTGCGGTGATCCTGGACCAGGTCCTCGCCGCGCCTGAACCAGTTCGTGCGCGGCGCGGCCGAGAGCACCTGCTTCGCGTTCTCGATCCGGGTCTTCGGCTCGGTCTCGCCATCGTTCACGAGCTTCACGAGCGACTGCATCTGGTAGACGCCCGTGCGGCCGATGCTCGCGTAGACCATCAGCCCCAGGGCGCCGCCCTCGGCGAGCGAGGCGAGAAGCGCGCGAAGCCCCGCATCGGGGTCCGCGAGGTGGTGCAGCACGCCCGCGCAGTTGACGTAGTCGAAGCGGCCTAGCCCGAGCGTGGCGAGATCGAGGAGCGAGGCCTCCACCCAGCGAATGTCCTTCAGGCCGCGGACTTCGGCGCGCCTGCGGGCGATCGCGGTGCTCGCCGTGCTGAAGTCGAGATGAACGACCTCGGCGTCGGTGCCGCGCAGCTGCTCGGCGAGGAAGATCGTGGCGTCGCCCGTGCCGCCTCCGGCGACGAGCGCGCGGAAGCCGTCCCGGAATCCCTGTCGCCCCGCGAAGCCGTAGTGGTTGACCATGGGCAGGTCGTCGAGCCACGTGCGCTTCAGCTCCCGACGCTCGTCCTCGGGATTGCGCGCGGGATAGGGAAGCGCCTCGTACTGGGCGCGCACTTCCGGGAGATCGGCTTCGGACATGGTTCGGGGCTCGCTCGGGAGCGCGAATCATAGCAAGGGCGGGGGCATTGCCCCTCGCCCTTGCCCCGGCCGGCGCGAGTGGGCACGATGGCGGCCTTCCCCGAGCGCCCCGATGCCATCCCTCGCCGTCCTCGCCGCCCTCGCCGTCTCGGCGCTCGCGACCTCCTTCATCTCCGGCATCCTCGGGATGGCGGGCGGCATGATCCTCATGGGTGTGCTGCTGGCACTCCTCACGGTGCCCCAGGCGATGGTGCTGCACGGCGTGACGCAGCTCGCCTCCAACGGCTGGCGCGCGATCCTGTGGCGAAGCTCCATCGACTGGCGCGTCTTCCGCGGCAACGCCCTGGGATCGCTCCTGGCACTCGCGGCCTTCACCGCGGTGCAGCTCGTGGTGAGCAAGCCGGTCGCGCTGGTCGTGCTGGGAATCACGCCGTTCGTGGGCCTGGCGCTTCCCGAGCGGCTCGTCCTCGACGTGAGGAAGCCGGGCCACCCCTTCGCCTGCGGCGTGGTGACCACCGGGCTGCAGCTCGTCGCGGGCGTCTCCGGCCCCATCCTCGACCTCTTCTTCGTGCGCTCGGCCATGGACCGGCGCGCGGTCGTGGCGACCAAGGCCTCGACCCAGAGCCTCGGGCACATCCTGAAGATCCTCTATTTCGGGGTCTCGTCGGCGCCGCGCAGCGCGGCACGGTGGACTTCTGGCTGGCCGCGCTCATGGTCGCGCTCGCCATCACCGGCACGACGCTCTCCCGCCACGTGCTGGAGCGCCTCACCGACGCGTCGTTCCGGCAATGGACGCGCTGGACGGTGATGGCGATGGGCGTGATCTACCTCGCGACGGGCGCCTGGCTGCTCGTGTCCGGCTGAGGGGCGCCGGCCTTGCGCACGATCACCTGGATCTGCGCGAGCGTGTCGGGAAAGGCCGTCTGGTCGAGCGGGCGGATGAAGGCGCGCTTGAGGCGCTCGCGGTCGAAGCCCAGCAGGCGAAGCACGCCGTAGGCCGCCCGGCCCAGCGCGCGGCGGGTGCGCCAGCCGCGGGTGCCCGCCTCGCGGCCGTCGACCTGCAGTTCGCGCCGGTAGCCCGTGTCGAAGAGGCGGATGTCCACGACCTCGCCGCCCGCGAGCGAGCGGGCGAGCTCAGGAGCCCGATCGACACCGGCGACCAGCTCGCGTGCTTGGCGATCGTGAAGGTCCACTTGTGGTCGCGGTTGAAGCGGCTGGGCCAGTAGCCCTGCTCGTAGAGATCCTCGTCCGGCACGATCACGAAAAGCACGCCGCCCGGCTTCACGAGCGCCCACCACTGCGCGATGGCCGCGCGCGCATCGCGCATGTGCTCGAGGCAATGGGAGGCGTAGACGAAATCGAACTGCCGGTGGACGTGCCGGGTGATCTCGTTCGCGTCACCCTGGGCGAGATCGAAGGGCATGACGTGGGGAAGGACCGGATCGGGCCCGCAGCCGATGTCGATGCCCTCGCCCTGGAGCACGGCGTGCTCCAGCGGACCCCACTGCCTGCGCGTCTTCGACGACTCGTTCGCCATCCGCTGCGTCAGGCGCCGGCGAGCCTGGCCACCGGCCAGTGGTTGTCCATGAGGTGAAGCCGCGTGACCTGGAGCCGGTCGGCGACCACCGACAGCAGGCGGCGCATGAATTCGTAGCCGAACGCGGTGTCCTTCTCGCACAACGCGCGCAGCGCCGCGGCATCGAAGGCGAGCGCCTTCGCCTCCTCCAGCACGCGGGCCTGGAACACGGTCTTGCCTCCCATGACGGAGGACCAGCCGAGCTCGTCCCCGGCGCCCAGGGTGTCGAGGCGGAAGGCGCCGCTGGGCGGTGCGATCTCGAGGGCCACCATGCCCGCGAGGACCAGGTAGAACTCCGGGCTCTCCTCGCCCTCGCCGAAGAGCACGCGCCCGCGCTCGAGCGATACGCTGCGCGCGAGTTCGCCGAGCTGGTCGACGTGACGATCGTGCATGCCCTGCACGAAGGGCTGCTTCCTCAGCAGGTCCAGGGTGGTCGTGGTCATCATCGTTCGTCCTCCTGTGGTCTCAATGCCTCGTCGACGATACCCGGCATCCACCCGGAAGACGGACCGCGGCGCGCGGTGCGCCGCAAGCGCGCGAACCCACGGCCAAGCGCTTCCGGAGGTGCGCATCCAGCATACACCCGCATCCGCGGATGCCGGCCGGCAAGGGACTACATCGAGATCGAGCCTTCGCGGAACTCCGTGCGGTCGAGCCAGACGTTGACCAGCACGGGCCGGCCGGAGGCCGCGAGCCGGCGCGCCTGCGCGAAGCCCGCCTCCACTTCCGCCTGGCTGCGGATCTCCACGCCCTCCGCGCCGAACGCCTTCGCGACCTCATGGTAGGCGGTGCGCGCGAGGACCGTGCCCACGTCGTCGCCGAGCATCTTCACCTGCTCGCGCGCGATCTGGGTCCACCCGGCGTCGTTTCCGACCACGGCGATGACCGGGATCCCGTGGCGCACGAAAGTGTCGAATTCCGCGAGCCCGTAGCCGCTGGCGCCGTCGCCCCACACGAGCCACACCTCGGCGGACGGCTTCACCACCGCCGCGCCAAGCGCGAAGCCCGCACCGACACCGAGCGTGCCGAAGGCGCCCGGATCGAGCCAGGCGAGCGGCCCGCGCGGCGAGGATGTAGGAAGCGGTGCCGACGAAATCGCCGCCGTCGGCCACGAACACGGCGTTGTCTCCGCCGCACGATCCAGGGCGCGGAAGAACGCGACCGGGTTCACGTGCTCGCCGGAGGCCTGCGCCTGCGCGTCGATCTCGACTTCGCGCTCGGCGTCGCGCACCTTCAGCGACTCGATCCACGCCGCGCGCCCGGCGCCCGGCGCCACGCGCCCCGCGAGGGCGACGAGGAAGCGGCCCGCGTCGCCGATGGCTTCGATCTCCGGCTTGCGGTTCAGGCGCGCATCCTTGCGGCTGCGGTTGGCCGCGATGAGCGTCGCGGCTCGGCGCACGTGCTTGCCGTAGTCGAGGCGGAAATCGCAGGGCACCCCGGCGAGCAGCACGCAGTCGGACTCGCGCAACGCCTTGCGGCGCGCGTGCCGCATCTGCAGCGCCGATTCGCGGCCCAGGAGACCGCGCGCCATGCCGGAAAGGTACACGGGCACGCCCAGGCGGGCGACGGCTTCGGCCACGCTCGCGGCCTGCGCGGATTCGACGATGGCCTGGCTGCCCAGGATCATGAGCGGACGCTCGGCGCGGGCGAGCGCCTCGGCGGCGCGCGCCACCGCGGTTTCGCCGGCAAGGGGCGCGGCCACGGGCCGGCCCACGGGCGCATACGGCGCGCCGGCGCCGGCGAACATCTTCGCCGCGTGGCGATTGAGGTACCAGCGCAGCAGGCGGTCGGCGATCGCCGTACCCTTTCCCGCCGCGTCGGCGTACCAGCCGCGGATCAACTGCTCGTCGTAGAGTAGATCGACGGGACACTCGACGAACGCGGGGCCCGGCACGCCGGAGAGCGAGGCGAGCAGCGCTTCCTCGACGGCGGGACCCAGGTCGGCCACGCGCCGCACCTGGCGCACGAGCTTCACGTGGGGCGCGACGACCGGCTTCTGGTCGATGTCCTGCAGCGCGCCTCTGCCCTGCAGCGCGGTGGGCGCGGCACCGCCCAGCAGCAGCACCGGCGACTGCGCGAGCTGCGCGTTCTTCAGCGCCGTGATGGTGTTGGTGATGCCCGGCCCCGCGGTGACCGCCGCCACGCCCGGCGTGCCGGTGAGCCGCGCAACGGCGTCGGCGGCGAAGACGGCGGTGACCTCGTCGCGCGTGTCGACGATGCGGATGCCGCGCCGCTTGGCGGCGACCAGTATCGGCGAGATGTGGCCGCCGCAGAGCGTGAAGACGACCTTCACGCCGTGCGCCGCGGGTGCGGCCGCGACGCGTTCGCCGCCGTGGGCGGGGATGTCCGGAGGGTTCATGGGCCTTGCGCCAGTTCGCCCGCCGCGTGCCGGCGCGCGAGTTCGCGGTAATCGATCTTGCCCACGCGCGTAAGCGGCAGCGACGGCACGAACGCCACCGCGCGGGGACAGGACCACTTGATGAGCCGCTCGCGGCAGTGATGGATGATCGCCTCCGCCATCGCCTCGCCCGCCTGCGCCGGATCGCGCAGCACGACGCACGCCTCGACGCGCTCGACCTGCGCGGGATCCGGCACCCCGATCACGCAGACTTCGGCCACCGCGGGGTGCTCGCGGATGATCGCCTCGACCTGCGCCGGGTACACGTTGAACCCCGACGACTTGATCATGCGTTTCAGGCGCACCGAGAAGTAGGTGAACCCGTCGGCGTCCATCTTCCCGAGGTCGCCCGTGTGCAGCCAGGTGCGGCCGTCGGCATGTTCGCGCAGCGCCTGCGCGGTGGCCTCGGCATCGTCCAGGTATCCGAGCATCACCGCGGGACCCGCGATGCAGATCTCGCCCTCCTCGCCCGCCGGCGCCGCTTCGGTCGTGCCCGTCTTCACGACCTTGGCGAGCATGTCGGGAAACGGGATGCCGACCGAGCCCTCGCGATACTCCGTGAGGGGCGTGGCCATGATGCCCGTCACCGCTTCCGTGAGACCGTATCCCTCGAGGAGCCTCACCTTCCCGCCGCCGGCCGCGACCATCGCCTCGAAGCGCTCCTTCACCGCGCGCGGCAGCGTGTCGGCGCCGCAGAAGCAGGCCGTGAGGCAGGAAAGGTCGGCCTTCTCGAGCGACGGGTCCTTGGCGAGCGCGTCGAAGAGCGTCGGCACGCCCACCAGCACGTTGGGCCGGTCGCGGCGCAGCACCTCGGAGACGATCTCGGCGCTGAACTGCGGCACGAGGATGGACTTGCCGCCGCCCATGAAGGCCGCGTTCACGCACACCCCAGCCCGAACCCGTGGAAGATCGGCAGCACCGCGAGGATCGCGTCGCGCTCGCCCAGGCCGCACCAGGACGCCGCCTGCATGCCCTGGGCGATGAAGTTGCGGTTCGAGAGCACGATGCCCTTGGGCAGCCCCGTGGTCCCCCCCGAAAAGAGAATCGCGGCCGCGTCGTCCGTGCGACCCGCGGGCGCGCGCGTGTCGGGCCGCGCGGAGGCGAGGAGCGACGCCCACCGCCGCACCCGCGGATCGGCTGGCACCGGCGCCATCTTGCGGCCCTTGGTCGCCCAGAAGCCCAGGCGCTTGAGCGGCGGGAGGTACTCCGGGATCCTCGCGACGAGGATCCTCTCGAGACCCTTGGCGGGAGTGGCCGCGGCGAGCGTGCCGTAGAAGGCGTCGAGCACGAGCGCCATGCGCGCGCCCGTGGCATCGAGGTAATGGGTGATCTCCGGCGCCGTCGACAGCGGATGGATCAACGCCGGCAGCGCCCCGAGGCGGTTGGCCGCGTAGAAGGCGATCACGCCCTGCGGCGTCGTGGGCATCGAGATGAGGAAGCGCTCCCCGGCGCGCAGGCCTTCGGCCGCCAGGGCGGCGGCGCAGCGGTCCACGCTTTCCAGGAATTCGCGGTACGTCGCGCGCGTGCCGAGGAAGTCCCACGCGACCGAACCGGGCACGCGCCGCGCGCTGGCGGCGAGCGCCTCGTAGAGCGTCACCCCCGGGTAGTCGATGGAGTGCGGGACGTCCCCGTAGTAACGCAGCCACGGGCGGGCGTCGGTCATGGGATGCGCCTTCTTCCCCTCGCCGTCTCGAACGCGATGCGTGTCGCTATTCCGGCAGGGCCTGTATCGAGAAGGCGGTGCGCATCGTGTCGCTCAGGGGCGCGCCCAGGGGATCGAACCATTTCGCGTAGATCGCCTCGATCTCGCCGGAGCGCATGAGGCCGGAGAGCGTGCGGTTCACCACCAGCTTGAAGTCGGCGTCGTTCCTGCGGAACATGAGCCCGAAGGGCTCGTAGGACAGGTGCCGGCCCACGACGGCGTAGTCCTTCGGGTTCCTCGCCCGGGACCGGAGCCCCATGAGCTGGATGTCGTCGCTCACGTTCGCGTCCACGCGGCCGCTCTCGAGCACGAGGAAGCCCTCGCCGTGGTCCTTCACGTTGAGCACCTTGATGCCGAGGTCCAGCTTGTCCGACAGGCCCTTGATCACGCGTTCGTTGGTGGTGCCCTGGGAGACGGAGATGGGCCGGCCCTTCAGGTCCTCGACCTCCTTCACGCCCGATTTCACCTTGACCAGCAGGCGCGTGCCGCCGATGAAGGTGACGTGGGAGAACTCCACCTGCTTCTGGCGGGTGAGCGTGTTCGTGGTCGAGCCGCATTCCAGATCGACGGTGCCGTTGGCCACCAGCGGCACCCGCGTCTGCGACACCACCGGGATCTGGCGCACCGTGAGGTTGGGCATCTTCAACTCGGCCTTCACCGCCTCGACGATCTTCGCGCACAGGTCGATGGAGTAGCCGATGGCGTTCTGCTTCTCGTCCAGGTAGGAGAACGGGATCGACGTCTCGCGGATGCCGAGCGTGAGCGTGCCGCTTTCCTTGACCTTCTTGAGCGTGCCGGTCAGCTCCTGGGCGCTGACCGCCCCGGAAACCAGCAGGAACAGTACGATGGCGATGCGGCTCATGGCGTTCTCCGGTTTGGATGCCGCAATTCTATAGGAAGCCCGGCATGGCAAATCGCAGGACTTGCGCCGTCATAGGCGGCGGCACCATGGGCGCGGACATCGCGCTCACCCTGGCCCGCGCGGGCTGCACGACGCACCTGGTCGAGACCTTCGAGGAAGTGCGCAAGACGCTTGCCGGAAGGCTCTGCGCGGGCCTGGCGGCACTCGGGTGCCCCGGGCGTCTCGATCGCCTTTGCGTGCACGCAAGCCTCGACGCGGTCCCCTGGCCCGGCATCGACCTGGTGATCGAGGCCGTCCCGGAGCGCCTCGATCTCAAGCGCGGCCTCTTCGCGGAGGTGCTGCCGCGGCTTCGCGACGACGCGCTGCTCACCAGCAACAGCTCGAGCTTTCCCATCAGCGCCATCGCCGAGGGCCTGCCCTCGGCGCACCGGTTCTTCGGGTTGCACTACTTCATGCCGGCGCACCTCGTGCCCCTGGTCGAGGTGGTGTGCGGCCCGGCGAGCGACCCGGCGCTCGCCGAGGATCTGGCCGGATTCATGCGCGCGACGGGCAAGGTGCCGGTGATCGTCCGGAAGGACCTGCCGGGATTCCTCGCCAACCGCCTGCAGCACGCGCTCGCCCGAGAGGCCCTCGCGCTCGTGGAAGCGGGGGTTGCCACGCCTGCGGACGTGGACGCGGCCGTGCGCTTCGGCTTCGGATTCCGCTTTCTCGCGGCGGGGCCGCTGCTGCAGCGCGACCACGCGGGGCTCGACGTGCACGCCGCCGCCGCCGCGACGATGTACCCGACGCTCGCCGCCGGCGCGCGGCCGTCGCGCGTACTCACGGACCGGGTCGCCGCGGGCCGGCTGGGGATGAAGGCGGGAGGCGGGTTCTACGACTGGACGCCGCAGGCCATCGCTCGGGAGCGCGAACGCTACGAGGCGCTGCTGCGGGCCGGGCTCGCCCTGATCGCGCCGGAATTGCCGCCGGTGGAGGGCGGCTAGAGGAAGGACGCTACTTGCCGCGCCGGTAGACGAGCTTCTTCGTGCCCCCGTCGCAGGTGCCCACGACCCGTCCTTCCTTTTCCTCGTCCTTGGCGACGATGTCGATCGTCCAGGACTTGACCCCCTTGGCCTTGAGCTTTTCCTCGATTTCGCCCTTCAGTTCCTCGCAGGTCTTCCTCGCGAGGGCGGGGGTGGCTGCAATGGCGAGCAGGCAGGCAAGCAGGATCGGCTTTTTCATGTTCTCTCCACCCCGGGGATAGCTTCGCCGGTAGCATAGATCAGTTTGTCCGGTTCGCGCCATGCCCGCGCCTGGCTCCCCTGAATTAGCGCCCCGAGGACACCATGACCGACCGCCTTGACCCCGAAGGCACGCGCCTGCCCATCAAGATCGACTCCGCCAGCATCGGCGAATTCGCCCCCATCGCGCTCGGCCCGGAACACCACCACGCGATCCGGCTCGCCCACGAGGCGGCGGGCAGGAACGCGCGCCGGCTGGGCATGCACCGGCGCGACTTCCTCGTCTCCGCGGCCGGGGCGGCGACCTGCCTGCTCGCGATGAACGAGGCCTACGCCGCCGCGGGCCGGCGCGGGGGCTACTTCGACGTGCCGCCGGAGGCCGCGCTCGACGCCCGGCTCGCCCGCTCGTTGGTGGACGGCGGGGAGTTCATCTTCGACGTCCAGGGGCACTTCGTGAATCCGACCGGGGCGTGGACGAAGCGGCTTCCGGCGCGCGCCACGCCCCTGCGCATGCACAAGACCGAAACCTGCGGGCCTTCGAAGGGGCCGGGGCGGCTCGACTACCTGCAGTGCATCGGCCCCGACGAATTCGTGAAGGACGTCTTCCTCGATTCCGACACCGACCTGATGGTGCTCTCCTTCGTGCCCTCCTCCCGCGAGGGCGGGCCGCTCACCATCGAGGAGGCGGCGGCCACCGCGAAGATCGTCGAGCGGCTCGACGGCACCCACCGGCTCTTCATCCACGGGCGCGTCAATCCCAACCAGCCGGGGGACCTCGAGGGCATGGACGAACTCGCCTCGCGCTTCCGCGTGAGCGCCTGGAAGACCTACACCCAGTGGGGCCCCGACGGCCGCGGCTTCCACCTGGACGACGAGCCCGGCATCGCGCTGATCGAGAAGGCGAGGAAGCTGGGCATCGCGAACATCGCGATCCACAAGGGACTGCCTTTCGGCCAGCGCTCCTACGAGCACTCGACCTGCGCCGACATCGGGCGCGTGGCGCGGCGCTACCCCGACGTGAACTTCCTCGTGTACCACTCGGGTTTCGTCGCCGGCAAGCCCGAGGGCCCCTACGACGAGTCGCGCAGCGACGGCATCGACGCGCTCGTCACGAGCCTCGCGAAGGAAGGCGTGAAACCCGGCGCCAACGTCTTCGCGGAGCTGGGCTCCACCTGGCGCTTCCTCATGCGCGATCCCGATTCCGCCGCCCATGCGCTGGGCAAGCTGTTCAAGTCCGTGGGGGAGAAGAACGTGCTCTGGGGAACCGATTCGATCTGGTACGGCTCGCCCCAGGACCAGATCCAGGCCTTCCGCAGCTTCCGCATCGACGAAGCGCTGCGCGATCGCCACGGCTACCCCGAGATCACGCCCGCGCTGCGCGCCGGGGTCTTCGGGCTGAACGCGTTGAAGATCTACCCGGTGGCGAAGGACGTGCTGGACCGCCACCTGAAGGGGGACCGGGTGGCGCGGGACCGCGACGACTACCGCGAGCGCCCCGACCCGGCGTTTCGCACCCACGGGCCGCGCAACCGCCGCGAGTTCATGAACCTGCTCGCCTGGGCGCGCGGTCGCTAGGCCGCGGGGCGCGGTCCTTCAGGACTATTCGACGGGTGGCGGCGCGAGTCGCCGCGAAAGCGGGTAGACCGCGAAGTTGCGCACGAGCCCGCCCACGGCCACCACCAGGAGCGCGGCGGCGCCGCCCGCCATGACCCCCAGGTAGGCCGCCATCCCCAGGGCGTCGGGCTTGAGGGCCGCGGCGTCGGAAAAGATCCAGTAGCCGACGGCGACCGCCGCGGGAACGGACAAGGCGAGCGTGGCCGCATTGAAGACGACGAGCGGAACGCGGTTCGCGACCCGCGGGCTGGTGTTCAGGAACGCGACCACGGTGACGACGATGAGGATGACGAGGATGAGAAGCATGAAGGGCATGGCTGGGGCGTGCTCGGTCACGAGGGGAGCGGGCGCCACACGGCCCGCGGACGGGTAAACTCTACCGCAGAGACCACGCCGGTTGCAGAACCTGAACACTTCCCGTCCTTGAACCCCTCCGTCCCGCCCCTCCGCCCGGATCCCGAGAAACCGCAACGCGAGGCGCCCCGCGTCGGTGGAGCGGTTTCGCGACGCGATCCTGCACAAGCTCGTCTACGCGGTCGGCAAGGACCATCGCCACGCGCTGGAGCACGACTGGCTCATCGCGACCGCACTCGCCGCGCGCGACCAGATCGTGGAGCGCTGGATGGAGGCCACGCGGCGGACCTACCGCGACGGGCGCAAGCGCGTCTATTACTTCTCGCTGGAGTTCCTCATCGGGCGGATGCTCGTCGACGCCCTGTCGAACCTGGGCCTCGTGGCCACGGCCCGCGAGGCGCTCGCCGGGCTGGGCGTGGATTTCGACCGGCTACGGCATCTCGAGCCCGACGCGGCGCTCGGCAACGGGGGCCTGGGCCGGCTCGCCGCGTGCTTCATGGACAGCATGGCCACGCTCGGCATCCCGGCGCACGGCTACGGCATCCGCTACGACCACGGGATCTTCCGCCAGGCGATCAAGGAAGGCTGGCAGATCGAGCTGCCCGAGAACTGGCTCTCGTCCGGCAACCCCTGGGAGTTCGAGCGCCCGGAAGTCACCTACACCGTGAGCTTCGGCGGCTCCGTGGAAACGCTGCGCCACGCCGACGGCACGACCCGCGCGCAAGTGGCACCCGGCCGAGAGCGTGAACGCCGTGGCCTACGACACGCCCATCGCCGGCTGGCGCCGCGCGCACGTGAACACGCTGCGCCTGTGGTCGGCGCGCGCCGACCACCCCATCGTGCTCGAGGACTTCAACCGCGGCGACCACGTGGGGGCGCTGGCGCACCGCGTCCGGCTCGAGGCGATCTCGCGGGTGCTCTACCCGAACGACAACACGCCCGCGGGCCACGAGCTGCGCCTGCGCCAGGAGATCTTCTTCGCCTCCGCCTCGCTCCAGGACCTGCTGCGCCGCCACCGCGCGCAGCACGGCGATCTCGCGTCGCTCCCGGACCACGTGTCGATCCAGCTGAACGACACCCATCCGGCGATCGCGGTCCCGGAGCTCATGCGCCTGCTCGTGGACGAGAACGACGTGCCCTGGGACGAGGCGTGGAAGATCTGCACGTCGGTCTTCCACTACACCAACCACACCCTGCTGCCGGAGGCGCTGGAGAAGTGGTCGGTGCCGCTGATGGAGGGGCTGCTGCCGCGGCACATGCAGATCATCTACCTGATCAACGCGCGGCACCTGGACGCGCTGCGCGCCGCCAGGCGCGACGACCCGAGGCTGCTCGCCTCGCTGTCGCTGATCGAGGAGAACACCACGCGCCAGGTGCGCATGGGCAATCTCGCGTTCCTCGGCTCGCGGCGCGTAAACGGCGTGTCCGCGCTGCACACCGACCTCATGCGGCGGACGGTGTTCCGCGATTTCCACGACGTCTATCCGGACCGCATCGTCAACCAGACCAACGGCATCACCTTCCGCCGCTGGCTCTTCCAGGCGAACCCGGCGTTGACCGACCTCATCACGGAAGCCATCGGCCCGGCCTTCCTCGACGATCCGGCCCGCATCGCGGATCTCGCGCCGTTCGCGGACGACCCGGCCTTCCGCGGCCGCTTCGCGGCGATCCGGCGCGCCAACAAGGTCGAGCTCGCGCGCGTGGTCTCCGGGCGCGTGAACCTCTCGCTCGACCCGGACGCGCTCTTCGACGTGCAGATCAAGCGCATCCACGAGTACAAGCGCCAGCTCATGAACATCCTCGAGACCATCGCGCTCTACAACGAGATGCGCGCCCGTCCGGGGCAGACGTGGGCGCCGCGCGTGAAGATCTTCGCCGGCAAGGCCGCGGCCGGCTACCACCAGGCCAAGCTCGTCATCAAGCTCGCCAACGACGTCGCGCGCGTGGTGAACAACGACCCTTCCGTGGGCGGCCGGCTGAAGGTCGTCTTCCTCACCAACTACAACGTGAGCCTCGCGGAATCGATCATCCCGGCCGCCGATCTCTCGGAGCAGATTTCCACCGCCGGCATGGAGGCCTCCGGCACCGGCAACATGAAGTTTGCCCTCAACGGTGCGCTCACCATTGGCACCCTGGACGGCGCCAACATCGAGATCCTCGAACGGGTGGGCGCGGAGAACGTGTTCATCTTCGGGCTCACCGCGGACGAAGTCGCGACGCGCCACCGGGCGGGACTCGACGCGACCGCGGCCATCAAGGCCTCGCCCGCGCTCGCCGAAACGCTCGAGTCGCTCGCCGCGGGCAATTTCTCGCCGGATGATCGCGCGCGGTATAATGGTCTCGTCGATGGCTTGCGCCATCACGACAACTTCATGGTGTGCGCGGATTTCGAGGCTTACCGCGCCGCCCAGCGAGCGGTGGACGAACTCTGGCACGACCAGGATGCCTGGTGGCGCCGCGCCACGCTCAATACCGCGGGCATGGGCTGGTTCTCTTCGGACAGGACCATCCTCGGCTACGCCCGCGAAATCTGGCGCGCGGAGGCGATGCCCGGGTAAGGCCGGATCGGCAGCACCGGGCGGCCGACGACGCGAAGGAGGTGCCATGGAACCGAAGACGAATCCGGTCCTATCCCCCACGGCCGCGGACGGCGACATCGACGCGAGCGGCTCGCATCCGTACCTGCACGACCGGCGCCGGATCTCCTACGCGATGCCGCTCGCGCGCTCGGCAATGGCCTACGTGCTTGCGGGCGGTCGCGGCACGCGGCTCATGGAGCTCACCGACCGGCGCGCGAAGCCCGCCGTGTACTTCGGCGGCAAGATGCGCATCATCGACTTCGCGCTCTCCAACGCGCTCAACTCCGGCATCCGCCACATCGCGGTGGCCACGCAGTACAAGGCGCACAGCCTGATCCGCCACCTGCAGCGCGGCTGGAACTTCCTGCAGCCGGTGCGCAACGAGAGCTTCGACATCCTCCCGGCCAGCCAGCGCCTGGAGGGCAACGAGTGGTACGCGGGGACGGCGGACGCCGTCTACCAGAACACCGACATCATCGACGGCTACGGTCCCGAGTATCTCGTCATCCTCGCCGGCGACCACGTCTACAAGATGGACTACGAGCGCATGCTCGTCCAGCACGTGAACTCCTTCGCCGACGTGACCGTGGCCTGTCTCGAGGTTCCCGTCGCCGAGGCGAGCGCCTTCGGCGTGATGCACGTCGACGCCGACGACCGCGTCATTTCCTTCGTCGAGAAACCCGCGGTGCCGCCGGAGATGCCGGACCGGCCCGGCTACGCGCTGGCGAGCATGGGCGTCTACATCTTCCAGCGCGACCTGCTGAACGAGCAGCTGCGCCGCGACGTGGCCGACCCGCACTCGAGCCGCGATTTCGGCAAGGACATCATCCCGTGGCTGGTCGCGAACGGGAAGGTCATGGCGCACCGCTTCACCAGCTCGTGCGTGCGCTCGCGCTCGGAGTCCACCGCCTACTGGCGCGACGTCGGCACGCTCGACGCGTACTGGGAAGCCAACATCGACCTGACCGACGTCGTTCCCGAGCTCGACCTCTTCGACCTCGACTGGCCGATCTGGACCTATTCCGGGATCACGCCCCCGGCCAAGTTCGTCCACGACGTGGACGGGCGCCGCGGGACGGCCATCGCCTCCCTCGTCTCCGGCGGATGCATCGTCTCGGGCGCGACGGTGCGCCGCTCGCTCCTCGCCACGCTGGTCCACGTCCATTCGTACTCCCACATCGAGAACGCGGTGTTGCTTCCGCACGTGGAGGTCGGCCGCCATGCGCGCCTGAAGAACGTGGTGATCGACGCCGGCGTGCAGATCCCGCAGGGCCTCGTGGTGGGAGAAGACCCGGAGGAGGACGCGCGCCGCTTCCGCCGCACCGAAAAGGGAATCTGCCTCATCACGCAGCCGATGATCGACCGCCTCGGCCCATGAAGCCGCTCGCGGTGCTTTCGGTCGCCTCGGAGGTCTTTCCGCTGGCGAAGACCGGCGGCCTTGCCGACGTGACCGGAGCGCTTCCCGCCGCACTCGGGGCCGAAGGGGTCGCCGTGCACACCCTGATGCCCGGCTACGGCTCCGTGCTTGCCGCGATCGGCGACGCGCAGGCCGTCCACGCCTACCCGGCGCTGCACGGCGGTGCTGCGCGCATCCTCGCCGCGCGCGTGGCCGGCCTCGATCTCTTCGTCCTCGACGCCCCGCACCTGTACCTGCGCCCCGGGGGGCCCTATGTCGGCCCCGACGGCGGCAACTGGCCCGACAACGCGCTGCGCTTCGCCGCGCTCGGCGCGGCCGCCGCGGACATCGGGCGCGGCGTCGTGGGCGCATTCGTGCCGGACATCGTCCACGCGCACGACTGGCAGGCCGGGCTCGCGCCCGCCTACCTGCACTACCGCGGCGGGCCGCGTCCGCGCACCGTGATGACGGTCCACAACCTCGCCTTCCAGGGGCAGTTTCCGGCCTCGCTCCTCGCGGAACTCGGCCTGCCCGACCACGCCTGGGGCCTGGACGGCGTCGAGTACTTCGGCTCCATCGGCTTCCTCAAGGCGGGAATCGCGCTCGCCGACCACGTGACCACCGTTTCGCCGCGCTACGCGATGGAGATCCGCACGCCGGAGTCCGGCATGGGGCTCGACGGCCTGCTCCGCCATCGCGCGGGCGAGCTCACCGGCATCCTGAACGGCATCGACACGGACTACTGGAACCCCGCGAAGGACGCGTTCCTCGCCTCGCCGTTCGACGCGCGAAACGTCGCCGGCCGCGCCGCGAACAAGGCCGCGCTGCAGAAGCACCTGGGACTCGACCGGGACGACGCCGCACCCCTCTTCGGCGTCGTGAGCCGCCTGACCTGGCAGAAGGGCATGGACGTGCTGCTCGAGTGCGTGCCGGACCTGCTGGCCCTCGGCGGGCAGCTCGCGATCGTCGGTTCCGGCGAGGCCGCGCTGGAGTCGGGATTCGCCGCCGCCGCGCAGGCGGCGCCCGGAAGGGTCGGGGCGTTCATCGGATTCGACGAGCCCCTGGCCCACCTCGTGCAGGGCGGAGCGGACGCCCTGCTCGTGCCGTCGCGCTTCGAGCCCTGCGGCCTCGCGCAGTTGTGCGCGCTGCGCTACGGCGCGGTTCCCGTCGTCGCGCGCGTGGGGGGGCTCGCCGACACCGTGATCGACGCGAACGAGATGGCCCTCGTGTCCCGCGCGGGCAACGGCCTGCAGTTCTCGCCGGTGTCGCGCGAGGCGCTCGCCCTCGCCCTCGAGCGCGCCGTCCGGCTCTGGCAGGACCGGGGCACCTGGCGAAAGCTCCAGCGCCACGGCATGGCCGCCGAGGTAGGCTGGCGCCGTGCCGCAAAACAGTACGCGGCGCTTTTCCGCGACCTCGCGTCGCGCCCCGCCGGCTGAGCCTTGGCCGCAAACGGGACACATCCCAGCAACCCCGAGCCGCTCGGCGCCACGCCCGTCCCCGGCGGGGCGAACGTCGCCGTCTTCTCGGCCCACGCCACCGCCATCGAGGTCTGCCTCTTCGATCGCGACTCCATCGTGCAGACCGCGAGCCATCGCCTCCCCGACCGCACCGGCGACGTGTTCCACGGGTTCGTGCCGGGAATGGCGGCGGGAAGCCGCTACGGACTGCGCGCCCACGGCCCCTGGAGCCCGCGGGACGGCCACCGGTTCAATCCCGCGAAGCTGCTGGTCGACCCCTACGCGACGATCCTCGATCGCGGGTTCAGGCTCCATCCGTCGATGTTCGGCGCACAGCCCGACGGCACGCCGGACCCCCGGGACAGCGCGGCCTTCATGCCCAAGGCGATCGTTGCCGCGGCGTCGCCCGCGATTGCAGCGCGCGCGCTGCGCTGGCCGTGGGACTACACCGTCGTCTACGAGCTGCACGTGCGCGGCTTCACGAGGACCCACCCCGGCGTGCCGGAGGCGGTGCGCGGCACCTGCGCGGGCCTCGCCCATCGCGCCGCGATCTCGCACCTCGTGCGCCTGGGCGTGACCACGGTGGAGCTCATGCCCGTGGCCGCGTGGGTGGACGAGCGCCACCTCGTCGCCCTCGGCCTGGGCAACTACTGGGGCTACAACCCGGTGTCGCTGATGGTGCCCGATCCCCGGCTCGCGCCCGGCGGCATGGCCGAGCTCGCGGCCTGCGTCGCCGCGCTGCACGAGGCGGGAATCGAGGTGATCCTCGACGTGGTCCTGAACCACACCGGCGAGGGCGACGAGCACGGGCCGACCCTGTCCCTGCGCGGGCTCGACAACGCGACCTACTACCGCACGCTCCCCGGCGACGGCGCGCGTTACGTGGACGACGCGGGCTGCGGCAACACGCTCGCGCTCGACCGCCCGCCGGCGCTGCGCCTGGCCCTCGATACGCTCCGCCACTACGTGCGCGCGGCCGGGGTCGACGGCTTCCGCTTCGATCTGGCCACCACGCTCGCCCGGCGCGATACCGGTTTCGACCCCGACGCCCCGTTCCTCGCGGCGATCGCGGCCGATCCCCTGCTGCGCGACCTGAAGCTCATCGCCGAACCCTGGGACATCGGCCCCGGCGGCCATCGGCTCGGCGCCTTTCCCGCCGGATGGGCCGAGTGGAACGACCGCTACCGCGATACCGTGCGCCGCTTCTGGCGCGGCGACGAGGCTACCGTGGCGGAACTGGCCACGCGCCTGGCCGGGTCATCGGACCTCTTCGCCACCCGCTCTCCCGCCTGCTCGGTCAACTTCGTGTGCGCCCACGACGGCTTCTCGCTCGCCGACCTGGTCTCCCACGAGCACAAGCACAACGAGGCCAACGGCGAGGGCAACCGCGACGGCACCGACCGCAACTTCTCCTGGAACCACGGTGTCGAGGGACCGACGGAGGATGCCGGGGTCGTTGCCGCGCGGCGGCGCGACGCGCGAAACCTCCTGGCCACCCTGCTCGTCTCGCGCGGCACGCCCATGCTTTCGATGGGAGACGAGCTCGGCCGCACGCAGCGCGGCAACAACAATGCGTACGCCCACGACGACACGCTTTCCTGGATGGATTGGGACGGGGCCGACCGCGCGCTGTGCGAGGCGGCGGCCGCCCTCGCGGCGCTGCGCAAGGACCATCGCGCGCTGCGCGAGGACCGATGGCTCACGGGCGGCGCGGTGGACGCGACGGGGCTCGCCGACGTCGAGTGGCGCCGTCCCGACGGAAGCGCCATGGCCGGGGACGGCTGGAACCGGCCCGGCAACCACGCGCTGGTCCTGGCCCTCTACGCACCCGCCGCGGACGGCGCGCCCGCCGATCGCGTCGTGGTCGCGCTGAACGCGGGCCGCGAGCCGCTTGCGGTCCGCTGGCCGCAGGCACGCACTGGCCATCGCTGGCGCCGCGCCGCGGACACCGCCTTCGCCGGCGCGGTTCCGGACGCCTCGACGGGTGGCGCAGACGATGCCGTCGAAGCGCGCAGCGTGGTCGTGCTCGTCGAGGAAGCCGCGCCGGGCCCCGGCTAGGGTCCGGCGCGCCCCTTCTCATGGCTCGCGAGGTAGTCCTCGACGGACATCGAGGCCACGAGCCCGAGGATCGCATCGAGCGGGATGTCCTCGAGGCGGCGAAAGCGCACGCAGGACTTCCCCACGTCGGGCTTCGTTCCCAGCGTCCGAAAAGCCGCCTCGAGCGTCCGGGCCTGCCGGTCGTCGGCGTAGACGCCCATGAGATAGAGCGCGTAGTGGTGCTTCTGCGCCGCGAGCGCCACGTAGCCCAGGGGCCGGCCGTTGTAAGCCTGCGGGCAGCGCTCCAGGGGAATTTCCCAGCAGATCATTCCCCAGTTCATCGATTCCACGTAGCCCTCGGGCATCGCCTTCGCGAGGGCCGCGCGCAGGCGGGAGACGACCGCGCGCCGCTCCCCGGGAAGCTCCTCCAGGTACTGCGCGACGGTGGTCGCCCTGCTCGACACCATGGCAATGTCGCCTCCGTGGGTGCCGCGCCTACGCGGCGCCGGGCCGCGAGAGCGCGCCGGCGTGGTGGCGCAGGTGGTCGGCGATGAAGGTCTGCACGAACCAGTAGCTGTGGTCGTAGCCGGGATGGCGGCGCAGCCGCGGCACGATGCCCGTGCCCGCGCACGCGGCGACGAACTTCTCCGGCATGAGCTGCGTGGCGAGAAACTTGTCCGCCTCTCCCTGGTCGATCAGCACCCGCCCCGCGAAGGAGGAACCGCGCGCGAGCTCGGTGGCATCGTAGGCACCCCACGGCGCCGGATCCTCGCCCAGGAAGCGTGCGAAGGCGTTCTCGCCCCAGGGCGCCTGGGAAGGTGCCGCAACCGGGGAGAACGCGGACACCGAGCGGTAGCGCCCGGGTTCGCGAAGCGCGCACACGAGCGCCCCGTGCCCGCCCATGGAATGGCCGAAGATGCCCTGGCGCGTGGTGTCCGCGGCGAAGTGCTCGCCGATCACCGCGGGAAGCTCCGCCGTCACGTAGCTGTACATCCGGTAGTTCGCGCTCCACGGCGCCTCGGTCGCGTCGACGTAGAAGCCCGCGCCGAGACCGAAGTCCCAGCTCTCGTCGTCGCCGGGAAAGCGCGGCTCCCGCGGGCTCGTGTCGGGCGCGACCAGCATGAGCCCCAGGCGCGCGGCCAGGCGCTGCGCGCCCGCCTTCACCATGAAGGTTTCCTCCGTGCAGGTGAGCCCCGCGAGCCAGTAGAGGACGGGAACGGGGCCGGCAGCGGCCTGCGGCGGGCGGTAGACGGAGAAGCGCATCCGGCTCGCGCACTCACGCGAGTCGTGGCGGTAGAAGCCCTGCACGCCGCCGTAGCAGGCCTGCTCCGAGACGATCTCCAGCGCCGGCATCAGTACACCACCACGCTGCGGATCGATTCGCCGCGGTGCATGAGGTCGAACGCCCGGTTGATGTCCTCCAGCGGCATGACGTGGGTGATGAGCGGGTCGATCCGGATCTTCCCGTCCATGTACCAGTCGACGATCTTCGGGACGTCCGTGCGCCCGCGGGCGCCACCGAAGGCGCTGCCCTTCCACACGCGCCCGGTGACCAGCTGGAAGGGGCGCGTGCGGATCTCCTGGCCGGCGCCCGCCACGCCGATGATGACCGACACGCCCCAGCCGCGGTGGCAGCACTCGAGCGCCTGGCGCATGAGGTCCACGTTGCCCACGCACTCGAAGCTGTAGTCCGCGCCGCCGTCGGTGAGTGCGACGAGATGCGCGACGAGGTCCGCCCCGGCTTCCGACGGATTCACGAAGTGCGTCATGCCGAACTTTTCCGCCAGGGGCTTCCGGGCCGGGTTCAGGTCGACGCCGATGATCTTCGCGGCCCCGACCAGGCGCGCGCCCTGGATCACGTTCAGGCCGATGCCGCCCAGCCCGAAGACCACGACGCTCGCGCCCGCCTCGACCTTCGCGGTGTTGATCACCGCGCCGATGCCGGTCGTCACGCCGCAGCCGATGTAGCAGACCTTCTCGAAAGGCGCGTCCTCGCGGATCCTCGCCACGGCGATCTCCGGCAGCACGGTGAAGTTGGAGAACGTGGAGCAGCCCATGTAGTGGAAGACCGGCTCGCCGTCCAGGGAAAAGCGGCTCTTCCCGTCGGGCATCACCCCCTTGCCCTGGGTGGCGCGAATCGCGGTGCACAGGTTGGTCTTCCGCGACAGGCACGACTTGCACTGGCGGCACTCCGGCGTGTAGAGGGGAATCACGTGGTCGCCCTTCGCCACGCTGGTCACGCCCGGGCCCGTGTCCACCACGATGCCGGCGCCCTCGTGGCCGAGGATCGCGGGGAAGATTCCCTCGGGATCGGCGCCCGAGCGCGTGAACTCGTCGGTGTGGCAGATGCCGGTCGCCTTGATTTCGACGAGCACCTCGCCGGCCTTCGGGCCTTCCAGGTCCACGGTCTCTATCGTGAGGGGTTCGCCGGCCTTGCGGGCCACGGCAGCGCGGGTCTTCATGGTCGCCTCCCTCCATCGAATGAGCGCTCGCCGGCGATTCGCGGCCGAGCGCAACAGTCACTGCGTCTCATGCCCGCAGTGTAACCGCGCCGGGGCGCGCGCTCCTCACGCGGGCCTGGGCACCACCGCGAGGGTGCAGCGCGAGACGCATACCGCCCTGCCCTCCTCGTCCGTGATCCGCACCTCCCACACCTGCGTGCTCCGGCCCACGTGCACCGGAGTTGCCGTCGCGGTGACCACGCCGTCACGCTTGGCGCGCAAGTGGTTCGCATTGATCTCTATGCCCACGGGGACCTGGGTGGCCTGGTCCACGTTCATCCACGCGGCGGTCGAGGCAACGGTCTCGGCCAGCGCCACCGAGGCGCCGCCGTGCAGCAGGCCGAAGGGCTGGTGCACCTTCGGGCCCACGGGCATCGTGGCCACCACGCGCTCCTTCGTCGCCTCGACGATCTCGATGCCGAGGGTGGTGAGGAGCGTCACGTCCTGGTGCTTCGGAAACGGGCTCATGGGCCTCGCGCTCCTGGTGGTCGGAAGATCCGGTTCTCGCGGTGCGGCCCTCGCACGAGCGCGGGATCGCGCACCGCTGCCTTGGCGGAGGCGGGGCAGGCCCCGGTGGCCAGCAGCCCCAGCGCGGCGGCAAAGCGCGCCTCGGCCGGGTCACCGAGCGGGCGCGTAAAGTCGTCGTCGACGGCGCAGGTGGGCGCGAAACCGTCGGCGTAGTCGCCGAAGCCGCGGTCGTTCACGCCCTCGAAGTGGATCGCGAAGTAGGTCGTGCCGCAGTTGTCCTTGGGAAAGAACCCGTAGGGCTTGCCGCAGGTGGCGCCGCCGACGAGGTTCACCTGGACATCGACGCCGCGCAGCGCGTTGACCACCGACTCCGAGGCCGAACAGGTGCCGGAACTGGTGAGAACGGTGACGCGCCCGAGTCCCAGCGCGGGCAGCGGCGATCCCGCGGCGACGGAAAATCCCCGCGTCGTGGCGTGAAAGGGCGTGGGAAGCCCCGCGGGGCCGATGTCGAAGGGGCCCTTGTCGTTGACCCGGAGGCGCTCGAAGACCCTGCCGGCGGTTCTTTCCGGCCCGGCGATCATGTACGCGAGCTGGGAAGCGATATCGAGAAAGCCGCCGCCGTTGTAGCGCATGTCGAGCACCAGCTCCGTAGCACCCGAGGCGCGCAGCTGCGCGATCGCGTCCACGAGGCCCGCCTCCGCCGTGGCGATGTGGTCGGTGAAGTGCAGGTAGCCCACGCGCCCCGCCGGCGTGTCGATGGTGCGCACGCCCTGCACCGGCACCTTCGTCACGGCGACGGCGGTCATGGTCACGGCGCGCGGCGCCGCACTCCCCGGCTCGCGAAACACGAAGCTCGTCTGCTTGCCCACCTGCTCGGGAAAGGCGCCCGCGTTGATCGCGGCCGCGTCCGTGCCGCTCACGAAATCCACGCCGTCCACCGAAACCACCTCGGCGCCGCGGGCGAGCCCGGCCAGCGCCGCGGGAGAGCCCGGATCCACGTAAGCGACCACCATCCGCCGCGGCGGCGAGCGCGCAAGCAGCGCCCACTCGATCCCGTAGCCCGCCTCCACGCCGCCGACGGAGAGCCGGTTCCACACCTCGGTGTCGTAGACGAAGTGGAAGCGGTCCCGCGGACTGCCCGAGGCGGTGAGCGCCGGCGACTTCAGGACCGCGAAATAGTCCACGGGACCGGCGTAGTCCGCGGCAGGAAGATCCGGCACCTCGCGGTACCAGAGGTAGGTCTCGTCGATCCAGGAGCGCACCCAGCGCTTCTCGTCGTCCAGCGTTCCCTGCCCGTCGGGAAAGGGAAGCCCGCCGCGGGAGGCATCGGTGCCGGTGCGCGGCACGGCGCAACGCGCGGCCAGCGAGGAGGAAGGCGCGAAGGAGGACGCCACGGGCAGCGGCGCAGCCGCCGCGGGCGAGCCTCCCCCGCCTCCGCATCCCTGCAGCATCGCGACGGCGAACCAGGCGGCCGCCGCGCAGGCGGATCGGATGATGCGTTCCATGGACGGGGATAGTACCGTCACCACCCGATGCCGTAGTCCTCGCCGTGGTTGCTGGAGGCGCCCCACAGGGTGCCGTGCGCGCGGTCGACGAGGATCGCGTTCACCGGGCCGGAAGTGCGGTCGCGGAAGAAGGCGTCGTAGCCCATGGCGCGCAGCTCGCGGCGCACCTGGACCGGGGTGGAGTCATTCATCAGGATGCGTCCCGGCCGCGATTCGTGGGCCTCGAAGGAGGCGCGCATCTGGTAGCTGTTGAAACCCGGCGCCTCGGCGGCCTGCTGCGGCGTCATGCCGAACTCGACCACGTTCAGGAAGAACTGCAGCAGGTCCTGGTCCTGCGCGTCGCCGCCCTGCACCGCGAAGGCGAGGTAGGGGTGGCCGTCCTTCAGCGCGAGACCCGGCGTGAGCGTGACGCGCGGGCGCTTGCCGGGTGCGACGACGTTGAAGGGGTTCTCCGCCGCATCCATCACGAAGCTCTGCATGCGCTGCGACAGGCCGATGCCGGTCGTGCCGGCAATGACCGCGGGAACCCAGCCGCCGCTCGGCGTCACCGACACGATCCACCCTTCCCGGTCCGCGGCGACGATGGAAGTCGTCCCCGAGTGGAAGGCCTGCACGAAGGCGTCGTCGTTGGACGCGAGCGGCGTGCCGCCGCCTCCCGGGCCCTTTTTCCGAGGCGCGTTCCAGCCCTTCAGGAGATCGCGGTACGGATTCGTCATTCCCTGGTGGGGATAGGGGTCTCCGGGCGCCGCCCTTGCGTCGTTGCGCTTCGGATCGATCGCCTTCGCGCGCTCGCGCGCGTAGGCCTTGGACAGGAGCCCGGCCACCGGCTCCTCGGGCGGCGTGGTGGTGTCGCCGTAGTAGAAGTCGCGGTCCGCGTAGGCGAGGTTCATGGCCTGGTAGACGGTGTGGATGTAGCGCGTGCTGTTGTAGCCCATCGCCTTCAGGTCGAAGCCCTCTAGGAGGTTCAGCGCCTGCAGCATCACCGGGCCCTGGGTCCACGCCGTGAGCTTGTAGACGTCGATGCCCCGGTAGCGGGTCGAGACCGGCTCCTCGAGCCGTACCGCCCAGCCGGCAAGGTCGGCCTCGGTAAAGAGCCCGCCCTGTTCTCGCACGCTCGCGACCAGCGCCTTCGCGATGTCGCCGCGGTAGAAGCGGTCCTGCGCGGCGTAGATCGCCTCGCGGCGGTCCTTTCCCGCGGCGAGCGCGCCCGCCTCGGCCTCGACCAGCTTGCGCAGGGTCGCCGCGAGCTCCGGCTGGCGGAAGATCTCGCCCGCCCGGGGCGCGTGCGCGCCCTCGCGGGGCAGCATGATGCGGCGCGAATCCGGCCACTGCATCAGGCGCTCGCGCTGGCGCTCGATGTAGTCCGCGGTCTGGGCCTCGATCGGATAGCCGTCGGCGAGCCGGATCGCCGGCTCCAGCACCTGCGCGAGCGAGAGCTTGCCGAACTCGGCGAGCATGGTGAGGATGCCGCCGGGCGTACCCGGCGTCACCGCGGCGAGCGGCCCGAAGGGCGGCGGGTAGTCCATCCCCTTCGCCCGGAAGAACTCCGGCGTCGCGCCCGTGGGGGCCACGCCCAGCGCGTTGATGCCGATCACCTTGCGCGTCGTCGGGTTGTAGACGAGCGCCTGGGTCTCGCCGCCCCAGTGCAGCACGTCCCACATGGTCGCGGTCGCGGCGACCATGGCGCAGGCCGCGTCCACGGCATTGCCACCCTTGAGGAAGACCTTCGCGCCGGCGGCGGCTCCGAGGGGCTTGCCCGTGACGGCCATCCAGTCCTGCCCGTGCAGGGGCGGTTTCTGGGTGCGTTGCGCGGGCGCGAGGGCGGGGACCGCGGCGAGAACGGCGATGGCGAGGATGCGCAAGATCATGGTTGTGGTTTCCCGGGGGCGGTGCGACGGGGAGCCGCCGGGCACGCACGGCCCGCGGCCTGCCGCGCCCGCCCGCGCTCAGTGATTGAGGATCTGGCTCAGGAAGAGCTTCGTGCGGTCCTGCTGCGGGTTCGAGAAGAAGGCTTCAGGGTCGTTCTCCTCGATGATCTCGCCGCCGTCCATGAAGATGACGCGGTCGGCGACGGTCTTGGCGAACCCCATCTCGTGGGTCACGCAGAGCATCGTCATGCCCGACTCCGCGAGCCCCACCATGACGTCGAGCACCTCCTTGATCATCTCGGGGTCGAGCGCGGAGGTCGGCTCGTCGAAGAGCATCACCTTCGGGCACATGCACAGGCTCCGGGCGATCGCCACGCGCTGCTGCTGGCCGCCGGAGAGCTGCCCCGGATACTTCAACGCCTGCTCGGGGATGCGCACGCGCTCGAGGTACTGCATCGCTTCCTCCTCGGCCCGCTTGCGCGGGGTCTTTCGCACCCACATCGGGGCGAGCGCGCAGTTCTCCAGGATCGTCAGGTGCGGGAAGAGGTTGAAGTGCTGGAACACCATGCCGACCTCGCGGCGCACCTTCTCGATGTTCTTCACGTCGCCGGTGAGCTCCACGCCGTCGATCACGATCCGGCCGCGCTGGTGCTCCTCGAGCCGGTTGATGCACCGGATCATCGTGGACTTGCCGGAGCCGGACGGGCCGCAGATCACGATGCGCTCGCCCTTGCCCACGCGCAGGTTGATGTCCTTCAGCACGTGGAACTTGCCGTACCACTTGTGCACGCCCTGCAGCTCGATCATCGCCGCGCCGGCGTCCGCCGCACCCGCCGTTGCCGCTGAACCCGTTGCCTGCGCCGTAGTCATGTCGTCATCCCCCTTTGCGCCTCAGCGCTTGTGGCCCGTGTGCAGCTTCGCCTCCAGCCACTGGCTGTAGCGCGACATGCCGAAGCAGAAGACCCAGTAGACGCAGGCCGCGAAGACGTAGCCCTCGATCGAGAATCCCAGCCAGTTGGTGTCGGAGTTCGCCGCCTGGATGCTCCCCAGCAGGTCGAAGAGCCCGATGATGAGCACCAGGCTCGTGTCCTTGAAGAGGGCGATGAAGGTGTTCACGATGCCCGGGATCACGAGCTTCAGCGCCTGGGGCAGGATGACGAGCACGGTCGCCCTCCAGTAGCCCAGGCCCAGCGCATCGGCGGCCTCGTACTGGCCCTTCGGGATGCCCTGCAGGCCGCCGCGCACCACCTCGGCCATGTAGGCGGACTCGAAGAGCGCCACGCCGATGAGGGCGCGCAGGAGCTTGTCGAAGCTCATGTCCTCGGGAAGGAAGAACGGCAGCATCACCGACGACATGAAGAGCACCGTGATGAGCGGCACCCCGCGCCAGAGCTCGATGAAGGCCACGCACAGGGCCTTGAGCACCGGCATGTTCTCCGCGCGGCGGCCGAGCGCGAGGAGGATCCCCAGCGGAAGTGCGGCCACCATGCCGACCACGGCGATCACCAGCGTGAGGAAAAGGCCGCCCCACTTGCTCGTCTCCACGTGCACGAGGCCGAAGCTGCCGCCGACGAGGAGGTGGTAGGCCACGATGGGATAGACCACGAGGAGTGCGGCGCCCAGCCACTGCTTGAGCACGAAGCGCTTGATGAAGAGCGGCAGGACGAACGCGACCAGGAGAGCGATCGTCAAGTTGACCCGCCATTGCTCGGCCACGGGGTAGAAGCCGTAGAGGAACTGGTTCAGGCGCACGCCGATGAACACCCAGCAGGCGCCGGCCTTCGAGCAGTCCTCGCTGCGGCTGCCGCTCCAGTCGGCCTTGATGAGCGCCCAGTCGACCAGGGGCGGCACGGCGAGATAGAGGAGGTAGAGCGCGAGGAGCGTCATCGCGCCGTTCACCGGCGAGTCGAAGAGATTCTGGCGCACCCAGCCCAGGGCCCCCGAGGAGGTGGCGGGCGGCGGCAGGTCCGCGTGGGGCCGGAAGGTGGCCATGGGCTAGCGCTCCACCAGCGCCATCCTGGCGTTGTACCAGTTCATGAAGAGGGAGATCACCAGGCTGATCGTGAGGTAGACCGCCATCGTCATCGCCATCACCTCGACGGCCTGCCCTGTCTGGTTGAGCGTCGTCCCGGCGAAGAGCGACACCAGGTCCGGATACCCGATCGCCGTGGCAAGCGACGAGTTCTTGGTGAGATTCAGGTACTGGCTCGTGAGCGGCGGGATCGTCACCCGCATCGCCTGGGGAATGATCACGAGGCGAAGCGTCCAGCTGCGGCGCAGGCCGAGGGCACTCGCCGCCTCGGTTTGCCCGTGGGACACCGAGAGGATTCCGGCGCGCACGGTCTCCGCGATGAAGGCGGCCGTGTAGATGGCGAGTGCGACCAGCAGCGCGCCCAGCTCGGGAATCACCGACAGGCCGCCGGTGAAGTTGAATCCCTCGAGCTGCGGGTCCACCCAGGCGAGAGGACGGCCGGTGAGCAGGAAGGCGGCCAGGGGAACGACGACCAGCAGCGCGGTCGACGCGAGGAACGCGGGGAAGATCTGCCCGGTGTTCTCCTGCCGGCGGCGCGCCCAGCGCACCAGGAAGGCCGCGCCCGCCACGGTGGCGGCGAAGGCGAAGACCGTCCAGCCGAACCCGCTCTCGGCAACGGGCCGCGGCAGGTAGAGCCCGCGCAGGGTGAGGAAGACGGAGTCGCCGATGCTCAGCGCCTCGGCCGGCGGCGGCAGGTTGAGAAAGACGGCGAAATACCAGAAGAGGATCTGCAGCAGCAGCGGGATGTTGCGGAAGATCTCGATGTAGGTCGCCGCGAGCGTGGAGACGAGCCAGTTGCGCGAAAGCCGCGCCACGCCGATCACGAAGCCCAGGATCGTCGCGAGCACGATGCCCAGCGCGGAGACGAGCACGGTGTTGAGCAGGCCCACGACGAACGTGCGCCCGTAGGACGACGACTCGTCGAACTCCACGAGCGACTGGTTGACGGCGAAGCCCGCGCGATTCGCGAGGAAGTCGAAACCGGTCGAGATGCCGCGCACCTCGAGGTTGTGCAGGAGGTTCCTGACGAGGTAGACCCCGACCGCGACCACACCCGCGGTCACCAGGACCTGGAAGACGATTGCGCGGATCCGGGGGTCGTTCCAGGGCGGCGGCCTGGACGGCAGCGAGTCGGAATCCGTCGTGTGCGCCATGGGCTATGCCTTTCCAGGCAAAGGGCGGCTCAAGGGGAGGCGTGCGCCGCGATGCTCCCGCGGCGCACGCCCTGCCGGCGACAGGGCCGGGATCGAAACCCTAGCGGATCGGCGGCGCGTACTGCAGGCCGCCCTTGTTCCACAGCGCGTTCTGGCCGCGGCTGATCTTGAGCGGGCTGCCCATGCCGACGTTGCGCTCGAAGACTTCCGAGTAGTTGCCGACCTGCTTCACGATCTTGTAGGCCCAGTCATCGGCCACGCCCAGGCCGTGCTTGATGACGTCGGTGCCTAGCAGGCGCTTCACGTCGGGGTTCTTGCTGTCCTTCATCGAATCGATGTTCTTCGACGAGATGCCCATTTCCTCGGCGCCGAGCATCGCGAAGAGGCTCCAGCGGACGATGTTGAACCACTCCGCGTCGCCCTGGCGCACGGCCGGGCCCAGGGGTTCCTTGGAGATCACTTCCGGCAGCACCACCGCGCTCTCGGGCTGCGCGAGCTTGATGCGCAGCGCGTAGAGCTGCGACTGGTCGCTCGTGAGCACGTCGCAGCGGCCGGCCTCGAAGCTCTTCACGGTCTCGTCGGCGGTGTCGTAGACGACGGGCTTGAACTTCATCTTGTGGACGCCGAAGTAGTCGGCGAGGTTCAGCTCCGTGGTCGTGCCGGACTGCACGCACACCGTCGCGCCGTTCAACTTCAGCGCGCTTTTCACGCCGAGCTTCTTCTTGATGAGGAAGCCCTGGCCGTCGTAGTAGGTCACGCCCGTGAAGCCGATGCCCAGGCCGCCGTCGCGGGTCACGGTCCAGGTGGTGTTGCGCGACAGGATGTCGATCTCGCCGGACTGCAGGGCGGTGAAGCGCTCCTTGGCGGTGAGCGGCGTGTACTTCACCTTCTCCGAATCACCGAAGACCGCGGCCGCGACCGCGCGGCAGACGTCGACGTCCATGCCCTTCCAGACGCCCTTTTCATCGGGAACGGAGAAGCCGGCGAGCCCGCTGTTCACTCCGCACTGGACGAAGCCCTTCTTCTTCACGGCGTCGAAAGTCGCGCCGGCGTGCGCGGCACCGGCCGCGAGTGCCAGGGTGAGCGTGGAAACCGCCGTCATCAGGATGCGCTTTTTCATCGGTTCTCCTCCTTATGGTTTTCTGGTTGGTGGGTCGAACGTTCGACACGCGGGTGCGTCGAGGGGGAATCGCGGATGCCGCAGACCCGTGCTTCCTGCCTTGTCCCGGCAGCTTCGCCGCGCCGGAATTCCAGGTCCGTGCCGGGCGAGTTCCTCCAGTCTTGACCGTGCATTTTACCATTCGCGGTCTGCGCGGTCGAATGCGCCATCCGCGGTCACTGCAGCCGCGAGAGATCCGCGATCGCGCCCCGATGCTCCACGAAAGCGGCCGGGCAAGCGTCCCGCGCCCTTTCCAGGAAAGGCCGCGCCGCGGCCGGATCGCCGAGGATCAATCCGTGCTGGCCGAGCTGGAAGTTCGCCTCGCACTCCTGCTCCTTGCGCTTCTTCGGATCGGTGTCCGCCGCGGAATCGAGGAGCTTGTCCCGGTCGATCTGGCCCAGGTGGTATCTGATGATCGGCGCGGGCCACGCCTCCCCGCCGTGGCCGTCGGCGAATGCCCGCAAGGGCGCCATCCCGTCCTTGCCGTCGCGGGCGAACGCGATGTAGCGCCATACGGCGCTCTGCCCTTCCGGGGCAACGCGCATCAGGGCTTCGAAGTCCCGCGCCGCATATCCGAAATGCCCCAGGAAGAAATGCGCGAGGGCGCGCGACCGAAGCGCCACCTTGTTCTTCGCTTCGCGCGCCAGCGCGACGTCGTGGTCGGCGATGGCCTTGTCGTATTCGCCCAGGCGATTCCAGTAGGCGCCGCGCGCGGCGAACGCGCGCGCACTGCGCGGGTCGATGTCGATCGCGTGTGTCAGGTCGGCGATGCCGCCCTTCGGGTCACCACCGGCGGCCCGGGCGATGCCGCGGTCGGCATGGACCCAGCCGACCTGCGCGCCCCGTTCGATGGCGGCACCGTAGTCCGCAATCGCCCGTGCATAGTCACGCTTGTCGAAATGAACGCTGGCACGCCATGCCAGGACAAGCGCGTTTTCCGGGTGGAGCCGAAGGGCGGCGTCGAAGTCGGCAAGGGCCCGGTCGTGGTCGCCTTTCTCGAGGTGAATCCTGGCGCGCCCGATCAGGGTGGAAGGGTTGCCCGGCTCCCCGCGAAGCGCCTCATCCAGGTCGGCGAGCGCGCGGTCGTACTCGGCCCGGCCACCGAGGCGGGCGGCACGCGATTTCCGCGCGGCCATGTCCCCGGGATCGCGCGCGATGGCCTCATCGAGATCCCCGATCGCCCGGTTGCCCATCGGCTCGCGGAAGCCCTTGTCGCAACCCCAGGCCGGTATCGAGGGAAACACGCGCCCTCCCGCATTGGTGAAGTACAGCTTCTTCTGGGAGCGCGAGATCAGGACGCGATGCGTCGACAGGAAGTCGACCGCCAGAATCATTTCCGGCCCGTCGCTGCCGGTCCTCCCCAACCGGCTGCCCGTCTGCGGGGCCCGCAGTCCGCGGCCGAAATCCGTGACCTGGAGCCTCGGATGGCGGATCCGCTCGTCGCCGATCTGGAATGTCTCGAACGGCGCCACCCAGATATCGGCGCCGTCGCGAATGAATCGGCGATTGCATCCCGTGACCGCGGCACCCGGCGTGTCGCGCGTCACGCCGAGGCGTTTCGCCATCGACTGCGCCAGCAGCGACCACGGCCCGACCGTTTCGAGTGCCGCGAGCACGGCCTTGCCGTTTACCTGCACTTCGAACTCGTGCAGCGGCACCGAGGTGAACGGGACCACCCCCGCGCCTTGCGAGGCCCAATAGGCGATGACGGTGTCCTCGCACCCCTGCGGCCGGAAAAGCCTGGCCGCCCCGCCCGGAAGGTCCAGTTCCAGGTCGATGCCCTCGAAAAAGTCGTTCCCGAGAATGACCGCGGTCCGGTTCTCGGACTGCACCCCGTCCACGGCGAGCGCCTGGAACCCGGCGCGGACCATCGTGCCGATCCGCATTTCGCCGATGTTCACGATCCCGGAGGGCAGGCCATTGACCGTGATGGACCCGTCGTTGCGGACTTCGAGTCCCAGCCCGGCCAGGAAAGACCTGCGAATGAGGGTGGTGGACTTGGCGACGTCGAGCTGGAAGACGGCGGGCTTGCCGTTGATCTCGCCATCGAAGGCGAATCCCTCGCGATCCGGCTTCAGGGGCCACTCGGCAATGCGGGCCAGCCGGCAGCCCGGCGCAGCTTCGCCGTGCGGCGGCGCGAGCAGCGCCGCGACCGCAGCCAAGGCAAGCAAGAGGCGGGGCGCACTCATTCCGGCGGGGCCACTGGTCGTTCTTTCGAGTTCATGACGTCTCCCGACAATCTACCCGATCTCACGGCGCCGCCAGGGATGGCGCGTCGCGATCCGGGATCTCCCAGCGAACCGCCCCGCGCCCGCGGCTCTCCAGGAAAGCATTCGCCTGCGAAAAGTGGCGGCAACCCAGGAACCGGTGCGCGGAGTACGGGGAAGGATGGCCCGCCGCCAGCACGAGGTGGCCGCGCGTATCGATGGGTGCGAGGCTCGCCTGGGCATGCCGGCCCCACAGCAGGAAGACGCTCGGCGCGGCGACGCGCGCGAGATGACGCAGGAGCGCCTCGGTGATTTCGTGCCAGCCGTACCTGGCGTGGGAGCCGGGCTTGCCCTGTTCCACGGACAGGGCCGTGTTGAGCAGCAGGAGGCCCTGCGCCGCCAAGGCCGTGAGGTCCCCGTGCGCCGGGGCCGCAATGCCCAGGTCCGCCCGGGTCTCCCGGTAGACATTGCGCAGCGATGGCGGAACGGGAACACCCGCCGGCACGGAAAAGGAAAGCCCCATGGCCTGGCCCGGGCGGTGGTAGGGGTCCTGGCCCAGGACGACCACCTTTGCCCTTTCCGGCGACACCAGCTCGAGCGCGCGGTATCGGGCCCCGGGAGGCGGGTAGACCTGCACCTGCCTGGCCTCCTCCTCCAGCCGGGCCTCCAGCCGCGCCAGGCGCCCGGCGGTACCGGCGTCGAGCGCGCACCGCCACGCGGGGGGCAAGCCCGTCCCGCCAGACGGCTCCTTGCCCATTAGGGAGGTAGGCATGAGCAAATAACGTCTGCAATACTGCATTCCGGGAGCGCCCGCCGGGCCTCCCGTCTACCCAAACCACCAAGAAAGGAATTGCGCATGGACACCATCAAGCTCGCCGGCCTGCTCGACAACGCGACGGAAGACCTCCAGCTCGCCAAGGACCCCTCGGCCACGGACCTCCGCTCGCTGGGCGACTGGGAACTGGCACTGGTCGCCGGCGGGGACGGAATCCCCACCTGGCCGTAACCGGCTTCCCGGAACCGCATTTCTCCCCTCATCAACTCGAAAGGAATCGCACATGGACACCATCAAGCTCGCCGGCCTGCTCGACAACGCCACCGAAGACCTCCAGCTCGCGAAGGACCTCGCAGCCGCAGACATCCGCTCGCTGGGCGACTGGGAACTGGCACTGGTCGCCGGCGGGGACGGAATCCCCACCTGGCCGTAACCGGCTTCCCGGAACCGCATTTCTCCCCTCATCAACTCGAAAGGAATCGCACATGGACACCATCAAGCTCGCCGGCCTGCTCGACAACGCGACGGAAGACCTCCAGCTCGCCAAGGACCCCGCGGCCACGGACCTCCGCTCGCTGGGCGACTGGGAACTGGCACTGGTCGCCGGCGGAGACGGAATCCCCACCTGGCCGTAACCGGCTTCCCGGAACCGCATTTCTCCCCTCATCAACTCGAAAGGAATCGCACATGGACACCATCAAGCTCGCCGGCCTGCTCGACAACGCCACCGAAGACCTCCAGCTCGCGAAGGACCTCGCAGCCGCAGACATCCGCTCGCTGGGCGACTGGGAACTGGCGCTGGTCGGCGGCGGGGACGGAATCCCTACCTGGCCGTAGAGCGAGCGCCCAAGGGGCACTGATCGGGGCGGCGGCGCGGTTGCGCCGCCCCGAAATCGGGCAGGCGCGGGACCTAGTCGACGGTCGCCATCCGGGCGGCCGTGGACCTGGCCGTGCGCGTGCTCGATGCCTTCCCCTTCGGGGATGACGGGTTGGGGATGGCGGCCTTGGGGTCCAGGGGCCGTTCGCCCATCGCCTGCAGTTGCTGGCGGACGCTTTCCGCCTCCGCCCAGATGGCATTGGCCGTTCCCCGCGCCGCGTCGACGTCCTTGCGGGAGCGGAAGGCCCAGAACAACGCCACCATTGCCACCTGTCGGGCCATGGGCTTGGCCGCGCTTTCCGTTGCGAGGCGATACAGCGCGGCGAGCCCGTCGGTGGCCTTTCCGTCGAACGCATCGCGAAGCGCCATGAGGAGCGCGAGTTCCCGGCCGGTGATGCCGACACGGCCCTTCTTGCGCTTGACCGGTTGGGTCATGACGCGTTCTGCCGCCCGCGTATAGCCGCCGATACACAACAGACAGGCGAGCTGCACGCAGTCCGAAGGCGAGTCGACGAGCAGGCGCGCGCTCAGGTCTCCGTCGTAGAGCTGCTTGCCGTACGCGAAATCGCCCTTGAGCATGGCTTCCCAGAGCTGCCGCGATTGCCGGCGGCGTGCATCGACCCCGGTGTCGTCCGCCGCGCCTTTCATCCGGTGGGCCACCTCCCACAGGCGGCCGTAGGCGCCGAGGAACATCTCCATCGCCCCGAGCGCGGCAAAAAGGTTCGTGCGCAACGCCATGTCGCCGAAGGACTCGTCCTGGGGCGCACCAGCGAGGCTTGCCGCATCCGTTCCGTCGGCCGCGCCGGCGAGCTTGAGCTGGTCGAGATACCAGATCACCGCGCTCGTCTTGTTCCCCACGCCGAGCTTGCGGTACAGGCCGTGGAGGTAGACGCGCATGGTGCCTTCCCGGTAGCCGAGGCTCTCGGCGATGGACCGGTTCGAGGAGCCCTTGGCGAGCAACTCGAGCATCTGCCGGTCCCGGTCGGTAATCTCGATTTTCTTCATCATCACGTATAGCCCCTATCCTCTTGCAGCGAAAGGACGAGCCGCTGGAAATCCTCCAGGCCCGCCATGGTGGATGGATCGATGCCGCGATCGGCCGTCTCGTCGCGAATCACCGTTTCGAACAGATCCACGAGATGTGGATCGAACTGCCCGCCTGCGCCGCGCCGCAGTTCCGCGAGCGCCGCGTTCATGGTCATCGGCTCGCGGCGACCGAGGCCGCAGACCATCGCGTCGTACGCATCGGCCACCGCGCACATCCGCGCCGGCGGCGGAATGAATTCCCGACCGACGCGCTCGGGATAGCCGCTGCCGTCCCAGCGGGCGTGGTGGTACTTGGCGATGTCGCGCGCCAGGAGGATGCGCGGATGGCTGTCGTCGCGCAGGATCTCGGCGCCGGCATCGGTATGGCGCTCGACGATGGCCCGCTCGACTTCATTGAGTTCGCCGCGCTTGGCGAGAATGGCCTCGGGCACCGACGAGAGGCCGATGTCGTGCAGCTCCGCGGCACACCCGATCTCCAGCGCCTCGAGCGGCGCCATGCCGGATGCGATCGCCAGCGCCTTGGTCAGCTCGCCGACGCGCACGCCGTGCAACCCGGTGTCGTCGACGCGAAACGACGCTGCCATGGCCAGCCGCTGGAGGGACTTCCATTCCTCCGGCTCGCCCCGCGGGCGCTGGCTCGACACGAGCCTCGCCCTGGCCTGCCCCTGCTGGTGCTCCGTGCGCGAAAGCGCCGACTCCCAGAGGCCGGCGAGCTCCACGTGATCGCGCGCCCGGTCGATCGCCTGCTGGTACACATGGGCGGACAGTTCCTCGAAGCGCACCAGGGCCCGCTCGGCATTGCCCGCGGCCTCTTCCGCGCGGACGACGAACGAGAGCGTGTCCCGCAAGGCCGCCGGAACGCTGCGGGCCTTCTCCAGCGCGTCTTCCAGCCGCGTGAGCGCGATGTCGACATGCCCGGTGGCGAGTTCGAAGGCCGCGCGCGTGAGCGACGCCGCGATGAGCGCGCGCCGGGAGGTGACCCGGCCCGCGAGCGAGGCCACCAGGCTCACGTGGACCCCGGCCTCCGCGGTCCGTCCGGACGCGATCAGCAGGCGCACGAGATTGCGGTGCTGCAGGATGGCGCCGTGAATGTCCTGCTCCAGGGCGTCGGGCGTGAGTTCCTGCAGCGCGGCGCGCGCCATGCGCAGACCCTCTCCGTAGTCGCCGAGCTGGTACAGGGCGTTCGCGAGATTGGCGCAGGCGGTGTACCGGCAGTAGACGGGCCCGGGCAAGGGCTCCACCAGCGCCAGCGTGCGCCGGTAGCAGCGGACCGCGAGCTCGTGGTTGCCCGCGACCGCGAAGGCAAGCCCGATGTTGGCCCACGTGCCGCCCTGCTCGATCAAGTCCCCGTGGGACTGCGCCAGGGCGAGCGCGCGGGAGTGGTAGGCGATCGCGCCCACGACATCGCCCGTGTCCGCCGCGAGCAGCCCGCACAGGCTCGAGGAGCGCCGTTCGAGCGTCTCGTCCCCGGTCACCCCGGCCTGCACGAGCAGCGCCTGGGCGAGCGGCAGCGCGTCGCCCGAGCGCGCGTCCCCGTACAGCCGTTTGCAGAGCGCCATGACGACGGTGGTCATCGCCTCCGACTCCTGCGCACCCATGGGCGCGTGCAGGTGCACGACCAGCGGCGCGAGCGCGCGGGCGAGTTCGCGACGATCGAGGAGCGGAAGGCGGGCGTCCAGGACGCGCAGCGCTTCGAGCGGCGCGGATTCGGCGGCGGCCAGCGTCACGGTGTTTGCGTGGGACATGGTGCGGACTGTTAACGGACAGGTCGGGCCATTCTACGCATGCATACGTTCGGCGGGAAGGGGCGATTTCGGACGCCGGAATCGCCCGTCGCGCTAGAGTATCGCGTGAGCAGCATCGTCATCAGCGAGGCCCGGGGCGTGCGCCAGCTGCACTTCGGATCGCCCTGGGTCCAGGGCGCGATGCGCATCGCGCGGCCCTGGTCCCTCGAGATCGAATACACGCGCCAGATGATGGCCGCACTCGTCCTTCGCCCCGGGGCGGGGTGGCCGGCGCGCGTGCTGCAGATCGGCCTGGGCGCCGCCTCGGTCACGCGGTTCCTGCATCGCCACCGTCCGTGCGCAAGGATCGACGTGGTGGAGATCCTGCCCGAGGTCGTCGCCGCCGCCCGGCAGTATTTCCGGCTCCCCGACGACCCGGCCAGGCTCAGGATCACGATCGGCGACGGCCACGACCACCTGGCAGGAACGCGCGCGCGGTACGACTTCATCGTCGTCGACGGATTCGACGGCGAGGGGCGGGCGGGCATGCTCGACACGCCCGCCTTCTACCTCAATTGCCGCGCGCGGCTCGCGCGTTCCGGGCTCGCGGCGTTCAACCTCCTGAACCGCGGCCGAGGCGCCATGGCGGCCGTGGGGCGCATCGACAAGGCGTTCGACGGCCATGCGCTCGTGCTGCCGGAGTGCGCGGCGGGAAATACCGTCGTCATCGCAGGCGCGGATTCGCCGGTTCGCGGTGCCGTCGAGGCCCTGCGTGATCCCGCCCGCGAGCTTCGCAAGCAAACCGGCCTGGATCTCCTGCCGGTAGTGGAAGCGCTCATCCAGGCCCGCTGAACGCAGGCGCACCCTGACATTGCGCGCCCAGCGAGAAGCGCCCGCCTCGGGCGATGGCCTGCACGTAGGCGGGCCGGGCGTGAATGCGATCGAGGAATGCCAGGAGGCGGGGCCTGCGCGCATCGAGCCCCCCGCGCGCCGCCGCGGCCTCCAGCGGGAAGCTCATCTGGATATCCGCCGCGGTGAACTGCCCTCCCGCGAACCATTCGTGGCGGCCGAGTTCCGTCTCGAGGTAGTCCAGGTGTCGCTCGATCTGGGGCTGGACGAAACTTTCCTTCACGCGCGCCGCGACCGCCCGCACGATGGGTCGAACGAGAAAGGGCACGGGCCCCTGCTCGATCCGGTCGAAGACGAGCTTCAGGAGCAGGGGCGGCATGGCGGAGGCTTCCGCGTAGTGCAGCCAATAGGTGTACCGCAAGCGCTCCGGCGTGCCCGGCGCCGGCGAGAGCCTGCCGCCGCCGTGGGCGTCGACGAGGTACTCGATTATCGCGCCCGATTCGGCGATCGTGCGTTCCCCGTCCGTGATGACCGGCGACTTGCCGAGCGGATGGACTTCGCGCAGGGTTTCCGGCGCGAGCATCGTGCGGGGATCGCGCTCGTAGCGCACGATTTCGTAGTCGAGGCCCAGTTCCTCCAGCAGCCACAGGACGCGCTGTGACCGGGAGTTGTTCAGGTGGTGGACCGTGATCACGGGCCCCTACCCCGGCTTGCCGTCCACGCGCGGCCGGGTGAGCACCGGCCAGTAGCGCACCGCATAGATCGCAAAAGCCGCCGACCACAACGCCGCCGAGACCGTGGCCGTCGGGACGAGGGCGTGCGGCAGGGCGATCCCGCCTCCGACGCGCACCAGCGCCGCCGCCATGACCAGTGCATAGGCCGCGGTCTCCCAGCCGTCGGCTTCGAGGATGCGGCCCGTATGGCCCCGCGCCGTGCGCGTCATCATGCCCAGGGTGAGCCCGCCGATCGCACCGACCGTCAGCGCGTGCAACGCGAGCGACTCGCCCACAAGGCCGAAAGCCGCGAGCGAGCGCAGGGCAAGGTGGACGACGATCCAGGCATAGGCCGCGTGCAGCACCCACACCAGCGGCGTGCGAACGGTGCGCCAGGGCTGCCAGAGCCAGAGTCGCGCGGCGTGGGCGAGCGCTGCCACGAGGGCCACCGCGCCGACGACTTCCGCGGGGGCTTGCGCGAGGTCCGCCGCGAGGAGTGCCAGGACGCTTCCGAGCGACAGCCGCTCGGTCGCGAGCGTGCGCCGCGCATTCGTGCCCGGCACGCCGTTGTTGGTGAACATCGGGATCACGCGCCCGCCCATCACGGCCATCACGAAAAGGACCATGTCGAGCCCGGCCAGCAAACCGAGACGCGCGGGAAGCGCGACCCGGCCCTGGAGGGAAAGATGGAAGGCGAGCACCGCCATCCCCAGGAAGACGAGCAAGGCCGCGAAGAAATAGTTGTGGCGGTTGGCGCTGCGGACCATCGGCACCGCGATCGCCGCCCCGACGCAAATGGGGAAAGCCGCGTTCACCACCGCGGCGGCGAGCGGCCAGGGCATCAGGACGAGTACGCGCCCGGCGACCCAGAGGCCCGCAAGGCAAGCAAGTGGCACACCGCTGGGCGTGGCCAATCCCGTCCAGTTGCGCACGGCCGTCAGCAGGAAGCCGGCGACCACGGCCACGGTGTAGCCGAAGATCATCTCGTGGGCGTGCCAGAGGTGGCCGGCCAGGTAGGCGCCGGCGGGAATCCAGCCCGCGAGCTGCGCCGCCCAGACGGCGATGGCCGCGGCGCCGAATGCGCTCGCGAGGAGGTAGAAGGGCCGGAAGCCCAGGTTCCAGAGGGCCGGGCCCGGCGCGGGAGCGCCTTGCGTCACCCGCGCTGACGCTCCAGCTTCTTGAGGCGCTTGGCCTCCTTCTTCTCCTTGGGCGTCTTGAGGGGCTCCTTCTTCACCATCTTCTTGGTGTCCTTGTCCTTGCTGTGGCTCATGCCCTCGCTCTCCGTAGGCCGTTCTCGGGTGCCGGGCTCTTCGATGCCCCGGACGGGCCCACTATATCGCGCGCCCCGGTCCCGCGGGCGCGGTGTAACAGAATGTGTTGCGGTCCACCGCATCCCCCCGGGGTGCGTTATTGGGTGCAGGCGCCGAAATCGGGCGCCCGGCGAACAGGCCACCGGGCCGGCCGCAACGACACCCAGGAGAACGACGATGCTCAGGAAATCCTTGCGATCGCCACCCTCGCCACCGCGGCACTGGTTCCGATCCACGCCTCCGCCGGAGACGCCGGCCTGGGAGCGCTGGTCGGCGCGACCATCGGTGCCGCCATAGGCCACAACGTGAACGGTCGCCACGGCGCCGTGGTGGGCGGCCTGCTCGGTGCCGTCACCGGCGCCAGCATCGCCGCGGACGCCCATGCCCATTACGACCCGCGCTACGGCGCGCCGCCCGTCAGCTATGCGCCGCCCGCGCCGGTCTACTACGCGCCGCGCACCTACTACGCGCCGGCTCCGGTGTACTACTCCCCGCCGCCCGTGGTCGTCCGCGCGCGCCCGGTGATCGTGCACCAGCAAGCCCCGCGGCGCCCGGTCTATGCGCCCATCGTCGTGGAACGGCGACACGACCGCCGGCACGACCGGCACGACTACCGCTGGCACTGAGCGGGAACGGGAGAACGCGGGACGGGCGGCGGCTACGCCGCCCGTTTCCCTTTCCGGGGTCCGGCGTTGCAGACGGCCCCCAGCCCCAGGCGCTCGAAGTGGGCGAGCGCCTCCGGATCGACCCGATGGGCAGACACCACCTGCCCGCCTACGGCGCCACCGCCGCAGGCAAAGGCACCGGCCGCCCCGCCGCCGATGGCGGTCCAGCCGAAGGCGGCACCGCCCAGCGCGAGGCTGCCGATCGCGAGCCCGCCGACCGCCGCAAGCGCGCCGATCGAGGCGCCACCGAAGGTGACCGCGCCGATCGCGAGCCCGCCGAAGGCGAACACGCCGCGTGCCAAGCCACCCACGGCGAAAACTCCGGTGGCGATGTCGCCGATCGCGACGATGCCGCGCGCATGGCCGCGCACCTCGCCCTTCGCCGGGTCGGGGCCCGTCGCCACGGAAACGAAGGGCAGGCCCAGCATCTGGAAAGACGAGCGGTAGCGCACGCCTCGAAACGCAGCGCCTCCCGGCTGGGCGAGCCGCGCTTCGAGTTCGCGAACGCGGCGTTCGAGTTCCTGGCGCGATTGCATGGCCTGTCCCCTCCCCATCCGTTGCGCTGCTGCCGGGTCCGCCACGGCGCCCGCAGGGCGCTGCAGCGCGGCTTCAGATCACGCGCTCGTTGCCGCCATCCACCGGAACCTGCGCACCGGTGGTCTTCGAGAACAGCGGGCCGCACATCTCGGCGGCGAGTTCGGCCACGTCCCGGCTCGTGACTTCCGTGCGCAGCACATTGGAGCGCTTGTACTCCTCGACGCTCTTGCCGTAGTGCGCCGCCCGCGCGGCAAGCACCTCCTCGGTCCACAGCCCCGTGTCGAACACCGCGTTCGGGTGGAGCGAGTTCACCCGGATGCCGTCGCTGCCCCATTCGAGCGCCGCGACCCGCGCGAGCTGGTTCAACGCGGCCTTCGAGGCCGAATAGGCGGCCGCCCCGGGGCCGGGCGCGGGAACGTTCTTCGACCCGATCACGACGACCCTTCCGCCGCGCGGCGACAGCTTGAGGAACGGGTGGCACTCCCGCAGGAGCACGAGGTTCGCGTCGACGTTGACCCGCATCACGCGGAGCCACTCGTCCGTGGGAAGCGCCTCTATCCGCCGGCCGCCGGGAAAGATGCCGGCGTTGAGGACGAGCATGTCCAGGCCACCGAACGCATCGGCGGTGCGCTCGATCGCGGCCGCAAGCTGCTCGCCGGAAGTCACGTCGCACGCGAGGCCCAGGAAATCCGCCCGGTCGTGCATTGCCGCGACCCCCGGATTCAGGTCGAGGCCGACCACCGCCGCGCCGCGTGCGAGGAGCGCGGCGACACAGGCCTTGCCGATCCCCGAACCCGCGCCCGTCACGAGTGCGACCTCCCCCGCCAGCGCCGGCGGTTTTCCGCCCTTGCGGAGCTTCGCCTGCTCGAGATCCCAGTACTCGACGTCGAAGAGGTCCTTCTGCGGCAGCGCCCGGTAGCCCCCGAGCGCCTCGGCCCGCTCGATCACGTCCATCGTGTGCGCGTAGATCTCGGCCACGATCGCCGAATCGCGCGCGGTCCGCCCGACGCCCACGAGCCCGAGCTCGCGATCGAGCACCAGGCGCGGCGCCGGGTCGAGCGGGGTCTTGCGCTCCTTCGCCTGGGGCTCCATAGCGGCGAAGTACTTCCGGTAGGCCGCGGCATAGGCGTCGGTGTCGCGCCCCACCATCGGCACGCACTTCGTCCGGATCGAATGGTCGGGAGTGGCCGGGCCGCGCCCGGCGATGTCGGCCACGTCGGCCCGGCCGCAGAAGCCGAGGCTTCGCGCATCCGCGTGGCGGGCCATGACGACGGGAAAGCCGGCCGCCGCCGAAATCGAGCGGCGCAGTGCAGCGAGTTCCCGCGCGGCGCGCGGCGCTTCGCGCGCCGGGGGCGCGGGCAGGTCCCAGGCCCTCTCGCGCCGCAGGTACTGCTCGGCACGGTCGACGAGCGACACCATTCGCTCGTAGGACTGCCTCGCCGTCTCGCCGAAGGAAAAGATGCCGTGGTTCAGGAGCACCATGCCGATGGTGGAAGGGCCTGCCTGCGCGGGAAAGCGCTCGGCGCAGAGGCGTGCGAGATCGAAGCCCGGCATCACGTAGGGAATCACCACGACCAGGTCGCCGAAAGCCTCGCGAATCCTCGCCTCGCCGTCGCGCGTGTTGGTGATCGCGAGCACGGCGTCGGCGTGGGTGTGATCGACGAACTTGTGCGGCAGGATCGCATGCAGGATCGCCTCGACGGACGGAGCGGGCGCGCCCGCGCGCGTCGTGTTCGTCGCGAGTTCGCTCACCATCACCGGATCGGCAAGGGACGCAAGCCCCGCGAGGGCTCTCAGGTGCGCGAGCCGCACCGGCGCGAAGCCCGCTTCCTCGATGGTCTCCAGGTCCCAGCCGCTGCCCTTCACGTAGAGCAGCTCCTCTTCCACGCCGAGGACATTGCGCTCGACCAGCTTCACGGAGGTGTTGCCCCCGCCGTGCAGGACGAGACTGCGGTCGCGGCCGAGGAGCCGGGAGGTGTAGCAGCGCAGTGCCAGGTCGCCCGCGTGCGCTGCGGCTTCGGTGTCGTTCCAGAGGCTTTTCATCCCGCGATTCTCGCGGGGCGCACCGGGGCCGTCAATGAACGTGGCGCGCTTCCCCGCGCCCAGCGCCCGCGGCTGCGGCGGGACGAGGCGTTACATCGCGGCCCATCTGTGCTAGTAATTGCGCATCGGCGCCAGCGCCCCGCCCGCAAACCGGAGGATTCCATGTCCCGATTCCGCGCAGCCACCGCCGCATTCCTGCTGCTCTTCCTCGCTGGCCCCGCGCTCGCGCAGTCGAGCTGCGACCCCGATGGCGTGCAGGCGAGCGGCTCGATCTACCGCATCTGCATGCCGCCCGCGGCGCAGTACAACGGCAACCTCGTGATCTGGGCGCACGGCTTCCAGGACGCGGGCACTCCCGTGTCGATCCCGGAGGACCAGCTCTGCATCTCGGGCGTCTGCCTGAGCGAGATCGCCAACCTCCTGGGCTTCGGGTTCGCCACGAACAGCTACAGCAAGACGGGCCTCGCGGTGGTGCAGGGCCTGGGCGACGTGATCGATCTCGTGAACGTCTACACCGCGAAGAAGGGAAAACCCAACAAGGTCTACCTCGTGGGCGCCTCGGAGGGCGGGATCATCACCACGCTCGGCCTCGAAAAGCACTCGAATGTCTTTTCCGCGGGCCTCGCGCTCTGCGGGCCCATCGGCAGCTTCCCGATGCAGATCAATTACTTCGGCGACGCGCGCGCGACGTTCCAGTACTTCTTTCCCGGCGTGATTCCGGGCGACCCGTTCCATCCGGACGCCGCACTCGTGGCCACCTGGAGCACGTACTACGACCAGGTCGTGAAGCCCCTCGTCATGTCGCCGCAGAAGCGCACCGCGCTCAATCGCTGGGCGGCGGTCGCCGGCCTGCCGTACGACGCGAGCAATTTCGAGGCAACCGTCGAGCAATCGGTCAGGGACGTGCTTCGCTACAGCGTGGTGAACCTGGCCGACGCGACGACGACCCTCGGCGGCTTCCCGTTCGACAACCGGAGCAAGTGGTACACGGGCTCCAATGACGATTTCACGCTGAACCTCAAGGTGCCTCGCGTCGCCGCGTCGCCGGTCGCCCTGGCCGCGATGGCGGCGAGCTACGAGACGACCGGCACGCTCCGGCGCCCGCTCATCTCCATGCACACCAAGCGCGACCAGCAGGTGCCTTTTGCGCACCAGCAGATCTACACGGTGAAGTCCTTCCTGGCCGGCTCGCTCTTCGCGCGCTACCTTCCCGCTGAGATCGACCGCTACGGGCACTGCAACTTCACCGTCGACGAACTCGTCTGGGGCTTCTTCGTGATGCTCGCCTACGACGACCTCGTGAAGTAGCCCGCCGGCCTCAGGCGGCCCGTTTCGATTTCCCGCCGGCCTTCTCGAAGACGAGGCCGGACGGGCCGTCGTTCACCACGATCGAATCCTTCGGACCGAAGCGTCCCTCGAGGATCGCCTTCGACAGCGGATTCTCGATGGCCTGCTGGATCGCGCGCTTGAGCGGGCGCGCGCCGTAGACCGGGTCGAATCCCGACTCCGCCAGGCGCTCGAGCGCCGCGTCGGAGACCTGCAGCCCGATCTCGAGCTTCGCGAGCCGCCCCACCAGGTAGCGAAGCTGGATCTTCGCGATGTTGCGGATGTGCTCCTCGCCGAGGGCATGGAAGACCACGATCTCGTCGATCCGGTTCACGAACTCGGGGCGGAACTGCGTCTTCACCTCCGCAAGAACCGCCATCTTCACGAGAGAAGCGTCGCTCCCGGCCATGGACTGGATCATCTGGCTGCCGAGGTTCGAGGTCATCACGATCACGGTGTTCTTGAAGTCCACCGTACGGCCCTGCCCGTCGGTCATGCGCCCGTCGTCGAGCACCTGGAGCAGCACGTTGAAGACGTCCGGGTGCGCCTTCTCGATCTCGTCCAGCAGGATCACCGAATAGGGCTTGCGGCGAACCGCCTCGGTGAGGTGGCCGCCTTCCTCGTAACCGACGTAGCCAGGGGGCGCGCCTATCAGGCGCGCGCGACCGAGTGCTTCTCCATGAACTCGCTCATGTCGAGGCGGATCAGGTGATCCTCGCTGTCGAACAGGAAGGTCGCCAACGCCTTGCACAGCTCGGTCTTGCCCACGCCCGTGGGCCCCAGGAACAGGAACGAGCCGTAGGGCCGGTCCGGGTCCGAGAGCCCCGCGCGGGAACGCCGGATGGCGTCGGCCACGAGGCGCACCGCCTCGTCCTGGCCCACGACGCGCTCGTGGAGCTTCTCCTCCATGTGCACGAGCTTTTCGCGCTCGCCCTGCATCATCTTCGCCACCGGGATGCCGGTCGCGCGCGAAACCACCTCGGCGATCTCTTCCGCGCCCACCTCCGTGCGCAGGAGCTTCGGCCGGGGGGCGCCCTCGGGCTTGTCGGCTTTCTTCAGCTGCGCCTCGAGCTGCGGGAGCTTGCCGTACTGGAGCTCGCTCATCCTGGCCCAGTCGCCCTTGCGGCGCGCCTCTTCCATGGCCAGCCGGAGCTTCTCGATCTCCTCCTTGATCGTGGCCGCGCCGTGTACCGCGTGCTTCTCGGCGCTCCAGACCTCCTCGAGATCCGCGTACTCCTTCTCGAGCCTGGCGATCTCCGACTCCAGGAGGTCCATGCGCTTCCTCGAGGCCTCGTCCTTTTCCTTCTTCACCGCCTCGCGCTCGATCTTCAGCTGTATGAGGCGCCGGTCCAGGCGATCCATGGATTCCGGCTTCGAGTCGATCTCCATCTTGATGCGCGCGGCCGCCTCGTCGATCAGGTCGATCGCCTTGTCCGGAAGGAAGCGGTCGGTGATGTAGCGGTGCGAGAGCTCGGCGGCGGCGACGATCGCCGGGTCGGTGATGTCCACGCCGTGGTGGACCTCGTACTTCTCCTGGAGACCGCGCAGGATCGCGATGGTCGATTCCACGCTCGGTTCGTCGACCAGCACCTTCTGGAAGCGCCGCTCGAGCGCGGCGTCCCGCTCGATGTACTTGCGATACTCGTCCAGCGTCGTCGCACCCACGCAGTGCATTTCCCCGCGGGCGAGCGCGGGCTTCAGCATGTTGCCCGCGTCGATCGCGCCCTCGGCCTTGCCGGCGCCCACCATGGTGTGCAACTCGTCGATGAAGACGATGATCCGCCCCTCGTCCTGGGCGATCTCCTTCAGCACCGCCTTCAGGCGCTCCTCGAACTCGCCGCGGTACTTGGCGCCGGCGAGCAGTGCGGCCATGTCGAGCGAGAGCACCCGCTTGTCCTTCAGGGTCTCGGGCACGTCGCCGTGCACGATGCGCTGGGCGAGTCCCTCCACGATGGCGGTCTTGCCCACGCCGGGCTCGCCGATGAGCACGGGATTGTTCTTGGTGCGCCGCTGCAGGATCTGGATGGTGCGCCGGATCTCGTCGTCGCGGCCGATCACGGGGTCGAGCTTGCCCTGGCGCGCGCGCTCGGTGAGGTCGAGCGTGTACTTCTTCAGCGCCTCGCGGCTGCCCTCGGCCTCCGGGTTTTCCACGCCCTGCCCGCCGCGAACGTCCTGGATCGCCGAATCGACGGCCGCGGCCGTCGCGCCCTGCTGCTTGAGGAGCCTCCCGGTGTCGCCCTTGTCCTGGACGGCGGCCAGCAGGAAGAGCTCGGAGGCGATGTACCGGTCGCCTCGCCGGGTCGCTTCCTTGTCGGTCAGGTTCAGCAGGTTGTTCAGGTCGCGCGAGATCGAGATGTCGCCCCCCTGCCCTTCCACCTTCGGAACCCGGGAGACGGACTCCTCGAGCGCCTTGCGCAGCGACGCCACGTTCACACCGGCGCGCTGCAGGATCGACGCGGCCCCGCCGTCCTCCTGGCCCAGGAGTGCCAGCAGCAGGTGCTGCGGCTCGATGAAGCCGGCGTCGCGGGCGAGCGCTGAACTCTGCGCGTCGGCCAGCGCCTGCTGGAACTTGGTGGTCAGCTTGTCGATGCGCATCGGTGGTATCCTTTTTCCAACGAATTTTCTCGGGAATTCCCGGAAATTCGCAGGTTCACCCCCGAAATGGGGCATTTCCGGTTCGTTTCAAGCCTGTTTGCAGCCTCCATGCCCGATTCCTTCCACGCCCTCGAAGAAGCGATCACCGCCGACGTACGCGGTGCCCTGGCCGAGGACGTCGGCACCGGCGACCTCACGGCGGCCCTGTTGCCCGAAGGCAGGATAGTGCGCGCGCGACTTTTGACCCGCCAGGATGCGGTCCTCTGCGGAAGGGCATGGTTCGACCGCACGGTGGAGGCGCTCGATCCCGAGGCCGAGATCTTCTGGCACCACGCGGACGGCGACGAGGTGGTGGCCGGCACCTCCCTGTGCGAGGTGGAATGCGACGCCCGGGGACTGCTCACGGCCGAGCGCACCGCGATCAATTTCGTCCAGCTCCTGTCCGCGGTGGCCACGCGCACGCGCACCTACGTGAAACTCGTGGCCGGGACGCGGGCGAAGATCCTCGATACCCGCAAGACCCTGCCCGGGCTTCGCGTCGCCCAGAAGTACGCGGTGCGCGTCGGCGGCGGGACGAACCACCGCATGGGCCTCTACGACGGCATCCTCCTCAAGGAAAACCACATCGCCGCGGCCGGCGGCGTGCGGGCCGCGGTCCTCGCCGCGCTCCACGCGGCCACCCCCGGCGCGATGGTGCAGGTGGAAGTGGAGACGATCGCGCAGCTGCGGGAGGCGCTCGATGCCGGCGCGAGGCTCGTCCTGCTCGACAACTTCACCCTTCCCCGCATGCGCGAGGCGGTGGAAATCGCCGGCGATCGCGCGGAACTCGAGGCCTCCGGAGGCGTCGAATTCGCCACGGTGCGCGAGATCGCCGAAACCGGCGTTCACCGCATCTCCGTAGGATCCCTCACCAAGGACGTGAAAGCGGTGGACCTGTCGCTGCGCGTCCTGCACTCCGGAGCCCCATGAAAAACCTCCTCGCCCTGGCCGTCCTGGCCCTTTCCACCGGCTGCGCAACGGTTTCCGGAGGCGGCAATCCCGACGATCCCTGGGAGGGGTACAACCGCCGGATGCACGCCGTGAACGACGCGATCGATGGCGCCGTGCTCAAGCCCGTTGCCCGGACGTACCAATCCGGGACGCCGGGCTTCGTGCAGGAAGGCGTGACCAACTTCTTCTCCAACCTGTCCGACGTGGGCACGGGCCTGAACAATCTCCTGCAGGGCAAGCTCGCCAACGGCGCCTCCGATCTCGGCCGGTTCGCGGTCAATACCGTCGTGGGCATCGCCGGCCTCTGGGACGTGGCTACACCCATGGGGCTGGAGCGGCACGACGAGGACTTCGGCCAGACCCTGGGGTGGTGGGGCGTGCCGCCGGGACCCTACTTCGTGATCCCGCTGATGGGGCCGTCGACGCTGCGCGATGCCCCGGCGCGATTCGTGGACCCGAGCCTCTACTACAACGGGCGCATCGACAGCACCGCGCTGCGGGGCGGGCTCTACGCGCTCAACGCCGTGCAGGGCCGCGCCGGGCTCCTCAAGGTGGAGAAGATCCTCGACGCGGCGGCGCTGGACCCTTACAACTTCACGCGCGATGCGTGGCTGCAGCGGCGCAGGAACCACGTCTACGACGGGCGCCCGCCGCGGGAGCGCTTCGAGGACTAGCCGGCGGGGAATAATCGGCTGCCCGGGGTGTTCACCCGGCACGCGGGGTTTCGCCCCGTACTGCCGAGGAGGTTCCCATGCGCCGCTCCCTTGTCCGAATCGCCTTCGTCTGGCTCGTGCTGGCGGTCTCCCTTCCCGCCCGGGCTATCTTCCACCTGTGGGCCATAGACGAGCTGTTCACTTCGCCCGACGGCAAGGTGCAGTACGTCGAATTCCTCGCCCTGGCCGGCGGACAGCAGTTCCTCGCGGGGCATACCCTGACCGCATCGGGCGGCCCCAATCCCACGCGGTCGTTCACTTTCGGCGCCGACCTGCCGGGGGACTCCGCAGGGCACCGTTTCCTCGTGGGCACGGCGAGCTTCGCCGCCCTGGGGCTGGTCGCGCCCGACTATGTCGTACCCGACGGTTTCCTGAATTCCGGGGGCGGCACGATCAACTTCGGCGAGGGTTCCGACCTCTGGGTCTACCCGGCGCTGCCGACCGACGGGCGTTCGCTCAGCAGAAACGGAACCACGGCCACCAACAGCCCGCGCAACTTCCTCGATGCGACGGGGGACCGTCCCGCTCGCGGCGGATTTCAATGTGCAGGGACTGTGGTGGCGCTCGCCGGCGGGCAGCGAATCGGGCTGGGGTGTGAATTTCGTGCAGCAGGCCGACATCCTCTTCGTCACCTGGTTCACCTACGGCGCCGACGGTTCCGGAATGTGGCTGGTGATGTCGGACGCGCGCCGCAGCGCCCCGAACACCTATGCGGGGGCGATCTACCGGACCACGGGGCCTGCATTCAACGCCGTGCCCTTCAGTCCCTCGGCAGTCACCGTGACCCAGGTCGGGACGGGAACGCTCGCGTTCACCGACGGCAACAACGGCACGTTCACCTACAACGTGAACGGTGTTTCCCAGTCGAAGCCCATCACGAGGCAGGTCTTCGCCAATCCCGTTTCCATCTGCACGCTCGCGCCGGCCGCCGCCACGCAGGAGACCGCGGGATACCCTCCTTGAGAAGCGACCATCCTTGTTCCCCGCCTACGCGGGGGCGCTGGCGGGCGCGGCCGGGCTCGCGTTTCGCGAAAGCCGGCCCGCGAACGCCTTCAGGTGCGTGCGACGATGTAGGCCTTGAGCGCCTCGGCGTCCACGCCCAGGACGTCGCAGCGCTGGGGTAGGTCCTCGATGCCCTCGAAGCCCGCGGGCCGCGCCGGCGCCTCTCCGAGCGCCTCCACGATCGTCGCCTCGAACTTGGCCGGCAGCGCGGTCTCCACGCAGATCATCGGCGTGCCGCGGTCGCGCAGGCGCATGCCGATGCGCACCCCGTCCGCGGTGTGCGGGTCGATCACCACCCCGTAGTCCTTCTTCACCTGGCGGATGGTGGCGATGCGGTCGGCGTGCAGGCTGCGGCCGGAGGCGAAGCCGGAGTCCTCCTCGATCTTCTCCCACGCGCGGTCCGTGGAGAGGTCGAAACCGCCCTTCTCCTCGAGCTGCCGCCAGAGCCAGGCGACCTTCTCCCCGTCCTGATCCACCATGTCCCAGACGAAGCGCTCGAAGTTGGAAGCCTTGGAGATGTCCATCGAGGGGCTCGAGGTGGCGTGCGTCTCCGCGGTCTTCCTCGGGCGGTAGCGCCGGTGCGGAAGAACTCGTCCAGCACGTCGTTCTCGTTGGTGGCGAGCACCAGTCGGCGGATGGGAAGCCCCATGCGCCTGGCCACGTGGCCCGCGAAGATGTTGCCGAAGTTGCCCGAGGGAACGGCGAAGCTCGCCGGCTCGTCGTTCGAGCGCGTCGCCGCGAAGTAGCCCTTGAAGTAGTAGACGACCTGTGCGACGACCCTGGCCCAGTTGATGGAGTTCACCGCGCCCAGGCTGCGCTCGGCCTTGAAGCGCGCATCCGCGTTCACGGCCTTCACGAGGTCCTGGCAATCGTCGAACACCCCCTCGATCGCGACGTTGAAGATGTTGGCGTCGGGCAGGCCGTACATCTGCGCGCGCTGGAACGGGCTCATGCGCCCCTGCGGCGAGAGCATGAAGACCTTCACGCCGCGCTTGCCCTTGAGCGCGTGCTCCGCGGACGAGCCCGTGTCGCCGCTCGTGGCTCCCAGGACGTTGAGCTCCCGGCCCTGGCGGGCGAGCACGCTCTCGAAGAGGTTTCCGAGGAGCTGCATCGCGATGTCCTTGAACGCGAGCGTCGGGCCGTTGGCGCAGGCGAGCAGGTGGAAGTTATCCTCGAGGGTCGCGAGCGGCGTGATCTCGGGGGTGCCGAACACCTCCTTCGTGTAGGTACGCGCGGCGATCGCCTTCAGTTCCGCTCCCGGAAAATCGTCGGCGAAGAAGCGGATCACCTCGAAGGCGAGCTGCGGATAGGCGAGGTCGCGCATCGCCGCGAGCTTGGGGGCGGTGATCCTCGGCCACTGCTCCGGGACCGCGAGCCCGCCGTCGGACGCGAGGCCCTCGAGCAGGATGTCGGTGAAGCCGGCGCCCTGCGCGTGGCCACGGGTGCTCAGGTACTTCACAGCAACTCTTCGAGCCGGATGCGGATGACCGGCGACGCAATCGTCGCGAGCGACTCGATGGCGCGGATCGCGGCGTTGACGTCCTTCTCCCGCGTGCGGTGGGTGAGGATCACCACGTCGACCTGCTCCTCGCCCTCGCCCGCCTCCTTCTGGAAGATGGCGTCGATGGATATGCCACGGTCGGCGCAGATGCGCGTCACGTCCGCGAGCACGCCGGGGCGGTCGAGCGCGCGCAGGCGCAGGTAACAGGCGGTCTCCACTTCCTCCATCGGCAGGATCGGGATGGCGGAGAGCCGGTCGGGCTGGAAGGCGAGGTGCGGGACGCGGTGCTCGGGGTCCGCGGTGGCCATGCGCGTGACGTCCACCAGGTCGGCCACCACGGCGCTTGCCGTCGCCTCCGCACCCGCGCCGCGCCCGTAGTAGAGCGTGGGTCCCACCGCGTCGCCCTTGACGAGGATCGCGTTCATGACGCCCTCGACGTTGGCGATCAGCCGGCGCGCCGGGACGAGCGTCGGATGCACCCGGAGCTCGATGCCGCCCGGCGTGCGCCGCGAGATGCCGAGCAGCTTGATGCGGTAGCCCAGGCCTTCCGCGTACTTGATGTCCGCCGCGGTGAGCTTGCCGATGCCCTCGATGCAGGCGCGGTCGAACTGCATCGGGATGCCGAAGGCGATGGCCGAGAGGATCGTGAGCTTGTGCGCGGCATCGATGCCGTCGATGTCGAAGGAGGGATCGGCCTCCGCGTAGCCCAGGCGCTGCGCCTCGGCGAGCACCACGTCGAAGGGCAGCCCCTTGTCGCGCATCTCAGAGAGGATGTAGTTGCAGGTTCCATTGATGATCCCGGCGAGCCACTCGATGCGGTTGGCGGTGAGCCCCTCGCGGATCGCCTTGATGATGGGCACGCCTCCCGCGACCGCGGCCTCGAAGGCGACCATCACCCCCTGGGCATGGGCGGCCGCGAAGAGCTCGTTGCCGTGCTTCGCGAGGAGCGCCTTGTTGGCCGTGACCACGTGCTTGCCGCTGGCGATCGCTGCCATCACCAGCTCGCGGGCGCGGGTTTCGCCGCCGATCAGCTCCACCACGATCTCGATGTCGGGGTGCGAGACGATCGCCGCCGGGTCGGCCACGAGCGAAATGCCCTCGACGCCGACGGGACGGGCCTTGGCGAGATCGCGGGCCGAGGCCATCACCACCACGATCTCGCGGCCGGCCCGGCGCGCGATCTCCTCGCGGTTGCGCCGCAACACCTCGACGGTTCCGCCGCCGACGGTTCCGAGCCCCAGCAGGCCCACGCGCATCGGTTTCATGTCAGTCGCTCCCTCCGGAGGCGGAATCCCCGGGCATGCGCTTGGTGAAATGGAAGGCCGCGACCACGAGGCCCTCGCGGAAGTAGAACTTGTGGGCCTGCTGGCGCTGGGTGCCGGAATCGAGGGCCACCACGTCGCAGCGACGCTCGCGCCCGATCCGCTCCAGGTAGGCGATCATCGCCTTGCCCGCGCCCCGGGAGCGGCTCGCCTCGTCGGTCACGAGGTCGTCGCAGTAGATCTCGCGCCCGCTGAAGGTCTTCTCGATCACCCGGAAGACGCACACGCCCAGCACCCGGCCGGAGACGACGGCGACCGCCATCTCCGCGCCGCTCGCGAAGACCTCCCGCATGCGCCCGGCATAGTCCGCGGGCAGTTGCGGGCGCAGCTGGCGGTGCACCGTCTCGGCGGCGGCGAGCAGTTCCGGGTCGGTGACCGCACCCTGCGCGTCGGTGACGGCCAGCACGTTCATGCCGCGCCATCCTTGCGCAGCATCTCCTTGATGCCGCGCACCGCCTGCCGCGTGCGCGCCTCGTTCTCGATCAGGGCGATGCGCACGTGATCGTCGCCGTAGTCGCCGAAGCCTATGCCGGGCGACACGGCGACCTTCGCGTCCTGCAGGAGCTTCTTCGCGAACTCGATCGAGCCCGACCTGGCGTAGCGCTCGGGGATCTTCGCCCACACGTACATGGAGGCCTTCGGGTTGTCGACCATCCAGCCGGCCTCGTGCAGGCCCTTCACCATCACGTCACGGCGGCTCTGGTACTTGCGGCGGATCTCCTCGACGCAGTCCTGCGGGCCTTCCAGCGCGGAGATCGCCGCGACCTGGATGGGCGTGAAGGTGCCGTAGTCGTGATAGCTCTTGATGCGCGCGAGCGCGTAGACCAGGTCCTTGTTGCCGACCATGAAGCCCACGCGCCAGCCCGCCATGTTGTAGCTCTTCGACATCGTGAAGAACTCCACCGCGACATCCCTCGCGCCTGGCACCTGCATGATCGAGGGCGCCTTCCAGCCATCGAAGGTGATGTCGGCGTAGGCGAGGTCGTGCACGACGAGGATGTCGTGGGCCCGCGCCAGGGCGACCACCTTCTCGAAGAAGTCGAGCTCCACGCACTGCGCGGTCGGGTTCGAGGGAAAGCCGATGATGAGCATCTTCGGCTTCGGGAAGAGTTCCCCGATGGCGCGCTCGAGCTCGGCGATGAAATCGACCCCGGGCGCCATGCGCACGGAGCGGATGTCCGCGCCGGCGATGATGGCCCCGTAGATGTGGATGGGGTAGCTGGGGTTGGGCACGAGCACCGTGTCGCCCCGGTCGAGCGTGGCGAGCATCAGGTGCGCGAGGCCCTCCTTCGAGCCGATGGTGACGATGGCCTCGCTCTCGGGATCGAATTCCACGCCCCACCGGCGCTGGTACCACTGGCAGATGGCGCGCCGCAGCCGCTGGATGCCCTTCGACATCGAATAGCCGTGGGTGTCCTCGCGCTGGGCCACTTCCACCAGCTTGTCGACGATGTGCCGGGGCGTGGCCCCATCGGGGTTGCCCATGGAGAGGTCGATCACGTCCTCCCCCGCCCGGCGGGCGGCCATCTTCAGCTCGTTGGTGATGTTGAAGACGTAGGGCGGCAGGCGCTTGATGCGGGAGAATTCCGGCGACATGGGTTGTCCGAGGGGCGGTGTTCGTGCTCGCGCGCGGGGTTGCTGCGCTGCAAAAGAGGTCAATTCTAGCGGTCCCCTCGCCTTCGGGGCAAACCGGGCGGCAGGCGCGAAGCGGGCCGGCGCGGGAGCGAAGCCGCGGGCTCAGGGGCCCGGAGGAGGCAACGCGTACATCCGTTCGCTCAAGGGATTGCGGCCGAGCGCCCGGTCGCGCGCGGTTGCGGCCAGGCTCTTTCTCCCGAGACGCGCGTACGCCTCGGAGAGCAGCCAGTACGACTCGGCCGTATCCCAGCCTTGCGCAAGCTGCGCCTCGACGAGCGAGGCCGCGCGCTCGGGCTTGCCGGCGCGCAGCCAGGCCTTCGCCAGCGCCTGGGCGGCGTCTCCGCCGGGTCGCGCCGCGAAGTTCTCCCGGGCGAGGGCGAGCGCGCGCGGCGTCTCCTTTCCGTCCCGCAGGAAATGGTCGAGGACATGGCCCGCCGCGGCTTCCGGAAACTGCGCCAGGCGTTTGTCGTGGAGCGCGCGCGCCTCGCGCACGAGCGCCTCGGATGGCTCCGCACGGCCCTCCCGGCGCTCGAGCTGCGCGAGCGCATCCAGGATCGCCGGCGCCCGCATCCTCTCCAGCACTTTCGCGTACAGCGCCTTCGCCGCCCGGGCGTCGCCCTGCAGTTCGAGCGCCTCCGCGATGTGCTCGTCGACGAGCCACCAGCCGGGCAGCGCGTCGGCGGCGAGCCGGTACAGGGCCAGCGCTTCGTCGAGGCGGCCGCGGTCCAGGGCGACCAGGCCGCGCTGGAGCTTGAGCCAAGCCTGCATCGTGGGCGATCCGCCGTGATAGCGCTTCTCGGCCGCCTCGAGGAGGGCTGCGGCCTCCGCGGGCGATCCCGTCCGGTTGCGCAGGAGCGCGAGCCGGACGAATTGCTGCGGGGTGCCAAACGCGTTCAGGAGGGCGCGGTAGACGGTCTCGGCCTCGCGGTAGCGCCCCGAGTGCATCGCGACGTCGGCGCGCATCGCGGCGATTTCCGTGGAGTCGGTCCCGGGCGGGCAGGCCACCAGTGCGTCGCCCGCCTGGCGCAAGCGGTGCAGCGTTACGTGCAGGCGCGCCAGGGCGAGGCACAGGGCCGCCGTCGGTGCGGCGACGGAGCGGGTGTCGAGCAGCGCCTGGGCCCTGCCGAAATCCCCGTAGTCCCCGGTGAGCCGTGCGCGCTCCACGTAGAGCGAAACGACCTCGAGCGGAAGCAGTCCGTCGTCGGGGCGCTCGGAGGCGAGCGCAAGGCCGCGCGCGATCGCCTCGTCCAGGCCCGCCCTTGCCGTTTCATAGCCGGTCGCTCGCGCCGCGGCCGCGGGGCTCGCCTGCAAGGCGCTGCCGCTGCCGCCATCGCATCCGGACATCGCGCCCAGGACCACGAGGCCCAGCGCGAGGCCCGGTGCGACTGCGCCACCCCTCAAAGATAGCGATCCCGAAGGTGCGGAAAGACGGGCGGCAGCACGGTTCCGGATTCGTCGCGGGGCGGATTGATGGCCCCGGTAATGGCGAAGAGCGTGTGCGGCGCGCCCGGACCGGAAATCCGCAACAGGGCCGCGGCCAGGAGCCGGTCGACCACCGGATCGTCATAACCGCGCCCGTTCGGCCAACCCGGCGCGGCGTCCAGGTCGTGGGTGATCACGTCCGGCAGCACCACCGGCGCCACCTGCGGGACGCACTGCGAGATGTCCACTTCCGCGTCGATGGCCGGCGGCGTCACCGTTTCCACGGAGCATGGCGTGAGCCCCAGCGCGCGCAAGGCGGGACCGACCTCGTAGTGGATGTTGCGCAGCGTATTCGACTGCGGGCCCACGGTGAAGAGCCCCGCGAAATCCCGGGCGTCGTTCGCCGGGTCGCCGCGATTGAGCGCATCGCGCTGGTTGTTGAACGCGTTGGCCGCGTTGCCCGGGTTGAGCGGCAGGCCCGTCGGGCCCAGGGGCGGGATCGCCGGATCGCGCGACAGCAGCGCCGTGGCCACCGCCGGTTGGCCCGTCCGGTCCACCCGCACATAGCGATCGGGGGGCATCGGACCGGAAGGCGTAACCGCCGCTGCTGCTCGGCTGGTTGCTGCTGCTGCAGGCGGCGAGCGTGGCCGCGAGGAGGAGGACGAGCGCGGGGCGAAGCGTGGCCAAGGGGAAGCGGGTCATGGGCCTACCCCGCGATCCGGGAGGTCGTGGCCCAGACGCGCACCCGCGGCCGGAAGGAGCCGCTCGGCGGCGCCATGGCCGCGTTGTCCATCTCGAACACGATGGCCGAGACGTTGCGGTTCGCGAAGGAGTCGCGCCGGGGCTGGCCGCCGCCGAGCCGGAAGGCGCCCACCAGGTCCCCGCTCTGGCCCGGGGCCGCGAACGAGGCGACGAGGGCCGCGAAGCCTTCGCCATCGAAGAAGAAGGGGTCGTTGCGCACCCCCGCGAACACCTTGAGTCCCGCGGGCGATTCGAAGACCGTCTCGACGGGGCCCGACACCGTCGCGCCGTTTCCGGGGACGTTCTCGAGCTGCACGCCGCACTCGCCCTTGCCGTTGCGGCCGAAGCGGGCATGGACTTGCACGTCGGCGACGTTGTCGAAGCCGTTCGCGGCTTGCTCGCGGTCGATGTGCAATGTGTAGAGGACATTGGGGTCGCAAGCGAGGTCGCCGTCGATGCGCGAGCGCGGCGCGGCACGACCACCGAAGGTGATCGCCGCGATCGTTCGCGAGGACGCCTGCGGAGACGGGAAAATGAAGATGTCGGCAAGATCGGCCGAGGGATCCGCGTCGGCGCCGGGGGATTCCGCATGATCCGCGGAGAGCACCGAAACGCTCGTCGCGAGCGCGACCATGGCGGCCAGAGCGCGCGGCATTCCGCGCCAAGCACCGTAAGAGGACATCGGGGGTTCTCCCGGGAATCTGCTGCGTTTGACGGCGGGCCAACGGGTTCGATGCGCGCACATCATAGACGGAGAGCCGCCACCGGAACACTCCCCGCGGAGACGGCCGGGCGAATGCGACAATGCCGGGCATGAAGATCGCGATCGAAACCGTCGAGGGAGCCAACCGCTTCACCGGCTACGGCGACGGCTACGTGGACGTGAACGGCTCCCGCCACCACGCCAATGTCGCGGTCGGCGCCGACGCATTGCTCCCGGGCTGGTCGCACGGCTCTCTCGAAGCCCTCACGGAAGGGGACCTGGACGCCATCGCCGGAATGCGGCCGGAGATCGTGCTGCTGGGGACCGGGGCGCGATTCGGCTTCCCGTCACCCGCCGTGCTCGCCCCGCTCCACCGGGCCGGCGTCGGCGTCGAGGTGATGGACACCCGCGCCGCCTGCCGCACCTACAACATCCTGCTGGGCGAGGGCCGGCGCGTGGTGGCGGCCCTCATCGTCGAGCGGGACGCACGGCCAGCGTGAAGGCAATCCACGAGACGACGCCCACGGCCGCGAGCGCGAGCGTGACGGCGCGGTAGCCTCCCGCCAGCATCAGGACGCCCGCGGCGGCCAGCGGGCCCGCGGCCCGTGCGAGGAGGACCGGCGTGGCCATGAGCCCGGTGAGCCCGCCGTAGCCTTCGTGCCCCCAGATTTCCGCGGGCACCGTGCCCCGCACGATGGTCATCACGCCGTTGCTCGCGCCGTAGAGGACCGCGAACGCGACGACGCTCCAGGTGCCGCCCCCGGCAAAGGCGAGTATCGCCAGGGACACGGGGAATACGAAGAGCGCGATCTCGCCGACCTTCGCCGGGCTCACCCGATGTGCAAAGGTGAACTACGCGATCCGCCCCGCCACCTGCATGGGCCCGACCAGCGCGGCCAGGAGCGCGGCCTTCTCCGGCGTGAACCCCTGCTCCTTGAGCATCGCGAGCAGGTGAAGCCCCATGGCTGCGAAGGCGAGCATGTTCAGCGGGAAGGCGAGCGCGAGCCAGCGGAACCGCCGGTCGGCGACGAGCCTTGCCCGACCCGGGGCATCGTCGGCCGCGCCGGGAGGACCGCCCGCCGGGCGCCCCCGTGCCGGCAGGTAACGCGCGTGCAGGGGAACGCAGACGACGAGGTTGATCGCGGCGAGGACCAGCATCGCCTCGCGCCATCCCAGCGCGGTCGCCAGCCACTGCGTGAGCGGCCAGAACACCGTGCTCGCGAACCCGCCGGCGAGTGTCACGTAGGTGATCGCCTTGCGCAGGTCGGTGCGGTACACCAGGGCGAGGCTCGCGAAAGCCGGCTCGTAGAGCGTGAGGCCCATCACCACGCCGAGCCCGGCCCACACGGCGTAGAGAGCGGGCGCCGTGGTGACCTGCGAGAAAAGCGCCAGCAGCAGCGCCGCGCCGACCGAGCCCGCCGTCATCGCGCGCCGCGCGCCGTGGCGGTCGATGTGCCGGCCGACGGGAGCGGCAAGGAGCCCCGACACGAGGAGCGCCACCGAATACGCTCCCACCGTGACCCCCGCCGAGGCGCCCAGCTCCCGTTGCACCGATTCCATCACTACCGCGAACGCGTAATAGACGCTTCCCCAGGACACGACCTGGGTGACGCCGAGGGCGGCGGCGAGCCGCCACCGCCCGGGCGAATTCTCGTCGGGATCAGGCAAGGCCGCGCAATTCCCTCAGGACGACGGAGAGCACGGCGAGATCGAGCGAACCCGCGAGCTTCAGCTCCTCGCGCATGGCCATGAGCCTCGCGACCGGCTGGGCGCTGCGCTCCTTCCACGCGGCGATCATCGCGGCCGGATCCGCGACATCGGGCGAAAGCCTCGCGACGGCGGCCGTGAGCGCGCGCAGCTGGCTCGACAGGTCGTCGCGCATCGCATTGCGCGCGAGCGCCTGCCACGAGGTGTCCGTGGGCAGGGCCGTGATGCGCTCGGCGAACCAGCGGATGTCCAGCTCCCCGGCCAGCGCGAAGTACAGGCGCGCGACAGCCTCCAGGGGCCGCCCCGTTTCCCGGGCGACTTCCGTGGTGTCGAGCATCGCGTACAAGGGGTCGAGCGCGGCCATGTCGCGCGCGAGCTCCTGCGGCGCACCCCGGGCGACGAGCCGCGCGGCCGCGGTCTCGAGAATCTCGCGCTCGGCGGCCGGAAGCATCGCCGGGAGTTGCGCCCGGAAGGCGGCGATGCTCGGCCGGAATATTTCGAGAACCTCCGCGATGGGGAGCACCTCGCGGCGACGGCGCAGGAACCAGAGCGCGGCCTTCAACACGAGGCGCCCGGCCTCGATCAGCATCTCGGCCTGGGTGTCCGCGCTCACGCTGTTGTCCAGCGCGTCGATCGCCGCCCACAGTGCCGGGAAGTCGTAGATGTCGCGCACGAGGACGAAGGCGCGCGCCACCTCCTCGGAGGTGGCGCCGGTCTCCTCGCGCATGCGGTGCACGAAGACCGACCCGGTACGGTTGATCATCGCGTTGGCCACCACCGTCGCGATGATCTCGCGCTTCAGGGGGTGGCGCGGCATCACCGCGGCGAAGCGCTTGGAGAGCTCGGCGGGGAAGTAGCCGACGAGGGCGCGCGCGACGTACTCGTCGTCGATGAGCGTGCCCTTCACGAGATCGTCGAACAGGACCATCTTCGAGTACGCCAGGAGCACCGCCCGCTCGGGCGACGTGAGCCCCGCGCGCTGGGCGCGGCGCTCGGCGATCTCGTCCTCCGAGGGCAGGAATTCCACGGCGCGGTTGAGCCGCCCGGCCTTCTCCAGGGCGCGCATGAACGACGCCTGCGCATCCAGCAGCTTCTCGCCGCGTACGCCCGAGACCGAAAGCGATTGCGTCTGGAAGTAGTTGTCCTCCAGCACGAGGCGCCCGACCTCGTCGGTCATCCCGGCGAGGATGGTGTTCCTCTGTCGCTCGGTCAGCTCGCCCTCGGCGACGACGAGACCCAGCAGGATCTTGATGTTCACCTCGTGGTCGGAGCAGTCCACGCCCGCGGAATTGTCTATCGCGTCGGTGCAGATGCGCCCGCCGGCGCGCGCATACTCCACGCGCCCGAGCTGCGTGAAGCCGAGGTTGCCGCCCTCTCCCACCACCTTGCAGCGCAGGTCCGCGCCGCTCACGCGGATGGCATCGTTGGCGCGGTCGCCCGCGTCGGCATTGGTCTGGCGGCGGGCCTTCACGTAGGTGCCGATGCCGCCGTTGTAGAGGAGATCCACGGGCGCCTTGAGGATCGCGCGCATGAGCTCGACCGGCGCGAGCGCCGCGTCCTGGATGCCCAGCACCCGGCGCGCCTCGGGCGAGATCGCGATCGACTTGGCCGTGCGCGGGAAAATGCCGCCGCCCTTCGACAGGAGCGATTTGTCGTAGTCCTCCCACGACGAGCGCGGCAGCGCGAAGAGGCGCTCGCGTTCCCGGAAGCTCTTTTCCGCGTCGGGGTCGGGGTCGAGGACGATGTGCCGGTGGTCGAACGCCGCCACGAGCAGGATGTGCCGCGACAGGAGCATGCCGTTTCCGAACACGTCACCCGACATGTCGCCGATGCCCGCCACCGCGAAGTCCTGCGACTGGGTGTCGATGCCCATCTCGCGGAAGTGGCGCTTCACGCTCTCCCAGGCGCCGCGCGCGGTGATGCCCATCTTCTTGTGGTCGTAGCCGACGCTGCCGCCGGAGGCGAAGGCGTCGCCGAGCCAGTGGCCGTACTCCGCGCTCACCGCGTTGGCGTAGTCGGAAAAGGACGCGGTGCCCTTGTCCGCGGCCACGACGAGATAGGCATCGTCCGGGTCGTGGCGCACCACGCCCCGGGCCGGCACCACTTCGGCGCCCTTCAGGTTGTCGGTCAAGTCGAGCAGCCCGCGCAGGAAATCCTGGTAGCAGGCGATCCCCTCCTGCAGGTAGGCCTCCCGGTCCGACGGCGGCGGCGCGGCCTTGAGCACGAAACCGCCCTTCGACCCCACCGGCACGATGACGGCGTTCTTCACCATCTGCGCCTTCATGAGTCCCAGCACTTCCGTTCGGAAGTCCTCGGGCCGGTCGGACCAGCGAAGCCCCCCGCGGGCGACCTTGCCGCCGCGCAGGTGGATCGCCTCGAAACGCGGCGAGTACACGAAGATCTCGAAGAGCGGCCACGGCTCGGGAAGCTCCGGCACCTTGGCCGACTCGAGCTTGAACGACAGGTAGGACTTGCGCCGCCCGCCCGCGCCCTGGACCCAGTGGTTGGTCCGCACCGTGGCCCGGATCGCGTACAGGAAGCGCCGCAGGATGCGGTCTTCGTCGAGGATGGCCACGTCGTTCAGCGCCGCCTTCACCTCCTCGTGCAGGGCCTGCTGCGACGCCTCGCGGTCTCCCGCGGCCGCCGGGTCGAACCGGGCCCGGAATATCGCCACCAGCTTCGCGACGATCGAAGGATGCGCGGCGAGCGTCTGCGCCACGTAGGCCTGGCTGAAGGGGAACCCCGCCTGTTTCAGGTACTTGGCGTAGGCGCGCAGCAGCACGACGTCGTCGGGCGCGAGTGCGGCGCCGGGCGTGAGCCGGTTGAAGGCGTCGTTCTCGATCTCGCCTCGCCCGATGCGCACGATCGCCTCCTCGGTGACGGCCTTGATCGTCTCGACGTCGGGGATGTCGAAGGCGCTGCGCAGGCCGAAGTCGTGCAGGAAAACCGGTGCGCGGTCGGCGCGCTCGATCTCCCAGCCGTCCTCGTCCATCGCCTCCAGGCCCATGTTCTCCAGGATGGGCAGGCTCGCCGACAGGGGCATCCGCGACCCGAGGCGATAGGCGCGCAACCTGAGCGTTCGCGCGTCGGCCTCCACGGGGCGGTAGAGGCTTACCGCGAAGGGACTGGCCTCGGTGAGCGTTTCCACGACCGCGATGTCGCGCACCGCCGCGCGCGGGGAAAGCGCCTCGCGGTAGCCCGCAGGGAAGGCCTCGCCGTAGCGGCGGCCGAGGGCGACCGCGCGCTCCTCGCCCATCGCGTCCGTGAGGGCGAGCTTCAGGTCGTCCTCCCAGCGGCGCGTGGCCTGCACGATCTCGGCCTCGATCGCGTGCGCCTCCACCCGCGGCTCGCCCTTGGGCGAAGTCCGCACCAGCATGTGGATGCGGGCGAGCACCGCGTCGGTGAGCTGCACCGTGTACTCGGCGCTCATCCCCTCCAGGCGGCGCTTGAGGATCTCCTGGATCTTCACGCGCACGTCGGTGTTGAAGTTCTCGCGGGAAGGTAGATCAGGCACGAGAAGAAGCGCCCGTAGAGGTCCCGGCGCAGGAAGAGGCGCGTGCGCCGGCGGTCTCCCAGGCGCAGCACACCCATCGCGATCTCGGCGAGCGTGGCCTCGTCCACCTGGATCAGCTCGTCGTGCGGGTAGGCCTGCAGCATCGAGAGGAGGTTCTTGTAGCCGTGGCTCGCCTCGGGGAAGCCGGCGCGGTCCAGCACGCGCGCCACCTTGCTGCGCAGCAACGGAATGTCGCGCGGGTCCGCATGATAGGCGGCGGTGGTGTACAGGCCCACGAAGCGCCGCTCTCCCGTCACCCGGCCCGAGGCGTCGAACCGCTTCACGCCGATGTAGTCCAGGTATCCGGGCCGGTGCACCGTCGCGCGCGAATTGGCCTTCGTGAGCACGAGCAGGCGCGGCTCGCGGGCCAGCGCGCGGATGGCGGCGGGAAGGTCTCGAAAGCTCGGAGAGACGCCGCCCTCGCGGGGCTCGCGCAGCACGCCGAGGCCGGAACTGGGCACGATGCTCAGGACGTCCTCCCCGTCGGACGACGAAAGCGTGTACTCGCGGTAGCCGATGAAGGTGAAACTGTCGTCGAGCAGCCAGGAGAGGAATGCGCGCGCCTCCTCGACCTCCGCGGGATCGAGCCCCCGGGGAGGCTTGGCGATCTCGGCCACGATGGCGCCCATGGCCTCGCGCATGGGTTTCCAGTCCTCGACGGCTGCGCGCACGTCGGTCAGCACGGCGAGGAGCCCGTCGGCGAGCGCCTTCAGGCGCGCCGGATCGCTCTCCCGGTCTACCTCGACATGCAAGAGGGACTCGCGCGCCCCTTGCGCGCGGCGGGCAGGAGCGAGGTGAGGTTCCCTGCGGCGTCACGAACCGTGGTCGCGAGCGGGTGCAGCAGGAGATGCAGCGTATGGCCCTGCCGGTTCACCTCCATGGTCACGGAGTCGACGAGGAACGGCATGTCGTCGTTCACGATCTCGACCACCGTGTGCGGGCTCGTCCAGCCGTGCTCCTCCTCCCGGGGGTTGTAGACGCGGATCTTCGGCTTGCCCGTGACGAAACGGCGCAAGAGCGCAAGGTGCGCCATGCCCGCGCCGTAGAGATCCTCGGGCGCGCGGGCGACGAGATCCTCGGCGTCGACCTGGTCGTAGTAGAGCGCGAGGAAATCGCGGGCCTCCTTCACCGCGGCGCCGGAAAGGCGCTGTCCCGCGAGGCGCAGGACGGGTTCGAGGATGGCTTGCTTGGTGTCCGGGGCAGGGGAAGACATGGAATCCTTGGTCGGTGTCTGGCGAACGCGCCGGCGAAACCGCCCCTCGTGGGAACGGAACCCGTCGTCCAAAACCGGCATTTTCCCCCAAAAGCGGCGCTGCCATTACGATTGCGTCATGGAAACGCACGACTTTCGCCCCCGCCGCGTCGGCATTCTCGGCGGCATGGGTCCCGCCGCCGCGATCGACCTGCAGGCGAAGATCCTCCGGGAGACTCCCGCGGGCCGGGATTGCGAGCACCTGCCCGTCGTCGTCTGGAACGTGCCCCAGGTGCCGGATCGCGTGGCTGCGGTCCTCGGCGACGGCGAATCCCCGGTGGCCGCGATGACCGAGGGCGTGCGTGCGCTCGAGGCGGCAGGCTGCGAGGCTTTCGTGGTGGCCTGCAACACCGCGCATCACTGGGCCGCGGAACTCTCGGCCTGCGCCCGCATTCCACTGCTGCACATCGCCGACGCCGCCGTCGAGGCGATCCGGCGCCGCCCCGTGGCGCCCCTGCGCGTGGGCATCCTCGCCACGCGGGGGACGCTGGCCGCCGCCTTCTACGGCGAGCGTCTCGCGCGGCGCGGGTTCGACTGGATCGTGCCCACGGGCAGCGAGCAGGAAAGCCTCGTCGACGAGGCCATCGCGCGCGTCAAGGCGGGAGACCGCGAAGGCGCACGCGCGCCTTTCGAAGCTGCCGCGAAGGCGCTGGCCGCGCGCGGCGCGGACCTCGTCCTGCTCGCGTGCACCGAGCTCCCGCTGGCGGCCCGGGGCGCCCACTGCCCGGTGCCGCTCCTCGACGCGAGCCAGGCGCTCGCCCAGTCCGTGGTCGAGTTCTCGCTGCGCGGCGAAAAGGCCCGGACCTGACGCGGGTTTGCCAGCCGGCGAACGCCGGACGTATCCTAGGGCCTCGTTGCACCCACGCTCCCCCGACTTCCCCGCGCTCCGATTCCATCCAGGAGGAACCCCATGATTCGCTCTTCGCTCGCCGCGGTCGCGGCTCTCGCCATACTCGCCACGGCTCCGGCGGCCGCGCAGGATCTCACCGGCACGCTCAAGAAGATCAAGGACAGCGGCACGATCACCATCGGCCATCGCGAGACCTCGATCCCCTTCTCCTACCTGAACGAGAAGCAGCAGCCCATCGGCTACTCGCTCGACATCTGCGCCGCGATCGTCGAGGAGGTCAAGAAGGAACTCGGCATGGCCGAGCTCGCGGTCAAGTACAACCCCGTCACGCCCCAGACCCGCATCCCGCTCATGACCAACGGCACGATCGACATCGAGTGCGGATCGACCACCAACACGCTCACGCGGCAGAAGCAGGTCGGCTACGCGCCCATCACCTTCATCACGGGAACGAAGCTCCTGGTCAAGAAGTCGGCGAAGGTGAAGTCCTACAGGGACCTGAAGAACAAGACCGTGGTGGTTACCCAGGGCACGACCAACGAGCGGATCATCAAGGCGCTCTCCGACAAGGAGAACCTGAACATCCGCTTCCTCAACGCGAAGGACCACGGCGAGTCCTTCCTCACGGTCGAGTCCGGCCGCGCCGTGGCCTTCTCGATGGACGACATCCTGCTCTACGGTCTGATCGCGAAGTCCAAGAGCCCGAAGGACTACGAGGTCGTCGGCGACTACCTTTCCTACGACCCGTACGGAATGATGTACCGCAAGGCAGACGAGGACTTCGGCCTGGTGATCCGCCGCGCCGTGGGCAGGCTCATGTCGAGCGGCGACCTGAACAAGATCTACAACAAGTGGTTCCTCGACAAGCTCCCGTCCGGCGAGACCATGGGCGTGCCGATGAGCCCGCTGCTGAAGGCGGCCATCGTGCTGCAGGCCCTGCCGGAGTAGCGGCGGGGCGCCATTGGGGGGCGGGGAACCGCCTCCTTCTTTCGACGCTGGGAAGGAGCGCGGTGGACTGGAACGTATTCCTCGAGCAGGCGCCGTCGGGAGGAAAGACCTACCTGGGATGGCTCGCCTCGGGCCTCTTCTGGACGATGGCCGTGTCGCTGTGCGCCTGGGCCATCGCCTCCGTCGTGGGGTGCGTGGTGGGCGTGGCCCGCACCACCCCCCTCGCGTGGGCCCGGCTCCTCGGGACCTGCTACGTCGAGCTCTTCCGCAACATCCCGCTCCTGGTGCAGATGTTCCTGTGGTACTTCGTGATGCCGGAGGTGATCCCGACGGCCTGGGGCGACTGGCTCAAGCAGGACATGCCCTACCTGCTCACGCTGCCGTTCGCGGCGCAGTTCAGCCTCTGGGAATTCACCGCGGCGGTGCTGTGCCTGGGCCTGTACACGGCCTCGCGAGTGGCCGAGCAGGTGCGCTCCGGCATCGAGTCGGCTCCGCAGGGGCAGACGAGCGCCGGGCTCGCCATGGGGCTCACCCTGCCCCAGGTGTACCGGTACGTGAAGCTGCCCATGGCCTTCCGTATCGTCATACCGCCGATGACCTCGGAATTCCTCACCATCTTCAAGAACTCGTCGACCGCGCTCACGATCGGGGTGCTCGAACTCACGGCGCAGAGCCGCCAGATCTCGGAGTACACCTTCAAGACCTTCGAGGCGTTCACGGCGGCAACCCTCATCTACATCGTCGTCACCATGACCGTGATTTTCTCCATGCGCGCGCTCGAGCGCAGAGTCGCGGTGCCCGGCTTCATCGCCCAGGCGAGCGGGCGCTGAGGCGGCGCAAGGGACAGGCGCGCGGACATGGGGGAATTCGACTGGGGCGTCATCTGGACCTACCGCGCATCGCTCGTCGACGGGATGATCACGTCGCTGCAGCTCTTCGCCATTGCGCTTGCGGGCGGCATCTTCTTCGGCACCCTCCTCGCCATGGCGAGGCTTTCGCGCTGGAAGGCGCTCTCGGTGCCGGCCGCGGGATTCGTGAACCTCATCCGTGCCATCCCGTTCATCATGGCGATCTTCTGGTTCTACTTCCTCACCCCGATGATCGTCTCGAAATTCACCGGCCAGCAGGGCGAGGCGGTCGGGCCGTTCACCTCCGCCGTGGTCGCGTTCATCATGGTCGAGTCGGCCTACTATTCCGAGATCATCCGCGCCGGCATCCAGTCCATTCCGAGCGGCCAGCCCGCAGCGGCCCACGCGCTGGGGCTCAACTACTGGCAGTCGATGGGATACGTGGTCCTCCCGCAGGCCTTCCGCAACATGCTGCCGGTGATGCTCACCCAGGCGGTGATCCTCTTCCAGGACACCTCGCTCGTCTACGTGGTGGCGCTGAAGGATTTCCTCGGCGCGGCCTCCAAGGCCGGGCAGCTCACCGGGCGCATCGTCGAGCTCTACCTCTTCGTGGCCGTCGTCTTCTTCATCATCTGCCTCGCCGCTTCGCGGGCCGTGAAGCGGCTCCAGGCGAACCTCGCCGTCGCGCGATAGGAGTTGCGCAATGCCCATGATCGAAGTCCGGAACGTGAGCAAGTGGTACGGCGCGTTCCGGGTGCTCACCCAATGCACCACGAGCGTCAGGAAGGGCGAGGTGGTCGTGGTCTGCGGCCCGTCGGGGTCGGGCAAGTCGACCCTCATCAAGGCCGTCAACGGCCTCGAACCCATCCAGAAGGGCGAGATCGTCGTGAACGGGATTTCCGTGGGCGACCCGAAGACCAACCTGCCGAAGCTGCGCGCCCAGATCGGCATGGTGTTCCAGAATTTCGAGCTCTTCCCGCACATGAGCATCACGGAAAACCTCACCCTGGGCCAGATGAAGGTGCTGGGGCGCACCCGGGAGCAGGCCGTGGACAAGGGGCACGCGCTCCTCGACCGCGTCGGCCTCATCGCGCAGAAGGACAAGTTCCCGGGCCAGCTCTCCGGCGGGCAGCAGCAGCGCGTGGCCATCGCCCGGGCGCTGTCCATGGACCCCATCGCGATGCTCTTCGACGAGCCGACCTCGGCCCTGGATCCCGAGATGATCAACGAGGTGCTGGACGTCATGGTGCAGCTCGCCGCGGAGGGCATGACGATGATGGTCGTCACCCACGAGATGAGCTTCGCGAGGAAGGTCGCGCACCGCGTGGTGTTCATGGACGAGGGCAGATCGTCGAGGACTGCGCCAAGGAGGACTTTTTCGGCACCCCCCGTTCCGAACGGGCCCAGCTCTTCCTGTCGAAGATCCTCCAGCACTGACCGACGGGGCCCTCCTCCCCTCGGGTGGGGGGTGGGACGCTCCACGGAAGTCATTGACTAACCGACGCTTTCAGACGAAACTGGGCCACCATGAATCGCCTTTCGGCCATCGGCCTCGCATCGCTCGTTGCCTACGGGGTACTTCTCGTAGCCAAGTGGGACGGCTCCGCGGCACCGGCAGGGGCCGGCAGTTCCGAGGTCGTGGCAGCCGAACCGGCTTCCGCAGCGCACGCTTCGGCGCAGACATTCGTCCAGGCGCGTGCCGCCCCCCAGCCCCGCATGACCTCGCCCGCCTACTACGCGAAGGCAGCTGTTCTGCGCCCGTCGGCCGTCGAATCGCAGTTTCGCGCCAGCCGCGACCTGAAGGCGTTCGCCGATGGGCTGCTCGCCCGCAAGGACAGCCTCGACCGCGAAGAGCGCTACTACCTCGCCAAGGCACTGGAGACCTGCGGCTTCGCCACCTCGATCAACGACGACCTGGCCGCCGCGAGCGACAAGCGACGCCGCCAGTTCCTCGCCACCATTCCCGTCGCCGACCCCGAGGCCGGCAAGCGCATCGCGGCCTACGACGCGGCCGACGACACCCAGCGCTGCCTGGGCTTCCAGGGCGTGCGCATCACGCAGAAGATGATCGACGAGCTCTACCGGCAGGCGAGCGAGGGCGGAGACCCGCGCGCCCAGGCCCGCATGCTGGTGGCCGAGTTGAACCGAAGCCTCACCTCGCCGAAGAACTCCACCGAGCAGTCCCGCGCCGTGGGCAACGAGGATTTCCAGCGCATCATCGGCCTGCTGGAGACGCGCGACGCCGAAGCGATGGTGATGGTGGCGCAGTTCCTCGCGCAGCACCGACTGATCGGCGAATTGCGCATCGGCACCACGGGCGAGGTTCCGGAGCCGGCCTCCCTCGTCGGCGCGTTCTCGCTCGTGGCCTGCGACTTCCAGCCCACCTGCCCCGCTTTCGACCGCGAAGTCCTGCAAGCCTGCGCCTACGCGGGATACTGCAGCGCGGGAAGCTACGAAGAGCTCTACGCCAACTTCCTCGCCTCGCCCTGGTCGTACAGCCAGGCCATGCGCTACCGCGGCGTCATCCACACCGCGATCGAGACGCGCAACTGGAGCCTCCTCGGCCTCCAGAAGCTGATCGGCGCGCGGTCCAACGCGGGTTCCTGAATCCCCTCTTCCCTTGGCGGCAGTCTGGTATCGCCGGGCGCCGGATCAAGGTGCCTTCGTGCTTGACCTGCATATCCAGCCCCAGTCGCGCCGGACCGAAATCGCCGGACTCCACGGGCAATCGCTCAAGGTGCGGGTGGCCGCCCCGGCGCTCGACGGTCGCGCCAACGAAGCGCTCCTCGCATTCGTCGCGGATCGCTTCGCTGTTCCTCGCCGGGACGTGACGCTGCTGTCAGGCGAGAAGTCGCGCAGGAAGCGCCTGCTGGTCCGCTCGGCCGGCATCGACCCCGAAACGGCGCTCGCGCCGGAAGGCGCCCGCTAGCCTCGCCTCACCCGGCCAGGACCCGCAGGTGCCGCACCACACTGCGGGCGAGCGCGTGCGTGTTGTAGCCGCCCTCCAGCGTGGAAACGATCCGGCCACCCGCATGGCGCTCCGCGACCTCGGTTATGCGCCGCGAGATCCACTCGTAATCCTCGTCGCCGAGCTCCAGGTGGGCGAGCGGATCCTCCCGGTGGGCGTCGAAGCCGGCCGAAACCAGCACCAGCTGCGGCTCGAACCGCGCGAGCGCCGGCATCCAGAACCGCTCCACGGCGGCGCGATAATCGACGCTACCCGTCATGGCGGCCAGCGGCACGTTCACGATGTTGCTCGCGCGCGAGTCCGCACCGCAGAACGGGTAGTACGGATGCTGGAAAGTGGAGCAGAAGAGCACGCGCGGGTCGTCGCGGAACATGTCCTCGGTGCCGTTGCCGTGATGGACGTCGAAGTCGATCACCGCCACCCGTTCGCAGCCATGCGCCTGATGGGCGCGCAAGGCCCCGACGGCGACGTTGTTGAAGATGCAGAACCCCATGGCCCGGTCCGGGGTGGCGTGGTGGCCCGGCGGCCGCACGGCGCAGAAGGCACGTTCCAGGGATCCTCCGGCGACGAGATCCATCGCGTGGACGACGGCACCGGCGGCGCGAAGGGAGGCGGAAAGCGATTTCCGGTTCATCGACGTATCCGGGTCGAGGAAGGTGTAGTCATCCTCGGGCGAGGCGTCGCGGACCTCGCCGATGTACCCCTCGCCGTGCACGCGCGCCAGCTGCTCCGGCGTCGCCTCCGGCGCCTCGTGCTCGGCGAGGTGCCCGCCGAACCCGGATGCGTCGAGCGCATCGAGCACCGCCTTCAGGCGTTCGGGAGACTCCGGGTGGTGCATCCCCATCTCGTGGAGGATGCAATCGGGATGCGTGACGAGCGCGACCGGCACGGCGGGCCCGCTGCTAGAAGCCCTGACGGGTGATCGACTTCGAGCCCGAAAGCGCCGGAAGCCCGAAGGCGGGATTGGTGGACGCGAGCCCCGGAGGCGGAGAGATGTTGTAGGTGAACACGCCGCGCCCCGCATCGGTGAACTCGAAGCGGAACGATCCTATTTCCTGCATGTTGCGCGCCGAAGCGCTCCAGGCCTGCGCGAAGGGCGTGGCCGTCAGCACGTACATCAGGCCCGAGTAAGTCGTCGGAGTCGACCAGCTGCCGCCCGGCATGACCAGCCAGAGCGGCACGTTGGCGCTGCCACCCGGCGAGACGGGATCGACCGCGCGCGGATCGTACGTGTACCAGACCGCGAACAGGGCATCGACCGCCCCGCCCACGGGGAGCTTCTGGCGGATGCTGATCCCCCAGCCGGACTCCGAGGCGTTCCACCACATGTCGGTGTAGTCGATCGCCGGCTTCACCTGTGCCTGCGCCTGGAGGCCGGCGCTTGCGGCCAGGGCGGCCAACACGGTCATCATCGATTTCATCGCAAACTCTCCGGAAGTGCCGCGGCCAACCGAGCCGCGACGCGCGCCACGGTGAACATTGTCGGATCCCGGGCGTCGAAGCTCAAGGTCCCCGGCGCCGTTTCGCTGCCGAGAGACCCCATTTGCCCATGCTATCCTGAAACTCGGACAGGAGTCCGACCCGCAGTGTCCGCAAACGGTTCCCGAGTTCCGACACGATCCCATGCTCATCGACGCCCGCGCACGCCTTGCCCCCAGCCCCGTCGAGGACGTCGTCGCGCGTGCCTCGCGCGTTATCCTGGGCAAGGAGCGCCAGATCCGCCTGGCGATGGCCTGCATCCTCGCGCGCGGGCACCTGCTGATCGAGGACGTTCCCGGCGTGGGCAAGACCACGCTCTCGCACGCGCTCTCGCGCCTGCTGGGCCTGGACTACCAGCGCATCCAGTTCACCTCCGACCTGCTGCCGGCCGACGTGATCGGCGTGTCGATCTTCGACCGCGAGAATTCCACCTTCCGCTTCCACCCCGGCCCGATCTTCTCGCAGATCATCCTCGCCGACGAGATCAACCGGGCGAGCCCCAAGGCGCAGAGCGCGCTGCTCGAGGCGATGGAGGAGCACCAGGTGACCGCCGAGGGCGAGACGCGACCGCTTCCGGAGCCCTTCTTCGTCATCGCGACCCAGAATCCGCTGCACCAGGTGGGCACCTTCCCGCTTCCGGAGTCGCAACTCGACCGCTTCCTCATGCGCCTTCGCCTCGGCTACCCGGACGCGAAGGCCGAGCGAGAGCTTCTCAAGGGCGAGGAAAGACGCGACCTGATCTCGCAGCTGGAACCGGCGATGAGCTCCGCGCAGCTGGTCGAGCTCCAGCGCGCCGTGACCGCGACCCAGGTCTCCGAGGCGCTGCTCGACTACGTCCAGGCGCTGGTGGCACATACGCGCCTGTCGCCCAAGTACGCGCAGGGCCTTTCGCCGCGGGCCGCGCTGGCGGTGCTTCGCGCGGCGCAGGCCTGGGCGATGATGCAGGGGCGCCGCCAGGTGCTTCCGGAGGATGTCCAGGCCGTCCTGCCCGCCGTGGTCGGCCACCGCCTGCACGGCACGGGAGAGTCGCAGAAGGGCGGATTCGACGCGGCCACGGATCTGCTCACCGCCGTCGCCATCCCCTAGGCTTTCGCGGGCGATGTTCGCCGACCTGAGGCAGACGATCGCCGACTGGATATTCCGGGCGCGCCACCCCGAATCGCCCCCGGTCACCCTCGTCCAGCGGCGCATCTTCATCCTTCCCACGAAGCAGGGCTACCTGTTCGGCCTCGTGCTGCTGGTGCTGCTCCTCGCGTCGATCAACTACGCGCTCTCGCTCGGATTTCTCCTGACGTTTCTCCTCGCGGCCATGGGCGGCGTGGCCATGCTGCACACCTGGAGGAACCTCGCGCACCTGAAACTGCGGCCCGGGCGCTGCGATCCGGTCTTCGCGGGCGACACGGTGTACTTCCGCGTGGTGATCGAGTCGCCGTCGCGCGAGCGCTTCGCCGTCGCCATCCGGCGCCGCGGCGAGAACCCCGCGTACGCCGACGTGCGCGCCCACGAGCCGGCGCTTGCGAGCCTTCCCGTCGCCGCCCGCGCCGCGGGCGCCTCGCCTGCGGGCGCCTGGAGATCTTCACGCGTTACCCCGTGGGACTCTTCCACGCGTGGTCGTACTTCGATTTCGGCCTCTCCGCGATCGTCTATCCCCGTCCGGACGCCCAGGCGGGGCTGCCGCCGCAGCAGACGCTCGCTGGCGAAGACGAGGGCATTCCGATTCCCGGCGACGAGGACTTCGCCCTTCTGCGCGGCTACCGTCCCGGCGACCCGCCGCGGCAGATCGCCTGGAAGGCGCTGGCCCGCGGCGACGACCTGCTGACCAAGGAGTTCCAGGCGACCGCCTCGTCCGAACTGTGGCTCGACTGGCTTGACGCCCGCGCCCCCGACCCCGAGGCGAGGCTTTCCGTCCTCGCGCACTGGGTGATCGAGGTCGAGCGGCTCGGCCAGTGCTACGGCCTGCGCCTGCCCGGCACGGTCATACCGCCCGGCCGCGGCGATGGGCACCGCGCGCGCTGCCTCGAGGCCCTCGCGCTGCACGGCGTGGGACACGGACCGTGAGCGGCGAGCTCCCCCACAAGGCGCTCGACGTCCGCAACGTCCTGTGGCTGCTGTCGTCGATGGCCTTCGTCGTCGCGCCCCATGCCCTGCGGCTGCCGAACTGGGTCGGCGTCTTCTTCGGCGTGGTGGTGGCGTGGCGCGCCTGGATCGCGTGGAGAGTCTCGCGCAACCCGCCGCGCTGGCTCGTCTTCGCGCTCACCGCGGGCGCCGTCGCGGCGACCTTCATCGCCTACGGCCGGATCATGGGCCGCGACGCCGGCACGACGCTCCTGGTGCTGATGACCGCGATGAAGCTCCTCGAGATGAAGACCTCGCGCGAGGTCGTGCTGGCCATTCACCTCGGGTTCATCCTCGTGATGACGAACTTCCTCTTCTCGCAGTCGATCCCGTTCGGCGTCTACATGCTCGCCTGCGTGTGGCTCTTCGTGGCCACGCTCGTGGGGCACCAGCGCGGCGTCGGGCGCACGCCCACCGTGCGGGAGCGGCTCGTCCCCGCGGGCATGCTCCTCGCGCAGGCGGTGCCGCTCATGATCGTGCTCTTCCTGCTCTTTCCGCGCGTGCAGGGGCCCCTGTGGGCGCTTCCGCAGGACGCGCACGCGGGGCTTTCGGGCCTTTCGGACTCGATGACGCCGGGAAACATTTCCCAGTTGATCCGGTCCGAGGCGACCGCGTTTCGCGTGCAGTTCGACGGCGACATTCCGCCCTACAGCCTGCTCTACTGGCGCGGCCCGGTCCTGTGGACCTTCGACGGGCGGACGTGGAAAGTGCCCGAGTTCACCATCACGGGCAGCCAGGAGTACGCCCGGGCCGAGAACCCCGTGCGCTATGCGGTGACGGTGGAGCCCCACGGCAAGCACTGGCTCTTCTCCCTCGACGTGCCGGGAACGCTTCCGCGCGGGACGGGCATCCGCCACGACCTGCAGATCCGCTCCATTCGCCCGGTGGATACGCGCATCCGCTACGAGATGACGTCCTTCCTGGATTACCGCTACGGCGAGCGCCTGCCCGCGGGTTTCCGCGCACTCGCCCTTTCGTTCGACGAGCGCCGCAACCCGCGAACCGTCGCGCTCGGCCGAAGCTGGGCGGCGGAGGCCGGCTCTCCCACGGAGGTGGTCAACCGCGCCCTGCAACTCTTCAACGCCCAGTTCACCTACACGCTCGAGCCGCCGCTGCTCACCTCGGAAGATCCCTACGACGAGTTCCTCTTCGAGGCGAAGCGCGGGTTCTGCGAGCATTACGCGGGGAGTTTCGCGCTGCTCATGCGCGCCGCGGGCATCCCGGCGCGCATCGTGACCGGCTACCAGGGCGGCGAGGTGAACCCCCTGAACCGGGAGCTCCTCGTGCGGCAGGCCGATGCGCACGCGTGGGTCGAAGTCTGGCTGGAGGAGCGCGGCTGGCTGCGGCTCGATCCCACCTCCGTGGTCGCGCCGAACCGGATCGATGGCGGCATCGACGCCGCCCTCGGCCCCATCGGCATGATCCCGTCGCTCATCGCCGCGGACCGCCTGCGCGTGCTGGCCGCACTGCGCTTCGCCTGGAGCGCCCTCGACAGCCAATGGAACCAGTGGGTGCTGGGCTACAACGTCGATCGCCAGCGCCAGTTCCTGTCGAGCCTCGGCCTGGAAATCACCAACTGGAAGGATCTCGCGCTCTGGCTCACCGTGGCCACGCTCGCGGTCGGTGGCCTCGTGGGCCTGGGGCTGGTTCTCCGCGACCTTCCCGCGCGCCGGGATCCCGCCGTGCTCGCCTGGGAGCGGTTCTGCGGCAAGCTGCGCACCGTGGGCATCGCGCGCTCCGCACACGAAGGGCCCGTGGATTATCTCGCGCGCGTGGAGGCAAGGCGCCCGGCACTCGCGAAGGCGGCCCGCGAGATCACCGAGCGCTACGTGCGGGGCCGCTACGGCGAAGGCCTCTCGAAGCGCGAAGGCCGCGAACTCCTCGCCCTCGTGCGCCGCTTCCAGCCTTCCTGAGCAACTACGGCGCGGGCAGCACCCGGGCGGGATCGACGGGCTTGCCCTGGCGACGGACCTCGAAGTGAAGCTTTACCTCGTCGGTGTCGGTCGCGCCCATTTCCGCGATCTTCTGCCCCCGCTTCACTTCCTGCTGCTCCTTCACGACGATGTTCTCGTTGTGGGCATACGCCGAAAGCCAGGTGTCGTTGTGCTTGATGATCACGAGCTTTCCGTACCCGCGCAGGCCCTGCCCGGCGTAGACCACGCGCCCGGCGGCGGCGGCCACGACGGGAGCGCCCTTCTTGCCGGCGATGTCGATGCCCTTGCCCGCCTCGGTGAACGCGGCGAGCAGCTTGCCCTTCGCCGGCCATATCCAGTCGACCCCATCGCCCTGGGTTCCGGTCGCGGGACGTTCGACCTGCGCGGCGGGTCCCGGCGGTGTGGGAGGGGCGGTTCCCGGCTCTGCGGCCGTGTCGAGCGCGGAGAGTTGCGCGAGGGCGCGATCCGAATAGGGCAGGCGCTGGCCGCGCGGCTCGACCTTGATCGCCGGGGTATTGGCCAGCGGGCGCGCCTCGACAACCGCCCCCGGGCTCGCGAGCGGCGTGGCGACGATGGCCGGTGGCGCGGCCACGGGCCCCGGCGCGCCCGCGGGCGCCGCGAGCACGAGCACCTGGCCCACACTGAGCAGGTTCGGGTTGGTGATGCCGTTCCACGCGGCGAGTTCGCGATAGTCCAGGCCGTACTGCAGCGCCACACTCACCAGCGTATCGCCGCGCTTGATCGTGTGCGTCGGCACGGGCTTCGCAACCGGGGCGGTGGTCGCCGGCGCGGCCGGCTCCACCCGGGGCGCGGGCGGTGGGGCGCGCTCGATCACCGGCGCCGGCTGGCGCGTGGCGCAACCCGCGGCTAGCGCTAGGGCCCCGAACAGGGCCGCGAGACGAAGGATCATTGGGCGAAGCGGCATGGGGTCCTCACACGATACCGGGCAGCAGCGGCACGAAGCGCACGGCATCGCGCTTCGTGTCGGTGAAGCCGGCGGACGTTCGCTCGATCACGTGCAGCCACTGCTCGCCGGTTCCCACGGGGATCACGAGGCGACCGCCGACGGCAAGCTGCTCCTTGAGCGCCTCGGGGACGTGGCTCGCCGTGGCCGCGCAGAGGATGCCGTCGTAGGGCCCGCCCTCGGGATAGCCACGGTGCCCGTCGGCGTGCTTGAAGCGGACGTGGTAGATGCGCAGGTCGCGAAGGTTGCGCCTCGCCTTGTCCATGAGCGGCGCGATGCGCTCGAGCGTATAGACCTCGCGCACGAGCTTCGCGAGGACGGCTGCCTGGTATCCGCAGCCGGTGCCGACCTCGAGCACCTTCGCCACGGGGCCCTTCTCCAGCAGGAGCTGGGTCATCAGCGCCACGATCGTGGGGCTCGATATCGTCTGGCCGTGACCGATGGGCAACGGCGTGTCCTCGTAGGCGCGGGAGGCGATGCCGGGCTCGACGAAGAGGTGCCGGGGAATCTCGCGCATGGCGGCGAGCACGCGTTCGTCGGAGATCCCGGACTTGCGAAGCGCGTCCACCACCCGGCCGCGCGTGCGGTCCGACGTCATCCCGATTCCCGGGGACGCGCTCATGGGCGAGGCGCAGCCTTCGCCGCGCTCATGCCGCCAGCCACTGGCCGATGGCGTCCATCTGGCCCGCGTGCGTCAGGTCGACCTGTAGCGGCGTGACGGAAACCGCCCCCCGCTCGAGCGCGTGGAAATCGGTGCCCGGTCCCGCCTCGCGGGCCGCGCCGGCAGGCCCCACCCAGTAGACGGTGTCGCCCCTCGGGTTCACGCCCTTCACCACGGGCTGCGCCTTGTGGCGGCGCCCGAGGCGTGTGACTTCCATGCCGGCGAGCCGGTCGTAAGGCAGGTCCGGAACATTCACGTTGAGGAGCAGCGGCTCCGTGGGCGGCTCGCGGCGAATGCGCTCGACCAGTTCGCGCGCAACCCGCGCCGCCGTCGCGTAGTGCGCGAATTCCTTTCCGACCAGGGAAACGGCGATCGCCGGCACACCGAGAAGATAGCCTTCCGTGGCGGCGGCGACGGTGCCGGAATAGAGCGTGTCGTCGCCCATGTTGGAGCCGGAATTGATGCCGGAGACGACGATGTCGGGCTCGATGTCCAGGAGGCCCGTCACCGCCATGTGCACGCAGTCGGTCGGCGTGCCGTTCACGTAGAAGAAGCCGTTGCCCGCGCGGTGCAGAGACAATGGCCGGTCGAGCGTGAGGGAGTTCGACGCGCCGCTGCGGTCGCGCTCGGGTGCGACCACCGTGATGCTGCCGAGGGTGGCCAGCGACTCGGCGAGCGCAGCAAGGCCGGGTGCGAAGTAGCCGTCGTCGTTCGAGAGGAGAATGCGCATCGCGGGGGCGGTTTCGCCCGGGGGTTTTTTGCTGCGCGATTATACCCGAAGGCCTCCGCCCGGCCCCGGCCCGTGGGCTAGAATGGCGCGAGCCTCACGCCGCCCTGGACCATGCCGATCCCCGTTTCGCGTTTCGCGCCCGTCGCCGCGCTGCACGCGACGCCCGTCGCTTCGATGGACGCGCACGACGGGCACGGGCGCGTCGAGATCCGGTGAGCGCGCGAGCGATGATCGCCGGCGATAGGATCTCCCTCCCGGACCCGCGTGCCCGGGCCCAGGCGTTTCTCCTCAAAGCCTGCGGCGCCTCGAGCGTGGCGATCGAGCGCTGGGATCGCCTGCCGGGCGGCGCCATCCAGGAAAACATCGCCCTCGACGTCCGCGTCGAGTCCGGGGCCTTCGCCGGGCGGCACGAATGGGTGCTGCGTACCGACGCACCCTCCGCCGTGGCGGTGAGCCGTTCGCGGCCCGAGGAGTTCAGGATCCTCCGGGCGGCCGCGGACGCGGGCGTGCGCGTGCCCGAGCCGCTCTTCGTCTGCGACGACGGCGAAGGACCCGACTTCTTCGTGATGCAACGCGTGCCCGGCGTCGCCGCGGGCCATCGGCTCTCGAAGGACGACCGCCTCGTTCCGGACCGCGGGTCCCTCGCGCGCGAACTGGGGGAGAACCTCGCGCGGCTGCACCGGGTGACACCCGCACCCGATATGGACTTCCTCGGCGAAGCGCCCGCGGATCCGGCACGTGCGTCGATCGCGTCCTACCGCCGCGATCTCGACGTGCTCTCCTCGCCCCGCGGCGAGGCCTGGCCGGCGCTCGAGTGGGGCCTCGCGTGGTGCGCGCGAAACGCGCCCGGGCCCCTGCCCGCCTGCCTGCTGCACCGCGACTACCGCACCGGAAACTATCTCGTGCACGAGGGCAGGCTCGCCGCCGTGCTCGACTGGGAATTCGCGGGCTGGGGCGATCCGCGCGAAGACCTGGGCTGGATGCTCGCGCGTTGCTGGCGCTTCGCCCGGCCCGACCGGGAAGCCGGTGGCATCGGAGACGCAGCGGATTTCCTCGCCGGCTACGCCGCCGCGGGAGGACGCGCGACGACCCGGGAGGAAACGCGCTACTGGCAGGTGATGGCGCACCTGCGCTGGGCGGTGATCGCGCTGCAGCAGGCAGAGCGACACCGCTCCGGCTCGCAACGCTCCCTCGAACTCGCGTTGACCGCGCACATCGTCCCCGATCTCGAGCACGAGATCCTCGATCTCACGGAAGGCATCGCATGAAAGTCGAACCCACGGCAGCCGACCTGGTGGACATCGCCCGCGCCACGATTCTCTCCGACATCGTCCCGGCGCTGCCCGGGGACCCGCGCTACGCCGCGCTGATGGCCGCCAACGCGCTGGCGATCGCGGGTCGCGACCTCGCCCTGCCTTCGACCAGCGAGGACGAGATCGCGCGCCTGGCAGCACTTCTCGACGACTGGTCGCCCGCGGCCGATCCCGGCGAGGCTCTCAAGGACGCCACCGCAAGGCTTGCGGCACGGGTGCGCGAGGGACGATTCGACGAAGGCGAGGCGCGCGTCCGGCTCCTTGCGCACCTGCGCGAGACCACGCGGGCGCGGCTCGCGGTGAGCAACCCCAGGCTGCTCGCCGGCCGGGAAAGGAAGGCGTCATGAGCAGCGATCCCCTCTTCGATGTGCGCGGCAAGGTGGCGCTCGTAACCGGCGCCTCCAGCGGTCTGGGTGAGCATTTCGCCCGCGTGCTCGCCGCGCGCGGCGCCGTGGTGGTGGCCGCCGCCCGCCGCATGGAGCGGCTGCAGGCGCTGGTGGGCGCGATCCGGTCCGATGGCGGTACCGCGCACGCAGTCCAACTCGACGTGGCCGATCCGGCGAGCGTGGATGCAGCCACGGCGAGTGCGGCCGGGCTCGCCGGTCCCATCGACATCCTCGTGAACAACGCCGGCGTGGCCGACACCAAGGCCTCGATCGAACTCACCGAAGCCGACTGGCGCCGGGTCCTGGACACGAACCTCGACGGCGCCTGGCGCATGGCGCAGGCGGTGGCGAAATCGATGATCGCGGCGAAACGCCCCGGCAGCATCGTGAACATCGCCTCGATCCTCGGCCTTCGGCAGGCAACGCATCTTCTCGCCTACGCCGCGGCGAAGGCCGCCCTCGTCCAGGTCACCAAGGCGCTCGCCCTGGAGTGGGCGCGCCACGGCATTCGCGTCAACGCGATCGCCCCGGGCTACATCGTCACCGACATGAACCGCGAGTTCTTCGCCTCCGAGCCCGGCCAGGCGATGGTGAAGCGCGTTCCCCAGCGGCGGATCGGCGAGCCGCGCGACCTCGAGGGCGCGCTCCTCCTGCTCGCCTCCGATGCCGGCGCCTACATGACGGGCTCGGTCGTCGTCGTGGACGGCGGCCATGTCGTGAACTCACTCTAGGACGTCGCCATGGAATTCACCCTGCCCGCCGCCATCGAGGAATACCGGCTCCGCTACCGGGATTTCGTGCGCTCGGCCGTCCTGACCCTGGACACCGATCCGGCGTCGTTCGACGAGCACCAGAACATCCGCGCCGACGTGCTCGCGGGGCTGCGCGAGCGCGCGCGGTCGGACGGGCTGTGGGCGCCGCAGATGCCGAAGGAGCGCGGCGGCCAGGGCCTGTCCGTGGTCGGCATGGCGGCGTGTTACGAGGAGCTGAACTACTCGCTCTTCGGCCCGGTGAGCGTGAACTGCGCCGCGCCCGACGACGGCAACATGATCCTGCTGAACAAGGTCGGCACGCCCGCCCAGAAGGAGCGCTGGCTGCAGCCCATCGTGGACGGGCTCGTGCGCTCGTGCTTCGCCATGACCGAGCCCCACCCGGGCAGCGGTTCGGACCCGGCGATGATGCTCACGACCGCCACGAAGCAGGGCGACCGGTGGGTGGTGCACGGGCGCAAGTGGTTCATCACCGGGGCCGAGGAGGCAAAGCACTTCATCGTCGTCGCGAAGACCTCCGACGACCCGCGCAAGGGGCTCACGGCGTTTCTCTTCGACCGCGACGACCCCGGATGGCGGATCGCGCGGCGCATCCCCATCCTCGGCCCCGAGGAACACGGCGGGCACTGCGAGATCGAGTTCGACGCGCTCGAGATCGCCGACGAGAACCGGCTCCTGAACGTCGGCGACGGCCTGAAGGTCACGCAGATCCGCCTCGGCACGGCGCGGCTCACGCACTGCATGCGCTGGCTCGGCCTCGCGAAGCGCTCACTGGACATCGCCGCGGATTACACCGGCGTGCGCATGAGCGGCGGCAGGAAGCTCTCGGAACGCGAGAGCGTGCAGATGAAGCTCGGCCACTGCGCGATGCAGGTCGAGATCGGACGCCTGCTCACCATGAAGGCCGCGGTCCTCCTCGACAAGGGCGACTTCGCCCGCAAGGAGATCTCGATGGCCAAGGTGCAGGTGGCCGATGCGCTCCACCTCTGCGCCGACACGGCGATCCAGCTCTGCGGCGCGCGCGGCTATTCGACCGACACGCCCCTCGAGTGGATCTACCGCTATGCCCGACAGGCGCGGCTCGTGGACGGCGCCACGGAAGTGCACCAGCAGGTGCTGGCCCGGCTCTACCTCGAAGAGCGCGGCGACTTCTGGCGCTGGGCGTGACGGCGTAGCCGCCGGCCGGCCGGGCTTGCGTCCGGCGGCCTGCGGGCTAGGCGTAATCGGCCACCGGCACGCAGGAACAGGTGAGGTGCCGGTCGCCATGGACGTTGTCCGCCCGGCCCACGGGCGCCCAGTACTTCGCTTCCCGCAGCGAGGCCACCGGATAGGCCGCGAGGCTGCGCGGATAGGCGTGCTTCCACGCATCCGCGTTCACCGCCGCGGCCGTGTGCGGCGCGTGCCGCAACGGGTTGTCCTCGCGGTCGAGACGCCCCTCCTCCACGGCCCGGATCTCCTCGCGGATGGCGATCATCGCCTCGCAGAAGCGATCGAGCTCCGCCTTCGATTCGCTCTCCGTGGGTTCGACCATCAGCGTGCCGGGCACCGGAAACGACATCGTCGGCGCGTGGAAGCCGTAGTCGATGAGGCGCTTGGCCACGTCCTCGACGGTGATGCCCGAGGTTTCCTTGAGCAGGCGCAGGTCGAGGATGCACTCGTGGGCGACCAGCCCGCCCGGCCCCGTGTACAGGACCGGAAAGTGGGGCGCGAGGCGCCTGGCGACGTAGTTCGCGCCGAGGATCGCGACCTCGGTCGCGTCCTTGAGCCCCTCGCCGCCCATCATCGCCACGTACATCCACGAGATGGGAAGGATCGAGGCGCTGCCATAGGGCGCGGCCGAAACGGCGCCGATGGCGGCCGCGGGGGATTCGAGATAGCGGTGCCCGGGCAGGAAGGGCGCGAGGTGCGGGGCGACGGCCACGGGTCCCACGCCGGGCCCGCCGCCCCCGTGGGGGATGCAGAAAGTCTTGTGCAGGTTCAGGTGCGACACGTCCCCGCCGAAGGCACCCGGGGCGGCAAGCCCCACCAGCGCATTCAGGTTGGCCCCGTCCACGTATACCTGCCCGCCGTGGGCGTGGACGATCTCGCACAGCCCCGTGATGCCCGCCTCGAAGACGCCGTGGGTAGACGGGTAGGTCACCATGATCGCCGCGAGCGCCTTCTCGTGCAGTTGCGCCTTGGCCCGCAGGTCGGCGAGGTCGACGTTTCCGTCCCCGTCGCACGCGACCACCACCACGCGCATGCCCGCCATCTGCGCCGAGGCGGGGTTGGTGCCGTGCGCTGAGCTCGGGATCAGGCACACGTCGCGATGGCCTTCGCCGCGGCTCTCGTGCCAGGCCTTGATGACCAGGAGCCCCGCGTACTCGCCCTGCGAGCCGGCATTGGGCTGCATCGAAACCGCCGCATAGCCCGTGCACTCGACGAGCATCCGCTCCAGGCTCGCGACGAGTTCCCGGTAGCCGGCCGCCTGATCCGGCGGCGCGAACGGGTGCAGGTTCGCGAACTCGGGCCAGGTGACCGGGATCATCTCGCTCGTCGCGTTCAGCTTCATCGTGCACGAGCCGAGCGGGATCATGGCGCGGTCGAGCGCGATGTCCTTGTCCGCGAGCCGGCGCAGGTAGCGCAGCATCTCCGTCTCGGCGTGGTGGCGGTTGAAGACCGGATGGGTGAGGAAGGCGCTCGTCCTGGCGAGCCCGGCCGGAATGCCCTCGTCGGCCCCGTCCAGGTCGGCGGCCGCGAATGCCGCGGGAGCGCCGGAGAAGAGCGCCCACAGGCCTTCCACGTCCTCGCGCGTGGTCGTCTCGTCGAACGAGAATCCGAGCGTGCCGGAATCGATGCGCCTCAGGTTCACGCAGGCCCTTTCGCAGCTTTCCACGATCGCGGCCGTCTTCGGGCCGGTCACTACCGTGAGCGTGTCGAAGTACGCTGCCGCCGGAATCTCGAAGCCGAGCCTCACGAGCCCCGCCTTCGCGATGGCGGTGAAGCGATGGACCCGCCGCGCGATCCTCGCGAGGCCCCCGGGCCCGTGGTACACGGCGTACATGGATGCCATCACGGCCAGCAGGACCTGCGCCGTGCAGATGTTGGAGGTCGCCTTCTCGCGGCGAATGTGCTGCTCGCGCGTCTGCAGCGCCAGGCGGTAGGCGGGGTTGCCGTGGGAGTCGATGGTGACGCCCACGAGTCGCCCCGGCATGCTGCGCTTGAGCGCATCGCGGGTCGCCAGGTAGCCCGCATGGGGACCGCCGTAGCCCATGGGCACGCCGAAGCGCTGCGCGGATCCGACCACGACGTCCGCACCCCATTCGCCGGGCGGCACGAGCAGCGTGAGGGCAAGCAGGTCGGCCGCCGCCACGAGATGGCCGCCCTTCGCGTGCAGCGCCTCGGCGAGCGCGCGGTAGTCGCGGATCTCGCCGTCCGCGCCCGGGTACTGCACGAGCGCGGCGAAAGCATCCACCTCCGCGAGCCGGCCGGGTGCAGCGATGCGGATCTCTATGCCGAGGGGGGCCGCGCGCGTGCGCAGGACATCGATCGTCTGCGGCAGCACGTCGTCGGCCACCGCGAAGACCTTCGAGGCGTGGTTCCCGGATCGCCTGCACAGCGTCATCGCCTCGGCCGCGGCGGTGGCCTCGTCGAGCATCGAGGCGTTCGCGATCGCCATCGCGGTCAGGTCGCAGACCATGGTCTGGAAGTTGAGCAGCGCTTCCAGCCTGCCTTGGGAGATTTCCGGCTGGTAGGGCGTGTAGGCCGTGTACCAGGCCGGGTTCTCGAGGATGTTGCGCTGGATGACTCCGGGAGTATGCGTCCCGTAGTAGCCCTGCCCGATCCAGCTGCGGAAGACCCGGTTCTTCGCCGCCATCGCCTTCAGGTCCGCGAGCGCCTCGGCCTCGGGCCGGCCCGCGGGCAGCGCCATCGGCGAGCGCCTGCGGATGGCGGCGGGGACGACGGCCACCATGAGCGCATCGCGCGATGCGAAGCCCAGCGCCGCCAGCATCTCGGCCTGGTCAGCCGCTCCCGGGCCGATGTGGCGGCGGGAAAAGGCGGCTCGGTCCTCCAGGGTTTCGAGCGTGGATCGGGCGGCGGGCGGCGGGGCGATGGCATCGGGCATGGCGAATCCTCAATCGTCGGCAAGTTTCTCGTAGGCGGCTGCGTCGAGGAGTGTGTCCAGGTCGGCCACGTTGTCGGGCTTCATCCGGAACAGCCAGCAGCCGTAGGCATCGGCGTTCACCTTCTCCGGCGAACCGGCGACTTCCTCGTTGCCGGCGAGCACCTCGCCGGCAACCGGTGCGTAGAAATCGGAGGCCGCCTTCACGGACTCGACCACGCCGACGGCCTCGCCGGGCGCGACCTTGCGGCCCGGCTTGGGCGTCTCCACGAAGACCATGTCGCCCAGCTGTTCCTGCGCGTGGTCGGTGATGCCTACGACGAGGGAGCCGTCGGCCTCCCTGCGCACCCACTCGTGCGACGCCGTGTACTTCAGGTCCTGGGGAACGTTCATGTCATGGTCTCCGTGGTGCTCGTGGCGAGGGTCCCGGCCGCCGGGCCGGGGGCGGATTCAGAGGAGGGATCGGCCGTTGCGGACGAAGGGCGGCTTCACCACCCGCGCCGCGAGTTCCTTGTCGCGCACGGCCACCTGCACGACGGCGCCGGGCGCGGTGCCCCGGGGCAGGCGCGCGAGCGCGATGGAAAAGCCCAGGGTGGGCGAGAACGTGCCGCTGGTGATCTCGCCCTCCCCGTCTCCCGCTTTCACCTTCTGGTGCGCGCGCAGCACGCCCCCCTTGTCCAGCAGGGCGAGCCCGAGGAAATCGTGGGCCTGGGGCCGGTTCTCCAGCGCCTTTCGGCCGAAGAAGGGCCGCGGCGTCTTCAGGTCCACGGTCCAGGCGAGGCCCGCGTCGAGGGGCGAGGTGGCGGTGTCCATGTCCTGCCCGTAGAGGTTCATGCCCGCCTCGAGCCGCAGCGTGTCGCGGGCGCCGAGCCCGCAGGGTCGCGCACCGGCCGCTACGAGCCCGTTCCAGATCGACACGGCATCCTCGGCGGGGCACACCACCTCGAAGCCGTCCTCGCCGGTGTAGCCCGTGCGCGCCACCATGATGTCGCCCATGCGCGCCGCGCTGAAGGGCGCCAGCCCTTCGCTTCCGGGCCGGGTCTCGGAGAACGCTTTCCAGAGCGTCTCGCGGGCGTTCGGTCCCTGCACGGCCACCAGGGCGAGTTCCTCGCGCGGCGTGATCGATACGCCGTGGCCCGCCAGCGCGTTGAGGGAATGCAGCCACTGGATGTCGGTTTCCGCGGTGCCTGCGTTCACGACCAGCCGGAAGAGGTCGTCGCGGAAGAAGTAGACGATCAAGTCGTCGACCACTCCGCCCGTGTCGTTGAGCAGGCACGAATAGAGCGCCTTGCCCGGCGTCGTGAGCCGCGCCACGTCGTTGGCGAGCGCGAAGCGCAGGAATTCGCGGGCGCCCGCCCCCTCGACGTCGACCACGCGCATGTGCGAGACGTCGAAGACGCCCGCGTCGCGGCGCACCGCGTGGTGCTCCTCGACCTGCGAGCCGTAGTGGACGGGCATGTCCCAGCCCCCGAAATCCACCATGCGGGCGCCGGCTTCGCGGTGGATGGCGTTGAGTGGCGTGGCTTTCGGCATGGCGCTTGCCTCCAGGAAATGAAAAGGGGCCAGGCAAGCCTAGCGTCGCTTGCCTGGCCCCTCTGTCCCTTGTACCTGAGAGATTACGGCGCCGGTTCCCCGTGCCGCGAGCCCCTTCGGTGGACGGCTCTCGCCGCCGCTCTCCAGAGTCCGGGACTGCCTCGCCTCCCCGTGCAGCGCAGGATGCGAACCCGGTTCCGGACGGTCCTTTTGCCTGAGAGTTTGCGGGCGCTACCCCTTCGGCGGCCCCGCGGTGCATTGCGGCGACGCTCTCCCGACCGGATGCCGCCGGAGGCTACGCGGGCCCCCTCGACCTGTCAAACCGGGGAGGTTTGATCGGGCGCAAACGCCGCCATTGATCGAGCGCAAGGGGCGCGACGCGCTCCGGCCTACGATGGCTGGCAGTCCGCCACCGGCATTGCCCGGACAAGACATCGGCGCTCGAGGGACGCGTGCGGAACGCGACCCGGCGACCCGGCGGCTGCTCGGAGATGATCACCATGGCTGACTCAGGCTCGAAGTCCTCTACTTCCCTGCGCGGAAATTCCCTCCTGCACGACCCGGTTCTCAACAAGGGCACCGCCTTCACCGACCGCGAGCGCGACGCACTGGGATTGCGCGGGCTGCTGCCGGCGCGCGTGCACACCCAGCCCGAGCAGGTCCAGCGGGTGCTCAACAACCTGCGCAGCCAGTCCTCCGATCTGGAGAAGTACATCTTCCTCACCGCGCTCCATGACCGGAACGAGACGCTCTTCTTCCGCGTCGTGATGGAGAACGCCGAGGAGATCATGCCCCTCATCTACACGCCCACGGTGGGCCTGGGCTGCCAGCTCTACGGACGGATCTATCGCCAGCCGCGCGGGCTCTTCGTGACCGCTGCCGATGCCGGGCGCGTGAAGCAGGTGCTGAAGAACTGGCCGCAGAAGGCCGGGCTCATCGTCGTGACCGACGGCGAGCGCATCCTCGGACTTGGCGACCTGGGAGCGCAGGGCATGGGCATCCCCGTGGGCAAGCTCTCGCTCTACACCGCCTGTGCGGGCATGGACCCCAGCCTGTGCCTTCCCGTGACGCTCGACGTGGGCACCGAGAACGAGGAACTGCTCCAGGATCCGCTCTACATCGGCGTGGTGCGCAGGCGCCTGCGCGGCGCCGAGTACGACGCGCTGGTCGAGGAGTTCGTCGCGGCCGCGAACGAGGTCTTCCCGGGCGTGCTCATCCAGTTCGAGGACTTCGCCAACGCGAACGCCTTTCGGCTGCTGCACAAGTACCAGGACCGCATCTGCACCTTCAATGACGACATCCAGGGTACTGCGTCGGTCGCGCTCTCCGGCCTCAAGTCGGCCATCCGCATCACCGGCAAGAGCCTCGCCGACACCCGCGTGCTGTTCCTGGGCGCCGGGGAGGCCGCCTGCGGCATCGCGGACCTCGTCACCGCCTCGCTCATGGCGCAGGGCCTCCCGGAAGCCGAGGCGCGCAAGCGCTGCTGGCTGGTTGACTCCAAGGGCCTCGTGACCGCCGCGCGGCAGGGGCTCACCGACCACAAGCGCAAGTACGCGCACGAGCACGCGCCCATCGCGGACTTCGCCTCCGCCGTGAATGCGCTGAAGCCCCAGGCGATCATCGGCGTGGCCGCTGTCGGACGCACCTTCACCAAGCCGATCATCGAGGCGATGTCCTCCTTCAACGAACGGCCGATCGTGTTCGCGCTGTCGAATCCGACCTCCAAGTCGGAGTGCACGGCGGAGGAAGCCTATGCCTGGAGCAAGGGGCGCGCCGTGTTCGCCTGCGGGAGCCCCTTCGCCCCGGTGAACTTCGACGGCAGGACCTTCGTGCCCCGGCAGGGCAACAACTCCTACATCTTCCCGGGCGTGGGCCTGGGCGTGGTCGCCTGCAAGGCCAGGCGCGTGACCGACGAGATGTTCCTCGCCGCCGCGGACACGCTCGCGGGCATGGTGTCCCAGGCCGACCTGGACCAGGGCAGCATCTACCCGTCGCTCTCCCGCATGCGGGAAGTCTCCGCGGCGATCGCCACGCGCGTGGCCGACGTCGCTTTCGCGCGCGGGCTGGCCGGCGTGCCCAAGCCCGCCGACACGGCTGCCTTCATCCGCAAGAACATGTACGAGCCGACATATCCCTCGTACGCCTAGCGCAGGAGCAGTACGGCGACGACGGCGATCGCGAGGAGCGCAGCCACCGCGATCGCGAGCCGGGCGATGGGCACCCCGCGAGCGGCTGCGTCGGCAGGTTTCGCGACCTCGACGGGCTCCGTCCCGGCAAAATGCGCCCGGAAGCGTGCGAAGAAATCCCCGGCGATCTTCGCGGCCACGCCGTCGATCAGGCGCGAGCCCACCTGCGCGAGCTTTCCGCCCACCTGGACGCTCGCCGCGTAGCAAAGCCGCGTGCCCGCCTCCGCCGGGGCGAGCGTGACTTCCGCGCTGCCCTTCGCGAATCCCGTCGCGCCGCCGGAGCCCTCGAAGCTCATGCGGTATGAGCGCGGCGGATCGAGATCGGAGAGCGTGAGCTTGCCGGTGAACTTCGCCTTCACGGGCCCTATCGCCGCCAACAGCAGGGCGTGGAACTCCGTCTCCGAGACGCGTTCGAGCGACTCGCAGCCCGGCACGCAATCCCGGATCACCTCCGGGTCGTTGAGCGCTTCCCAGACGCGCTCGGGCGGCGCGGGAAGCAACTGTTCTCCCTTCATCTGCATGGCGTCAGCTCCGCGCGACCAGGATTCGATCCATGGGGAGCAGACTAATGCAATCCCGAGCCCGATCCAAGGCGGGTGCGCGGCCTCGCAGCCCCCGGACGACGGCCCACGGAGCGAAACCTCCGGGGATGCGCTCCATCCTGCTGGCAAGGGGCGGCTCCGGAGGCGACAATGGGATGAGCCCGCCCGCGTCGAAGGCGACGGGCAATGAACGCGGAGAGAGTTCCCATGGATCTCGAGGAATCGCAGCGCGGTGGCGATGCCGACGAGCGCGCGCGCACCCTGCTCGGCGTGTTGCGCGAGACCTGCCGCGACCTGCACCGGGAGCGCGCGCATCCCGACGACGTCTCGCTCGACGCTTCGCTCGAACGCGACCTCGGCCTCGACAGCCTCGCGCGCGTGGAACTGCTGATTCGCGTGGAGCGCGCCTTCGGCGTGCGCCTGCCGGAGGACACGATCTCCCGCGCCGACACGCCCCGGGACCTCCTCGCGGCGGTGGCCGCGGCACCCCGCCACACCTCGCGGGGTGCGATCGCCAAAACGCGCGCCGCGCCCGTGGAGCGCCTGCGGGCCGAACCGGAGGAGGCGAAGACGCTCCAGGAGGTGCTCGAGTGGCACGCCGGGAGGCATCCGGAGCGCAGGCAAGTCACCGTGGTCTCCCCCGAGGGCGAGCAGGAGATCACCTACGGCGAGTTGATGGCGGGGCGAGCGCCGTCGCCGCGCGCCTGCAGGATGCCGGCGTCGCGGCGGGGCAGGCCGTGGCGATCATGCTGCCCACTGGGGCAGCCTATTTCCACGCCTTCTTCGGCATCCTTCTCGCGGGAGGCATCCCGGTCCCGATCTACCCGCCTGCGCAGATGTCGCGTATCGAAGACCATGTGCGGCGGCACGCCGGAATTCTTGCCAACGCCGAGGCCGTGGCGCTGCTCACGGTGGACGAGGCGATGCCCGTCGCGCGACTGCTCGAGGCGATCGTCCCGGGGCTTCGCCACGTGATGTCCCTGGGCGGGCCCACGGGGGATCGCCGCGCCTTCACGCCCACCGCGACGACGCCAGAGGACATCGCGTTCATCCAGTACACCTCGGGCAGCACGGGCAACCCCAAGGGCGTGGTGCTCACGCACGCCAACCTGCTGGCCAACATCCGTGCGATCGGCAAGGGCGCGCGAGTCGCACCCGACGATGTGTTCGTGAGCTGGCTGCCGCTCTATCACGACTTCGGACTCATCGCGACCTTCCTCGCGAGCCTGTACTACGGGAAACCCTTCGTCGTGCTCTCGCCGCTCACCTTCCTCGCGCGCCCCGAAAGCTGGCTGTGGGCCATCCACCGCCACCACGGCACGCTCACTGCGGCACCCAACTTCGCCTATGAACTCTGCGTGAAGCGCATCGCGGACGAGCAGATCGAAGGCATCGACCTGTCCACGCTGCGCATCGCGGCCAACGGCGCCGAGCCCGTGAGCCCGGACACGATGGAGCGGTTCATCGCCCGGTTCGCCCGGTTCGGTTTTCGCCGCGAGGCCATGACGCCGGTATTCGGCCTGGCGGAAGCGACCGTGGGCTTGCTGCTGCCGCCGCTGGGCCGAGGGGCCCGCGTGGACCGGATCCGCCGCGACACCTTCGTGCGCGAGCGCCGGGCGGTGCCCGCGGCGCCGGACGACTCGAACGCGATGCGCTTCGTCGCCTGCGGCCGGCCCCTGCCCGGGCACGGCATCCGCATCGTCGACGGAGACGGGCGCGAACTGGGCGAGCGCGAGGAAGGCATGCTCGAGTTCCGGGGCCCATCGGCCACGCGCGGCTACTACCGCAATCCCGAGGAGACCGCACGGCTCTTCGACGGCGACTGGCTCGTCACCGGGGACCGCGCCTATCTCGCCGAGGGCGAGGTCTGCATCACCGGCCGCGTGAAGGACATCGTGATCCGCGCCGGGCGCAACATCTACCCGCACGAGATCGAGGAGGCCGTGGGCGCCGTGCCGGGCGTGCGCAAGGGCTGCGTGGCGGCGTTCGGCAGCCTCGACCCGCAATCCGGCACGGAGCGCCTCGTGGTGCTCGCGGAGACGCGTGAAAAGGAAGCCGTGGCGCGCGAGAGGCTTCGCGATGCGATCGTCCGCGCGGTTTCGGAGGCGCTGGGTGAGCCGCCGGACGAAGTGGTCCTCGCGCCGCCCCACACGGTTCCCAAGACCTCGAGCGGCAAGATTCGCCGTGCGGCGAGCCGCGAAGTGTTCGAGTCAGGGCTCGTCGGCGCGCCCACGCACGCGGTGTGGATGCAGTTCACGCGACTCGCGCTGTCGGCGGCGCGTGCCACGGCCGCGCAATGGCTCTCGGGAGCGCGAGCCGCCGTATATACGACATGGGTGTGGGTCGTCTTCTGGACGCTCGCGCCGCCTGCCTGGCTCTCGATCGCCGCCACGACGAGTCCGGCGTGGGCCTGGCGAATTGGCCGCATCGCCGCGCGCACCTTCCTCGCGCTGGCCGGATTGAGGCTCGTCGTGAAGGGTACTGGCAACCTGCCCAGCGGCCAACCCTTCGTCATCGTGGCCAACCACGCGAGCTATCTCGACGGGCTGGTGTTCGTGGCCGCGCTGGAGAAGCCTTGCCGCTTCGTCGCCAAGCGCGAACTCCTCGACCACGTGATCTCGCGCGTCTTCCTCACGCGACTCGGCGCCGATTTCGTGGAGCGTTTTTCCGCCGCGAAAAGCGTGGAGGACGCCGAGCGCCTCGCGGCCGATGCCGTGCGCGGCGCGCCGCTCGCGATCTTCCCCGAGGGCACGTTCCGGCGCGCACCGGGGCTTCTCGAGTTCCGTTTGGGCGCCTTCGCGGCCGCGGCTCAGGCGGGCATTCCCGTGGTGCCCGTCGCGATCGTCGGCACGCGCGCGATCCTTCCCTCGGGGACCTGGGCGCCGCGCCGCCACGCCATCGCGGTGAGCTGCGGCGAGCCGGTCGCTGTTCCAGCCGACGCAGCCGATGCATTTGCCGCTTCGGTCGCGATGCGCAATGCAGCGCGGGGGGCGATCCTGCGCGAGGTGGGAGAAGAGGACGCGGGTCACGTCGCCTGAGAAGCGACGTCACGAAAAGGAAAGATCGAAAAGGCGACGGGCGGCGATTCCTCGCCGCCCGTCGTTCATCGAATGGGTTTGGTCGGGGCGAAAGGATTCGAACCTTCGACCCCCTGCACCCCATGCAGGTGCGCTACCAGGCTGCGCTACGCCCCGACCGAGAGCGAAATTATAGCCGAACTGGGTCCCCGCCTACGCGGGAAAGTGGGGAATGCCGCGGAAATGGCTGCGAAACCGCCTATTCCTTGTCGAGCAACTTGAGGATGCTCTTGAGTTCCTTGCGGAGCGTGGCGGGCGAGATGGGCTGCGGGACGGTCATCGTGCCGAGCGCGGAGTAGGCGCCCGTGCGCGACGGGGGCGGTTCCTCGAGGCGGTTCCTCGCGCCATTGATGGTGAAGCCGTGCTCGTAGAGGAGTTCCCGGATGCGCCGGATCAGCAGCACCTCGTGGTGCTGGTAATAGCGCCGGTTGCCCCTGCGCTTCAGGGGCTTCAGCTGCGTGAATTCCTGCTCCCAGTACCGCAGTACGTGGGGCTTCACCCCGCACAATTCGCTTACTTCGCCGATCGTGAAATAGCGCTTGGCGGGGATGGCCGGCAGGTCACTCGTTGCCAGGTTCTCCGTGGCCATTGAAGGACTTCTCCACGAGGGTCTTAAGCTTCTGGCTCGCGTGGAAAGTCACCACGCGCCGGGCGGTAATGGGAATCTCTTCCCCGGTCTTGGGATTGCGGCCGGGTCTCTGCGGTTTCTTGCGAAGCTGGAAGTTGCCGAACCCGGAGAGCTTCACCATCTCGCCCCTTTCCAGGGCGATACGGATCTCCTCGAAGAAGGACTCGACCATGTCCTTGGCCTCGCGTTTGTTGAGCCCGACCTTCTCGAACATGAGGTCGGCCAGCTCGGCCTTGGTGAGGGTGACCTTGTCTTTCACGTGCGCGGCAATGCATTGAATTTTTGTGAGAGAAGCTGGCGGACGGAACCCACGATTTCCTCCACCTCGGCATCTGTCAAAGTTCTGGCAGTATCCTGTATAACTATACGAAACGCAAGGCTTTTTCTCCCGGCATCGACTCCCTTGCCGCGGTACTGGTCGAAGATTTCGACCTCCCGGACGCAGGCCGGGACGACTGCCCGGACGGCCTCCAGAATGGCTCCCGCGGGAACCGTCTCGGCCACCACCACCGCCAGGTCGCGACGAACCGTGGGCAGCCGCGACAGCCCCGAGAAGCGCGGCGCCCGGCCGGCCAGGAGCACGGCGGTATCGATCTCGAAGAGCACGGGAGCCACGGGAAGTTCGTACTTCTGCTGCCAGCGGGGATGCAGTTCGCCGACGACTCCCACTTCGCGCTCGTCCACCCAGACGCGGGCGCAGCGACCGGGATGGCAGGCGGGATGGCTTCCGGGACGAAAGTCGAGCCGCACCGTACCCGCGATCGCCACCAGGTCGCCTTTCGCATCGTAGAAGTCCGCCGCAGGCGTCTTTTCCGCCCACTGCTCCGGCAGGCGCCCCCCGTAGGTGATCGCCGCGAGGCGCTCGGGCTGCTGCTGTGGCTCCGGCCCCTCGCCGAGGAAGCAGCGGCCCATCTCGAAGAGCCGCACCCGCTCCTCGCCGCGGTTCAGGTTCGACTTCACCACCGCGACCAGCCCGCCGACGAGCGAGGAGCGCATGACGTCGAGCGTGCTGGCGATGGGGTTGGCGAGCCGGACCGCGGCCGCGTTGCCCGCGAAATCGGCCTCCCATTGCGAGGAGACGAAGCTGTAGTTGATGACTTCCTGGTATCCAAGCGCGGCTGCCGCTCGTTTCACGTCGTGGCGCGAGCGCGAGTCCTCGCTGCAGGCGAGCATCGCGATGCTCGAGCGGGGCGCCTGCGCGGGAACGTGCTCGTAGCCGTGGACCCGCGCGACCTCCTCGACGAAGTCCTCCTCGATCGCCAGGTCGAAGCGCCAGCTCGGCGGCGTCACCCGAAGTGCGCCGGTATCGCGCTTCACCGCGCAATTCAGGCGAGCGAAGACCTGCGCCATGAACTCGTCGTCCACGCCATAGCCCAGCAGCGCACGCACGCGATCGGGCCGGACCGTCACCGGTTGCCGCGCGGGAAGCTTTCCGTGCGCGTGCGTCACCGGCCCCGCCTGGCCGCCACAGATGGCGAGCGTGAGCTCGGTTGCGCGCTCCATCGCCGCCCGGGTCCCCGCGTAATCGATGCCGCGTTCGAAGCGGAAGGCCGCATCGCTCACGAGCTGCAACGCCTTCACGCGGCCCTGGATGGCCTCGGGGGCGAAGTACGCCGCCTCGAAGAACACCTCGGTGGTGGCGTCGGTCACCATCGCGTCGAACCCGCCCATCACGCCGCCGAGCGCGACGGGTCCCGAGGCGTCGGTGATGAGCAGCAGGTTCGGGATGTACTCGGCCCAGTCTTCGGTGAGGAGCTTCAGTTCCTCGCCGGGCTTCGCCATGCGCACGTCGATGGCGCCCTGGAGCTTCGCGTGATCGAAGGCATGCATCGGCTGGCCGCGCTCGAGCATCACGTAGTTGGTGATGTCCACGAGCGGGGCACGGGGCCTCAAGCCCGCGCGCTCGAGGCGGCGCGTCATCCAGCCCGGCGTACTTGCCGTCGCGTCGAGTCCGCGGATCACGCGCCCGAAATAGTGTCCGCAGGCTTCGGGATCGGAAATGCGGACCTCGCGCGCCTCCTGGATGCTCGCCGCCACCGCCGGGGCCTCGGGAAGCGAGGCGGGCTTGCCGGTGAGCGCCGCGAGGTCCCGCGCCACGCCGAACATCGACAGGCAATCGCCGCGGTTCGGCGTGAGCTTGAGCGTGAGGATCGTGTCGTCGAGGTCCAGGTACTCGCGGATGTCGCCGCCGACCGGCGCATCCTCCGGCAGGACGAGCAGCCCCGCGTGATCCTCGGAGAGCCCCAGCTCGCGCGCCGAGCAGAGCATCCCGTTCGACTCCACCCCGCGCAGCTTCGCGGCCTTGATCTCGAGCCCCGGAAGCTTCGCACCGATGAGCGCGCAGGGCACCTTCTGGCCTTCGGCCACGTTGGGGGCGCCGCAGACGATCTGCAGTTCCGTGCCCGTCCCCGCATCGACTCTCGCCACGCGCAGCTTGTCGGCGCCCGGGTGCGGCGCAACACCCAGCACACGCGCCACCACGATCTTGTCGAATGCCCCCGCGACCGGAGCGATTTCCTCGACCTCCAGCCCGCCCATGGTGAGCACGCGCGCGAGTTCCTCCAAGCCGAGGTCGGCGCCCGCGAGTTCCCGCAGCCAGTTGACGGAGACCCTCATCGGAACTGCCTCAGGAACTTGAGGTCGTTGTCGAAGAAGAGACGCAAGTCGTTCACGCCGTACTTGATCATCGCGAGCCGGTCCAGCCCCATGCCGAAGGCGAAGCCCGAGTACTTCTCCGGGTCGATTCCGCCGTTGCGAAGCACGTCGGGATGCACGACGCCCGCCCCGGCGACCTCGAGATAGGTCGTCCGGCCGTCCTTGCGCTCCCACGCCATGTCGATTTCCACGCCCGGCTCCACGAAGGGGAAGTACGACGGGCGGAAGCGGATCCCGATGTCGTCGCGCTCGAAGAAGGCGCGGCAGAACTGCATGATGGTGCCCTTGAGGTCGGCAAGGCTGATGCCTTCGTCGACCCACAGCCCTTCGATCTGGTGGAACATCGGCGAGTGCGTGGCGTCGTGGTCGCAGCGGTACACGCGCCCCGGGCAAATGATGCGGATGGGCGGCTCGTGGGACTGCATGTACCGTATCTGCACGGGCGAAGTCTGCGTGCGCAGCACCTTGTCGGAATCGGCGACGTAGAACGTGTCCTGCATGCTGCGCGACGGATGGTCGGGGAACATGCGCAGCGCGGTGAAGTTGTAGAAGTCGTTCTCGATCTCGGGGCCGTCGGCCACCGAGAAGCCCATCGAGGCGAACAGGCGCTCGATAGTCTCCTGGGCGCGCGAAATCGGATGCAACCCGCCGCTTGACTGGCGTCGCCCGGGAAGGGTCACGTCGATCGACTCCGCCGCGAGGCGCGCGTCGAGTTCCGCGGCGAGGATGGCCTCGCGCCGCGCTTGCAGCAACGCCTCGACGCGCGTCTTCGCCTCGTTGATGGCCGCACCCGCCTTCGGACGCTCCTCGGCCGAGAGCTTTCCCAGGCCCTTCAGGAGCTCCGTGAGCGCGCCCGACTTGCCGAGGAAGCGCGACTTCGACTGCTCGAGGTCGGGCACCGTGGCGGCCGCGTCGAAAGCTCCTGCGGCGTCAGCGACGATCTTGTCGATGGGTTCCATGGGCGGTTCTTCGGTCTGAAAAGAAAAAAGGGGCTCCCGCGAGAGCCCCTTCCCGGTTTAGCGTCGCGTCAGGCGCCGAGGCTCGACTTGGCCTGCTCGACGATCCGGCTGAAGGCCGGCTTGTCCTGCACGGCGAGGTCGGCGAGCACCTTGCGGTCGATCTCGATCGAGCCCTTCTTCAGGCCCGCCATGAACCGGCTGTAGGTCATCCCGGCTTCACGGACGGCCGCGTTGATGCGGGCGATCCACAGGCCGCGGAATTCGCGCTTCTTTGCACGGCGGTCGCGGTAGGCGTACTGGCCGGCCTTCATCACCGCTTCCTTGGCGATGCGGTAGACGTTCTTGCGGCGGCCGCGGTACCCCTTGGCCAGCTCGAGAACCTTCTTGTGGCGCGCGCGCGCCGTCACTCCACGTTTTACGCGAGGCATCGTCTATCTCCTTCAGGCGTAGGGAAGCATCGCCTTGACGTGGTCGACGTTGGTCTCGTGGACCCCCGCCGTGCCCCGGAGCTGGCGCTTCGACTTCGTGGTTTTCTTGGTGAGGATGTGGCGCTTGCCCGCCTGGCCGCGCTTCACGCTTCCGCCCGGGCGGACTTTAAAGCGCTTGGCGGCGCCACTCTTGGTCTTCATCTTGGGCATGGGTGCCCTCCTTCTCTCTTGCGTTGGCGCAGCAGGTGGCGGAACGGTTCCGCGCTTGAGACCTGAAGTCGCCTTGTTCGCCCCGGTGGGGCGCTGCTGCTGTGCTGCTAGTGCTTCTTCTTAGGCGCGAGAATCATGATCATCTGGCGCCCTTCCATCTTCGGCCATTGCTCCACCACGCCGAGCGTGGCCAGGTCTGCCTCGACCCGCTTCAGGAGCGCCACCCCCAGCTCCTGGTGGGCCATTTCCCGCCCCCGGAAGCGAAGCGTGATTTTCGTCTTGTCGCCTTCGGTCAGGAAGCGGGTGAGGTTTCGCAGCTTGATCTTGTAGTCGCCGTCGTCGGTGCCGGGGCGGAACTTCACCTCCTTCACCTGGATCTGCTTCTGCTTCAACTTGGCCTCGTGCGCCTTCTTGCTCTCCCGGTACTTGAACTTGCCGTAGTCCATCAGGCGGCAAACCGGGGGAACGGCGGTGGGCGCGATCTCGACCAGGTCGACCTCGGCTTCCTCCGCCAGGCGCATGGCTTCCGTCACGGAAACGATGCCGAGCTGCTCGGCTTCCACGCCGACCAGGCGAACCTCGGGGGCGTTGATCTCCCCGTTGATGCGGACCGACTTGTTATCGTGAGCGATGCGAAGAATCCTCTTTCAAATCAGTGACATGACGAGGATTCCCTTGCGGTGTCCGGTTCCAGTCCTCGCCTCCCTAAAAGCGTTCATCGTTCCCGGCCATTTCGCCCTTGAGGCGCGAAACAAAGGCCTCGATCGGGACCGGTTCCAGGTTTTCACCTGCCCGAGTCCTTGCCGAGACCGTCCGGGCTGCCACTTCCTTGTCGCCCAACACCAGCTGGTAAGGAAGCTTTTGAATGCTATGTTCTCGAATTTTATACGTTATTTTCTCGTTTCGCAAATCCGCCTCGGCCCGGATTCCGGCGGCGCGGAGGGCTTCCACGACCTCCCGGACATAGGCCTCCTGCCGGTCCGTCACGTTCATGACCACCACCTGGACAGGCGCGAGCCAGAGCGGCATCGACCCCGCGTGGTTCTCGATCAGGATGCCGATGAAGCGCTCCATGGAACCCACGATGGCGCGGTGCAGCATGACCGGCACGCGGCGCGCATTGTCCTCGGCCACGTACTCCGACCCGAGCCGCGCCGGCATCATGAAGTCGACCTGCATGGTGCCCACCTGCCAGGAGCGGCCCAGGGAATCCTTGAGGTGGTACTCGATCTTCGGGCCGTAGAAGGCACCCTCGCCCGGCAGCTCCGTCCACTGCGCGCCGCTCGCGCGGAGGGCGGCTCGCAGCGCCTCTTCCGCCTTCGTCCATTGCTCGTCGGTCCCGATTCTCTGGTCCGGGCGGAGAGCCAGCTTCACCTGGATGTCGGTGAAGCCGAAGTCCCGGTACACGTCGAAAGCGAGCTTGTGGAACGCCACGCACTCCGGTTCGACCTGCTCCTCGGCGCAGAAGATGTGGCCATCGTCCTGGGTGAAGGCGCGCACGCGCATGAGGCCGTGCAGCGCCCCCGAGGGCTCGTTGCGGTGGCAAGCGCCGAATTCCCCGTACCGCAACGGCAGGTCCCGGTAGCTGCGAATGCCCTTGTTGAAGATCTGCACGTGCCCCGGGCAGTTCATCGGCTTGATCGCGAAGTCGCGCTTCTCCGATTCCGTCGCGAACATGTTGTCCTTGTAGTTCTCCCAATGGCCGCTTTTCTCCCACAGCGAGCGGTCGAGGATCTGCGGGCAGCGCACCTCCTGGTAGCCGTTGTCCCGGTAGACGCGGCGCATGTACTGCTCCACCTGCTGCCAGATCACCCATCCCTTCGGGTGCCAGAAGACCATCCCGGGCGCCTCCTCCTGCAGGTGGAAGAGGTCCAGCTGCGTGCCCAGGCGCCGGTGGTCGCGCTTCTCGGCTTCCTCCAGCATGTGCAGGTACGCATCCTGGTCTTCCTTCTTCGCCCAGGCCGTTCCGTAGATGCGCTGGAGCATCTCGTTTCGCGAGTCGCCCCTCCAGTACGCGCCGGCGACCTTCATCAGCTTGAAGACCTTGAGCTTTCCGGTGGAGGGCACATGGGGGCCGCGGCACAGGTCGATGAAGTCACCCTCGCGGTAAAGCGAGATGTCCTCGTTCGCGGGGATGGCGGCGATGATCTCGGCCTTGTACTTCTCGCCGATCGACTCGAAGAACTTCACGGCGTCGTCGCGCTTCCTCACCTCGCGCTCGACCGGGAGGTCCTTCTTCGCCAACTCGGCCATGCGCTTCTCGATCGCGGCGAGGTCCTCCGGCGTGAAGGGACGCTTGTAGGCGAAGTCGTAGTAGAAGCCGTTCTCGATCACCGGCCCGATGGTCACCTGGGCGTCGGGGAAGAGCTCCTTCACCGCATAGGCGAGGAGATGCGCGGCCGAATGGCGGATGAGCTCGAGCCCCTCCGGATCCCTGTCGGTGACGATCGCGAGCCCGGCGTCCTGCTCGATGCGCCAGGACGTGTCGACGAGCCTGCCGTCCACCTTGCCCGCGAGCGCAGCCTTGGCGAGCCCGGGCCCGATGGAAGCCGCGACCTCGGCCACCGTGACGGGGGCCTCGAATTGCCGGGTCGATCCGTCCGGCAGCGTGATGCAAACCATGGTTCTCTCCAGGTCCGAAAAGCGAAAAGCGCGGGCAAGCCGCGCTTTTCCGGTGACGAAAAGGGACGCGCCCGCCCTACCGGCACTGCCTCGCGGGCGTCGCAGTCGGCGGTCTCATAACCCGAATGGCCATTCCAGCCCCTTTCATGCCCCGGATTGTAACCTCAATCGGCGGCGAGATTCTCGGCGACCGCGTCCGGCGCGCCCCCCGCGGCCGCCAGGCAATCACGAACCGCCTCGAGGTATTTCAGGCCGTGGTGCTCGTCGGGCTCGAGGTAGGCGCTCTCGGCCCACTCGTTCCATGCGTTGAGGAAGATGATCCGCTCGGGCGCCGGGCGGGTCGCGGTAACCTCGACCAGCTGCCGGAACCAGTAGGCGAATCGCTCGGGCGTGGCGCCCCGGAAGATGCGGGCTCGCTTCACGTAGCGGGCCGTGTTGTCCCAGTCGACGAAGGCGCCGGGGAAGGCCGGGATGCCGCCCTCGCGCTCGACCTGGAGGATGTGTTTCCACACCTTGTCGTAGTCGTAGAACGTGAGGCCGGAGAAGAAGCGGTAGCGCACCGCGCGCAGGACGTCCTGCACCCGCTCCGGCAGCATCCGCACCGGGGCCAGGGCGCGCCGCGTCTCGATGGCCGGCACCTCGAAGTCGGGCGAGTAGATCGCCTCGAACGGCTGGAACTGCATCGTCGCGTCGAAGTGCCTGAGCACCTCGGGAACGGGGAACTCATATTGCTTCATGGCGACCAGGTAGATGCCCGGCAGCCCGCGGCGCAGCGCCTCCTCGCGCCAGCGCTCGAACATGCGCTCGATCTGCAGGATGCGGTGGGCCCGGTAGACCAGGAACACGGGCTTGCCGTCGACGCGGATCGCCTGTTCGTGGCTCCACGCCCGGAAGAGGTACTCGAAGTGCGCATCCCAGCGCGCCGGTTCCGGCGTGTAGGTCTGCTCCTGGAGGATGTGGTGGTCGAGCCCGTCCCAGCGACGCGACCAGGTCTCGTTCGCCCACGCGAGGCAGAAGGGAAAGTCGAGCTTGCGCGACGCGAGGGCCTTGTTGGTGGGCGTCTCGAGGAGCTGCTTGCCGTCGAACCAGTAGTGGTAGTGGCAGAAGCCGTGCACGCCATGGCGCCGGGCCAGGTCGATCTGCCATTCCAGCGTGGCTTCCTCGGACTGGTCGTAGTAGCGCCCGCCCAGCGGCACGCGCGGCTGGCAATGGCCGCGGAACTGCGGCTGCGCCCTGCGCACGTTGACCCAGTCGGTGAAGCCCTTCCCCCACCACGCGTCGTTCTCGGGAATCGCGTGGAATTGCGGGAAGTACATCGCCACCAGCTTCGTGGCGTCCTTCAAGCGGCCCTCGCGGTGTCGAGCGCCCTGCGCACGATTCGGCGGACCTTGTTCGCCGCCCGCCGCCACAGCGGCACCGCCGTGCCGTAGGGGGAGTGGACCGGAAGCGCCACGCCCATCGCGGCGAAGCGCCGGGAAACCTCCTCGCCCCTGGCCGCGAAATACGCCTTCGCCTCGGGGGTGCGCGACAGCTCCACGAGATCCAGTACCTCGGGGGCGGCGCGGGCGCCGACCACGATCACGCCCAGCCCGTAGCAATGGTCGAATTCGGCGTGCGGGTAGGCGGCCTTCGTCTCGTCGAAGAAGCGGCGCACGCCGAAGTGCTTGGCCGGCTCGCCGACGTTCTCCACCGTCACGTTCACGTCATGGAAGAGCACGACGCCCGAGTCCGACAGCTTCGGCAGCCACGTGCGGAAGTCGTTCGCGACCGCCTCGTAGGTGTGCGTTCCGTCGATGTGCAGGAAGTCGACCGTGCCGTCGGCGAAATCCCCGACCGCCGAGTCGAAGTCCTTGCGCACGAGGATCGCGGTCCCGGGATGGCGAGCCGCCATGTAGTCCGCGACCTCGCGAAAGAGCGCCTCGTCGAAGCTGCCCATGTGCATGTCGCCTTCCCACAGGTCGATGCCATAGCACTTCGTGCCCGCACCGCAGGCCTCCGCGGCCTGGCAGAACGCCGCGAAGGACGATCCGCTGTAGGTGCCCAGCTCCACGAGCGTGCGCGGGCGCTGCCGGCCGATCAGCTCGAAGGCGAAGGGAATGTGGCCGATCCACCACGGCGACTTGAGCAGCGCAGGCGAGAGCTTCTCGGCCCAGGGAAAGGCTTCCCGAATGTCGTTCATCCTTGCGTTTCCTTCCGTTTCGGTTTCGGCTTGCCGCCTGCGGATTGCGCCACGAGTTCGTCGTAGGCCGCGCGGACGTGGTCGTAGGCTTCCCGGGTCTGCTCGTAGGCCTTGCGGCTCTCCCCATAGGCGCCGGTGAGCTGGGCGTACGCAGCGGTCAGCTGGGCGTAGGCCTCGGCGAGCTGCCGGTACGGTTCCGTGAGGCCGCTCTGCCAGCTCACTCCCACCGGGAACCGCGCGACGGCGCGCTCGCCTTGCGGCAGCAGGGGATCGTAGTCGCGAACCATGTCCTGGATGCTGCGCGGCGGCGCGGCGGCGGCGAGACGGCCCGCGACCGAGGCGGCGAGCCCGGGTTCGTCATGCAGCCGCCGCACGGCTTCCACCAGCGCATGGGCGTCGGGCTCGAAGAGAAAGCCGTTTTCTCCCGGCACGATCCGGTCGCGAAAACTCCCGAGGTTCGTGGCCACAGGCGGCACGCCCAGGGCGAACAGTTCGCTCAGGGTGTAGCTGAAGGTCTCGGGAACCACCGAGGCCAGGAGGCCCGCGTGCGGCGCGCAGGCGCGAACCAGTTCCCGCAATTCGCCGGGCTCGTAGCGCTCCACGGCGTTCCACCCGAACGCCTTCGCGTCCTCCACGCCCGCCTTGCCGCAACCCAGCAGCGTGATGTCGGCAAGCGCACGCAGTTCCGGCGCCGCTTCGCGCAGCAGCTTCGCGCCCTTCAGCTCGGTATGCCGGCCCAGCACCACGAGGCGAAGCTTCTCCGAGGCCGCAAGGGGCGGCACGGCCACGGGCCCGCCCCGCAAGTCGATGCCGTGGGCGATGACCTGCATCGGCACCGCGCGCAGCCTCGGCTCGAGATCCTTGAGCGTGGCGGCGACCGAGGGTGAGGGGACCACCACCGGGATGCCCCGGTCGAGCACGATGTCGACGAACCGGTTGCGCAGGGCGATCCACTCGCCGCTGGAAAGGTCCTTGAAGGTGGTGTTGAAGGGGTTCTCGGCCGCGCACCGCTCCAGGTCCCCGGGCGTGCACTGCTCGCAGGGCTTGCCGAAATGCGGGTTGATCGCCTGGCAGATCGGGTAGAAATCATGGAAGACCAGGATCGTGGGCACGGGTAGCGAAAGGGCGTCGAGCGCGTGCCAGATGAGCGAGGAGACGATCACCGCCTCGATCTCGAACTCGCGGACGACCTGCTCGAGGATTCGCCGGTACTCCACGCTGCTCGATGCGGTCGAGCGGATCGGTGCGGCGATGTCCCAGGTGCGAAGGGGGACCAGGGAGTCGGGATCGGCGTAGAGGACGATGCGCTGGCCGCCGTTGTCGCCGATCCGGTAGGAGGCGAGTATCAGGTTCGCCCGCGCGGTGTCGGCGCGGACGAAGTCGCGCACCCACTTGTCGAGCCCGCCACCCCAGAAGTGCATCACGTGCAGTTGCACGGGCCGCGCGTCGAGTCCCGGCGCCGCCTCCGCCGCGAAGCCGCGCCCGATCGCGTCCTTCGCGGACCGGCGCAGCCCCCCCAGCGGATGGTTGCGCAGGTACGCCTCGCGTTCCACGGGGTCGACCGCGAGGGGCTCGGGCACCTTGCCGGCCACGCCGACGTAGAGGTAGTCGCAGACCACGCAGCCGTAACCGAGCACGCGCAGGCGACGCGCGAGCGATGCGAGTCCCTCGCCCGGAACCGGTCGGGCGGCCAGCAAGGCGTCACCGCGATAGTACGCGCAGACCGCATGGGGAACCGGCACCTCGTAGTAGGTGCGGTCGCCGAGGAGATAGGCGGCGCGGTCCGCGACGCGGGGTTCGGTGACTGCCTCGCCCTCGCCCAGGGTTTCGAGCAGGGCGTGCAGCGGGCTTGCATCGCACAACGGCGTCGCGATGCCGATCAGGGCATGGGCATGCGCGGCCTTGTGCAGGCGCGCGTCCCAGGCCGGCGGCAGCACGGCGCGCGCATCCACCCACGCGAGATCGGCGCCCGGGTGCCGCGACGCCACGCCTGCAAGGACGCCGGCCGGATCGCCGTGGGCGTCGCCTGCCTCGAGCGAAAAGGTGAATGCCGGGGGTAATTCCGACGCGAGGCGCGCGAGTTCCGCCTTCGCTTCGGCAATCGCGGATTCGGGCGCCACGAAAACGTATCTCGTGCCGGCGAGCACGCCATGGGCGCGCAGGTCTCGCCACAGGGCCTCCAGCGCCCCGAGGCCATCTTCCCCGATTGCGACGAGCCCGACGGTGGGAACAGGATCCGGCATACGGCGTAGTGTAATCGCGGCCGCGTCGCCGGACGGGAACGGGAAATTGGTAGGCGCGATTGGACTCGAACCAACGACCCCCACCATGTCAAGGTGGTGCTCTAACCAACTGAGCTACGCGCCTGCAGGAACAGCTGCGGATTATAGCCCAAGTTCCGGGTGCGAGAAACGGTGGCACCGTCCTTGCTTTCCTCCCGGTGAACCCATAACCCGTGCCACCGCTCGATCCAAGGAGGCGCCATGCCGGAGAGTGCTCCCCTGCCCGTCCGCCTGGGCGAAGCCGACCGGGCCGCGATTACCGATCATTTCCTCGCGCTCGATGCCGAGGACCGGCGGCTGCGCTTCGGGGCGTCGATCGCCGACGAGTCCATCCGACGGCTCGATGAGCGCATCTACTTCGGTCGCGACGCGATCTTCGCGATCGCCGGCGAGGACGTGCGCCTCGTCGCGGTGGCGCACGTGGCGCACTACCCCGCCCGCGCGGAGTTGGGCCTTTCCGTACTTGCCGGGTTCCGCGGCCGCGGGCTGGGCAACGCTCTCTTCGAGCGCGCCGCCATGCACCTCACGAACCGCGGCGTTCGCGAGGTCTTCGTCCACTGCCTTGGCGAGAACGGCGCGATGTTGCGGCTCGCGCGCCGCAACCGGATGCGGATCGTGTTCGGCGAAGGCGAGGCCGACGCCCACCTCGTCCTTCCGCCCGCCACGCCGGTCTCCGTCCTGTCCGAATCGTTCCGGGAACTGGTCGCACGCGCCTGCCATCAGTCGCGGCGGAACTCCCGCCTCGCGATATGTAGGCGTGGGCGCCGCGCGAGAGCGTGTTCACCGCGGTGACGTTGATGCGCTCGCGGGCGACCGCCTCGGAAATGTCGCGCAGCAGTCCCTGGCGGTCGAGTGACACCACCTCGATGTCCGCCGAGAAAGGCGCATCCCCGGTCTTTCCCCAGTCCGCGGGCAGCAGCCGCTCCCGTTGCCCTTCCTCGAGGCCGGTGACGTTGGGGCAGTCCGCGCGGTGCACCATCACGCCGCGCGCGCGGGTGATGAAGCCGATGATGGGGTCCGGCGGCACGGGCTTGCAGCACTTGGCGATGAGGGTCGCGATGTTGTTCACGCCCAGGACCAGCACCCCCGAGGACGCCCGCGAGGCCGGTGCCGGCATGACGGTGATCGGCGGCGGCGGCGCGCTGGGCGCCTCGCCCCGCACCGCGATCTCCACTTGCCGCGCGGTAACCTCTCCCCGGCCCAGCGCGGCGAAGAACTCGTCCGTGCGCGCGAAGCCGCACGCCGTCGCTATCCGGTCGTGCGCGAAGCTCGTCGCGCCCAGCTTCGTGAGTTCCTTCTCCAGCGCAGCGCGGCCGCCCGCGACGTCGACCTCGAACTCCTCGTGCCGGAACCACTGCCGCACCTTGGCGAGCGCGCGCGGGCTCGCCAGGTAGCCGCCCGAGAGCCAGTCCCGGGAAGACCCGCCCTGCTTCGCGGATACGATCTCCACGCGCTGCGCGTTGGCGAGCCTGGTCGTGAGCGGGACCAATTGCCCATCGACCCGCGCGCCGCGGCACCGGTGCCCGAGATCGGTGTGCACGCTGTAGGCGAAGTCGATCGGCGTCGAGCCCGCCGGCAGGTCCACCACTCGGCCCTGCGGGGTGAGGACGTAGATCGCATCCTCGAAGAGCCCGCCGGTGGCGCCGCGCGCGCCGCCGCCGTCGCCCAGCACGTCCGCCTTCCACGCGAGCACCTGGCGCAGCCAGGCGATCTTCGCGTCGAACTTCTGGTCGGCTCTCCTGCCTTCCTTGTAGCGCCAGTGCGCCGCCACGCCGTGCTCGCTCTGCCGGTGCATCTCCTCGGTGCGGATCTGCACCTCGAGCGTGCGGCCCTCGGGCCCGATCACCGCGGTGTGGAGGCTGCGGTAGTCGTTCGCCTTCGGGCTCGCGATGTAGTCGTCGAACTCCCCGGCCACGGGGGTCCAGAGGTCGTGCACGACGCCCAGCGCCGCGTAGCATTCGCGCACGTCGCGCACGATCACGCGCACGGCGCGGATGTCGAAGAGCTGCTCGAAGGCGAGGTTCTTCCCGTGCATCTTGCGGAAGATCGAGTAGAGGTGCTTCGGGCGGCCCTGGATCGTCGCCTCCACGCCGATCTCCGCGAGCGCCCCATGGAGCGTTTCCAGCACGCGCCCGATGTAGGCCTCGCGGTCGTTGCGCTTCTCGTCGAGCAGCGCCGCGACGGAGCGGTAGAGCTCGGGCTCGGTGAAGCGAAACGAGAGGTCCTCCAGCTCCCACTTGAACCCGGCCACGCCAAGGCGGTTGGCGAGCGGCGCGAAGAGCGCGAGCGTCTCCTCCCCGGCGGCGCGGCGCGCGCCGTCTTCCGCGCGGGTGAGCGAGCGCAGCTGGACCACGCGCTCGGCGAGCTTGATGAGTACCACCCGCACATCCTCGGCGATGGCGAGGAGCATCTTGCGCAGCTGCTCCGGGTCCGATCCGGCCGCGGAAAGCGTCTCGATCCGGCCCGCGCGGGCGAGCCCCTTGAGCAGCGCGGCGAGATCCTCGCCGAAGGCGGCACGGATGCCGTCCAGGTCGAGTTCCGCCTCGGGGATGGCGCTGCTGACCAGCGCGGCGGCCACGGTGTCCGGATCCGCGCCCTGCGCGAGGAGCAGGCGCGCGATGGATACGGCGCGCGCGAACCGGTCGTCGCGACCCGCGGCCTGGCAGGCGCCGCGCGCGAGCTGGAGCGCGCGCAGCGGCGCGTCCGCCAGCGCCGCGCCGAATGCGGCGGCGAGTCCCGATTCCAGCTGTGCGAGGTCGGTCGGTTGTTCGGTGATCACGGATGCCAGGCGATTCTTGCGGCTGCAGCGGCGATTCTACCTCCCGGAAGCGGCGACCCGGCGGGCCTCGCGCGCGCCCGGTTTCGGTGCGCACGCACCACCGCGGCACAGGGGGAGCTTCGCTGCCCCGTTCCACCCCATGCACGCCGCTTCGCGTATCCTCGGGTGGCACGAGGCTTGCTCGAATGCGCGGATGACGATGCTGCTGAAGCAGTACTACAACGAGATGTTCGCCGAGGACGGCTCGGTGCGGCCGCACTACGCCGCCTTCGCCGACTGGCTGCGCGACACGCCGCCGGAGCGCATCGCGCAGAACCGCCACGCCGCCGACCTCCTTTTCCACCGCGTGGGCATCACGTTCGCGGTCTACGGCGAGGCTTCCGGCACGGAGCGGCTGATCCCCTTCGACATCGTGCCGCACACAATCCCCGGCGCGACCTGGGAGCGCCTCGCGGCGGGGCTGCGCCAGCGCGTGACGGCCCTGAACCGCTTCCTGCACGACATCTACCACGGCCAGGAGATCATCCGCGCGGGCAGGATCTCCCGCGAGGAGGTCGAGGGCAACAGCCAGTTCCGCCCCGAGATGGTCGGCGTGGACGTTCCCGGCGGGGTCTACGCGCACGTCGCCGGAGTCGACCTGGTGAAGAACGCCGACGGCGAGTACTACGTCCTCGAGGACAACCTGCGCACGCCTTCGGGCGTCTCCTACATGCTCGAGAACCGCAAGATGATGATGCGGCTCTTCCCCGAGCTCTTCGCGCTGCAGTCGATCCGCCCCGTGGACCACTACCCCGACCTGCTTCTCGAGACGCTGCGCGAGGTCGCGCCCCGCAGCGTCGAGAACCCGGTAATCGTGCTGCTCACGCCGGGACACCACAACAGCGCCTACTTCGAGCACGCCTTCCTCGCCCAGCAGATGGGCGTCGAGCTGGTGGAAGGGCAGGATCTCTTCGTGCAGGACCATTGCGTGTTCATGCGCACGACCCAGGGCCCGCAGCGCGTGGACGTCATCTACCGGCGGCTCGACGACGACTTCCTCGACCCGCTCGCCTTCCGTCCCGATTCGATGCTGGGCGTCCCCGGCCTGCTCTCGGCCTTCCGGGCGGGCCGCGTCACGCTCGCCAACGCCATCGGCACCGGGGTCGCCGACGACAAGTCGATGTATCCCTTCGTGCCGGAGATGATCCGGTTCTACCTGGACGAGGAGCCGATCCTCGCCAACGTCCCGACCTACCTGCTGCGCGAGCCCGCGGACCTCGCCTACGCGCTCGAGCATCTCGAGGAACTGGTGGTGAAGGAGACCCAGGGATCCGGCGGCTACGGGATGCTCGTGGGCCCGACCGCCTCCCGCGAGGAGCGCGAGAAGTACCGCCGCCGCATCCTCGACGCGCCGCATCGCTTCATCGCGCAGCCCACGCTCTCGCTCTCGCAGGTGCCCACCTTCTGCGCGGACGCCCTGGCGCCCCGCCACATCGACCTGCGGCCCTACGTGCTTTCCGCGGGCGAGGTGCGCTTCGTCCCCGGCGGCCTCACGCGCGTGGCACTTCGCGAGGGTTCCCTCGTCGTGAACTCCTCCCAGGGCGGGGGAGTGAAGGACACCTGGGTGGTCGACTGAACGCCATGCTCTCGCGCGTCGCCTCGAACCTCTACTGGATGAGCCGCTACGTCGAGCGGGCCGAGAACACGGCCCGCGTGCTCGACGTGACCTGGCGCATGTCGCTGCTCGTGAAGGAGCCGCGCCTGCAGGACCAGGAGTGGACCGCCCCCCTGAACATCACCGGAACGCTCTTTCCGTTCTCCGGGCGCCACAGCGTCGTGTGCGCCCGCGAGGTGCTGCACTTCATGGCCCTCGACCCGGAGAACCCGTCCTCGATCCGTTCCTGCATTCACCAGGCGCGCGAGAACGCGCGCGCGGTGCGCGGCTCGATCACCTCCGAGATGTGGGAGGTCCTGAATGCCGCCTGGCTCGAGATGCAGCAGATGAGCGAGGAGCGGATGAACGCCCGCGGCATCTCCGCGTTCTTCGACTGGGTGAAGGAGCGGAGCCACCTGCTGCGCGGCGTGGCCATCAGCACCATGCGCCGCGACGAGGCCTTCCAGTTCACGCGCCTGGGCACGCACATGGAGCGGGCCGACTCCACCGCCCGCATCCTCGACGTGAAGTACCACATCCTGCTGCCGAGCGCGACCGACGTGGGCGGCGCGGTGGACTACTACCAGTGGTCGGCGGTGCTGCGCTCGGTGTCCGCCTTCGAGGCCTACCGCAAGGTCTACCGCGACGTGATCACGCCCACGCGCCTGGCCGAGCTCCTCGTCCTGCGCGACGACCTGCCGAGGAGCCTGCACTTCTGCATGCGCGAGGTCCACGACATCCTCGAGCGGGTGCGAAACGAGCACTGCGCCGAAACGCTGCGGCGCGCGGGACAGATCCTCGCGAACCTGCGCTACGGGCGCATCTCGGACATCTTCGCCGGCGGCCTGCACGAGTACCTCACCGCCTACCTCGACGCGATGCAGGAGCTCTCCACGCACATCCAGATGAGCTTCTTCTCGCCGACCCTGAGCGAGTGAGGGGGCGCGCCCGCGGGGCATGCGTTATGATTTTGCCTCGCACCCGCCCCCCTTGAAATCCCGCCTCCATGACCTACTGCGTCGCCCTCCGCCTCGATGCCGGCATGATCTTCGCGTCCGACTCGCGCACCAACGCGGGCGTGGACCACGTGTCGACCTTCACCAAGATGCGCGTCTTCGAGAGGAAGGACGACCGCGTGATCGTCGTCCTGTCGTCGGGAAACCTCGCGATCACGCAGGGCGTGGTGAACCTGCTCGAGCGCCACCAGCACGCGGCCGAGGGCCTGCTCACGATCTGGAACGCCGAGTCGATGTACGACGCGGCAACCCTCGTGGGCGATTCGCTGCGCGAAATGCAGAGGAAGGACGGCGCCCCGCTCGCCCAGAGCAACATCGACGCCGGCGCGAACCTGCTCGTCGGCGGCCAGATCCGGGGCGAGCCCATGCGCCTCTTCCACGTCTACACGCAGGGCAACTTCATCGAGGCCACCGACGACACGCCCTACTTCCAGCTGGGCGAATCGAAGTACGGCAAGCCCATCCTCGACCGCGTCGTGAACACCGGCACCCCGCAGAAGGAGGCCGCCAAGTGCGTGCTCATATCCTTCGATTCGACCATGAAGTCCAACATATCCGTGGGCCTGCCCATCGACATGCTCTGGCTGCCGCGGGACAGCCTGCGCGTGGGCCTGCAGCAGAGAATCCGCGAGGGCGATCCCTACTTCACGATGCTGCGCTCGCGCTGGGGCGGCGGCCTGCGGCGCGTGTTCGGGGAGCTGCCCGACCCGGATTGGCTGGAGTGATGCGCGCGCCGGCCGGGATCCGCCCGTGACCATCAAGGTCGCCCTCCACCACCGCACGCGCTACGCCTTCGACCCGGCCGTAGGGCTCTCGCCGCACGACGTGCGCCTGCGCCCCGCAGCCCACTGCCGCACGCCCATCGAGAGCTACTCGCTGCGCGTGGAGCCGGCGAAGCACTTCCTCAACTGGCAGCAGGACCCCTACGGCAACTGGGTCGCGCGCCTGGTCTTCCCCGAGAAGGCGCGCCTGCTCGAGATCACCGTCGATCTCGTGGCCGACATGACGGTGATCAACCCGTTCGACTTCTTCGTCGACAAGTCCGCCGAGCAGTTCCCCTTCGCCTACACGCCGGACAATGCCCGCGAGCTCGCGCCCTACCTCGAGGTGGAGCCGCTCGCCCCGCTCGTGGCCGCCTGGATCGAGCGCGCCCGGGCCCGCCACCTCGCCGCCCCGATCACCACCATCGACTTCCTCGTCGGCGTGAACGGTGACCTGCAGCGGGACGTGCGCTACCTGATCCGCATGGAGGCGGGCATCCAGTCTCCGGAGGAAACGCTCGCGAGCGCGCAGGGTTCCTGCCGGGACAGCGCGTGGCTGCTGGTGCAGATCCTGCGCCGCTTCGGGCTGGCCGCCCGCTTCGCCTCGGGCTACCTGATACAGCTCGTGGCCGACCAGAAGCCGCTGGACGGCCCGGCCGGCACCGACCGGGACTTCACCGACCTGCACGCGTGGTGCGAGGCCTACGTGCCCGGCGCGGGCTGGATCGGCCTCGACCCCACTTCGGGGCTTCTCGCGGGCGAGGGCCACATCCCGCTCGCCTGCACGGCGCTGCCCTCGAGTGCGGCGCCCGTCACCGGGTCCACGGACGTCTGCCGCACCGAGTTCGAGTTCGAGATGAAGGTCACGCGCATCCACGAGGACCCGCGGGTGACGCGCCCCTTCGACGACGCCGAGTGGGCCGCGATCGATGCGCTCGGCCGGCAGGTCGACCGCGAACTGGCCGACGGCGATACGCGCCTCACCCTGGGCGGCGAGCCCACCTTCGTTTCCATCGACGACATGGACGGCGCGGAGTGGAACTACACGCCGACCTCGCCCCGCAAGGTGGCGCTGGCGGAGGACCTTCTCAGACGCCTGCGCGAGCGCTTCGCGCCCGGCGGGATGCTGCACTTCGGCCAGGGCAAGTGGTACCCCGGCGAGGCGCTTCCGCGCTGGGCGCTGTCCTGTTTCTGGCGCCGCGACGGCACGCCGCTCTGGCAGGAAGCGCCACCGGCGCGGGAAGGCACCACGCCCCCGACGCACGAGGACGCGAGGCGTTTCGCCGTCGAGCTCGCCCAGGCGCTGGGCCTGTCCCCCGACTTCGTGATGCCCGCCCACGAGGACCCGTGGAAGCTCCTGCGCGACGAGTCGAACCTGCCCGCGGGCATCGATCCCCTTGCCGCCGACCTGGCCGACACCGCCGTACGCGCGGGGCTCGCCGCGCGAGTCGCGGGAATCGCCGGCGAGCCGGCCGGGTTCGTGCTCCCGCTGCGGCCCCTGCCCCGCCAGAAGCCCTCGGGTGCGACGAAATGGGGGAGTTCGCGCTGGCCGCTGCGCCGCGGGCACGTCTTCCTGCTCGAGGGCGATTCGCCGATGGGCTGGCGGCTGCCGCTCGACTCACTCCCGACGGTGTTGCCGGAGGACGACGAGCCCGTCATCGCCACCGACCCCTTCGAGCGCCGGGACGCGCTCGGCAGGCGAAAGCCCGCGCGCGCGCCGGGGACAATCGAGGCGGCGGACGCGACGCAGCACTCCTCGCGGGAGGTGGTGCGCACGAGCCTGTGCGTGCAGCTGCGCGACGCCCGGCTGCACGTCTTCCTGCCGCCGGTGTCGCTGCTGGAGGATTTCGTCTCCCTGGTGGCCGCGATCGAGGCAACCTCGCGCGCGCTCGACCGCCCGGTGCGCGTCGAGGGATACACGCCGCCCGACGACCCGCGGATCGCGCGCTTCGCCATCACGCCGGACCCCGGCGTGATCGAGGTGAACATCCACCCGGCCTCGAACTGGGAAGAGCTCGTCCACCATGTGACGGTGCTCTACGAGGAGGCGCGCGAGGCCCGGCTGGGCACGGAGAAGTTCATGCTCGACGGGCGGCATACGGGAACGGGCGGCGGCAACCACGTCACCCTCGGCGGGCCCACGGCGGCCGACAGCCCGCTGCTGCGCCGCCCCGACCTGCTGCGCTCCCTCATCGCCTACTGGCAGGTGCACCCGGCGCTTTCCTACCTCTTCTCGGGCCAGTTCATCGGGCCCACGAGCCAGAGCCCGCGCGTCGACGAGGCGCGCGACGACGCGCTCTACGAGCTGGAGATCGCCTTCGAGCAGCTCGGGCGGTCCCTGCCGCCGGGCGAGTCGAACGAGAAGCCGTGGCTCGTGGACCGGATCCTGCGCAACTTCCTGGTCGACATGACCGGCAACACGCACCGCGCCGAGTTTTCCATGGACAAGCTCTACGCCCCCGGAACCGCCACCGGGCGCCTGGGCCTGCTGGAATTCCGCGCCTTCGAGATGCCGCCGCACCCGCGGATGAGCCTGCTGCAGACGCTCCTGGTGCGCGCGCTGGTCGCGCGCTTCTGGAAGGCTCCCTTCCGCGGCCGCCTGGTCGACTGGGGCACGCGCCTGCACGACACCTTCATGCTTCCGCACTTCGTGGCACAGGACCTGCGCCACGTGGTCGAGGACCTGCAGGCCGCCGGCTACGATTTCCGCATGGAATGGTTCGCGCCATTCCTGGAGTTCCGCTTCCCGCGCTTCGGCACGGTCTCCTACGAGGGCATCGGCGTCGAGATCCGCCAGGCCATAGAGCCGTGGCACGTGCTGGGCGAGGAGGTCTCCAAGGTGGGATCGGCCCGATACGTGGATGCATCCGTCGAGCGCCTGCAGGTGCTCGCCACACACCTCAACGCGACGCGCTATGCCGTGGCCTGCAACGGCCGGCGCCTGCCGCTTGCCGCCACCGGGCGTCCGGGCGAGTACGTGGCCGGCGTGCGCTACAAGGCCTGGGCGCCGACCTTCGCGCTGCACCCCACCATCGAGCCCCAGGCGCCGCTCGTCTTCGACATCGTGGATCTCTGGAACGGCCGCTCCATCGGCGGGTGCACGTACCACGTGGCGCACCCCGGGGGGCGCAACTACGAGACCTTCCCGGTGAATGCGCTGGAAGCAGAGGCCCGGCGCGTGGCGCGTTTCCAGGCCATGGGGCACTCGCCGGGGCCGATGACGCTTGCCGACGAGGGGCGCAACCCGCGCTTCCCGCTCACGCTGGACCTGCGGCGCGCGCCGGAGTCAGCCGACTAGTCAGGGTGACGCGGCTCCACGATCGCTCCAGTAGCGGGGGCGGAGCGCAAGCGCGCGCGCGGTGGGAGCTTCATCCGCCCCGGCCGGGAGCGCCAGGCGAAGGGCGCCCTCGAGGTCCGTGCGCAGGACCCGGGCTCCCTGTTCCCGGTAGCGTTCCTCCACCTCCGGGGACGGTTGGCGGAAGCGATTGCGCCAGCCGGCGGAGACGATGGCCAGCGACGGTGCGACCGCCGCGACAAAAGCGGGCGTGGAGGAAGAGCGCGAACCATGGTGCGGCACGAGCAGTGCGTGCGCGCGCAGGCGCCCGCCCTCCCGCGCGACCAGCTCGGCCTCCGCCCGGCGCTCGATGTCCCCGGCGAGGAGCACTGCGCCCGCGGCCGTGGAAACGCGCAGGACGCAGGACCGGTCGTTTTCGCGCCGGCGGTCGCGCAGCGCCTCGATAGCCGGATGCAGGATCTCGAAGGCCACCCCATCCCAATCCCAGTGCAGGCCGGCGATGCACGGGCGCGAATCGGGCACTAGTCCGTGGCGAGCGTCGCCCTCCGGCAGCGAGGACAGCATCCACGGCGGCGCGCGTGCACGGGCGAGCGAGCGGGCGCCGCCCGCGTGATCGTCATCGGCGTGGCTGATCACGAGGCCGTCGAGGCGGCCGATGCCCTCGCCGCGCAGGTAGGGCACGACGATCCTCGCGCCGCTGTCCGATTCCGCGTTCCAGGACGGCCCCGCGTCGTAGGCAAGGGAGCGCCCCGCCGTGCGCACGATCACCGCGAGGCCCTGCCCGACATCGAGCACGTCCACCCAGGCCTCGCCCGGCGCCGGCGCGGGCGCGCGGAAGAGCGCCAGCGGCAGCAGCAGCGCGGCGCCGGCGGCGCGCAACGGCAGGCCGCGCGGGGCGAGCAGGAGCGCCGCGCCCGCGAGCGCGCACGGGGCCGCGGGCCACGGCGCGGCAGCGCCCTCCAGCATCGCGCCCGGAAGCGCGGCGAGCCATTGCAGGGGAACCATCGCGGCCTCGAGCAGCGCATGCGCCGCGTGCAGCAAAGCCGGCAGGGGCAGGAAGGAGCCGGCCAGCGTGAGCGGCACGACGACCATGCTCACCCAGGGAATCGCGAACGCGTTCGCCAGGGGCGAGACGAGCGAGACCTCACCGAAGAGCGCCGCCAGGAGCGGCGCGAGCGCGAGCGTCACCGCCACCTGTGTTGCGACCGCGGCTGCAAGGGCGCGCGGCGGACGGTCGCGCAGCGAGAGCGTGAAGAAGATGGCGCCCACGGCCGCGAAGGAAAGCCAGCATCCGGGTGCGAGCACGGCCCACGGGTCCACGAGGACGACCGCGAGCGCGGCCGCGGCCAGCACGCGCGACGGCGACGAGGGCCGGTCCGCAAGGAGGCTCGCGGCGCCCGCGGCGAGCATGACGAGCGTGCGTTGCGCCGGGACGCCGAAACCGGCCATGAGCGTATAGGCAGCGGCGGCGGCAACGCCTGAGACGGCCGCGGCCTTCCGGGCCGCGACGGCGAGCGCCAACGCGGGCACGCGCACCCAGAACCACGCCGTCACCGCGAAAGCGAGGCTCGCGAACATCGTGACGTGCAGGCCGGAAATGCTCACCAGGTGGCCCACGCCCGTCCGCCAGAACACCTCCCAGTCCGCGGCGGCGATGGCGTCCTGCTCGCCGATTGCGAGCGCCACCAGGACGCCGCCGAAACGCGCATCGTCCAGGCGGGTCTGCATCGCTTCGCGCACCTCGCCGCGCAGCCGGTGCAGGGTCTGCGGCCAGCCGGGCTCGTGTTCGGCGAGCAGCACCGGCGCGGGCATGGTCCGAACGTACCCCGTGGCGCGGATGCCGCGCGCCATCGCCCAGGACTCGAAGTCGAAGGCGTGCGGGTTGGCGGTGCCGCGCGGACGCTTCAGGCGCACGGTGACGCGCCAGCGCTGCCCGGCCCGAAGCTGCGCGGGCGTCCCGGCGGACTCCTCGCCCCGCGGGCCATGCCACGCGAGCCACACGCGGGACGGGACCGCGACACCCGCCGCTTCGGCGACCGGATCGAAGAGAAAGCGCGTTCCACGCTCCCCGTGGCGCGGCAGGCCGGTGACGACGCCCTCGACTTCGATGTCCCTGCCTTCCATTGCCCGGGGCAACTCGTCCGCGACACGCTGGTGCGCGCGCCAGGCCGCGAGGTCGTGGCCCGCGGCGAAGCCCGCCGCGGCGACGAGCAGGGACCGGGCGAGCGCCGCCCGGGACAGGCGCGAGGCGAGCAGGAGCGCCAGGGCAATCCCGAGGTAGCGCACGTCCGGCAATGCCGGCGCCTGCTGCAGCACGGCAGTGCCGGCCACGAAGGCGGCGGAGAAGAGGCGCATGGTCAAGGGCGCGCGGCAGGGCGGGATCGGAGTCGAAGGCCGCTACGCTAGAATCCGAGAACGCGCCACCTGGCCGGCGCGCCGACATGATCCGACGCAAGCTCAGGGAAACGCTCCCCTCCCCGGAAAGCATCCGCGGCCATCGCTGGCTGCAGTGGTGCGCGCCGGTGCTCTCGCATCCGCGCCTGTGGCACCTGCACCGCCGCGCCGTGGCCCTGGGCGTGGCCATCGGCCTGGTCACGGGCTTGATTCCCGGCCCGATCCAGATGCTCATGGCCGCGCTGATCGCGATCCCGCTTCGCGCCAACATTCCCGCGGCCGTCTTCACGACGCTCTACACCAACCCACTCACCTTCGTGCCGCTCTACGTCCTCGCCTACCAGATCGGGCGTCTCGTGACGGGCGAGACCGCTCCCCTCGCCGTGCCGCCGGAGATCGGCTGGAGCTGGGAGGGATTCCTGCAGCTCGTGCCCAACCTCTTCGCGTGGATCTCCTCCCTGGGCAGCACCCTCGCCGTCGGGCTCGCTATCCAGTGCGTCCTGTTCGCCATCGGGGGCTACGCGCTCACCATGCTCGCGTGGCGCGCGATCGTCGCGTGGGCCTGGCGCACGCGCAGGACGCGCAGGGCGAGGACTCGACCGTGAGGCCGAGCTACTGGGACGAGGCCACGGCGCACCTGGCGAAGCGCGACCGGGTGCTTCGCCGGATCATCCGCGCCCACCCGGACACCAACCTGCGCACCCGCGGCGACGCCTTCAGGACGCTCGCGCGCTCCATCGTCGGGCAGCAGATCTCGGTCAGGGCGGCACAGGCCGTCTGGGACCGGTTCGAGTCGCTCGCGGCCGGGATGGTCCCCGCCCGCGTGCTCGCCCTCGACGACGAGGCGATGCGCGCCGCGGGCCTTTCGCGGATGAAGGTCGCGTACCTGAAGGATCTCGCCGCCCGGTTCCACGACGGTGCGCTGAAACCGCGGCGGTGGGCGCGGATGGCGGACGAGGCGATCGTCGCCGACCTCGTCCAGGTCCGGGGCATCGGACGGTGGAGCGTGGAGATGTTCCTCATCTTCCACCTCATGCGCCCGAACGTGCTGCCCGTGGGCGATATCGGCCTGCAGCGGGCCATGGAGCGTTACTACAACGACGGCGACGCGCTCACCCGGGAAGGCATGCGCGAGATCGCCGGGCCCTGGCAGCCGTGGTGCTCGGTCGCGACCTGGTACCTCTGGCGCTCGCTCGACCCGGTCCCGGTGGAGTACTAGCGTGGACGCGCCCCGCCTGGTCGCGCCCTCGGCCGCCTGGAAGGACTCCTACCGGTCCCTGGTGGACGAATTCGCCGCCTCGAATGAGCCCGCGGTGCCCTTCACGCTCGCCTTTCCCCACGAGAATTTCGAGGCCTTCCTCGCCGAACTCGCCGGCGCCGCACGCGGCGTGGGCATTCCGAGCAGCTTCGTGCCCCACTCGACCTTCTGGCTGGTGCGCGGTGCGGAAGTGGCGGGCGTGTCGAACCTGCGCCACCGGCTGAACGACGAGCTGCTGATCGAAGGCGGCCACATCGGCTACGGCATCCGGCCCAGCGCGCGCGGACAGGGGCTGGGCCGCGAGATCCTCAGGCTCACTCTCCTCGAGGCGGCGCGCCTCGATCTCGGCCGCGTGCTCCTCACCTGCGCGAAGGACAACCCGGCCTCCGCCGCGGTGATCGCGGCCAATGGGGGTCGGCTCGAATCGGAAGCCTACGTCGAGGCGCGCGGCAAGGTGACGCAACGCTGGTGGATCGACGTTCGGGGCGGCGCCCCCGCGCAATCCGCCTAGCGGCCGCGCGGGCGGCCCTGCTGCTGCTCGAGGTATTGCCGCATGGCCCGCTCGCGGGCCTCGCGCTGCGCCTGCTCGTGACGGGCGGCACGGACCCGTTCCTCCTCGAGTTCCTGCCGTCGCAGGTAGTCCTTCTGGCGCTCGAGCTCGACCAGCGCCGCGCGGCGCTCGGCCTCCGCATCACGGCGATCGCGCTCGGCCTCGCGCCTTTCCTCGAGCACGGACCGGCGCTCCTGGCTCGCGCGCGCCGCCTCGGCACGGCGCACTCCCAAATCCTCGTAACGGCGCGCGCGGTCGTAGTCGGCGCGCTCGCGCTCGATCCGCCGCCGCTCGCTGCGCTCCCGCGACTGCGCCTGCGCCTCCTCCCGGCGCGCGTGCAGCTCCTCCAGGCGCGCCTCCTCGATTTCCGCCGCCCGGCGGGCGCTCTCCCGCGCGAGCGATGCGCGCTCCTCCTCGAGCCGGATCCGCTCCTTCTCGCGCGACTGCTCCATGGCCCAGTAGCCGCCCGCGGCGAGCGCCACCAGCACCGCCGCCGCCGCCGCGAGCCGCCACGGAACCCGCGGGGAATCGTCGTCTCCGTCGCCCGCCTCCCAGGCGGCGAGCTTCTCGTCGTAGGGGCCGCGCTTGGCGGCGACCGAGAGGGTCACATAGGCTTCCTTGAGGAGCCGCTCCTCCTCGCGCTTGTCCTCTGCGCTCGCCGCGTAGCCGGGGTCGGCGACCGCCCGCGACTTGCCCTCGAAGGCAAATCGGACCACCTGCGCGCTCGCGTCGCGGGGAATGCCCAGGACCTGGTAGTAGTCGTGCACGGCGTGACCCGGAGTTCTCTCGCGCGGATTCTACCGCCGCGCCTCAATCGGTGGCGAGGCGCCCGTCGGCCAGGCGCAGGCGGCGATCCATGCGCGCGGCGAGGTCGGGGTCGTGGGTGACCATCACGAACGCTGCGCCGTGACGGCGATTGAGTTCGACGATGAGGTCGAAGACCTGGCCGGCCGTGGCGCGATCCAGGTTGCCCGTGGGCTCGTCGGCCAGCACGCAGGCCGGCTGCGTGACCAGCGCCCGTGCCACGGCGACGCGCTGGCGCTCGCCCCCGGAGAGTTCCCCGGGGCGATGGGCGAGGCGGTGGCCGAGCCCCACTTCCTCGAGCATCGCCCGCGCACGGGTGCTTGCCTGCGCTTCTCCCAGTCGCCGGATGGCGAGCGGCATCATCACGTTCTCGAGCGCGCTGAATTCCGGCAGCAGGTGGTGGAACTGGTAGACGAAGCCCAGGGCGGTGTTGCGCAACTCGCCCTGGCTGCGTGGGTCGAGCGAGGCCATGTCGCGCCCCTGGAGCGAGACGGCGCCCGCACTCGGCCGGTCCAGCCCGCCCAGCAGGTGCAGGAGCGTGCTCTTGCCGGATCCCGAGGCGCCCACGATCGCCACCGATTCCCCCGCGCGGACCGCGAAATCGACGCCGCGCAGCACCGGCACCGCGACCTCGCCCAACCCGAAGGTCTTGGCGAGCCCCGCGCAGGCGAGGACGGTCTCACTCATAGCGCAGCGCCTCCGCGGGATTGACGCGCGCCGCGCGCCAGCTCGGGTAGAGCGTGGCGAGGAAAGAGAGCCCGAGCGCAACGCCGGACACCGTCCAGACGTCGCGCCACTCGAGCTGCGAAGGCAGCTCGCTGATGTAGTAGACCTCCCGCGACAGGATCTGGAAGTCGAAGGCACGCTCGATCGCCGGCACCACGACGTCGATGTTGAGGGACAGCGCCACGCCGAGCAGCACGCCCAGGGCCGTGCCGACGACGCCGATCAGCGTGCCCTGCACCATGAAGATCTTCATGATCGCGGCGGGCGAGGCCCCCAGGGTGCGCAGGATCGCGATGTCGGGGTGCTTGTCGGTCACCACCATCACCAGCGTCGAGACGAGGTTGAAGGCCGCCACCGCGATGATGAGGGTGAGGATGATGAACATCATCCGCTTCTCGATCTGGATGGCGCGGAAGTAGTTGGCGTTCTGCTGCGTCCAGTCCGTGACCTGCGCGACGCCCGGGATAGCCTTCGCGATCTCCCGGGCGACGCGCGGGGCCTCGAAGAGGTTCGCGAGCTTCAGGCGCACGCCGCTCGCGGCGTCGCCCAGCCGGTAGAGGACCTGCGCGTCCTCCATGCGCACGAGCGCGAGGCCGGCGTCGTACTCGAAGTGCCCGACGGAGAAGATGCCGACGACGCGGAACTGCTTGAGCCGCGGCACGAGCCCCGCGGGCGTGACCTGCCCCTGCGGCGCGATGACCGTGACGCGGTCTCCCATGCCGACGCGCAGGCCGCGCGCGAGGTCGACGCCGAGCGCGATGCCGAACTCCCCGGGCCGCAGGTCGGCGAGCTTTCCGGCGCGCATGTTCGCGCCGATGTCCGCCACCTGGTCCTCGAACTCCGGGATCACGCCGCGCAGGAACACGCCGCGCACCTGGGCGCCCGATGACAGGAGACCCTGCGCGGCCACGAAGGGCGCGGCACCGGTCACCGCGGGGTTTTCGCGCGCGCGCGCCGCGGCCGAGCGCCAGTCCGCGAGCCCGCCGTCTTCGCCGAGCAGCTGCACGTGGGAGGCCACGCCCAGGATGCGCGCGCGGACCTCGCGCTCGAAGCCGTTCATCACCGACATCACCGTGACCAGCGCGGCGATGCCGAGCGCGATGCCCAGCATCGAGACGAGCGAGATGAAGGAGATGAAATGGTTGCGGCGCTTGGCGCGGGTGTAGCGAAGGCCGACGAAGAGCTCGAATGGCTGCAAGAAAGCGGACCCGGAGGGAAATGGGGAGGGCGAACCCCGTTTATTATCCACGCTTGCCCGCCATGCCGCTCACCCTCCTCGTCCCCGACCTGCTCCCTCCGGCCGACGCGCCCGAATCCATGCGCTCGCTGCGCCTGCCGCGCCTCGAGCGCTGGCTTGCGCGGGCCGAGACGACGCGCGAGGCCGGGCCAGGATCGGCATGGCTGCTGCGGCAATGGGGACTGGACCAGCACGCCCCCGTCGCGGCGCTGGCACTCGCCGCCGACGGCGGTCCCCGCGAAGGCTCGTGGCTGCGCGCGGACCCCGTGCACCAGAGGGTCGAGCGCAACGCCCTCGTCCTGCACGACGCGGCCGTGCTGTCGCTCACGCGGGACGAGGCCGACGCGGCGGTCGCGGCACTGAACGATTTCTTCGCGGGCGACGGCCTCGAATTCGTGGCTCCCGCGCCGGAGCGCTGGTACGTGCGCGTGCCCGCGGGCGAATTGCCCGTCACCGTGCCGCTGGAAGACGCCGTGGGCCGCAATCCCTTCGGCATGCTCCCGGAGGGCGGCACGCGCCTGAAGTGGCCCGTGCTCTTCAGCGAGGCGCAGATGCTCCTGGCGAGGCTCGACCTGAACGCCGCGCGCGAAGCGGCGGGACGCCCCACCCTGAACGCGGTGTGGTTCTGGGGCGGCGGGACCTATCCGCAGGGACTTCCGCGGCCCTTCGCCTGCGTGGCCGCGGACGACCCGCTGGCCCGCAGCCTCGCGCTCGCGAGCGGCTGCGCCGTCCAGGCCCTGCCCGCGGGGCTTGCGCAGCTTCCCGCCCGAGACGCGCCGCCGTGCCTGGCCGTCGTCGATCGCCTCGTCGCCCCTTTCGCCGCGGCGACATCGCGGCGTGGCTCGAGGCAGCGCAGGACGTGGAGCGCGACTGGTTCTCGACGATGGGCGAGGCCCTGGCGGCGTTCGGGCGGGTGCGCGTCGTGCTGCCGACGGAGCGCGACGCCGCCGTCTTCGACATCGGCCCGGGCGCCCGGTGGCGGCTGCTGCGCCGCGGCCGGGCGCTCGCGACCCATGCCTGAGTTCTTCCTGCGGGCCGTGGACGAGAGTGCCCGCGCGCACCTCGTGGAGGGTGGCGTGGCGCCGCGGCTGGCGCGGCTCTTCGCCGCGCGCGGCGTGGCCGACGCGGCCGAGCTTTCCATTGCACTTGCGGGGCTGGCGGCGCCGCAGCGCCTTGCCCATGCGCGGGATGCGGCCGTGCTCCTCGCCGACGCGATCGAATCCGGGGAGCGCATCCTGATCGTCGCCGACTACGACGCGGACGGGGCGACGGCCTGCGCCGTGGGCGTGCGGGCGCTGCGGGCGATGGGCGCACAGGTCGATTTCCTCGTGCCGGACCGCTTTCGCTTCGGCTACGGGCTCACGCCGGAGATCGTGCGGATCGCCGCCGAGCGCTCGCCCGATCTCCTGGTCACCGTGGACAACGGCATCGCCGCGGTCGACGGCGTGGCCGAGGCCAATCGCCTCGGAATGCGCGTGCTCGTCACCGACCACCACCTGCCCGGCGCCGGGACGCCGGCGGCCGCCTGCATCGTCAATCCCAATCAGGCGGGGTGCGGCTTCCCCAGCAAGCACCTCGCGGGCGTGGGCGTGATCTTCTATGTGATGACGGCGTTGCGCGCGGAACTTCGAAGCCGGGGGCGATTCGCAGCGAACGCGGGGCCGAACCTCGCTGCCCTCCTCGACCTCGTGGCGCTCGGCACGGTCGCCGACGTCGTGCAACTCGACGCGACCAACCGCATCCTCGTGGCACAGGGTCTCGCGCGGATCCGTGCCGGCGGGTCCTGTGCAGGCATCGCCGCCCTCATGGAAGTGGCCGGGCGCGAACCTCGCCGAGCCGGCGCCCACGACCTCGGATTCGCCGTCGGCCCGCGCCTGAACGCTGCCGGGCGCCTGGAGGACATGACGATCGGCATCGCCTGCCTCACCACCGACGACCCGGAAACCGCGCGCGCACTGGCCGGCAAGCTCGACGCGCTGAACCGCGAACGGCGCGGGATCGAGGCGGGCATGCAGGAGTCCGCCCTCGCAATGCTCTCGGAAATCGACCCGGGCGAGGGATACTCGCTCACCGTCCACCGCCCCGACTGGCACGCGGGCGTGGTGGGGTTGCTCGCCTCGCGCCTGAAGGACCGCTTCCACCGGCCCGTATTCGCCTTCGCATCCGACGAAGGAGGCGGCCTCAAGGGCTCGGGACGCTCGATCGCGGGGCTCAACCTGCGCGATGCGCTCGACCTCGTCTCGAAGCGCGCGCCGGGATTGCTCGAGCGCTTCGGCGGGCACGCGGCGGCGGCCGGCGCGACGTTGCACCCGGAGAAACTCGAGGCTTTCCGCGCGGCTTTCGAGGCGGTGGCGCGGGAACTCCTGTCGCCGGCCGATCTCGCCGAGCGCAGGTGGAGACCGACGGCGAACTCGACCCCGCCGACCACTGCTTCGACTTCGCCGCCGAGATCCGCGGCCACGTCTGGGGACAGGGGTTTCCCGAGCCGCGCTTCCGCGGGCGCTTTCCGGTCGTGGCCCAGCGCATCGTCGGGCAGAAGCACGCGCGGATCACCGTGGACTGCGGCGGCAGGCACCTCACCGCCATGCGCTTCGGCGAGACCGGCCCCTTTCCCGCTTCCATCGACGCGGTCTACCGGCTGGATGTGAACGAGTGGAACGGCACGCAGTCGCTGCAACTCATCGTCGAGTACTGGGTCCTGACTCGCCTGCTCCGTGGTTCGGTGAGGATGGGGGTCCGGACCATCCCCTTCGCCCACCCCCCTCCCCGCGCTTCCGCCACATGTGCGAGGCCGTCGCGGGGTGTCACCGCCTCCCCCCCCTCGCGGCCGCCCCGCTCTCAGCCCGGAAGCGCCTCCCGGTATAATCCGTCGCTTACCGAATCGAAGAGCCGCCATGGAAGCCGACCAGCAGAACCAGATCGAGAACGCCCTCTCGGATCTCGCCACCCGAACGGCGGAACTCCGGAGGTATCTTTGACTTCGACGCGAAGCAGGTCCGCCTCACCGAGGTTCGCAGGATCCTCGAGTATCCCGCCGTCTGGAACGATGCCGCCCGTGTCCAAGAACTGGGCAAGGAGCGCGCGGGCCTCGAGGAGATCGTCAACGCCATCGAGAAGATCGAGTCCGGCCTGAAGGACTCGACCGGGCTCTTCGGGCTGGCCAAGGGCGAAGGCGACGACGCGACGCTCGACGCCATCCGCGGCGACGCGGCGGCGATCGGAAAGCTGGTCGCCGGCCTCGAGTTCCGGCGCATGTTCTCGAACCCCATGGACCCGAACAGCTGCTTCGTGGACATCAACGCGGGCCAGGGCGGCACCGAGGCCCAGGACTGGACGCAGATGCTGCTGCGCATGTACCTCAAGTACTGCGACCGGCGCGGCTGGAAAGTGGAGATCCTCGAGGAAAGCGACGGCGAGGTGGCGGGGCTGAAGAGCGCCTCCCTCAAGGTGAACGGGCCCTACGCCTACGGCTACCTGCGCACCGAGACCGGCATCCACCGGCTGGTGCGCAAGTCCCCGTTCGACTCCAACGCGCGGCGCCACACGTCGTTCGCGAGCGTCTTCGTCTACCCGGAGGTAGACGATTCGATCGAGGTCGAGATCAACCCGGCGGACCTGCGCATCGACACCTACCGAGCCTCCGGCGCGGGCGGCCAGCACGTGAACAAGACCGACTCGGCCGTGCGCATCACGCACCTGCCCACCAACATCGTCGTGTCCTCGCAGAACGACCGCTCCCAGCACAGGAACCGCGCCGAGGCGATGGCGATGCTGAAGGCGAAGCTCTACGAGCTGGAGGTGCGCAAGAGAAACGAGCAGAAGCAGGCGCTGGAGGACACCAAGACCGACATCGGCTGGGGACACCAGATCCGCTCCTACGTGCTCGACCAGTCGCGCATCAAGGACCTGCGCACCAGCTTCGAAACCGGCAACACCCAGGCCGTGCTCGACGGCGACCTGGACGACTTCATCGCCGCATCCTTAAAGCAAGGCGTCTGACCATGTCCGAAGACCAGAAGAACCCGCCGGCCGAGCCGCCCCAGGACGAGAACCAGATCCTCGCCGAGCGGCGCGCCAAGCTCGCCCGGCTCCGGGAGCGGGGAAACGCCTTCCCGAACGACTTCTCGCGCGAGCACCTTGCGGCGGATCTTCACGCGGCCCACGGCGCCGCGACCAAGGAAGAACTCGAGGCCGCCCCCCCGCGGGCCTGCGTGGCTGGCCGGATGATGCTCAAGCGCGTGATGGGCAAGGCGTCCTTCGCCACGCTCCAGGACATGAGCGGGCGCATCCAGGTGTACGTGAAGTCGGACGCCCTCGGGGCCGAGGCCTACGAGGACTTCAAGCACTGGGACCTGGGCGACATCGTGGGCGCCGAGGGCACGCTCTTCCGCACCAAGACGGGCGAACTCACGGTCCAGGTCTCCTCGATCCGGCTGCTCGCGAAGTCGCTGCGCCCGCTGCCCGACAAGTACCACGGGCTCGCCGACATGGAGGCGCGCTACCGCAACCGGCATGTCGACCTCATCGTGAACCCGGAGTCGCGCGACACGTTCATCAAGCGCTCCCGGCTCGTGCAGGCGATTCGGGAATTCTTCGTCGCCCGCGGCTACCTCGAGGTCGAGACGCCGATGATGCACGCGATCCCGGGCGGGGCCGCGGCCAAGCCCTTCCGCACGCATCACAACGCGCTCGACATGGACCTTTACCTGCGCATCGCGCCGGAGCTCTACCTCAAGCGCCTGACCGTCGGGGGCCTCGAGAAGGTCTTCGAGATCAACCGCAACTTCAGGAACGAGGGCATGAGCACGCGCCACAATCCCGAGTTCACGATGATCGAGTTCTACGAGGCCTACCGCGACTACCGCTACCTCATGGATCTCACGGAGACGCTGCTGCGCGAGTGCGCGGCGAAGGTGCTGGGCACGACCACGCTCGCCTACCAGGGCGAGACGATCGATCTCGCCAGGCCCTTCGACCGGCTGACCATGGCCGAGGCGATCGCCCAGTACAACCCGAAATACCCGCTCGCCGAGCTTGCGAAGCCCGAGTATCTCAAGGCCGCCCTCGGTCCCTTCGAGATCGAGGTGTTCCCGACCGACGGGCTGGGGATCCTGCAGCTGAAGCTCTTCGAGGCGACGACGGAGGCGAAGCTCGTGCAGCCCACCTTCATCGTGGCGCACCCGACCGACGTCTCGCCCCTCGCGCGCGCGAACGACGCGAACCCGGCCGTCACCGACCGCTTCGAGCTCTTCATCACCGGGCGCGAGATGGCCAACGGCTTTTCCGAGCTGAACGACCCCGAGGACCAGGCCGCCCGCTTCGCCGAGCAGGCCCGGGCCAAGGAGGCGGGAGACGAGGAGGCGATGTACTACGACGCGGACTATGTCCGCGCGCTCGAGTACGGCCTGCCGCCGACCGCCGGCGAGGGCATCGGCATCGACCGGCTCGCGATGCTCTTCACCGACAGCCCCTCCATCCGCGACGTGATCCTCTTTCCGCAGCTGAAGCCCGTCGCGGACGCGGGCTGATCGAGTCCCGGGCGCGCCGACCATGACCCCGCGCAATCCCGGCGAGCCCCCGTCGATTTCTCCGGCGAGATGCGGGAGCTGCTCGAACTCTTTCTCGAGACGCGCCGCGCGGACCTGGTTCGGCTCGACGCCGCGTTCGCCGTCCTCGACTTCGCCGCGATCCGCGCCATCGGCCACGCCTTCCGGGGCTCGTCCGCCTCCTTCGGATTCCCCGAGGCGGGGCGGATAGGCGCCGCGCTCGAGGAGGCCGCCGGCCGCGCCGACCGCATGGCCGTGCAGGATCTCGTGCCCCGCCTGCGGGAGTCGATCCCGGAAACCGGGTCGCAAGCCCCGCCCCCCCCGTGATCGGCATCGCGTTCGTCGACGCATTCCTGCTCGCGATCCTGCCGGTCGCGGCGGCGCTGCTGGGCATCGCGCTGTGGATGCTCCGGCGCGACAGCCAAGCCCTCGACGCGGCCAATGCCGAACTGGCCCGCGAGCGCGACCGTATCCGCAACGCGCTCGAGGGATCGTCGCTCACCATCTGGGACTGGGACATCGCCGCCGATTCCATCTGGCTCAACGCGAACTGGATGGAAATGCTCGGCGGCGCCTCGAAGGAGACGCGCGGTCCGGTCACGGAATTCGTCGCACTCGTCCACCCGGACGACCTCGCCCGGGTGCGGCAGGCCGCGGCCGAAGCGTTGAAGGGAACCGAAGGCCATTTCGACGCCGAGTACCGCGTGCGCACGGTCGACGGCGCCTGGCGCTGGATCCGCACCCGCGGCATGGTGAACGCCCGCGACCCGCAGGGCCGCGCCGCGCACGCGAGCGGCACCCATGCGGACGTCACCGAGAGGAAGCGCGCCGAGAAGTCGCTCGCCGAGAGCGAGGCGCGCTTCCGCGCACTGACCGCCCTTTCCGCGGATCTCTACTGGGAGCAGGACGAGCATTTCAACCTGGTCACCTGGTCCGCCCCGGCGTGGTCGCGCGGCCGCGATGCGATGCTGCCCCGCCCCCCGCTCGACGCCCCCGAGCTCACCCAGGCCGACTGGGGAGCCCACCGCGAGGTGCTCGAGCGGCGGCGCGCGTTCCGCGACCTGGAGATCCGCCAGGCCACCGCCGGCGGCGAGGACGCCTGGCTCTCCGTGGGTGCGGTGCCGGTACTGGGCGAGCAGGGGGAATTCCGGGGCTATCGGGGACTCGCGCGGATGATCACCGACCGCAAGCTCGCGGAGCAGCGCCTGCGCAAGAGCGAGCTGGAGCTGCGCCAGCTCGTGGAGTTCATGCCCGCCGCCATCGTGTTCGTGAACCGCGAGCAGCGCCTCGCGATCCACAACAAGGCCTTCGCCGAGCTAATCGGCCGGCAGGGCGAGGAGATCGGCGGGCAGCCGATTCGCGAGGTCCTGGGCGAGGAGCGCTTCGCCGAGTTCGAGCCGCACTTGCGCCGCGCGCTCGCCGGCGAGCCCGCCCACTACGAAACCCGGCTCGCGGCGCCCGGCGGGACCGCCGTCGACATGGACATGCTGCACTGGCCGCTGCGCGGCGACGACGGCCAGGTCGCGGGCGTGATCGTGCTGGGCATCGATGTGACGCGCCTGAAGGAAGCCGACCGCATGAAGGACCACTTCGTCTCGGTCGTGAGCCACGAGCTGCGCACGCCCCTCACCGCCATGCGCGGCTCCCTGGGCCTGCTCGCCGGGGGCGTGGCGGGCGAATTGCCGGCGGAGGCCGCACCGCTCGTGGAAATCGCGCTGCAGAATTCCGACCGCCTCTGGCGGCTCGTGGACGACCTGCTCGACATCGAGAAGATGGCGGCAGGACACATCGCTTTCCGCATCGGGACCCTCGACTGGAGGACGCACCTGGGGGAGGCCGTGGCCGCGAGCCGCGGGCTCATGCAGGCCTTCGACGTGCGCTTCGAGCTGGAGCCCGGGGAGGGCCTGCGCGTCACCGGCGACCCGGACCGCCTGTCCCAGGTGCTGTCGAACCTCCTCCTCAACGCGGCCAAGTTCTCGCCGGCAAGCGGCGTCGTCACCCTCGGTGCGCGGCGCCATCCGGGTGGCCTCGTGCGCACCCACGTCCGCGACCGGGGCCCGGGCATTCCCGAGCACTTCCGCGCGCGGGATCTTCCAGCCCTTTTCCCAGGCCGAAACCGGCGACAGCCGCAGGACGGAGGGCACGGGGCTGGGTCTCGCCATCAGCCGCGAGATCGTCACGCGGCTGGGCGGCGCCATCGGTTTCGAGGACGCCCCGGGCGGGGGAACCGTCTTCTGGTTCGACCTTCCCGAGGCGCAGATGTCAGAATGAGCCCATGACCACGCCACCGCCCTTCCATCGCATCCTCCACGTCGACGACCAGCCCGACATCCGCGGCATCGTGAAGCTCGCCCTCGGAAAGATCGGCGGCTTTTCCGTGTGCAGCTGCAGTTCCGGCGAGGAAGCGCTCGCGCAGGCGCAGGCCTTCGATCCGGAGCTCTTCCTCATCGACATGAGCATGCCGGGGATGGACGGCATGGACCTCCTCGCGCGCCTGCGCGAAGGCGGCGCGCGCGCGCCGGCGATCTTCTTCACCGCGCGGATCAATCCCAGCGACCTCGAACGCTACCGCGCAGCGGGCGCGATCGGCACCGTGTCGAAGCCCTTCGACCCGCTGAAGCTCGGGCGGCAGATCACCGCAATCTGGATGGAAAACCTCCCACCGATGGAGAAGGCCCCTTGAGCACGACCGACGAGAGCGATCTCGACTTCACCTCCCTCGCCGAGGCGAGCACGCCCCCGCCGGTCCTGCGCTCGGCGCCCACCCCCGCGGAGGACCAGGAGGCCCTCATCGGCTCGCGTTCGCTCGGCACCGAAGGCTTCCACCTCATCGCCGCGCGCCGGTCGGGAGCGCCGAGCGCGGATCCTTCCGCCCAGGTCGTGCTCGTCGTCGACGACGACCTGCCCACGGGGGAACTCGCCGCGGCCGTGCTCCGGAAGGCGGGCTTCCAGGCGGTGGTCGTCGGCAACCCGCGCGACGCCGCGCGACACATGAGCGCCCTGGGCCCGCCGGCGCTCGTGCTGCTCGACGTGGAGATGCCCGGCATCAACGGCTTCGACTTCCTCGCGAAGATGCGCGCCAACAAATACCTGAAGGACACGCCCGTGATCCTCTTCACCGCCCACAGCGAGCGGCGCCACGTGATCCGGGGCCTGCTCGCCGGCGCCGACGGCTATGTCGCGAAACCGATCTCGGGAACCGCGCTGGTCGAGGCGGTGAGGACCGTCCTGTCGGCGTGAACGGGCCCGGGCACGCGCCGGCGCGGTGGCGCGCGGGTACAATTTCCGCCACCAACCCCCTTCACTTCGCGGACGCTCCATGAAACCCGTTCGTCGCCTGCACCTGGCCGCCCTGCCGGCCGTCTTCCTGGCCGCATTCCTCGCGTTCACCCCCGCTGCCCAGGCGAGATGCGACAACTGCGGCACCGTCACCGACGTGCGGACGATAAAGCAGAAAGGCGAGGCCTCGGGCGTGGGCGCCGTCACCGGCGGCGTGCTGGGCGGCGTGCTCGGGCACCAGGTCGGCAGCGGCCGCGGCAACACCGCCGCCACGATCGTGGGCGCCGGCGCCGGCGCCTACGCGGGCAACGAGATCGAGAAGAACCGGAACGCGAAGATCACCTACCAGGTCGTCGTGAAGATGGAGGACGGCAGGTCGCGCACCTTCCATTTCGCGAAGGCCACGAGCTACCGTGCGGGCGACCGGATCAAGGTCGTGGACGGCAAGCTCACGCGCCAATAGCCCCGCTTTCGGGTGCCCTGGACCCCATCGCAGCCGGATCCGTCGTGACGAAGCATGGGTAACGGTCCCGCGCCGGCGCACCCCGAGGATCCCTTCGACCTCGATTTCACCTCCCTCGTCGAGGATGCCGCCGCTCCGGCCGCGCCCGGCCCGCCGACGCCGGAGCACGAGGAAGACGCGCTCATCGGCTCCCACGCCCTGGGGGAGGAAGGCTTCCACGTGGTGCTGGTACGGCCACGACCGGGCAGCCCCGCGAACCACGTCGTGATGATCGTGGACGACGACGCGCCGACGGCGGAACTCGCGGCGCACGTGCTGCGCAAGGCCGGGTACCAGGCGGTGGTCGCCCTGGACCCGCGCGAGGCCGCACGCCTCATGTCCCGCGTGGGTGCGCCGGCGCTGCTGCTCCTCGACGTGGAGATGCCGGGAATGAGCGGGCTGGAATTCCTCGCCCGCGTCCGGCGCCACAAGCACCTCTTCGAAACGCCCGCGGTCCTCTTCACGGCGCACAGCGCGAGGAAGGACATCGTGCGCGGGCTCCAGGCGGGCGCCGACGGCTACATCGCCAAGCCCATTTCGGCCTCCGCCCTCGTGGCGGCGGTGAACGCCACCCTGGGGCACTGAGGCTCGCACCGCGCCCGGCCCTCAGGCGGGAACGGCCTCGAGGTCGTGGTCGCCCGCGGCGGTCACGCGCACCCGCGCGAACTGTCCGGCAGAAAAGCCCTTCGCTCCGGCAACGCGCACCACGCCGTCGATCTCGGGCGCATCCGCGCTGCTGCGCGCGATCGCCACACCTGCCTCGACATGGTCGACGAGCACGTCCATTTCCCTGCCGACCTTGGCCGCAAGCCGGTCGCGACTCACTTCGGCCTGCACGGCCATGAAGCGGGCCAGCCGCTCCTGCTTGACGGCCTCCGGCACGGCGCCGGGAAGCGCGTTCGCGCGGGCGCCCTCGACCGGCGAATAGGCGAAGCAGCCGACGCGGTCCAGCCGGGCCTCGCGCAGGAAGGAGAGCAGTTCCTCGAACTCGCCCTCGGTCTCGCCCGGGAAGCCGACGATGAAGGTGGAGCGCACCGTGAGTTCCGGGCACGCCGCCCGCCACGCGCGGATGCGGTCGAGGTTCTTCTCGCTCGCCGCCGGCCGCTTCATGAGCTTCAGCATCCGCGGGCTCGCATGCTGGAAGGGCACGTCGAGGTACGGGAGGATCCGCCCCGCGGCCATGAGGGCGATCACCTCGTCCACGTGGGGATAGGGATAGACGTAGTGCAGACGGACCCAGGCGCCGAGACCGCCCAGGGCCTCGCACAGTTCCGTCATGCGCGTGCGCACGGGCCGTCCTCCCCAGAACCCCGTCCGGTACTTCACGTCCACGCCGTAGGCGCTCGTGTCCTGCGAGATCACGAGGAGCTCCTTCACGCCCGCCCGCACCAGCGTCTCGGCTTCCTGGAGGACCTCGCCCACCGGCCGGCTCGCGAGGTCGCCGCGCATCGACGGGATGATGCAGAAGCTGCAGCGGTGGTTGCACCCTTCCGAGATCTTGAGGTAGGCGTAATGCCGCGGCGTGAGCCGGATGCCCTGTGGCGGGACCAGGTCCGCGAAGGGATCGTGGGGCCGGGGAAGGTGGGCGTGCACCGCGGCCATCACTTCGGGCGTGGCTTGCGGGCCCGTCACGGCGAGCACCTTCGGATGCGCGTTGCGCACGACATCGCCCTTCGCGCCGAGGCAGCCGGTGACGATCACGCGCCCGTTGGCGGCGAGCGCCTCGCCGATCGCCTCGAGGGACTCCTCGACCGCGGCATCGATGAAACCGCAGGTGTTGACCACCACCAGGTCCGAGCCCTCGTAGGACGGCGCGATGTCGTAGCCCTCCGCGCGCAGCTGCGTGAGGATGGACTCGGAGTCGACCAGCGCCTTCGGGCAGCCCAGGGACACGAAGCCCACGCGCGGGGCGCGACCGGGCGCCGGCGTCTTGCGCCGCCTCGTGGCCAAGGCGCCCTACTTCTTCTTGCGCGTGCGCGGCTTGCGGGGTGCCGCGCGCGGCGCGCGCTTCGGCTTTTCCGCCGCTCCCTCTTCCGGCGCGGCCTCCCCCGGCGCGGCTGCGTACGGGAAACCCGCGAAGAGCTTGAGCGCCTGGCTGCGCAACTCCTCCTGCATGTCGATCACGGCCTTCGCCCCCTTCTCGAGGTAGCCACCCATCGCCTGCGGGATCTGCGGGCCGCCGGACATCATGTTGGCGAACGTGTCGGTGGGCATCTTCGGCACCATGACCTGCGCCTGCGCCTGGAAGCGCTTCTGCGCCTCGTGGAAGGCGTTGATCGAGCGTTCTAGGTAGGACCCCATGAGCCCCTGCATGGAGTGCCCGTAGTAGCGGATGATGTTGGCGAGCATGTCGGTGGAGAACATCGGCACGCCGCCCGACTCCTCCTCGAGGATGATCTGCAGCAGGATCGCGCGGGTGAGGTCCTCGCCCGACTTCGCGTCCTGCACCTGGAACGCCCGGTACTGCAGCACCAGGTCCTTCACCTCGGCGAGCGTGATGTAGGTCGAGGTCTCCGTGTCGTAGAGCCGGCGGTTCGGGTACTTCTTGATGATTCGGAGGGCAGCCATGGCAGGGTCCTCGGCTATGTTGCGCTACATCAATCGGCGGGTGTGCAGGGCCGGGGCTTCGTTCGCCGGAACGGCACCAAGTGCTTCATTTTATTACAGTTTACGCTTTTGCGGCGGCGCAGGGCCGGCGCTTTGGTGCAGCGCAATATTATTGCCTTGACAGCCCGCTGTCACCTTCCTAGAATGGAATTGTTGCGGCGCACCATTCCGGTGCCCCGCCGTCACGGGATCCGACGATCATGGTGAAACTCGCCGACCAGATGACCGACATGAACAATGCCGCGGTGCTTTCGGCCGCGAGGCTGTCGAAGCTGTCGCTCGACGGCGCCGAGCGCCTGCTCGCCCTGCAGCTGGGCTTCGCGAAGAGCGCGCTGGGGGATGCCACCCGCGCCGCGCGCGCCGCCTCGGGGACCCAGGACATGCAGCAGCTCCTCGCGCTGCGCACCAAGGCGGCCGAGGCCGCCATGAGCCAGTGGCTCGAGTATTCCCGCGGCCTGTACGAAGTGGCCTCCGAGACCCAGGCCGAGCTCTCGAAGCTCGCCGAGGAACGTCTCGCCGGGCTGCAGCGCACGATCACCGACTCCGTGGAGCAGGCCGCGAAATCCGCGCCCGCCGGCAGCGACGTCGCCGTCGCGGCGATGAAATCCTCGCTCGCCACGGCCACGGCGGCATTCGATTCCTTCACCAAGGCCGCACGCCATGCCGCGAGCTTCACCGACGCGGGCGTGAAGGCCGCGGCCGCGCCCAAGGGCAAGGGCCGCCGGTGACGCGGAGGCACGACGCTCCGCTTAAGTCTCCTCCTCCTTTATCGCAAATCCCAAAATTTGGATAAAGGTTCGAACCCCAGGTTCCAACCTGGGGTTTTTTTTTAGAAGGGGCCCGGCACGATGGCCCCTCATCACAAGAAAGGCAGTCACATGGACAAGAAGATCGCACTGGTCACCGGCGGCGTGGGCGGCATCGGAAGCGCCATCTGCAAGATGCTCGCGAAGCAGGGCAACTTCGTGGTGGCCAACTACGCCATACCCGGGACGGAGAGCAAGTTCCTCTCGAACATGGCCGCGGCGGGCCTGAACGGCGGCAGCACGGCGCTTGCCTTCGGCGACGTCACGGACTACGACGCGATGGGCGAGATGGTCTCGGCAATCGCCAGGGACCACGGCCCCGTCGACATCCTGGTGAACTGCGCCGGCATCACGCGCGACACGACCTTCCGCAAGATGACGCCCGAGCAGTGGCACGCGGTCATCGACACCAACCTCACGAGCGTCTTCAACGTGACGCGACAGGTGATCGACGGCATGTGCGACCGCGGCTGGGGCCGCATCGTCAACATCTCGTCGGTGAACGCCGTCCGCGGCCAGTTCGGGCAGACCAACTACTCGGCGGCGAAGGCGGGCATCCTCGGCTTCACCAAGGCGCTCGCGCAGGAAGTGGTGAAGAAAGGCGTCACCGTGAACGCGATCTCCCCCGGCTACGTGGAAACGGAAATGGTGGCCGCCATCCGCGAGGACGTGCGCAAGCAGATCGTGGCGCAGATCCCGGCCGGACGCCTGGCGATGCCCGACGAGGTCGCCGAATCCGTGGCCTTCCTCGCTTCCGACAAGGCCGCCTACATCACGGGCACGAACCTGTCGGTGAACGGCGGCCTGCACATGTACGCCTGAACCGGGCGTCGGTCGAAAAGGAAAGGGGCGCCTCGCGGGGCGCCCCTTTCCGCTTCCGGGCTGCCGCCCGCTAGAACATGTGCTGCCCGCCGTTGATCGAGATGTTGGCGCCGGTGATGAAGGCCGCCTCGTCGGAAGCGAGATAGGCGCACAGGCCCGCCACTTCCTCGGGCTGGCCGAGCCTTCCCAGCGGGATCTGCGGGATGATCTTCGAGTCGAGGACTTCCTTGGGAATCGCCATCACCATCTTGGTCCCGATGTAGCCCGGGGAGATCGTGTTCACGGTGACGCCCTTCCTGGCCACTTCGAGCGCCAGCGCCTTGGTGAAGCCGTGCATGCCGGCCTTCGCCGCCGAGTAGTTCGTCTGCCCGAAGGCGCCCTTCTGCCCGTTCACGCTGGAGACGTTGATGACCCGCCCCCAGCCGCGCTCGACCATCGCGTCCACGACCGGCTTGGACATGTTGAAGACGCTGTCCAGGTTCGTCTTCATCACCGCTTCCCAGTCGACCTTGCCCATTTTCTTGAAGGTCATGTCGCGGGTGATGCCGGCGTTGTTGATGAGGATGTCGATGGGGCCGACCTCGGCCTTGATCTTCGCGGCCGCCTCCTGGCAGGAATCGAAGTCCGACACGTCGCAGGCAGTGGCGTGGAAATGGTAGTCGCGCCCCTCCATGTCCTTCAGCCATTCCTTGTGCTTCGCGTTGCCCGGCGAGTAGGTCACCACGACCTTGATGCCCATGCGGGCGAGCTTCATGCAGATGGCTTCGCCCAGGCCGCCCATGCCTCCGGTCACGAGTGCGATGCGTTGCGTCATGTGATCCCTCCTCCTGGTGGTGTTTCGCGCGCCGCGGGCGTTCCCGCGGGCTTGGTCGTCACTGCTCGATCTCGGCCCGTTCCTGCACGTACCGCCCCGGCGCCGGTTCCAGGGGCTTGTGCTTCGCGTCGCCCAGTTTCGCGCGCGCGGCTACCAGCTTCCCCGCGAAGGGCTCGAGCCACGCCGTCCACGGCACCCACCAGCTTCCCGGCACTTCCTTCGACTGCGTGAACCACTGGTCGGCATCGGGCCCGAGCCGGTCGTTCACCCAGTGGCTGCGCTTGCCCTTCGTCGCCGGGTTGATGGAGCCGGCGATGTGCCCGCTCGCCCCGAGGACGAACTTCACCTTCTTCCCGCCCAGGCAGCGCGCGCTCCCGTAGGCGCCCTTCCACGGCACGATGTGGTCCTCGCGCGCGGCGAACACGAAGGCCGGGATGTCCACGCGCCCCAGGTCCAGCGGCACGCCGCACATCTCGAGCGCATCGGGCTCGGCGAGACGGTTGTCCTGGTAGGTGTTCCTCAGGTACGAGGCGTACATCGGCCCCGAAAGGTTCGTCGAATCCCCGTTCCAGTAGAGCAGGTCGAAGGCCGGCGGCTGGTTTCCCTTCAGGTAGTTCGAGACGACGTAGGACCACACCAGGTCGTTCGCGCGCAGGCTCGAGAAGGCGCTCGCGAGCTCGGCTCCGGGGACGATCCCGCCCTTGGCGAGCTTCTTCTCGCGCTTCTCCACGAAGTTCTTGTCGATGTAGACGCGGATCTCGCCCACGTCGGAGAACTCCAGGAGCGAGGTCATGAGGGTGAGGCTCGCCACGGGCTTCTTCTTCTTCCTCGCGAGCACCGCGAGGGCACAGGAGAGCAGCGTCCCGCCGATGCAGAAGCCGAGCGCGTTCACCTGCTTCGCGCCGGTCGCCGCCTTCGCCTCGTCGAGCGCCGCGATCACGCCCATCTCGAGGTAGTCGTCCCAGGTGAGCTTGTCCTGCGGCGGCTTCACGTTGCGCCAGGACACCATGAACACCGTGTGCCCCTGCTCCACGGCGTAGCGCACGAGCGAGTTCTCCGGCTGCAGGTCCATGATGTAGAACTTGTTGATGCAGGGCGGCACCATCACCAGCGGGCGCTCGCGCACCTTCGCCGTGAGCGGGGAGTACTGGATCAGCTGGATCAGCTCGTTCTCGAAGACCACCGCCCCTTCGTGAGCGCGATATTGCGGCCGACCTCGAAGGCGCCCTCGTCGGTCATGGAGATGCGTCCCTTCTCCATGTCCGCCACGAGGTTCTTCATCCCCTCCTCGATGGACTTGCCGCCGCTCTCGAGCGCCGCCTTGATCGCCTCCGGGTTCGTGGCGAGGTAGTTCGAGGGCGCGGCTGCGTCCAGGTACTGGCGCATGAAGAAGCGCATGCGCCGCTTGTCGGCCGCGCCGAGCTCGGCCTCGTCGACCGCCTGCATCATCATCTTCGAGGTGAGGAGGTAGGAGTCCCGGTAGTAGCGGAAGAGCGGCAGCGACTCCCACTCCGGCGCGTTGAACCGCTTGTCGGCGACCCCGGGCTCCGCGTTCCCGGCGTCGGGCTGGAAGGCCTTCATCCAGAGGTCCATCTGCGCCTGCATGTACTTGCCCTGCAGGTCGAGCAGCGTCTGCGGCTTCGCCGAGACGGATTCGAGCCAGGCGCGGTAGGCCTCGGAGAAGCCGGCCATCACGTGGTGGGTCGGATTGTCCGCGTGCATCGACGAGGCGATCTTCTCGTGGGACTTGCGCAGCAGTCCGACGATGCGTTCGGCGTGGGGAGCGTGGGATTTCGGCATGGCGGGACAATGCGCCGGTTACGACGCAAACCTTTGGATATTCAGGGATTTTTCCCCCTCATTGTGGGGGGCACCCCCCGGGGGTGTCAAGGAACGGGAGGGGGGAATTCCCTAATGCCCGCCCGACTGCAACAGGTGCACGCCCCAGAGCGTGGCGATGCCCAGGCCGATGAAGAGCACCTGCGTCGCGGTCTCCGCCAGGCGGGCGCGCCGGTGCAGCCCCGGAATCAGGTCCGCCACCGCCACGTAGAGCATGCCGGCCGCGGAGAGGGCGAGGACCCGCGGCACCCACTGTTCCGCGGCGGAAAGGGCAAAGTAGCCGAGCAGCGCGCCCGCCACGGCCGCGAGGCTCGACACGGCGTTCAGCGCGAGCGCCTTCGCCTTGGAGAATCCGGAATTGAGCAGCACCAGGAAATCGCCCACCTCCTGGGGCACCTCGTGGGCGACGATCGCCGCCGCGGTGACCACCCCCAGGTTCACGTCGGCGAGAAAGGCGCTCGCGATGATGATGCCGTCGGTGAAGTTGTGGAACGAGTCGCCGACCACGATCATCCAGCCCGAACGGCCCGAGTCGTGCGCGTGGTCGTGCCCATGGCCCGACGGATCGGCTTCGTGCGCTTCGCCGTGATGGTGCCGCCACAGGAGGAGCTTCTCCAGCACGAAGAAACCGAGGATGCCGAAGAGGATGAGCGCGGCCGTCGCGCCGTGGTTGTCGGTCTTCTCGAAGAGGTGCGGCAGGATGTCCAGGAACACCGCGCCGAGCAGCGCGCCCACGGCGTAGCTCACGAGGACGGGCACGAGGCGTGCCTGGACCCGGAACGCGACCAGGGAGGCGAGCAGCACCGAGAGCAGCCCGCCGGCGAGGCAGGCGGCGAGGATCCAGGCAAGGACGGGCATGGGAAGCGTTCGCGCGACTGAGTTGCATCCAGTCTAGCAGCCGCGTCAACGGCCGAAGCCGGCACCCTCCCCGTCGATCCAGATGAAGGCACCCAGGCGCCCGCTGCGCCTGGCGCGCCGGTAGGAGAAGAACCTCCCCTGTTCGGCGAAGGTGCAGTAGCCGCCGCCCGACATCCGCTCCACGCCCGCCGCCGCAAGGCGCAGCCTCGCGAGCGCGTACAGGTCGGCCAGGTACTTGCCCCCGCCGTGCGGCGCGAACGCGGCGCCGGATTGCCGGTCGGCGGCGACGAAGACTTCGCGCACCTCGGGGCCCACCTCGAAGGCGCCCGGCCCGATGGCCGGTCCCAGCCAGGCGAGGACGCCTCCCGCGTCGCCTCCGAGCGCGGCGACGGCGTTCTCGAGGACGCCGGCCGCGAGACCGCGCCATCCCGCGTGCGCCACGGCCACGCGCTTGCCGTCCTCGCGGCACAGGAACACCGGCAGGCAATCGGCCGTGAGCACCACGGCCACTCGCCCCGCCACGGCGGTGACCGCGGCATCGGCGACGGGTTCGGCGTCTCCTTGCAGGGCATCCAGGTCGGCCACCGCCGTGCCATGCACCTGCTCGAGCCAGCGCGGCGCGCACGGCAGGTGCGCGCGCACGGCGAGGCGGTTGGCAGCCACGCGCCGCGCGTCGTCTCCGCTCGACGCGCCGAGATTGAGCGAACCGTACTCGCCCTCGCTCACGCCGCCCGCGCGCGTCGTGACGAAGGCGCGCACGCGCGCGGGCGCGGGCCAGTCGGGGACGATCCAGTCCGCGGGCAGGCTCACGGGTTGCGCAAGGCCTCGACGAGCGCCTCGAAATCCGCCGGCGGCGGCGCGGTGAAGCTCGCGCGCCTGCCCGATCCCGGGTGGTCGAAAGCGAGCTTCCAGGCGTGCAGCGCCTGCCGCGGCAGGCGGGCTGCGCCGCGCGCGCCGTAGACCGGATCGCCTTCGAGCGGATGCCCGATGGAAGCGAGGTGCACGCGGATCTGGTGCGTGCGCCCGGTCTCCAATTCGCACTCGAGCAGCGCATGCGCGCCGAAGCGCTCGCGCACCCGGAAGCGGGTCACGGCCGGCTTGCCGCCGGGAACGACCGCCATGCGCGTGCGCTGCGCGGGATGGCGCCCGATCGGCGCATCGATCACGCCTTCGGCCGCGATCGCTCCCCGCGCGATGGCGAGATAGGTGCGCTTCACGGTGCGGGCCTGCAACTGCCGCACGAGATCCTGCATCGCGCCCTCGTGCCTGGCCACGACGAGGAGCCCGCTCGTTTCCTTGTCCAGGCGGTGCACGATGCCCGCCCGCGGGAGCGCCTTCAGCTCCGGCGCGCGGTGCAGCAGCGCGTTCAGCATCGTGCCGGCCCAGTTGCCGCTGCCCGGGTGCACGACGAGCCCGGCGGGCTTGGCGATCACCAGGACGTCGGCGTCCTCGTGGACCACGTCGAGCGCGATCTCCTCGGGCCGGAAGGCCGATTCCTCCGGTCGCGGCAGCAGGGTCACGTCCACCCGCTCTCCACCGCGCAGCTTGTGCCTCGGCCGGGCGCACTCGCCATCGACCAGGACCGCTCCCTCCTCCACCAGCCTCGCGAGCCGGCTCCTCGACTCCTTCGGGAGCAGCTTCGCCAGCGCCTGGTCCAGGCGAAGCCCCGCGAGGGCAGGGTAGACCCGCAGCGCAAGCTTCGGGAATGCCCCCTCGCCGGAGGTATAATTCGCGGGTTTCGCCACGGGATCGACCATGAAGCGAAGTGTAACGGCAGTGCTCCTCGCCGCGCTCGGCATAGCGCTCGCGGGCTGCGGATGGCTGGAAGGCAAGAAGGACGAGCGCCGCGAGTGGCTTGCCCAGGACTGGTATCGCGCCGCGAAGGAGGAGCTGGACAGCGGCAACTGGCTCGGCGCCGTGAAGCTCTACGGAGAGCTCGAGTCGAAGTACCCCTTCGGGCGTTTCGCGCAGCAGGCGCAGCTCGACACCGCCTACGCCTACTACAAGGAAGGCGACACCGCCCAGTCGATATCCGCCATCGACCGCTTCATGAAGGCGTACCCCAACCACCGCAACCTCGACTACGCGCTCTACCTCAAGGCGCTGGCCAATTTCCGCGAGGACCTGGGCCCGCTCGCCTCCATCGTGGGCCGCCAGGACCTCGCCGACCGCGACCCGAAGGCCGCCCGGGAGTCCTTCGAGCTTTTCAAGGAGCTGGTGACCCGCTACCCCGGCAGCCGCTACGTCGACGACTCGCGCAGCCGCATGGAGTACCTCGTGGACGCGCTGGCCCGGCACGAGGTGCACGTGGCGCGCTACTACCTGAAGCGCGGGGCGTGGCTGAGCGCGGTCAATCGCGCGCAGGACATCCTGGTGCGCTTCCCCGGTTCTCCGGAGCGCCGCGAGGCCCTGGAGATCATCGTCGAGGGCTACGACCGGATGGGTATGCCGGACCTGCGCGACGGCGCGAAGAAGGTCCTCGCCGCCAACTACCCTGCGGTTCCGCTCGCGCAGGAAGGCAAGAACCGCTCCGCCTGGTGGAGCTGGCCCTGGTGGTAGCCGGGTTCGTCGCGCGCCGGATCCGGCGCGCCGGCCGCGACCCGCGCGCCTAGCAGGCCGGCCACCGCCTCCACGGGCTGGGGCCTGCCGAACAGGTAGCCCTGCATGACTTCGCAGCCCTGCCCGATCAGGCAGGAGCGCTGCGCCTCCGTCTCCACGCCCTCGGCCACCAGTTCCAGGTTGAGCGTCCTGCCGATCGCCACGATGGCGGCGACGATGGCGGCGCTGTCGGCGCCGCCGACGATGTCGCGCGTGAAGGACTGGTCGATCTTGATCTCGTCCAGGGGCAGGCGCTTCAGGTAGCTGAGCGAGGAGTACCCGGTGCCGAAATCGTCGAGAGAGAGCCTGACGCCCATCGCCTTCAACCGGCGCAGGTTGGCGGAGACCACCTCGTGGTCCGCCATGAGCACGCCCTCGGTCACTTCCAGGGTGAGATGCACCGGATCGAGGCGGCTTGCCTCGAGGGTCCGCGCGACGACCTCGACCAGGCCCGGCCGCGCGAACTGGTGTCCCGAGAGATTCACGGACACCGGGACCGCCTCTCCCCCCGCGTCCTGCCAGGCCCGGTTCTGGCGGCACGCGGCGCCGAGCACCCACTCGTCGATGCGCAGGATCTGCCGGCACTCCTCGGCCACGGGAATGAACTGCCCGGGCATCACCAGCCCGCGCGCCGGATGGTTCCAGCGCACGAGCGCCTCGAGACCCACCAGGCGCCGCGTGATGCCGTGCACCTTCGGCTGGTAGTGGAGCGTGAACTCGTCGCGCTCCAGCGCACGGCGCAACTCGTTCTCCAGGGTCAGGCGCTCGGCCGCGCGCTCGTTGAACGCGTGGCTGTAGAACTGGTGGTTGTTGCGGCCTCTTTCCTTCGCGTGGTACATGGCCGCGTCGGCCGCCTTGAGCAGGCCGCTCCCGTCCGCTCCGTCGTGGGGATGGATCGCGATGCCGATGCTCGCCGAGACGAAAGTCTCGAAACCCTCCACGGTGAAGGGCTCGCCGAATGCCTCCAGCAGCCTCTTCGCCACCCGGGCCGCGTCCTCCACGCGCCCCACGCCTTCGAGCAGCACGCAGAACTCGTCGCCCCCGAGACGGGCGATGCTCACCTCGGCCGCATCGGCGCCGGCGCGACCCAGCGCGTCCTCGCGGCGGATCGAGCTTTCGATGCGCCGCGCAACCTGGCCCAGCATCGCATCTCCCGCGCTGTGCCCGAGCGTGTCGTTGATGCGCTTGAACTGGTCGAGGTCCAGGAAGAGGACCGCCATCTTCTCGTCGCGCCGTCCCGCCCGCGCGATCATCTGGTCCAGGCGCTCGAGCAGCCAGGAGCGATTGGGCAGGCCCGTGACGGCATCGAAGTAGGCCAGGTGCCGGATGCGTTCCTCGGCGAGCTTTCGCTCCGTCACGTCCTGCACGGTACCGTGCAGGCGTAGGACTGCGCCGGACTCGTCGACTTCGCGCTCGAGGTGGCAGTGCACCGCCCGGATCGCGCCGTCGGCGCGCAGCAACCCGAACTCGATCGAGTCGGGTGCGGCCGGTCCGAGGCATCGCGCCGCGGCATCGAGAATCCGGCCGCGGTCCTCCGGCCGCACCAGGTCCAGCAGGCCGGGAAGCGTCGCGGGAAAACGCTCCGCCGCTACTCCGGCGAGTGCCAGCGTCTCGTCCGACCGGCAGACCCGGCCGCTCGCCGCATCCCACTCCCAGCTGCCGAGCCGCGCGACGCGCTGCGACCTCGCCAGCCGCGCCTGGCTCGCCGCCAGCTCGTTCACCGCCGCGCTGGTGCGCAGGATGTAGCGCAGGCGATGGCCGAGCATCGGCCAGTTGATGGGCTTGGGCAGGAAATCCGTGGCGCCCGCATCGTAGGCGCGGTCGATCGACTCGACGTCGTCCAGGCCCGTGAGCATGAGGATCGGCGTGCGCCTGCCCTGGGCACGGCCACGCAGGGCGCGGCACGTGGCGAAGCCGTCGAGCCGCGGCATGACCACGTCGAGCAGCACGATGTCCGGCGCGATCCGGTCGAAGGCTTCCAGCGCTTCGGCGCCGTCGCCTGCTTCGGCGACTCGAACGCCCTCCTTGCGCAGCTTCGCCCGGATCAGGAGGCGCAGCGCCGGATCGTCGTCGACGACCAGCGCGAGCGGGGCCTGCGTGCCGGACGCTTCCGCGCTCACGAGACCACCGCCGCAATCTCCCGCCGGAGCGCGATGACCGTCGCCCGGTATTCGTCCTCGATCAGGGAAAGACCGGCTTCCTGGTCCGCGACCCGGCCCGCCCGGGACTCGCGTTCGAGGTGCGCGCACAGGTGCGCGAGGCGCTCGGCGCCGAGGTAGCCGCCCGCGGACTTGAGCGCGTGCGCAGCCTCGGCGACACCGGCCGGGTTCCTGCCCTCGACGGCCTCTCGCATGCGCTCCAGGAGCGCGGGCGAGGTCTGCAGGTACAGGCCGATGACCTGGTCCAGCAGGCCGTCGCCGTCGATCTGGCGGATTTCGTCGAGCGCCTTGCGGTCGAGCTCGGCGATGCGATCGTCTCGTGATGCGACGCTCCGGTCCGGCGATGCCGCTTCGACCCGCGGGGAGCCGACCGGCGTCGCGACGACCGGCTCGATGGCCAGGGCACCTGCCCCGTCGGCGAGTTCGAGCCAGCGCGCGAGCAGCGACCGCAATTGCTCGAGGGAGAACGGCTTGGCGAGGTAGTCGTCCATGCCGGCGGCGAGGCAGGCGCCCCGGTCGCCGTCGAGCGCATTGGCGGTGAGTGCCACGATCGGGACGCGGACATCACCGCCGCGTTCGCCGGACCGGATCTGCGCCGTGGCGGCGTACCCGTCGAGTTCGGGCATCTGGCAATCCATGAGCACCAGGTCGTAGCGCGCCGCGGCGACACAGGTGACCGCCTCGCGGCCGTCGTGCGCAACGTCGGCGCGGATGCCGAGGGAATCGAGCATGCCGAGCGCAACCTCCCGGTTGACCGCATTGTCTTCCGCGAGCAGCACGCGGCCGGCGAAGCGCACGCGCTTCGTGGCGCGCGCCGCCGCCTGCGACTCGGCCGCCTGCGCCGGTCTAAGCGTCGCCGAGATCACCCGGCGAAGCTCGCGCTGGCGCACGGGCTTCGCGAGGTAGGCGGCCGCACCGGCCTCGCGCGCCTGCGCCGCCTCGCCCTCCGCGCCGAGCGAGGTGAGCACCACCACGGGCAGGTCCGCGAGGGCAGGATCGGCCTTGGCGGCCCGGATGAACTCCAGGCCGCCCATGCGCGGCATCTTCATGTCGATGAGCGCGAGCGCGAATCGCTCGCCGCGGGACGCGCTGTCCCGCAGCCGCGCCAGGGCCCTCAGGCCGTCGCTCGCCGTCTCCACGACCATTCCCCAGCTGCGCGCCTGTTCCTCGAGGATCACGCGGTTGGTCGGGTTGTCCTCGACGATGAGAAGTCTTTCGCCCGCCACGTCGTGGCCGTCCGGCGCTTCGGGGGACGGCTCCAGCGGCGCCTCGGCTCCCATGGTGAACCAGAAGGTCGAGCCGCGCCCCGGCTCGCTCTTGACGCCGATCTCGCCTCCCATGAGCAGCACCAGCTCCTTCGCGATGGCGAGTCCGAGTCCCGTGCCGCCGTACTTGCGCGTGGTCGAGCCGTCGGCCTGCGCGAAGGTCTGGAAGAGCCGGCCCTGCTGCTCGGGCGATATGCCGATGCCCGTGTCGTGGATCTCGAAGCGAAGGCGCTGCGCGGTGCCGGCGGAGGCCTCGTCGGGGTCCTCCCGTACGCCGGCGCACACCACGGTGACGTCGCCCTCCTCGGTGAACTTCATCGCGTTGCCCACCAGGTTCATCAGGACCTGCCGGAGCCGGTGCGGGTCGCCACGCACGCGCGCCGGCACGGACTCGTCCAGGCGCACGGCGAGCTCGAGGTTCTTCGCGCGCACGCGCTCGAGAGGAGCTCGGCCACGTCCTCGAGCACCGTGCGCGGCTCGAAATCCAGGTGCTCGATCTCGAGCTTTCCCGCCTCGATCTTGGACAGGTCGAGGATGTCGTTGATGATCGACAGGAGCGCCTCGCCCGAGGTGCGGATGGTGCCCGCGAAGCGCTTCTGCCGGTCGCTCAACTCGGTGTCGTGGAGGAGCTCCGCCATGCCGAGCACGCCGTTCATGGGCGTGCGGATCTCGTGGCTCATGTTGGCCAGGAACTGGCTCTTGGCGCGGCTCGCGGCCTCCGCGGCGTCCTTTGCCCGGGTAAGCTCGGCGGTGCGCGATTCCACCAGCGACTCGAGGTGGTCGCGGTGCCCGCGCAACTCCTCGTCGCGCGCCTCGATGTGCGCGAGCATGGTGTTGAATGCGTCCGCGAGCGCGCCCACCTCGTCCTTGCCGCCCTTCTCGGCCCGCCGCGCGTAGTTCCCCTCGCGGGCGACCGCCGCGACGACGCTGGCGAGGCGCGCGATGGGCGAGGTGACCACGGGCTTGAACCACGCCGCGAGGAGAAGCGCGAGACCCAGCGACAGGACGGACGCCAGGCCGAAGACCCCCAGGCGCATCGCGAGGTCGTTCCAGAGGGGCCGCAGGTCCGAATCCAGCACGACGGTGCCGATCCGCGCGCCGTCGACCACGATCGGCCACGTCATCCGGTAATCGGCGGACCAGAGGCTCACCGCGTCGGGAACGCCCGCCAGGTACGGGCGCGGACCGCCGCGCAGGTCCGGTGCGAGGATCACGCCGTCCGCCGTGGCCGGCACCCGCCGGTAGGCCGCGAACGGCCGGCCGTCCGCGTCGTAGATGCCCGCGGCCAGTACGTTCTCGTTCAAGCGGAGCACGTCGAGGGTCTCGGTAGCGGCCGCGCGGTCGCCGAACGCAAGGGCCACCCGGCTATGCAGCGCCATGGACGTGGCGAGCTGCGTGAACTGCTTCTGGACCTGGCGCTGGTGCACCCCGAACTCGTAGGACGAAATCGCCGCCAGCGCGAAAGCGAGCCCGGCGCCGAGCGTGATCGAGACCATGGCCATGAGCTTGCGGCTGATCGTCATGTCGTGGAGGAACTTCCTCATGGCCTCGCCCTCCTGCCATCGCGCACGATTGTCGCCAGCCGAAGCAGCTGGGAGCTCACCGTGAGGCATGCGCGGGCCGCGGCTTCCGGGTTGATCTCGAACTGGACGCGATCGTCGCGCGTGACGAAACCGATGCTGCCGCAGTCCTCGGCAAAACCCTCCCCGTCGCCGACGGTGAGGACCGGCAGCGCCTTTGCGGCACGGACCAGTTCAGCGGCAGACGGCTCCCGTGCCTCCGGCACGAAGAGCACGTGGCAGCCGCGCGCCTCTGTTCGCGGCGGAAAGCGGAGCCGACCGTGCGCAGCCAGCGCCCGAGTTCCAGGCCGATGGCAGGGGACCCCGGCGGCAACGAGGCGGTCGTTGCCAGCGCGCGCGCCCAGGCTGCAGGTCTTCATGGCAGGTCGGTTCGACGGAGGGGATTGCCCCCTTATCGGCACCGCCCTGCGATTCTTGAGGAGCGGGCGCGCGTCCTAGGACGAGGCGAGCGCCTGGAGGAGCTCCAGCTGGGCGCAGTGCTTCTTGCCCCGGCCGCGCTTGACCCGGACGTAGGTGCCGTCCGCGCGCATCTCCCACGCCTGCACGTTGTCGTCCAGGTAGGGCTTCAGGCCCTCCCGCACGACGCGCCGCGCGAGCTTCCGGTCGAAGACCGGGAAGGCGAGCTCGATGCGGCGGAAGAAATTGCGGTCCATCCAGTCCGCGCTGGAGAGCCACACCTTCGCCTCGCCCCCGTTGGCGAAGCGAAAGACCCGCGTGTGCTCGAGAAAGCGCCCGACGATCGAGCGCACGCGGATGTTCTCCGAGAGCTTCGCCACGCCCGGGCGCAGGGCGCACACCCCGCGCACCACGAGATCGACCTTCACGCCCGCCTGGGAGGCCCGGTAGAGCGCCTCGATCACCGCCGGCTCGAGAAGCGCGTTCATCTTGGCCAGAATCGCCGCGGGCTTGCCCGCGCGGGCGTTTCGGGTCTCGCCCTCGATCGCCTCGAGCAGGCGCTGGTGGAAGGTGAAGGGCGCCTGCCAGACGTGGCGCAGTTTCGTGGCCTTGCCCAGCCCCGTCAATTGCTGGAACACCTCGCTCACGTCGGCGCAGATGTCGGGGTTGCTCGAGAGGAGGTCGAAGTCGGTGTAGAGGCGCGCCGTGCGGGGGTGGTAGTTGCCCGTGCCCAGGTGCACGTAGCGCATGAGCCGCCCCTCCTCGCGGCGCACCACGAGCGCCATCTTGGCGTGGGTCTTGTGCCCCACCACGCCGTAGACGACATGCGCGCCGACCTCCTCGAGCTTGGCCGCCCAGTTGATGTTGGCCTCCTCGTCGAAGCGCGCCATCAGCTCGACGACCACGGTGACCTCCTTGCCGGCCCGCGCCGCGTCGATGAGGGTCTGCATGATCACGGAGTCGGTTCCGGTGCGGTAGACCGTCTGCTTGATCGCGACCACCTGCGGGTCGCGCGCCGCCTCGCGGATGAAGTCGATCACCGGCGCGAAGGACTGGAAGGGCCGGTGCAGCAGGATGTCGCCCTTGCGGAGCGTCTCGAAGACGTCCTTCGATTTCGCGAGCGCCTTGGGCAGGCCCGGCTGGAAGGCGGCGAACTTGAGATCCGCGCGGTCCACCTGGTCCGGCACGCTCATCATGCGCACCAGGTTCACCGGCCCGTTGACGCGGTAGAGGTCGGCCGCGTCGAGCCCGAGCTGCTCGAGCAGGAACGCGGCCATGCCCTCGGTCATCGTGTCGTCGACCTCGAGGCGCACGGCGTCGCCCAGGTGGCGCTGCGGCAGTTCCCCCTGCAGCGCCTTCTTCAGGTTCTTCACCTCCTCCTCGTCCACGAAGAGGTCGGAATTGCGCGTGACGCGGAACTGGTGGCAGCCGAGCACGTTCATCCCGGTGAAGAGCTCTCCCACGTGCGCATGCAGGATGGAGGTGAGGAACGTGAACTCGTGCTCGCCTTTGGCCACGCCGCGCGGAAGCCGGATCACCCGCGGCAGCACCCGTGGCGCCTGGACGATGGCCGCGCGCGAGTTCCGGCCGAACGCATCCCGCCCTTCGAGCTCCACCGCGAAATTGAGGCTCTTGTTGAAGACGCGCGGGAAGGGGTGCGCGGGATCGAGGCCGATGGGTGTCAGCACCGGCATCATTTCGCGAAAGAAGAAGTCGCGCACCCACTCCTGCTGGCCGGGCGTCCACTCGCCGCGGCGCAGGAAGCGGATGCCCTCGGCCGCGAGCGCGGGAAGGACGGCGTCGTTCAGGAGCGCGTACTGGCGCTCGACCAGCTTCCTCGCGACGGCGTTCACGCGCTCGAAGATCTCCCGCGGCGTGAGCCCGTCGGGGTCCACCGAGGCGAGGCCGAGCTTCAGCTGCTCCTTCACGCCCGCGACGCGGATCTCGAAGAACTCGTCCATGTTGGACGAGACGATGCACAGGAAGCGCAGCCGCTCGAGCGCGGGCGTGGCCTTGTCCTCGGCCTGCGCGAGCACGCGCCGATTGAACTCGAGCGCCTGCAACTCGCGGTTCAGGAACTGCTCGGGAGCGTGCGACGTGGCCCTGCGGGGCTGTGGTTTCGGCTTGGTACCCACGATCCGGGATTGCTGCGTGACGGTTGCATGACGGCGCGGCGCTCGCGCGGCGGCGCATGCCGCGCTGTGCCATACTGCCCCGCGAAAAGGGAGGGCGCGCACGCGCGAAGGCACCATGGAATATACCACCCTCGCCGCGGTCGACCTCGGCTCCAACAGCTTCCACCTGGCCATCGGCCGGGTCGTCGACGACCAGATCTACGCGCTCGATTCGATCAAGGAGACGGTGCGCCTCGGAGCAGGCCTCGGCCCCGACAAGCGCATCGACGCACAGGCGCAGGAACGCGCCCTCGCCACGCTCCGGCGCTTCTCCGAGCGGCTGGCGGGCATGCCGCCTGAATCGGTGCGCGTGGTCGGCACCAACACCCTGCGCGTGGCGAAGAACGCGCGCGAGTTCCTGGAGAAGGCCCGCGAGGCGATCGGCTTCCCCATCGAAATCATCTCCGGGCGGGAGGAGGCGCGGCTCATCTACGCCGGCGTCGTGCAGTCCCTGCCGCCCACGGACCGCGACCGCCTCGTGATCGACATAGGCGGCGGATCGACGGAGTTCATCATCGGCGCCAAGTCCCGGCCGAAGGTGATGGAGAGCCTGTACCTGGGCTGCGTGAGCTGGACGCAGCGCTTCTTTCCCGACGGGCGCATCGACAAGAAATCGATGAAGGCCGCGGAACTTGCCGCGCGCGCGCAGGTGCAGACCATCGTGTCGCGCTTCGAGAAGACGGGCTGGCGGGAGGCCGTGGGGTCCTCCGGCAGCGCGCGTTCGCTCTCCGAGGCGATGGTCGCCTCGGGCCGCGCCGAGCGCGGCATCACCGCCGAGGGGCTTGAGTGGCTGCGCGAGCAGGCGATCGCCGCGGGCGAAGCGAGGAAGCTCGCCCTTCCCGGCCTGCGGGAGGAGCGGCTGCCGGTGTTCGCCGGGGGGCTTGCCATCATGGGCGCGATCTTCACCGAGTTCGCGCTCCGGGAGATGACCATCGCCGAGGGGGCGCTGCGCCAGGGGGTCCTGCGGGACCTGCTGGGTCGCGTGCACCACCGCGACATCCGCGAGGTGACGGTGGACCAGTTCGTGCGCCGCTACCATGTCGACCAGGTGCAGTCGCGGCGCGTCGGCTCGCTCGCCCGCGAGCTCTATCGACCAGCTCGAGCCCGTGCGCGACGAGCGGGGCACGCGCGCGGAAATGTTCCTCGACTGGGCCGCGCGCCTGCACGAGATCGGCATCTCGATATCGCAGGCCGCCTACCACAAGCACTCGGCCTACATCCTCGCCTTCGCCGACATGCCCGGGTTCTCCCGCCAGGAACAGGGGTGGCTGTCGAACCTCGTGCTCGCGCAGCGCGGCCGCCTGTCGAAGATGCGCGCGGCTTTCGACGACGACGCCTCGCTCTCCACCCTCGCCCTGTGCCTGCGCGTGGCCGTGATCGTCTACCGCAGCCGGCGCACCTGGAGCTTCCGCGCCTTCGCATCGCGCGCAAGGCGAAGGGCCTGCGGCTCGAGGGTCGACGGTGCGTGGCTCGCGAAGAACACCCTGGTCGCGATCGCGCTGGAGGCCGAGCGCGGCGAGTGGGACGGCGGGCGTTTCCTTCGAGACCGCCGAGAGGCGGCCTAGCGGCGCAGGCGCTACCGGGGCGCGGGCGGCAGCAGGTCGCGGCGCCCCTGCGCGGTGAGCCAGACGCCGGCGAGGATCAGGGCGATGCCGACGAAGTGGAACGCCCGGAAGTGCTCGCCGAGAAACACCCAGGCGAGCACGCTCCCGAACACCGGCATCAGGTGGATGAAGATCCCCGCGATATTCGGCCCGACCTCGGAGACGGCGCGGTTCCAGAACACGTAGCCGATGAACGACGGGAAGGTCCCCACGTAGAGCATCGCGGCGACGGATGCCGGCGTGAATTCCACCTTGCCGCCGAGGAACAGGAGCTCGGCCGCGCTCAGGGGCGCGAGGAACAGGATCCCCACCGAGCCGCAGCAGGCGAGCAGCGCGAGCCCCGGAAGCTCCCGGGGCCGCATGCGCAGCAACACCGTGTAGATCGCCCAGAACACGATGCCCACGAGGATGATGAGGTCGCCGGCGTTGAGCCTCAAGCTCGCGAGCACGCCCGGGTCGCCCTTCGTGAGCACCGCCAGCACGCCCGCGAGCGAGACGAGCACGCCCACCATCTGCGGCCGCGAGATCGTGTCGCGGTAGACGATCCAGCCGGTCAGGATGATGAGGATCGGGATGGAGCTGTTCAGGATCACGCCGTTGGTGGCGGTGGTGTACTGCAGTCCCACGTAGGCGAAGGCGTTGTGCAGCCCCGTGCCCCAGAAGGCGATCCAGGCGATGGTCTTCCACTCGCGCCGGACCAGGGGCCAGTGCGCGCGGATCTGCGGCCAGGCGAAGGGCATCATCGCGGCCACGGCGACCACCCAGCGGATGAGCGTGAGGGTGAGCGGCGAGACCGTCCCCACGAGCGCCTTGCCCACCACCCAGTTGAGCGACCAGAAGAAGGAAGTCGCGGTGAGCAGCAGGTAGGGCGAGGCGAGCCCGCGCGAGACGGCCACTTCCTTCAGGTGACGGCGCGAATGGCGGCGAGCGGGGGCGAGTCGACGGCCCGGCGCGTGCCCACGAGGCCCGCGATCGCGACCCCCACCCCGCCCGCGAGGAGTCCGGCCACGGGCACCAGCCAGTCGAATTCGTAGGGCACGCCCAGCACGCGTTCGGAGAGCACCATCGCGAGCCCCACGGCGCCGGCCGCGGCCACCAGGCCCGAAAGCAGCCCGATCGCGAGGAACTCCGAGAGCTGCGTGACCACCATCTGCCTGCGGCTGGCCCCGAGCGTGCGCATCACCGCGCCCTCGAAGACGCGCTCGTCCTGCGTGGAGGTGATCGCGGCGAAGAGCACCACCAGCCCCGCGGCAATCGCGAAGAGGAACACGAACTCCACCGCGCGCGAGACCTGGTCGGAGATGCGCTTGACCTGCGCCATGATGGCCGTCAGGTCGATCACGCTCACGTTGGGGAAGCGCTCGACCAGGCGGTTCACCACCTCCTCGCGGCCGGCCGGCAGGTGGAAGCTCGTGATCCAGCTCGCCGGATAGGCTTCCAGCACGCCCGGATTCGCGATCACGAAGAAGTTCGCCTTGAAGTTGTCCCATTCCACCTTGCGCAGGCTCGTCACGCGGGCCCTGAAGCGCGAGCCCGCCACGTCCCAGGTGAGCGTGTCGCCCACGCGGATCGAGAGCGCCTTGGCGATGCCCTCCTCCACCGAGAACTGCGGCGAGGCGTCGCCCGCCTTCCACCAGCCCCGGCGACGATCGCGTTGTCCGGGCGCAGCGCCTGCGCCCAGGAGAGGTTGAACTCGCGCTCCGCGAGGCGCCTGGCGCGCTGGTCCTCGAAGTCCGCGGGGGAGACCGGGCGATCGCCGATCGCGAGCAGCCGGCCGCGCACCATGGGGTAGAGGTCCGGCGTGGCGAGCCCCAGGTCCGCGAAATAGCCCTTCACGAGCGGCAGCTGGTCGCTCTGGATGTTGATCGCGAAGCGGTTGGGCATGTCGGCGGGCATGGACTTCTGCCACTTCACGATGAGATCCGTGCGCACCACCGTGAGGAGCAGCATCGCCATGAGGCCCACGCCGAGCGCCATCACCTGCACGAGGCTCGCACCCGTCCTGCGGCGCAGGTTCGCGAGCCCGTAGCGCCAGGGACCCGAGGCGCTGGAGCGCAGCCGCGAAAGCGCGCGGATCAGCGCGTACCCGGCGAGCGCGGCGGTTCCGAGCGCGAGCGCGAACCCGCCGATGGCGAGCCCGCCCAGCTTCGCGTCGCCGGCCTGCCAGACGATGAGCCCGGAGAGCGCGGAAAGCCCGAGCGCGTAGGCCGCGAGGCTCGAGGGTTCGGCGACGGCGACATCGCTGCGCAGCACGCGCAGCGTCGGGATGTTCCGGAGCCTGAGCAGCGGCGGGATCGTGAACCCGAGCACCAGCACGAGGCCGATCACGGCGCCCTGCAGCGCGGGACGCCACCCGGGGGCCGGCAGCGCGACGCTGAAGAAGCCCTCGAGCCAGTGCGCGAGCACCGCCTGCGCCCCGTAGCCCGCGAGCGTGCCCGCGGCACAGCCCGCCGCGGCGAGGGCGAGGAACTGCCACGCGTTGATCGCGAAGATGTCGGCCTGCGCGGCGCCGAGGCAGCGCATCATCGCCGCGCCGTCGGTCTGCCGAATCGAAAAGCGCCGGGCCGCGAGGGCCACCGCCACGCTGGCGAGCACCACCGACAGGAGCGAGGCAAGGCCGAGGAAGCGCTGCGCGCGCTCGAGGGAGACGCGCACCTCGCTGCGTGCGTCGCGCACGCCCTCGATGCGCTCCCCGCGGGCCAGGCGCGGGCGCATCTCCTCGTCGTAGCGCGCGACGGTCCGCGCTTCCCCCGCGACGAGCAGGCGGTAGGACACGCGGCTGCCGACCTGCACGAGGCCGGTGGCCGCGAGGTCGGCCTCGCTCATGAGCACGCGCGGCGCGAGGCCGAAGAGTCGAGCACGCTGTCGGGTTCGCGCGTGATGATCGCGGCGACCGCGAGGCTCGCCTCGCCGACCCGGATCGTCTCGCCCACGCGGGCCCCGATGCGCGAGACGAGCGGCACGCCGACCCACACGGTGCCCGGCGCCGGCGAACCGGCCGCCTCGCGATCCGGCGACTCCGGGGCGTCCGCCACGCGGATGCGGCCACGCAGCGGAAACGACTCGCTCACCGCCTTGATCTCCGACAGGCTCACGCCCGCCGGGCCCGCCACCATGCTCGGGAACGTGGTGGTGCCCGCGAGCGCGAGGCCGCCGGCCGCGGCGCGTTCGCGAAACGCGGCGGGCACGGGATGGTCGGCGATCACCACGAGGTCGCCGCCGAGGAGTTCGTTCGCCTGGCGGTCCAGGGCGCCCTGCACGCGGTCGGCGAAGAAGCCGACCGTGGTCACGCTCGCCACGGCCACGAAGAGCGCGGCGGCGAGCACCTTCGCCTCGCCCGCGTGGGCGTTGCGGCGGAGCATCTTCATCGCGATGGAGAAGTTCTTCATCACTGTCGGGATCTCGCGGAAGGGGCCGTCCGGCTCAGGCCGTCACCACGCCCGCGGCTATCGCGACCCGGCGATCGCAGCGTGCCGCGAGCGCCTCGTCGTGGGTGACCAGCACGAGCGTCGTGCCGCGGTCGCGGTTCATGGAGAAGAGGAGCTCGATCACCTGCGCGCCGGTCGCCGAGTCGAGGTTGCCCGTCGGCTCGTCGGCGAAGAGGAGCTTGGGCTCGGTGGCGAAGGCTCGCGCCACGGCCACGCGCTGCTGCTCGCCGCCGGAGAGCTGGCGCGGGTAGTGGCCGAGGCGGTCCGCGAGCCCGACCTGCCCGAGCACGCGCGCCGCACTCGCCTGGGCGTCCCGTGCACCGGCGAGTTCCAGCGGCAGCATCACGTTCTCGAGGGCGGTGAGCGCCGGCAGGAGCTGGAAGGACTGGAAGACGAAGCCCACGAGCCGGCCGCGCAGGCGCGCCCGGCCGTCCTCGTCCTGGGCGAAGAGGTCCTCGCCGTCGATCCACACGCGCCCCGCCGTGGGAACATCGAGGCCCGCGAGCAGTCCGAGCAGCGTGGACTTCCCCGATCCCGAGGCGCCGACGATGGCCACCGATTCTCCCGCGGCCACGCGCAGGGCCACGTCCCGCACGATCACCAGGTCGTGGTCCGGCGTGGAGACTTGTTTGGTGAGCCCCTCGGCCCGCACAATGACGGGCCGGGCCGTCTCGCCGGCCAGTTCGTATTCCCCTTCGTTCATTGCGTTCATGGTGCTCCGGTGTGCGCCGGCTGCGACGAAAGTCCCGACGTGAAATCCCTCACTCGACTCCTGCGACGCGTGGCCATCGGCCTCGCGGCGCTCCTCTTCTGTTTCGCCGCCGCGCCGAGCCTCGCCCAGCGCACCGTCATGATTTTCGGCGACAGCCTCTCCGCGGCCTACGGGCTTGCCACCAGCCAGGGCTGGGTATCGCTCCTGGGCGAGCGCATCACCGTCGAGAAGCTCGACTGGCGCGTGGTCAACGCGAGCGTGTCGGGCGAGACCACGGCCGGCGGGCTGCGCCGCCTGCCCGTCGACCTCGACCGGCACCGACCCTCCCTCGTGGTGATCGCGCTCGGGGCCAACGACGGCCTGCGCGGCCAGCCGGTGGCCGCGTCGCGCGCCAACCTCGAGGAGATGATCCGCATCGCCCGCGCCGCCCGGGCCGAACCCGTGCTGGTGGGGCTCATGATTCCGCCCAATTATGGCATCGAATACGCGCGCGAGTTCCGCGAGCTCTACCCGCGGCTCGCCAAGGCGGCGCGCGTGCCCCTCGTGCCCTTCCTCCTCGAGGGTATCGCCGACCGGCGCGACCTCTTCCAGGCCGACCAGCTCCACCCGTCCGCGGCAGCGCAGCCGCGCATCCTCGAGAACGTGTGGCCGGCCCTCGCGCCGCTGCTGCGGCGGCCGGGGCCATGACCGACGTCCCCGCCTCGCGCGAGCGCCCCGCGCCGTGCGCTCGGCTGCCGCTCACGGCGGCCGAGCTCGCGCAATGGGATGCGATCGTCGACGCGCGAAGCCCGTCGGAATTCGCCGAGGACCATCTCCCGGGCGCCGTGAACTGCCCGGTGCTCGACGACGAGGAGCGCGCGCGCGTCGGCACGCTCTACCAGGAGCGCGGCGCCTTCGAGGCGAAGCGCCTCGGCGCCCCGCTCGTCGCCGCCAACATCGCGCGAATCGTCTCCACCACCTTCGCCGACCGGCCCCGGAACTGGAGAGCGCTCGTCTACTGCTGGCGCGGAGGCTCGCGCTCCGGCGCGCTCACCCACGTGCTGCGACAGGTGGGCTGGAACGCGGTCCAGCTCGACGGCGGCTACAAGGCCTTCCGGCGCCAGGTCGCCACCGAGCTGGAGCGGATGCCGGAGCGCTTTGCGTTCCGCATCGTCTGCGGCGCCACGGGCTCGGGCAAGAGCCGATTGCTGGAGGCGCTCGCGGCCACGGGCACGCAGGTGCTGGACCTGGAACTCCTCGCGGCCCATCGCGGCTCGGTGCTGGGCTAGCTCCCCGGCGCCCCGCAGCCCTCCCAGAAGGCCTTCGAGACGGCGATCTGGTCCGCGCTGTCGGCATTCGACCCGGCGCGCCCCGTCTACGCGGAATCGGAGAGCCGCAAGGTGGGAAACCTGCGCGTGCCCGAGGCGCTCATGCACCGGATGCGCGAAGGCGAATGCCTGCGCCTGGAGGCGCCGGCGGAAGTCCGGGTCGCGCTCCTGCTCGAGGACTACACGCACCTGGTCGCCGACCCCGGGACGCTGCGCGAGAAGCTCGCCTGCCTCGCGCACCTGCATGGCGCCGACCGGATCGCGCGCTGGGACGCGCTGGTGCGCGACGGCGCGTGGCGCGACCTCGTGTCCGATCTCCTCGAATTCCACTACGACCCCGCCTACCACCGCTCCATGTACCGCAACTATGCCGGCGCCGCGGCGGCGGCGGCGGTTGCGGTCCCCGAGGGCTCCCGGGAGGCGTTCCTCGCGCTGGCGCGCCGAATCGAGGCCGCGTCGCGCGAGCCCGCGGATACTGCCCGGCCTAGCGGTCGCGCTTGAGAAAGGTCACGACCTGCCGGTCGGGGGCGTTGCGCGTGCCGCTGTTCTCGCCGCCGAGGGCGAGTTCGGCCTCGTGCAGGAGGTTGATCACGTCCACGTAGTCGCGGTCCTTCACGATCATGAGCGCGGTGCGGTCGCCATCGTTTCGGGCCGCGGGATCCGCCCCCGCCCCGAGCAGGGCCTCCACGACACCCGCCTCCCCGTTGCCCGCGGCGTACATGAGCGGGCGCACGCCGTAGCCGATCTTCGCTTCCGGGTCGGCGCCGGCCGCGAGGAGCGCGCGCACCACTTCCGGATAGCCCCGGTCCTCGTCGGCGTTGTAGCAGCCGTGGAAGAGCGGCGTGAAGCCGCGCGCGTCGGCGGCGTTCACGTCGGCTCCGGCGGCGAGCAGGGCGGCGACGGCGCGGGCGTTGCCCAGTCCCGCCGCGAGCATGAGCGCCGTGACGCCCTCGGCGTCCGCTTCCCGCGCCGCCCCGCCCGCCGCCAGCCTGCCTACCGCCTCGATGTCGCCCGCGCGTACCGCTTCGATAAGTGTCGCCGGCATGCCGTGTTCCCCGTGTTCGTCCCTGGACGGGACATTATCGCCGCCGTCGCCGCGAGGATCAAACGCCGGGCGCCGCGGGCCCCGCGGCCGCATCGCCGGGCGCCGGCAGTTCGGTTAAACTGCCGCGAGCGAATCCCATCCAGGCATCCACCCGGCCTACCCCGGTGTCCGAGCGTCCCCACAAGATCGGCAAGTACAACGTCCTGTCCGAGATCGGCGAGGGGGCGTCGGCGCTCGTCTACGTCGGCGAGGACCCCTTCAACGACCGCAAGGTCGCGATCAAGGTCGCCCGCAGCGACGTCGGCATGTCGGAGGAGGAGGCCAACCGCTTCGAGAAGCTCTTCCTGAACGAGGCCTCGCTCGCGGGGAAGCTGAACCACCCCAACATCGTCGCGGTCTTCGACGCGGTCGTCGACGGCGACCTGCGCTACATCGTCATGGAGTACGTGCCCGGCGGCTCGCTCAAGAAATACTGCACGGAGACGAACCTGCTCCCGGTGCGCCAGGCGGTCCTGGTGATCTTCAAGATGTGCCGCGCGCTCGACTACGCCTTCCAGAACGGCGTGATCCACCGCGACATCAAGCCGGCCAACATCCTGCTGTCCGATCGCGACGACATCAAGATCAGCGATTTCGGCACGGCCAAGATCTCGCACGCCACCCACACGCAGATCGAGGGCTTCCTGGGCTCCCCCGCGTACATGTCGCCCGAGCAGATCAACGAGGAGTCGCCCTCGGTGCAGACGGACATCTACTCCCTCGGGGTGGTGATGTACGAGCTGCTCTCCGGGAAGCTGCCGTTCCGGGCCGAGAACTCCGTGGCGATGATCAACCGGATCCTGAACGACGAGCCACTGCCCCTGGAGCAGCTGCGCCCGGATCTCCCGGAGAAGCTGGTCGAAATCGTGAAGAAGGCGATGGCGAAGGACGCGCGGTCCCGCTACCAGACCTGGTTCGAGATGGCGAGCGACCTGGCCGACACCTTCCCGCAGCTCGAGCGCTACTCGACCGAGATCAGCTCGACGGAGAAGTTCAACAAGCTGCGCGCGCTGCCCTTCTTCCGCGATTTCCGCGACGCCGAACTCTGGGAAGTACTGCGCGGCGCGATCTGGGAGGTGCACGCCCGCGACGAGAACCTGCTCCTCGAGGGCGAGATCGGGCAGGCCTTCTTCATCATCGTCTCGGGCCAGGTGAAGGTCGTGAAGGACGGCAAGCTCCTGAACGTCCTCAAGGAAGGCGATTGCTTCGGCGAGATGGCCTACCTCTCCGGCGACCGCGCGCGCCGCTCGGCGTCGATCACCTCCGTCTCCGAGGTGCATCTCCTCAAGATCCAGGCCACGCACCTCGAGAGCCTTACCGAGGGCTGCCAGCTGCGCTTCAACCGCGAGTTCCTGCGCACGCTCATCGAGCGGCTGACCTGGACTTCCTCGGTCCTCGCGCAGTTTCGGCGCTGAGGCGCCCCCGCCGCGCCTAGCACGCGACCAGCAGGCACACCGCCTGCGCGGCGATTCCCTCCCCGCGCCCCGCGAACCCGAGCCCCTCCGTCGTCGTCGCCTTCACGTTCACGCGGGAGGCGTCGGTGCCGAGATCGGCGGCGATGTTCGCCACCATCGCCGGGATATGCGGGGCCATCCTCGGCGCCTGGGCGACGATGGTCGCATCGACGTTGCCCACGGCGAGACCGCGCGCGACGAGGAGCTTCGCGACCTGGCGCAGGAGTTCCCGGCTGTCGGCGTCCTTGAAGCGCGGGTCGGTGTCGGGAAAGTGCCGGCCTATGTCGCCCAGCGCCGCGGCCCCGAGGAGCGCGTCGCAGATCGCGTGCAGGAGGACGTCCGCGTCGCTGTGGCCGAGGAGCCCCATGTCGTGGGCGATCTCCACGCCGCCGATCACGAGCCGGCGCCCCGCCACCAGCGCATGGACGTCGTAGCCCTGGCCGATGCGCGCTGCGCTCATGCCGCCTTCCCCTGCTGGCGCGCGAGGATCATCTCCGCGAGCGCGATGTCGTCGGCGAAGGTCACCTTGAGGTTCGCATTCTCGCCCTGCACGATGCGCGGCATCTGCCCGAGGGCCTCCACGGCCTGGGACTCGTCGGTGCTCTCCGCCTCGCGCTCGAGCGCACGCCTGAGGAGCCCGTAGCGGAACATCTGCGGCGTCTGCGCCCGCCACAGGCCCGCGCGCGGGATCGTCTCGCCCACGCGCATCGATTCCTCCCCGCGCTTGAGCGTGTCGGCGAGCGGCATGGCGAGGAGCCCGCCGACGGGATCGTCTTCGATCTCGTCCAGGAACTGCTCGACCAGCGACTTCGCGAGGCAGGGCCGCGCCGCGTCGTGCACGAGTATCCAGTCGCCTGGGGCGGCGCGGGCCTCGAGGAGCGAGAGCGCATTGGCCACGCTCCTGCCCCGCGAGGCGCCGCCCGCGAAGAGCGCCTCGATCTTGTCCGGCAGCGCGCTCCAGTCGTGGGCGCCCCAGTGGCGATCGAGCGGGGAGAGGATCGCGATCACGTGGTCGATGCGCGGCACGGCGGCGAGCGCCTCGAGCGCGTGGAACATCATGGGTCGCCCGGCGAGCGGAAGGTACTGCTTGGGAAGGGCGTCCCCAAGACGCGTGCCCTGCCCGGCCGCGGGCACGAGTGCGAAGATCTTCGTCATTCTCGGTTTTCCTGCGGCGATTATCGCCGATTTCGGCCCCGGGCCGCGGCCGGGAACGCCGCGACCGGTCGAACCCGGGCGGCGGCGGGTAAACTTCCGGCCATGACGGCGCGGACTCTCCTTTGCCTCCTCGCGTTCCTCACGGCGGGGTGCGAGTACGCCGCGAAGCCGGTCACGCCGCTCTCCGAGGGCGGCAAGCTCGTGGTGGTCACCATCAACGGGCCCGCGACCTGGTACGAGGACGCGCAGGGCAACCCCGGCGGCTTCGAGCACGATCTCGTCGCGCTCTTCGCGAAGGAACTCGGCGTGGCGCTGGAGTACGACTTCGTGGAAAGCCCCGAGAAGGCGGAGAAGGCCCTTTCGTCACGGCGCGCGCACCTGGCGGCGGCGCTGCTGCCGAGGAATTTCGACCTGCCGGGCGGCCTCGTGTGGGGCCCTTCGTACCGGTCCGCGCAGTACCAGCTCGTCTGGCGCACCCAGGACCCGAAGCCCCGGTCGCTCGCCGACCTCCCGGGCAAGCGCGTCGGCGTGATCGGGGATTCCTTCGCCGACCATCTCCTCTCGTCGCCGCCGAAGCTCACCACGCCGATCGAACGGCTGCAGCCCGACGCCTCGCCCGAGGACCTGCTCGAGCGCGTCGCCGGGGGCGGGCTCGACGCGGCGCTCATCGACTCCGCCCGGTTCACCGTCGCGCGCAAGCACTTTCCGCAACTCGACGTGGCTTTCGCCCTCGGGCGACCCGTCGATTACGCCTGGCGCGTGGGCACCGTCGACCAGAAGCCGCTGCTCGACCGCATGAAGGAATTCTTCGCGAGAATTTCCCGGGACGGCACGCTCAAGCGCCTGGCCGACCGCAACTTCGCGCACGCCGCGCGCATCACCGCCATCGACTCCGGCGCCCTCATCGAGCGCATCAACACGATGCTGCCGAAGCTGAAGCCCCTGTTCCTGGAGGCCGAGCGCGTTTCCGGGTACGACTGGCGCCTGATCGCGGCCATCGGCTACCAGGAGTCGCACTGGGACCCGCTCGCCACCTCGCCCACGGGCGTGCGCGGCCTGATGATGCTCACGGAGGACACCGCCGACCGGCTGCGGGTCCTGGACCGGCTCGACCCGCGCGAGAGCATCCTCGGCGGCGCGCGCTACCTGGGGCTGCTCGCCGAGTCGCTGCCGTCGCGCATTCGCGAGCCGGACCGCACCTGGCTCGCACTCGCCGCATACAACCTCGGCGTGGGGCACCTCGAGGACGCACGCATCCTCGCGCAGGGCAAGGGCCTGTCACCGGACTCCTGGCAGGACGTCAAGCTGGCACTCCCGGGGCTCGTCGATCCGGCGACCTACCAGCGGCTGAAGCACGGGTACGCGCGCGGCTACGAGGCGATGCAGTTCGTCGACAACGTGCGCAACTACCACGACATCCTCTCCCGCGTGCAGCCGCGCGACGGACCCCTGCCGCCGCGACCCGCGGCCCAGGCTCAGGGTTCGACGACGGGCGCCACTTCCTCGAGGTGAGCGATGTCGGCCCAGGCCTCGATCGTCCAACGCCCGCCATCGAAGGCGAGCGCGTTGTAGGAGGCGTTGGGAATAGGGACCGCCCACGCGGCCTCGACGGGGATCGCGTTCACGTGCCGGTAGAGCGCGGCGAGCACGCCGCCGTGGCAGACCACCACGATGCGCGCGCCGTCGGCGTCGCGGGCCAGGGCCTCGAAAGCATCGCGTGCGCGTTCGAAGAGCTGGCGCCGGCTCTCGCCGCCCGGCACGACGTAGTCCGGGTCGGTGTCGCGCACGCGCGAGAAGACTTCCGGGAAGTGCACGCCGATCTCGCCGTAGGTGAGCCCCTCGGCGCGCCCGTAGTTGCGCTCGCGAAAGCGCGCGTCGGCGACCACCGAGCGGCCGGTGCGCTCCGCCACGGCCTGGGCGGTGCGCCAGGCGCGCCCCAGGTCGCTCGAGACGATCCGGTCGAAACGCTCGCCGGCCAGGCGCCGCGCGATCGCCGCGGCCTGCGCCTCGCCCGTGGCGGTGAGCGGGCTGTCGGTGTGGCCCTGGACGCGGGAGGCCAGGTTCCACTCGGTCTCGCCGTGCCGCACGACGACGAGCCGCGTGCTCAAGCGCGCGCGATCCGCTCGGTGCCGCCCAGGTAAGGCACGAGCGCGGCGGGCACCACGACCGAGCCGTCGGCCTGCTGGCAGTTCTCCAGGAGGGCCACGAGCGTGCGCCCCACGGCGAGCCCGGAACCGTTCAGCGTGTGCACCGGCTCGGCACGACCCTTGTCGCCCCCCTTGAACCGCGCCTGCATGCGCCTTGCCTGGAAGGCCTCGTAGTTCGAGCACGAGGAGATCTCGCGGTACGCCTGCTGGCCCGGCAGCCACACCTCGAGGTCGTAGGTCTTGGCACTCGCGAACCCGAGGTCTCCGGTGCACAGCATCATCGTCCGGTAGGGCAGCTCCAGGCGCCCGAGGATCGTCTCGGCGTGGCGCGTGAGTTCCTCGTGGGCTTCGGCCGATTTCTCCGGATGCACCACCTGCACGATCTCCACCTTGTCGAACTGGTGCTGGCGGATCATGCCGCGCGTGTCCTTGCCGTAGCTCCCCGCCTCGGAACGGAAGCAGGGGCTGTGGCAGACGAACCTGAGCGGCAGGTCCTTCGCCTCGAGCAGCGTGTCGCGCACGAAGTTGGTCACCGGATACTCGGCCGTCGGAATGAGGTAGAGGTCGCGGCCCTCGAGCTTGAAGAGGTCTTCCCTGAACTTGGCGAGGCTGGAGACCCCGTCGGCGCACTCGCCCGTGACCATGTAGGGGACGTAGACCTCCGTGTAGCCGTGCTCCTGCGTGTGGATGTCGAGCATGAACTGGGCGAGCGCGCGGTGCAGCCGCGCCAGTGCGCCCCGAAGCACGGAGAAGCGCGCTCCGGAGAGCTTCGCCGCCGTGTCGAAGTCGAGCATGCCGAGCCCCTCGCCCACGTCGACGTGGTCCTTCACCGGGAAATCGAACACCCGGGGCGTGCCCCAGCGGCGCACCTCGACGTTGTCGTCGCTCGAGCGGCCCTGCGCGACTTCCGGCCGGGGAATGTTCGGGATCGTGCGCAGGAAGGCGTTCAGGCGCTCCTGGAGCGCGGCGAGCGCCGTCTCGTTCGCCTTCAGCTCCTCGCCGAGGCCGCCCACCACGGTGAGCACCGCGCCCGCATCCTCCCCCTTGCCCTTGAGGATGCCGACCTGCTTCGAGAGCGCATTGCGCTTCGCCTGCAGCTCCTCGGTGCGCGTCTGCAGGCCCTTCCTCTCGTCCTCGAGGGCGCGAAAGCCCGCCTCGTCGAAGGCGAGGCCGCGGCGCGCGAGTCCCGCCACGACGGCGGGAAGGTCCTTGCGAAGCTGTTGGATGTCCAGCATGGTCGGCCGCTGCGAAGAATGGAGAAGCCGCGATTATATTCGGTCGCCCCGCCCTTCCCCCCGGAAGCGCGTCAGGACTTGCCCCCGCCTTCGCCGTCGCGCCGCCGCAGCCACGCGAGCTTTTCGCGGATCTTCGCCTCCAGCCCGCGGTCCGTGGGCTCGTACCACCCCGGCGCCTCCATGCCCTCGGGGAGGTAGCGCTCGCCCGCCGCATGGCCGCCCGCCTCGTCGTGCGCGTAGCGGTAGCCCTTGCCGTAGCCCAGGTCCTTCATGAGGCGCGTGGGCGCGTTGCGCAGGTGCATCGGCACCGGGCGGCTCCCGTCGCGCGAGACGAACTCGCGCGCGGCGCCGTAGGCGGTGTAGACCGCGTTGGATTTCGGGGCCACCGCGAGGTAGACCACGCACTCGGCGAGCGCCAGCTCGCCCTCCGGGGATCCCAGGCGCTCGTAGACCTCGGCGGCGCGCATCGCCATCTCGAGCGCGCGCGGATCGGCGAGCCCTATGTCCTCGCTCGCCATGCGAATCATGCGCCGCGTGAGGTAGCGCGGATCGGCCCCGCCGTCGAGCATGCGCACCATCCAGTAGAGCGAGGCGTCCGGGTCGCTTCCGCGCACGCTCTTGTGCAGCGCCGAGATCTGGTCGTAGAAGTTCTCGCCGCCCTTGTCGAACCGCCTCCCGGCCCGGGTGACCACGCCGTCGACGAATTCCACGTCGGCCCCGTGCCGCGCGGCCGAGCGGGCTGCGTTCGCGACCTGTTCCACCAGGTTCAGCGCGCGCCTGCCGTCGCCGTCCGCGAACTCGGCGATGCGCTTGCGGGCTTCCGAGGTCGCGTCGATGCCTTCGGCCTCGAACCCGCGCATGACCAGGCGTTCGAGATCCTCCTGCCCGAGGCTCTCCAGGACATAGACCTGCGCCCGCGACAGGAGCGCGCCGTTCACCTCGAAGGATGGATTCTCCGTGGTCGCCCCGATGAAGGTGAAGAGCCCGTTCTCCACGTGCGGCAGGAAGGCGTCCTGCTGCGACTTGTTGAAGCGGTGCACCTCGTCCACGAAGAGGATGGTCGCCCGGCCGTGGGCCTCGCGCGCGAGGCGCGCGCGCTCCACGGCCTCGCGGATCTCCTTCACCCCGGCGAGCACGGCGGAGATGGCGATGAACTCCGCGCCGAACGCCCGCGCGAGGAGGCGGGCGAGCGTGGTCTTGCCCACCCCCGGCGGCCCCCAGAGGATCATCGAGTGGAGCTTTCCCGAGGCGAGCGCCACGGCGAGCGGCCGGCCCGCATCCAGGAGGTGGCGCTGGCCCACGACGTCCTCCACCCGCGCGGGACGCAGCCGCTCCGCGAGCGGGGCGTTGGCCTCGCCGGTCGCCGAAAAGAGGTCGGGGGAGCCACTCATGGGCAGGCGGGCCGATGCGGTCCGGGGACGCGGAAAGCCTAGGGCTTCCCCGGCGCGTTTCCCGCGGCCCGCGGCGAGCCGGTCACGGCCATCTCGTCCAACACGTCCGCGCCCTTGGGCGGCGTGAAGCGGAAGTCCGCCGGATCGACGCGCGCACCTGCCTGGAAGCGCGGGAATTCCAGCACCGTGCGCCCGCCCAGGGAGTCCTCGAGTTCCATGACCGCCGGAACCGTGCCCTTCATGCCGATGCGCACGCGCTCGAAGCCCGTGTCGCGTTCCCTGGGCACCGCCTCCAGCCAGTCGAGCCCGCCATCGCGTCCCGCCTCCCGCAGCGTGAACACGGCCGTCACGTCCTCGCGGCCGGCGAGCAGCGCCGCCGGGGTTGCGGAGAGCACGCGGTCCATGGGCCGCACGGTGACCTGGTTCAGGTCCTCGTCGTGAAGCCACAGCCGCGTGCCGTCGGCCACGATGAGGCTCGAGACGGGCTTGTCGTAGGCCCACCGGAAGCGGCCGGGCCGGGAGAAGGCGAACGAGCCCGTGGAGCGCTCCACCTCGCGGCCCGAACGGTCGAGCACGCGTTGCTCGAACCGCGCCGTGGCCGTTCGCGTCGAGGCGGTGAAGGCGAGAAAGGCGTCGACCGCGCCCGCCGATGCGCCAGTGGCCGCCCACGCGGCGAAGGCCGCGAGAAAGATGCGCGCGTACCTCACTTCTCCGCCCTCGCCGGCGTGAGGATCTCGCGGTTGCCGTTGGAGGCCATGGGCGAGACGAGGCCCGCGCGCTCCATGTCCTCGATCAGGCGCGCGGCGCGGTTGTAGCCGATTCGCAGGTGGCGCTGCACCAGCGAAATCGAGGCGCGCCGGTTCTGCAGCACGATCTGCACGGCCTGGTCGTACAGGGGGTCGGCTTCACCGCCCGGGGATTCCCCGCCCGCCTCGGCCTCGGAGAGCTCCGGGTCGTCGAGCATGCCCTCGATGTACTGCGCCTCGCCCTGCTTCTTCAGGTGCGCGACGACGCGCTGGACCTCCGCGTCGGCGACGTAGGCGCCGTGCACGCGCTGCGGGTGCCCCGCCCCCGGCGGGAGATAGAGCATGTCGCCCTGCCCGAGCAGGCTCTCGGCGCCCTGCTGGTCGAGGATGGTGCGCGAGTCGACCTTGGAGGAGACCTGGAAGGCCACGCGCGTGGGCACGTTCGCCTTGATGAGGCCGGTGATCACGTCGACCGAGGGCCGCTGCGTGGCGAGGATGAGGTGGATGCCGGAGGCGCGCGACTTCTGCGCGAGGCGGGCGATGAGTTCCTCGACCTTCTTGCCGGCGACCATCATGAGGTCGGCCAGCTCGTCGATCACCACGACGATGAACGGCAGCGCCACGAGGTCCTCGGGAGCGTCCGGCGTGAGGCTGAAGGGGTGCTTGAGCGGCTGCTTCTTCTCGGCGGCCTCGCGCACCTTGTGGTTGAAGCCGGCGAGGTTGCGCACCGAGACCGTGGACATGAGCTTGTAGCGCCGGTCCATCTCCACCACGCACCAGTGCAGCGCCGCGGCCGCCTGGCGCATGTCCGTCACCACCGGCGCGAGGAGGTGGGGGATGCCCTCGTAGGCCGAGAGCTCGAGCATCTTCGGGTCCACGAGGATCAGGCGCACGTCGGAAGCCGGCGACTTGTAGACGAGCGAAAGGATCATCGCGTTGATGGCCACGGACTTCCCCGAGCCGGTGGTGCCCGCGACCAGGAGGTGCGGCATGCGCGCGAGATCGGCGACCACGGGCTTGCCGGTGATGTCCTTGCCCATCGCGACGGTGAGGTGCGAGTGCATGTCGGCGTAGGCCTGGGAGCCCACGATCTCGGAGAGCCGCACGATCTCGCGCTTGGCGTTCGGGATCTCGAGCCCCATGCACGAGGTGCCGGGGATCGTCTCGACCACGCGGATCGAGATGACGGAGAGCGCGCGCGCCAGGTCGCGCGCGAGGTTCACCACCTGCGCGCCCTTGACTCCCACCGCGGGCTCGATCTCGTAGCGCGTGATGACCGGGCCGGGGTAGGCCGCGACGACCTTCACCTGCACGTTGAAGTCGAGGAGCTTGCGCTCGATGAGGCGCGAGGTGTACTCGAGCGTCTCGGCCGTCGGTCGCTCGACGTGGCTGTCCGCGGGATCGAGGAGCGCGATCGGCGGCAGGGGGGAATCGGGCAGGTCCGCGAAGAGCGGCACCTGCTTCTCGCGCGTGACCCGCTCGCTGCGGGGAATGGCCACCTCGGGGATCGCTATCCGGATGGGCTCGTGGTCCTCGAAGATCTTCTTCGCCTCCTCGACCTTTTCTTCGCGCGCCTGGGCGGCCACGGCGCCCGCCTCGCGGTCGCGCCTGGCCTCGATGCGGCTGCGCAGGGCGACGACCGCCCATTCGATCGCCGCTCCCAGCTTCTCCGCGAACCGTATCCAGGAAAGCCCGGAAAACAGGCTGAAGGCCGCGGCCAGCAGGGCGATGAGGACGAGCGTGGCGCCGGTGAACCCGAGGGCCGACGCCACGGGGCCGGCCACCAGCTCTCCCAGCGCGCCTCCGGGCTCGAAGCCGAGCGCGGACTTGAGCGAATGCAGGCGCATCGCCGCCAGCGCGCAGCTCGCGAGGATCACCAGGAAGAAGCCCGCGAGGGACACCGCGAGGGAGCGCCGGCTGATGAGCTCCCAGGTCTCGACCCGCGGGTAGAGCCGGAGGATTCCCCAGGCCGCGAGCACGACCCACCACCAGGCCGCCAGGCCGAAGACCTGCAGCAGGCCGTCGGCAAGCCAGGCGCCGAGGGCGCCCGCCCGGTTGGCCACCGGCGCGCCCGTGGCCACGAAGGGCCCGGGATCGTTCTCGTGGTAGGAGCCGAGTGCCAGCGCGACGAAGAGGCCGGCGGCGAGGAGCAGTATCCACGCCGCTTCGCGAATCACGCGGGCAAGGCGCGGGTTGGGCGGAGCGGGGCGGGGTCGGGTGGTGGTGTCGGCCATCAGGTCGGAACTCGTGATGGCCGATTATAGGGCGCTGCGGCTACGGCGGGCGGCGCGGGCGATACGGGGCGCTACAGGGAGGGCGGCAGCTCGCGGTTGATGATCGTGATCGACTTCGACTCCACCGCGATGAAGCCGCGGTCCGAGAGGTCCTTGAGTATCCGGTTCACCATCTCGCGCGAGGCGCCCACCATGTTGGCGAGGTCCTGTTGCGAGAGCTTCTCGCTCACCACGAGCTTGCCGTTGGTGTTCACCGCGAGCTCGAGCAGCGTGCTCGCCACGCGTCCGTACACGTCCATGAGTGCCAGCGTGCCGATCTTGCGGTCGGCCTCGCGCACGCGCTGGGCGAGGACGCGCAGCACCATGTTCGCCATGCGCGGGGCCCGCTCGAGGCAGTGCTCGAACGCCTGGTGGGAGAGGATCAGGAAGGTCGACGGCTCCAGCGTCGTCACCGACGCCGAGCGCGGCTGCTGGTCGATCATCGACATCTCCCCGAAGAAGTGCCCGGCGCCGAGGAGCTTCAGGATGATCTCGCGCCCCTCCTCGTCGCCGATGAAGATCTTCACGCGCCCGGACTCGATCATGTAGAGCGAGTCGCCGATCTCGCCCTCGGTGAGGACGACAGCGTGCTTCGGGTAGCTCTTCTCGACCGCCACGGAACGGATGACGTCCAGCTCCTGGTCGTTCATCTGCGTGAAGAACGGAACCGCCTTGAGGGCCTGGGTGCGTTCGCCGATGGCGGCTTTCCGGGGCGGAAGGGAGGTCATGGTCGGTTCACTATAGCCAAAAGTCCTTATCTGTCAATTGTTTGATCTCAACGGACGCGGTGGTGGGATAATGCCGGTTCCCGTGGCGCGCGAATCGCGCGCCCGTCATCGCCGCAATCCTCCCATGACCACCCGACACAGCCGCCTCCTCATCCTCGGTTCCGGCCCGGCCGGCTATACCGCCGCCGTCTACGCCGCCCGCGCCAACCTGAATCCCGTGCTCATCACCGGTCTCGCCCAGGGCGGGCAGCTCATGACCACCACCGACGTGGACAACTGGCCCGCCGACCACGCCGGCGTGCAGGGGCCGGAACTGATGGAGCGCTTCCAGAAGCACGCCGAGCGCTTCGAGACGGAAATCGTCTTCGACCACATCCACACCGCGAAGCTGCGCGAAAAGCCCATCACGCTCGTGGGCGACTCGGGCACCTACACCTGCGACGCGCTGGTCATCGCCACCGGCGCCTCGGCGATGTACCTGGGACTTCCCTCCGAGGAGGCCTTCATGGGCAAGGGCGTCTCCGGCTGCGCCACCTGCGACGGCTTCTTCTACAAGGGTCAGGACGTGTGCGTGGTCGGCGGCGGCAACACCGCGGTGGAGGAGGCGCTCTACCTCTCGAACATCGCCCGCCACGTGACCGTGATCCACCGCCGCGACAAGTTCCGCTCGGAGAAGATCCTGCAGGACAAGCTCTTCGCCCGGGAAAAGGAGGGCAAGGTCACGATCGCGTGGAACCACACGCTGGACGAGGTCCTGGGAGACGCGAGCGGCGTGACGGGCGTGCGCATCAAGAGCGTGGCCGACGGCAAGACCCGGGACCTGGCGCTCTCCGGCTGCTTCATCGCCATCGGGCACAAGCCCAACACCGACCTCTTCGAGGGCCAGCTCGACATGAAAGGCGGCTACATCATCACGCGCACGGGGCTCGCGGGCAACGCCACGGCGACCAGCATCCCGGGCGTGTTCGCCGCGGGCGACGTGCAGGACCACGTCTACCGCCAGGCGGTGACGAGCGCGGCCACGGGTTGCATGGCAGCGCTCGACGCGGACAAGTACCTGGAGAGCCTCGCTACTTGAAGCGCGCGCCCCCGGGCTCCGCGGTCCCGGACGACGAAGCCGACCTCTTCCGCCGCGAGATGCGCGACGTCGCTCCCGCCCGCCCCGCCAACCGAGTCGCGCACGCCGGCGCCCTGCCGCCGCCCATTCCGGTGCACCGCCTGGAGGACGAGCGCGCGGTGCTCGAGGAGCTCGCGCGCCTGGCCGGCGGCACCGACGACATCGAGATCGAGGAAGACCACGCCTACCTGCGGCCGGGACTGCCGCGCGAGGTATTACGCAAGCTGCGCCGCGTGCACTGGGTCGTGCAGGACGAGCTCGACCTGCACGGCCTCACCGGCGACGAGGCCGCGGCTGCGACGGCGCGCTTCCTCGCCGAAGGCGTGCGGCGCGGGATCCGGTGCCTGCGCGTCATCCACGGCAAGGGACTGGGGTCGCGCAACAGGGAACCGGTGCTGAAGGGCCGCATCAGGAAGCTCCTCGCGCGCAAGTCGGAGGTGCTCGCCTACTGCGAGCCGCCCCCTACCCACGGCGGCAGCGGCGCAGTGATCGTGCTCCTGGACGCGAAGGCCGGCCCGTGAGCGCGCGAAGGCTCGCCGCATTCCTGATAGCGCTGCTGGCGCTCGTCGTGGCCGTCGACAACATGCAGCGCCCGCTCGCCAATCCCGACGAAGGGCGCTATTCGGAAATCTCCCGGGAGATGGCGGCTTCCGGGCGACTGGGTGACGCCGCGGCTGAACGGCATCACGTACTTCGAGAAGCCGCCGTTGCAGTACTGGGCGAGTGCGGCCGCGTTCTCGCTCTTCGGCGAGAGCGATTTCACGGCGCGCATCTAAACCGCGCTGTGCGGCCTGCTCGCGATCCTCGCCGTCGGCTTCACGGCGCGGCGGCTCGCGGGCGACGACGCGGGCGTGCTCGCGGTCGCGGTGCTCCTCACCAGCCCGTACTTCCTCGCCATGGGCGGCGTGGTCACCCTCGACACGGGGCTCACGGCGTGGACCACGGTGGCGGTGTGCGCCTTCCTCCTGGCGATGGCCGGCGCGCAGGCCGACCGGCGGCGCTGGATGCTCCTTGCGTGGTCCGCGATGGCGCTCGCGGTGCTCTCCAAGGGGCTCATCGGGATCTTCTTTCCGGCGGCGGCGATCTTCCTGCACTGCCTCGTGCACCGCGACTGGCGGCTGCTCGCGAAGCTCGAATGGCTGCGCGGGACGGCGCTCTTCCTCGCCATCGCGGCGCCGTGGTTCGTGCTCGTCTCGAACGCGAACCCCGAGTTCGCGCAGTTCTTCTTCGTCCACGAGCACTTCGAGCGTTTCCTCACCAAGGCGCACCGCCGCGAGCAGGCGTGGTGGTTCTTCCTGCCGATCCTCGTGGCCGGGTTCCTGCCGTGGATGCTGGCACTCGCGCCGGCCACGCTCGACGGCTGGCGCCGCGAGCGCGCTGGCACGCAGTTCCCGTGGCGGCGGTTCGCCCTCCTGTGGTCGGCGTTCGTCCTCGTCTTCTTCAGCGCCTCCGGGTCGAAGCTTCCCGCCTACATCCTGCCGATCTTCCCGGTGTTCGCGCTGGTGCTGGGCGACTGGCTCGCCCGCGCGCCGCCGGAGCGCCTCTGGAAGACCGTCCTCGCCGCGGCGGTGCTCGTCGCAATCGGAATCGCCCTCGCCTGGGGGGCGCCCGGGCGGGCGGGAAACGCCTGGACGCGGGAGCTCTACGCCGCCGCGCGGCCGTGGATCGTCGCGGGCATGGCGGTGCTCGCGCTCGGTCTGGTCGCCGGGGCGCTCCGGCTGCGTGCCGGCGCGAAGTGGAAGGCGATCCTCGTCATCGTGGTCGCCTCGATCGTGTTCATCGATTTCGTGGAGGACGGCTACGAGGAGCTGGCGCCGCGCCAGTCGGGGCAGCAGGTCGCCGCCCTGATGAAAGCGCGCCTCGACCCCGGCACGCGGGTCTACTCCGTCGGCTACTACGACCAGACGATTCCCTTCTACCTCGGGCGCACGGTCACGCTGGTGGCCTACCGGGACGAGTTCGCCCCGGGACTCGACCGCGAGCCGGGGCTCGGCCTCGCGAGCATCGAGGACTTCGAGCGCGATTGGCTGCGGCCCGGGGACGCGATGGCTATAATCCATCCCGATCTCCTCGACAGGCTTTCCTCCCGCGGCATCGCGATGACCCTCCTGCACCGTGACGAGCGGCGCGCCCTCGTCCGCAAGCCATGAACGCCGTCGCCCTCGCGCTCGTGCTCGCCGGCGTGCTGCTGAACGCGGCCGCGCAGCTCCTGCTCAAGGCCGGGACGAACCGCATCGGGGAATTCGCCTTCACGCTGGACAACGTCGTTCCCGTGGGGCTCAAGGTGGCGGCGAGCCCCTTCGTGCTGGGCGGCATGGCCTGCTACGCCGTGAGCCTCGTGGTCTGGATCCTGGCGCTGTCGCGCGTGCCGGTCTCGGTGGCCTACCCGATGCTCTCGATCGGCTACGTCGTCAACGCCGTGGCCGCGTGGATGCTGTTCGGCGAATCCCTCGCGGCGCAGAAGCTGGTCGGCATCGGCTTCATCGTGGTGGGCGTGTGGCTCGTGGCGCGTTCGTGAGCGCGGACGTGCTGCCCTTCGCGCGGCCCACGATCGACGAGGCGATGGTGGCCGCCGTGGCCGACACGCTGCGCAGCCGCTGGATCGCGAGCGGCCCGCAGGTCGCGGCCTTCGAGGCCGCGCTCTCGGCCGCGGTGGGCGGGCGGCCCGTGCGCAGCTTCACCTCCGCCACCGGGGCGATGGCGGTGGCCCTGGAACTCCTCGGCATCGGCGCGGGCGACGAGGTCGTCACTCCCGCGCAGAGCTTCTTCGCCTCGGCGAACGTGATCGAGCGCGCCGGCGCGCGGGCGGTCTTCGTGGACGTCGACCTCGCCACGCGCAACCTCGATCTCGACCAGGCCGCAGCAGCCGTGACGCCGCGCACGAAGGCGCTGCTGCCGGTCCACTACAACGCCCCGCTCGACCCGGCGGCGCTCGCGGCGTTCCGCGCGCGGCACGGCGTGCGCGTCCTCGAGGACGCCGCACTCGCCATCGGGTCCGTCGCGGGAGGGCGGCCCGTGGGCGCCACGGGCGACCTGGTCTCCTTCAGCTTCCACCCGAACAAGAACATGACCACCATCGAGGGCGGCGCCCTCGTGATGAACGATGCGGACGAAGCCGGGCGCGTGGAGCGGCTGCGCTTCCACGGCATCGTGCGCCTGCCCGACGGCACGCGCGACCTCGAGGCGGCCGGCGGGAAGTACAACCTGTCGGACGTCTCGGCCCGCCTCGGGCTCGCGCAACTCGCCCGCCTGGGCGAGTGGTGCCGCGCGCGCGAGCGCCTCGCCATGGCCTATTTCGACGCGCTCTCCGGCGACGACCTGGTCACGCCCGAGCGCCTTCCGCCCCGCACGAACCCCGGCCACAGCTGGAACCTGTTCACGGTCCTGCTGCCGCTCGCCGACATCGCGCTTTCCCGCAAGCAGTTCATCGACGCCATGCAGCGCGAGGGCATCGGCATCGGCATCTCCTACGAGGCGATCCACCTGACTTCCCTCTATCGTGCGAAGGGCTGGCGCGAAGGCCGGTTTCCCGTCGCCGAGCGCATCGGCCGCGAGACGGTGACCCTTCCCCTCTTTCCCGAGATGACCGAGACCGACGTGGACCGCGTGTGCACGAGTCTCGGCCGCGTCCTGCGGTCGCGGGCGGCGTGAGCGTCATGGCCGTGCCGTCCGTCTCCGTCATCATCCCCGTCTTCAACGAGGAGGAAGTGCTGCCGACCCTCTTCGCGCGCCTCTACCCCGCGCTCGACGCCCTGGACCGCAGCTACGAGGTCGTCTTCGTGAACGACGGCAGCCGCGACCGCTCCGCCGCCCTCCTGCGCGACGCAGTTCCAGGAGCGCCCCGACGTCACGCGCGTGGTGCTCTTCAACGGCAACTTCGGCCAGCACATGGCGATCATGGCCGGCTTCGAGCTCTGCCGCGGCGAGCGGGTGGTGACCCTCGACGCGGATCTCCAGAACCCCCCGGAGGAGATCGGCAAGCTCCTCGCGAAGATGGACGAGGGCCACGACTACGTGGGCTCGATACGCCTGAAGCGCCGGGACGCCGCGTGGCGCCGCTGGGCCTCGCGGGCGATGAACGGGCTGCGCGAGCGCCTGACCCGCATCCGCATGACCGACCAGGGCTGCATGATGCGCGCCTACGACCGCAACATCGTGGACGCGATCCGCTCCTCGCGCGAGGTGAGCACCTATATCCCGGCGCTCGGCTATTCGTTCGCCCAGAACCCCACGGAGGTGGAGGTTGCCCACGAGGAGCGCGCGGCCGGCGAGTCGAAGTACTCGCTCTACAAGCTGATCCGCCTGAACTTCGACCTGGTCACCGGCTTCTCCGTCGTGCCGCTGCAGCTCTTCTCGCTCTTCGGCATCGCCGTGTCTATCGTGTCCCTCGTCTCCTACTTCGTGGTGATCGCCAAGCGCATCCTCGCGGGCGACGGCGACGGCCTGTGGGTGATCTGGGACCGGGACATCCTCGCCTTCTTCCTCGTGGGAGTCGTGCTCTTCGGGCTGGGCCTCGTCGGCGAGTACGTCGGGCGCATCTACCAGCAGGTCCGCGAGCGGCCGCGATACCTCATCCAGGCCATCCTCGAGAAACGCGACGCGTGAGCGCCACCGCCGTCGTCTTCGCCTACCACGACGTGGGCTGCCGCTGCCTTTCCGTCCTGCTCGCCACGGCGTGCGCGTGCCGCTCGTCGTCACCCACCGCGACGATCCGGGCGAGAACATCTGGTTCGCGAGCGTCGAGCGGCTCGCGCGGGAGGCGGGTCTCGACGTCGAGACCCCCGCAAACCCGAACGAGGACGCGTTCGTCGCGCGCCTCGCGGCGATCGCCCCGGACTTCCTGTTCTCCTTCTACTACCGGCGGATGCTCTCCCCGGCCGTGCTCGCCACCGCCCGCCGCGGCGCGTACAACCTCCACGGCTCGCTCCTGCCGAAGTACCGCGGCCGCGCGCCGGTCAACTGGGCCGTCCTCCACGGCGAACGCGAGACCGGCGCCACCCTCCACGAGATGGTGGAGAAGCCGGACGCGGGACGGATCGCCGGCCAGGAGGCCGTTTCGATCGGCGACAACGACACGGCCGCCGAGGTCTTCGACCGCGTGACGCACGCCGCGGGCCGGGTCGTCGAGCGCGCGCTTCCGGCGCTCCTCGCCGGCACCGCAGCCCTCCGGCCGCAGGCACTGCGCGAAGGAAGCTACTTCGGCGGGCGCCGGCCCGAGGACGGGCGCATCGACTGGACGAAGGGCGCGCGGGAGGTCCACGACCTCGTGCGGGCGGTCGCGCCGCCCTATCCGGGCGCCTTCACCCGGCTCGGGCCCCATCGCGCGCGGGTGCTGCGCACCTGGTGGTCGGAGCCGCCGGCGATCCCGCCGGGCCCGCCGGGCACGCTCGCCTCGGACGGAGGCAAGACCTGGGCCTGCTGCGGCGACGGACGCTGGCTGGAACTGCGCGAAATCGACCTCGAGGGCGCCGGAATCCTCTCCGGGGCAGCGCTCGCCGCGCGTTTTGCCCCCGGCGGGGACGGCATGGGACAATTCACCTCCGGCTGAGGCGCACCCGCCGCCCCGGCCATCGCATCTACGACCTGGACACCATGGGCAAGCGCATCTGCATCCTCGGCGTGAACGGCTTCATCGGCCACCACCTCTCCCAGCGGATCCTCGCCGACACCGACTGGGACGTGTACGGCATGGACATGGGATCGGACCGCGTCGCGGACCTGCTTGCCCACCCGCGCTTCCACTTCTTCGAAGGCGACATCACGATCAACCGCGAGTGGATCGAGTACCACATCCGCAAGTGCGACGTGATCCTGCCGCTGGTGGCGATCGCCACGCCCGCGACCTACGTGCGGGAGCCCCTCAAGGTCTTCGAGCTGGACTTCGAGGCGAACCTGCCGATCGTGCGATCCTGCGTGAAGTACGGCAAGCGCATCCTCTTCCCCTCGACCTCCGAGGTCTACGGGATGTGCCGCGACGAGCAGTTCGACCCCTACGCCTCGGAGCTGGTGCTGGGCCCGATCGACAAGCAGCGCTGGATCTACTCGTGCTCCAAGCAGCTCATGGACCGCGTGATCTGGGCCTACGGCTCCATGGGCAGCCTCGATTTCACGCTCTTCCGCCCCTTCAACTGGATCGGCGCGGGCCTGGACTCCATTCACACCGCCAAGGAGGGGTCCTCGCGCGTGATCACGCAGTTCCTCGGCCACATCGTGCGCGGGGAGCCGATCAAGCTGGTCGACGGCGGCTCGCAGAAGCGGGCTTTCACCTACATCGACGACGGGATCGCTGCGCTGATGCGCATCGTCGAGAACCCGGGCGGCGTGGCCTCGGGGCGCATCTACAACATCGGCAACCCCGCCAACAACTACTCGGTGCGGGAGCTCGCCACGATGATGCTGGATCTCGCCGCCACCTACCCGGAATACCGCGACAACGCGGCGAAGGTGAAGCTGGTCGAGGTGAGTTCCGGCGAGTACTACGGCAAGGGATACCAGGACGTGCAGAACCGCGTGCCCAGGATCGACAACACCATGCAGGACCTGGGATGGGCGCCGAAGGTCGACATGGCCACGGCACTCGCGCGCATCTTCGATTCCTACCGCGCGTCCATCGAGGACGCACGGGCGCTCGCGTCGTGAGGAGATGAGCATGGACGCCCCGGTCGTCGGCGTGGTGATGGGTTCCCAGAGCGACTGGGAGGTGATGCAGCACGCGGCGAAGGTGCTCAAGGACTTCGGCGTGCCCTTCGAGCACAGGGTCGTCTCGGCGCACCGCACGCCGGACGCGATGTTCGAGTACGCGCGGGGCGCCCGGGACAGGGGGCTGCGCTGCATCGTCGCGGGCGCGGGAGGTGCGGCCCACCTGCCGGGCATGATCGCCTCGAAGACCACGCTCCCGGTGCTGGGCGTGCCGGTGCCGTCGAAGCACCTGGCGGGGCAGGACTCGCTCTATTCCATCGTGCAGATGCCCAAGGGCATCCCGGTCGCCACCTTCGCCATCGGCGAGGCGGGCGCGGCCAACGCCGGCCTCTTCGCGGTGAGCCTCCTCGCCGCAACCGACGCGGCGCTGGCGGGAAAGCTCGCCGACTACCGCGAGCAGCTCCGGGACATGGTCACGGCCATGCAGCTACCCGACGTCCTGTGATCGCCCCGGGCGCCACCCTCGGCCTGCTGGGTGGCGGGCAACTGGGCCGGATGTTCACGGTGGCGGCCCGCACGCTCGGCTACCGGGTCACCGTCCTCGATCCCGACCCCCTCTCCCCCGCGGCGGAATTCGCCACCGGCCACCTGAACACGGCCTACACGCACCCGGTCTCGCTCGCGGAACTGGCCCAGACCTGCGCGGCGGTGACGACGGAGTTCGAGAACGCGCCCGCCGAGGCGCTGCTCACGCTGGCCGAGAAGACGCTGGTGCGCCCCAGCGGCGACGCCGTGGCGATCGCCCAGGACCGCAGCCGCGAGAAGGCGTTCATCGCCTCCCACGGGCTGCCGGTGGGTCCCTGGGCCGACGTGCGCGAGGAGGCCGACTTCGAACCCGCGCTCGCGCGCGTGAAGCTGCCCGCGATCCTGAAGACCGCGCGCTTCGGCTACGACGGCAAGGGCCAGGCGCAGGTCGCCGCTCCCGCCGATCTCGCGCGCGTGTTCGCCGAGTGGAAGCGGGCGCCCTGCGTGCTCGAGGAGCGCCTGGCGCTCGACCGGGAGATCTCGGTGATCCTCGCGCGGGCCGCCGACGGCGAGATCGCCGTGTTCCCGGTGGCGGAAAACCGCCACGCGCACGGGATCCTCGACCTCACGATCGCTCCGGCGCGCATCCCGGAGTCGCTCTCCTCCGAGGCGGCGGAACTCGCCTCGCGCCTGGCGCGGGCCCTCGACTACGTGGGCGTGCTCGCGGTCGAGATGTTCGTGGTGGGCGGGCGCCTCCTGGTGAACGAGATCGCGCCCCGCCCGCACAACAGCGGCCACTACACGATCGACGCCTGCCGCACCTCGCAATTCGAGCAGCAGGTGCGCGTGCTCTGCGGGCTGCCGCTGGGCGACCCCACGCTGCACACGCCGGCGGTGATGGTGAACCTGCTGGGCGACATCTGGGCCGCGGGCGAGCCCCGCTGGGAGGCGGTGCTTCGCCACGCGGGGGCGCACCTGCACCTCTACGGCAAGCGCGAGGCGCGCCCGGCCCGGAAGATGGGCCACGTGACGATTTGCGAGGCCACGCTCGAGCGGGCCCTGGAAGTGGCCATCGACATCCGGAGGGACCTTGGCATCGCCGACTGACGCCGGATCGCCTGCGCTCCGGGGCGGCGGCAGCATCCGCAGGAGCCTCACGTGGCGCGTGGCCGCGCTCGTCGCGGGCGCGCTGGTGGCCTTTGCCCTGGCGATGCAGGGGTTCGTCCTCGGCCCCTGGGTCGCGCGCCAGGCCGAGACGAACCTCGCCACCGCCGGCGCGCTCGCGCGCAACCGCATGTCCACCCTCTTCCACCAGGTGGAGTCGGACCTGCGGGTCGGGAGAGCACGGGGCCTCGCCGGGCAGTTCTCGCTCGACAACCTGCGCAGCTTCAACGACTGGTTCCAGCCGTACCTGACCCACAGCCAGCCCGTCTCCTCCGCGCTCTATGCCGACGAGGCAGGACGGGAATTCCTGCTGCTCGGGCTCGCGGACGGCACCTGGATGAACCGGCTCACCGATCCGAAGTCGGCGCCGGGAGCATCCGGCGCATTCGCCGCGACACCTCCTCCACGGTCATCGGCGATGCCGTCGAGCCGAGCGACTACGACCCGCGCAAGCGCCCGTGGTTCCAGGGCGCCATGGCCAAGGACCTGGGCGATCGCGTGCACTGGACGCAACCCTACCGGTTCTTCCCCACCCAGGAGCCCGGCATCACCGCTTCGGTCCGGTGGCGCTCGTCCGACGGCCGCACGCAGGTGCTCGCCTTCGACGTGCTGCTGAAGGACCTGTCGCTCACCGCGCGCTCGGTGCACGTGTCCGCGAACGGATTCGCCACCCTGCTCACCGGCGACGGCCGCGTGCTCGCCCCGCCCCTGCACCCCGCGCTTCCCGAGGACGGGATATCCTCCCTGCTCCTGGCGCCGGTGGCCAGGCTGGGGATCTCGCCGATCTCGAAGGCGATGGCCGCCTTCCACGATGTCGCCGACCAGCCCGTCGTCAACGTGGCTTTCGAAAGCGAAGGCCGGGACTGGGTGGGGCGTATCGAGCGCTATCCGCTGCATCCCGGGCACGCGCTCATCGCGACCATCGCGCCGTCCTCGGACTTCGCGCCGCCGCGCAGCCTCCTCCTCGCCGCACTCGCGTCCACGGGTCTCGTCTTCGCGCTGGCCGGCGCGGCATTCGCGCATCGCCTCGCGCAGCGTTTCGTCGAGCCTCTCGACCGGCTCGCGGAGCAGAGCGAGAAAATCGGCGCCCTGGACTTCTCCGAAGGGCCCGTGGTCGAAAGCCCCTGGAAGGAAGTCAGGCGCCTCGCGCGCGACCAGGACCGGATGCGCGAGCTGCTCGCCTCGGCGACCCGGGAACTCGAGGAAGCCAATCGCCATCTCGAGGAGCGCGTGTCGGCGAGAACGCGCGCGCTGGAGGCCGCGAATGCCGACCTCGCCTCGTTCAGCTATGCCGTCTCCCACGATCTGCGCGCGCCCCTGCGGGCGATCAACGGCCACAGCGCTATCCTCGAGGAGGAACAGAAATCCCGCCTGGACGCCTCCGCGATGCGCAACCTCGCCAAGGTTCGCGAGGCAAGCCAGCACATGTCCGAGCTGATCGACAGCCTCCTGCTTCTCGCGCGGCTCTCGACGCACAAGCTCTCCCGGGTGCCCGTCGACCTGTCCGCCGCAGCCCGCGACATCGTAGCCGCGCTCGAGGAAACCGACGCCTCCCGCAAGGTCCGCTGGCACGTGGCCGACGGCTGCGTGACGGTCGGGGACACGGCCCTGCTGAGGAGCGTGATGCAGAACCTGCTCTCGAACGCCTGGAAGTTCACCGCGGCAGTGCCCGATGCGGAAATCACCTTCGATTGCGCGGGCCGGGCCGCCGAGACCGTCTTCCGGGTCACGGACAATGGCGCGGGGTTCAACCCCGACGACGCCGCGCACCTGTTCGAGCCCTTCCAGCGCGCGCACAAGGACGCGGAGTTCCCCGGCACCGGCATCGGGCTCGCCGTGGTGCGCCGCATCCTCGAGCAGCACGGCGGCAGGATCTGGGCCGAGTCGCGTATCGGCCACGGCGCCACCTTCAAGTTCAAGGTCGGGGAATCCGCACCCGGTGCGTGAATCCGTTTCCGGTCCCCGGGCCGTCCTACGGGAACCCGCCGCCCACAGGAGCCCTGACATGAATGCCCGCCGCTCGATTCTCGCCGCCTCCGCAGTGCTCGCCGCCTGCGCCGCCCTCCCCGCCGGCGCGCTGTTCGGCTCCACCACGATCGTCGCCTCCGGCAAGGTGATCACCGAGTCGCGCACCGCCACGGGCTTCACGGGGGTCGAGCTTGCGGTCCCCGGCACGCTCGTGGTTCGGCAGGGCGGGCCCGAGTCCGTGTCGATCGAGGCCGACGACAACCTCATGGCCGAGATCGAGACGGCGGTCGAGGGCCGCTCGCTCAGGATCCGCTTCAAGCGGAAGTTGAACGTCATGGGGCGCTCCTCCATCCGCGTCCTCGTCACCGGGCCCGCCTTCGATTCCCTCTCGGTCACGGGCAGCGGCGACATCGTGTCCGAGGCGATCAGCGCGCCGTCGCTCGCGCTCGCCGTCGCCGGGTCCGGCGACGTCCGGATCGCCAGGGTCCAGGTCGAAGCGCTCAAGGTCTCCATCGCCGGCAGCGGCGATGTCGGCGTATCCGGAAGCGCGGGAGAGATGACCGCCAGGATCGCGGGAGCCGGCGATGTCCGTGCCGGCCGCCTCGAGTCGCGCCGCGTGAAGATCTCCATCGCGGGCTCGGGCGACGCGACCGTGTGGGCGCGGGAATCGCTGGATGTCTCCATCGCCGGCAGCGGCGACATCCGTTACTACGGAGACCCCGCCGTCACGAAGCGGGTCGCGGGCTCCGGATCCCTCAAGGGCCTCGGCCCCGCGCCCTGAGGCATGTTCGGCTGGCTGGGCAGGCGCGAGGAGCCGATCGCCATCGACGAGGGGCTGTGGGAGTCCGCGACGGCCCCTTACCTGTTCATGCGCGGGTTTTCCGCCGCCGACGACGAGCGACTGCGTCTCCTCGCGGGGGCGTTCCTGTCGGGCAAGCAGTTCTCCGGCACCCACGATCTCGATATCACGCCGCTCATGCAGGTCCAGGTGGCGGCGCAGGCCTCGATCCTGGTGCTCGAGCTGGGCCTCGACTGGTACGACGGCTGGCACGAAATCATCGTCTACCCGGGGCAGTTCGCCCCCGAGCGCGAGTTCGTCGACGAGGCCGGCGTGGTGCACCTCGTGAACGAGCCCATGGCCGGCGAGGCCTGGCTGGGCGGGCCCGTGATCCTCTCCTACGAGGACGTGGCGATGACGAGCGACGAGGACGCGCGCGTGGCCGGCTACAACGTCGTGATCCACGAGTTCGCGCACAAGCTCGACATGCGCAACGGGGATCCGAACGGCTGCCCGCCGCTGCACGCCGGGATGGCGCTCTCCGCTTGGCGCGCGGCTTTCAGCGAGGCCTTCGCGGACTTCTGCCGGAAAGTGGACGAGGCGGAACGATCGGCTCGCCGGGACGGCGGGCGGGCGCTCGACGCGCTCCCGATCGATCCGTACGCCGCGGAGAATCCGGGCGAGTTCTTTGCCGTGGTGTCGGAAGCGTTCTTCGATACGCCGGAGTGGCTGGAACCGGCCTATCCGGCGGTCTACGGGCAGCTTCGGCTGTTCTACCGCCAGGACCCGCTGGCGCGCCTCGGCGAGGAAGCGTAGGCGCGCCGGGGACGGCGGCCGCTCAGAGGAAGAGAACTGCGGGGAAGACGGCGATCGCGAGGACGATGAGGACCCACTCGCAGTTGTACCGCTTCAGGTGCCCCGTGTAGTGCAGGATGATCGCGGCGATCGCGAAAACGTAGAACGCGGCAAGCAGCATTCGTTATTCTCCCCCTACTTGTTATCGCCCAAGAATAGCAGGAAAGCCCCCGACGGCCTAGACCGCTTCCTCGCCGGTCTCCCCGGTGCGGATGCGAACCACTTGCGGGACGTCACAGACGAAGATCTTGCCGTCCCCGATCTTGCCGGTGCGCGCGGCCTTCACGATCGCGTCGATCGCCTTCTCCACCATGGCGTCGCCCACCACCACTTCCACCTTCACCTTGGGCAGGAAGTCGACCACGTACTCCGCGCCGCGGTAGAGTTCCGTGTGGCCCTTCTGCCGTCCGAACCCCTTCACTTCGGTCACGGTGAGCCCCGACACCCCGATTTCCGAAAGGGCTTCGCGCACCTCGTCCAGCTTGAACGGCTTGATCACGGCTTCGATCTTCTTCATGGCAGTCAGGCCCCTGGTCTGAATCCCGATGTTATCGGATAGCGCCAGTCCTTGCCAAAACCCCGTGGCGTGATGCGCACGCCCGGCGGCGCCTGGCGGCGCTTGTACTCGTTCACGCGGATCAGGTGGACCACCCGGCGCACGACCTCGGCATCGTAGCCCAGGCCCGCGATCAGCTCCGGGTCCATGTCGCGCTCCATGTAGCGCTCGACCACGGCGTCCAGGACCTCATAGGGCGGCAGGGTGTCCTGGTCGGTCTGGTCGGGGCGCAGTTCCGCGGAGGGCGCGCGGTCGATGACCCGCTGCGGAATGACGCGGCCCTGGGAATTGCGCCAGTTGGCGAGCCGGTAGACCAGTGTCTTCACGACGTCCTTGATGAGCGCGTAGCCACCGGCCATGTCCCCGTAGAGCGTGGCGTAGCCGGTCGCCATCTCGCTCTTGTTGCCGGTGCTCACCACGAGCCAGCCGAACTTGTTCGACAGCGCCATGAGCAGCGTGCCGCGGGTGCGCGCCTGGAGGTTTTCCTCCGTGGCGTCCTCCGGCAGGCCCGCGAAGGGGGCGGCGAGCTGGGCGCGAAAGGCCTCGACCACCGGCCGGATCGCGATCTCCGAGTACTCGAGCCCCATGAGGCCCGCCATCTCGCGCGCGTCCTCGACGCTCATCGCGGCGGTGTAGTCCGAGGGCATCATCACCGCGTGGGTGCGTTCCGGCCCCAGCGCATCGGCGCAGACGGCCGCGACCAGCGCCGAATCGACGCCGCCGGAGAGTCCCACGAGGACGCCCGGGAAGCGGTTCTTCTCGACGTAGTCGCGCACGCCGGTCACCAGCGCGCGGTAGATGGTCTCCTCCTCGGTGAGCGGGGGCGCCATGGAGCCGGTGATGCGATCGCCCTCGAAATCCACGAGATCCACGGCTTCGCGAAACGTCTCGCCCTGGTAGCCCAGCGACCCGTCCGCGTGAAACGCGAAGGACGCGCCGTCGAAGACGAGCTCGTCCTGGCCACCCACCCAGTGGACGTAGAGCAGCGGCAGGCGCGTCTCCTTCACGCGCGTGCCCATGACGTGGTAGCGCTCCGCGAGCTTGTTGCGGTGGTAGGGAGAGGCGTTGATCGACAGGAGCAGCTCCGCGCCCTCGGCCTTCGCCTGGGCCGCGGGTTGCGCGAACCACAGGTCCTCGCAGATGGTGATCGCGATCCGCCGACCGCCGGCCTCGAATACGCAGGCGCGATTGCCCGTGGCGAAATAGCGCTTCTCGTCGAAGACGTTGTAGTTGGGCAGGAACTGCTTGAAGTAGATGGCCTCGATCGCCCCGCCGCGCAGGAGCGAGGCGGCGTTGTAGCGCGTGCGGCCCTCGCGGTGCGGGTGGCCCACGACGACCGCGATCCCCGGCGCGTAGGACGCGAGCGCCGCAAGCTCGCGCGCGCACTGGTCGCAGAAGTCGTTGCGCAGGAGCAGGTCCTCGGGGGGATAGCCGGACAGGGCGAGTTCGGGCGTCACGACAAGCTCGGCGCCGGCCGCGACCGCCTGGTCGATGGCGGCACGGATGCGCGCTGCGTTGCCGGCGAAATCGCCCACGGTGGTGTTGATCTGGGCGACGGCGATCTTCATCGGGGAGTGATTTCGTGCGGAAGGCCGGCGACTGCGGCGATGGGACGGATAGAATCGGGTTTCGCCATTATAGTCCGCCGTCCCTTGCCCGAGCCTGCCCGACTCGTCGACTCGCTCGACGCCATTCCCGCAGCGGCGTGGGACCGGCTCCACGGCGGCAACCCGACGCTCTCCCATGCGTTCCTGGACAGCCTGCACCGCTCGGGATGCGCCTCTCCCGACACGGGCTGGTCGCCGCGCTACCTGATCCTGCGGGAGGGCGGCGAACTCGCGGGCGCGGTGCCCCTCTATGCGAAATCCCATTCCTACGGCGAGTACGTGTTCGACTGGGCCTGGGCCGATGCCTACGAGCGCCACGGCCTCGCCTACTACCCGAAGCTCCTCGCGGCCGTCCCGTTCACCCCGGCGACGGGACCGCGGCTCCTTGCGCGAACCGATGCCGTGCGCGCGGTGCTCGCGCAGGCGCTCCTGGACCTCGCCCGGCAGGAGGAAGCATCGTCGGTGCACGTGCTGTTCCCCGGCCCGGCCGATGCCGCGGTCCTTCGCGGCGCGGGCTTCCTCGAGCGCACCGGCGTGCAGTTCCACTGGCGCAACGCCGGATACCGGACGTTCGACGATTTCCTCGCCGCGCTGTCGCAGGAGAAGCGCAAGAAGATCCGCCAGGAGCGGCGCAAGCTTGCGGAGTCGGGCGTGGTGCTGCGCCGGGCGACGGGGCGGGAGGCGAGCGAGGCGGACTGGGATTTCTTCGCGGCCTGCTACCGGCGCACCTACCGCGAGCACCGCTCGACTCCCTACCTCACGCGGGAGTTCTTCGGGATGCTCGCGCAGCGCATGCCCGACAACGTGCTGCTGGTGATCGCCGAGCGCGAAGGGGCGCCGATCGCCGCCGCGATGGACCTCTTCTCCCCTGAAACCCTCTACGGCCGCTACTGGGGCGCCGTCGAGTTCGTCCCCGGCCTGCACTTCGAGGCGTGCTACTACCAGGCGATCGAGTTCGCGATCGAGCGCGGCATCGCCCTTGTCGAGGGCGGGGCGCAGGGCGAGCACAAGCACTCGCGCGGGTTCCTGCCGGAGAAGACCAGCTCCTTCCACTGGCTGGCCCACCCGGCGTTCGCGCGGGCGGTGGACGACTTCCTGGCGCGCGAAGGCGCCGGCGTCTCGATGTACCTGGACGAGCTGAACGAGCGCTCGCCCTTCCGCAAGCCCGCCTTGTAGGGAAGCTCCCCTATTTCCAGGCGGCCGCGAACTCCTTCCAGTGTTCCGCCTTCTGCTCTGCCAGGAATGCGCGGAACAGGGCGATCTCATGGTCGTGGGCGGCGGCCGAGAGCGCACCGCGCATGCACTGGAAACGCTGGTAGAGGAGATAGGTGTTGGCGACGTCCGTCTCGCAGTAGTCGCGGATGGCCTCGATCCTGCCTTCCCGCCACGCCGGCCACACCTTCGAGCCGTCCATGCCGAGCTTGCCGGGCAGCCCGCAGAGCTGCGCGATGTCGGTGAGCGGCGCGAACGCGCGGTTCTGGTAGCCCGCGAGGAGATCCATGAGGTCGACGTGCCGCGCGTGGAACCGGGAGATGTAGTTGTTCCACTTGAAGTCGCGGTCGTCCTCGCCCAGGTCCCAGTACTTCGGCGCCGCGATGCCGTGGAAGAGCGCGCGATAGTGGAGCACGGGGAGGTCGAAGCCGCTGCCGTTCCAGGAGACGAGCTGCGGGGTGTACTTGTCGATGCCGTCGAAGAAGCGCCTGACCAGTTCCGCCTCGTCGTCGCCGGCCGCGCCCAGCGACCAGACGCGCACGGCGTCGCGGTCCCGCAGGGCGCAGGAGATCGCCACCACGCGGTGCAGGTGGCACTGCAGGAAATCGCTCCCGGTCGCCTGGCGGCGGCGCTGCGAGGCGAGTTCCACGACCGCCTCGTCGGAGGCCTCGGGGGAGAGGTCCCAGAGCCTGCGCAGGCCGGCCACGTCGGGAACGGTTTCGATGTCGAAGACGAGGATCGGTGTCATGGTCCGGGAATCGCGCGGCGTCGGGGATCGGGTGTTATCGTCGGGACTAGCCCAAGACTAGCAACGATTGCGTGCGCAGCGCAAAGCCGGGGGAGCCGTGGAAGAGAAGAACCTGAAGGTGGTGCTGGCCTCGCGCCCGACGGGCCAGGTCGAGCTGTCCCATTTCCGCCTCGTCGAGGATGCCCTGCCCTCGCCCTCGGAGGGCGAAGTCCTCGTGCGGGTGAAATGGCTCTCGCTCGACCCCTACATGCGCGGGCGCATGAACGAGGGGAAGTCCTACGCCGCGCGCGTGGAGATCGGCGAAACGATGGTGGGCGGCACCGTGGGCGAGGTCGTCGCCTCTCGGCACCCGAAGTTCACGGTGGGCGACAAGGTCCTCGGAACGCAGGGCTGGCAGCGCTTCGCGGTTTCCGACGGGAAGGCACTGGTGAAGCTCCCCGATCCGCGACTGCCGGAGACCGTGTGGCTGGGTGCCGCGGGCATGCCGGGCATCACGGCGTGGATGGGGCTCGGGCAGATCGGCTCGCCCAAGTCCGGCGAGACGGTCGTCGTCTCTTCCGCGAGCGGCGCAGTCGGCAGCGTGGCGGGGCAGCTCGCCCGGATCGCCGGGTGCCGCACCGTGGGCATCGCGGGCGGAGCGGCCAAGTGCGACTACGTCGTGCAGGAACTGGGCTTCGACGCCTGCGTCGACTACAAGGCGGGCGGCCTCGACGCCGCCCTCAAGGCCGCCGCCCCCGCCGGCGTGGACGTCTACTTCGACAACGTCGGAGGAGAAATCCTCGACACCGTGCTTCGCCGCGTGAACCCGGGTGCGCGCATCGCGCTGTGCGGGCTCATATCCGGCTACGGCGGCGCGACATCCCGATCCGCAACGTCTTCTCGCTTCTCGTGAACCGGGTGCGGCTGCAGGGCTTCATCGTGAGCGACCGCATGGACCTGTGGCCCGGCGCGATGGGGGAGCTGGCGGGTCACGTTGCCGCCGGGCGGCTGAAGTACCGGGAGACGATCGCCGAAGGACTCGAATCCGCACCGCGCGCCTTCATCGGCCTGCTCAAGGGCGAGAACCTCGGCAAGCAGCTCGTCCGGGTGGACTGAGGGGGACTCAGGCCGGGAAGACCCCGGTCGAGAGGTAGCGGTCGCCGCGGTCGCAGACGATGTGCACGATCACCGCATCCTTCGCCTCCGCGCTCACCTGGAGCGCCGCCGCGAGCCCGCCGCCGGAGGAGATGCCCGCGAAGATCCCCTCCTCGGCCGCGAGGCGTCGCGCCATCTCCTCGCTCTCCGGCTGCGAGACTTCGATGATGCGGTCGACCCGGGCGCGGTCGTAGATGCGCGGCTGGTACGCCTCGGGCCACTTGCGGATGCCCGGCACGCTGGCCCCGGGCGCCGGGTGCACGCCCACCACCTCGATGGCCGGGTTCTGCTCCTTGAGGAAGCGCGAGACGCCCATGATGGTGCCGGTCGTGCCCATCGTCGCCACGAAGTGCGTGATCCGGCCCTGCGTGTCGCGCCAGATCTCGGGGCCGGTGCCCGTGTAGTGGGCGAGCGGGTTGTCGGGGTTCGCGAACTGGTCGAGGATCACGCCCTCGCCCGCGTCGCGCATGCGCTCGGCGGTGTCGCGCGCGAGTTCCATGCCGCCCTTCTCCGCCGTCAGGACGAAGCGCGCGCCGAAGGCGGCCATGGTCTGGCGGCGCTCGACCGAGAGGTGCTCGGGCATCACCAGGACCATCCGGTAGCCGCGCATCGCCGCGGCCATCGCAAGCGCGATGCCCGTGTTGCCGCTGGTCGCCTCGATCAGGGTGTCGCCGGGCTTGATCTCCCCGCGGCGCTCCGCGCCCAGGACCATCGCGAGCGCCGGCCTGTCCTTGACCGATCCCGCCGGGTTGTTTCCCTCGAGCTTGGCGAGGATCACGTTGCTGGTGTTCCCGGGGATCCGCTGCAGGCGCACGAGGGGCGTGTTGCCGACGAACTGCTCGAGGGTGGGAAACATGCGCGTGCCTTCCGGTTTCCGTGCCCGGGTATAGCGGCGCAGCGGATCGCAAACGCCCCGCGCGAAGCGGGGCTCCTGTCATGCGGACGAGCCGCTTCTTCTTGGCGTCGTCCTTCTTTGGCGTCGGCCTTCTTGGCGTCGGCCTTCTTGGCGTCGTCCTTCTTGGCTTCCTTCGCCTCGGCCTTCTTCCTTCTTCGCCTCGGCCTTCTTGTCTTCCTTCTTCGTCCTTGTCTCCTTCCTTGTCGCCTTCTTCGTCTTCCTTCTTCGCCTCGGCCTTCTTGTCTTCCTTCTTCGCCTCGGCCTTCTTGTCTTCCTTCTTCGCCTCGGCCTTCTTGTCTTCCTTCTTCGCCTCGGCCTTCTTGTCTTCCTTCTTCGCCTCGGCCTTCTTGTCTTCCTTCTTCGCCTCGGCCTTCTTGTCTTCCTTCTTCACCTCGGGCTTCTTCTCCTCCTTCTTCTCCTCCTTCTTCGCCTCGGGCTTCGCCGGCGAATCGATCTTCGTCGTCCCGGAGAGCGAGATGTCCTGCGGATCTTGTCGAAAGTGGCATCGCCCCGCCGTCTACCTTCTTGACGTCCTCGAGCGCTTGAACGGGCCGTTCTTCTTGCGGTAGTCAATGATGGCCTGGGCCTTCACGGGCCGATGCCATCTGAGGCTTCCGAGCTGCTCTTTCGTCGCGGAGTTGATGTTGACCGCCGCGAAGGCGATCGGCAGCCATGAGGGCCATGAAGAGCCCGATTCTTTTCATTTTCTTCCCTGGATTGCGCTGCCTGTTTGGACTGCATTCGCCGCCCGGCGGGGCCGGTGCGCCTGTTCCTGGCTGGCGCTGCACGACGCGCCAGCCAAGACAAACTGTTGGATTGTAAGAGTTTTTCGCGGGATTCGCTCTGGGCGCCGGCGCCAGGATCGTGGCCTCCACGTCGTCGAATCCGGCCGTGCCGCCCCCTCGACCAGCAGGGCGATCTCGCTGGTGGGTCCCCGCGACGATCTCGATCTCGGCGACCTCGCGCCGCCAGCCCGGGCCCGCGCCAGCGTGACCTGGCGGTGGCCCAGCGCGGCCGCCGACGGCCTGGAGCATGACCATCGGTCCGGCGCCTGCGCCCGCGTCGAGTCCCTCCGTGTTGACCAGGCCGAAACGCGCACGCGCCTGCCCGCGAGGCCCGTCGCGGGGAACACCTGGGTCACGAGCGCCCACGGCTCCGGCCGCACGCGCGTCACCCGGAGGTAGCGGCCGTTCGACTGTGCGTCGCGGGCGAGCGCGAAGCGGAAAGACCCCGTGTCCGAGTGCATGGTGCACCACCAGGAGGCAGGGCGCACTCCTTCCGGGCGCGGGCTCGGCCTCGAATCGGCGTTGCGCGCAAGATTTGCGGCCTGCGACGCCTTCGGGGCCTGGCCGGCGGCGACGGCATGCGGGCGTCGCCGGCGCACCCGCCCGCGACCGCCAGCACCGCCGCGCACACGGCGCCGCGCGACCTCACCGCCCCTCTCCCGACTCGAGCCGTGCGGCGATGTACCGCCCGACGCCCTCGTCCACGGAAATGAACGGCGCCGCATAGCCCGCGGCGCGAAGCGCCGACATGTCGGCCTGGGTGTAGCTCTGGTACTTGCCCACGAGCTGCGGCGGAAAGGCGATGTACTCGATGGTCCCGGCCTCCCGGAGCTGCTCCAGCGTGAGCGCGGCCTTGCCGTGACCGCGCCGCACGGCGTTCACCGTCGCGCAGGCCACGTCGTTGAAGCTCTGCGCCCGGCCCGTGCCGACGTTGAAGATGCCCGAGACTTCCGGGTGATCCAGGAAGAAGAGGTTCACCCGCACCGCATCCTCCACGCTCACGAAATCGCGCAGCTGCTCGCCGGGACCGTAGCCCGCGCTCCCCTCGAAGAGGCGCACGCGCCCGCTCTCGAGATACTGGTTGAAGAAGTGGAAGGCGACGGAGGCCATGCGGCCCTTGTGGGCCTCGCGCGGCCCGTAGACGTTGAAGTAGCGGAAACCCGCGACCTGCGCCGTGCGCTCCGCGAGCCTCCTGCGCACCACCTGGTCGAAGAGGAACTTGGAGTACCCGTAGACGTTCAGCGGCGCCTCATGCTCGCGCGATTCGCGGAAGCCGGGTCCCGCGCCGTAGACCGAGGCCGACGAGGCGTAGATGAAGGCGATGTCGAAACGGCGGCACCAGTCGAGGAGATCCACCGAGTACCGGTAGTTGTTCTCCATCATGTAGCGGCCGTCGGCCTCCATCGTGTCGGAACACGCGCCCTGGTGGAGCACGGCGGTGAACTCCACGTCGAACTCGTCGGCCCGGATGCGCTCGATGAAGTCCTGCTTGTCCAGGTAGTCCGCGATCTCGCGATCGGCGAGGTTCGGCATCTTCTCCGCGCGCGCGAGGTTGTCCACGGCGACGATGTCCGTCACCCCGCGTGCGTTGAGCGCCCGCACGATGTTCGACCCGATAAAGCCGGCGGCCCCGGTCACGATCACTTTCACGATGCACCTCTGCCGGCTTCGGGGAGACTAATGCGTCCGCGCGATATGTCGGAACAAAGCCGGCGGCCCGGTGACGATGATCTTCATGGCGAGTCCCTGCGCTCCTTCAGGAAACGGTGGCGAGGCTCTCGGCGAGCTCCTCGGGATGGACCACGGCCGTGCCGAGCTTGCCGACGACGATGCCGGCCGCGTGGTTGGCCACGCGCATGGCGGCATGCAGGTCGGCGCGCGTCGGCTCGCGCACCGCCTGCGTGGCCGTGAAGAGCGACATCCCGTCCTCGCTGCGGGTCACGATGAGCGCGTCGAGCGCCAGCGATTCGCGCAGCTTCTGCGCGCGCCTGGAGAAATCGGCCTCGTCGGTCCAGCGCCCGGCCACCTCGCGGAACTCGGCGCGGTTGGGCGTGAGGAGCGTGGCTCCCCGGTAGCGCGTACTGGACCCCCTTCGGGTCGACCAGCACGGGCTTGCCGTGCGCGCGGCCGATCTCGATCATCCGCGTCACGTGGGCGAGCCCGCCCTTGCCGTAGTCGGAGAGCACGATGGCGTGCGCCTCGTCGACCAGGCGCTCGAATTCGTCCAGCTTGGCGGCGAGAACCTCGTGGCCCGGGGCGCGCTCGAAGTCCACGCGCAGCAACTGCTGCTGCTGCCCGATGACACGCAGCTTGACCGTTGTCGACAGCCCCGCGTCCCGGTGCAGCGATGCGCGAACGCCCCCCTCCTCGAGGAGCCGCGCCAGCGTGGCCGGCCTCGTCGTCGCCGATCACGGAAAGGAGCGTGGCCTGCCCGCCCAGGGCGTCGATGTTGCGCGCGACGTTCGCCGCGCCGCCCGGGCGCTCTTCGCTGCGGCGCACCAGCACGACGGGAACGGGCGCCTCGGGCGAGATGCGCTCGACGTCGCCGAACCAGTAGCGGTCGAGCATCACGTCGCCGACCACGAGCACGCGGCGGCCGGCGAGTTCCGGGAGGCCGGTCGCGTTCATGGCCGTCCTATGGGGAAGTACTCGAAGCCGTGCGCTCGCACCGCCGCGGGCTCGTAGAGGTTGCGCCCGTCGAAGATCACGGGTGTGGCGAGGCGCGCCTTCAGGGCGTCGAAATCGGGGCTGCGGAACGCCTTCCACTCGGTGACGATCGCGAGCGCGTCCGCGCCGTCCGCGGCCTCCAGCGCGTCGGCGGCGAATCCCACGCGCGGCTCGCCGCCGTAGAGATGCCGCGCCTCCGGCATGGCCACGGGATCGAAGGCGCGCACCGTGGCGCCGCGCTCGAGCAGCCCATCGATGACCGCGCGGCTGGGTGCTTCGCGCAGGTCGTCGGTGTTCGGCTTGAACGCGAGGCCCCAGAGCGCGATGCGCCGGCCGGAAAGGTCCTCGCCGAAGCGCCGCACGATCTTCTCGACGAGCACGCCCTTCTGGCGCTCGTTGGCTTCCTCGACGGCGCGGACCACCTTGAGGTCCATGCCGTTCTCGTGCGCCGTGCGCAGCAGCGCGGTGACATCCTTGGGAAAGCACGATCCGCCGTAGCCGGTGCCCGGGTACAGGAAGTGGAAACCGATGCGCGGGTCGGAGCCGATGCCCTTGCGCACCTGCTCGATGTCCGCGCCGAGGCGCTCGGCCAGGAGTGCGAGCTCGTTCATGAAGGAGATGCGCGTGGCGAGCATGGCGTTGGCCGCGTACTTGGTGAGCTCGGCGGAGCGGATGTCCATTACCTGCAGCCGTTCGTGGTTGCGCTGGAAGGGCGCGTAGAGCTCGCGCATCACCTCGACGGCCTGGGGATCGTCGGCGCCGATGACGATGCGGTCCGGGCGCATGAAATCGTCCACGGCCGCGCCCTCCTTCAGGAATTCCGGGTTCGACACCATGGAAAACGGGTGCTTCGAGCCGGCGGCGGCGAGCGTCCTGGCGATCTCGGCGCGCACCTTGTCCGCGGTTCCCACGGGGACCGTGGACTTGTCGACGATGACGCGGGGGCCGTCCATGTGCGTGGCGATGGCCCTTGCGGCGGCCAGCACGTACTGCAGGTCCGCCGAACCGTCCTCGCCCGGTGGCGTGCCGACCGCGATCATCTGCAGGCGCCCGAACCGCGCACCTTCCTTCGGGTCGGTCGTGAAGCCGAGGCGCCCGGCGGCCGCATTGGCCCGCACGATCTCGCGAAGACCCGGCTCGAAGATGGGCACCTCGCCGCGCCGGAGCATGTCGATCTTGCGCTCGTCCACGTCCAGGCACAGCACGTGGTTGCCGACGTCGGCGAGGCACGCTCCCGTGACGAGGCCCACGTAGCCGCTTCCGACGATGCTCACTTTCATGTGGCGACCTTCCCGCCAGCGATCGAGGCGGCGATGTCCCTCAGGGTTGCGGCGGGATCGGGAGACTGCGTGACCGGCCGCCCGATCACGAGGTAGTGGGCGCCGCGGCGCACCGCCTCTTCCGGCGTCACGACCCGGGACTGGTCCGCCCTCGCCCCTCCCGCCAGCCGGATGCCCGGCGTGACCGTTACGAATCCGCCACCGAGCGCGGCGCGAAGCGCTGCCGCTTCCTCGGCCGAGCAGACGACGCCGTCGAGCACGCAGGACGCCGCGAGCCGCGCGAGGCGATCGACGTTCTGCGCCGCGCTTCCGGTGAATCCCACGGTTCCAAGGTCCGCATCCGCGAGGCTCGTGAGCACGGTGACCCCGATCAAGAGCGGCGGGTTCGCGAAGGCGCTGACCGCCTCCCGGGCGGCGCGCATCATCGCCGCGCCGCCGCTCGCATGCACGTTGAGCATCCACACGCCGAGACGCGCGGCGGCACGGCAGGCGCCCGCGACGGTGTTGGGTATGTCATGGAACTTGAGATCGAGGAACACCTCGAACCCGCCGGCGTGTAGCCGCTCGACCACGCGGGGCCCCGCCGCCACGAAGAGTTCCTTGCCCACCTTCACGCGGCACAGCGCGGGATCCAGGCGTGCGGCCATGGCAAGCGCAGCCGCCTCGTCGGGGAAATCGAGCGCGACGATGAGCCGCTTACTGTCCAATCTGCATCCTCGCGAGGTGACGTCCCGCCGATTCCAGCTCGGCGGTGCGCCGCGGGGGGAAAGTTTCCCAGCCGCCGCAGGCGGGACATTGCCAGTAGAACTGGCGCGCCTTGAATCCGCACTGGGAACACAGGTAGACCGACAGCGCCTGGGCGTGGGAGTGCACGAGCGACTTCATCAGCTGCAGGTCCTGGCGGCGCTCGGGAGGGGCGCGCAGCAGCTCCGCGTCGATCAGCCGGTCGAGACCCACGAGCGTGGGATTGCGGCGAACCTCCTCGCGAACGAGCCGCCAGGCGGCCTCGTCGCCTTCCTGCTCGGCGCTCGCCTGGTAGGCCACGCTCAGGAGGTCGAGCCCCGGATAGCGGTTCTGCAGCCCGCGCACCAGCGTGAGCCCCTCGTCCGGTCGCCCGAGCGCCTTGTAGCTCTCCACCATCCCGTCGGCGGCAAGGCCCAGGTAGGCCGCGTCCTGGCTCTCGATCGACTTCCATGCGGCGATGGCCTCCTCGTGCCGGCCCTCGCGCGCGAACCACTCGCCGCGCAGCAGGTTCGCACGGACGCACTTGCGGTTGGCCTCGAGCGCGCGGTCGAGGAGCTCCTGCGCCGCGGCGTGCCGGCCGTGGATCTGTTCCGTGATCGCGAGCTCGCAATGGTAGTTGGCGATCTCGCGTTGGTAGTTGCGCCGCGCGCTCGCCTCGAGCTTGCGGGCCGCGCCGATCGCCTGCTCCCAGTCCTTCTCCTGGATGTAGATGTCGAGCAGGGGCCGATGCACCTCGGGCGAGGGGTGGGAGTCGGCGAGCTTCACCAGGACCGCCTCCGCATGGTCCAGGAGTCCCGCCTTGAAGTAATCCTCGGCAAGCTCCACGGAGGCCTTGCGCCGGTCCTCCTCCGGCAGGTCTTCCCGGGCGATGAGGTCCTGGTGCATGCGGATCGCCCGGTCGACCTCGCCGCGGCGCCGGAAGAGGCTGCCGAGGGCGAACTGCAGCTCGACGGTCTGCGGATTCTCCTTGGCGACCTGCAGGAACGACTCGATCGCCTTGTCGGGCTGCTCGTTCAGCAGGAAGTTCAGGCCCCGGAAGTACGACGACGGCATCTGCCGCGATTCCGACAGCAGGCTCTTCAGGTCGACGCGGGCCGCGATCCAGCCCATGCCGAAGAAAACCGGCAGTGCGAGGAGCCACCAGAACTCAAACTCCATGGGCGTCCGTCGGCGGGGCCGGGGCCGGCGCCGGAGCCTGGGGAGGGGCCGCGGGCGGCGAGCGGCGCAACCGGGCGATCTCGCGACGGTTGCGCACCACGGTAGGCAGCCACGCGAGGAGCCCGATCACCACCCCCACGATGAAGGCCACGAGCACCACGAAGACGAGCGGGGCCTGCACCGACTGTTCGGGAAGCCCGTGCAGGTCCACCAGGTGGCTGTTCTTCAACGCGAACCAGGCCAGCACGAGCACGATGGCGATGCGGAAGAACCAGGCGAGCGCTTGCATGTCCGAAGTCGAGTTGCGGGATGTCGGAGGGGGCGGGGCGAGTGGGCGAAAAAAAGCGGCAGGGAACATCTTACCCCGCCGCCCGGTGGTTTCAGCCCGGCCGCGGCCGGTCAGTCATGGGAATCGACCCGCTCCCGCAGTTCCTTGCCGGCCTTGAAGTGCGGCACGTACTTGCGCGGCACCTGCACCTTCTCGCCCGTCTTGGGATTGCGTCCCACCCGCGGCGGCCGGAAGTTGAGGCCGAAACTGCCGAAGCCGCGGATCTCGATGCGGTTGCCCGACGCGAGGGTGTGCGCCATCGCGTCGAGCATGGTCTTCACCGCGAGCTCCGCGTCCTTGGGCGCCAGTTGACTGTGCCGCGCGCTCAGCAACTCGATGAGCTGTGACTTGGTCATGGCGTGCGAATCCCCCCCTTGCATGGAAGTTCTGCTTCCCTTATTCCTTGGATCCGCCGCCCAGCTTCGCCTTCAGGAGCGCGCCGAGATTGGTGGTGCCTGCGCTCGAGGCGCTCTCCGCGGCCATCTTCTGCAGCGCGGCCGACTCCTCCGCGGCGTCCCGGGCCTTGATCGACAGGTTGATCGAGCGGTTCTTGCGGTCGATGTTCACGATCACGGCCTCGATCTCCTCGCCTTCCTTCAGGTGCGAGCGAACGTCCTCGACGCGGTCCCGGGAAATTTCCGAGGCGCGCAGGTAACCCTCGACGTCCTTTTCCAGCTCGATCACGGCGCCCTTGGACTCGATCGACACGACCCTGCCCTTCACGACGTTGCCCTTGTCGTGGATGGTGACGTAGTTGCCGAACGGGTCGCCCTCGAGCTGCTTGATGCCGAGCGAGATGCGCTCGCGCTCCACGTCGATCGAGAGCACGACGGTCTCGACTTCCTCGCCCTTCTTCATCTCCTTCACGGCCTCCTCGCCGGCGGCGTTCCAGGAGAGATCGGAGAGGTGGACCAGGCCGTCGATGTTGCCCGGCAGCCCGATGAAGACGCCGAAGTCGGTGATGGACTTGATGAGACCCCGCACCTTGTCGCCCTTCTTGTGGTTCATGGCGAACTCGTCCCAGGGATTGGGCATGCACTGCTTCATCCCGAGGGAGATGCGGCGGCGGTCCTCGTCGATCTCGAGGATCATGACCTCGACCTCGTCGCCGAGGGAGACCACCTTGGCGGGGTGCACGTTCTTGTTGGTCCAGTCCATTTCGGACACGTGCACCAGGCCCTCGATGCCGCTCTCGATCTCGACGAACGCGCCGTAGTCGGTGATGTTGGTCACCTTGCCGAAGAGGCGCGTTCCCTGCGGGTAGCGGCGCGAGATGCCCATCCACGGGTCCTCGCCCAGCTGCTTCAGGCCCAGCGACACGCGGTTCTTCTCGGCGTCGAACTTGAGGATCTTGGCGGTGACCTCGTCGCCCACGGAGAGCACCTCGGTCGGGTGCTTGACGCGGCGCCAGGCGAGGTCGGTGATGTGCAGGAGGCCGTCGATGCCGCCCAGGTCCACGAACGCGCCGTAGTCGGTGATGTTCTTGACGATGCCCTTGACGACCGCGCCTTCCTTGAGCGTCTCGAGAAGCTGCTGGCGCTCCACGCCCGCGGTCTCCTCCATGACGGCGCGGCGCGAGACCACGACGTTGTTCCTCTTGCGGTCGAGCTTGATCACCTTGAACTCGAGTTCCTTGCCCTCGAAGTGCGAGGTGTCCTTCATCGGCCGCAGGTCTACGAGCGAGCCGGGCAGGAAGGCGCGAATGCCGTTCACCATCACGGTCAAGCCGCCCTTCACCTTGCCGGAAACCACGCCGGTGATGATCAGGCCGCCCTCGAGCGCGGTGTCGAGCTCGGACCAGGCGGCGAGCTTCTTCGCCTTCTCGCGCGAGAGCTTGGTTGCGCCGAATCCGTCCTCGAGGGCCTCGATGCAGACGGACACGAAGTCACCGGGCTTGATCTCGATCTCGCCGCGGTCGTTCTTGAATTCTTCGGTGGAAATTGCGCTTTCGGACTTCAGTCCCGCGTTCACGATCACCACGTTCGGGTCGACCGAGATGACCTCGGCGGTGATCACTTCGCCCGAGCGCATTTCCTGGCGCGTGAGGCTTTCCTCGAAGAGGGCGGCGAAGCTTTCGGGAGCGGGAGCGGGAGCGGCGGGGGGAGGAGGTGGATTGGGCCAACATGGAAAAGAACCTGTACTTTCGATCTGCACGGCCTTGCGACCGTGGCTGGTTGGAAACGCCGACCGGCCGGGGAACACGCACGCCCCGGGGATGGGCTCCGGAATGCGTTTGGTTACCTAACCGATTGACACCTTTGGGCTTTATTGCCCGGCGGGGGGAGTCAGGCCTATCGGGGCGCGCTTTCCCGGTACCAGGCCAGCACCTGACCGACCGCCTGGTCGATGGAAAGGGCCGAAGTATCGAGAAAAAGCGCGTCGGGATAATGCTTTAGCGGCGCCACGGGCCGCGTGCTGTCGCGCGTGTCCCGCTGCCTGAGATCCTCCACAACGTCCGACATTTTTGCATACATTCCCTTTTCCATCAACTGCTTATGCCTTCGTTCGGCGCGTACGGGGACTTCCGCCGTCAGAAACACCTTGAGGGCCGCGTCCGGGAACACTACGGACCCCATGTCGCGCCCGTCGGCCACGAGGCCCGGGGCCTCCCGGAATTGCCGCTGGCGCCCCAGGAGCGCCTCCCGGACCGCGGCGCTCGCGGCCACCCGCGATGTGGCCGCACTCACCTCCTCGCTGCGCACGGCCTCGGTCACGTCCTCCCCGTCGAGCCATAAGCTCCCGTCGCGAAAGGCGATTTCCATTTCCCGCGCGGCGCGGGCCAGGGCCTCGGCATCCGTGAGCGGCAGCCGGCGGCGCATCGCCTCGAGGGTGGCGAGCCGATACAGGGCGCCGCTGTCCAGGTAGCGAAATCCGAGGGCGCGCGCGACGCGCGCGGCCACGGTTCCCTTGCCGGAGGCCGAGGGGCCGTCGATGGCGATGACCGGAACCGCACCGCTCATGGCGAGGCCACGAGGCGGGCCCAGTCCGCGAAGAACGCGGGGTAGGTCTTCGAGACGCACCCGGGGTCGTTGATCCGCACCGGGACCGGACCGAAGGCCGCGAGCGCGAAGCACATCGCCATGCGATGGTCGTCGTAGGTATCGACGGCGACACGTTCGCGCGAGGCCGCGCCGCCGGCGAAGCCCGGCGGCGGCGTGATCGCAAGGCTGTCCTCGCCTTCCTCCACCACCGCCCCGAACTTGCGCAGTTCGATCGCCATCGCGGCCAGCCGGTCCGTTTCCTTCACGCGCCAGCTCGCGATGTTTCGCAGCCGCGACGGCCCGCTCGCGAACAGGGCGAGGACGGCCGCGGTCATCGCCGCGTCCGGAATGGTGTTCAGGTCCGCGGCGAGGGGCTTCAACGGCAGGCGGCCCGACACCTCGATCCAGTCGTCGCCGACGTTTACTTCGCCGCCCATCGCCGCGATCACTTCGGCGAAGCCTACGTCGCCCTGAAGGCTCGCGCGGCCGACGCACTCGACGCGAAGCGGGCCGCCGCCCAGCAACCCCGCCGCGAGGAAATACGACGCCGAGGACGCGTCGCCCTCGACCGCCGCCGTGCCGGGCGAGCGGTAGCGCGCGCCCGCCGGCACCGCGAACGCGCGAAATCCCTCCCGTTCCACGCGCACGCCGAAGCGCGCCATGAGGGCGAGCGTCATCTCGACGTAGGGCTTCGAGATCAGCTCACCGGCGACCTCGATCCGCTTGCCGCCGCCGGCCGCGCCGAGCGCGATGAGGACCGCCGTCAGGAACTGGCTCGACACTTCGCCGCGCACGCCCACCACGGCGTTCGCGCGTGCCGCGCAGGGACCGATGGCGAGCGGCGGGAAGCCCTCGCGTCCCTCGTACCGGATGTGCGCGCCGGCCTGCCGCAACGCGTCCACCAGGTCGCCGATGGGCCGCTCGTGCATGCGCGCCACGCCTTCGAGCCGGTAGTTCCCTTCGCCCAGTGCGAGCGCCGCCGTGAGCGAGCGAAATGCCGTCCCCGCGTTGCCCAGGAAGAGGGAGGCCTCCTTCACCGGGAACCCCGCGGGCGCGCCGGTGACGACCCAGTCGCCCTCATGCTCGCCAGGCGAGAGCGCCACGCCGAGCTTGCGCAACGCCTCGAGCATCACGCGCGTGTCGTCGGAATCGAGCAGCCCGCGCACCTGCGTGGTCCCCTCGGCGAGGGCGGCCAGCAGCAGCGTGCGATTCGAAATGCTCTTGGAGCCGGGAAGGCGCAGCGTGCCCGAAGCGCGGGTGGCATGCGCGAGATCGATCGAGTCCCCGCGTGCGCCCGGCGCGCTGCCCTGGATGAATCCGCCGGCGTCCTGCTCCCCGGACATGGCCGTCACTCGTCGGAGGTGCTGCGCTTGCCGCCCGCCCAGGCGCGGCGCGCGTTGCGGGCTTCGGTCATGAGCCGCTGCAGGCCCGGCCCGTCGCCCTTCTCCACCAGCTCCCGGAACACGGCCACGCGGGCCGCGTAGCGGTCCAGCTCGGCCAGAACCGCCTCGCGATTGGCAAGTGCCACGTCCCGCCACATTTCCGGAGAGCTCGCGGCGATGCGCGTGAAGTCCCGGAACCCGCCGGCAGCAAACCCGAACATCTCGGTCGCGTCGGCCCGAGAAGCGATCTCCGAGACGAGCGCGAAGGCAAGGAGGTGCGGCAGGTGGCTCACGGCGGCAAAGACGCGATCGTGGGCCGGCGCAGGCATGGCCGTCACGCGCGCGCCGCAGGCCTCCCAGCAGGCACGCACGAGCGCCGTGGCCTCCGGAAGCGTTGTGGGTTCCGGCGTGAGCACCACCCGTGCGCCGCGGAAAAGTTCGGGCACGGCCGCCTCCACGCCGCTTGCCTCGCGCCCGGCGATCGGATGGCCCGGGACGAAGCTCGGCATCCGGTCGCGCAACTCCTCGACAGCGGTGCGAACCACGTCGGCCTTCGTGCTGCCCGCGTCGGTCACGACCGCGTCCGGCCCAAGCCCTCGCGCCACGTCGTGCAGGACCGCGCCGATGGCGCGCACCGGGACGGCCACGAAGACGAGATCCGCGCCGCTTGCGGCTTCGGCGGGGGACCCGGCGGCGGTATCGATCACGCCGAGTGCCGCGGCGCGCTCCAGCGCCTGGGTGTCGCGGTCGGCTCCCACGATCCGGGCAACCGCCCCTGCCCGGCGCATGGCGAGCGCGAACGATCCCCCGATGAGGCCGACGCCGACGACGGCGATCGATTTCAGGCGGCGCAAGGCGCGCTCACGCTTCCCCGAGTGCCCGCTCGAGCGAGGCGAGGAAGCGATCGTTCTGGGAGGGCGTGCCGACCGTGACGCGCAGGTGCTCCGGCATCCCGTAGCCGGCGATCGGGCGCACGATAACGCCTTGTCGCAGCAGGCTCGCGTAGATCCGCGTGGCGTCTCCCACCCGCACGGCGATGAAATTGCCGGCCGACGGGATGCACTCGAGCCGGAGCCGGTCGAATCCCTTCGCGAGCTGCTCCAGCCCCGCCGCGTTGACGCGCCGGCTCTCGGCGATGAACTCCTCGTCGCCGAGCGCCGCGCAGGCGGCGACCATCGCGAGGTGGTTCACGTTGAACGGCTGGCGGACGCGGTTCATGAGATCGGCGACATCGGGGTGCGCGAGCCCGAAGCCCGCGCGCAGCCCGGCGAGCCCGAAGGCCTTGGAAAGCGTTCGCGAAATGACGAGATTCGGCAGGCGCGCGATCCAGCCCGGCGACGGCGACTGCCGCTGCGGGGAAAGGTATTCGCCGTAGGCCTCGTCCAGCACGACGAGCGTCGTGGGCGGCGCGCTTTCGGCGAAGGCCAGCACGTCCTCCCAGGGCAGGAAAGTTCCGGTGGGATTGTTGGGGTTGGCGAGAAAAACGATCTTCGTGTCCGGACGGATCGCGGCCGCCATCGCGGCGAGGTCGTGGCCGTAGTTCGAGGCAGGCACCTCGATCCCGCGCGCGCCGACGGCCTGCACGACCAGCGGGTACACCATGAACGCGTGCCGGGAATACACGGCGGAATCGGCGGGCGTGAGAAAGGCGCGCGCGACGAGCTCGAGCACGTCGTTCGAGCCGTTGCCGAGCACGAGGTTCTCCGGCCGCAGCGCGAGCCGGGCCGAGATCACGGCCTTCAGGTCGTGGCCGCTGCCGTCGGGATACCAGGCGAGATCCCCGAGCGCGCCGCGCAGGGCCTCGATCGCCTTCGGCGAGGAGCCCAGCGGATTCTCGTTGGAGGCGAGCTTGAGGATGTCGGCTTCGGCCATGCCGAGCTCGCGCGCCGTTTCCGCGATGGGCTTGCCGGGCACGTAGGGAGCGATTGCGCGCACGTGCGCCGGTGCGAGGCTACCGGGGCCCGCCTTCTCCGCAATCGCCGGCGCCCGCGGCTTCGCGGCGCTCACAGGACCGCCATCGGATAGGAGCCGAGCACCTTGAGGTAGCCGGCGATGCGGCCGACTTCCTCGAGGGCGGCGGCGACATGGGCATCGTCCCGGTGGCCTTCGATGTCGACGAAGAACAGGTACTCCCAGAGCGCGACCTTGGACGGACGCGATTCGAATTTCGTCATCGAGACGCCGCGCCCGGCGAACGGCGTGAGCATCTCGTAGACGGCGCCGGCGCGGTTGCGCGCCGAGAGCACGAGCGAGGTGCGGTCGGCCCCGGACGGCTTCGGCTCGTAGTCGCCCAGGATCAGGAAGCGCGTCGTGTTGTTGGGCTCGTCCTCGATGTTCGAGGCGAGAATCGCGAGCCGGTAAAGCTCGGAGGCGCGGTCGCCCGCCACCGCGGCGCTGCCCGGCTCCTCCGCCGCACGGCGCGCGGCTTCGGCGTTGCTCGCGACCGCGACGCGCTCCGCGCCGGGAACGTTGGCGTTCAGCCACTCGTGACACTGCGCGAGCGACTGGCTGTGCGAGAAGATGCGCCGGATCGAAGCCACGTCAAGCGCGCGGTCCCGCGACATGAGGTGGTGGTGAACGCGAATGAGCACCTCGCCGCACACCTTGGCCGGCGTCTGCGGCATGAGGTCCAGCGACCGGCCGACGGCGCCCTCGGTGGAGTTCTCCACGGGCACCACGCCGAAGTCCGCCGCTCCCGATTCCACCGCGCGATAGACCTCGTCGATGGACGGCATGGGTTTGGTCACGGCCGCGAGGCCGAAGTGCTTCATCGCCGCGCTTTCGCTGAAGGTGCCCGCCGGGCCCAGATAGGCGACGGTGATGGGGCGCTCGAGCGCGAGGCAGGCGGACATGATCTCGCGAAAGAGGAACGCGACCGTCTCGCCGCCCAGCGGGCCGGGATTCGTCTCCTTGATGCGGCGCAGGACCTGCGCCTCGCGCTCCGGGCGATAGGCCTGCCCGACCTTGAGCGTGCCGATCTCGCGCGCAAGGCGCGCGCGCGTTCAGGCGCTCCAGGATCTCGCCGTCGACGCGGTCGACCTCGCCGCGGAGGCGATCGAGTTCTTCGGTCACGGGAGCAATTCCTCCAGCGGGGGAACCAGGCGCACCGAGAGCACGCCGGGGATGCGGGAGAGCTCCTCGAGCACCCCGCCACCGACCTCGCTGTCGAGATCGACCAGGGTGTAGGCCATCTCCCCCTTCGACTTGTTGACCATGTTGTGGATGTTGAGACCGCTCGCTGCCATCGTAGTCGAAATCATCCCCAGCATGTTGGGCACGTTCGCGTTCGCGATCGCCACGCGATGCCGGGACTCGCGCGGCATCTCCACCGCCGGGAAGTTGACCGCGTTGCGCACCGTTCCCTCCTCGAGGTAGTCGCGCAACTGGTCGATCACCATCGCGGCACTCGCCTCCTCCGCCTCCTCCGTGGAGGCGCCCAGGTGGGGCAGCGCGACGATGCCCCGCCGCCCCGTGAAGCGCGGGCTGGGGAAATCGCAGACGTAGGCCTTGAGCGTTCCCGCGTCGACGGCGGCCACGACCGCCTCCTCGTCGACGATGGCCGCGCGCGAGAAGTTCAGCAGCACGGCGCCTGCGCGCAGGAGCCCGAGCCGCCTCGCGTCCGCGAGATGGCGCGTGCCTTCGAGGAGGGGAACATGCAGCGTCAGGAAGTCCGCCGCGGCGAAGCACTCGTCCACGGAGGCGACCAGGCGCACCGGCGCCGGCAGGCGCGAGAGCGTCTCCTCGGTGACCTGCGGATCGTAGCCGACGACGCGCAGCCCGAGCTTCAGGGCCGCGTCGGCGACGAGGCCGCCGATCGCGCCCAGCCCGATGACCGCGAGCGTCTTGCCGCGCACCTCGACGCCCGCGAACGCCTTCTTGCCCTCCTCCACGCGACGCTCGAAATCCGGCCCCGGCGCGAGCGCGCGAACGCCGTCGATAGCGTCCACCAGGTTGCGCGCGGCGACGAGGATCGCGGCCATCACGAGTTCCTTCACCGCGTTCGCATTGGCGCCGGGCGCGTTGAAGACGGGAATCCCGCGCCGGCTCATCTCCGCCACGGGAATGTTGTTCACGCCCGCGCCGGAGCGGGCGATCGCCTTCACGCCGGCCGGGATCGCGGTCGCCTCCAGCACGTGCGATCGCAGCAGGATCGCGTCGGGATCGGCGAGCGCCTTCTCCACGCGGTACGCATGGGCCGGGAAGCGGCGCAGGCCCTCGGCGGAGATCGCGTTGAAAGTGGCGATGCGAAATGGCGCGCGCACGCCCGCTACCGCGCTCTTGCCGGGCTTCATGGCCTGCCGGCTCGCTTCTCGGTCACGGGCGGCGGCCGCTAGCCGTGGCGGCGCGCGAAGTCCCCGAGGAACTCGACGAGCGCGGCCACGCCTTCGCGGGGCATGGCGTTGTAGATCGAGGCGCGCATGCCGCCCACGGACCGGTGGCCCTTCAGTTGCGACAGCCCGAGCGCCTCGGCCTCGGCGAGGAAAGTCGCGTCGAGCGCGCCGTCGCCCAGCCGGAACGGGATGTTCATGCGCGAGCGGTCTTCCTTCGCCACGGGGTTCGCGTAGAAGCCGCTCGCGTCGAGGCAATCGTAGAGGAGCGCCGCCTTCGCGACGTTCTCGCGCTCCATGGCGGCGAGCCCTCCCTTGGCCAGCAGCCACTTGAAGGTGAGCCCCGCGAGATACACGGCGAAGGTGGGAGGCGTGTTGAGCATCGAATCGGCGTCTGCCTGCAGCCTGAAGTCCAGGACGTTCGGCGTGCCGGGTAGCGCCTGGCCGATGAGGTCGTCGCGGACGATGACGATGGTGAGCCCGGCCGGGCCGATGTTCTTCTGCGCGCCGGCGTAGATCAGCCCGTAGCGCGAGACGTCCACGGGCCTCGAGAGGATGTGCGAGGACATGTCCGAGACGAGCGGGATGTCACCCGTGTCCGGCGTCCAGTGGTACTCGACGCCGCCGATGGTCTCGTTGGTGCAGACGTGCACGTAGGCCGCGTCCGCGGAAAGCTTCCAGGCCGGCTGCTTCGGAACGTGCGTGAACTTCGCCTGCGCCGAGGAGGCGGCGAGCGCCGGCCGGCAGTACTTCGAGGCCTCGGCGAACGCCTTGTTCGACCATTCCCCGGTCACGACGAAATCGGCCGTGGCACGGCCGCGCAGGAGGTTCATCGGCACCGCCGCGAACTGCGCCGTCGCGCCGCCCTGGAGGAAGAGCACCTTGTAATTCGCGGGAATGGCGAGGAGCGTGCGCAGGTCGCGCTCGGCTTCGCCCGCGATCGCGACGAATTCCTTGCCGCGATGGCTCATCTCCATCACGGACATGCCCAGGCCGTGCCAGTCGAGGAGCTCCGCCTTCGCCTGCTCGAGAACCGCCGGAACCAGCATCGCCGGCCCGGAACCGAAATTCCACACGTGCATCGCGTTCTTCCTCCGTTGCGAGCCGGGCCCCTCAGGCGGGCGCGGGATCGCCGCCGCCATCGTTGCCACCGGCCGCCGGTTCGTCGTTTCCGCCACCGCTCCCGCTCCCGTTCCCATTGCCGTGGCCGTTTCCATTGCCGTGGCCGTTTCCATTGCCGTTGTCTTCGTCCTCGCGATCCATCACCGACTGCAGGCCGGAGAGCTTCTCGCCTTCGCCCAGGTTGATGAGCGTGACACCCTGCGTGGAGCGGCCCATCTCCCGGATCTCCTTCACGCGCGTGCGGATGAGGACGCCGCCGGAGGTGATCAGCATGATCTCGTCGTCCGCCGACACGAGGGTCGCAGCCACCACCTTGCCGTTGCGTGCCGAGGTCTGGATGGCGATCATCCCTTGCGTCCCGCGCCCGTGGCGCGTGTATTCCGCGATCGGGGTGCGCTTGCCGAAGCCGTTCTCGGTGGCGGTGAGGACGCTCTGCTCCTCGGTTTCGGCCACCAGCAGCGCGATCACCTTGCCGCCCTTGGCGAGGTTCATGCCGCGCACGCCGCGCGCCTGGCGGCCCAGCGGGCGCACGTCGTTCTCGTCGAAGCGCACGGCCTTGCCCTCGTCGGAGAACAGCATCACGTCGTGCTTGCCGTCGGTGAGCGCCACGCCCACGAGCCGGTCGCCCTCGTCCAGGTCCACGGCGATGATGCCGGAGGTGCGCGGCCGCGAGAACTCCGACAGGGTCGTCTTCTTGACCACGCCGTGTTCCGTCGCGAAGAACACGTAGCGGTCCTCGACGAATTCGCGCACCGGGAGGATCGCGTTGATCCGCTCGTCCTCGTCCATCTTCAGGAGGTTCACGACGGGCTTGCCGCGGCTGGCGCGCCCGCCCTGCGGCACCGCGTAGACCTTGATCCAGTAGACCTTGCCCTTGTTCGAGAAGCACAGCACGTAGTCGTGCGTGTTGGCGATGAAGAGCTTCTCGATGAAGTCGTCTTCCTTGGTCGCGGTGGCCTGCTTGCCGCGCCCGCCGCGCTTCTGCGCCCGGTACTCGTCCAGCTTCTGGCTCTTGATGTAGCCGGTGTGCGAGAGCGTCACCACCACGTCCTCGGGCGCGATCAGGTCCTCCATCGAGAGGTCCTGCCCGTTCACCACGATCTCGCTGCGGCGCGCGTCGCCGAACTCGCGCTTGATCTCCGCCAACTCGTCGGAAATGATCCGCGTCACGCGCTCGGGTTTCGCGAGGATGTCGAGGAGATCCTCGATCGTGGCGATCACCTCGCGGTATTCCGAGAGGATCTTGTCCTGCTCGAGCCCGGTGAGGCGCTGCAGCTGCATTTCGAGGATGCGCTGCGCCTGCACCTCGGAGAGCCGGTAGCCTTCCGTCCCGAGCCCGAACTCGCGCAGCAGCTTTTCCGGCCGGTACTGGTCCGCGCTCGCGCGCGCGAGCATCTCCTCGACCAGGGGCGAGCGCCAGAGCCGCCCCATGAGCGAGACCTTGGCCGCCGCGGGCGTCGCCGCGGCCTTGATGATCGCGATCACCTCGTCCACGTTGGACAGCGCCACCGCGAGGCCCTCCAGCACGTGGCCGCGCTCGCGCGCCTTGCGCAGGTCGTAGACCGTGCGGCGCGTGACCACCTCGCGGCGGTGGCGCAGGAACGCCTCGAGGAACTGCTTCAGGTTCAGGAGCCGGGGCTGGCCGTCGAGAAGGGCCACCATGTTCATCCCGAACGTCTCCTGCATCTGCGTCATCTTGTACAGGTTGTTCAGGACGATCTCGGCGACCTCGCCGCGCTTCAGCTCGATCACGAGCCGCATGCCCTTCTTGTCCGACTCATTGCGCAGGTCCGCGACGCCCTCGATCTTCTTTTCGTGGACGAGTTCGCTGATGCGCTTGAGGAGCTGGTCTCCCCCCACCTGGTAGGGCAATTCGTCGACGACGATGGCCTGCTTGCCGGCCCGTTCCATGTCCTCGACGTGCGCGCGGGCGCGCATCACCACCCGCCCCCGGCCCGTGCGATAGCCCTCCTTCACGTCTCCCGTGCCGTAGATGATGCCGGCGGTGGGAAAGTCCGGCGCCGGCACGATCGCGATGAGTTCCTCGATGTCGATGTCGGCGTTGGCGAGCACGGCCAGGCAGGCGTCGACGACCTCGTTCAGGTTGTGCGGCGGGATGTTGGTCGCCATGCCCACGGCGATGCCGGAGGAGCCGTTCACGAGGAGGTTCGGGATGCGGGCCGGAAGGATCAGCGGCTCGGACTCGCTGCCGTCGTAGTTGGGCCCGAAGTCGACCGTCTCCTTCTCCAGATCGGCGAGCAGCTCGTGCGCGATCTTGGCCATGCGGATCTCGGTGTAGCGCATGGCCGCCGCATTGTCGCCGTCCACGGAGCCGAAATTGCCCTGCCCGTCGATCAGGGGATAGCGCAGGCTGAAGTCCTGCGCCATGCGCACGATGGTGTCGTAGACCGCCGTATCGCCGTGCGGGTGGTACTTGCCGATCACGTCGCCCACGATGCGGGCCGACTTCTTGTAGGCCTTGTTCCAGTCGTTGGAGAGCTCGTGCATCGCGAAAAGCACGCGCCGGTGGACCGGTTTCAGGCCGTCGCGCACATCGGGGAGCGCCCGCCCGACGATGACGCTCATGGCGTAATCGAGGTACGAGCGGCGCATCTCCTGCTCGATGCTGATCGGGTGGGTTTCCTTGGCGAATTGTTCCATGGGCGGGAGAGTCGAAGCGGGCCGGCCCCGCGCCGCAGCGCAGAAACCTAACCGCTTGTTTTAATTAAGTAAATGCCGGTCGGCAAAAGTGAAATCCTAGCACATTCGCCGGCCTCGCCGCCACTCTCCCGAGCCCCGGACCCGGTGTGGCGGATACGCAACCAGGCGGCCGCGTTGTTGCGGAAAACCCACCTTTGGTTGTGGACCGGAGGGGGCTTTGTGTATGATTGTGCGAGTCGTTTCAGGCGCGAGCCTAGAAAAATGCCTGGCATCAAAAAATCATCCAAATCTCTTGGGAGTACCTAAATGAAGATTTCCTCCATCGGGAAGCTGCTGCTCGGGTCGGTCGCCGCCGCCGCCCTCGCTTCCGGCTCCGCGCTCGCTCAGTCCACCACCAATAACGTGACCGACGCCTCAGGCGCCCCGGTCCGCGACGCCCTGGGCAACTGCGTGCTGAGCTCCGGGATCTCGCATCCGGATTGCCAGGCGAAGAAGGATGCCCCGGCGCCCAAGCCCTCCGCGCCCGCCGCGCCCTCTGCGCCCTCCGCGCCCGCGAAGCCCGCCGCGCCGGCCGCCAAGCCCGCCCCGGCGTCGGTCAAGCAGGCCGTCGTGATCCAGGCCGATGCCCTCTTCGACTTCGACAAGTCGGTCGTCCGCGCGGACGGCAAGAAGAGCATCGACGAGGCGCTGGCGAAGCTTCAGGGCGTCGACGTGGAAATGGTCATCGCGACCGGCCACACCGACTCCGTGGGCCCGGACGCCTACAACCAGAAGCTCTCCGAGCGCCGCGCCGCGGCCGTGAAGGAGTACCTGGTCTCCAAGGGCATCCCGGCCTCGAAGATCACCACCATCGGCAAGGGCGAGTCCCAGCCGGTGGCGACCACCAAGACGAAGGACGGCCGCCAGAAGAACCGCCGCGTGGACATCGAGTTCAAGGGCGTGAAACAGTAAGCCCTCCGGAACCCGGCAGAAAACCCCGCCCCGGCGGGGTTTTTTGTTCCTGCGCCCCCATGCGAGAAGCCGACACCCTGATACACGCAGCCTGGATCGCCCCGGTCGAACCGCCGGGGACGCTCCTGGCGGACCATTCGATCGCCGTGCGCAACGGGCGGATAGAAGCCCTGCTTCCCACGGCGGAAGCCAAGGGCCGCATAACGGCAAAGTCGGAGGCGAGCCTGGACCGGCACCTCCTCGTCCCGGGCCTCGTGAACCTGCACGGCCACGCCGCGATGGCGCTGCTGCGCGGGGTGGCCGACGACCTGCCGCTCATGACCTGGCTCAAGGACCATGTCTGGCCCGCGGAGGCGAAGCACGTAGGCGACGAGTTCGTCCACGACGGGAGCCTCCTCGCCGCGGCCGAGATGCTCCGCGGCGGCGTCACCTGCTTCAACGACATGTACTTCTTTCCGGAGTCGACGGCGCGAGCCGTGCTTCGCGCCGGCATGCGCGCGAGCCTCGGCATGATCGCCGTGGAATTTCCCAGCGCCTACGCGACGGACGCGGCGGCGTACCTGCACAAGGGCCTCGCCACGCGCGATGCCTACCGCGGCGAGGACCTCCTCAGCTTCTGCCTCGCTCCGCACGCGCCCTATACCGTGAGCGACGAGACGCTCGCGAAGATCGCCACGCTGGCCGAGGAGATCGACGCGCCCGTGCACACGCACCTGCACGAGACCGCGGAAGAGATCGCCCAGGGCCTGGCCCAGCACGGCATCCGGCCCCTCGAGCGCCTGCGTCGCCTCGGGCTCGTCGGGCCGCGCCTTATCGCCGTGCACGCCGTGCACCTCGAAGCGCACGAGATCGACCTTCTCGCGCGCGAGGGATCCTCCATCGCGCATTGCCCGTCGTCGAACCTGAAGCTCGCGAGCGGCATCGCCCCGATCGCCGCGTGCCGCGCGAAGGGCATCACCGTCGGCCTGGGCACCGATGGCGCGGCCAGCAACAACCGCCTGGACGTTCTCGGCGAGATGCGCCTCGCGGCACTCCTCGCCAAGGGTGCGAGCGGCGATGCCCGGGCCGTGGGGGCGCACGAGGCGCTTCGCATGGCCACGCTCGATGGCGCCCGGGCGCTGGGCCTGGACGCGGCGATCGGCTCCCTCGTCCCCGGAAAGCTCGCCGACATCGCGGCGGTGGAACTTTCCACCCCGGAGACGCTCCCTTGTTTCGACCCCGTCTCCGATCTCGTCTACGCGGCGGGCCGCGAGCACGTGACGCACGTCTGGGTGGCGGGCGAAGCGCGACTCGTCGAACGCCGCCTCAGCGGCCTGGACGAGGACGAGATCCGCGCCAAGGCTCGATGGTGGCGCACGCGAATCAGGAGCGCTTCATGATCGCCGACACGCCGGACGCGGCCGCAGGCAACGTCGACCAGGCCGAACTCGCCAAGTTCGGGGCGCTGGCGCACCGCTGGTGGGACCCCGAGAGCGAGATGTTCGGGCCCCTGCACCGGATGAACCCCCTGCGCCTGGCGCACATCGACCGGATCGCGGGCGGGCTCGCGGGCAAGCGGGTGATCGACGTGGGTTGCGGCGGGGGCATCCTCGCCGAATCGATGGCCGCGAAAGGCGCGAAGGTCACGGGCATCGATCTCGGCGAGAAGTCCCTCAAGGTCGCGAGGCTCCACCTGCTCGAAAGCGGCGTGGCCGTGGACTACCGGCTCGTGTCCGCCGAGGACGCGGCGGTGGCCGAGCCGGGGACCTACGACGTGGTGACCTGCATGGAGATGCTCGAGCACGTGCCCGATCCCGCGAGCACGGTTCGCGCCTGCGCGGGGCTCGCGAAGCCCGGGGGGACCGTGGTCTTTTCCACCATCAACCGGAATCCGAAGTCCTTCCTCTTCGCGATCGTCGGCGCCGAGTACGTGCTGCGCCTGCTGCCCCGGGGAACGCACGAATACGCGAAGTTCATCACGCCCTCTGAACTCGCCGCCCATTGCCGCGCCGCGGGGCTTGCGATGACCGACGTCACCGGCCTGGGCTACAACCCGCTCACCAGGGTGTTCGCGCTCGACGCGGACGCCGGCGTGAACTACTTTCTCGCGGCGCGCCGCGATTGACCGCCCGCAGAACCGTGACCGCCGCCGCCACCCAAGAGATTCGCGCCGTGCTCTTCGACCTGGACGGGACGCTCGCGGACACCGCGCCCGACATGATGCGCACCGTGAACGCGATGCGCGCCGCACGGCGACTCGAGCCCGTAGCGCTCGAGACCGTCCGGCCGCACGTCTCCCGGGGAGCGCGCGGCATGATCGGTGCGGCTTTCGGCGTCAACCCGGAGGACGCGGGATTCGCCGGGATGCGCGAGGAGTTCCTGGCGCTCTATGCGGACAACCTCTGCGTGGAAACGCGGCTCTTCCCGGAAATGGACGAACTGCTGGTGCTGCTGGAGCAACGGGGGCTCGCCTGGGGCGTGGTCACCAACAAGTTCGAGCGGCTCGCGCGCGGCGTCATGGACGGCCTCGGGCTCTCCAGCCGGACGGCGGTGCTCGTCGGCGGCGACACCTGCGAGCGCGCGAAACCCTTTCCGGATCCGCTCCTGCACGCGGCCGCGGTGATGGCGCTCGCGCCGCGAACCGTTCTCTACGTGGGCGACGACGAGCGCGATGTGCAAGCGGCGCGCGCAGCCGGGATGCCTGTCCTCGCGGCGGGGTACGGCTACCTGGGCGACGGCCCTGAGCCCGCGCGGTGGGGCGCCGATGGCGTGGTCGATTCTCCCTCGGGGATCGCACGCTGGGCCGGCCTTGAATCCGCGCTCTCCCGCCCCCACCTGAAGTCCTGAAGTGGCCCGCAAGCGGGCAAGCGCGTAGAATCTGCGCGAGCAACACCCCGATTTCCGGGGGCGACCTGGTTTCGACAGGTGCAGTGAAGCGAGCAGGGCATGCCGAGCGCCAACGCCTCGTTAAACCGCTGGAATCGCAAACTTAACTGCGAACGACAACACGTACGCCCTGGCCGCTTAATACCGGCCAGCTCCGCACCAGTTTTTCCATGGGTTGGGCCAGTTCACCGGCAGCGGAGTCATAAACATGGAATCGGAATTCATCGCGTCACTTGGTGAAGACCTAAACCAATAGGTGGCTCGTGGGAAAGGCCGGGAGCTGGTTCGCGGCCGACTCGCTAAAGCAGAACAACCGGCTACGCATGTAGAACTGTTTGTGGAATGGCATCTGGACGCGGGTTCGATTCCCGCCGCCTCCACCATCACCTCGCTTCTTCGGCTACCCGTAACGCCACAAAGCCCGCTTCGTGCGGGCTTTGTCCTTGGTTTTCGGTCCGGCACTTCCCGTCACTTCGGCTTCCACTCCTTCGCGAGCCTCTGCGCCTCGCCAAGCTGCGCGGGGCTCAGTTTCGCCGCCGCGCGGTCGCGATTCTTCGCGAAGATCTCGCGGGTCGCCGGATCGCCTTCGCGTGACGCGGCGAGGTTGTACCACTTGTGCGCCTGCACGTAGTCCCGCGCAACGCCGCTGCCGGCGGCGTACATCGCCCCGAGGTTGTTCTGTGGCCGCGGGAAGCCCCGATCGGCGGCCATGCTGTACCACTTCGCCGCCTCGACCGGGTTCTGCGGGACACCCTTGCCATCGTCGTACAGGAGCCCGAGACCGAACGCCGCGGGCGCGTGACCCTTCTCTGCTGCCGCCCGATACCACTTCGCGGCCTCGGCGGCATCCTTGGGAACGCCCTGTCCGGCCTCGTGCAGCTTGCCCAGGACATCCTGCGCCGGAAGGTAGCCGCGTTCCGCGGCCCTGCGAATCCACTTCGCGCCTTCCTCCTCGTTCTTCGGGACACCCCTGCCGTTCAGGTACAGGAACGCCAGCTGGAATTCGGCAGGCGCGTGCCCCTGGTCCGCGGCCCTGCGATACCACTTCGCCGCTTCGCCGTAGTCCCGCTCGACACCATCGCCGCTCTCGTACAGGAAGCCGACGTTGGTCCGGGCAACGAGATCGCCCAGCTCGGACTGCGTTTGCCAGATCCGCAGGGCCGTCGCGTAGTCCTTGCGCTGCAGGGCAGCCCTGGCATCGTCCATGGGCGCCGCCGTTGCGGTCCCGACAGCCGCGACGACGATCGCCACCCCGATAAGCAGTCGCTTCATGGCCCGATCTCCTGCATTCAGTGGACGAAAGATTGCTCGCGTGGACGCCCGAAGATTCGCATACGATGCCCGACACGACAAGAAACCGCTCCCGGCCCTTCGCCCCGGCCGCACTTCACCGAGGAGAAGCGCCCATGACCGCTGCCACCGATTTCCGAGACCCGAGCCCCTCGGCGCAGCGGCAGCCTCCCGCGAAGGGGCGCTTGCGAGCGCACCCGCACCTCTACCAGGTCAACACCTGGGCCTGGCTCGACGAGCTCTCCTTCATCGCGGGGAGGAAGCTCTGCCTTGCGGACGTGCCGGATGCCGAGTGGGACCGCATCGCGGCCCTCGGCTTCGACCTGGTCTACCTCCTGGGCATCTGGCAGCGAAGCGTGGGCGGAAGGCACCTCTTTCGCACCAGCGCGGCCTCGTTCAAGGTCTTCGACCACGCGTTGCCCGGCTGGACCGTCTCCTCGATCGTGGGATCGCCGTTTTCCATCAGCGACTACGTGCCGGACCGCCGCATCGGAACGTGGCCGGAGATCGACGCGGTCCGCGCGAAGCTCCGCGATCGCGGCATGGGCCTCGTCCTCGACTTCGTGCCGAACCACACCGGGCCGGACCACCACTGGATACGCAGCCACCCCGATTATTTCCTGCAGGGCACGCAGGAGGATTTCCACCGCGATCCGACCGCGTTCCTCCTCATCGAGCCCGAGGAGGACGCCGAACCCTTTTTCGTGGCCCGCGGGCGCGATCCCTACTTCGCACCCTGGGCGGACACGGCGCAGGTCGACTACTTCAGCGTCGAAGCGCGCGCCGCCTTCGTCGAAACCCTGCGCGATATCGCGAAGCACTGCGACGGCCTGCGTTGCGACATGGCGATGCTGGTGCTGAACGACGTCTTCGCGAAGACCTGGGCGAAACTCCTTCGTGGACGGCCGGCCCCGCCCGCGGAGTTCTGGCCGCAGGCGATCGCGGCGCTGCCTGCCGACTTCCTGTGGATGGCCGAGGTGTACTGGGACATGGAAGGCGAGTTGCAGGATCTCGGCTTCACCTGCACCTACGACAAGCGCCTGTACGACCGCCTGCACGGCTCCCCACCGCGCGAAGTTCGCGCGCATCTCGCAGCACCCTCCGCCACCCAGGGACGCATGGCGCGCTTCCTGGAAAATCACGACGAGCCGCGCAGCGTCGCCACCTTCGGCCGCCACCGGCTTCCCGCCCTGATCGCACTGCTCTGCACGCTGCCGGGCCTGCGCTTCTTCCACCAGGGCCAGTTAGAGGGCCGGACGGTCCACCTGCCGATGCCCCTGAACGCAGCGCTGCCGGAACAGGCGGACGAAGAACTGGCCGGTCTCTACGCGAAGCTGCTCGGCATCGCCGACGACGAGACGTTCCACGACGGCGAATGGAAGCTGCTGGAGGTCACGCCCGACAACGACGGCACCCACGAGAACCTCATTGCCTATCGCTGGCGCGGGTCCCGTGGACTGCGGGTCGTGGTGGTCAATCTCGCCGATGAAGCCTCCCACGGGCGAATCGCGGTCGCGGGCGAACTCGACCCTGCCGGACCTTTCGACTTCACCGATCTCCTCGACGGCCAGGTCTACCGCCGCGACCGGCGGGAACTCGCCGACCGCGGCCTCTACGTGCGCCTGGACGGCCACCGCGCGCACATCTTCGCGGTGGCTCCGTCCCCGTGACGGGCCATCAGCCTCCCTTGGCGAACTCGGGGTAGAGCGTCATCCCGCCGCAGACGAACATCGTCTGGCCGTTCACGTAGTCCGACTCGTCGGAAGCGAGCCAGACCGCGGCCTTGCCGATGTCGTTCGGCACGCCGATGCGCCCGTAGGGGATCAGGGTGAGGAGGGAATCGAGCGCCTCCTGCGTCTCCCACGCCGCCCGGTTGATCGGCGTCTGGATCGCGCCGGGACCGATGGAGTTCACGCGGATCTTCTGCGGCGCGAGTTCCTGGGCCAGGGACTGCATGAATAGCTTGACCCCTCCCTTGGAAGCCGCGTAGTTCACGTGCCCCGCCCAGGGAATGATCTCGTGCACCGAGGACATGCAGATGATCTTGCCGGCGGCGTGGGAAATCTCGGGGCGCACGCCTCGGCGCACGAACTCCCTCACCGCCCGCTGGGCGCACAGGAACATCCCCCGTGAGATTGATGCCGATGACGCGATTCCACTGCTCGAGCGTCATGTCGACGAAGGACGCATCCTGCTGCAGGCCCGCGTTGTTCACGAGGATGTCGACCGTGCCCCAGTCGGCGATCATCCTGTCGAACATGGCGTTCACGTCCTCGGCCTTCGACACGTCGGCCTTGACGGCCATCGCGTTGCCGCCCGCGGCCTTGATCTCGCCCACGACCTTTTCCGCGCCAGCGGCGCTCGACGAGTAGTTCACGACGACGTCCGCGCCCGCGGCTGCGAGCGACAGGGCGACGCCCGCGCCGATTCCCGAACTCGCACCGGTCACGAGCGCCTTCTGCCCCTTCAAGGGTTGATGCGTTGCCATGGTTCCTCTCTTCGCGGGATCTCCCGCCGTCTGACTGCGATTTTTTTCCGGAGCCGGAGGCGCGAGCGCATCCCGGCCATCCCGCCCGTGATTGCGCTAGTGCCCGCGCCACTCGTCGATCAGCGACGCCACCAGCCCGGTCCAGCCGGTCTGGTGCGAGGCGCCCAGCCCCACGCCCGTGTCGCCGTGGAAGTACTCATGGAACATGAGGTAGTCGCGCCAGTGCGGATCCGTCTGGAACTTGCCGATGTCGCCGTACAAGGGACGCCGGCCCTGCGGGTTGCGCACGAAGATCGAGATCAGGCGGTCGGCGTGGGTCTGCACGATCTCCCCGATCGGCCATTCGCGCCCGCCCTTGTCCACGACCGTCAGGTCGTCCCCGTAGGCCTTGGCGAGCTTGCGCAGGGACTCGATCATCAGGAACGCGGTCGGGAACCAGATGGGCCCGCGCCAGTTGGAGTTGCCGCCCTTGATCTTGCAGTCCGCCTCGCCCGGCTCGTAGACCACCCGGTTGTGGCCGAGGACGAAGGGATTGGCGAGGTGCGCCTTGGAGAGGCTTCGCAGTCCGAAGTCGGAGAGGAACTCGTCGGGGTCGCACATGCGCTGGAGCATCCGCCGCAGCTGGTCGCGGTTGACGATGGTCAGCGCGAGCGTCTCCTCCCCGTCGTGCTGGATGCGGTTCACGCACTCCTGCACGAGGTCCTTGCGGTTCTCCAGGAACCAGTCGAGGCTGGTGGTGAAGTCCTTGAACTGCCCGATCCAGCCGGCCTCCAGGCGCTCGACGGCGTAGAGCGGGATGAGCCCCACCATGGAGCGCACCCGCAGCTTGTCGAAATTGCCGTCGGGGTAGCGCAGCACGTCGTAGAAGAACCCGTCCTTCTCGTCCCACAGGTTGTGGTCCTTCCCGCCCATGTGCTTCATGGCGGCGCCGACGTAGACGTAGTGCTGGAAGAACTTGGTCGCGAGGCCCTCGTAGGTGGGGTTTTCCTTGGCGAGCTCGAGCGCGATACGCATCATGTTGAGGCAGAAGAGCCCCATCCAGCCGGTCGCGTCCGATTGCTCCAGCGTCGCCCCGCCGGGCAGCTTCTCCGAGCGGTCGAAGAGCGTGATGTTGTCGAGCCCGAGGAAGCCGCCCTCGAAGATGTTGTTGCCGCTGCTGTCGACCTTGTTGATCCACCAGGCGAAGTTGATCAGGAGCTTGTGGAAGCACTTCTCGAGGAAGGCCCGGTCCGCCTTGCCGGAACGTATGCGGTCCATGTTGTATACCCGCCAGACGGCCCAGGGATGCACCGGCGGATTGAGGTCGGAGAACTCCCATTCGTAGGCCGGAATCTGGCCGTTAGGGTGCTGGAACTGCTAGAAGAGCATGAACCAGAGCTGCTCCTTGGCGAACTCCGCATCGATCAACGCGATGGCGATGGTGTGGAACGCGAGATCCCAGGCCGCGAACCAGGGGTACTCCCACTTGTCCGGCATGGACAGCACGCGCATCGAGTTGAGGTGGCGCCAGTGCTTGTTGCGCAGGTGCTGCCGCGACGCGGGCGGAGGCAGCCCGGGATTGTCGCCCGCGAGCCAGCGTCCCACGTCGAAGAGGTAGTTCTGCTTCGACCACATGAGGCCCGCGAAGGCCTGTCGCTGCACGCGCCGCTCGTCCTCGCTCGCCCCGGCTGGGTGGACGCCCGCGTAGAACTCGTCGGCCTCGCGAAGCCGCGAGGCCACGATCCGGTCGACTTCGCCCAGGGGATCGGCCAGGTCCGCCGCGCACAGGCGCAGTCGCACCACCGTCGAGCCGCCCGCGGCGACCTTGCGCACGTAGTGCAGGCACGCCTTCGTGCCCTTCTCCTCCGGGTTCACGGCCGGTTCGCCGCCGACGACGTGGCGGTGGAAGGCGTCCTTCACATACCGGCGCCCGTCGTCGGCCTGCGGTCCGTGGAGCTTCGCCAGGTTCGTTTCGTTGTCGGTGAAGAGCGCCTTGCCGTCGGCCTCGCCGTAGAGGACACGCCGGCCGACCTGGTACGCGAAGGGCAGGTTGTCCAGGCCGTCGGCAGCGCTGTCGTCCGCCACCAGGCTCACGAATCCCTTTCCGGAGGCGCCACGGGTGATCGCGGGCTCCCGGCGGCGGGTTTCGGTCCACGCCCAGATGTTGCGGAACCACAGCTGGGGCAGGAGGTGCAGCTCGGCCTCCTGCGGCCCGCGGTTGAAGGCCTCGATGCGGATGCAGATGTCCTCGGGACCCGCCTTCGCGTATTCCACGAAGACGTCGAAGTACCGGTCCTCGTCGAAGATCCCCGTGTCGAGCAGCTCGTACTCCGGGCCCGTACCGCCGCGATTGCGGTTCTCGTCGATCAAGTGCTGGTAGGGGTATTCGGCCTGCGGGTACTTGTACAGGTACTTCATGTAGCTGTGGGTCGGCGTGCTGTCGACGTAGAAGTAGTATTCCTTCAGGTCCTCGCCGTGGTTGCCTTCGCTCGGGATGAGGCCGAAGGGCCGCTCCTTGAGGATCGGGTCGCGGCCGTTCCACAGGGCGAGCGAGGAGCACAGGATCTGGTAGCGGTCGCAGATGCCGGCCAGGCCGTCGTCGCCCCAGCGGAAGGCCTTGCTGCGGGCCATGTCGTGGGTGAGGTGCCCCCAGGCGGAGCCGTCCGCGCTGTAGTCCTCCCGCACGGTTCCCCAGGAGCGCTCGCTGAGATAGGGCCCCCAGCGCTGCCACTCCGCGCCGCGTTCCTTGATCTCCGCCAGGCGCTGCTTTTCGATCGTGCCCATGTCTCCCCGGGTGACACCGGAGCTCGACGCAAGGCACGTCGATGCGGCTGCCGGGGACGTCGGCGCGCCCTGAAGCGACGTGCGGCCCCGCTGCGCCAATCCGGCGAACATGAAAAACCTCGGCGCTCGACCGCAGCCGCACGGTCGCGCTCTGTGCCACCAGCTTCCTGTCCGCGAGATGAATCCGTTCGGGCAGCCGTTTCAGCAGCATCACCGTCTCTGCGGGAGCCCGAGTATAGGCACTTCGGCTGAAGTTGCAACGATGCCTTTCCGTGCGGAAGCGCTTGGCGCACCCGCCCTGCGGCCGCTTGTCGAAGAGCCGGCCGTACGCGCCGGCCAGCGGCGCTATCCAGCAGATCCCGTGGTCGCGAAAGTGATCGGCGGGCAGGGCCATCGCTCGCGCTGCGCCGAGGGCCGTGGGACCTTCGTCCCACGTCCGGCGACGCGGTCGTTGCTCCACGTCAACGGCAGCCGCGGCCTGCTGGATAAGCTGGTCATGATATTCGCGGCGGCAGGCGCGGGGACCATTCGGGGACGACCTGCGCACCCGCCCGTCGAGCCGATCCTTTCACGAAGCGGAGACACCACCATGCAAGCGCATCGCAGAACCCTTCTCTCCACCCTCCTCCTTTCGGCCGGGCTTTTCCTGCCCGCCCTGGGCCTCGCGTCCGCGCCCCCTGCCGCGCCGAACTATCCGCCCTCCGTCGGCAAGTACGTCGCCGAGACGAAGAAGCAGATCAAGACCATCAAGATCGAGGAGTTCCGTGCCTCCCTCGACAAGCAGGAGCTCGGCCTCCTCGTCGACGTGCGCGAGGAAGACGAATTCAGCGATGGGTACGTGCCGGGCGCAATCAACATTCCGCGCGGGCTGATCGAGTTCAGGATCTGGAAGCAAGTCGGATTCCCGAATGCCGTGGACATGAACAAGCGCGTGACGCTCTATTGCGCGACCGGCGGGCGCTGCGCGCTCGCGACCAAGTCGCTCCAGGACCTCGGCTTCACCAACGTCGTTTCCGCGGACATGAAGTTCGAGGAATGGGTGAAGGCCGGTCACCCGGTAGCGAAGCCCGCGAAGAAGTAGCCTGAGCCGGCCGCCGAAGCCGGCGCCCTTCCGGGGACGCGTCCTCCCACGCGTCCCCGCTTTCGTTCAGAAGCCCAGCGCGCGCATCCCCTGGTAGAAGGCGAAGCTCGCCGCCCAGGCGAGCGCAAGCGGCCACGCGACCGCGAGCGTGGTGAAGCCGAGGCTGCGCGATTCGGACCGCAGCGTCGCGACCGTCGACAGGCACGGCGTGTAGATCAGCGTGAAGAGCATGAAGCTCGTCGCGGCCACCCAGTCCATCGACTGCGCGAGCCCCGCGGCCAACGCGTCGCCCTCGAGCCCGTAGATGACGGCGAAGGCGCCGATCACCACTTCCTTCGCCACGAACCCGAAGATGAGCGCCACCGCGAGCTTCTCGTCGATTCCCAGCGGCCCCAGGACGGGCTGCATCGCGGAGCCGATCCACCCGGCGATCGTGTCGGGCCCCGCGGGGGCGGCACCCGAGGGCAGGTGCGTGAGAAGCCACACCGCGATCACGCCGAGGAAGATGAACTTGGTCGCACGGCGCAGGAAATGCTTCACCTCTACCCACCCGCGCATCCACACCTGCCGCATGGTGGGCATGCGGTAGGGCGGCAGCTCGATCACGAAGGGCTCGGCGCTTGCGAACCGGCCGCGAAAGAGCAGTGCCGTCACGATGACGGCGGCGAAGCTCATGACATAGAGCCCGAAGAGCACCCACGGCGCGCGCGCCGGGGCGAGGACCGCCGCCGCGATGAACACGAACACCTGGAGCCTCGCCGAGCAGAGCGACATGGGAATGGTGAGCATGGACAGCAGTCGCATCGGGCGGTCGCGCATCACGCGCGTGCCCATGATCGCCGGCACGTTGCAGCCGAACCCCATGAGGAGCATCACGAACGCCCGGCCGTCCAGGCCCAGCCGCGCCATCAGCGCGTCGGTGAGGAAGGCGGCACGGGACAGATAGCCGCTGTCCTCGACCGCCGCGAGGAAGAAGAAGAAGACCACGATGAGCGGCACGAAGGCGGCCACCGTGCCCATGCCCGCCCAGACGCCGTCGAGCAGCAGGCCGCGCAGCAGCACCGGCAGCGGCGCGAGGGCCGGCTCGAGTGCCAGCCTGCGCACAGCCTCGAAGAGCGCCTCCACGCCGCCCTGCATCGGCGAGCCCAGCCAGAACACCGCCTGGAAGACCGCGAGCATGGCGAGAAAGAAGAGCGGCAGGCCGAACCAGGGGTGGAGGACCACGCGGTCGATGCGATCCGACGCCTGTTCCGAAAGTCGCTCCGGAACCACGACCGAGTCGCGAAGCAGCGCCTCGATTTCCTCCTCGCGCCGGTGGTCCTCAGCGAGCGCGGCGCGCACCGAGGCCTCGCGCGGGTGCGGGGCCGTGTCCAGCAGGTGAGCGAGCTTCGCCAGAGCCTCCGGCACGCCGGTGCCGAATCGCGCGGAAATCGCCGCCACCGGGAGTCCTATGCCCGTGCCCAGGCGCTCCACGTCGATCTCGATCCCATAGCGCCGCGCTTCGTCGGCCATGTTCAGGAGCACGAGCGTCGGCACCTCCAGCGCCTTCAACTGGAGCGCGAGGGCGAGCTGGCGGTCGATTTGCGAGGCGTTCAGCACCACCGCGATCGCATCGACCCGCGCCGCCTCGAGGAAATGCCGCGCGACGAGTTCGTCCTCCGAGAAACCGTGCAGGTCGTAGAGCCCCGGAAGATCCACCAGCTCCACCATGTGGCCGCCGACGAGGACCCGGGCGGTGGCAAGGTCTACGGTCACGCCGGGCCAGTTGCCGACACGGGCTTGCGAACCGGTCAGCCGGTTGAAGAGCGTGGACTTGCCCGTATTGGGCATGCCGAGCAGGGCGACGCGCTTCATGTCGTCGGTCCAGCCCGGCGGATCACGTCGCCGGCGCCACCGCCGGGAGCAGCGACACGCCTGCGGTCTCCGTCGGGCGCAGCGACACGCCCGCGGCCTCCGCCGGTCGCAAGGCCACGTCGGTCGTTCCGAGGCGGACATGGAGGGGCCCACACAGGCTCCCGCGCCGCATCATGACGACCGCGCGGCCGGCCCGGAAACCCAGTGCCGCCAGCCGCTTGCGCAGGCCTTCCGGGCCATCCACCGCGGCTATGACTCCCCGGTCGCCGGGAGCGAGTTCCGACAGGGGCAGGCGAACGGTCATGGGCCTTTGTTCTTGAGAGTCATTCCTATTTGCAGCATACCACCGGCCATGCGGCATTGCACCATTTGCGAACGCGCAAGGGGAAGCGGAAAACGAGCGGGCGGCCCTAGGGCCGCCCGCTCGCGAAAGCCCGGGGCGCGCCTCAGACCATGCCGCGCGCCGCCGCCATCGCGTAGCCGACGATGCAGGGGGTGATCACCCCGATGAGCCCCGGCAGGATGAAGCTGTGGTTGATCACGTACTTGCCGATGCGCGTGGTGCCCGAGCGGTCGAACTGGATCGTGGCGAGGTCGCTGGGATAGGTCGGCAGGATGTAGTAGCCGTAGCACGCGGCCGCGTAGGCGACCACGTAGCCCGGCGGCACCCCGATGGCGAGCGCAACGGGCACCATCGCGCTGATGGCCGCCGCCTGCGAGTTCACGAGCTTGGAGACGAGCAGCAGGGCGAGCGCGTAGGTCCAGGGCTGGGTCTTCACCATCTCGGAGAGCGCGGCCTTCACCACCGGCAGGTTCGCCTCGAACACGGTGTCGGCCATCCACGCCACCCCGAACACGGCCACGACCGCGATCATGCCCGCGCGGAAAACCTCGTTCTTGCCGATGTCGCCGGGATTGGTCTTCGTGAAGATGATGATGAGCGCGCCCGCGAGCAGCATGAACATCTGGATCGTGAGCACCATCGACATCGGCTTGCCGCCCACGAGCGGCCGCAGCGAAGTGTTCGCACCCAGGAAGGCCACCACGGCGATGGCGCCCAGGAAGATCCACATGGCCGTCCACTGGGAGGCGGAGAGCTTCACGCCCAGGAGCGTCGTCGTCTCGCCGTAGACGTACTGCTTCGCTTCGGGGTCGGCGATGAGCTTCTGGAAGTCCTCGTCCTTGTCGAGGTCCTTGCCGCGGAACCAGCTGAAGATGCCGATCGCGAGCACGCCCAGGAGCGTCGAGGGGATGGTGAGCGAGAGCAGCGTCACGAAGTCGAAGCGCTCGCCGCCAGGCACCTTGGCGAGGAAGGCGACCAGAGAGACCACGTCGACCGAGACCGGGCTCGCGATGATGCCCATCTGGCTGGCGATCGACGAGGCGGCCATCGGTCGCTCGGGGCGGATGCCGTTCTTGATCGCCACGTCGTAGATGATCGGCAGCATCGTGTAGACGACGTGCCCCGTCCCGCACAGGATCGTGAGGGTGCAGGTGGTGAAGGGGGCGAGGATCGACACGAACCGGGGATTGCGCCGCAGCAGCTTCTCGGCCAACTGCAGCATGACGTCGAGGCCACCCGAGGCCTGCAGCGTGGCGGAGGCGGCCACCACCGCGATGATGGTGAGCATCACGTCGACGGGCGGCTTGCCCGGCGGCAGCTTGAACGCAAACACCATGAGGACCATGCCGATGCCGCCCAGCAGGCCGAGGGCCACGCCGCCCTTGCGGGCGCCGTAGAAAAGGCAGACGAGGATGATGACGAGTTGCAGGGTGAGTTCCATGGGGGGATCGCTTTCGCCGCCGCGACGCGGGGCTATCGTTGGGTAGGCGCCATTTTCATCGACCCGCCGAGGGCTCGCTTGACCGTGCGCAAAGGCGGCCGGGCGCGGCGTGGGACTTTGGTGAAATGCCCGCGCACCCGGGTCAGCGCACGCTCCCCTTCATGCCTGCGCTCCGGCGAGCGGCACGAACGGCGAAGAGTCCGGGGAGAACGGACCGAAGGCGACGGTCCGCGAACGCCGTGCCGCGAGCGGCCCGCGCCGAAGAGGCGCGGGCAAGAGCCCTCAGCCCAGCGTGCCCTGCTTGACCATCTTGCGGCGAAGGAACGCGATCTGCGTCTGCAGCGGCAATTGCTTCGGGCACACGTCGTGGCAGGCGAGGAGCGACATGCAGCCGAACACGCCATCGTCGTCGCCGACCAGTTCGTAGAAATCCTCGTCCGTGCGCGTGTCGCGCGGGTCGAGGCGGAAGCGCGCGATCTTGTTCAGGCCCACCGCGCCCACGAAATCATCGCGCATGCGCGCGGTGCCGCAGCCGGCCACGCAGCAGCCACACTCGATGCAGCGGTCGAGCTCGAAGATCTCTTCGGCGAGGTCCGGGTCCATCCGGTCCTCGATGCGCTTCAGGTCGATCTCGCCCTGCTTCACGTGCACCCAGGCCTCAAGGCGTTCGCTCATGCCGCGCATCCACTTGCCCGTGTCCACCGACAGGTCGGCGACCAGCTCGAAGACCGGCAGCGGCGCGAGCGTGATCACCGCGCCGAGGTTCTTCGTGAGCGTGCGGCACGCGAGGCCCGGGCGACCGTCGATCATCATGGCGCAACTGCCGCAGATGCCGGCACGGCACACGAAATCGAAGGCGATCGAGCCGTCCAGGCGGTCGCGGATGTCGTTCAGGGCGATGAAGAGCGTCATCCCGTCGGCTTCCTCGATCTCGTAATCCTGCAGGCGCGGGACGTCGCCCGGAACCCTCGGGTTGTAGCGCAGGATCCTGATCGTGAGCTTGCGGAGTGCTTGGCCGTCTGCCATCGTCGGCTCCTCAGAACGGTTCGTCGATGCGCTCGTTGCGGCCGCGCAGGACCGGGGGGAGCAGGTGTTCGTAGGGCATCAGGGATTGCTGCAGCGCGAAGCGGTCGGCGGCCGTTGCCTTGGCGCCCTCCACCAGTGCCGCGCGCGCCGGCGTCTCCGGATGGTCGATGTAGTCCTTGGCGCCGTAGCCGCGCCAGCCCGGCGGAAGCTCCATGCGCTTCACGTCGAGGGGCTCGTAGTCCAGCGTGGGCAGGGTGTCCGAATCGCCCTTCCACGTGGCGAGCGTTCGCTTGAGCCATTCGGCGTCGTTGCGGCGCGGGAAATCGGAGCGGAAGTGCGCGCCCCGGCTTTCCGTGCGCACCGAGGCCCCGTAGGCGATGGTGAGCGCGAGCTTGATCATCTTCTGCACGCGGTAGGCGGTGACCAGTTCCGGATTCGGCCCGGGCGCCGAGGACTTGACGCCGACGTTGCGGCTGCGCGCGAGCAGCTTCTGCAGCCCGTCGACCGCCTTTTCCAGTTCCGCGCCGGTGCGGAAGATCCCCACGCAGGACGTCATGAGGTCCTGCATCTCGAGCTTGAGCGTGGACGGGTCCTCGCCGCTTCTCCGGTCGACGATCGCCGAGAGCTTCGCCTGCTCGCGCTGGACGAACTCCTGCACCAGGCCCACCGGCACCGTGGCGGCGTTCTCGGCCCGGTCGCAGAAATCCGCGATGAACTCGCCCACGATCATGCCGGCGACGACGGTTTCGGCCACCGAGTTTCCGCCCAGGCGGTTGAAGCCGTGCATGTCCCAGCAGGCGGCCTCGCCTGCGGCGAACAGCCCCTTCAGCGTCGGGCTTTCGCCGGTCGGCGTGGTGCGCACGCCGCCCATCGTGTAGTGCTGCGCGGGGCGCACGGCGATGAAGTCCTTCACCGGGTCCACGCCGAGGAAGTAGTGGCAGATGTCCCACACCTCGCGCAGGTTGGTGTGGATGTGCTTCTCGCCCAGCAGCGTGATGTCGAGCCAGAGGTGCTCGCCGAAGCGCGACTTCGCCCCGTTGCCCTTCTTGATGTGCTCCTCCATGCGGCGCGACACCACGTCCCGCGAGGCCAGTTCCTTCTTCTCCGGCTCGTAGTCGGGCATGAAGCGGTGGCCTTTCGCGTCCTTCAGGAGGCCGCCGTCGCCACGACAGCCCTCGGTCACGAGGATGCCGGCCGGGAAGATCGCCGTGGGGTGGAACTGCACCGCCTCCATGTTGCCCAGCGCGGCCGCGCCCGTCTCCAGCGCGATCGCGTGTCCCATGCCCTCGCAGATCACCGCGTTGGTGGTCGAGCGGTACAGGCGCCCCGCCCCGCCGGTGGCGATGGCCGTGGCCTTGGCCACGTAGGCGAGCAGTTCCCCGGTCGTGAGATCGCGCACCACCGCGCCGAGGCAGCGCCCGCCGTCGTGGATGAGCGCCAGGGCCTCCTTGCGCTCGTGTACCGGGATGGAGTCCGCGATGGCCTGGTCGGCGACCGCGGTGATCATCGCGTGCCCGGTGGCATCGGCCACGTAGCACGTGCGCCATTTCTTGGTGCCCCCGAAATCGCGCTGCGCGACGGTGCCGTGCGCCTCGTCGCGCTCGGTGATCGTGACCTTCTGGCCGTTGATGACCACCTGCCGGTCGCCCTTGCGCACGCGGCTCCACGGCACGCCCCAGGCCGCGAGCTCGCGCACGGCCTTGGGCGCCGTGTTCACGAACATGCGCACGACTTCCTGGTCCGCTCCCCAGTCGGAGCCGCGCACGGTGTCCTCGAAGTGGATGTCCTCGTTGTCGCCCTGCCCCTTCGCCACGTTGCCGAGCGAGGCCTGCATGCCGCCCTGGGCCGCCTTGGAGTGGGAGCGCTTGGCCGGCACGAGCGAGAGGATGATGGCGTCGTGGCCGCGGCGCTTCGCGCCGATGGCGAGCCGAAGGCCCGCGAGCCCGCCGCCGATGACCAGCACGTCGGTATAGACGATCTTCATGGCGCCTTCTCCTTCGGGTCGGGGACCACCCACGAGGGCGTGTGGCGCTCGCCGACGAGGTCGCGATGCTCGTAGCCGATCTTCATGTACGCGCCCAGCGTGGCGAGCCCCAGCACCAGGAAGAACACGGTGAGGGCCCACTTGGCGGTCTTCAGGCGCTTCCGGCTCGCAGCGGGGTCCTTGCCCTCGAACCAGCCCCACTTCACGCAAAGCCGGTACAGGCCGATGCCGCCGTGCAGCTCGACCGCGAAGAGCATCACCAGGTAGATTGGCCACCACCGCCCCGACCAGACGCGGTCCGCGGAGCCGTAGGGGCCGATGTCGCCGGGATGCATGAGCATCTGGTAGAGATGGACCGCGGCCAGGAAAAAGAGCGCGAATCCCGTGAGGAACTGCCACCACCAGAGCGTCGTGTCCTCGTGGCCCATGAGCGCCCGGTGCCCGGTGAACGCCCGGTACTGGCGGTAGTTGGCCGGGAACTTCCGCATCGCGAGGAAGGCGTGGACCATGACGAGCACCAGCACGCCCGCCACGACCGCCGAAACGACACCCGGATAGGCCGTTCCGAAGAAGAAGTAGCCCTCGAAGAACTTCGTCACCGCCCACATCGCGTCCTTGCTGATGAGGATGGTGGAGACGAAGAACATGTGGCCCCACATGAAGAGCCCCAGGGCGAGCCCGCTGGCGCTCTGGGCCAGGTCCATGCGGGCAGGCCACCGGCTCTGCGGGGCCGGTCGGCGAGACCGACGCCTGCTATGACGTGACGGGCGGAATCCATGCAAGACCTCCATGCTTCCCGGAAGACGGGCCGCGACCCGGCAACTTTGCCCTTCTCCGGCAGGGGCGCGGTTGACAGCGGTCAAACCGGCGAGCCTCCCCGCCCGCCGGCAGGCCGCCGAGGGCCCGGAGCCACGATAGAATTCCCCACCCCCTCTTCCACCACACCCCGTGATCGACGTCATCATTCCCGCCTACCGCGGGCTTGCCGAGACGCGCCGCTGCCTCGAAAGCGTCCTCGCGGCCCCGGTCCGGTCGGCCCACGAGGTCGTCGTGATCGACGACGCGAGCCCGGAGCCGGAGCTCTCCGCGTGGCTGCGCGATCTCGCCGGCCGGGGGCGGATCACGCTGGTGGTCCACGAGCGCAACGCCGGCTTCGTGGCCTCCGTGAACGAGGGCATGGGCCTGCACCCGGAGCGCGACGTGCTGCTGCTCAACAGCGACACCGAGGTGGCCGGCGACTGGCTCGACAGGATCTCGGCGCACTGCGTCCGCGATCCGGGGGCCGGGACCGTGACACCTTTTTCCAACAACGCCACGATCTGCAGCTACCCCCTGTTCGCGCGACCCAATCCCCTGCCCGATGGCGTGGACACCGCAAGGCTCGACGCCGCCTTCGCCCGGGCGAACGCGGGCAAAGCCGTGGAGATCCCGACGGCCGTAGGTTTCTGCATGTTCATTTCGCGGCGCTGCCTCGCCGGGGTGGGCGCCTTCGACGAGGACGCCTTCGGCAAGGGGTACGGCGAGGAAGTCGATTTCTGCATGCGCGCGGCGCGGGCCGGATGGCGGCATCTGCTGGCCACCGACACCTTCGTGTTCCACCAGGGCGAGGTCTCCTTCGGCATCGGCGCCCAGGAAATCCGCAATCGCTCGCAGGCCATCGTGGACGAGCGGTATCCGGAGTTCCAGGTCCGCGTGCGCGCGTTTCTCGATGCGGATCCCCCGCGCATTTGGCGCGAACGCGCAACCGCCGCGCTCTCCGGCACTGCGGCGCGCCTGGCGGGAGCGGTCGCGCGCTGGATTCGGCGCGCGTGGCCCTCCCGACCCTGACGCGTCCCGGCTCCAGCCCGGCGCGAGGTACCCTCCGGGCGTGCCGGTGTATCATTCGCCGACTGCGGCAGCCCCCCCGGCCCGAACGACGAGAATAGCGAGAGACCGTGGCCCTGAACGCCCGCTGGATCCCGAAGTTCACGCTGAACGACATCGTCCGCGCCACCATCGGCCTGGCGGTCGTCGCCTTCTTCCTGAGCCACGAGGCGGAGTGGCGGGAGCTGCGCTTCCTCCAGCAGCTCGAGCTCTGGGCCTACGACGCGCGCATCCGCCTCTTCCTGCCGAAGACGCGCGACACACGGGTCGTGATCCTGGACATCGACGAGAAAAGCCTGAACGCCGAGGGGCGCTTCCCCTGGCCGCGCAACAAGCTCGCGCTGATGGTGAAGCAGCTCTTCGAGCGCTACCAGGTGCGCACCGTCGGCTTCGACATCGCCCTGCCCGAACCGGACACGAGTTCCGGGCTCCCTGTCTTCGAGGCGGTCGCCCAGAACGAACTCAAGGACAACGCAGAGTACCTCGCGTTCCTCAAGGGAGCGAGGGCATCGCTCAACTACGACCAGATCCTCGCCGACGAGATGGTGAAATGGCCCGTCGTGCTCGGCATGGCCATGGGCGGCAAGGAGGACATCTCCGGTGTCCTGCCCCGGCCGGTGTTCGACGCGAAGGCGCTCGGGCGACGTCCAGTACCGCTACTACACGTCCACGGGCTTCAGCGGCAACATCGCGCTGCTGCAGCAGGCGGCGACCGCCACGGGACACTTCTATCCCGCGCTCGACATCGACGGCATCACCCGGCGCGTGCCGATGTTCATGCGCTTCCAGGACGGCTTCTTCGAGGCCCTCTCGCTCGCCGTGGCGCGCACCTACCTCGGAAACGCCGCGGTGAAGATCATCCTCGACGAGCCGCGCAGGATAGGCGGGCGCACGGAAGGATGGATGCGGTCTATCAAGATCGGCGACGTGGAGGTTCCGCTCGACCGCGCGATGACCGCGATGGTCCCCTACCGCGACGCGGGCGGCTTCCGCTACGTCTCGGCGACCGACGTGATCCGGGGAACGCTTCCGCAGGACGAATTGAAGGACAAGATCGTCATCGTGGGCACCTCCGCCCAGGGCCTCGTGGACCTGCGGGCGACTTCCGTGCGGGAGGACCTGCCGGGCGTCGAGGTCCATGCGACGCTCGTGGCCGGCATCCTCGACGGCACGATCAAGAACCGGCCGCCCGAGGTGCTCGGCATCACGATCCTGCTCCTCACGCTGATCGGCCTGCCGCTCGCCATCTTCATGCCGCGCCTGTCGGCCACCTGGTCGACCGCCGCCGTGGCGATCCTCTTCGTCGCGATCGCCGGGGCGAACCTCTACCTCTGGCAGGCGAGGAACTGGGTCGTGCCCATCGCCTCTCCGCTGCTCATGCTGGTGCTGCTCTACTTCCTGAACATGGTCTACGGCTTCTTCGCCGAGGCACGGTCGCGGCGGCTCATCACCGGGCTCTTCGGCACCTACGTGCCGCAGCGAACTGGTGGCGGAGATGTCGAAGAACCCCGGCGAATACTCCATGCGCGGCGAAAGCCGCGAGATGACGGTTCTCTTCTCGGACGTGCGCGACTTCACGTCGATCTCCGAGGGCCTCACGCCGGAGGGCCTGAAGGACCTCATGAACACCTATCTCACGGTGATGACGGAGAAGGTGCAGGAGAAGCGCGGCACCATCGACAAGTACATCGGCGACGCGATCATGGCCTTCTGGGGCGCGCCGCTCGCCGATCCCGACCACGCGACCCACGCCCTGGAGAGCGCGATGGCCATGCAGAAGGGCCTGCGCGAGCTGGACGCCCCGTTCGCCAAGCGCGGCTGGCCGCTCCTGCACATCGGCGTGGGCCTGAACTGCGGCGTCATGAGCGTGGGCGACATGGGCTCGAAGTTCCGGCGCTCGTACACGGTGATGGGCGATTCGGTGAACCTCGCCTCGCGCCTGGAGGGCCTCACGAAGGAATACGGCGTGGGCATCCTCGTCAGCGAGAACATCGTGAAAGCCGCGCAGTCGTTCGTCTACCGCGAGGTCGACAAGGTGCGCGTGAAGGGCAAGCTCGAGGGCATCGCCATCTTCGAGCCCCTCGGGCTGCAGTCGGACATGGGCCAGGAGGCGCTCCAGGAGGTCGACCGATTCCACAAGGCGCTCGAAGCCTACCGCGCGCAGCGCTGGGACGACGCCGAGAAGCTCCTGAAGAACCTCGCCTACGCCGCGCCGGAAACGAAGCTCTACAAGATCTACCTGGAGCGCCTCGCGCACTTCCGCAGGAACCCGCCTCCCCCGAACTGGGACGGCGTCTTCATCTTCACCACCAAGTAGTCCCGCGCCGGGCACCGATTCCATGACCGACGACCAGGCGGTCCGCTACCCCTTCGCCGACGCCATTCCGCAACCCGGCGCCGCGATCGCCGTCGCACCCGGCGTGTGGTGGATACGCATGCCCCTGCCCTTCGCGCTGGACCACATCAACCTGTGGCTCCTCGAGGACGGCGACGGCTGGACCATCGTGGACACGGGCTACGGCACCGAACTCACGTGGGAGCTCTGGGAGAAGCTCCTCGCCGGCCCCATGGGCGGGCGCCGGGTGAAGCGCATCGTGGTGACGCACTACCATCCCGACCACGTGGGAAGTGCTGCGTGGCTCGAGCGCAGGACGGGCGCGCCCGTGTGGATGACGACTTCGGAGTTCCTGTCCGCGCACGCCGCGCGCGACGACACCGCGGGCTTCGACCGCGCCACCGGGATCGATTTCTTCGGGCAGAACGGCCTCGACATCGCCGCCATCCCGGAGAAGATGCGCCAGGGCAACTTCTACAAGCGGGGCGTGCCCGAAGTGCCTCGTCATTACCGCCGCATGATGCACGGCGACACGCTCGCGATCGGCGGCCACGACTGGCGGGTGATCTGCGTGTTCGGCCACGCGCCGGAGCATGCCGCCCTGCACTGCGAGGCGCTCGGCCTGCTCATCTCCGGAGACCAGGTGCTGCCGCGCATCACGACCAACGTGGGGGTCTGGGGAAACCAGCCGGAATCCAACCCGCTGAAGCTCTTCCTCGAGTCCCTCGGGCGCTTCGCCGGGATCCCCGTCGCCACCCGCGTGCTGCCGTCGCACGACCGCGTGTTCGAGGGCCTGCACGCGCGGATCGCCGAGCTGCGGGCGCACCACGCGGAGCGCCTGGAGAAGCTCGCCCGCGCCTGCACGAGCCCGGTGACCGCCTTCGAGATCCTGCCGGTGCTCTTCCGCAGGAAGCTGGACGAGCACCAGATGGGCTTCGCGATGGGCGAGGCGATCGCGCATCTGCACTACCTCGAGGCCGAAGGTCTCGTGCGGCGCGCCGACGAAGGCGGCGTGCGCCGCTTCGTGCGGATCTAGGAAAGGGACTTCATCGCGCCCTCGAGGCCGGAGAGCGTCACCGGATACATGCGCCCGTCGAAGAGGCGCCGGATGTTCTCGGTGGAGACCGTCCAGGCCCAGTGCTCCTCGGGCACGGGATTCAACCACGCGGCGCGCGGCCAGGCGCGCAGCATCCGCTCGAGCCACAGGCGGCCTGGCTCGTCGTTCCAGTGCTCGACGCTGCCGCCGGGCTGCTCGAGCTCGTAGGGACTCATCGCCGCGTCCCCCACGAAGATCGCCTTGTAGTCGTGGCCGAACCTGCGCATCACGTCGATCGTCGGGATGCGCTCGCGGCTGCGGCGGTGGTTGTCCTTCCAGAGCGTGTCGTAGACGCAGTTGTGGAAATAGTAGTGCTCCAGGTTCTTGAACTCGGTGCGCGCTGCGCTGAAGAGTTCCTCCACCATCCGGATGTGGTCGTCCATGGAGCCGCCGACGTCCAGGAAAAGGAGCACCTTCACGGCGTTGTGCAGTTCGGGGACGATCTTCAGGTCGAGCCACCCGGCGTTCCTCGCCGTCGCGCGGATGGTGTCCGGGAGGTCCAGGACTTCCGGGGCTCCCGTGCGCGCGAAGCGCCGCAGCCGGCGAAGCGCGAGCTTGATGTTTCGCACCCCGAGCTCGCGGTCGGCGTCGTAGTCGCGGAATTCGCGCTGGTCCCAGACCTTCACGGCACGGCGGTGGCGGGACCGGTCCTGGCCGATTCGCACGCCTTCCGGGTTGTATCCATAGGCGCCGAAAGGCGAGGTGCCCGCGGTCCCGATCCACTTGTTGCCGCCCTGGTGGCGCCCCTTCTGCTCCTCGAGCCGCTGGCGCAGCGTCTCCATGAGCTTGTCCCAGCCACCCAGGGATTCCACGAGGCGCTTCTCCTCCTCGGAGAGAGAGCGCTCGGCGAGCTTCCTGAGCCACTCGGCGGGGATGTCGCGCACGAGATCGTCGGGAAGCGATCCGACGCCCTTGAAGTAGGCGGAGAACGCGAGATCGAAGCGGTCGAAATAGGCTTCGTCCTTCACCAGGGTTGCGCGCGAAAGCACGTAGAAATCGTCGACGCTCGCGGTGACCACGCCCTTTTCCAGCGCCTCGACGAGCGTGAGGAACTCCTTCACGCTCGCCTTGACGCCGGCCTTGCGCACGGTGAAGAAGAAATCGACGAGCACGGGAACTAGGCCGCTTTCTCGAGCATCGCCTTGAGCCGGTCGAGCGCGCCGCCCCAGTAGGCCTTCTGCTTCTCCCTCGCCCGTCCGTCGGCCAGCTTGTCGTGCTGGACCTGCACGCGGCTGCGGCCGTCGCTCGCCGGGGAAAAGTTCACCTCCACGCCGGAGCCTCCCGCAGTCCAGGTCATGCGCATCGACTTCCCGTCGGTCGAGCGCCGGACCGTCAGCGGCGCCCGGCCGAGCCAGAGTGCACGCAGCTTCGGATCCGCCCAGGCGCCGTAGAGGCGCTCGACCGAGGCGGCCACCGTCCGCGAGGCGTTCGCGGAATAGCCGTCGCGCTTCTGGTTCGGCTTGCGAAGCCCCCTGGCCTGCTCGTAGCCCACCGTGACCATCTGGCTCCACCACGGGCCGACCCGGTACCGGTCCGCGAGCAGGGAGGCGATCGCCTTGTGCGGCATGGCGAGCGCGCCGGCCTTGTCGAGCAGGGCGAGCCACTGGTCCCAGGCCTTGCCCGTCGCCTTGGCGACGGCATCGGTGCCTACGCCGGCCAGGCGCAGGGCCTCGCCCGCGACGACCGGCTGCCGGCGCGCCGGCTGCGGCCGCGTTTTGCTGCCGGCTTCGGCGCTCCGGGCGGCGGGTTGGGGACGGCTCTTCTCGTGGCGGCCTTTCTTGCGACCGGGCTTGCGGCGGCCACGGACTTGCTGGCCGGCGTCACGGCCGGCTTGCGCTCCGGGCCATGGCGCTCCCGTTTCCGGCCAGGACCTAGCGGCCCCGGCGCTGCAGGAACAGCAGTTGCTCGAAGAGGTGGACGTCCTGCTCGTTCTTCAGGAGCGCCCCGTAGAGCGGCGGGATGGCCTGCTGGTGACCTTCGCTGCGCAGCGCCTCGGGGGGGATGTCCTCGGCCAGCAGGAGCTTCAACCAGTCGAGGAGCTCCGAGGTCGAGGGCTTCTTCTTCAGGCCGGGCATCTCGCGGATGCCGAAGAAGCACTCCAGGGCAGCCTGGACCAGTTGCTTGCGGATGCCCGGGTAGTGCACGTCGACGATGGCCTGCATCGTCTCCTTGTCCGGGAAGCGGATGTAGTGGAAGAAGCAGCGCCGCAGGAACGCGTCGGGCAGCTCCTTCTCGTTGTTGGAGGTGATGAGGATGACCGGCCGGTGGCGCGCCTTCACCGTCGCCGCGTCTCGTAGACGTGGAACTCCATGCGGTCGAGCTCGCGCAGCAGGTCGTTGGGGAACTCGATGTCGGCCTTGTCGATCTCGTCGACGAGGACCACCGCCTGGCGCCTCGCAGTCGAACGCCTCCCAGAGCACGCCCTTCACGATGTAGTTGGCGATGTCCTGCACCCGCGCATCGCCCAGCTGCGAGTCCTGCAGGCGCGAGACCGCGTCGTACTCGTAGAGGCCCTGCTGCGCTTTCGTCGTCGACTTGATGTGCCACTGGAAGAAAGGCCGGCCGAGCGCCCCTGCCACCTCCTCGGCGAGCATGGTCTTGCCGGTGCCCGGCTCGCCCTTGATGAGGAGCGGCCTTTGCAGGGTGATGGCGGCGTTCACCGCGATCTTCAGGTCTTCGTCGGCGACGTAGGTTTCGGTTCCGTCGAATTTCATGAAAGGAAGTATAGCGGGCGCCAAACCCCTTTGCCCCGATCCGCCGTTAAACTCGTCTCCAACCCGATGGAGGACACCCTCGTGAATACCACGCCTTCGCCCCCTCGTCGCCGCCACGCTCGCGGCCTGGCCCTTGCCCGCCGGGGCAGGCACCGCGGTCACCATCTACTCCAGCGCCCAGCCCGGGACGCTCTCCCCGCAGACGTTCCGCTCGGGAGGCGAAGGCATGACGGTCCCGGGCTACGCCCTCGTGCGGGAGGACCGCCGCTTCGACCCTGAAGGCGGGCCGCAACCTCCTGCGCGTCCCGGACGTGCCGGCCCTCATCGACCCCACCACCGTCTCCTTCGCCTCGCTCACCGATCCGAAGTCCACGCGCGTGATCGAGCAGAGCTTCGAATTCGATCTCACCAGCACCCAGAAGCTGCTGTCGCGCTACCTCGACCGGGAAATCACGGTGGAGCAGCAGCGCGGCCAGGGCGTGGGTGCCTTCACCGGCACCCTGGTCGGCACCCAGGGAGGTCTCACGCTGAAAGCGGCCGACGGAAGCGTGCGCATCGTGAACGGATATTCCGGCGTGACGCTGCCGAGCCTGCCCGGCGGCCTCATCAGCAAGCCCACGCTGGTCTGGGACGTGGACGCCGGCGTGGCCGGCGCGCACGATGCGCGGATCGCCTACCAGACCGGGGGCGTGACCTGGTGGGCGGACTACAACCTCACCTACGCGGAGCCGGCGCCGGGCAATGCCGGCTGGACGTGGGCGCGTGGGTCACGATCGTGAACCAGTCCGGCGCGACCTACGAGAACGCGAAGCTGAAGCTCGTCGCGGGCGACGTGCAGCGCGCGCAGCGGCGTGCCTACCCGCCTGGCACCCGCCACCACGGGTCGGGCCCGCGAGGCGAAGGCGGCCGGCTTCGAGGAGAAGGCCTTCTTCGAGTACCACCTCTACACGCTGGGGCGCCCGGCCACGCTCGCGCAGAACGCGACCAAGCAGATCGAACTCTTTCCCACGGCCTCCGGTGTCGGCTGCGAAAAGAAGCTCGTCTACCACGGGCTGGGTTCCAACTACCCCGTGTACGGCTCGCCGATGTCCGACCGGAACTTCGGCATCCGCTCGAACCGGAAGGTGGACGTGTACCTGCAGATCAGGAATGCGCAGCCGAACGGGCTCGGCGTTCCGCTGCCCGCCGGGAAACTGCGCGTCTCCAAGCGCGACGACGCCGACGGCAGCCTCGAGTTCATCGGCGAGGACCTGATCGACCACACCGCCCGCGACGAGACGGTCCAGGTGAAGCTGGGTTCCGCCTTCGATGTCGTGGGCGAGAGGAAGCAGCTCGACTACCGCGTCGACACGGCCGCTCGCTGGATCGAGGAGGACATCGAGATCCGCGTCCGTAACCAGAAACCCGACGAGACCGTCGAGGTCATCGTGAAGGAGAACCTCTACCGGTGGTCCAACTGGTCGATCATCCGCAGGACCCACGACTTCGACAGGCAGGATTCCCGCACGGTCCACTTCCCCGTGCGCGTGGCACCCAAGGGCGAGGCCGTGGTTCGCTATTCCGTCCGCTACACCTGGTAAGCGCTTTCGGCCTGCGCCTGGCCGAAAGCAAAGGGGCGGCCGAGGCCGCCCCTTTCACCGGATCAACCCGCGTTTCAGCCCTTCGCGATCACCGCGCAGGCGATCCGCGGCCCTGCGTTGCCCGCGGGCTGGCTCTTGTAGTCGTCCGGGTCGCGGTGGACGATGAGCCCCGGCCGACGATGTCGGTCGCGCCTGAGCCGACCGTGATGCCGCTCGCCGTGAAGGAGAACGTCGCGTTCCCGTAGGCGTCTGCTCGGACGTTCGGCATGTCACCCGCGTGCCGCTCCATGCCGCCGTGGTGGCCGTGGCCTTTGCCGATCGGGTTGAAGTGCGGGCCCGCGCTCACGCCGTCCCCCGAGCTGCAATCGCCCTTCTCGTGCACGTGGAAGCCGTGCTCCGCGTTGGGGGCGAGGCCGGAGAGCGACCCGGACACCATCACGTTCGACCCGCGCTGCGCGAACGAGACGGTTCCCGCAGCCGTGTTTCCCTTGGTCGGCGCGAGATTCGCAACCGCCGTCGGGCCGGAAGAGCCTCCCATCGCGGCGCATCCACCCACGAGCGCAACGGCGACGAGCGATGGGATTCCCCCTTTCAAGAAGGCCACGTCAGGTCTTCTTGGCCGGAGCCTTTGCGCCCGGCTTGGCCGGTGCCGCGGCCTTGGCCGGAGCGGCCTCGACGACGGGAGTCGGCTTCGGGACGGGCTTGCCGGCCTTCTTCATGTTGGCCTGGAAGTTCTTGACGACCTTGTCCACGGACGCGGCATGCGCCGCCTTGGCCTTGTCGGCCGTATCGGCGTCCTTCTTCTTCTTTTCCTCCAGCGCCGCCTTGCCCTTCTCGTCGGGCGGCGGCGGCGCGGGGAGCTTCGCCTGGGCGGCGAAGGCGATGCCGAGACCCAGGGCCATGGCAATTGCCGTGATCTTCGTCTTCATGGTCAGTCTCCCGTGGCCGGCTGCGCGGTGCCCGCGACGATCTTCTCGGGACGCTTGCCCGCCTTCACCTCGTCGTACCAGAGCTGGTGGTGTTCCCGGGCCCAGGTCTCGTCGACGTAGCCCGTCTTCATGGCGTCGAACGCGCCCTTCATGCCGACGGTGCCGAGGTAGATGTGGAAGCAGGCCATCGCGATCGCGAGGACGGCGAACCCGCCATGGATCAGGTTCGCGAGCTGCATCGCCTCGCGTCCCTGGTTCCAGTTCGGAAAGTTGAGAATGAGCCCGGTCACGCTCATCACGGTGCAGATTCCGACCACCAGCACCCAGAAGAGCGACTTCTCCCCGGCGTTGAACTTGCCCGCGGGCACGTGCTCGCCCGAAAGCAGGCCCCCGAACTTGCCGAACCAGGCACTGTCCCCCTGGGAAAAGAAATTGTCACGGATGTAGAGCGTGATGAAGATCACCAGCGCGAAGATGAAGAGCGGCCCCACGAAGTTGTGCAGGTTCTTCGACAGCACCGTGAGGGACGAGAAGGCCGCGTGTCCCACGATCGGCAGGATGATGTGCTTGCCGAAGAGGATCACGATGCCCGTGATCGCGAGGACCACGAACGAAAGCCCCATCGTCCAGTGCGCCACGCGCTCCACGCTCGAGAAACGCTCGATGAGCCGTCCCGTGAGGGGATCGTGGGTCTTGATGGGTCCCTTGGCGAGGTAGAAGAGCACGAGGATCGCGAGCGGGATCAGGAGGATGATCCCGCCCAAGAAGGTGATCGGGCCGTTGCTGAGCTTCCTCCACTCGTGGCCCGCGCCCTGGATCAGGATGTTGGTCTCGCGGCCGGGAACGGAGGCGTACTGGCCCTTGCCGCTCACGTCGTTCCAGGCCGGCGGCTGGTTCCACTGCGACGCGGCCTGCTGCGGCGATGCCGCCGATTGTGCTGCGGGGGCGGCCTGCTGGGCGCAGGCCGCAATGGGAAGCCACGCAGCCAGCGCCAGAACGAGCGCGCCGAGTCCCCTGGCGATTCGGGTGGTCATGGTCGTCTCTCCGGTCTATTTCTTGTCTGCGGCGGAATGCGGGCGGTAATCGTCCTGCTTCTGGCTGCGCTCCGCGAGCGCCACCTCCCATTTCGCCTTGTCTCCCTTGAACTGGTCTCCGGCATAGGGCTTCGCGTCCTCCTTGCCGGCATAGGACTTCCCGGGCTCCTGGGCGATCTCGGTGCAGCCCCCGAGCCAGAATGCGGCCGCCAGTGCGGCCGCCGCGGTCATGATCGTCTTCATGCTTTTCCTCCCGGCTGGTCGGCGAGCATGCCGCTGCCGCCGTAGGCCATCGACCATCCCCAGATCTCGTCGCCCTTGCCGCGGGTGACGACGCGGGTCTTGTAGATCTTCGTGAGGACCTCGGCGTCGCCGGCAAGCAGCGCCTTGGTGGAGCACATCTCCGCGCACGCCGGGAGCTTGCCTTCGGCAAGGCGGTTGCGGCCGTACTTGCGGTACTCCTCGGCCGATGCATTTTCCTCCGGGCCGCCCGCGCAGAACGTGCACTTGTCCATCTTCCCGCGAAGCCCGAAGGCGCCGGCCTGCGGGAACTGCGGTGCGCCGAAGGGGCACGCGTAGAAGCAGTAGCCGCAGCCCACGCACAGGTCCTTGTCGTGCAGGACCACGCCTTCCTCGGTCTTGTAGAAGCAGTCGACCGGGCAGACCGCCATGCACGGGGCGTCCGTGCAGTGCATGCACGCCACCGAGATCGAGCGCTCGCCGGGCTTGCCGTCGTTCACCGTCACCAGCCGGCGGCGATTGACGCCCCAGGGCACCTCGTGCTCGCTCTTGCACGCCGTCACGCAGCCGTTGCACTCGATGCAGCGCTCGGCGTCACAGATGAATTTCATTCTGGCCATTGTCTATATCTCCTTATCCGTGGCGTGCGCTAGGCGCGCTCGATCTGGCACAGGGTGGTCTTCGTCTCCTGCATCATCGTGACCGAGTCGTAGCCATAGGTCGTGGCGGTGTTGACCGCCTCCCCGCGCACGATCGGCGCGGCCCCTTCCGGGTACTTGTCGAGGAGGTCCTTGCCCTGCCACCAGCCCGCGAAGTGGAACGGGATGAAGGAGACGCCGGGGCCCACACGCTCCGTCACCAGCGCGCGCACCTTCAGTCGCGCCCCGGTCGGCGAGCTTACCCACACGAAGTCCCAGTACTTGATGCCTCGCGAATCCGCGTCCTTGGGGTTGATTTCCACGAAGTTCTCCTGCTGGAGCTCCGCGAGCCAGGGGTTGGAGCGCGTCTCCTCACCCCCGCCCTCGTACTCGACCAGGCGCCCGGAGGTGAGCACGATCGGGTACTTCTCGTGCACCTTGTCGCCCACCGCCTTTTGCTGGACCGTCTTGTAGAGCGTGGGCAGGCGCCAGAAGGTCTTCTTGTCGTCGTGGGTCGGGTACTTCGCGACGAGGTCGGGGCGGTTCGAGTACAGCGGCTCGCGATGCAGCGGAATGGCATCCGGGAAATTCCAGACCACCGCACGCGCCTTGGCGTTGCCGAACGGATGGCAGCCGTGGTTCTTCAGCACAACGCGCTGGATTCCGCCGGAGAGGTCCGTCTTCCAGTTCTTGCCTTCGGCCTCCTTCTGCTCCTCGGCCGTGAGCTCGCTCCACCAGCCCAGCTTCTTCAGCAGCACATGGTCGAACTCCGGGTAGCCCGGTGGTGATGTCGGCGCCCCTGGAGTGCGACCCGTCCTCGGCCAGCAGCGACACGCCGTCGCGCGTCACGCCGAAGTGGGCGCGGAAGTTCCCGCCCCCGTCCATCACGTGCTTGGACGGGTCGTAGAGGTTGGGCGATCCGGGGTGCTTCAACGCCGCATTGCCGTAGCAGGGCCACGGCAGCCCGAAGTAGTCGCCGTTCAGGTCGTAGCCCGTCTCCTTGTCGACGACGGACTTCGTGCAGCGCAGCGTCTTCGGATCGAAGGCGTCCATGTGGCGCATGTGGGCCTTCAGGCGCTCTGGCGTCTGGCCCGTGTAGCCGATCGTCCAGGTTCCCGCGTTGATCTCGCGCAGGATGTCCTCGATCAACGGTTCGTCCCATCCGGTCTTGTCCTTCACCAGCTTGATGTTCTTCACGAACTCGGCGCCATAGCCGAACTTCTTGGCGAAGGCGTACATGATCGTGTGGTCGGGCTTGGACTCGAAGAGCGGCTCGACGACCTTCTCGCGCCACTGGATCGAGCGGTTCGACGCGGTGGCCGATCCGGAAGTCTCGAACTGCGTCGCAGCGGGCAGGAGGTACACGCCTTCCTTGCGGTCCGGCATGACTGCCGAAGCCGTGGGGTACGGGTCGACGATCACCATCAGGTCGATCTTCTCCATCGCCGACTTCATCTCGAGGCCGCGCGACTGCGAGTTGGGCGCATGGCCCCAGTAGACGACCGCGCGGATGTTGGAGTCCTGGTCGATGTGCTCGTTCTTCTCGAGCACGCCGTCGATCCAGCGCGAAAGCGTCATGCCGGCCTTCGTCATCATCGCCGGGTTGGCAAAGCGGCCCACCATCCAGTCGTAGTCCACGCCCCACACTCGGCACCAGTGCTTCCACGAACCCGCGGCGATCCCGTAGTAGCCGGGCAGCGAATCCGGGTTGGGGCCCACGTCGGTGGCGCCCTGCACGTTGTCGTGGCCGCGGTAGATGTTCGTGCCGCCGCCGGACTTGCCGACGTTGCCCAGGGCGAGCTGCAGGATGCAGCTCGCGCGCACCATCGCATTGCCGATGGAGTGCTGCGTCTGCCCCATGCACCAGATGATCGTCGAGGGCCGGTTCATCGCCATCATTTCCGCGGCCCGGAACACCTCGGCCTCGGGAACGCCGCAAGCCTCCGTCACCTTGTCCGGCGTCCAGCTCTTCATCACCTCCTCGCGGACCTTGTCCATCCCGAAGACGCGGTCATGGATGTACTGCTTGTCCTCCCAGCCGTTCTTGAAGATGTGATAGAGCATGCCGAAGAGCAGCGGCACGTCGGAGCCTGACCGGAAGCGGATGTACTGGTCGGCCTTCGCGGCCGTGCGCGTGAAGCGCGGGTCGGCCACGATCATCTTCGTGCCGGTCTCCTTCGCGTGCAGCGCGTGCAGCATCGAGACAGGGTGGGCCTCCGCCGCGTTCGACCCGATGAAGAACATGGCCTTCGAGTTCATCAGGTCGTTGTAGGAGTTGGTCATCGCGCCATAGCCCCAGGTGTTCGCCACGCCCGCGACCGTGGTCGAGTGGCAGATCCTCGCCTGGTGGTCCATGTTGTTCGTGCCGAACATCGACACGAACTTGCGGAACATGTAGGACTGCTCGTTGTTGTGCTTCGACGACCCGAGCCAGAAGACCGCATCCGGTCCCGACTCCTTGCGGATGGCGAGCAGCTTGTCGCCGATCTCGTTGATCGCCTGTTCCCAGGTGATCTTGCGGTACTTGCCGTCGACCAGCTTCATCGGCGACTTGAGGCGATGGGAATGCTCCGTCATGCCGTGCTCGCGCACCGAGGCGCCCTTGGCGCAGTGGGCGCCGAGGTTCAACGGGGAGTCGAACACCGGCTCCTGGCGGATCCACACGCCGTCCTGGACATGCGCGTCCACCGCGCAGCCCACGGAACAGTGGGTGCAGACCGTGCGCTTGACCTCGATCTTGCCGCCCTTGGCGGAAGCGGCGTTCGCCTCGCCGATCATGTTGAGCGGCAGCTGGCTCGCGAACGCGGCGGCGCCGGCGGTGATGCCGGAGCCCTTCAGGAACGCGCGACGGTCGACCGTCGTCGCGGCGAGAGCGCCCATGGCGCGCGTGAGCGGGTTGGCGCGCTCGGCCCGGCCTTCGGATTTTCGATTGAGCAGCATGGTCGGCCTCCTCAGACTTGCGTGGTCTTGTAGTACTTCAGGATGTGCTCGGAGACGTGGTAGCCCCGGGGCTGCCCGGCAGGCGCCTCCGCCTTGCCGTCCGCCGCGATCTTGCGCCCGGTGACGACCGCTGCCGCGGCTCCGGCTCCGCCAAGGCTCGCGTTGAGCAGGAACTTCCTGCGGCTGTTCGGCTTGGTGTGGTTGTTCATGTCACGCCTCCTGTCAGTAAATGCAACTCAACCCAGGTTGAACGACTCGTTCTCGATGCCGACGAAAGCCTCGCCGACGGCTGCGACCTTGCGATAATAGTTCGATTCCGGTGCTTCGCGAACCGCGGCGAAAAACCGCGCGGCGCCGGGTTTCACGTGTGACTCGAAGAACCGCTTTTGCTGGGCGAGCGTGGCCGGCGCGCGCCCCGCCCCGCCCGCCACCAGCACGCGCATCGCATCGAAGAGCCCGGAGAAGTGATCCTCCGGCTCGTGGTTTCCCGGCGGGTGCGCAAGCCCGAGCGCGGCAAGATCCTCGATGATCCGGACCCGGGGGTGCTCGACGGCCGGGGCACCCGTGAAGTGCCCGGCGTAGACCGACACTTTCGCCTTGCCCACACCCACGAAGAGCGCCTCGAATTCTTCGGCGGCAGCTTCCTCGTCCATGACACCCGAGGCCGCCACGAGCTGCGACCACGCATGGGCCATGGTTTCGTCGCCGCCTTCCAGCAGCGGCGCGAGCGCCAGCGTGCGCAACAGCTTTGCGTCCGGCGCATGGTGGAAGAGCGCGGCCAGCAACGCGTAGAAATCGGCGCGCGCCGCTTCCTCCGGGGCGACCGGCGGCTCGACTTCGGCGCGGGAAAGAACTGTTTCCATGGCTATAGCTTGAGCACCGAGACTTCGTTCTTGTTCGACATCATGTCGACCACGCGGCAGTCCGCGCACATCTGCAGGCGCTTGAGCGAGGCCTCGTCCGCGAACATGGAATGCCCGGAGAGGCGCCCCAGCATCGCATCGACCATCTGCTTCGTTCCGAAGGGCTTGCCGCAGGAGACGCAGTGGAAGGGCAGCGCCTCGTTCAGCACGCGTGCTTCGCGAGCCGGCGCACCGAGCAGCAGGCGCGGACGCAGCATGATGGCGTCCTCGGGGCAGGTGCGTTCGCACAGCCCGCACTGCACGCAATTGCGCTCGAGGAACCTGAGCATGGGAACCTCGGTCCCGTCCATGAGCGCCGACTCCGGACACGCGCCGGCGCAGGCCAGGCACAGGGTGCAGCGGTCCTTGTCGACCACGACCTCGCCGTAGGGCGCGCCCGCCGCGAGCGCCATCTGCGCCACCGGCGCGGGCGCGTGCTTCGCGAGGTGCTCCACGGCGAACTCGACCGCGGTGCGCTTGTCGTTCGACAGCGCGAACGTCGCGGGAGTATCGGGTACGTCGGACCCCGGCATCGACCGCAACGCATCGACAGCCGCCTTCGCATCCCCCGTCTCGATGAGGGCGAAGTGGCGCCCGCCGTATCCCAGCGCGCTCACGATCGACTGGGCAAGCCCCACCTGCTCCCCGAGCGAGCGTGAATACTCCGGCGCCTCGGATCCCGCGGCGAGCACGGCCACCTGGTTCGCGCCAAGCGCGACGGCGCCGAGGAGCAGGTCGATGCCGATGCTCGCGACGTGCCAGGCCTCGACCGGAATGACGCGTGCCGGAAGCCCTTCTCCGGTCGCCGCGCAAAGCGCAAGGAGCTCGCGCCCGTCGGTCCCGTTGTGGAAGAGGAGGCACGCATCGGTTCCCCCGGCGGCCCGGTATGCCGAGAGCATCGCCTTCAGCTGGGCGCCCCGGTCGGCCACGCGCGGAAACTGGAAGCCCATGGCGCCCGACGGGCAGACCGAAGCGCAGGCGCCGCATCCCATGCACAGGTGCGGATCGACCTTCACGTGGTCGCCATCCGCGGAGATGGCCTCCGTGGAGCACACCTCGATGCACCGGTTGCAGCCCTCGATGCCGGAACGCGAGTGCGCGCAGAGGTTCTCGCGGTACGCGAAGAAGCGCGGCTTGTCGAACTCGCCGACCGCCTCCGGTGCTTCGGCGAGCGCTGTGGCGAGCGAATCCTCGCCGGTGACGCGCCAGTAACCCTGCGGCGGCTGGTGGTGGCCGAAAAGGGGCGGATCGGAGAAGTCCAACACGAGGTCGAAAACCGCGCCGGCCGAGCCCGGCATCGCGCGAACGGCCGAATCACGAACGACGGCGATGTCGCCGAGCGTCACGGAGAAACTCCCGAGGTGCCCCCGGATGGCGCCGACCTTGCCACCCCAGATGGGGAAGTCGGTATCGCCCACTTCGGCGCGCGCGAGTGCCGCCGCCTGCGCCGACGGGCGCGATGTCAGGAGCAGCGTTACGGGAAGCGACGCGCAGAGACGAACCGCGGCGGCGACAGCGCGCTCGTCAGAGCCGACCACGAGCGTGTTGCCCTTCGACTGGTAGGTGACACTCGCGATCGGCTGCGGCGCAGGCAGCGCGCCGACCGCCGCGATGGCGCGGATCTTGGGTTCGCAGGCAACGGAAAGCGCCGTCCATCCCCGTCCCTCGAAATCGGCAGGGTTGGCGCTTGAAGCGATCTGGCGAACGCCTGCCGCTTCGAGCACGGCACCATTCGCATCGTGATTCGGCGTCATTCGATTTCCATCGACCACCGGCGATTCGGCTCGCCGATGCTCCTCTCGCTGCCGTGAACCGGGGAGCTTGCCACCGGCGGCACCGGCGACTATCACTCCTTCAGATATTCGCACCAGTGTACAACACCTGCTGCCACCCGGAATGCGCCTTCAAATGCCGGAACCCCTTGATGGGAGTGACGGAATTGCAGCACTTTCCTCGGCCTCATTCCCTTGCAAGTCCTGGGGTTTTCCGGGGTCCGCGGGAACCGCGGCATCCGATTGCGAGGCAGCAACCGGCCCGGCGTCGGTTGCCTCGATCTGCGCCGAATTTCGCCGACGTTCGGCCTCCTCCCGGTCCCGGCCCGCCCTGTCTCCCAGCCGCGCGACCTGTTGGAGCTTTGCCAGCCAGGAATCGGGCAGCGGATCGGGCTTCGAGTAGTCGTCCACGTAGACGTCGAGCATGTCCATCGTGTTGAAGCGCGGGTCGCTGAAGAGCGTCTTCAGGGCCTGCCGTCGCACGTCGCCATCGACTTCGGCATGCATGAACGGTGCGAAATCGGAATCCTGGGTGAGGGACTCGACGGGGGGAAGCGGCGGCCTTTCGACGGGCGCCGGGGCGGGGGCGGCGCCTCGGGCGGGGGCGGCGCCGTTCTCGTCCTCGCCCGCTGGCGTCTCGGGCCGCGGCGCGCGCTCCGGATCCCTCGACTCGGACTTCCGGCGCGACCATCGCGAAAGGAAACTGTCCTCGCCGGCCATGGCGTCAACCCCTTTCTCGAATGCGGCCTTCGCGCCCCTTGAAGGACCGGGGACGGATGCGCTCCTTCGGCTCCGGGCGATAGTTGGCCTCGACCCATTCGCCGAGCCACGCGGCAAAAGCGAGGTCGACCGCGACCTTCTCCACGCGCTCGCCGCCGTCCATCCACCGGGCAGCCTCGTTGTAGGACGCCGTCACCTGGAACGGATAGGGTTCCTCGCCCTCCTCGTCCGTACGCACGGAGACGAATGCGCAGGGCTCGCCGCTCGACACGTTGAGGTAGTAGCCCTCGGCTTCGTCGCGATAGTGCGTCACCATGAAGCCCGGGAAGATCTTCTGCAGGGTTCCCTCCCGCTCCAGCAGCACGCGGGCCTCGCCTCCCACGTCGGGAAGGATGCTCGCCGCCTGCCACTGGTGCGTGGCCCAGCGACTCGAAACGGGCTTGCGCTCGAGGATCACCGCCACGCGCATCGAGGGCTTTTCGTGCATCACCGGACTATAGCCCAAACCGCGTGACCCCAAGCGCAGTGGGGATTCTCGCGGTGTGCGCGTGCTATTCTCGGTCGGCCGCCCCAAAGGAAGCATTGCCACCGATGTCCGTCCCCGTCATTCCCGTCGCGCCCCTGCGCCGTGGCCTCGAGATTCCGCCGCTGCTGCGCGACCCCGCGTCCGGACCGCTCGCCGACATGCGCGGGCGCGGCTTGCGCGACCTTCGCATCTCGGTGACGGACCGCTGCAACTTCCGGTGCACCTATTGCATGCCGCGCGACGTCTTCGACGCGAACCACGAGTTCCTTCCCCACGCCCAGATACTCAGCTTCGAGGAAATCGTGCGCGTCGCGCGGGTCTTTCACGGACTCGGCATCGCCAAGATCCGGTTGACCGGCGGAGAGCCGCTGCTGCGCCGCAATATCGAAGGCCTGGTCGCCATGCTCTCGCAGGCCCTGCCGGACATCGATCTCACCCTCACGACCAACGGCTCGGCCCTCAAGCAGAAGGCGCGCGCGCTCTTCGAGGCAGGGCTTCGGCGAATCACCGTTTCCCTCGATTCCCTGGATGACGCGACCTTTCGCGCCATGAACGACGCCGACTTCCCCGTCGCCCGGGTGCTCGAGGCGATCGACGTGGCCGCGGCCGAAGGCCTCGCGCCCGTGAAGGTCAACATGGTGGTCAAGCGCGGCACCAACGACGACCAGGTGATCGCCATGGCCCGCCATTTCCGGGGCAGCGGCCATATCGTGCGCTTCATCGAGTTCATGGACGTGGGCGCGACCAACGGATGGCGCATGGACGACGTCGTGCCGAGCGCCGAGGTGGTTCGCCGCATCAATGCGGAATTCCCCTGCGAGCCGGTGAATCCGAACCACTTCGGCGAAGTCGCCAAGCGCTGGCGCTTCAAGGACGGAGGCGGCGAGTTCGGGATCATCTCTAGCGTGTCGCAGGCCTTCTGCTCGTCGTGCAACCGAGCGCGCCTGTCCACGGACGGCTCCCTCTACACGTGCCTTTTCGCAACCGAAGGCTACGACCTGAAGTCGATCCTCCGGAAGGGCGCCAGCGACGAGGATCTGTCCCGGGCCGTCGCCGCGGTGTGGCAGCGCCGCGAGGACCGCTACTCGGAGATCCGTACCGCCGACACGCCGCGCTCGCGCAAGGTCGAGATGTCCTTCATCGGCGGCTAGTCCGGCGGTCGACGGACGAGCCGGCAGCGCAAGGAACCCATGCACCACCGCCCGCAACTTTCCCGGCAGGCGCGTCCCGCCACCTACACCGTGGATGCGCAGGACGAGACCGGGGAATCGAAACCCACGCCCATCGCCGGGGAGCACCCCCTGACGCTCTACGTGGACAAGCGCGAGATACTCACGATGATGACGCTCGGCGCGGCGCCGGAGGCGCTCGCCATCGGGTTCCTGCGCAACCAGCGCCTGGTGAAGTCCCTGGACGAGATCGTCTCGGTGCAGGTCGACTGGGTCGTCGGTGCGGTGGCCGTCACCACGCGCGACGGGCTCGTCGATCTCGACGGGCGGACGCAGAAGCGAACCGCCACCACCGGCTGCGGCCAGGGCACGGTCTTCGGCGACCTGATGGAGGACATCGAATCCATTCGCCTGCCCAGCGAGGCGCGGCTTGCCGAGGAAACGCTCTTCGCGCTCCTGAACAACGTGCGCCTGCACGAGTCCATCTACAAGCAGGCGGGCGCCGTGCACGGTTGCGCGCTCGCACAGGGCAGCGAGATCCTCACCTTCGTGGAGGACGTGGGGCGGCACAATGCGGTGGACGCCATCGCCGGCTGGATGTGGCTCGAGGACGTCGACGGCGGCGACAAGGTCTTCTACACCACGGGCAGGCTCACCTCGGAGATGGTGATCAAGGCGGCGCAGATGGGCATCCCCTTCCTGGTGTCGCGCTCCGGGCTCACGAAGATGGGCCATGACATCGCGGGCAAGGTCGGCATCACCATGATCGGGCGCGCCGTGAATCGCCACTACCTGCTCTTCACGGGCGCGGAGCGGATCGTGCGGGTCCCCTCCCCGGCCGGCGGCTGAAGGCGCCGGAGAACCCATGGCGAGCAACGCTCCCGGAACCGCCACCGCACGCTGCCATTGCGGCGGCGTCGAGGTCGAGGCGAACTTCCCGTCGCGTTTCTGCGCGCACTGCTACTGCTGGAGCTGCCGCACGTCCCACGCGGCCGGCGTGGTCACCTGGATCGGCTTCAAGCGCGCGCAGGTGCGCTTCGTGAAGGGCGAGGACCTGCTGCGGCCCTACGAGTCCTCGCGCGGCACGGTGCGCCGGTTCTGCGGCGTGTGCGGGACGCGCTTCACCTTCGAATCCTCCCACGGCCAGTGGGCCGACGAAGTCCACCTGCCGCTGGCGCTCTTCGTGACACCCGTCGACCGCGAACCCGGCGTGAACTCCTTCCCCGCCGAGCGTCCCGCCTGGGCGCCATTCCACGCGTTCGCCGATGATTGAAATCACCGGGCTCGTGCTGGCCGGCGGCCAGGGCAGCCGCATGGGCGGCGTCGACAAGGGTCTCACGCCGCTTCGCGGCCGCCCCCTCGTGGAGCACGTGATCGAGCGCCTGGCGCCGCAGGTCGGCGAAATCCTCGTGAACGCCAATCGCAATCCCGACGCCTACGCCGGATTCGGCCATCGCGTCGTTGCCGACGACATCCCGGGGTTCGCGGGACCGCTCGCAGGCTTCGAACGCGGGCTCGCCCACGCGCGCGGCGCCCTCGTGGCCACGGTCCCGTGCGATTCGCCCTTCCTGCCGGCCGATCTCGTCGCCCGCCTGCGCGCCGCCCTCGAGGCGGCCGATGCAGAACTCGCCGTGGCGAAGACGGGCGAGCAGCCCCACCCCGTCTTCTGCCTGATGCGCAGGAGCGTCCACCCGTCCCTGCGCGACTTCCTCTCCTCGGGCCAGCGCAAGATCGACAAGTGGTACGCGGCATTGCGCGTCGTCGAAGTGTCCTTCGACGACGAGGCCGATGCCTTCGCAAACATCAACACCCGCGACGAACTCGCGGGACTCGAGAAGCCGCCATGACCAAAGCCACCATCGCGCAGGCTTCCTGCGCCGACGACTACGACCCGGATTCCATGCCGGTGGAAAAGGCCCGCGCCTTCATCCACCGCTTCCTGGAGCCGCTCACCACGACGCTGCGCGTGCCCATCCGCAGTGCGCTGGGCCGCGTGCTCGCCGAAGACGTGGTCTCCCCGGTGGACGTCCCCTCCCATCGCAATTCCGCGATGGACGGGTGGGCGATGCGCGGGAAGGACCTGGCTGCCGACACGGAGACTTCGCTCGAGGAGATCGGCTCGGCCTATGCCGGGCGGCCCTTCGCCGGCACGGTGGGACCGGGACAATGCCTGCGGATCATGACGGCGCAGTGGTGCCCGGCGGGCGCCGACACCGTCGTCATGCAGGAGCGCGCCCGGGCCGACGGCAAGCGGATCACGTTCGGCGCCGGCAACCGCACGGGGCAGAATGTCCGCGAGGCAGGCGAGGACCTGAAGCGCGGCTCGGCAGCACTGGCGAAGGGCCGGATACTCCGCCCTGCGGATATCGGGCTGCTCGCCTCGCTCGGGATCGGCGAAGTCGGCGTGTACCGCCCGCTTCGCGTCGCGTTTTTCTCCACGGGCGACGAGTTGAAGACCGTCGGGGCCGTGCTCGCCGAGGGGGAGATCTACGACTCCAACCGCTACACGATCCACGGCATGCTCGAGCGCCTGGGCTGCGAGGTGCTCGACATGGGTGTGGTGACGGACGACCCGGCCCTGCTCGAGCGCGCCTTTCGCGAGGCGGCCGCCAACGCCGACGTGGTGATCACCAGCGGGGGCGTGTCGGTGGGGGAAGCCGATTTCGTGAAGGGGCTGCTCGCGCGGCTGGGCGAGGTCGTGTTCTGGAAGATCGCCATGAAGCCCGGGCGGCCGCTCGCCTACGGAAAGCTCGGCGACGCGCATTTCTTCGGGCTGCCGGGCAATCCGGTTTCCGTCATGGTCACTTTCTACCAGTTCGTGCGGGATGCCCTCCTGAGGCTCATGGGAGCCGATCCCGTAGTCCCGCCGCCCACCTTTCCGGCGCTGTGCGTGGCGAAGCTGCGCAAGGCGCCGGGGCGCACGGAGTTCCAGCGCGGCATCCTCTCCCGCGGCCCCGACGGCGCGTGGACGGTGCGGGCCCACCGGCGAGCAGGGGTCGGGAATCCTCAAGTCGATGAGCGAGGCCAACTGCTTCATCATCCTCGGCGACGCCGTGGGCAACGTGGAGCCCGGCACCACGGTCGAGGTCCAGTCCCTCGAAGGGCTGGTGTGACCGGGGAAAGGCCTTTCCTGCCCGCCGGCGAGCACGAGGGCACGGGGCTCGACTACCTGCGGCGGATCGTGGCGGGCGAAATCGCCTCGGTGCCCATAGGCGACACCCTGGGTTTCCGTCCCGTGGAGGTGGAATCGGGTCGCATCGTCTTCGCGGGGACGCCTGACCGGCGCTCCTACAACCTCATCGGCACGGTGCACGGGGGCTGGGCCGCCGCCGTCCTGGACAGCGCCATGGCGCTCGCCGCCCTCTCGTCGCTCGACGAGCACCACCTGTTCACGACCCTCGACCTCAAGATCAACTACGTGCGCGCGCTGACCGCGGAAACCGGAGAGGTCGTGGCCGAGGGCCGGGTGCTGAGTGCCGGGCGCAGGGTGATCCTCACCGAATCGAAGCTCACCGACGGCGCGGGGAAACTCCTCGCCACGGGCCAGAGCACCTGCCTGGTCATCCCCCGGGCGAAGCGCGGCTAGGGGCGGCCAGCGACGGCCGGCCTTGTCGCCGCCCCCCGACATCCTGTAGAACGGTTTCCGTCACCGAGATCACCCACACGGCAGGCGGGGAAGAACGCCGTGTTTGCAGCATCCGGCACCGCGGGAATAACCGCGGGCACGAAAACAAGCAACAACAAGCCCCTGGGGGGGTGCGATGAACACGATCGGCCGTGCATCTTCACGCGCTGCGGTACCGGCGCACGCGACGGGCGGGACACGGGCGCGCGGGCGGATCCGGGTCGCCTTGGCCATCGGCGCGGCGGCACTGGGCCTGCTTTCGGCATCGCCAGTCGCCCTCGCCGGCCCCTTCGCCACGTCCTGCGGTGTCGTCGGATGCCACAACGCGGTCGGGGAACCGTTTCAAAGTGCGTTTCAACGCGGCCAATGCCTCGTCCGTCGTCTACGCCGCCTCGTTCGTCAACGGCATGGGGTTCAACTCCCCGGCAAACGTCGCTGCGGAAATCGCCGACCTCGCCAGTCTCGCCCCGACGCCCACGGACACCCCGACCGTCAATTACACGGCCTGGAACGCGGCGACCACCGCCGTTCCTTTTGGCGGCGTCCGCACTGCCGTCATGCCCAACATCACCTTGAGCGGCATCATCACTTCGGTGTCCCATTCGCCCGGCGTGACCGGCGTGTCGTTCGCCGGGACGACCATGACCTTCAACCACCCGGGTGGCGCCGGAGGCAACTGCACCACGCGCACCGTCAATGCCTTCGGCACCGGCCCGGCGCAAGGCGGCATCACGCCGCAGACGGCCAACCGGGTCATCACGATCACGGTGACGCCTCCCGCCGACCCAACGGCGATCAATGACGCGGTCACCCTCAGTTACAACACCGCCGCGCAGACCATCGACCTGAGCACGATCGGGGCCATCAGCGGCACGCCCGCTGCCACCGGCACCTTCGTGACGCTCGGGACGCTCAACCCGAACGTCGGCACACGGGCCTCGACGGGGCCGGATACGCTCACCTACGCGTCGAGCGCCACGACGTATGCGCCCTCCCCCACGGTGAGCTATTCCGTGACCGGTCCCTGCGGCACGGGTTCGGTGACGCGCACGCTCACGATCAACGTGAACCCGCCGCCGGCGCCGGTGGTGTCGAACCGCGGTTCCGCAGGCGTGCCCGTGGTGGTGCCCGCGGGCATTCCCGCGGTGATCAACCTCACCGCGAACATCTCGGGCGTGGTGGCCTCCAACCCCGCGGGCACCTACGACCTCGTGGCCTCGCAACCGACGGCGCCGGGCTCGGGCAGCACCTCCGTCGCGGGCAACGTGGTGACCTTAACGCCGGGCGGGGGATTCACCGGCCCCACGACCTTCACCTTCACCAAGGACGGCCCCGGCGGGACGTCCAACACCGCGACCGCGTTCCTCGAGGTGGCTGCGGCCCCGGTCGTGAGCCCCACGAGCGTCACCACGGCCTTCAACACGGCGATCCCGGTGAACCTCGCTGCGTTCATCGCCTCGAGCCAGCCGGTGACCTCGGTCACGCCATCCGCGCCCGTGAACGGGGCGGCGGTCGCCACCGGGCCCACCACGATCACCTTCACGCCGACGCCCGGGTTCTTCGGCACGGCTTCCTTCGACTACACCGCCACGAGCGCGGGCGGAACCTCCGCGGTCCCGGCCACGGTCACGGTCACGGTCAATCCCCCGCCCCCCACCGTTTCCGCCACCGCGGTGACCGTGCCGTTCAACGGCGGCAGCCCGGTCGTTGCCACGACCATCGACCTCGCGGCCCTCATCGGCCCGCCTGGCGCAACGGTTCTCTCCGTCACGCCTTCCGGCCCGGTCAACGGCGCGGTCGTCGCCACCGGCCCGACCACCGTTTCCTTCACGCCCACGGCCGGTTACGTGGGCCCCGCGAGTTTCACCTACACCGCCACCAACGCCGGCGGCACCTCGGGCTCCGCGACGGTGAGCGTCACGGTCTCGGCGCCGCCTCCGCCCACGGCCGGGCCGATCAACGTGCGCGTGTCGTCGACGATGCCGACGCCTATCGACCTCTCCGTCGCCGTAAGTGGCGTGTTCTCCAGCGTGTCGGTCGTCACGCCGCCCGCGGCCGGCGCGGTATCCATCGCGGGCTTCATCGCGACCTACACGCCCTCCCCCGGCGCGACCGGCCGCTACACCTTCACCTACCAGGCCACGGGCCTGGGCGGCAATTCGGCCCCGGCGACGGTCACCCTGAACTACACCGACTCGCCGGTCACGAACAACGTGACCATAGTCGTCCCGTACGAGACCACGACGACGATCGATCTCGCCAGGATCATCTCGGGGTTCGTGACCAGCTACGCCATCTCGACACCGCCCGCGAACGGCACGCTGGAAGTCACGCCCTCGTCCCTGACCTACACGCCGCGAAGGGGTTATTTCGGGCCCGACAGCTTCCGCATCACCGCCACCGGCCCGGGCGGCACGTCGGCGCCGGGCATGGTGAACATCACCGTGAACCCGCCGCCGCCGACGGCGACCGACCTCCAGGTTTCCGTACCTTTCGAAACCGCCACGCCGATCACGCTCCCGGTCGCGGGAACGTTCACGCAGGTGAGCATCGTCTCCTTGCCGACCAACGGGCTGGTGTCCACGCCGCCGCCCGGATCTCGCGTCGTCACCTACACGCCCGCCGTCGGCTTCTCCGGGACGGACAGCTTCACCTACACGGCCACGAGCGCGGGCGGCACTTCCATGACCGGCACCGTGAACCTCACCGTGGCGTCCTTCAAGCCCTCGGCGGCCGCGGCTTCCATGACGGTTGCCCTCAACACGCCGGCGACGATGGACCTGCGGCCGTTCATCACCGGCTCCGGCATCACCGGCGTCTCGATCCCGAAGGCGCCAGCCCACGGCACCATCGCCGTCAACGGCACCAAAGTCACCTATACGCCTCGGCACAACTTCTTCGGCGCCGACTCCTTCACCTACGCCGCGTTCGGCAACGTCGGGACTTCCGAGCCCGGCCTCGTCACGGTCACCGTGGTCGGCCGGCCGGACCCGTCCCAGGACAGGACGGTCGTCGGCATAGTCGACGCCCAGGCGCAGACGGCCCGTCGATTCTCGCGGACGCAGCTCACCAACTTCCAGCGCCGGATGGAGTCGCTGCGCACAGGCCCGACCACCTCCGCGACCGAAACTCCCGCGGCCCCGAAGACCTCGGCAGCGCCCCCTTCCGCCCAGCCTTCCGCGCGCGCCCGGGCCGCGGCGGCCGACCTGTTCGCGTTCGGTGGCCAGTTGCCCGGCTCCGGGTTCGTGCGGGCATCGCTCACCGATGGCGCTTCGCAGCCGAAGCTCGCCTCCTCCGGGTTCCTGCAGACCGTTCTCGCGGGCTCCCTCGTGAGCGCGGCCACGTCGCACACGATAGACCTGTCCGGCAACTCCGGCGGCGGCGCGGGATCGGCGGGATTCAGGGCCGGCACCAACGTCTGGCTGGGGGGCCTCGCCCAGTTCGGCAAGCGCGGCGCCGAAGGGGAGAACGCGGACCTGCGATTCAGCACCGATGGCCTCTCCGTCGGCGCCGACCGGCGCATGAGCGACCGGCTGGTGCTCGGCCTTGGCCTGGGCTACGGCCGCGACGAAACCGACATCGGCACGGACGGCTCGAAGAACACGTCGCGCGGCAGCTTCTTCGCGGGGTACGGCAGTTACCAGCCGACCGGCAGCACCTTCGTCGATGCCGTGCTCGGGTTCGGCAAGCTCGACCTCGACAGCGACCGATACGTCGAGTCCGTAGGCGAATTCGCGACCGGCCGGCGCAAGGGCGACCAGGTCTTCGGGTCGGTCGCCGCGGGTTACGAGTTCCGGCGTGAAGGCATCCTCTTCTCCCCCTATGGCCGGATCGACTTCACCTCGGATCGCCTCAAGCGGTCGACGGAATCCGGCGCGGGCGTGAACGCGCTCACCTTCCACGAGCAGACGCTGCGCAGCACGCAGGCGGCCGCCGGCCTGCGCCTGGAGACGCGCCACGAGACGGACTTCGGCTGGGCCGCCCCGAGGCTGCGGCTGGAGTATCGCCGCGAGCTGGACAGCGGGCGCTCCGCCTCGCTCAGCTACGCCGACCAGGCCGGCGGCCTCGTCTATTCCGTCACGCCCGCCGGGTCGAGCCGCAACTCGCTCCTCTTCGGCGTCGGGGCCGACTTCCTGTGGAAGCGCGGCCTGCGGCTCGGCTTCGACTACCAGGGCGAGCGCTCGTCGGGCCCGGGCACCGCGCAGTCGATCCGGTTCCTGCTGTCGCAGGATCTCGGCGGCAGGCTTCCCGCTTGGCCCGATTCCTGGTCCTGGATGCCGTTCGCCGACCCGGTCGGCGTCGAGCTCGGCTACTCCTTCGACGACAACGTCGGGCGCGGGCGCCTCGCCGGCGAGAAACTCACGGACCAGGTCTTCAATTTCGGCCTCAATGCAAGCCGAACCTTCCCCATCAACGCGAACGCGCGCGCCGTGGCGACCGTGTTCCTGAACGTGGACAAGTTCCACGATTACACCGGCCTCGGCCGGACCTCGGGCGGCCTGCAGGGCGAACTGCAGTACCGTGCCTCGGGAGACTTCGAATCCGTCACCTACGCGCTCTTCGCGCGCGCCTGGATCGACGGCTACGAATCGCGCCTGCGCAGCGGCAGCCGCCTGTCCGCCGGCGTGAACGCGCGCCGCTCGCTGACCGACCGCATCGACGTCTTCGGAGAAGTCGGGGCCAACTGGCGCCGCGCCGAGAGCGCGGTCTTCGAGGGCCGCGACTACGCGGCGAAGTTCAACGTCGACTATTCGCTGGGAACCGCGGGCACCGCCTACCTCGCCGGCGAGTATCGCCGCGGCGACACCTTCTCCTCGGGCCTGGGCTCGCTCGCGAACCTGAACAGCGCCGAGGTCCTCGTGCGCGACGACGCCTTCGACACGGGCGACTACTTCGCCTACCGCGCCGAGGCCCGGATGCTCATCGGCACGCTCCGGATTCAACCGGCCGCTCGGTCCGCGCGACTCGCTCGATTTCTCCTTCCGGCGCGTGCAGACGACCCCGCTCCTGCGCCCGGAGAATTCCGGCACGTCGAGCTACATCGTGAACCAGTATTCCATCCTGTACCTGATGCGTTTCTAGGGGATTCGCGCATGCCATCCAGACTTCCTGCCGCCCTCGGCTGCGCCATCGCGGTTGTGCTCGTCCTCTCGTCCTGCGGCGGAGGCGGCAGCCCCGGCGACATTCGCCCGAGCATTCCCGCGCCTCCGGCCACGGTCACGGGGCCGGACGGATTCCTGCTCTTTCCCAATCCGCAGAAGCAGGCCGACGGCACGCTGCAGACCGACACCGCCGCCTACGCGCAGGCCTACTACGCGGCGATCGACCCCTTGAACGCCAAGGACACGCTCGCCAAGTGGAAGGCGGCCAACGGCTTCGACACCGGCTCCGGCTCGCAGGCGAACGTGGTCTTCGGCGACCGGCGGGACCTCGGCTACGGCCGCCGGATGACCGCCCGGCAGAACGCGGACGGCACGCTCGCCTTCGTCGTGGAGAACTACCTCGTCGAGGCCGCCGCCGGCTACACCTACTCCACGCTCAATCTCGACGCCGCGGTGGCCCGCGACACGCGTCACCTCATCGGCGTGAACGGCATCGAGTTCAGCCCCGGCCCGGCCGGCGGGACTTCCTTCGCCAAGTTCTTCAATTTCAACGCGGTCACCGGTGCGCGCGAGATCGCGGTCGACCTGGACGGCCGCGGCCCGAAGGCGATGCCGGGGCCCTGCATCAGTTGCCACGGCGGCCGTGCCGATGCGCTCACGCCGCCGGACGCCACGGGCAAGCCGCGCTTCAACCTCGTGCGCAATTCCGTCTCCCAGGCGCGCGGCGACGTGGAAGCGCGGCTGCACCCCTTCGAGGTCGACGCCTTCGACTTCTCCTCCGCGGCAGGCTTCACGCGGGCAGAACAGGAAGCGGCCTTCAAGGCCATCAACCGGATGATCCTGTGCTCCTACCCCCTGCCCGCGCCCTCCGCGCTTGCCGAGGATGCCTGCCGGCGCCCCGCCGAGGCGCAGGAATGGCAGGGCAGCGCCGCTGCGATGCTCAAGTCGTTCTACGGCGGCGACGGGATGCCGGGGGCGACGTTCTCCGACACCTTCGTGCCCCCCTCGTGGCAGGCCGCGGGACAGACGACGCTCTACCAGCAGGTCGTCGCGCCGGCGTGCCGGACGTGCCACCTCATGCGCGGGACCGGTGCGCAGTCGGACCTCGATTTTGCGACCTGGGAGAAGTTCCGCCAGTTCGCCGACCGGGCGAAGGTCCACGTACTCGATCGCGGCAACATGCCGCTTGCGAAGATCGTCTTCGACGCGTTCTGGAGTTCGGCGGGGCCGTCGGCGTTCGCGACCTTCCTTGAGGGCCAGGGCTTCGCGGTGCGCGATGCCGCGGGCGCGGTTCCCATGCCCGGCAGCCGGCCCCTGGCCGATCCCGGCCCGGGGCGCGTCGTCCGTCCGGGAGCGACCCGGCTCTCGGCGGCGGGCAGCCTCTACGCCACGGGTTTCGCATGGACCATCGTCTCCGGCCCCCCGGGAGCCAGCCTCGCCGACGCGAACACCTCGCAGCCGACGTTCAGCGCCGCTTCCGCGGGCTCATGGGCCATACAGCTGGTCGCGAGCAACGGGCCCGTGCAAAGCGCGCCGGCGACCCTGCAGATCGTCGTGGATGCCACGCTTTCGCCGGAACCGGCCGCGGTGCGCTTCGCCGACATCAAGGCGGCGATGCAGCCCACCTGCACCACCTGCCACAGCGCAACGGGCAGCCTTCCGCGCCCGCCGGTCTTCTACACGAACGTCGATCGCAACGGCGACGCCCTGGTCGACGCCACCGACGACGCCTGGTTCCACGCGGAAGTGCGCAGCCGGATCAATTTCACCGATGTCGCGGCAAGCCCGCTGCTGCGCAAGCCCTCGGGCAAGCACCACAGCGGCAACCTGGTGGCCGGGTTCGACACGAGCACGGCGCCCGGAAACCCGGCGCGCGAGAAGTACGACCTGTTCCTGAACTGGATTCTCGCCGGCGCCCCGCTCTAGCCAGGGGCGCACGGCTACGCGCGCGGAGCGTCGATCAGTAGTTGCGCCGCGGCCCGACGTAGTCGCCCTTCGGAAAGATGAAAGGCGGCGTGCGCCCCACCAGCGCCTCGATCAGCATCAGCTCCTGGTCGGTGTGGTTGATGAACGGCGCCTCGCGGATGTTCTTGCCGGCGGGCGCTCCTTTCACGATGTAGAGCGGGCGGTCGTGGTGCTGGGCCGCGACCGTTTCCTCGCTTTCCGGATCCGTCGTCGAGGTGACCTGCGCCACGCCGTAGCAGGTGCAGAAGTAGGTCTGCTCCGGGTCCGCCTCGATGTAGACGCCGGTGCCGCGGATGCCGATGGTGGCGGTCGCCGCCCGCAGCTGCATGGGACGCTTGGCCGCGAATACCGAGAGGATCTTCCCGGAGAGCAGCCGCAGTCCCGTCAGGATCAGCGAGTCCGACTGCGCGGTCTCGAGCACGACGCGGCTTTCCCCGCGCAGGATGAACGCGCTCTGGCCCACGGCGTAGACGATCTCGCTGTTCCGGGCCGTCTCCAGCGTCGAACGCCCCCCGACCTTGGTGTCCAGCGTGGCGGGCTTGCCGTCCACCATCACCTCGCCCGAGAGCCGGTAGATCGACCGTCCGGGAGGCAACTTGGAGGGCGCCTTGCCGAGGATCTGCGCGAGGGCATCAGTTCCGGCCACGCCCCCGCTGAAGAACCCGGCCGCCAGCGCCTGGACCAGCAGCCTGCGACGCGGATCATCCGCTTCCCCCGATCGACTCATGGTTCACGCTCCCAGGTTGGAATGCTGCCGGCGGTTACGTGCCACGCGGCTTCTTGGATGTTCGAGGCCGCCCGCGGGATCGCAGGCGGCAGTGCGGATAGTACCGTCATTCCGCGATCGGATTGACAAATGACCCGCGGTCACCTACGGTGCGCGTTCACTGACCGGGAGTCATTTATGGCCGTCACGCAGCGCGCCATCGCCGCGCAGGACAAGGAGGATCGCAGGCACGCCCTGCTCGACGCCGCCGAAGCGCTCTTTCTCGAGCATCCGGACCGCATGGCGAGCGTGGCGGAAGTCGCCGAGGCCGCGGGGCTCGCCAAGGGAACGGTCTACCTCTACTTTCCGAGCAAGGAGGAGATGCTGCTCTGCCTCCACGAGCGGCACGTGACGCGCTACTTCGACAAGCTCATGGAACTCCTCGAAGCGACGAAGCCCGCCGGATTCGACGAGGTCTGGGCCGTCACGAGGGCAAACCTCGTGCGCGTTCCGGGCTACCTCGCGCTCACCAGCCGCTGCTTCGGCCTCATGGACCGCGACATACCCACGGAGTCCGCCGTCGCCTTCAAAGTCCGCGTGGCGCAGGTGCTCAGGAAGGCCGGCGACGGTCTCGAGCACCATTTCCCCGCCCTGCGAACGGGCGAAGGCATCACGCTCCTGCAGCACAGCTATGGACTCATCGTGGGGCTGTGGCAGCTCCTCCACCCGATAGAGCGTTTCGGCTCGGCCATGGAGCGCGCCGAGCTGGCGATGTTCCGGCGCGACTACGAGCGCGAGGTCGAACAGGCCCTGCGAGCCCTGTGGAAGGGATCCATGGACGGCATGACGGCTCACCACGCCGCGAGGAGACCGCGATGATCCGTGCTGCCGCCTTTGCTGCTTTCGCCGCCATCGCGGCGTCGCTGCTCGCCTCCTGCAGCGACGCACCCCCGGCGCAGGATCCGATCCGGCCGGTGCTCACCGTGGTCGTCACGCCGGGCGCAGTATCCGGACGCGACGCCTACTCGGGAGAGCTGCGCGCGCGCGTGGAAACCGACCTCGCCTTTCGCATCGGCGGCAAGATCGCCGCGCGGCTCGCCGACGCGGGCGCCCGGGTCGTGAAGGGCCAGCCGCTCGCCCGCCTCGACCCGCGCGATGCGGCGCTCGCCGCACAGGCGGCGCAGGCGCAGCTCGCTTCCGCCGAGGCGGACTACGCCCTGGCGCGCGCGGAGTTCGACCGCGCCGGAGACCTGCTCGCGAAGAAGTTCATCAGCCGGTCCGCCTATGACGCCCGGCAGGCTGCCCACGCCGCCGCCGGCGCGCGCGTCGAGCAGGCGCGCTCCCAGGCTGCCCTTTCGGAGAACCAGGAGGCTTACACGACCCTCGTCGCCGACGCCGACGGCGTGGTGGTGTCCGTAACCGCGGAGCCCGGCCAGGTGGTGGCCGCGGGACAGCCCATCCTCCGGCTCGCCCGGGACGGCGAGATGGAAGTCGTGATCCATGCGCCCGAAAGCGAGGTGGGGCGCATCCGCAGGGGCCAGGACGTGGCGATCTTCCTGTGGGCCGACCCCGCCAATCGTTTCCCGGGGCGCATCCGCGAGATCGCCGGCGGCGCCGATGCGACGACGCGGACCTTCGCGGTGCGCGTTGCGGCCGCCCGCGTTCCCCCCGGCGCGCGTCCGGGCATGAGCGCCACGGTGGTGCTGCAGCAGCCGCAGGACGGCAGTCTCGTCGTGCTCCCGATCTCGGCGCTCGTCCGCGACGGCGAGGCCGCCGCGGTGTGGATCGTCGACCCGGGTTCGTCGCGCGTGGCGCGGCGCAAGGTGGAGGTGGGCCGCTACCGGGAGGACGGCGCGACGATTCTCTCCGGGCTCTCCGGCGGCGAGGTCGTGGTTTCGGCCGGCGTGCACAAGCTGCGCGAGGGCCAGCAGGTGCGCCTTGCCGGCGTCCCCGCCGCCCGCTGATCGCCGGCCATGGCGAAGCACTTCAACCTCTCCGAATGGTCGCTTTCGCACCAGACGCTGGTGCTCTACATCATGCTGGTCCTTGGCGCGATCGGCGTCGGTTCGTACCTGAACCTCGGCCAGGCCGAAGACCCGGATTTCACGTTCAAGCTGATGGTGGTGCGCACCAACTGGCCCGGCGCTTCCGCCGGCGAGGTCGAGCGCCAGCTCACCGACCGCATCGAGAAGAAACTCCAGGAAACCCCGCGGCTCGACCACCTGCGCAGCTACTCGAAGCCCGGCGAGTCGGTGATCTTCGTCTTCGTGAAGGACTCCTCGCGGCCCGACGAGATCAAGGACACCTGGTACCAGGTCCGCAAGAAGGTGGGCGACATCCGCAGCCGCCTGCCGGCGGGGATCCAGGGCCCGTTCTTCAACGACGAGTTCGGCGACACGTTCGGCAACATTTTCGCGCTGACCGGCGACGGCTTCGACTACGCGAAGCTGAAGGAGACGGCCGACCGGATCAGGAGCGACCTGCTCCAGGTCCGGGACGTCGCGAAGGTGGAGCTCGTGGGCGAGCAGGACGAGCAGATCCGGGTGGAGATCGCGAATGCGAAGCTCGCGACGTTCGGGATCGAGCCCGCCGTGATCTTCGCCGCCCTCGCCCAGCAGAACGCCGTCGCCTCGGCGGGCAGCTTCGAGACCGCGACCGAGCGCATCCACGTGCGCGCGAGCGGCGCGCTCGATTCCGTGGAGAGCGTGCGGGAAGTGCCCATCCGCGCCAACGGGCGCCTGTTCCGCGTCGGGGACTTCGCCACCGTGACGCGCGGCTTCGCCGATCCGCCGCAGCCGAAGATGCGCTTCATGGGCAAGGACGCCGTGGGCATCGCCGTGTCGATGATCCCGCGCGGCGACATCATCGCCCTGGGCAAGGCACTCGACGGGGAGCTCGCCCGCATCCGGTCGGGGCTTCCCGTGAGCCTGGAGTTCGATCGCGTGAACGACCAGCCGGCGACCGTGAAGCGTTCCGTGCGCGAGTTCACGCGCGCCCTCGCCGAGGCCGTCGGCATCGTCCTGCTGGTGTGCTTCCTCTCGCTGGGCTTTCGCACCGGCCTCATCGTGGCGCTCACGATACCGCTCACGCTCGCGGTCACCTTCCTGTTCATGTACCAGGCGGGCATCGACCTGCACAAGATCTCCCTGGGCGCCCTGATCATCTCGCTTGGCCTGCTGGTGGACGACGCCATCATCGCCGTGGAGATGATGGTCGTGAAGATGGAGCAGGGATGGGAGCGCGTGCGGGCGGCGAGCTTCGCCTACACGTCCACGTCGATGCCGATGCTCACCGGCACCATCGTGACGGCCGCGGGGTTCCTGCCCATCGGGCTCGCGCGATCCTCGACCGGGGAATACACGGTCTCGATCTTCGCCGTCGCGACGATCGCGCTCCTGGTCTCCTGGGTCGTGTCGGTCGTCTTCGTGCCCTACCTCGGCTACAAGCTCCTGCCGGACTTCCGCAGGCACGGCGCGGGCGCGGACGAGGGCGCGGTCTACCGCAAGCCCTTCTACCTGCGCTTCCGGCGCCTCGTGGAGTGGAGCGTGGCCCGCCGCTGGCTGGTGATCGGCGTGACGGCCGGAGCCTTCGCGGCGTCGCTCTTCGGTTTCCGCTTCGTGCAGCAGCAGTTCTTTCCCGCCGCGAGCAGGCCGGAGCTCATCGTGGACCTGCGCCTCGCCGAGGGCAGCTCCTTCCCGGCGACCGAGGCCCAGGTGAGAAAGCTCGAGAAGATCCTCATGACCGAGCCCTTGCTCCGGGACAACATCGACAACTTCGTGAGCTACGTGGGCAGCGGCAGCCCGCGCTTCTACCTGCCCTTCGACCAGCAGCTCGCCGCCGCGAATTTCGGGCAGTTCATCGTGAACACCTCCAACAACGAGTCGCGGGAGATCGTGCGCGGCCGGCTGCTGGAGATCTTCGAGCAGGACTTCCCCGAGCTGCGCGGCCGCGTGAACCGCCTCGAGAACGGCCCGCCCGTGGGCTTCCCGGTCCAGTTCCGCGTGATCGGGGAGGACAAGGCGGCCATCCGAGGCATCGCCGACGAGGTGGCGGCAGCGATGCGCGCCAACCCCTGGACGCACGACGTGCAGTTCGACTGGGAGGAGGCGAGCCGCGTAATCCGTCTCACGCTCGACCAGGGCCGCGCGCGCGCGCTGGGCGTGTCGACCCAGGAACTGGCGCAATACGTGGGCACCGTGATCTCCGGCCTGGCCGTGACCACGTGGCGCGAGCACGACAAGCAGGTCGACGTCGTGGTGCGCGGCGTCGAGAGCGAGCGGCGCATGGTGGGGCTGCTGAAGGACCTCGCGGTTCCCGTGGGGCGCGGGCGCACCGTGCCGCTTGCGCAACTCGCCGACCTCTCCCATGGCTTCGAGCAGGGCGTCTACTGGCGCCGCGACCGGCTGCCCCTCATCACGGTTCGCGCCGACATCAAGGACGGCATCCAGGCCCCGGTGGTGAGCGCGCAGGTGAACGCGAAGCTCGAGGCCCTGCGCGCGCGACTTCCCTTCGGCTACCGGATCGAGACGGGAGGCGCCGTGGAGGACTCCGCCAAGGGACAACGCTCCATCGCGGTCGTGGCCCCCGTCATGGTCCTGGTGATGGTCACGGCGCTCATGCTCCAGCTGCAGAGCTTCGCGCGCCTCGCGATGGTCCTGCTCACCGCGCCCCTGGGGCTCATCGGCGTGACCGCAGCCCTGCTCATCTTCCGGGTTCCGTTCGGCTTCGTGGCGATGCTCGGCGCCATCGCCCTCGCCGGCATGATCATGCGCAACTCCGTCATTCTCGTGGACCAGATCGAGCACGACATCCGCGAGGGCAGCGAGCCGTGGGACGCCATCGTCGATGCGACCGTGCGCCGCTTCCGCCCGATCATGCTCACGGCGGCCGCGGCGGTGCTGGCCATGATCCCGCTCGCGCGCAGCGCCTTCTACGGCCCCATGGCGGTGGCGATCATGGGCGGGCTCCTGGTGGCCACGGTGCTCACCCTCGTCTTCCTTCCCGCCCTCTACGCCGCGTGGTACCGCGTGCAGCCCCCCTCCAGCGCCGGCTAGGAGTCTGCTATCTTCGGCGCATGGAACGCCGGGATTTCGTCAAGCTGTGCGCCGCGTCCGCGGCCGCGACCACGCTCCCCACGGCCGCCGACGCGGCGAGCCTCAAGGCCCGCCTGTACCGGCGCGCGCTGCTCGTCGACGAACGGCAGCAGCCGATCCGCGCGGAGTCGCTGCGGGTCGGCGTCAACTACGTCTTCGACTATCCCTTCGCGGCCACGCCCTGCTTTCTCCTGCACCTGGCCGGCCCGGCCGCCGGCGGGATCGATCTGCGCACCGAGGCCGGGGGCGCCTATCGCTGGGAAGGCGGGATCGGGCCGCGCAAGGCGATCGTGGCCTACTCGGCCATCTGCGCGCACAAGCTCACCTATCCCACGCGCCAGGTGAGCTTCATCGGCTATCGCGACGGGCCGAGCCCGGTCGCGGGCCCCGGCAAGGTGATCACCTGCTGTTCGGACCGCAGCGTCTACGACCCGGCGGCCGGGGCGCGCGTCGTGGCGGGACCGGCCCCGCAGCCTCTGGCCACGATCCTGCTCGAGCACGACGCGACCAGGGACGAGCTGGCTGCCGTGGGCACCTTCGGCGGCGAGATGTTCGAGACGTTCTTCCGGAAGTTCGGCTTCCGCCTGCAGCTCGAGATGGGAGACCGGGCGAAGAGCGGCGTCCAGGATCGCGCGGTCGTGCGGGAACTCGCCCACTACAGCTCGCAGTGGGCGCGATGCTGACCGGGGGGCCGCGGGCGTAGCGTCGCGTGATCCCCTTCCTTCGCCCGCGGGATCCCTTCCCGCCCGTCTCGAAGGCGCTGCGCTCGCCCAACGGCCTGCTGTGCGCCGGCGCGGACCTTTCCGCGGAGCGCCTGGTCGACGCCTACGCGAAGGGGATATTCCCCTGGTTTTCCGAAGGCGAGCCGATCCTGTGGTGGTCGCCGCATCCGCGCATGGTGCTCTTCCCCGAGGAGTTGAAGGTCTCGCGTTCGCTGCGCAGGGCGGTGACCCGGGGCGACTTCGAGACGCGCTTCGACACCGCTTTCCGGGAGGTCATCGCGGCGTGTGCCGCGCCGCGCGACGGCCAGCCCGGGACCTGGATCGTCCCGGACATGGTGCGGGCCTACACGCGCCTGCACGAGCTGGGCTACGCGCATTCGGTCGAATCGTGGAAGGACGGCGAGCTCGCGGGCGGGCTCTACGGCCTGCTGCTGGGAGGCGCCTTCTTCGGCGAGTCGATGTTCACGCGCGAGCCCGATGCCTCGAAGGTGGCGCTCGTGAAGCTGGTCGGGCGCGTGAAGGCGCTGGGGGTGCGCGTGATCGACTGCCAGCAGGCCACGCGGCACCTGGCATCCCTGGGCGCGCGCGAGATCCCGCGCCGCGAGTTCGCGCAGCTCCTGGCCGAGTCGATACAATGTCGTCCGACCGGCAGGCGCTGGCCGGCCACCGAGGAAGCATGGCAAAGCTCAACGACCTCCCCCTAGCGAACCTGCAGTTCTACGCGACCGCACCCTACCCGTGCAGCTACCTGCCGGGGCGGCTCGCGCGTTCGCAGGTGGCCACGCCCAGCTACCTGATCGACACCGACACCTACGGCTCCCTCGTCTCCGCCGGCTTCCGGCGTTCCGGCGCCTTCACCTACCGCCCCTACTGCGACCACTGCCAGGCGTGCGTGCCGGTGCGCGTGGTGGCCGCGGACTTCGAGCCCAGCCGCTCGCAGCGCCGCGCCTGGAAACGACACGCGGGCCTGGAGGCGCGCCACGGCGAGCTCAGGTTCAGTGCCGAGCACTACGCGCTCTATCGCCTCTACCAGGGCGAGCGGCACCGGGGCGGCGGGATGGACCACGACAGCCGCGAGCAGTACGCGCACTTCCTGCTCCAGTCCAACGTCGCCACCTCCCTCGTGGAGTTCCGCGAGGCGGGGAGGCTGCGCATGGTGTCCGTCGTCGACGAACTGGCCGACGGGCTGTCGTCGGTCTACACCTTCTTCGACCCGCTCGTGGAGAAGGCGAGCTTCGGCACCTGGAACGTGCTCTGGCAGATCGAGGAAGCCCGGAGCCGCGGGCTCGCCTACGTCTACCTGGGCTACTGGATCGCGCAGAGCCGCAAGATGGCCTACAAGAGCGAGTTCCGTCCGATCGAGGGGCTCTCCCGCGGGGAATGGAAGCGCCTGCGATGAGATCCCGCCGGCCCGCGCGGGGCCGCTGATGCTCTATCGCCTCGCCAGGAGCGCCCTCTTCCGGCTCGACCCCGAAACCGCGCACGACCTCGCGCTCAAGTCGATGTGCGCGCTCGGCCCGGCGGTGGCGCTCCTCGGCGCGGGCTCGGACCACGGCGAGGGCCGCACGGTGATGGGGATCGATTTCCCGAACCCCGTGGGGCTCGCCGCGGGAATGGACAAGAACGCGCAGTACCTGGACGCGCTCGCGGCCCTGGGCTTCGGCCACCTCGAGGTCGGCACCGTCACGCCGCGCCCGCAGCCCGGCAATCCCAGGCCGAGGCTCTTCCGGCTGGTGCCCGACGAGGCGATCGTGAACCGCATGGGGTTCAACAACGTCGGCGTGGAGGAGCTCCTGCGCAACGTCGAGCGCTCGTCCTACCGCGGCGTGCTCGGCATCAACATCGGCAAGAACGCGGACACGCCGCTCGACCGCGCCGCCGACGACTACCTCGCGTGCCTGGACGCGGTGTACGAACGCGCGAGCTACGTGGCGGTGAACATCTCGTCGCCCAACACGAAGAACCTGCGCGACCTGCAGTCCCGGGAAAGGCTGGACGAGCTCCTGGCGAGCGTCATGGCGAGGCGCGACGCCCTGGCCGGCCGGACCGGTCGCAGGAAGCCCCTCGCGGTAAAGATCTCTCCGGACCTGGACGACGAGCAGATCGGCGCCGTGGCGGATCTCGCGCTGCAGCACCGCGTCGACGCGCTGATCGCCACCAACACGACCACGGACCGTGCGGGCGTCGAGGGCCACCGCCACGCCGCCGAGGCCGGGGGACTCTCCGGGCGGCCGCTGTTCGCGCGCTCGACGGAGGTTCTGCGCAAGCTCTCGAGCCAGATCGCCGGCCGGATCCCCCTCATCGGCGTCGGCGGCATCCTTTCCGGAAGCGACGCGAAGGCGAAGATCGAGGCGGGCGCCAGCCTCGTGCAGCTCTACACGGGCTTCATCTATCGCGGCCCCGGGCTCATCGCCGAGTCGCGGCGCGCGCTCCGGGGCTGACCCGAGGCCGCGCCGGCTGCCCCGATGCGCATCGGCATTCCCCGCGAATCGAAGGAAGGCGAGCGACGCGTCGGGCTCGATCCGGGCGCCGTTCGCGCGCTCGCCCTCGACGGCCACGAGGTGCGTGTCGCCTCCGGGGCGGGCCGCGGCATCGGTGCAGGCGATGACGCCTACGCGGCTGCAGGCGCGGCAATCGTGGATCCCGCAGAAGCGTGGAAAGCCGGGCTCGTCGTGAAGGTGAAGGAGGTCCTGCCCGGCGAATGGCCCGGGCTCGCCGCCGACACCGCGGTCTTCGGCTTCCAGCAGCTGGTGGGAGCGCCCGAGCGTGCGAGCGGCCTCGCTGCGCGGGGCGTCACGGCGATCGCCTACGAACTGGTGCGCGACCGCGATGGCGCCTTTCCGATGCTCGCTCCCATGTCGGTCATCGCCGGGCGGCTCGCGATCCAGGTGGGCGCCCAGCTCCTCACGATGCCCGAGGGAGGCAACGGCACGCTGCTCTCGGGTTGCCCCGGCGCCGATCCCGCGCGCGTGCTGGTGCTCGGCGGCGGACACGCGGGAACCCATGCCGCCATCGTAGCCGCGGGCATGGGCGCGAAGGTCACCGTCCTCACGCGTTCGGCGGCCACCCGCGAGGCGCTGGCCGCGCGCCTGGGCGGCGGCGTGGACGCAGAGCTCGCGACCCCCGCGAACATCGAGCGGCATGCCCTGGATGCGGACCTCGTCGTGGGCGCGGTGTTCGTTCCCGGCGCGCCGACGCCGAAGCTGCTGCCTCGTTCCCTCGTCGCGCGCATGAAGCCGGGATCCGTGATCGTCGACGTCTCGATCGACGCCGGCGGCGTGGCCGAGACCTCGCGCCCGACCTCGTTCGCCGACCCCACGTTCGTGGACGAGGGCGTGGTGCACTACTGCGTTTCCAACATGCCTTCGGCGGTGGCGCGCGCGAGTGCGGCGGCCCTGTCGGCCGCGGCCCTGCCCTATGTCCGCACCCTCGCCGGCAAGGGCATCACGCGGGCGCTCGCCGACGATGCGGGCTTGAGGGCCGGAGTGCTGATCTGGCGCGGCCGCATCGCGCACGAGGGCATCGCCTCGGAAACCGGGCTGCCCTGGCACCGCCTCGCGAAGGAAGACCTCGCGTGAGCCCGCTCGCCACGCGCATCGACGCATTGCTGCCGCAGACGCAGTGCGCGAAGTGCGGCTACGAGGGCTGCCGGCCCTATGCGGAGGCGATCGCGAACGCGGAAGCGGACATCGACCAATGCCCGCCCGGTGGCGACGAGGGCGTCGCGAAACTCGCGGCGCTGCTCGGGCGCCCCGCGAAGCGGCTCGACGCAACCCGCGGCGAGTTTCTCCCGCCCCGTGTCGCCTTGATCGACGAATCGCAGTGCATCGGCTGCGTGAAGTGCATCCAGGCCTGCCCGGTGGACGCCATCGTCGGCGCGTCGAAGCTCATGCACACGGTGATCGCCGGCTGGTGCACCGGATGCGAGCTGTGCATTCCCCCCTGCCCCGTGGACTGCATCGCGCTCGTGCCCGTCCCCGCGCTTCCCGATCCGGACCTCTCGCGGCAACGGCACGGGTTCCGCGCAGCGCGGCTGGCGCGCGAGGCCGCCGAGCACGCCGCCCGGATGCTCGAGCGCGAAGGATGAAGCCCGCCGCGCGCGAGCGGTTCTTCCGCGTCCTGCGCGACGCGGACCCCGAGCCGAGGAGCGAGCTCGAGTTCGCCACGCCCTACGAACTGCTGGTGGCCGTGGTGCTCTCGGCGCAGGCCACCGACAGGAGCGTGAACCTCGCCACGCGCGGTCTCTTTCCCGTGGCGCGCACCCCAGAGGCCATGGTCGCGCTGGGCGAGGAGGGCCTCGCCGGGTACGTGAGGAGCATCGGGCTCTTCCGCACGAAGGCGAGGAACGTGGTCGGCCTGTCGAGGCTGCTGCTTTCGGAACACGGCGGCGAGGTCCCGTGCACGCGCGAGGCGCTCGAGAAGCTCCCCGGCGTCGGGAGAAAGACCGCCAACGTGGTGCTGAACGTGGCCTTCGGCGAGGCGACCATGGCGGTCGACACGCACATCTTCCGCGTGTGCAACCGTACGGGGCTCGCTCCCGGCAAGGACGTCCTGGCGGTCGAGCGCCGCCTCCTGGAGGTCGTACCGCCGGAGTACCGCCTGCACGCGCACCACTGGCTGATCCTGCACGGCCGCTACACGTGCGTCGCGCGCTCTCCGAAGTGCGGCGCCTGCCCCGTGCGCGATCCCTGCGGGTTCAAGGACAAGGCGAAGTTCGCCGCTCCGCCCGCGCCGAAGCGATCCCGGCTGCCGAAATGAGCCTTTTCAACCCCGACCGCGACCAGGTGCGCGACTTCTTCTTCGGCCTGTGGGCACGCTCCCGGGCCGGAGAAGCGCTCGCGCCGCTCGAAACGATGGCGCTCGCGATCGTCCTGGAGCACCCCGAGTACCACGAAGTGCTCGGCGATCCGGAGCGTTTCCGCGATCGCGAATGGAAACCGGAGGGCGGCGAGTCCAATCCCTTCCTGCACCTCGCCCTGCACCTGGCCATCGCGGAGCAGGTCTCGATCGACCAGCCGCCGGGGATTCGCGAGGCCGTGGATGCGCTCGCCGCGAAGCGTGGCTCGGCGCACGAGGCGCGGCACGCCGTCATGGAGTGCCTTGCCGAGGTGCTCTGGCAGGCGCAGCGCAACGCGGCCGCGTTCGACAATGCCACTTACCTCGACTGCCTCGCCCGCAAGCACCGGCAGTGATTCGCGGCCGGACCACGGCGCAAGCGCAACCGAAAAACGACAAGCCCGGCGCATGGCCGGGCTCGCGTCGGTACCGCCAGGGCCGCGTCAGTACTTGATCGCGAGGCCGGACTGCGATGCGTAGTACGCCGCGAGGTCGACCATGTCCTTCTCGGACAGGTTGGCGACCTGGCCGGCCATGATGGCGTTCTTGCGCTTTCCGGCCTTGTAGTGCCGCAGGGCCGTGGCGAGATAGTCCGCGTGCTGCCCCGCGATCTTCGGGAACTCGGGGCTCGCGCTGATGCCGGCCTCTCCGTGGCAGGCCTTGCAGGGTTCGGCCTTGTTCTTGCCGGTGGCGGCATTGCCCGTTGCCGCCTGGACCTGGCCGCCGAGGGCGAGGGCGGCGAGGGCGATGAGTGCGTGCATGCGCATGGCGGGCCTCATTTGCCGGCCACCGTCGCGCCGCCCGCCGACTGCGCGTAGTACGCCGCGATGTCCTCCATGTCCTTCTCGGACAGGCTCGCGGCGATGGATCGCATGGTCGCGTGGTCCCGCTCGCCGGCCTTGTACTGCTTGAGAGCGGCGACGAGATAGGAAGCGTGCTGCCCGCCGAGCTTGGGCACGTGGTAGACCTCCGGGAACGCCGACTTCCAGCCGGGAATGCCATGGCATCCCATGCACTGGAAATTCTTCTGCTTGCCGGCGACGGGATCGCCGGCCGCGTGGGCCGAGATGGCGAGCGCCGCGGCAACGGCGGCAATGAACAGACAGGTTCGGGACATGGCGTCTCGTCAGGGTATGTGCTTCGGGGGAGTGGATCGCCGCGCCCCACTCCGGGTCGCGGCGCCGATTCGGCGCGAATTATAGCCCGCCGACCGCACCCGCGTCACGGCGAACCGGAACTCCAGGTGAAAACCGCCTCGAGAGGCCTCGGGTGGCCGAGATGATATCCCTGCCCCCAGGGCACGCCGATGGCGAGGAGCTTCCTCGCGACCTCCTCGCTCTCCACGCACTCCGCGACCGTGGCGAGGCCCATCGTCAGCGCGATCTTCTGGATGGCCTCGACCAGCGCGTAGTCCAGGTAGTTCTTCGCGATGCCCTTCACGAACAGCCCGTCGATCTTGAGCCCGTCGACGGGAAAGTGCTTGAGGTAGTTGAAGGACGAGAGCCCGCTGCCGAAATCGTCGAGCCAGAAGCGCACGCCCGAGGCCCGGAGCGCCTCGATGGATGCGCGGGCTCGCTCGACGTTGGCGATGGCCGCGGTCTCGGTGATCTCGAAGCACACGCAGGCGGGCGGTACGCCGTACTCGGCGAAGCACTCGCGCACGAAGTCGCCGAACTCCGGGCTGGAGAGCGTGTGGCCGGACAGGTTGATCGAGAACTCCGCGGGGCGCTCCACGCCCCGGTCCCGGGCGAGCCGCCGGAAGTCCGAGAAGGCGCGCTCGATCACCCAGCGGTCGATGGAGCGCATCAGGTCGTATCGCTCCGCCACCGGGATGAAGGACATGGGCAGGATCAGCTCCCCGCCCGTTTCGCTCATGCGCAGCAGCGCCTCCACGCGCGGGAGCGCGCCGAGCTCGTTCGCGGCGGTGATCGCCACGATCGGCTGGTAAAGGAGCGTGAAGGCGCCGCCCGAGATGGCGTCGTTGATGCGCTTGAGCCACCCGCGGCTCGTCTGGCGCATGTACTGGGAGGCCTGGGCCTCGTGGAACGCCACGACGCGGTTCCGGCCCTGCTCCTTGGCGGCGAAGCAGGCGCTGTCGGCCTCGTTGAAGATCGCCGAAAGGCTGGGCGTGAGCCGGGTGATCGCCACCACGCCCGCGCTCACGCCCACCTGGAAGGCGTGCTCGCTCCACTCGAACTGCCAGGCCTGGACCGCGTCGCGGATGCGAAGCGCCGTCTGCAGGGCGAAATCGGCGCTGCAGTTCTCGATCAACACGGCGAACTCGTCGCCGCCTATGCGCGCGATGAGGTCCTCCGGCCGCAGGCAGCCCTGGAGCACCGGCACGAGGCGGCGCAGCAGTTCGTCGCCCGCCAGGTGCCCGAACGCATCGTTGATGCGGTGCAGGAAGTCGATGTCGACATAGACGAGCGCGTGGCCCGCGCCCAGGCTGCGCGCGGAGTCGAGCGCGGACTCGAGCCGCTCCTCGAGGGTCTTCCGGTTCGCCAGCCCCGTGAGCGGATCGTGGGTGGTCAGGAAGAAAACCTGCTGGCGCGAGTTGTCGAGCCGCTCCTGCAGGCGACGTTCCTTGCCATGGAAGTCGGTGGCGAGCGCGAGCACCTCCCGCTTGAGGCCCTCGAGGGGCTGGTCGAGGTCCGGAAGATCCGCCCCGCCCGCGCCGGAGGCGGTGTGGCGCAGCGCCTGGCGGATGACCTGCACCTCGCCGTCGAACACGCGCGCCGTGCGCCGGGCCAGCACGAACACCGAGGCGACCGCGGCGCCGAGCGAGAGCATCCAGGTCCACATCTGGCCCTGCTGGTCCACGCCCAGCACCGCGCGCCCGAGGGCGAAGGCGCCGCAGAACACCGCGATGGGAATGGCGCCGAGCGCCACGAGCCGCGCGGCCAGGCGGTTCAACTCGTCCTTGTGCCGGGGCGGAGTCGTCACTGCGTGCCCACACCGGGCGCCGCCGCGAGCTTCCACAGGCAGCGGCCCTTGCTTTCCCTGTCGATGCGTTCGCACATCTCGGCGTGGGCGGAAAGCTCTTCTTCGCTCGCGCGCACGACGACGAGGCGCGCCGGGCGCGTGGGCTCACCCGCGGCCGCAGGCGCATCGGAGGCGGCCTCGAGGGAGATGTCGAGCGCGTCCTGGCCGCGCGTCATGGCGAGCCAGACGTCGGCCAGCAGCTGCGCGTCGAGCAGGGCCCCGTGCAGCGAGCGCGTGGAATTGTCCACTTGGTACCGCTCGCACAGGGCATCGAGCGAATTGCGCTTTCCCGGGTGGATCTCGCGGGCCATCGCGAGCGTGTCGGTGATGGGGCAGATCGTCGCGATGCCCGGGCGGCCCATGAGGGTGAACTCCGCGTCGAGGAAGCCTGCGTCGAAGGAGGCGTTGTGGATGAGCAGTTCCGCGCCCTCGACGAACTCGACGAACTCGTCGGCGATGTCGGGAAAGCGCGGCTTGTCGGCGAGGAAGTCCGTGGTGAGGCCGTGTATCTGGATCGCGCCCGGGTCGATCTCGCGGCCCGGGTTCAGGTAGCGGTGGAAATTGCGACCCGTCGGGCGCCGGTCGAAGAGCTCCACGCACGCGATCTCGATCACGCGGTGCCCTTCCGAGGCGTCGAGGCCCGTGGTCTCGGTATCGAGGACGATTCTCCTCATCGCGGCTCCGCGTCCCCTGCCGGAAAGGCGCCTGCCCGCATTCCCGCTCCTCTCTTCATTCCGGTCCGGAAGGCACGCCGCGATTGGCGAGCGCGTCGGCCCGCTCGTTTCCGTCGTGCCCCGCGTGCCCCTTCACCCACTTCCAGTCGATCTCGTGCCGCGACGCCAGCTCGTCCAGCCGCTTCCAGAGGTCCACGTTCTTCACCGGCGTCTTCGCGGCGGTGCGCCAGCCCTTTGCCTTCCACCCGCGGATCCATTCCGTAATGCCCTTCTGGACGTACTGCGAGTCGGTGTGGATCACGACGCGGCTTCCTCGCGTGAGGGCGGAGAGCGCCTCGATCACGGCAGTGAGCTCCATCCGGTTGTTGGTGGTCGCATCCTCTCCGCCGAAGAGCTCGCGCTCCTTTCCGTCGAACGTGAGCAGGGCGCCCCACCCCCCGGGCCCGGGGTTGCCCTTGCATGCGCCGTCGGTGTAGATCTCGACCGCTGCCGCGGCAGCTTCGCTGCGGGGCACGCTCACTTGACGACGCGCAGGGAACCGGCGCGCGACGGTGTGGCCGCGCCCTCGCGCTTGGCGACCAGGGCCACGCGCTTCTCGCGGCCACCGCCTCGTGCCACGCCGGCGTGAGCAGGCGCACGCCGCGCACGCGCTTGATGGCCTGGAGCATGTACACCGCGCCTCCCACTGCCCACCAGCGATCGCCCGCGGGTTCCATGAACGCCAGGCGCCGGCGCCACTTCTCCTTTTTCACCGGCGGCACGTAGCAGACGAGCCGGCCGGCGGAAACCTCGAAGCCCAGGAGTGCGAGCCAGTCCTTCACGCGCAGGAGCGAGACGAACTTGCCGTTCCACGGCGTCTCGTGGCGTGCCGGGCCCATGACGCTCCTCAGGCCCCACAGGCTCCACGGGTTGAAGCCCAGGATGACGAGACGGCCCTCGGGCATCATCACGCGGTCGATCTCGCGAAGGACGGCGTGCGGCTCCTCCGCGAATTCGAGCACGTGCGGAAGCAGCGCGAGGTCGATGGATTGCGTGGCGATGGGCAACTCGTGGCACCTGGCGCGCACGTTCGCGCCCTCGCCCGCGTCTATCGCCAGGCGGTGCGTGATGCGGTTCTCGCGCAGCAGGTCGAATTGCGGCAGCCCCAGCTGCAGCGCGTGGAACCCGAAGAGGTCCGGCGTCACGTCGTCCAGGTACGCGCGCTCCTTCGCGAGGAGGTAGGCCCCGAGCGGCGTGCCGAACCAGCCGGCGAGCGTGTTGGTCGTCATGGGCCAATTCTAATAGACTCGCGTCCATGGTGCAGATCCACCCCGTCGCCGCGTTCGAGGACAACTACCTGTGGGTCATCGAGGATGGCCGCAACGCCGCGGTCGTCGACCCGGGAGATGCCGCACCCGTGCAGGCCTTCCTCGAGTCGCGCGGCCTTGCCCTCACCGCGATCCTCGCCACGCACCACCACGGCGACCACGTCGGCGGCCTCGCGGCACTCGCGGCGCGCTGGAAGTGCGAGGTCTTCGGGCCCGCGGGAGAGCGCATCGCGGGGCTCACCACGACGCTCGCCGAAGGCGATCGCCTCACCGTGCCCGGGCTCGGCCTGGAGCTCGCGGTGCTGGACGTGCCTGGACATACGGCGGGGCACATCGCCTACGTGGGCGAGGGATTCGTGTTCTGCGGCGACACGCTGTTCGCCTGCGGTTGCGGCCGGCTCTTCGAAGGCACTCCCGCGCAGATGCTCGCCTCGCTCGCCAAGCTTGCCGCGCTCCCGCCCGACACGCGCGTCTACTGCGCCCACGAGTACACGCTGTCGAACATCCGCTTCGCGCAGGCGGTGGAACCCGGCAACGCGATGCTCGCCGAGCGCAAGGCCCGCGATGCGGCCTCACGTGCCGCCGGCCGGCCAACCGTGCCATCGACCATCGCCGTCGAACTCGACACCAACCCCTTCCTGCGCTCGGCGTCTCCGGAGATCGCGGCCGCCGCGTCCCGGCACGCGGGCCGCCGGCTTGCCACGCCGGTGGAAGTCTTCACCGCGGTGCGGCAATGGAAGAACGACTTCCGCTGACCATGGCCGACTTCATCCTGCGCCGGGCGGAGCCGGGCGACTGCGCGGAGCTCAACCGGCTCATCCTCGCGCTGGCCGAATACGAGAAGCTCTCCCACCAGGCGGCACCTTCGCCCGAAGGACTGCACGAGGCGCTCTTCGGCGAGCGGCCCGCGTGCGAGGCGCTGATGGCCGAGCGTTCCGGCCGCGCGGTGGGATTCGCGCTCTTCTTCACCACGTTCTCGACCTTCCTGTGCCGGCCGGGGCTCTACCTCGAGGACGTCTTCGTGGAGCCAGAGCATCGCGGAGCGGGCATCGGCAAGGCGATCCTCGGCCACCTCGCGGGGCTCGCCGCGGAGCGCCGCTGCGGGCGCTTCGAATGGCGCGTCCTGGACTGGAACGAGCCCTCGATCCGGTTCTACGAATCCCTCGGCGGCAAGCTGCTGCCGGAATGGCAGCTCGTGCGCATGACCGAGCCGGAGTTCTCCGCGCTCGCCCGCCAGTCAAGCGTCCCCGGCGCTGCGTCGTAGAATGTGCACTGGCCGCCCACCGGGCGGCCGCTCTTTTCCCGGAGCTTCCATGCTCGACACCCTCGCGCGCGACTTCCGTGCCATCGCTCCTGCCGTCGACTTCTGCGCCTTGCGCTTCATGGAGGAGACTTCCGAGCTTCTCACCGTCCGCCAGGATATCGCCGAGCCCCCGCGAACCTCGATCGACCGCGGCGCGATGCTCACGGTGATCCACCGGGGCGGCCTGGGCTACGCCGCCACCAGCGACCTCACGCCTTCCGGGCTGCGCGCCGCAGCCGCGCGGGCGGTGCGGCTGGCCGGGCTCACCGCGGGCCGCAGCGTGGTCGACTACGGCAGCGTTGCCATGCCGCGACCGAAGGGTCGCTACGCCGGCCCCACGGGAGACGATCCCGCGCGCCTGACGCGCCGCGAGAAGCTCGAACTCCTCGCCCAGGAGGCGAGGCATTGCCGGATCGATGCGCGGATCGTCGACTGGGAGGCGAGCCTCTGGACCACGCGCACGCGGCAGGCCTATTTCACGGCCGACGGCGCCGAGGTGGAGCAGGAGTTCCGCTACCTCGTGCCCAACCTGTCCGCGACCGCCCATGCCCGCGGCGAGACGCAGACGCGCACCCGCGGCGGCCGCGACAACGGCTACTGCCGGCAGGGCGGGCTGGAGATCCTCGACTCCTTCGGCCTGGAGGGAAGCGGCCGCTCGGTGGCCGAAGGCGCGCTGGAACTCCTCGCCGCCCCCAACTGCCCCGCCGGGAAGATGGATGTCCTTCTCATGCCCGACCAGATGATGCTGCAGATCCACGAGTCCATCGGGCACCCCCTGGAGCTCGACCGCATTCTCGGCGACGAGCGCAACTTCGCCGGGACCAGCTTCGTCACGCTCGACATGTTCGGTGCCTATCGCTACGGCTCGGAGCTGCTCGACGTGACCTTCGATCCCGCGCGGCGGCAGGAGTACGCGAGCTACGGCTGGGACGACGACGGCCTTCCCGCCGAGCGCCGGCACCTCATCCGCAAGGGCATCCTCGAGCGCCCGCTGGGCGGGGCGATATCCCAGGCACGCGCCGGCATCGCGGGCGTGGCCAACACACGCGCCTGCGCGTGGAACCGCGCGCCCATAGACCGCATGGCCAACCTGAACGTCGAGCCCGGCGCCTCGACGCTCGACGAACTCGTCGCCGCGATCGACTTCGGGGTCATGATGCGCACCAACGGGTCCTGGTCCATCGACGACTCGCGAAACAAGTTCCAGTTCGGCTGCGAATGGGGCCGCGTGATCCGCGGCGGCAGGCTCGCGGAGGTGGTGAAGAGCGCTTCAACCGGAGCGCGGTCCGCCAGGCCACGGCCGTGCTGCAGGCCCGCTGGACGCTCACGCTGGTGCGCGACGGCCGCCGTGCCGAAGCCACCTCCACGCTGCCGGGCGAGGCCGGCGCGGACCGGGAGACGCTCAAGGCGATGCTCGCCTCGCTTCGCCAGGACATCGGCGAGGCGCCGGTCGATCCCTACCTCCTCCTGCCCGACTCGCCGGAGAGCACCGAGCGCGAGTCGCCGGGAGAGATCCCCGACGCCGCCTTCGTGATCGACGCGGTGCTCGAGGCGGGCCGGGGCCTCGACCTCGTGGGGCTCTACGCGGGCGGCCCCATCTACGAGGGCTTCGCCAGCACGCTCGGCCAGCGCAACTGGCAGCGCGTGGACAACTTCAATTTCGACTGGTGCCTGTACCACGACCGCGACAAGGCGGTGAAGAGTTCCTATGCCGGCGCGCGCTGGGAGGAGCAGGCCTTCGCCACGCGCATGCGCTTCGCGCGCGAACAGCTGGCGCTGCTGGGCACGCCCGCCCGCACGCTCGACCCGGGACACTACCGCGCCTACCTCGCGCCCGCGGCGATGGAGGACGTGATGGGCATGCTCTGCTGGGGCGGCTTCGGCCTGAAGAGCCAGCGCACCAAGCACAGCCCGCTCATGCGCATGGCCGAGGCTGGCGCGCAGTTCGATCCGCGCGTGACGATCGCCGAGAACACGGCCGAGGGGCTCGCCACGGGATTCCAGCGCGAGGGTTTCGTGCGGCCCGGGCGCGTGGAACTCGTGCGGCAGGGCAGGCTCGCGGGCGCGCTCGTCTCGCCGCGCTCCGCGAAGGAATTCGGCGTCGCGACCAACGGCGCCAACGCCGAGGAGACGCCCGAGTCCCTCGATCTCGGCGCCGGTGAACTTCCGCGCGACGGCGTCCTCGAAGCACTCGATCGCGGCATCTACGTGGGCAACCTCTGGTACCTCAACTTTTCCGATCGCTCGGCGTGCCGGTTGACCGGCATGACGCGCTTCGCCTCCTTCTGGGTGGAGGGCGGCGAGATCCGCGCGCCGGCGAACGTGATGCGCTTCGACGACACCGCCTTCCGCATGCTCGGCTCCGAGCTGGAGGCGCTCACGCGGGAGCGCGACCTGTTGCTCCAGGGCGGCACCTACGGGGCGCGAAACACCGCGTCGCTTCGCACGCCGGGTGCGCTGCTGCGCGACCTGGCCCTGGTCCTGTAGGCGATTTGACGCGAGTGCCGGGGCGGCGTAGCATGAAATTATTCATAGAAAACAATAATTAAGACAATGATTCGGAGGCGAATTCTGAAGTTCCTGGCCCTGCTGTGCGCGCTGGCTGCGAGCAGCGCCCTCGCCGCCCCGCCTGCCGCGACGGGGGGCGCTGCGCCCCGGATCCCGGATGCCTTCGACGAGCCGGCCGTGCCGATGCCGGACCCGGACCTGTGGCAGCGCGTGCGCAGGGGCTTTCTCCTGGAGCCGCTGGATTCCCCGCGAGTCCTCGAGCACGAGACCTGGTACGCGAACCGCCCCGACTACATCAAGCGCTTCGTCGACCGGGGAAGCCGCTACCTGCACCACATCGTGGAGGAAGTCGAGAAGCGCGGCATGCCCACCGAGATCGCGCTGCTGCCGGTGGTCGAGAGCGCGTTCAATCCGCACGCCTACTCGCGCTCCCGCGCATCGGGCCTCTGGCAGTTCATCCCGTCCACGGGCAAGAACTACGGCCTCGCGCAGGACTGGTGGAAGGACAACCGCCGCGACATCGTCGCCGCCACCCACGCGGCGTTGAACTACCTGCAGAAGCTCCACGACCAGTTCGGCAACTGGGAGCTGGCGCTCGCCGCCTACAATTGCGGCGAGGGCTGCGTGGGGCGCGCGATCGCCGCCAACCAGCGCCGCGGCCTGCCCACCGACTACCTGAGCCTCAAGCTGCCGCCGGAGACGACGAACTACGTGCCCAAGCTCGTGGCGGTGAAGAACATCGTGCTCTCCCCGGGCCTTTACGGCATCGACCTCGAGTCGATTCCCGACCAGCCCTACTTCACCACCGTCGAGGCGCCGGCGAAGATCGACGTGAAGCTCGCGGCGAAGCTCGCGGGCATGCCCGAGGACGAGTTCGTCGCGCTCAATCCCTCCCACAACAAGCCCGTGGCCATGGCGCACACGGGCACCCTGGTGTTGCCGCTCGACAAGGCGGAGCAGTTCCGCGAGAACCTCGAGAACTGGGACCGGCCGCTCGTCACATGGAACACCATCCAGGGCAGGAAGGGCGAATCCATCGACGCCATCGCCAGGCGCCACGGGCTCACGGGCTCCGCCCTGCGCCAGGCGAACAACCTGCACGTGAACCGGAAGGGCCGGCTCACGGCATCGCAGCCGATACTGGTGCCGGGTCGGGGCAAGGCGAGCCCGCCGGCTGTCGCCGCCCGCCAGGAGCCGGCCGCGCCGCCGTCGCCCGACAGGCCCCCGGCGCAGTCCCGTTCCGCGGGGGTCTACACGGTGCAGGCGGGTGACACTCTCTACGGAATCGCCAGGCAGTTCGGCCGGGCGGTGCCGGACCTGCTGCAGTTGAACAACCTCACGGCCCGCGCCATCATCCAGCCCGGATTGCGCCTGCGCCTGCACTAGGCTCGCACGCGCCGGAATTGGGGACGCTCCCCGTTTCCCGGAATCCACAAGGCCAAAGAAAGGGGACGCTCCCCGGTTTCCGCAACCGGTGAACGCCCCCTGTCCGGGCGCGGCGCTAGCCGAGGTTCGCGGCGGCGAATTCCCAGTTGAGGAGCTTGTCGATCACCGCGTTCACGTAGTCCGCGCGGCGGTTCTGGTGATCGAGGTAGTACGCATGCTCCCACACGTCGATGGTGAGGAGCGGCTTCAGCCCCTGGGTCAGGGGCACCTCGGCATTGCCCGTCTTCACGATCTTGAGCTTCCCCGCCGCATCGGCCACGAGCCAGCCCCAGCCGCTGCCGAACTGCGAAACCGTGGTGGCCGACATCTGCTTCCTGAACTCGTCGAAGCTGCCGAAGGAATCCTTGATCGCGTCGGCGACCTTGCCGCCAGGCGCGCCGCCCCCGCCCGCCTTGAGGCTCTTCCAGTAGAAGTCGTGGTTCCAGATCTGCGCGGAGTTGTTGAAGAGCGGCGCCTTGTCGGCCTTCCCGGCCGTGGCCTTCACCACGTCCTCGAGGGGCTTTCCCTCGAGGTCCGTCCCCTTCACGAGATTGTTCAGGTTGTCCACGTAGGTCTTGTGGTGCTTGCCGTGGTGGAAGCCGATGGTGTTGGCGGAGATGACGGGGTCGAGCGCGTTTTCCGCGTAGGGAAGCGCCATGAGCGTGAACATGGATGGTCTCCGTGGTGAAGTGTTCGGGGAAGGTGAAAGTATAAGGCCAACGGGGGCCCTAAAGCCCGCGCGGGACGCGGGTGTTTCCCCGGCGCTAGCGGCGGCCGGTGATCTCCGCGAAGAACGCCTCGCGCGAGGGCTCCCGCCCCAGGAACTTGCGCACCATGTCGGCCGGCTCCACCTGCCCGCCCTGCGCGAGGATCGTGTCGCGGTAGAAGCGGCCGACCTTCGGGTCGAGCAGGTTCTTCGAGAACTTCGAGAGCATGTCGAGCGCGAGCACCTCCGACCACATGTAGCCGTAGTAACCCGCCGCGTAGTGCGCGGCGATGTGCGAGAACGAGGCCGGGAACATCGTGCCCTCGACGTGACCCAGGGGGTTGCCGACTCCATGCGCTTCCACACGGCCATCGACGGCTGCGGGTCCGTCGAGAGCGCCATGTCGTAGGCGGCGAAGAGCCACTGGCGCGCGTAGCGGATGCCCTGCCCGTAGCGGCGCGCGGCCTGGAGGCGCGCGATGTCGTCCTTCGCGAGGCGCGGGCAATCCGGGCAGACCTTCGCGAAGAGCGCGAGCGGCTGCTCTCTGCGCACCCATTCCTCGAACATCTGCGAAGGCGCCTCGACGAAGTCGCGCGGCGTGCTGGTTCCGGCGTGCGGGTTGTAGTCGGTGCGCGAGCACGCCGTGCAGCACGTGGCCGAACTCGTGGAGCAGCGTCTCCATCTCCTCGTGGTCCAGGCCGCTGCGGTTGAAATTGGTCACCAGCACGGAAACCGGCGTGCGCTTCGCGAGCAGGCTCACGCCGCGCACCGGGAAGGCCGCCGCGTGGTTGTATTTTCCCTCGCGCGGGAAGAGGTCGAGGTAGAAGCCGGAGAGGAAAGCGCCGGAACGGGCGTCGGACACGTCGAAATAGCGGACATCCGGATCCCACACGGGGACCTTGCGTTCGGCGAACTTCACCCCGTAGAGCGTCTGCGAGAGCTCCAGCGTGAAAGCGATGGCCTTGTCGGTCGGGAAGTACTTGCGAAGCGCCTCCTGGTCGATCGCGTAGCGCGCCCTGCGCACCCGCTCCTGCCAGTAGTTCACGTCCCAGCGCTCGATCCGCACTTCCGCGAGCGGCCGGCCCGCGTCCTTCGCCTTCTCCGCGCGCAGGTCCTCGAGTTCCTTCTTCTCGAGATCGGTCACCGCGCCCTTCACCTCGGCGAGGAATGCCATGACCGTCCCGGGCTTGCCCACCATCTTCCGGCGCAGCGAGTAGTGCGCGAAGCTCGGCAGGTCGTAGAGCGCGGCGAGCTCCTTGCGCAGGCCGAAGATCTCGTCCAGGCGCCCGAGGTTTCCCTCCCCGCCCTCGCGCTGCTTGGCGAGGTAATAGCGCTTGCGGGCCGCCTCGCTCTTCGCGCCGTTCATGAACGGCACGTAGGCGGGGTAGTCCAGCCCCAGCACGTAATTGCCGTCGGCGTCGCGCTTCTGCGCCTTCACGTAGTCCTCGGGCATGCCTTCCATCTCGGCCGGCGAGAAGACGACCTTCGTGGGATCGTCCCGGACACTCTTGTCGAAGTCCTGGCGCAGGGTCTCCAGGCGGTCGAAAATTTCCTTGGCGCGGTTGCGCTTGCCCTCCGGCAGCGCGACGCCCGTGTCCTCGAAACCCTCGATCACGTCCTTCTGCAGCTTTGCCTGCCGCGGGTTGCCCGGCTTCATCGACTTCGCGCGGGCGAAGAGCTTCTCGCTCTGGAAAAGCTCGGTCGAAAGCGTCGTGTACTTCGTGAGGCACGGATCGGCGGCGTCCCGCACGGCCTTGTCGGGGTGGACGCTGCCCATCAGGTAGATGGGGTTCACCACGTCCTCCATCTCGATCTGCAGGCGGTTCCACTCGTCGAGGAAGCCGGCGCCGCCCCGCTTCGCCTCCATCCGCGCGATCGAGGCCCTGGCGCGCGCGAGCCCCTCGTCGCACAGCCGCGTCACGATTGCCGCGTCGTAGGTACCGATCAGGGGACGGGCGGGCTCGGCGGCGTGCGCGGAGTTCCACGCGAGCACGAGGGCAAGGCAGGCGAGCGTCCTGGACATGGGTCCGGTCCTTTCGGTCGGCGCGGCCCGCTTCAGGCCGCGACGCGGGAAGCGTTCCAGCCTTTTGGAATCGAGGCGAGGAGCTTCCGGGTGTAGTCCTGCGCGGGGTTCAGGTAGATCTCGTCGGCGTTCGCGATCTCGACGATCTCGCCGTCGTTCATGACCATGATCTCGTCGGAGATGTACTTGACGACCGCGAGGTCGTGGGAGATGAAGATGTAGGAGAGGTTGAACTCGTCCTGGAGGTCCTGCAGCAGGTTCAGCACCTGCGCCTGCACCGAGACGTCCAGCGCCGAAACCGACTCGTCGCAGATGAGCACGTCGGGCCTCATCGTGAGGCAGCGCGCGATCGCTATCCGCTGGCGCTGCCCGCCGGAGAACTCGTGCGGGTACTTGTAGAAGGCGTCCTCGGGCATCCCCACGCGGTGGAGCATCTCGAAGGCCAGTTCGACGCGCTCCTTCTGGTCTCGGCCCAGGCCGTGGATCTTCATCGGCTCGGTGAGGATGTTGCCGACCGTGAAGCGCGGGTTGAGCGAAGCGTAGGGGTTCTGGAAGATGATCTGGATGCGCCGCCGGTAGGCCATCATCTCGCTGTCCGAGAGCGCGAGCAGGTTCCTGCCCTCGAACAGCACCTCCCCGCCGGTGGCCTCATGGAGCCGCATGAGCGTGAGGCCCACCGTGGTCTTTCCGGAGCCGGACTCTCCCACCAGGCCCAGGGTCTTGCCCTTGGCGAGGCGGAAGTTCACGTCCTTCACGGCGGGCACGGCGCGCTTGCCGAAGAGGCCTTCCTTGAGGAAGAAGGTCTTGGTGAGGCCCCTGGCCTCCAGGATCACGGCGTCCGTCTCCTTCACCCCGCGCGGGCGCTCGTCGTAGTTCGCGAGCCCGCCTTCCTTCATGAAGTCGTCGATCACCGGCAGGCGCATCGGCCGGCGGTCCAGGCGCGGGCGGCAGGCGAGCAGCGCCTTGGTATAGGGGTGCTGCGGACGCTCGAAGATGTCGCGCACGGGACCCTGCTCCTGGATGAGCCCGTTCTGCATCACCACCACCTCGTCCGCGATCTCCCCCACCACGCCGAGGTCGTGGGTGATGAACAGCACGGACATGTGGTGCTTCTCCTGGAGCTTCGCGAGGAGCTCGAGGATCTGCTTCTGGATGGTGACGTCGAGCGCCGTGGTGGGCTCGTCGGCGATCAGGAGCTTGGGCTCGCAGGCGATCGCCATGGCGATCATCACGCGCTGCTGCTGGCCGCCGGAGAGTTCGTGGGGAAAGCTTCGCGCGCGCAGCTTCGGCCCCGGGATGCCCACCTCCGCGAGCAGCGCCACGGCGCGCTCCGCCGCCGCCCTGGGCGCGAGGCCCATGTGCAGCCGGAGCACCTCGCCGATCTGCTCGCCGACCGGGAACACCGGGTTGAGCGACGTCATCGGCTCCTGGAAGATCACCGAGATGTCCTTGCCGCGAATGTCCTGCAGGCGCTCCTGCGAGGCCTTGAGGAGATCCGCGCCCCCGTAGAGGATGCGACTCGACGCGGGCACGATCGCGTTCTCCGGGAGCAGGCCCAGGATCGACATCGCGGAGACGGACTTGCCGCTGCCGGACTCCCCCACGAGGGCCACGATCCGGTGCGTCGGGATGTCGAAGGAGATCCCCTTCACGGCCTCGAAAGTGGAGTGCTTGTCGACGCGGAAGGTGACGCGCAGGTCCTGGATATGCAGGAGCTTTTCTTCGTTCGTCATGCTCGTCGTCCCCGGTTCACTTGAGCTTCGGATCCAGCGCATCGCGCAGGCTGTCGGTGAGCATCGAGAAGGCGGTCACGAGGATCGCCATGCTCGCGCCCGCCGCGAAGAGCTGCCACCACTTGCCGATCACCAGCTCGTTCTGCGCCTCCGCGAGCATCGTGCCCCAGGAGACCATGTCCACCGGCACGCCCAGCCCCAGGAAGGAAAGGATCACCTCGGCCTTGATGAACCCCACCACGTGCTGCGAGAGCTGCACCAGGATCACGTGGCTCGCGTTCGGCAGGATGTGGATGAACATGCGCGACAGGTGCGAGGCGCCGATCGCCTGCGCCGCCATCACGTACTCCCGGCCGCACTGCTTGATGTACTCCGCGCGCACCAGCCGGTAGATGCCCGTCCAGCCGGTGAGCGCGAGGATGACGATGATCGTGTCCAGCCCCCGCTTGAACACCGCCGCGAAGGCGAGGATCAGCAGGATGTACGGGATCGAGGTGAAGATGTTGTAGAACCACTCGAGGAAGTCGTTCACCTTCCCGCCCCAGTAGCCCGCCATCGCGCCGAGCACCGTGCCGATGAGGGTGGCGAAGAGCGCGGCCGTGAGGCCCACGAAGATCGACACCTCGGAGCCCTTGACCGCCTTGGCGAGCACGTCGCGGCCCCACTTGTCGCCGCCGAACGGGAGCGACTCCGCGCGCTTGGTCTCCGTCACCGCGATCTTCGCCGCGCGCTCCTCCCACTCCTTGTAACGGGGCGCCAGCGGATCGATGTCCGAGAGGTCCACGGGCTTGGCACGCGACGTGACGTCCTTGGCGGTGACCTCTCTCGCCTCGAGGTTCTCCGCGCCCGCGAGGAACGCGGGATTGGCGTAGGAGACGCCCTTTCCTTGTTCCAGTCGCCGGCGACGAGGCCCGTGAAGGACGCGAGCATCATCGCGAGGTAGACGGCGACGACCGTGAGGCAGGCCACGCCCACGCGATCGTCCAGCAGGCGACGCCAGGCGAGCATCCAGAGGCCCGGCGATTCCTGCCTCGCGGGCCGTGCGTTTTCGGGAAGTACGGCGCTCATGTCTGGCCCCTATTTGAACGACACGCGCGGGTCGACGAGCTTGTACATCACGTCGACCAGCAGGTTCACGATCATGGTGAGCACCGCGAGGTACACGGTCACCGCCTTGATCACCGGGAAATCGCTGCGGTTCACCGCCGTCACGATCTCGCGGCCCAGCCCCGGGATCGAGAAGAACACCTCCAGCAGGAAGGAGCCCACGAAGACGCTCGGCAGGTAGATGCCGACGTTGGTGAGGATGGGGATGAGGGCGTTGCGCAGCACGTGCTTCATCATCACCTTCTTCTCCGGCAGGCCCTTGGCGCGCGCCGTGCGCACGTAGTCCTGGTTGATCTCCTCCAGGAAGAAGGACCGGTAGAGGCGAAGCTGCGGAGCGAGCCCCACGAAGATCGCCAGCATGATCGGCAGCGGCGCGTAGTTGGTGAGGTTCCTCCAGTAGCTCTCGCTCCAGCCCTGCACCGGGAACCAGCCGAGGATGAAGCCGAAGAGCCACTGCCCGACGATGATGTAGACGAGGAAGCTGATCGACATGGCGGTCGTGCAGATCACCATGATGGAGCGGTCCGTGAGGCTGCCGCGCACGTAGGCGACCATGATCGCGAAGACCACGGCGAGGACCGTCTCGATGATGAGCACCGGCACCATGATCGTGAGCGTGGGGCCCACGCGCGTGAGGAGGATGCGCGAGACCTCCTCGTTCGTGGACCAGCTGCGCCCGAAGTCGAAGGTGAACACCTGCTGCACGAACACCCAGAGCTGGTACCAGTAGGGCTGGTCCACGCCGAGCTGGCGGCGGATGTTGGCGATCTGCTCGGGGTTGGAGATCTTGCCCGCCAGGACCTGCGCGGGGTCGCCGCCCACCCAGTTGAACAGGAAGAACATCAGCAGGATCACGCCGGCGAGCGTCGGGATCATCTGCCACATTCGTCGGATTACGTATGCGGTCACGCTGGCATCTCCTTCGCGTTCGCTTCGGTCTAGCGCATCGCCGCCTGCCGGGCGGCGACGTCGAGGTCCAGGTACTTGAAGTTGGTGTAGAGGATGGGGTGCTTCTTGTAGCCCTTCACCCACGGGTACTGCAGGTGATTGAAGATGCGGTGCACGCCGAGGCGCCACGGCGCGTAGGCGAGGAGGAGCCGGTTCATGTCGCGATAGAGCGCGTTGCGTTCCGGGCTGTCCGGCACGGCCTGCGAGCCGAGGTAGAGCCGGTCGAACTCCGCCAGCTTGAATCGGGCCTCGTTCGACTGGCCGGTGTTCGGCCCGTAGAGGAGCTGGAGGAAGTTCTGCGCGTCCGGGTAGTCCGCGATCCAGGCGGAGCCGGCCATCTGGAACTTGCCCACGCGCTTGTCGTTCAGGAGGTCGGCGAACTGCACCGCCTGCGCCTCCATGCGGATGCCGATGGCGGCCATGGACTTCGACCACAGCTCGGCCAGCTGGCGGTTGGACTGGTTGCCGGAATTGTATTTGTAGTCGACGACGAGCGGGCGGCCGTCGGGGCGTTCGCGCCAGCCGTCGCCGTTGCGGTCCGCGTAGCCGAACATGTCGAGCAGCGCCTTGGCGCGCGCGGGATCGAAATCCTGCTGGGCCGCGCGGAACGCGGGGTCGAAGCCGACCACCCCGGGCGGCACCGGGCTCTGGGCGGCGAGGGCCTGGCCCTTCCTCACGATGCCGATCTCCTGGTCGCGGTCGTGGGCGAGGACCATCGCGCGGCGCAGTGCGACCCGCTCGGGGGTGTAGCCGCCCACGACCGCGTCGTCCAGGTTGAAGACGTCGTAGGTGATCTCGGGCTGCTCCTCGCGAAACACCATCACGCCCTGCCGCGCGAGGCCCGGGGCGAGCCTGCCGTTGGGAAGCACCTGGTCGATGAACTCGAAGGGCGTCTCGTCCAGGAGATCGTGCTCGCGATTGACGAATGCGAGGAAGCGCGGCTGCTCCTCCTCGATGGGGTAGATCTCGACGCGGTCGAGCAACGGAAAGCGCTTGCCACGCAGGGCCTCGATCGCCCTGCGGTCCCACTCGTCCGAAGGGTCCGCATACCGCGTGTCGAGCTCGTAGCCGCGGTGGTTCGGGTTGCGTTCCAGCACGATCTTGGAGCGGCGCACCCAGTCCTTCAGCACGAAGGGGCCCGTGCCCACCGGGTGCGCCATGGTGTCGTCGCCGTAAGCCTCGATGACCTCCCGCGCCACGGGGACCACGTTGGGCATCGCGAGCACGTAGAGGAAGTTGTAGTCGGGCTCCTTCAGCTTGAAGCTGATGGTGTATTCGTCGCGGACCTCGAGCCCGCGGATCCTCGTGTCGTAGTCGAAGCGCCCGCCTTGCTTCTTCGCGGCCTCTGCCAGCTCGTCGAGCCCCACGAGCTTGTTCTCGAAGAGCCACTCGTAGGGGCTCGCGTACTTCGGGTCGCGGAACCGCTTGATCGAGTATTCGATGTCGCGGGCGACCAGCTCGCGCCGCTGCCCCTTGAAGGCGGGGTCCTCGGCGAAGAGGATGCCTGGCCGGATGCGGAAGGTGTAGCGCGTGCCGCCCTCCTCCGCTTCGGGGATCGCCTCGGCGACCAGGGGCACCAGGCGCACGGGCCGGGCGAGGTAGTCGTAGGTGAGGAGCGGCTCGAAGAGGTTCTCGCAGATCCCGACGGAATAGCGGTCGAAGATGCGCTGCGGGTCGAACCCCGTCTCCGCCGTCCGGAACGCCATCCGGAGCACCTTGCGTTCCACCGCCGCGCCCGCCGGCGCCGCGGCGAGGAGCGCGCTGGCGAGGAAGGCGGCAAGGAGGGCAAGTCGGCGCATCAGGCGAGGGGCTTTCGGAGGCGGGCAAATCGCGAATTATATCGGCTTGGGGCGCGCGGAACGACCGGGCGGGCGCGGGTCGCGTTCACTCGAGGTGTTTCGCCCGGAGGTCCAGGTCGATGTCGACGTAGCGGTAGGCGTCGTGCAGGAAGTTGTGCTTGCGCCAGCCCAGCACCCAGGGCTGGATCATCTGGTCGCGCTTGCGGTGGACGAAGGACTTCCAGGGGGCGTAGGCCGCGATGAGCCGGACCATCTCCCCGTAGACGCGGGTGCGCTCCGGGCCGGGTGGGAGTGCTGCGGCCTGCTCGTAGAGCCGGTCGTAGGCCGCGAGCTGGAAGCAGCCGTCGTTGGACGAGCCGCAATTCGGCCCGTAGAGGAGCTGCAGACCGTTTTCCGCGTCCGGGTAGTCGTAGTTCCACGCGAGGTGCCAGTTGGAGAGCTTGCCGAGCTTCGACTTCTTCCTCAGGTCGGGCCATTTCTCGACCAGCACCTCGACCCGGATGCCGATCGCCTCGATGTTCTTCTTCCAGAGCTGGGTGAAGAGGCGCTCGAGCTGCGAGGGGCCCGTGGCGTAGGTGAAGACGAGCGGCTTGCCGTCGGGCTGCTCGCGCCAGCCGTCCGCGTCGCGGTCGAGGTAGTCGAACATGTCCAGCAGCGCCTTCGCGCGCGCCGGGTCATAGGACGGGCCCAGGTGGAAGTCCGGGTCGTACCCGAGGACGCCCGGCGGCAGGGGCGAGTGCGCCTCGATCGCGGCACCGTTGCGCACGAGGAAGATCTCCTCGTCCATGTTGTACGCGAGGCTCATCGCCCGGCGAAGCGCGATGCGCTCCGGCGTGTAGCCGCCCCAGACCGGATCGCGCATGTTCCAGTACATGTAGCTCACGTCGATGTCGACGCCGGGGATGTACTGCACGCCCTTCTTCGCGAGCCACGGTGCAGGCCGTTCGTTCGGCAGCGCCATGCTCTTGAACTCGTAGGGGAGGTTCACCCAGTCGAGTTCCCCGTTGAGGAAGGCGAGCCAGCGCGGCTGCGATTCCTCGATCACGGAAATCTCCACGCGGTCGACCTGGGGGATGCGCTTGCCCTTCATCTCCCGGTACAGGCGCTGGGAGACGGGATCGTCGGCCGGCGGCTCGGCCTCGTAGTACACCTCGCGAAAACCCGGATTGCGCTCGAGTACGATCCTCGAGGAGCGCTTCCACTCCTTCAGGACGTAGGGGCCCGTGCCCACCGGGTGGGAGCCGATGTCGGAGCCGTAGCGCTCCGCGACCTCGCGCGCCTGCGCGCCGAGCGTTGCCATCGCGAGGATGTAGATGAAGTTGTAGTCGGGCTTGGCCAGCCGGATGCGCAGCGTATGGCGTTCCGGTGTCTCGATGCCGCGGATAGGCAGGTCGTAGTCCAGGCGTCCCGCCTTCTTGGCGGCGGCCGCGGCTTCGTCGATTCCGTCGATTCGGCCCTCGACCATCCAGGCGTTCGGCGAGCGGATGGCGGGGTCTATCAGGCGCTTGATGGCGAACTCGTAGTCCTTGGCGACGAGTTCGCGGCGCCGCCCCCCGAAGGCGGGGTCATCCGTGAAGTAGATGCCCTTGCTTCAACCGGATGGTGTAGACGCGCCCTCCCTCGGTGACCTCCGGCATCGCCTCGGCTGTCTGGGGCTTCAACTTGTAGGGCCGCGCGAGCATGTCGTAGGTGAGCGGCGGCTCGAGGATCTCGTCGATCACGGTGAAGGAGTAGGTGTCCGAGGCGAAGGCGGGGTCGAAGTTGGTCTCCGCGATCAGGAACGGGACGCGCAGGACCTTCAGCGGGGCGGCCGCGGCCGGCAGCGCGAACGCGAGGGCCGCGACTACGAGCGCAGCGGCGGTCGAGCCGAAGCCCACGGTGGCGGCGAGATGCATCGGGCCGCCTACCGACTCGCAGTCGCGAGCACGGGAAGATCGATGTCGATCTGCTTCCAGAACGCCCGCATCACGGGGTGGCGCTTGAAGCCGACGGTCCAGGGCTGCGAGAGGTCCGTGTAGATGCGGTGCACGCCAAGGCGCCAGGGCGCGTAGACGAGGAAAAGCCGGTTCATCTCGCGGTAGATCGCATTGCGCTCCGGGCCGTCCGGCAGGCGCTTGGCCTCCTCGTAGAGGCGGTCGAACTCCGGCCTGCTGAAGCGCGAATGGTTGGCCTGCCCGGCGTTGGGCCCGTAGAGCATCACGAAGAAGGAATCCGCGTCCGGGATGGCCGCGCTCCATCCAAGGCCCCACATCTGCAGCTTGCCCGCCTTGCTCTCCTTGAGGAGATCGGGCCACTTGGCCTTCTTGAACGTCATGTTGATGCCGATGGCGTCCATGTTCTTCTTCCAGTTCTCGTCGAGCGGCTTCTGCTGCGCGCCCGGTGCGGAGGCGTACTCCACCGTGAAGGGCTTGCACTCCCGTTGCCGCTGGCGCGCGGGAGGTCGCGCCAGCCGTCCGCATCGCAGTCGAGGTAGCCGTACATGTCGAGCAGCGCCTTCGCCTTGGCCGGGTTGTACTCCGTGGCGGTGGAGCGGAAATGCGGGTCGTAGCCCAGCGCACCGGGCCCGATGGGGCTGTGGGCCGCGATCGCCTGGTTCTTGCGCGGGATGCGGATCTCCGTCCCGACGTCCTGGCCCAGCACGATCGCCCTTCGAAGCGCCACCTTCTCCGGCTCGTAGCCGCCGACCACCGGGTCCTTCATCCCGAAGTACGAGTACGTGAGTTCCATGCCCGGCGTGCGCTCCATCGTCACGCCGCGCTTCCTCAGGTTCGCCGCGAGCTGGTTGTTGGGCGTGGCCACGTTGGCGAAGTCGTTGGGCACGCGCTCGAGGAAGTCGAGTTCGTTGTTCAGGAAGGCGAGCCAGCGCGGCTGCGGCTCCTCGATCACGTAGACCTCCACCTTGCCCACCATCGGCAGGCGCTTGCCCTTGAGACGGGCGAGTATCGCCTGGGCGGTGGCGTCGTCCTCGGCGGGCGTGCCGTCGTAGTACTCCTCGCGGTAGTTCGGGTTGGCCTCGAAGACCATCTTCGAGGAGCGCTTCCAGAACTCGAGGCGGAAGGGGCCGGTGCCCACCGGGTGCTCGGCCACGCGGTCGCCGTAGTGCTCGACGACCTCGCGGGCGACTGCGCAGGTCACGTTGCAGTAGGCGAGGTAGTAGAGGAAGTTGTAGTTGGGCTGCTTCAGCCGGATCTGAAACGTGAAGCGGTCCAGCGCCCGCAGGCCCTCGGCCGCGGCGTCGTAGTCCATCCGGTTGTTCTTCCGCGCGGCGGCCAGCACCTCGTCCATGCCGACGATCTGGCCCTCGAAGAGGTACAGGTTGGGGGACTTGCGGCGCGGATCGAAGAGCCGCTTGATGGAATAGACGTAGTCCTCGGCGGTGAGTTCGCGCCTCGCCCCCTTGAACGCCGCATCGTCCGCGAAGAAGATCCCGGGTTTCACGCGCATCGTGTAGAGCGTCCCGTTCTCCGTCACTTCCGGCATCGAGACGAGCGTGTTCGGGATCAACTTGATGGGACGCGCCAGGTAGTCGTAGGAAAGCGGCGGGTCGAAGATGTTCGCGATCACGTTGGAGGAATACAGGTCCGAGATCTCGGCCGGGTCGAATCCCGTCTCGGCCACCTCGAAGGCGTAGCGAAACACCCGGGTCGGGTCGGCCGCGACGGCCGGCACGGCGGCGGCCAGGGCGGCGCCAAGGAAGGCAATGAGGCGCGCGAGCTTCATCTGTATCGGTCCTCCGGATTGCGTTGGCGGGGACGGGGGCGGGAATGCGATAGAATTCGACCCCGTCCGTCGCCGAAAATTGCCGCAATTCTACTGGGAAAGGACACCCGAAATGGGGTTCATGCAAGGCAAGCGCGTCCTCGTCACGGGGATGCTCTCGAGCCGATCCATCGCCTACGGCGTGGCCCGGGCGCTCCACCGCGAGGGTGCGGAGCTCGCCTTCACCTACCAGGGCGAGGGTATCAAGGATCGCGTGATCGAACTCGCCCGGGAGTTCGGCGACGCGCCCATCCTTCCCTGCGACGTCGCTGACGACGCCCAGATCGATGCCCTGTTCACGAGCCTGGCCGCGCGCTGGGACGGTCTCGACGGCCTCGTGCACGCAATCGCGTTCGCGCCCCGGGAGGCCCTGAAGGGGGCGTTCCACGAAAGCGTCACCCGGGAGTCCTTCCGGATCGCCCATGACATCTCGAGCTACAGCCTCGCGGCCCTGGCCAGGGGTGCGGCCCCCCTCATGCACGGGCGCCACGGGTCGATCGTCACGCTCTCCTACCTGGGCTCCACGCGCTCCATCCCCCGCTACAACGTCATGGGGCTCGCCAAGGCGAGCCTCGAGGCCTGCGTGCGCTACCTGGCCGCGGGCCTGGGACCCCAGGGCATTCGCGTGAACGCGATCTCCGCCGGCCCGATCAAGACGCTCGCAGCCGCAGGGATCGGCGATTTCGGGAAGATCTTCCGCTTCGTCGAGAAGAATGCGCCGCTGCGCCGGAACGTGACGGCCGAAGAGGTCGGAAACGTGGCCGCCTTCCTGCTCTCGGACCTCGCCAGCGGGATCACCGGCGAGGTCACCTACGTGGACGCGGGGTTCAGCACGACCACGGCAGGCCTGGGCGAGGAGTAACCGGGGTCCGCGGCCCCGCCGTGGGACCTACGAGCCGGGCTTGCGTTCGAGGGCTTCCTTGCGCACTTCCACCCCGATGCGCTCCCGCAGGCTCCTCAACGCGGACTCGATCTCGCTCAAGGCGACCGTCTGGCGCAGCTGCTCCGAGAGGCCCTTGCGCTTCGCGTCGTCGATGGAGTCGACGTCGATCACCTTGGTGACGCGCACCAGCGAGTAGCCCGCCGGCGTGGCGATCCCGACCACGGCCGGGAGCTTCTTCCCGTCGGCGCGGAAGATCTTGTCCAGCACCTGCGGGGGGAGCCCGCCGGGCTTCTGGCGACTCACGGCGAGCGGCTCGGGCCATTTGAGCCCCGCGTCCTTGCCCTCGACGGCGGCCTTCAGTTTCGCCTCGCCATCGGCGGTCGCGCGCTTGAGGGCCTCGTCGCGCTTGTAGCGGCTTTCGATCGCCGCACGCACGGACTCGAAGGGCCGCTGGTCCGCCGCCTTGTGCTCGATCACCCGCGCGGCCACGAGCACGCTCGGCGCCACCTCGATGGCGGCGGTGTTGCGTTTCGACCGGATGGTGTTGTCCGAGAAGATCTCCGCGAGGAGCTTCGGGTTGGCGAGGAGCGGCGGCGCGCCGGCATTGCGGGAGAACCAGCCCGATTGCTGGATGGCCAGCTTGAACGTGTCCGCGGCGGGCTTCAGGCTCGTCGACTGCTCGTAGACCATGTTCGTGAGGCCCTCGGCGATCTCCGCGAACCGGCGGGCGGCCGCGCCCTTCTTTATTTCCGCCTCGATCTCCGGGGAGGCCTCGGCGAGGCTCTTGCCCTTCTCCGGCTTCACGTCGGTCACGCGGATCACGTGGTAGCCGAAGTCCGAAAGCACGGGCCCCACGATCTCGTCCTTCTTTGCCGCGAACGCCGCGTCCTCGAAAGGCTTGACCATCGCGCCGCGCGCGAAGAAGCCCAGGTCGCCGCCTTGCGCGGCGGAGCCGGGGTCCTGCGACTGCTGCTTCGCGGCCTGCGCGAATCCCGCCGGCTTGGCTTTCAGCGCCGCCGCGAGTTCCGCCGCCTTCGTCTCGATCGCCTTTTTCTCGACTTGCGTGGCTTCGGGCTTCACGGAGAGCAGGATGTGGCTCGCGCGCCGCTCCTCGCGCTGCACGAAACGCACCTTGTTCGATTCGTAGAATTTCCGCACGTCCTCCGGGTCCACCGGCGACCGGGCCGCCAGCGCGTCGAGCGAGAGTTCGACGTACTCGACGCGCACCTGCTCGGGAACGGCGAATTCACCGGCCCGGGCGCCGTAGTACGCCTTCAGGTCGCTCTCGGCCGGCTTCACGTCCGCCAGGAAAGCCTCCGGGCCCACGTTCACGACGCTCACCTCGCGGCTCTGTTCCGACAGGCGGATGAACCCCTCCAGGGTCGTGCGCGGAACGATCGCGGTCTGCAAGATCGCGTCGCGGTAGCGCGTGAGCCGCATGTCCTCGCGCAGGCGTTCGTCGAAGCCCACGACGCTGTAGCCCTGCGAGCGGGCGATGGCCTCGTAGCGCTCCCGGGAGAACTTCCCGCCCTCCTGGAAGGCGGGCTCGGCCGCGATGCGCTCGCGCAACTGCTTGTCGTCGATCCGCACGCCGGCACGCTCGGCGCCGAGCGCGATCAAGCGCTCGTTGATCACGCGGTCAGGACGCCGCGCCGCAAGTCCGGATTCTCCATGAGGGAGGCATCGAAGTTGCGCCCGAACTGCGCCTGGAGCGTCTCCTGCTGCTGCCGCAGCGCCTGGTCGAAGTCGCCCTGGCTCACCCGCAACCGGCCCACCGTGGCGATCGTGTCGCCGCCCAGGGGAGTGCGGAAGTAGTAGTCGATGCCGAATAGGCCGAAGGGAATGATGAGGAAGATCGCGAAGAGGTACTTGACGATCTTGTATTGGATCAAGTTTCGGATCTGGACGAGCATGGCGATCTGTGCCTCTTGCCCGGCATCCGGGCGTTCAAGCAAAAAGGGCGAACCCGCACGGGTTCGCCCTGGTGGACTGGCGGAGTGGACGGGACTCGAACCCGCGACCCCCGGCGTGACAGGCCGGTATTCTAACCAACTGAACTACCACTCCTTAAGCGATTCCGGCCCCCGCGTGCGCCGCTCTCGCGGGCCCGGTGGCGCGACCGGCGACTGCTGGTGGGTGCTGAGGGGCTCGAACCCCCGACTTTCGCCTTGTAAGGGCGACGCTCTACCAACTGAGCTAAGCACCCGGCACCCGGGAAGCCCGTCAGTTTAGCGCATCGCGCAGTGCTTTTCCAGCGCGGAACTTGGGCACCTTGGCAGCCTTGATCTTGATGGGGGCCCCGGTGCGCGGATTGCGCCCCGACCGCGAGGCTCTCCTGCCCACGTGGAAAGTGCCGAAGCCCACCAGGCTCACGGTGCCGCCCTTGCGCAGCGAAGTCCTGATCGCCGCCAGCGCACCTTCGAGCGCGCGGCCCGCGGCCGCCTTGGAGATGTCGGCGCTCTTGGCGATCGCCTCGATAAGATCCGATTTGTTCACGTCTTGCTCCCTGGAGAGGATTCGAATGGGTCAGTGCTTGACGACCACGCCCTTGCCCGACGGGGCCGGCGCAGCCGGCGGCGGCGTGGCGGCCGCTTCTTCGGCAAGCGGCTCCGGCTTCGCCTCGAGGGCGCGATCGAGGACCTCGTCGATCCAGCGCACCGGGATGATCTCGATCTGGCCCTTGACCTCCTCGGGAAGCTCCTCGGCGAGATCCTTCACGTTCTCGTGGGGAATCAGGACCGTCTTCACGCCGCCGCGGTGGGCCGCGAGGAGCTTTTCCTTGAGCCCCCCGATGGGCAGCACCTCGCCGCGCAGCGTGATCTCGCCGGTCATCGCCACGTCGCAGCGCACCGGGATGCCGGTGAGCACCGAGACGAGTGCGGTCGTGATCGCAACACCCGCGCTGGGGCCGTCCTTGGGCGTGGCGCCTTCGGGCAGGTGGATGTGGAGGTCCAGGTTCTGGTAGAAGTCCTCGGGGATGCCCAGGCGCTTGGCGCGCGCGCGCACGACCGAGATGGCGGCCTTGATGGACTCCTGCATCACCTCGCCCAGCTTGCCCGTCGTGACGGTATTGCCCTTGCCGGGCACCTTCGCCGCTTCCACGGTGAGGAGTTCCCCGCCGACCTCCGTCCACGCGAGGCCGGTGACCTGCCCCACCTGGTTCTCCTTTTCCGCGATCCCGTAGGTGAACTTGCGCACCCCCAGGTACTTGTCGAGGTTCTTCGCGTTGACCGTGACCGTCGCGCCTTCCTTCTTGCGGATCAGGATCGCCTTCACCACCTTGCGGCAGATCTTGGCGAGTTCCCGGTCGAACCCGCGCACGCCGGCTTCCCGCGTGTAGTAGCGGGCGATGTCGCGCAGGGCCGAATCGGACACCACGAGCTCGCCCGTCTTCAGTCCGTTCGCCTTCAACTGCTTGGGAAGCAGGTATTCCTTGGCGATGTGCACCTTCTCGTTCTCGGTGTAGCCCGAGAGGCGGATCACTTCCATCCGGTCCAGCAGCGGGGCCGGGATGTTGAGGGTGTTGGCGGTGGCGACGAACATCACGTCCGAGAGGTCGTACTCGACCTCCACGTAGTGGTCCACGAACGTGTGGTTCTGCTCGGGATCGAGCACTTCCAGCAGCGCCGAAGAGGGATCGCCGCGGAAGTCCATGCCGAGCTTGTCCACCTCGTCCAGCAGGAAGAGGGGATTCCTCACGCCGACCCGCGACATGTTCTGCAGGATCTTGCCGGGCATCGAGCCGATGTAGGTGCGGCGGTGGCCGCGGATCTCGGCCTCGTCGCGCACCCCGCCGAGCGACATGCGGACGAACTTGCGGTTGGTGGCGCGCGCGATCGACTGCCCGAGGGAAGTCTTGCCCACGCCCGGCGGGCCCACGAGGCACAGGATCGGGCCCTTTAGCTTGTCCACGCGCTGCTGCACCGCGAGGTACTCGACGATGCGTTCCTTCACCCGCTCGAGGCCGTAGTGGTCCGCGTCGAGGATCTTCTCGGAGTTCTTCAGATCCGACGAGACCTTCGTCTTCTTCTTCCACGGCAGGCCCACGAGGGTGTCGATGTAGTTCCTCACCACCGTCGCCTCGGCCGACATCGGGGACATGAGCTTGAGTTTCTTCAGCTCCGCCTCGGTCTTCAGGCGCGCCTCCTTGGGCATGTGCGCGCCCTTGATCTTCTTCTCGAGCTCGTCCAGGTCGGCGCCCTCCTCGGAGTCGCCGAGCTCCTTCTGGATCGCCTTCACCTGCTCGTTCAGGTAGTACTCGCGCTGGCTCTTCTCCATCTGGCGCTTCACGCGCCCGCGGATGCGCTTCTCGACCTGCATGATGTCGATCTCGGTCTCCAGGAGCTGCAGGAGCTGCTCCAGGCGGCGCGCAACCTCGAACATCTCGAGGATCTGCTGCTTCTGCTCGAGCTTGAGCGGCAGGTGCGCGGCGATCGTGTCCGACAGGCGCCCGGCGCCGTCGATCCCCGAGAGCGAGGTGAGGACTTCCGGGGGGATCTTCTTGTTCAGCTTCACGTACTGGTCGAACTGGGTGAGGAGCGTGCGGCGCATGGCCTCCACCTCGGTCGACTCGGCCTCGTCGGTGACGATGGGCTCGACCTCGCCTTCGAAATTCGCCTTGTCGGTGAGCACGCGCACGATGCCCGCGCGGTGCACGCCCTCCACCAGCACCTTCACGGTGCCATCGGGGAGCTTCAGCATCTGCAGGATCGTGGAAACGGTGCCGACGGCGTAGAGATCCTCGGGGGCAGGCTCGTCCTTGGCCGCGGACTTCTGCGCGACGAGGACCACGTTCTTGCCCTCTTCCATGGCCGATTCCAGCGCCTTGATGGACTTCGGGCGGCCCACGAAGAGCGGGATGACCATGTGCGGGAACACCACCACGTCGCGCAGCGGCAGCAACGGGAGCACACGGGAATCGGGAGTCGGGTCGGTCATGGCGGTTTCCTGGGGAACGTCAGGCGATTACATGGGGGCTCGGGGGCTCGCGATCAAGCCCCGGCCGCGGCGCTGCACTTGGCTGCCGGGGCGCTAGGACTGCCCACCCGCGACCTTCGGCTGGTCGGCGTAGATGAGCAGGGGCTTGGTGTCGCCGGTGATGCAGCCCTCGTCGACCACCACCTTCTGGACGTTGGTGAGCGACGGCAGGTCGAACATGATCTCGAGAAGCGCATGCTCGATGATGGAACGCAACCCGCGCGCGCCCGTGCGCCGCTCGAGCGCACGCTTGGCGATCGCGGCGAGGGCGTTGTCGCGGTACTCGAGTTCGACGCCCTCCATGCCGAGAAGTTTCTGGTACTGCTTGACCAGCGCGTTCTTGGGCTCGGTGAGGATCTTCACCAGCGCCCCCGCGTCGAGTTCCTCGAGCACCGCCACCACCGGCAGGCGCCCGACGAATTCCGGAATCAGGCCGAACTTGATGAGGTCCTCGGGCTCCACGTCGTGCAGGAGCAGGTTCATCTCCTTGCGGTCCGTCGAGGAGCGCACCTGCGCCCCGAAGCCCATGCCGGAGGTGTCCGTGCGGTACTGGATCACCTTCTCCAGGCCGCTGAATGCGCCCCCGCAGATGAAGAGGATGTTCGTCGTGTCGACCTGGACGAACTCCTGGTTCGGGTGCTTGCGCCCGCCCTGGGGCGGCACGGAGGCGATGGTGCCCTCGATCAGCTTCAGCAACGCCTGCTGCACGCCCTCGCCGCTCACGTCGCGCGTGATCGAGGGGTTGTCGCTCTTGCGGGAGATCTTGTCGATCTCGTCGATGTAGACGATGCCGCGCTGCGCCTTCTCGACGTCGTAGTCGCACTTCTGCAGCAGCTTCTGGATGATGTTCTCGACGTCCTCGCCGACGTAGCCGGCCTCGGTGAGCGTCGTCGCGTCGGCGATCACGAACGGGACGTTCAGGAGCCGGGCGAGCGTCTGCGCGAGCAGCGTCTTCCCGGAGCCCGTGGGCCCGATCAGCAGGATGTTCGACTTGGCGAGCTCGACCTCGTCCTGCTTGCCGCCGGACTTGAGCCGCTTGTAATGGTTGTAGACGGCGACCGAGAGGATCTTCTTCGCCTGCACCTGGCCGATCACGTACTGGTCGAGGATGTCGCAGATCTCGTGCGGGCTGGGCAGGTCGCTCTTCGCGGCCCGGGCCGTCGTGTCGGGCGCGGCTTCCTCGCGGATGATGTCGTTGCAGAGGTCGATGCACTCGTCGCAGATGAACACCGACGGGCCGGCGATCAGCTTCCTCACCTCGTGCTGGCTCTTGCCGCAGAAGGAGCAGTACAGGAGCTTCTCTCCGCCGACCTTGTCCGTCATCGGATTGCCCTCCCGGGCCTCAAGCCGCGGCCTGCGCGCGGGTCTTGAGGATCTTGTCGACCAGCCCGTACTTTACCGCTTCTTCCGCACCCATGAAATTGTCGCGGTCGGTGTCGCGGTCGATCACGTCGATCGGCTGGCCGGTGTGCTGCGCCATCATCTCGTTCAGGCGCCGCTTGAGGAAGAGGACCTCCTTCGCGTGGATCTCGATGTCGGAAGCCTGCCCCGAGAATCCGCCCGAGGGCTGGTGGATCATCACGCGCGAATTGGGCAGGACGAAGCGCTTGCCCTTGGCGCCCGCGGCGAGCAGGAACGCGCCCATGCTGGCCGCGAGGCCCGTGCACAGGGTGGACACGTCGGGCTTTATGAACTGCATCGTGTCGTAGATCGCGAGCCCCGAGGAGACGCTGCCGCCCGGGGAGTTGATGTAGAGGTTGATGTCCTTGTCCGGGTTCTCGCTCTCGAGGAAGAGCAGTTGCGCCACGATCAGGTTCGCCATGCCGTCGTTGATCGGGCCCACGAGGAAGATCACGCGCTCCTTCAGCAGGCGCGAGTAGATGTCGTAGGCGCGCTCGCCCCGCCCCGACTGCTCGATCACCATCGGGATGAGACCGAGGCCCACCGGCCCCTGGTATTCGTCTCTCAATCGCTTCTCCTCGTCAGGGCTTCTTCGTGCCCATCAGCTCGTCGAAGGCCGTCGGCCGGTCCTCCACCTGCATGCGAGCCAGGGACCATTCTACGACGTTGTCCTCCATGACGACCGCCTCGACCTCGGCCATCCGCTCGGGCTGGCCGTAGAACCAGCGGACCATCTCGGCGGGCTGCTCGAAGCTGTCCGCGTGCTCCTCGATCACCTTGCGCACCTGGTCCGCGCGCGCGCCGAGCTCGTTCTTGCGCACGATATCCGCTATCAGGAGGCCGAGGGTCACGCGGTGGCGCGCCTGGTTCGCGAAAATCGCCGCGGGCAGCTCCAGATCCTGCGTGGTCATGCCGCGCTGCTTGAGGTCGGCGACGGCGGCCTCGCGCATGCGCGAGATCTCGGAATCGAGGAGCACGCGCGGCACCTCGAAGGTGGCAGCGGCGACCAGGCCCTCCATGACCTGCTCCTTCACCCGGGCCTGGATGCGCTTCTTCACCTCGCGCTCGATGTTCTGGCGGATCTCCGCGCGCATGCGCGCGACATCGCCGTCCTCCACTCCCAGCGACCTGGCGAACTCCGCGTCCACCTCCGGAAGCTTCGGCTGCGCAACCTGGTTCACCGTGACGGCGAACTGCGCGGTCTTGCCCTTGAGCTGCTCGGCATAGTCCTCCGGGAACACGATCGGGAAGGTCTTCGTCGCGCCCTCGGCGAGCCCCGCCAGGGCCTTCTCGAAGGCCGGGAGCATGCGTCCCTCGCCCAGCACCACGGTGAAGTTCTTGCCGGAGCCGCCCTCGAAGGCGACGCCGTCGACCGTGCCGTCGAAGTCGAGGTTCACGAGATCGCCGTCGCCGGCGCCCCGCTCGACCCGCTCGTAGGTCGCGCGCTGCTTGCGCAGCGTCTCGATCGTCGCATCGACGTCCTTGTCGGAAATCTCGGTCTGCGGCCGGGTCACCTTTCGCTCGGCGATGTCGCCCAGGGTGATCTCGGGGTAGACCTCGAAGACCGCCTGGAACTCGAAGGCGTTGGCGTCGGTGCCGCCCTGGACCGGCTCGAAGCGCGGCATGCCCGCCACCCGGTAGTTCTGGCTGCGAACCGCATCGGCGAACGAGCGCTGCACGCTCTCCGACAGCGCTTCCTGGCGGACCTGGAACCCGTAGTGGCGCTCCACCATCTTGATCGGCACCTTGCCGGGCCGGAAGCCCTGCATCTTCACCGTGCGCGCGAGCTTCTTGATCCGGTTCGCGATCTCGGCCTCGAGCTGCGCGACCGGGATCGCCACCTTCAGTTGCCGCTCGAGCGGGCTGGGCTTCGTTTCGACTGCCTGCTGCATGTGGATAGTCCTGTGAGAGTCCCCCGGAATGCGTTCCGCGAGGGGTGGCCGTCAGGGTGTCGGCCGATCGAACCTGGTGCGAAAGAAGGGACTCGAACCCCCATGCCTTTCGGCGCCGGAACCTAAATCCGGTGCGTCTACCAATTCCGCCACTTTCGCGGTGAAGGCGAATTATACCCGAAGGATAGGGCCCCAGACGGCGCCCATAACGCCGAAGCTGACCGATATAATCCCGATAATTCAAGCGTTTCCCGCCTCCCTTGCCCGTCGAGCACTACGAGAACTTCCCCGTCGCTTCCTGGCTCCTTCCGCCCGCCCTGCGGCCCCCGGTCGAGGCCATCTACGCGTTCGCGCGTAACGCCGACGACTTCGCCGACGAAGGCAGCCTAGGCGACGCCGAGCGCCTGGCGCTCCTGGACGGCTACGCGAGAAACCTCGACCGGATCGCGCGCCGCGAGCGCCCCGCCGACCCGGTGTTTTCCCGCCTCCATGACGCCGTTTTCGCGCACGACCTGCCACTCGGGCTCTTCCACGACCTGCTCGACGCCTTCCGCCAGGACGTGACCAAGAAGCGCTACGCCACCTTCGACGAGCTCATGGACTACTGCCGGCGCTCCGCCGACCCCGTGGGCCGCCTCCTGCTCGCCCTCTTCCGCAAGGACGACCCGGCGAACCTGCGCGATTCGGACGCGATCTGCTCGAGCCTGCAGCTCATCAACCACTGGCAGGACGTCGCCGTGGACTGGGGCAAGGGCCGCGTCTACCTGCCGCAGGAGGATCTCGCCCGCTTCGGCGTGACGGAATCAGGCATCGCCGCTGGCCGTGCCGACCGCCCGTGGCAGGACCTCATGCGCTTCCAGTGCCAGCGGGCGCGGGCCATGATGCGCAGCGGCTCGCCCCTGGGCACGCGGCTTCCGGGGCGCATCGGCCTGGAGATCCGCGCGATCGCCGCGGGAGGGCTGCGCATCCTCGACAAGATCGAGGCGGTGCAGGGCGACGTCTTCGGCCGCCGCCCGCGCCTGAAGGCCGGCGACTGGGCGCGCATCCTCTGGAAGGCGGCCTTCTGGAGACCGGCCCCGGTGCGGATCACCGCCCCATGACCCCCGACGAATACTGCCGGCAGAGGGCCGCGGCGAGCGGCTCGAGCTTCTACTACAGCTTCCTCTTCCTGGGCGCGGAGAAACGGCGCGCGATCACCGCCTTCTACGCCTTCTGCCGGGAGGTCGACGACGTCGCCGACGAGGCGAGCGACATCACGGTCGCGCGCGCCAAGCTCGCCTGGTGGCGCACGGAAGTGGCGAACCTCGCGGCCGGCTCGCCCACGCACCCGGTCACGCGGGCCCTGGCGCCGTTCGTCGCGCCCATGGGCCTCGACGCGGCCCGCATGAACGAGATCATCGACGGCATGGAAATGGACCTGACGCACCATCGCTACGCCGATTTCGAGTCGCTGCGCGTGTACTGCCATCGCGTGGCCGGCGTCGTGGGCCAGCTCTCCGCCTCCATCTTCGGCTACCGCCACGCGCAGACGCTCGAGTACGCCGAGTCGCTCGGGCTCGCGTTCCAGCTCACCAATATCATCCGCGACGTGGGCGAGGATGCGAGGCGCGGCCGCGTCTACCTGCCCGCCGACGACCTGGCGCGCCACGGCCTCACGGCGCAGGACATTCTCGCCCGTCGCACGGGCGAGCCCTTCCGCGCCCTGATGGCCGGGCAGGCCGAGCGTGCCGAGCGCCTCTACGAGGAGGCCTTCGCGAAACTGCATCCCGAGGACCGCCGCAGCCAGCGCGCCGGGCTCGTCATGGCCGCCATCTACCGCACGCTCCTCGCCGAGATCCGCCGCGACGGCTTCCCCGTCCTGGAAGGCCGCGTCTCGCTCACGCCCATCCGCAAGCTCTGGATCGCGTGGAGGACATGGGTGCGCGCGTGAACGGCAGGCGCGTCGCGGTCATCGGCGCGGGCTATGCGGGTATAGCCGCGGCCGTGGATCTGGTGCGCGGCGGCGCGGCGGTCACGCTGTACGACGCGAACCGCACGGCGGGCGGGCGGGCGCGCCGGGTCGAGTACCGCGACACCGTGCTCGACAACGGCCAGCACCTTCTGCTCGGCGCCTACCGCGACACCCTCGCCCTCATGCGGGCCGTGGACGTTCCCCGGAACGCGCTGCGTCGCGAACCCCTCGGCCTGCACTACCCCGGCACCCTGGGCCTTGCCGCACCTCGCCTGCCGGCGCCCCTGCACCTGGCCGCCGCGCTCGTCTTCGCCGGAGGCCTCTCGCTCGCCGATCGCATCTCGGCGTTTGCGTTCGCATTCGCCGTTCGCCGCGCCGAGGCCGCTGCAAGGCCCGGCGAGTGCGTCGCCGCGTTCCTGTCCCGGCTCGCCCAGCCCGAGCGCCTGCGACGTTTGCTCTGGGAGCCCCTCTGCGTGGCGGCGCTCAACACGCCCGCCGAGCGGGCCGATGCGCGCGTCTTCTCGCGCGTGCTGCACGATGCGCTCGCCCGCAGCCGCGCCGATTCGGATCTCGTCTTCCCGGCCCATGACCTCTCGGCGCTCCTGCCCGACCCCGCGATCTCGTGGCTGGGCGAGCGCGGTGCGCAGGTCGTGCTCGGCGCCCGCGTCACCGCCCTCGTTCCCGAAGGCGCGCAATGGCGCCTCGCCGCCGCCGGAAACTCCGGCACGTTTGACGCCGTCGTTTGCGCCGCCGCGGCCCATGAAGCCGCGGCGCTTCTGGGGGGCATTCCGGGGCTGGCTGCGCTTGCCGCGAAGATCGGCGCCATCCCCCACGAGCCGATCACCACCGTCTACCTCCAGTACGAAGGCCGCGTGCGCCTGCCCTTTCCGATGACCGGCGTCGACGGCGGCCACGCGCAGTGGCTTTTCGACCGGGAAGCCCTTTCCGGCGCCCGCGGGCTGGTCGCCGCCGTGATTTCAGACTCCCGCCACGAGGCCGCGCTCGACCAGGACGTGCTCTCCACGGCCGTGCACCGGGAGGTGGCGCGCGTCGCGGCACTTCCCGGACCGCCGCGGTGGACGAAGGTCATCACCGAGAAGCGCGCCACCTTCGCGTGCGAGCCGGGCACTTTCCGCCCGCCCGCCGGGACCGGCGCCCCCGGCCTCGCGCTTGCCGGCGACTACACCGAAGGCCCCTATCCCGCGACGCTGGAGGCCGCCGTGCAGAGCGGCTCCCGCGCGGCCCGAACGATCCTCGACCGGTCCCCGACGCCATGAATCCATCGAATACCGTTTCCGCCCGCTGGGATGCGCCCGCCGACCTGCTCCTCGACCGGGTGGTGCTCGTCACCGGCGCGGGCCGTGGCCTGGGGCGCGCCGTGGCGCTCGCCTGCGCGGCCCACGGCGCCACCGTGGCGGTCCTCGGACGCAAGACCGGGCCCCTCACGAAGACCTACGACGACATCGTCGCGGCCGGAGGCAAGGAGCCCGCCGCGATCCCCCTCGACCTCGCGAGCGCGGGGGACCACGAGTTCGATACCCTGGCGGGGATGCTGCGCCGCGATCTCGGGCGGCTGGACGCGGTGGTGCACTGCGCCGCGCACTTCACGCCGCTCTCGCCCCTGCGCGACCAGCCCCTGGAGCAGTGGATGACGCACCTGCGGGTCAATCTCGGCGCTCCGTTCGCCCTTACGAGAGCCTGCCTGCCGATGCTCTCCGACGCTCCCGACGGTGCCGTGATCTTCACCGCCGAGACCCACGCCTTCCGCCCGGCGGCCTACTGGGGCGCATTCGCCGTGTCGAAATCCGGCTTGGGGCCCCTTGCCGCCATCTGGGCCGACGAGTGCGAGCAGGCGGGCAAGCCCCGCTTCCACGTGGCGGTCCCGGGGCCGATGGCGAGCCCGCAGCGGGCGCAAAGCCATCCGGGCGAGGATCGCGCAGCACTCCCGGCGCCCGAGGCGGTCGCGGCCGCCTACCTGCGCCTCCTGGGACCCGAGGGCCGGGGATTTTCGAGCGTCCCGCTCTCGATCGTGACGTAATCCACAGACTTCGCCGCCGGGAATGGGCTAAACTAGGACTTGCCCGAACTTCGTTCGGTAAGTCTCTTTTTTTAAAGCAATAACTGCCCACAGGGGGTTACGGCGCGCCGCCGTATCAGGTCGCACGATGCTCGATCAGGCCAACCGCACATTCATCTGCAGCGTCGTGTTCATCGACCTCGTCGGCTATTCCAAGAAGCCGGTGGCCGAGCAGATTCGCCTGAAAACCAGCCTCACGAACAACCTTTCGGAAGCCATCAAGGACATCCCGGTCAACGACCGGATCATCCTCGACACCGGGGATGGTGCGGCGATCTCCTTCCTCGGCGACCCCGAGGACGCGCTCTTCACGACGCTGTCGCTTCGCGACGCAATGGTCCGCGACAACCAGACCGCCACCCAGGTCGAGCAGTCCGGCGACGATTCCGTGCGCATGGGCATCAACCTCGGGCCCGTGAAGCTGGTGAAGGACATCAACGGGCACCCCAACATCATCGGCGACGGCATCAACGTGGCGCAGCGCATCATGAGCTTCGCGCGCCCCGGCCAGATCGTCGTGTCGCGCTCCTACTACGACGTGGTGTCCAACCTCGCGAGCGAGTACGCCAAGCTCTTCACCTACGAGGGCTCGCGCACGGACAAGCACGTGCGCGAGCACGAGATCTACGTGGTCGGCCACCACGAGGGCGCGATGAAGAAGGCCCGCGACAGCATGAAGGACCGCGCCGCCACGACCACCACGAACGTGAAGCGTGCGCTTTCGGCGGCTTCTCCCACCGGCACCTCCACGGTAACCCTCACCATTCCGTCGTTCGTGCAGGACAAGAAGAAACTCACCATCGTCGCCGCGGTGCTGGCCGGCGTGGTCGCGGTGCTGGGCTTCATGGTGGCCAACAAGAAAGGCGAGGCCGTCGTCGCGCCCATCCCGGAACTGGCGGCGGCACCGACATCGTTCCCGCGAGCCCTCCGGCCGGCGTGGTTTCTCCCCCGCTCGAGGCCCCGAAAGCCGCGCCCGACGGCACGAACGGCAAGGCCCCGCAGCCTGCGGATCCCGGAAAGCCGGAGTCGGCCAGGCCCGAGGACGCCAAGCCCGACGCCGCGAAGACCGAACCCGCCAAGCCGGAGCCGGCCAAGCCCGCGGTCCATGCCAAGGCCGAGCCCGTGAAGGCCGATGCCGCAAAGCCCTCCGCGCCGGCCGCGCCCGCCGTGCCGCCCGCGACGCTCGTCTTTTCGATCCAGCCCTGGGGCGAGGTGTTCCTGAACGGAAAACCGGGCGGCGTGAGCCCGCCGGTGAAGTCGCTCAAGCTCGCGCCCGGGAAATACAAGGTCGAAGTCCGCAACACCACCTTCGCGGCGCACGTCGAAAACATCGAGGTGAAGTCGCGCGACGAAGTCACCATCCGCCACCGGTTCCAGTGATGCGCCACCTCGCCGCCCTGCGCCGCTCGGGCGCGACCGCAATCGTCGCATTGCTGGCGGCCTGCGCGCAGATGCCGCCCGAAGCGCCCCGGCCCGTCGCACCCCAGATCACGGTGGACACGCTTCGCGCGCGGGCCCGGGAGCAGCTCCTGGCCGGGCTCAAGCTCTACGAGATCGGCGACTACGACGGCGCGCTGCGCAACCTCCAGGCCTCCCTCGACCACGGTCTCCTGGAAAAGAGCGACCAGGGCACGGCCCGCAAGCACCTGGCCTTCATCCACTGCGTGGCTGCCCGCGAGGCGCTGTGCGCCGCGGAGTTCCGCAGGGCGTTCGAGATCGACCAGGGCTTCGCCCTCACCGTCGCCGAGGACGGCCATCCCATCTGGGGCCCGGTGTACCGGACGGTGCGCGCCACACTCATCGCCGAGCGCGAGGCGGCCAGGGGCAGGCCGCAGGCCACGCTCGACAAGGCCGAGCGGATGCTGGTCGAGGGGCTCGTGAAGTACGAGGCGGGGGAGTTCGAGGAGTCGCTCACGGCCCTCGAGGCCGCGCTCAGGGAGGGGCTCAAGGACAGGAAGGACCAGGTACGCGCGCTCAAGCACATCGCGTTTTCCCATTGCCTCATGAACCGCTGGCCCGCCTGCCGCGCGGAGTTCCTGAAGATCTACGACATCGACCCGAATTTCGACCTGACGCCCGCCGAGTCCGGACACCCGATGTGGACGAGGACCTTCGCCGGCGCCAAGGCACAGGCGAAGAAGGCGCTCGCCGAGAAGGCCTTCGCCGAAAAGGCCGGGAAGAAGTCTCCATGAACCCCATCCTCGGCCGCTACAAGATCGTCTCCGAGATCGGCCAGGGCGCCATGGGCACGGTGTACAAGGCCGTGGACCCGATCATCGATCGCACCGTCGCGATCAAGACGATCAACCTCAACCTCTCCAAGCAGGAGCTGGAGGAGTACGAGGCGCGCTTCCAGCAGGAGATCAAGGCCGCCGGGCGCCTGAACCACCCCAACATCGTCACCATCTACGACGTGGGCAAGACCGACCAGGTCGCCTACATGGCGATGGAGTTCCTCGAGGGCCGGGAACTCAAGGAGATGATCGCCGACGGCAAGCTCCCGCCCACCGACCAGGTCGTGGACATCATCGCGCAGGTCGCCGACGGCCTGTGGTTCGCGCACCAGCAGGAGATCGTGCACCGCGACGTGAAGCCCTCGAACATCATGGTTCTGGGGGGCGGCACCGCGAAGATCACCGACTTCGGCATCGCGCGGCTGCCCAACTCGGCCGTGAAGACGATGACGGGCCTGATCCTGGGCAGCCCGCGCTACATGTCGCCCGAGCAGGTGATCGGGAAATCCCTCGACACGCGTACCGACACCTTCTCCCTGGGCGTGGTGCTCTACGAGGCGCTCACGGGCCTGGCGCCCTTCGACGGCGACAACGTGAACGCCATCATGTACGCCACGGTCAACACCGCGCCGCCGCCGCCTTCCTCCCACAACCGCGGCGTGCCGGCGATGCTCGACCTGATCGTCGCCAAGGCGATGGCCAAGACGGTCGACGACCGCTACCAGACGGTCAAGGAGTTCGGCGACGACCTGCGCGAAGTGCGCCGCCAGCTCGACTCGGCCCGGCCGTCCGTCGCCCTCAAGGCGCGTTCCGCGCCGCCTCCGCAGCGCCCGGCGGGCGAAGCGCAGGCAGCGGACGTCTCCACGATCCCGCTTCCCGCCGAGGGCAAGCTCGACAAGGCGGCCGTCCGCGAGGACGAATCGACGAAGCCTTTGGGCATCGCGAAGACCTTCGACTCCTTCGACGCCACCCTGCGGCTCGCGTCGATGACCAACCAGACGGGTGAGTTCGAGGAATACATCACCGCCACCCAGAAGATGCGCGCCTACCGCGGCCGCATCGAGCCGGGCAGCCCGCTCGCGCCTGCGGCCGAGCCGGTGCCCGAGAAAAAAGCCGAGGAACCCCGCGCACGAATCATCCCCCGCTTCGTGACGCCCCCGCCGGATTCCCACGAGGCCGGGCCGCAATTCCCGGAAAGCAGCGGCACCAACGCGCCCGCCCTCATCGCGATCGTGGTCCTCTCGATCGCCGCCGTGGGGCTCCTCGTCGCCCTCCTCGTCAAGTAGGACGTCGCGCACCGCGCGAATCACGCGAATCACGCGCGGTAGTCGACGGCCTCGGACAGGCGCTCGACCGCGACGACCTCGATCCCTTCGATGCGGTGGCGCGGCTTGTTCGCCGCCGGGATGATGGCGTGGGTGAAGCCGAGCTTCGCAGCCTCGCGCAGCCGCTCCTGGCCGCGCTGGACGGGGCGCACCTCGCCGGCGAGCCCCACCTCCCCGAAGACCACGTGCTTGGCCGGCAGCGCCCGGTTGCGCAGGCTCGAGACGATGGCGAGCGTCACGGCGAGGTCGGCCCCCGGCTCCGCGATCCGCACGCCTCCCACCGCGTTCACGAACACGTCCTGGTCGAAGAGCGCGATGCCCGCGTGGCGGTGCAGGACGGCGAGCAGCATCGCGAGCCGGTTCTGCTCCAGGCCCACGGTGAGCCGGCGCGGCTGCGCGCCGTGGGACTCGTCCACGAGCGCCTGCAGCTCCACCAGCAGCGGCCGCGTGCCCTCCTGGGTGACCATCACGCAGGAGCCGGCCACGTCCGCGCGGTGCTGGGAGAGAAAGAGCGCCGACGGATTGGTCACCTCGCGAAGCCCCTTCTCCGTCATCGCGAAGACGCCCATCTCGTTCACCGCGCCGAAGCGGTTCTTGAACGCGCGGATGAGCCGGAAGCTCGTGTGCGTGTCGCCCTCGAAGTAGAGCACCGTGTCCACCATGTGCTCGAGCACGCGCGGACCCGCGAGCGCGCCTTCCTTGGTGACGTGCCCCACGAAGACGATGGCCGTGCCCGACTGCTTGGCCACGCGCGTGAACTGCGCCGCGCACTCGCGCACCTGCGCCACCGACCCGGGCGCCGAGGTGAGCGCGGCCGAATAGAGTGTCTGGATGGAGTCGATCACCGCCACCCCGGGCTTCAGTTTCGCGATCGTGGCCTGGATCTTCTCCAGCTCGATCTCGGGCAGCAGCCGGATCTTCGCGGCGTTCACCTCCAGGCGCCGCGCGCGAAGCGCCACCTGCTGCGCGCTTTCCTCGCCCGTCACGTAGAGCACCGGCACCTGCTCGGAGAGCCGCGCCGCCGCCTGGAGGAGCAGGGTCGATTTCCCGATGCCCGGGTCGCCGCCGATGAGGACCACGCCCCCCTCGACCATCCCGCCGCCGAGCACACGGTCGAACTCGCCGATGAGCGTGGGCAGGCGCGGGAAGTCCTTCGCCTCGATCTCGCCCAGCGACACCACCTCGCCCGTGCCGCCCAGGCTCGCGAAGCGGTTGGCTCCCGGCACCTTGCCCGCCTCCGCGGCGGTCTCCACGAGCGTGTTCCACGCCTCGCAGTGCGGGCACTGGCCCTGCCACTTGGGAGCCTGCCCGCCGCACTCGGTGCACGAGAAGACGCTTTTCGCGCGCGCCATCAGGCGACTTCCACCACGGGAACGCGCGGCGCGAGTGCGCACAAGAGCTCGTAGCCCACCGTGCCCGCCGCGTGCGCGACTTCGTCGACGGGCAGGCCCTCCCCCCACAGCACCACTTCCGATCCCACGCGCGCCTGCGGCACCGGCGTGAGATCGACCGTAATCATGTCCATGGAAACGCGCCCGGCGGTCGCGACGCGAACCCCTTCGACGAGCACGGGCGTCCCGTTGGGTGCGTGGCGCGGATAGCCGTCGGCATAGCCGCAGGCCACGACGCCGATCCGCATGGCGTGCTGCGCGTGGAAAGTGCCGCCATAGCCCACCGTCTCGCCAGGCCCGATCTCCTGCACGGCGATCAGCCGGGAGCGCAGCGTCATCGCCGGCACGAGGCCGAGCTCCTGCGCGCTGCGGTCGGAGAAAGGTGTCGCGCCGTAGAGGGCGATGCCCTGGCGCACGGTGTCGGCGTGGGTCCGCGGATGGGCGAGGATCGCCGCGGAATTGGCGAGGCTTCGGGGCAGCTCCACGCCGTGGGTGGCGGACTCGAAGCGGTTCATCGCCTCGTGGACGCCCTCGGGCCCGTCCGCGGTGGCGAAATGGGTCATGAGGGTGATCGACCGCGCTGCCCCCGTGGCCTGCAGCCGCGCGAGCGCCCGCCTGGCTTCCCGCGGAGCGAAGCCCAGGCGGTTCATGCCGGTGTTGATCTTGAGGTAAGCGTCCACGGGCGCCGGCACGCGCACGGTCTCCAGCATGCGCAACTGCTCTTCGCCGTGGACCACCGTCGCCAGGCGCGAGCCGGAGACGGTCGCGAGTTCCGCCGGGCTGAAGAAGCCCTCGAGCAGCAGGATCTCGCGCGCAAAGCCGGTGTCGCGCAGGCGCACGGCGCCATCGATCTCGAGCGTCGCGAAGCCGTCGGCCTGCGGCAGGGCGCGCGCCACGCGGGCGAGCCCGTGTCCGTAGGCGTCGGCCTTCACGACCGCCAGCACGCGCGAGGAGGCGGCGTGACGCCCGGCCACGGCGTAGTTCTCGCCGAGCGCGGCAAGGCGGATGTCGGCGCGAAGGGGACGGGTCATGGCGGAATCCGGAACCCGGTCTGCGCCGGGATCAGTAGCCGGTGGGGCCGGCGTAGTTCTCGAAGCGCGTGTGGCGGCCCAGGAAGGTGAGCTTCACGGTGCCGATGGGGCCGTTTCGCTGCTTGCCGATGATGATCTCGGCGATGCCCTTGTCGGGAGAATCCTCGTTGTAGACCTCGTCGCGGTAGATGAAGAGGATCAGGTCCGCGTCCTGCTCGATGGCGCCGGATTCGCGCAGGTCCGACATCACGGGCCGCTTGTTGGGGCGCTGCTCCAGCCCGCGGTTCAGCTGCGAGAGCGCGATCACGGGAACGGAGAGCTCCTTCGACATCGCCTTCAGCGAGCGCGAGATCTCGCTGATCTCGGTGGCGCGGTTCTCGGTGCCGGATTCGGCCGCGCTCATGAGCTGGAGGTAGTCGATCACCACGAGCCCCAGCCCGCCGTACTCCCTCCACAAGCGCCGCGCCCGGGAGCGCAGCTCCAGGGGGTTCAGCGCCGCGGTCTCATCGACGAGGATGGGCGCCTCGTTCAGCCTCCCGAGCGCGGTGCCGAGGCGATCCCAGTCGCCGGTGTCGAGGCGCCCGGTGCGCAGGCGCTGCGCGTCGACGCGCCCGACGCTGCCCAGCATGCGCAGGCCGAGTTGCGCGCCGCCCATTTCCATGGAGAAGACGAGGACCGGGAGCTTCAGCTCCAGGCCCACGTGCTCGGCGACGTTCAACGCGAGCGCGGTCTTGCCCATGGAAGGCCGGCCGGCGACGATGATCAGCTCCCCCGGGTGCAGCCCCGAGGTCATCTCGTCGAGATCCACGAACCCCGTGGCGAGCCCCGTCACCGACGACGGGTTCTTGTAGAGCTCGTCGATGCGCTCCATCACCTCGCCCAGCAGGCTCGACATCTTGCGCAGCCCCTGCTGCGTGCGCCCGCCGGATTCCCCGATCTCCAGGATCCGGGTCTCGGCCTCGTCCAGGAGCTGCCGGGCCTCGCGGCCCTGGGGCGTGAAGGCGCTCTCCGCGATGGCCGTGCCCACTTCCGCGAGCTTTCGCATGATCGCGCGCTCGCGCACGATCTCCGCGTAGCGGCGGATGTTGGCGGCCGAGGGCGTGGCACTCGACAGGCCCTGCAGGTAGGCGAGCCCGCACACGCCTTCGAGATCGCCGTTCTGCTTGAGCGCCTCCGTCACGGTGAGGACGTCGGCCGGCTTGTTGTCCTCGATCAGCTTGACGATCGTGCGCCAGAGGATGCGGTGATCGGCCCGGTAGAAATCGCCCTCGCCGAGTGCGTCGCCGATCCTGTCCCACGACTGGTTCGACAGGAGCAGCCCGCCGAGCACGCTTTGCTCCGCCTCGACCGAGTGGGGCGGGAGCTTGAGCGACTCGACCTGCGGGTCGCCGCCGGCGCGGGCGGTGGAGGAGAAGCGATCCTGGGAGGGAAGCGAAGCCATGGGAGATTGTGTCACCTTAACGAGTCAACGCTCAACGCACAAAGCTGTGGACAAGGTGTGGGTAACTTCGCGTCCCGCCTGCGGCCCGGAAGCGCAAAGGGCGTACGAAAAAAACGAACGGGCCGCCCGAGGGCGGCCCGTCTTGCGCCGGGGCTCGCGCCCCGCCGCGCCTACTGCTCGCCCAGCACCGTGACGGTGATGCCCGCCGACACGTCCGAGTGCAGGTGGACCGTGAGCGGGAAGTCGCCCACGTGCTTGAGGGGGCCGTCGGGCATGCGGATGTCGCCCTTGACCACCTCGATGCCCTGCGCCGCGAGCGCCTCGGCGATGTCGGCATTGGTGACCGACCCGAAGAGCCGGCCATCCTCGCCCGCCTTGCGCGAGACCTGGACCGCGAGCCCCTCGAGCTTCGCGGCGCGCGCCTCGGCAATCGCGAGCAGGTCGGCCGCCTTCTTCTCGAACTCCGCCCGGCGGCCCTCGAACTCCTTGAGATTCGCTTGCGTCGCGCGCTTGGCCTTGCCGTGCGGGATGAGGAAGTTGCGGGCGTAGCCGTCCTTCACCTTGACCACGTCGCCCAGGGCGCCGAGGTTCACCACCTTTTCCATCAGGATCACTTGCATGGCGGTCTCCTCAGTGCTTGTCGGTGTAGTGGATCAGCGCGAGGAAGCGCGCGCGCTTGATCGCCACGCCGAGCTGGCGCTGGTAGCGCGCCTTCGTCCCGGTGATGCGCGCCGGGATGATCTTGCCGTTCTCGTTGATGAAGTCCTTCAGGATCGCGATGTCCTTGTAGTCGACTTCCTTGATCTTCTCGGCGGTGAAGCGGCAGAACTTGCGGCGGCGGAACAGGCCGCCACCGCGCTGGGGTTTCTTGCCGTCCTTGGCGTTGCGGCCGCGGCCGCGGGGGGAAGGTCTGGGCATGGCATTACCTCGTCTGGATCGTCTTGAATTCGTTGATGATGAGCACCGGGATGTCGCTGGAATGGCTGCGCTTGGTGAGGAAACCCTTCACGGCGACTTCCTGCCCCTTGGCGAGCGCGCCCAGCTGCGGGGCCAGGTCGCCGAAGGCGGAGGCATCGATCGTCAGTTCCGCCGCGCGCGAGTCACCCGCCTCGTCCTGCTCGGACAGGTGCTTCAGGCGCATGGCCACGCTCTCGATCCCCGCGGGCGTGCGCCGAAGCGGGCCCACATCCAGGATCTCGGCGTCGAGCACGAACTGGTTTCGCTTCACCCGCGTCCGCTCAGGCAGGCGCCTGTTCGGCCTTGGCGGGCTCCGCCGAGGCGGGCTCCGCCTTTGCGGGTTCGGCCTTGGCGGGCTCGTCCTTGCGCTCTTCCTTCCGGTCGTCGCCGGCGGTCACGTTGCGGCTCTTCTCCTCCTTCATCATGGGGGAAGGCGTGATGACGGCCTCCCGCATCAGGACGATCAGGTGGCGAAGCACGGCGTCGTTGAACTTGAACGCGTGCTCGAGTTCCGCGAGGGTTTCGTTGCCGACCTCGATATTCATCAGCACGTAGTGCGCCTTGAATATCTTCTGGATCGGGTAGGCGAGCTGGCGCCGGCCCCAGTCCTCGATGCGGTGCACCTTGCCGTTGCCGGTGGCGATGGTCGCGCGATAGCGCTCGATCATGGCGGGCACCTGCTCGCTCTGATCGGGATGCACGATGAATACGATTTCGTAATGGCGCATGAAGTCTCCTTATGGGTTGAGCCCCCCGGCATGCGCATGCGGTGGGGCAAGGGGTCGATCCTCTTTCCCGGACAGGCGCGTGCGGCCGCCTCCGGAGAGCCCGCGATTATATGCGAAAACCCCATGAAAAACAAAGCCTAATTGGCCCACCTGGCCGGGGCGGGTTCGCCCGCCGCGACTAGTCCTTGTCGGACTGGCGCTCGTAGAGGTGCTGGAAGGGCAGCCGCGGGGGCGGCTCCGGCGGGTCCTCCGGCAGGCTTCTCCACCACAGGCCGAGGCCCGCGCCGAGGGCGGCCCAGGCCGCGATCTCCCACTGCTCGAGAAAGGGCCACACGAACACGGACGCCAGCACCCAGAGCCGGAACGCGAGCGAGACCTGCCCCTTCTTCACCTTCATCGGGTCACCTTGTAGTAGTCGCAGTACCAGTCCACGAAGCGGCGCACGCCCTCCTCCACCGGGGTCGCGGGCTGGAAACCCACGGCTGCGGCCAGGAGCGAAGTATCCGCCTCGGTCGCGGGAACGTCTCCGGCCTGCATCGGCAGGAGGTCGAGCTTTGCCGTCCTCCCCAGCACCGCCTCGATCGCGCGAATGTAGCGCAGGAGCTCCACCCGGCGATTGTTGCCGATGTTGAAGATCCGCCACGGCGCGCGGCTGGTGGCTGCCGATGGCGCGTCGCTAGTCCATGCGGGGTCGGGCGCGGCCGGGTGATCGATGACCCGCAGCACCCCTTCGACGATGTCGTCGATGTAGGTGAAGTCGCGCACCATCTTCCCCTCGTTGAACACGGGGATCGCCTCACCCGCGAGGATTCCCCGGGTGAAGAGAAAGAGCGCCATGTCCGGGCGCCCCCAGGGGCCGTAGACCGTGAAGAAGCGCAGCCCCGTGGCCCGCACGCCGAAGAGGTGCGCGTAGGAGTGCGCCATCAGCTCGTTGGCCCGCTTGGTGGCGGCGTAGAGGGAGACCGGGTGGTCCACGGAATCGGTCTCGCGAAACGGCAGGCGCGTGTTGCCGCCGTAGACGGAACTGGAGGAAGCGAACACGAGGTGGGCGCCGCCGTGGCGCACGCCCTCGAGGATGTTGAGGAACCCGGTGACGTTCGCATCGACGTAGGCGTGCGGGTTCACGAGCGAATGGCGCACGCCCGCCTGGGCGGCGAGGTTCACCACGCAGTCGAACCTCTCCCCGGCGAAGAGGGCCTGCATCGCGGCGCGATCCGCGATGTCGGCGCGATGGAAGCGGAATCCGGAGTCCGGCGCGAGGCGCGCGAGCCGCGCCTCCTTGAGGGAGACGTCGTAGTAGTCGTTCAGGTTGTCGACGCCGGTGACCCGGTCGCCGCGGGCGAGGAGGCGCTGCGCGAGGTGCGAGCCGATGAAGCCGGCGGCGCCGGTCAGCAGTACGTGCATGGCACGATTCTAGCTGCCGGAGGGGCAATTGGGGCGGTTGCCCATGGGCTCCCGTTCCTGCCGCCCGGGAATAGGGAATATTCGGCATTGCACGCCGCAGGGGTGGGGCAGAAAATGACGCAATCCGGCCGAATCACTTCCGCGTACAGACGGAATGGCGCACCGGCACAGGAGAATGGCATGACGAATCGCACCGGCCTTCCTCGCCGGCTAGTGGCGTATGCATCCGTAGTCCTCGCCACACTCCTAGGCTTTCCAGCGGCAGCCGCGGGCCCGCAACTGTTGCGCCCCTCGACTCTGGCGACGCCGAAGGCCGGCGCTCCGAAAGTGGCCGTACCCGGGATTCCCGTCGAGTTCAACGCGCGGGAGATGCTTGCGCTGCGCCACGGCGACGAGGTCCAGCTCACGCTTCCGAATGGGGTCACCCACGACTACATCTTCGAGCTTGCCCAGCAGCACGGCAACGACATTGCTTCCTGGGTAGGCCGGCACAAGGAGCTGGGCAAGGAACACCGCGTCATCGTGACGAACGGCCCCGGCGGCTCCTACGGCATCCTCTCCACGCCCGGGCGCGAATATCGCCTCGTCCCCGGCGGCGCCCGGGACTACCTCGTGGACATGACGGAAGAACAGGCCCGGCTGCCCGCTATCGACCTGGGCACTGATTACCTCTTCCCGCCCCCGCGACCCAAGGGGTTGCGGGATGAAGAGCCCGTGAACCTCCCCGAGACCACCATCGCCATTCCCGGCGTAAACACGGTGGGCATCGGCAAGGTAACGCCGTCGCCGCAACACATCGTCGACCTCATGATCGTCTATACGAACGGGCTGGCGGCCAATCTCGGCCCCAATCTCGCGACGCGGCTGAACTTCCTGGTCACGCGTGCCAACACGGCCTACGCGGACAGCGAGGTCGCCATCACGCTGCGGCTCGTAAACTCGACTATGGTGACCTACAGCGACGCCACGTCGGACCTGACCGCGCTCAACGCGATATCGCCCCTGTCCGGAAGCTTCAACGCCGGCACCTTCGGCAGCATCGAGTCGATCCGCAATTCCGCAGGCGCGGACCTCGTGGCGCTCCTGCGCAACGGAAGCAACTTCGGCGGCTCCGGCATCGCGTGGGTGGGCTCCAGCGCGCCCAGCGCCCCGTACATGTATTCGGTGACCACGGGCTGCGTGGCGGGCTGCGAGTCGGTGTTCATCCATGAAGTCGGCCACAACATGGGCAACATGCACGACCGCCACACCGTATCGTGGCAGGAGGGCGGCACCCCGACACCGCCGCAGGGCGCATTTCCCTATTCCTACGGCTACGCGTTCTGCCTGAGCGGTTCGCTCACGTGCAACCCCACCGTTCCGGGCGGCTGCGCAAGCCAGCCCGAATGCTCGCCGAACAGCGTGAGCAACTTCTCGGACATCATGGCGTACTTCCACGCCTCGACGGAGCGCATCTACAAGTTCTCCAACCCCGCGGTCAGCTGTTCCACTTCGGGAGACCCCACCGCGCGCCCGTGCGGGGTGAGCGAAGTGTCGCCGAGTTCGGCCAATACGGCCCTGTCCATGAACAACAACCGGACCGCGCTTTCGGCCCTCAAGGCGACGATGTTCGGAAGCTCCGTCCAGTTCACGGCCGGCACGATCGCGGCGGCCGAGAGTGCGGGCAGCATGGTGTTCACCGTAAGCCGCACGGGATCGACCTCCGGGGCGATCAGCGTCAACTACGCCACGGGCAGCGGCAGCGCGCTCGCGGGCAGCGACTTCACCGCCACGAGCGGCACGCTCAACTGGGCGAACGGCGACGGCGCCAACAAGACCATCACCGTTCCCATCACCAATGACGGGCTGACCGAGGAAAGCGAGACGTTCGCAGTGACGCTCTCCGGTCCCTCGCCAGCAGGCGGCCCGACGGGCGCGGTGCTCGGCTCCCCTTCCGTCGCCACGGGCCTCATCGTCTCGTCGTGGCCGGCGGGGGGCGTCCTGCCGGCGGGCTTCATCACTCCCGGCGCCTCGTCCGGCGCGTGGACAGTGGCGAGCGACCAGGCCTTCGAGGGTACCAGCAGCCTGCGCTCGGCCAACGTGATGGCGGCCACGCAGGGCGTGGCCGTGAACCCGACGCGAGCTTCGTCGGCGAATTCGTCGCGGGAATGGTGAGCTTCGCCTACCGCGTCTCCAGCTACCAGGCGTTCGGCGATTTCGAGTTCTCCATCGACGGAACGAACCTTCTCGTCGAATCCGGCGAAAGCGGATGGAAGGTCGCGTCCTTCCCTATCACCGCCGGTACGCACACCCTTCGTTGGCGCTTCGCCAACCGGCTGAACTTCCCGTGCGCCGTCGCCAACCCGCCCGCGGCCGGCGGCAGTTCCTGCGCCGATCGCGTATGGATCGACGCGGTGTCACTCCCCATGACGCCGGTATCGGTGATGGCCTTCGCGCTTCCCGCCTACGCCGTCACCGAAGGCACGCCGAGCGTCACGCTGGACGTGAGTCGCACCGGGCCCGCGGGCGACCCCGTCTCGGTGAACTACGCCACCGTGAACGGGACGGCGCTCGCCGGCACGCATTTCACGGCCACGAGCGGCACGCTCAGTTGGGCAGGCGGCGACAGCGCCCCGAAGCAGATCGTCGTTCCCATCGCGGACGATGGTGCCGTGAACGCGGCGCGGACGTTCACCGTGAACCTGTCCAACCCCATCGGCGGAACCGCGGGCGGACCGAGCACCGTCACCATCGACGACGACGACAACACGCTGCAATTCGCCTTTGCGACCGCCGCCGTGTCGGAGGGGACACCGAGTCTCATCGTGACGGTGACGCGGACCGGGGGTACCGGTGCGCCGGCTTCCGTCGACTGGGCCACCGCCGACGGCACGGCCACGGCGGGCACCGACTTCGGCGTGCTCGGCAACGCAAGCGCCGTCTCCGGCACCCTCAACTGGGCCGCGGGCGACGCGGCGCCGAAGAACATCAGCATCGTGATCCTCGACGACGCGCTCGTCGAGCCGACAAAGACCTTTTTCGTCGGGCTCGGCAATCCGACCGGTGCAGGCGCGAGCGTCGGCGCGCAGGCCGGCATCGCGGTGACATTGCTCGACGACGAAGCCTCACTCGAGTTCGCTTCGCCCGCCTACTCCGTGGGCGAACTGGGGCTCAACTCGACCGTCACCGTCAACCGCGTCGGCGCGGCGACCAGTGCGATAAGCGTCACCTGGACCACAGCCAACGGCAGCGCGATCTCCGGCCAGGACTTCGGCGTCGCCGGCAACCCCGCGCAGCGCTCCGGCGCGCTCTCCTGGGCCGCGGGCGACACCGCGCCCAAGACGATCACGGTGGGCTCCTTCCTCGCGACGCTGCCGATCCTGAACGACGCGCTCGCCGAGGGCGACGAGAGCTTCACGATCGCACTCTCCGCACCCACGGGCGGGGCGGTGCTCGGGCCCACGAGCACGACCACCGTCACCATCGTCGACGACGAGAGCACGGTGGGCTTCTCGCCGGCCACGCTCACGGTGAGCGAGGCCGGGCCCAACGGCACGCTCACGCTCACGCGCACCGGCTCGAGCGCCACGGCGGCTTCCGTCGCCTGGACGACGGCCTCCGGCACGGCCGGCGCGGGGGCCGACTTCACGCAGTCGAGCGGCACGGTCAGCTGGGCCGCCGGCGACGGCGCTCCCAAGACGATCACGGTGGGCCCGACGACGGCGCCCGCCCCGTACATCGCGGTGGCGAACGACGCCACCATCGAGGGTCCGGAGACCTTCACCGTGACGCTCTTCTCGCCCACGGGCGGTGCGATCCTCGGCACGGCCACGGCCACCGTCACCATCGACAGCGACGACCGCGGCATCACCATGACGAGCCCGACGCAGGCGGTCGCCGAATCGGCCGGCAGCGTGGCCGTCTCCGTCACCCGCTCCGGCCCGAGTTCGGGCGCGATCTCGGTCAACTACGCCACGACGAACGGCACGGCGCTCGCCGGCACGCACTACACGGCCACGAGCGGCACGCTCAACTGGGCCGACGGCGACGCCGCACCCAAGACCATCACGGTGCCCATCATCGACGACGGCGCGGTCAACGCGGCGCGGACCTTCGCCGTGGGGCTCTCCGGGGCCGTGGGCGCAACCCTCGGCTCGCCCTCTTCCACGACCGTCACCATCGACGACGACGACAACACGCTGCAGTTCACGAGCGCGACGGCGAGCGTCACCGAGGGCATCCCGAGCGTCGTACTCACCGTGAGCCGCGTGGGCGGCACGGCCGGCGCGGCGAGCGTGAACTGGTCGACCGTGGATGGCACGGCGGTCGCCGGCGCCGACTTCGGCACGAGCGGCAACCCCGCGCAGGTCTCCGGCACCCTCAACTGGGCCGCGGGCGACGCAGCGAACAAGACCATCACCATCCCCATCCTCGACGACGCGCTCGTCGAATCGGCCGAGGTCTTCTTCGTCGGGCTCGGCGGACCGGTCGGCGCGACGATCGGCGCGCAGGCGAGCGCCGCGGTGACGCTCCTGGACAACGAGGCCTCGCTCAACTTCTCCTCGCCCACCTACTCGGTGGGAGAGAGCGGGCTCAACACGACCGTCACCGTCAACCGCGCCGGCGCGGCGACCAGTGCGATAAGCGTCACCTGGACCACAGCCAACGGCAGCGCGATCTCCGGCCAGGACTTCGGCGTCGCCGGCAACCCCGCGCAGCGCTCCGGCGGGCTCTCCCTGGGCCGCGGGCGACACCGCGCCCAAGACGATCACGGTGGCTCCTTCCTCGCGACGCTGCCGATCCTGAACGACGCGCTCGCCGAGGGCGACGAGAGCTTCACGATCGCACTCTCCGCACCCACGGGCGGGGCGGTGCTCGGGCCCACGAGCACGACCACCGTCACCATCGTCGACGACGAGAGCACGGTGGGCTTCTCGCCGGCCACGCTCACGGTGAGCGAGGCCGGGCCCAACGGCACGCTCACGCTCACGCGCACCGGCTCGAGCGCCACGGCGGCTTCCGTCGCCTGGACGACGGCCTCCGGCACGGCCGGCGCGGGGGCCGACTTCACGCAGTCGAGCGGGCACGGTCAGCTGGGCCGCCGGCGACGGCGCTCCCAAGACGATCACGGTGGGCCCGACGACGGCGCCCGCCCCGTACATCGCGGTGGCGAACGACGCCACCATCGAGGGTCCGGAGACCTTCACCGTGACGCTCTTCTCGCCCACGGGCGGTGCGATCCTCGGCACGGCCACGGCCACCGTCACCATCGACAGCGACGACCGCGGCATCACCATGACGAGCCCGACGCAGGCGGTCGCCGAATCGGCCGGCAGCGTGGCCGTCTCCGTCACCCGCTCCGGCCCGAGTTCGGGCGCGATCTCGGTCAACTACGCCACGACGAACGGCACGGCGCTCGCCGGCACGCACTACACGGCCACGAGCGGCACGCTCAACTGGGCCGACGGCGACGCCGCACCCAAGACCATCACGGTGCCCATCATCGACGACGGCGCGGTCAACACGGCGCGGACCTTCGCCGTGGGGCTCTCCGGGGCCGTGGGCGCAACCCTCGGCTCGCCCTCTTCCACGACCGTCACCATCGACGACGACGACAACACGCTGCAGTTCACGAGCGCGACGGCGAGCGTCACCGAGGGCATCCCGAGCGTCGTACTCACCGTGAGCCGCGTGGGCGGTACGGCCGGCGCGGCGAGCGTGAACTGGTCGACCGTGGATGGCACGGCGGTCGCCGGCGCCGACTTCGGCACGAGCGGCAACCCCGCGCAGGTCTCCGGCACCCTCAACTGGGCCGCGGGCGACGCAGCGAACAAGACCATCACCATCCCCATCCTCGACGACGCGCTCGTCGAATCGGCCGAGGTCTTCTTCGTCGGGCTCGGCGGACCGGTCGGCGCGACGATCGGCGCGCAGGCGAGCGCCGCGGTGACGCTCCTGGACAACGAGGCCTCGCTCAACTTCTCCTCGCCCACCTACTCGGTGGGAGAGAGCGGGCTCAACACGACCGTCACCGTCAACCGCGCCGGCGCGGCGACCAGTGCGATAAGCGTCACCTGGACCACAGCCAACGGCAGCGCGATCTCCGGCCAGGACTTCGGCGTCGCCGGCAACCCCGCGCAGCGCTCCGGCGCGCTCTCCTGGGCCGCGGGCGACACCGCGCCCAAGACGATCACGGTGGGCTCCTTCCTCGCGACGCTGCCGATCCTGAACGACGCGCTCGCCGAGGGCGACGAGAGCTTCACGATCGCACTCTCCGCACCCACGGGCGGGGCGGTGCTCGGGCCCACGAGCACGACCACCGTCACCATCGTCGACGACGAGAGCACGGTGGGCTTCTCGCCGGCCACGCTCACGGTGAGCGAGGCCGGGCCCAACGGCACGCTCACGCTCACGCGCACCGGCTCGAGCGCCACGGCGGCTTCCGTCGCCTGGACGACGGCCTCCGGCACGGCCGGCGCGGGGGCCGACTTCACGCAGTCGAGCGGCACGGTCAGCTGGGCCGCCGGCGACGGCGCTCCCAAGACGATCACGGTGGGCCCGACGACGGCGCCCGCCCCGTACATCGCGGTGGCGAACGACGCCACCATCGAGGGTCCGGAGACCTTCACCGTGACGCTCTTCTCGCCCACGGGCGGTGCGATCCTCGGCACGGCCACGGCCACCGTCACCATCGACAGCGACGACCGCGGCATCACCATGACGAGCCCGACGCAGGCGGTCGCCGAATCGGCCGGCAGCGTGGCCGTCTCCGTCACCCGCTCCGGCCCGAGTTCGGGCGCGATCTCGGTCAACTACGCCACGACGAACGGCACGGCGCTCGCCGGCACGCACTACACGGCCACGAGCGGCACGCTCAACTGGGCCGACGGCGACGCCGCACCCAAGACCATCACGGTGCCCATCATCGACGACGGCGCGGTCAACACGGCGCGGACCTTCGCCGTGGGGCTCTCCGGGGCCGTGGGCGCAACCCTCGGCTCGCCCTCTTCCACGACCGTCACCATCGACGACGACGACAACACGCTGCAGTTCACGAGCGCGACGGCGAGCGTCACCGAGGGCATCCCGAGCGTCGTACTCACCGTGAGCCGCGTGGGCGGCACGGCCGGCGCGGCGAGCGTGAACTGGTCGACCGTGGATGGCACGGCGGTCGCCGGCGCCGACTTCGGCACGAGCGGCAACCCCGCGCAGGTCTCCGGCACCTTCAACTGGGCCGCGGGCGACGCAGCGAACAAGACCATCACCATCCCCATCCTCGACGACGCGCTCGTCGAATCGGCCGAGGTCTTCTTCGTCGGGCTCGGCGGACCGGTCGGCGCGACGATCGGCGCGCAGGCGAGCGCCGCGGTGACGCTCCTGGACAACGAGGCCTCGCTCAACTTCTCCTCGCCCACCTACTCGGTGGGGAGAGAGCGGGCTCAACACGACCGTCACCGTCAACCGCGCCGGCGCGGCGACCAGTGCGATAAGCGTCACCTGGACCACAGCCAACGGCAGCGCGATCTCCGGCCAGGACTTCGGCGTCGCCGGCAACCCCGCGCAGCGCTCCGGCGCGCTCTCCTGGGCCGCGGGCGACACCGCGCCCAAGACGATCACGGTGGGCTCCTTCCTCGCGACGCTGCCGATCCTGAACGACGCGCTCGCCGACGGCCACGAGAGCTCCACGATCGCACTCTCCGCACCCACGGGCGGGGCGGTGCTCAGGCCCACGAGCACGACCACCGTCACCATCGTCGACGACGAGAGCACGGTGGCTTCTCGCCGGCCACGCTCACGGTGAGCGAGGCCGGGCCCAACGGCACGCTCACGCTCACGCGCACCGGCTCGAGCGCCACGGCGGCTTCCGTCGCCTGGACGACGGCCTCCGGCACGGCGGCGCGGGCGCCGACTTCACCCAGTCGAGCGGCACGGTCAGCTGGGCCGCCGGCGACGGCGCTCCCAAGACGATCACGGTGGGCCCGACGACGGCGCCCGCCCCGTACATCGCGGTGGCGAACGACGCCACCATCGAGGGTCCGGAGACCTTCACCGTGACGCTCTTCTCGCCCACGGGCGGTGCGATCTCGGCACGGCCACGGCCACCGTAACCATCGACAGCGACGACCGCGGCATCACCATGACGAGCCCGACGCAGGCGGTCGCCGAATCGGCCGGCAGCGTGGCCGTCTCCGTCACCCGCTCCGGCCCGAGTTCGGGCGCGATCTCGGTCAACTACGCCACGACGAACGGCACGGCGCTCGCCGGCACGCACTACACGGCCACGAGCGGCACGCTCAACTGGGCCGACGGCGACGCCGCACCCAAGACCATCACGGTGCCCATCATCGACGACGGCGCGGTCAACGCGGCGCGGACCTTCGCCGTGGGGCTTCCGGGGCCGTGGGCGCAACCCTCGGCTCGCCCTCTTCCACGACCGTCACCATCGACGACGACGACAACACGCTGCAGTTCACGAGCGCGACGGCGAGCGTCACCGAGGGCATCCGAGCGTCGTACTCACCGTGAGCCGCGTGGGCGGCACGGCCGGCGCGGCGAGCGTGAACTGGTCGACCGTGGATGGCACGGCGGTCGCCGGCGCCGACTTCGGCACGAGCGGCAACCCCGCGCAGGTCTCCGGCACCCTCAACTGGGCCGCGGGCGACGCGGCGAACAAGACCATCACCATCCCGATCCTCGACGACGCCGTCGTCGAATCGGCCGAGACCTTCACCGTGAATCTTGCCGGCCCAGTCGGCGCCACCGTCGGCACCCTTGCGGCGGCAACCGTCACCGTCAACGACAACGATGCCGGGGTGGTCTTCGCCGCGGACGCTTACGTCGTCGCGGGAGGCCGGCGGATCGGTGACCATCACGGCGAACCGGATCGGTCCGGCCACCTCGGCCGCGTCCGTCAACTGGACCACGGCCAACGGCAGCGCCGTCGCCGGCGAGGATTTCGGCATCGCCGGCAGCCCGATGCAGCGCACCGGCACCCTCTCGTGGTTCGCGGGAGACGCCTCGCCGAAGTCGCTCATCATCCCGATCGCCAATGACGCGACAGCGGAAGGAAACGAGACCTTCTCGGTCGAGTTCTTCGGCCCGTCGCCCGGCCTGGTGCTGGGAACCCCCTCGATCGCCTGGGTGAGCATCGTGGACGACGAGACGCCCCCGGAATCGACGCTGCAGTTCAGCGTCAACAAGACGGCGGTCACCGAGACGATGGGCACCGTAACGCTCACCGTCACGCGCACGGGAAGCGGCTTCACGTTCCCCGCGAGCGTGAACTACGCGACGACCCCGGTCTCGGCGCTCGCAGCCAGCGACTACACCACGACCGCCGGAACGCTCACCTGGCCCGCGGGCGACAGCACGCCCCGCACGATCACCGTGCCGATCACGGGCGACGCCATCGCCGAGCCCCCGGAGCAATTCGCCGTGCTGCTCGCCACGCCCTCGCCGGGCGTCGCGCTGGGCACCAACTCGATCGCTGTCGTGCTGGTCCTGGACGACGACGAGGTCTTCCCGCCGCTCGGCGCCCTGCCGCCGGGATGGATCATGCCGCCCGCCGCCAACGCGGGCTGGCACGTAAGCAACGACCCGGGCGCGCTCGAGGGAGTCCTGGCCCTTCGCACCGACACCGCCTTCGACAACGAGGTGGCGCAGGTGGAGGTTTCCGGTACCTACCTCGCGGGAACAATCTCCTTCTTCGTGAAGGTCTCCAGCGAACCCGGGTTCGACGCGCTGCGCTTCTACATCGATGGCGCGAGGGTCGCCGAATGGTCCGGGACGACCAACACTGGTTGGCAGGCGTTCAGCATCCCGGTCACCGCGGGGGTCCACACCTTCCGCTGGTCCTACGAGAAGGACGGGTCGGGGGCGATCGGGCAGGATGCGGCCTGGCTGGACTCGGTGACGCTGCCTCCGCAGTAGCGGCGAGGTTCGAACGCGAGGAGCCTGCCGGCGCCTCGTGACGAGGCGCGCCGGAATCGCCCGGCGTGCCTCGCGATTGCCTCGGACCCTTAACGGACGTAACATCAACCTCGCTTCGCCAACGTCCGGCGCATCACGACCCGTCCAGCGCATGAGCCCGCTTTCGCGTTCTTTCCAACTCCCCCGGGGGGAATGGGCGATGGTCGCGGCATCGCGCGGGTTTGCAGCCATCGTACTCGCGATGGCCTGCGCCACGGGAGCCGAAGTTGTCCAGGCACAGACGATCACGACCGTGGCGGGAGGAATCGGCGAAGGGGGGACGGCGACCGAGGTCGACTTGGGCTACCCGTCCAGCATCGCAAAGGATGCGGCGGGCAACCTCTACATTGCCGGCCAGCAGAACCTCGTTCGCAAGGTCGGCGCCAGCGGCACCATCACGACCGTGGCCGGCAACGTGCTGGACTACTCGCGCTATGCGTTCTCGGGCGACGGCGGGCCGGCGACGGCCGCGAATTTCGCCCTCCCGGTCGCCATCGCGCTCGACAGCGCGGGCGATCTCTACATCGCCGATCGCTACAACTACCGCGTCCGAAAGGTGGACGCAAACGGCATCGTCTCCACCGTGGCAGGCAATGGCTCCGCAACTCACGGGGGCGACGGCGGGCCGGCAATGCAGGCTGGTATCGCGCCCATTGGCTTGGCGTTCGATGCGGCAGGCAATCTCTACATTGCCGACACCGACAACCACCGCATTCGCAGGGTGGGCACGAACGGAATCATCACGACCGTTGCGGGCAATGGCGTAGCGGCCTCCAGCGGCGATGGTGGCGCAGCCACTGCCGCCAGTATCGGCAAGCCATGCGGCATCGCCTTGGACGCCTCGGGCAACCTCTTCATCGCCGACGAGCAGTTCCACGTGATCCGCCGTGTGAGTACCGGAGGCACCATCACGACCGTGGCCGGGACGGGCTCGCCTTCCTTCGGCGGCGACGGTGGGCCGGCCGCGGCAGCAGCGCTCGACGCGCCCTGCGGACTGGCGTTCGACACGGCCGGAAACCTGTACATCTCGGACAAGAACAACTTCCGCGTCCGCAGGATGAGTCCCGACGGCGTCATCCACGCTTTCGCCGGCAATGGTCCCTATCTCTTCGGGTATACGGAGGACGGCATCCCCGCGACGCAGACGGTTCTCTCGCGGCCGCATGCCGTGGCCACCGACGCCGCAGGCAACGTCTACATCGACACCCCCGAGACCGAACGCATCCGCAAGGTGGACCCTAGCGGCATCATCTCCACGGTCGCGGGTATCGGGCCCGTCGGCTACGGCGGCTTCGTGGGCGACGGCGGCCCGGCCACGAGATCGACTCTCAGGCACCCGGCGAGAATCGCGGTCGACGTCGCAGGCAATCTCTACATTCCCGACTCCGACGACGCCCGCGTTCGCAAGGTGAGCGCAGGCGGCACCATCACCACGACGGCAGGCATCGGTCGGTACGGCGGCGGCGCTCTCGGCGACGGCGGGCCGGCCGTCTCGGAGAGACTGCGAAATCCCCAGGCGGTAGCCACGGACGCGACGGGCAATCTGTTTATCGTGGATTCACTCGACCATCGCATCCGAAAGGTTAGTGCAAGCGGGATCATCACGACGGTGGCGGGCAATGGAAGCTTCGGCTTTTCGGGCGATGGCGGTGCCGCCACCGAGGCCGAGCTCAACTCCCCTTCCGACGTGGCCGTGGACGCCACGGGCAATCTCTTCATCGCGGACCGCCACAACGGGCGCATCCGCAGGGTGAATACGAGCGGGATCATCTCGACGATCGCGGGCAATGGCTCGGGGCTCGCCAGCGGGGACGGCGGGCCGGCCACGGCGGCCGGTCTCGACCCCATCGCGATCTGCCTCGACGCATCGGACAACCTCTACGTCGCCGATTTCGGCAACAACCGCGTACGCAAGATCAGCGCCGCTGGCGTCATCACCACGGTGGCGGGCAACGGCGCGCCAGGCAACGAAGGCGACGGCGGGCCGGCCACGGCGGCGAGCTTCCGCAATCCCATCGACGTGGCCGTGGACGCGGCGGGCAACCTCTATGTCGCGGATTTCAACAATGCCCGCATACGCAAGGTTGGCGCGACTGGCATCGTGAGCACGGTGGTAGGCGCCGCGCCTGCAGGGTTCGCCGGCGACGGCGGGCCGGCGCTCGCAGCATCGATGGGGCGGCCCGAGGGCGTCGCCGTCGATGCGGCGGGGAATCTCTACATCAGCGACACGGAAAATCGTCGTGTCCGCAAAGTTGACTTCTCCACCCGTCGAGACCCCACCTTCCCCGATTTCAACGCCGACGGCAAGCCCGACATCCTGTGGCAGAACATCGCGAGCGGCGAGACCTACATCTGGCACATGGACGGGCCCGTGCCCATCTCCGGCGCCCCGCTCGCCACCTTCGGCCCTTCCTGGAAGGTCCAGGGCATCGCCGACTTCAATGGCGACGGCCACATGGACATCGTGCTGCGCGACGCGACCAGCGGCGCCTACGTCCTCTGGTACCTCGCCAACGGCGTGTACCAGTCCGACGCCGTTCTCTTCACCCTGCCGCAGGAATGGGTGATCCAGGGGTCGCGGACTTCAACGCCGACGGAAAGCCCGACCTCCTCATGAGGAACACCACCTCGGGGCTCGCCTTCGCCTGGTTCCTCGACAACGGCACCCCCGTCGGCTCGCAGGTTCTTTTCACGATCAGCGCCGCGTGGAAGGTGGAGGCCGTGGCGGACTTCAATGCAGACGGCCAGCCGGATCTGCTTTTCCGCGACTCGGCTTCAGGCGTGGGATTCGCGTGGTACACGCAGTTCTCGGGCGGCGCGCTGAGCCTCGGAACGACCTCGCCGGCGATGTACCTGATCGACCCGGTCTGGGAGGTAGTGCAGGCCGCGGACTGGAACGGCGACGGCAAGCCCGACCTCCTCTTCCGCAGCGCGACGGCGGGCGTGGTCTTCGTCTGGTACCTGGACGGCACGACGCTCCTCGGCACGGACTTCATCTCCCAGGTCGATCCGGCCTGGGAGATCGTGCCGAGGCGATAGGAGCTTCGCCCGCCCGCGGCCATGACGCGGCGTGATGGGTTCCGTGACGCTGCCTCCGCAGTGAAGGTTCGCATTCCTCGGGCGGAAATCCGAGTGATCTGCTAACATCCGCAGGGAAAGCCCGACTCCCCGAAGGGGCCGAGCCTCATGGAGCCCAGCAATGCTTTCTAGACCTCTTCGAGCCATCGCCAGCGCATTCGCGCTGTGCGCGGCGCTCGGCGCATCCGCCGCCACCGTCACGTCCGTCACGATCGAAGGCCCGTCCACGATCGACCTCCAGAACTCGACGTCCGTCCAGTACACGGTGATCGCGCACTGGTCCGACGCGACCACCACGGACGTGACGCAGGAGGCCAACTGGAACGTCACGACCGGAAGCATCCTTTCGGTCGTCGCCGGCGGCACCGTGATCGCAAGCGGCGTGGGAACCGAAGCGATCTCCGCGTACTTCCTCCCGCCCGAGGGAGGCTACTTCAACCCGACGAAGAGCGTGTCGGTCACGGCTGGCACGCCGCCGGCCTGGCAAGCGGTTTCTCTCTTCTGCGTGTTCGAGGACACGAGCGGCTTCCCCGCGCAACAGCTCGAGCGGATCTTCGTGGGCCCTATGGGCGATGCAGTGCCCGCATGCGGCGCGAAGATCGTCATGGGCAACAAGGCGGTAAACCGGCTCCAGGTGATCGACTTGCGGACACGGACCGTCGTGGGATCCGCACCCCTGTCCAGCGAGCCGCGGCGAATGCGCGCCGTTCCCGGGACGACGATGTTGCTCGTCGCCGTGGGCGCGAGCCAGGTCGCCCGAGTCGACCTCGCCACCGGCGCGACTGCCTACGCCTCCGTGAGTGGAACGATCCGCGACATCGCACCGGGAGAGCCCGGGGAGGCGATGATCCTGCACTCGCCGACGTCCAATCCCTATTTCGACACCTGGGTGGCCGTCCTGGACCTCGCGACGATGACGGTCCTGGCGGACCGCGAGCTGCCGCAGCATGGTGGCCTCATCGACTACGACCCGGCCGGGAACCGGTTGTTCCTCGGAAGCACGAACCTCTCGCCCAGCAGTCTTTCACGGCTCTCCTACGCGCCGGCCTCTCGCACGTTCGCGCTCGATCAGTATCGCTGGAACGCTGGCGGGGGAGGTTCGGACCTCTCCCTGTCTCCCGACGGCTCGCGCCTCGCGTTCGCCGATGGTTCGGGCAATGGGTCCGATTACGCGATACACGATCTCGTCGCTTCCAACCTCGATTCACGCCGCGGGCGCTGGAAAACGGGGCCTTACCCTCGCGCGGTGGGTTTCCGTCACGACGGACTGAAGGTGATCGCCACCTCCTACGACAGCCTCATCGAATTCGATGCGGGCAGGCATGTCGTCGAAAGGTCCTGGCCGATGGATTCGTCCGACGATCCCGTGTGCTCCTACACCGGGCACGTGGGACCACAGCGCGCCAAGTACTCGCCCTCGGGGCGATTCGCCTATTCCACCTATCCCTGCGACTCCGCGGGCTACTACTCGGTCGTGGACATGGTCGCGCTGGGCAATCCGACGCCGCCTTCGTCGCCTCCCGCTGTCCCGGCCACGGGTCTCGCCTTTACCTGTTCGACCGAGGACCCGGGAGCGCTGCCCGCGCAGACGCCGGTTCGTCTCCCCGTGGAGCCCGTGAACGACATCGTCCCCGCATGCCACGGGCGCGTCGTCCTGGCTGCGAGTGGCTCGAACCGCGTCGTGAGCCTCGACGCCCGCACGGGTACCGTCATCGGATCGGTGCCCCTGTCGGCCTCGCCGCAACGCCTGTCGAGATTGAACGGTTCGTCCATTCACTTCGCCAGGCTCGATGCAATGCGCGTTGCCAGGGTCGATCCGGTCGCGGGAACAGCCAGCTATATCGAGATCGAAGGCGAAGTCTCCGGAATCGTCGAGGGTGCGCCGGGCCAGGTCTTCGTCGTATTCCGTGTGCCGGGTTCGCTCGACCCCGGCGACCGGGTCGCAGTGCTCGATGCCGCGAGCGGCGCACGGCTTGGCACCGGGCAGCTTGCCGCGAAGGGAGGACTGCTTCAGTACGATGCCGTTGCGCGAAGGCTCTTCCAGAGCGATGAGGAAAGCTTGCCCGCGCCCCTCGTGCGATACGGGTACGAACCCTCCACCTTCGTTCACCGAACAGCAGCGCTCGACGAACCTCGGTGGCGGCGGCCTGGACCTTGACCTGTCTCCGGACCGCACACGGGCCGTGTTCGTGACGAGTAACGGCAACATCGATGCGCTTCGTACAGGCTCTACGATCTCAGCGCCGCGGACTTTTCAACGAACCTCGGGGCCTGGAACGTGGCGCGCTCCGCCTCCGCGGATTTCCGCCCGGACGGCGCGAAGCTGCTCGCCTCGAACGGCACGCAGCTCCAGGTATTCGACGGCACCTCGCACGCGCTCGACCAGGCCTGGCCCCTGCCCCCGGCGGCTGCGGCGGTGAAGCCGTGAAGCGCATTCGCTACTCTCCCGGCGGGAAAATCGCGTTCGCCCTTTCCAGTTGCTTCGCCCTTCCGGAGTCGACCAGTGCTCTCATTGCGCTCGCACTCGATTCGCCGGTCAGCGTGGCAGCAAACGACTTCAACGCCGACGGCAAGCCCGACATCCTGTGGCAGAACATCGCGAGCGGCGAGACCTACATCTGGCACATGGACGGGCCCGTGCCCATCTCCGGCGCCCCGCTCGCCACCTTCGGCCCGTCCTGGAAGGTCCAGGGCATCGCCGACTTCAATGGCGACGGCCACATGGACATCGTGCTGCGCGACGCGACCAGCGGCACCTACGTACTCTGGTACCTCGCCAATGGCGTGTACCAGTCCGACGCCATTCTCTTTACCCTGCCGCTGGAATGGGTGATCCAGGGTGTGGCGGACTTCAACGCCGACGGAAAGCCCGACCTCCTCATGCGCAACACCACCTCGGGGCTCGCCTTCGCCTGGTTCCTCGACAACGGCACCCCCGTCGGCTCGCAGGTTCTTTCACGATCAGCGCCGCGTGGAAGGTGGAGGCCGTGGCGGACTTCAATGCAGACGGCCAGCCGGATCTGCTTTTCCGCGACTCGGCTTCAGGCGTGGGATTCGCGTGGTACACGCAGTTCACGGGCGGCGCGCTGAGCCTCGGAACGACCTCGCCGGCGATGTACCTGATCGACCCGGTCTGGGAGGTAGTGCAGGCCGCGGACTGGAACGGCGACGGCAAGCCCGACCTCCTCTTCCGCAGCGCGACGGCGGGCGTGGTCTTCGTCTGGTACCTGGACGGCACGACGCTCCTCGGCACGGACTTCATCTCCCAGGTCGATCCGGCCTGGGAGATCGTGCCCCGGCGCTAGGACCTCACCTTCCCCGGGGAACGGGAAAATGGGGAACGTCCCCTATTTCCCCGGCGTCACTGCTTCGCGAAATCCCCCGCCTTCACGACCGTGACTTTCGCGGCATCGAGGTGCTTCCTGAGCGCCGCGTTCACGTCGGCCACCGTGAGCGCCCGAATGCGGTCCTCGAAGACCTTGCTGAAGGCGAAGCGGCGGTCGTGGTGCAGGTAAAACGTCCACCCGCCGGCGAGCGTGCCGTCCTGCGCCCGTGCCTGCACGCGACCCTGGATGGCTCCGGACTTCGCATTCTCCAGCTCCGCAGCCGTGAAGCCGTCCTTCAGCGCGCGCGCGAGCTCCTCCCGGAACGCCACCTCCACCTTCGCGATGTTCTTCGGCGCGGCGATGGCGTAGGCGCTCCACGAGGCGGCGCGATCGACCGCGGGCACGGTGAGCCCGGAGCCCGCGGCGTAGGAGAGCCCGTCCTTCTGGCGCATGCGCTCGCCGAAGCGCGAATCGAGCCCCGCTCCGCCGCCGAGGATGTAGTTGGCGATGAAGAGCGCCGCGTAGTCCTCGTCGCTGTCCGTCATGTCGACGTTCTGGCGCGCGAGGAAGATGGCGTTCTCCTTGTCGGGCGTCGGCACCGTGAGATCGGCGGGTGCGATGTCGCCGTTTTTCATCGGCACGCGGGCGAAGGGCTTCGGCGCCCGCCAGCCCTCGAAGAGCTCCTTCAGGGTCGCGGCCACCTTCGCCTCGTCGAAGTCGCCCACGACCGCGATCTCGGCCGTGCCGGCGCCGTAGAAGTCGCGGTGGAAGCGCCGCGCGTCCTCGAGCTTCGCGGCCTGGATGTCGGCGAGGGACTCCTCCAGGGTGGGGCGGTAGCGCCAGTCGCCCTTCGGGTAGGCGTTGAAATGCTTCCCGAGCGCTTCGGATGCGCGCGCGTTCGGCTCGGCGAACTGCGACTGGATCTGCGTGACGGTCTGGTTGCGCAGCTGCTCGAACTCGCTCTCCGGGAAGGACGGCTCTTTCAGCACGTGGGCGGCGAGCCGCAGCGCCTCCTCGAGGTTGGGCCGCGTGGTCTGGAAGCTGCCGCCCGCCCCCGACGGCTCCGGAAACCTTCAGGCGCTCGAGCTCGTCCGCGAGCTGCGTGCGCGTGTACTTCGTCGTTCCGCGGCTGAGCATCTGCCCGGCCACCTGCGCAGCGGTCTTCTGCCCGAAGAGGCTCTTCTCGTCTCCCATGCGCAGCGCGATCGACACGTCCACGGTCTCACCGCGGTTCTTCTTCGCGAGCAGCGCCACCTTGAGGCCTCCGAAGCTATAGTGCTTCGTGCGCGCGTCGATGTTTTCCTGCGAGGGCTCGAAGGCCTCCGCCATGCTCGTGGCGGCCTTGCCCTTGAAGTCCTTCATCACTTCGGCCACGGCGGGCGCGGGCGGGATCTCCGCGCGCTGCGGCTGGTCCTCGGGCAGGTAGAGCCCGACGGTGCGGTTGTCGCGGCGATAGTAGGCCTTCGCGGCCCGGGCGATCGTCTCGGCCGTCACCTTCGGAAGATCGTCTCGCGCGAGGAAGAACAGCCGCCAGTCGCCGAGAGCGATGTACTCGGAGAGCTGCACGCCGACGGATTCATGGTTGGCGAGCGACTTCTCGAACTGGTTCTCGAAGCTCTTGCGCGCCCGGGAGACTTCCTCCGCCGTGGCGGGAGTTGCACCGAAGCCCTCCACGATGCGCACCAGCTCGTCACGCACGGGTTCGACCGCGTCGCCCTTCTTCACCGTGGCGCCGAAGATGTGCAGGCCGGCGTTCACCCCCGTCATCGGAAACCCGAAGACCTGCGCGGCCTTGCCCGTCTCCACCAGCGCCTTGTGCAGGCGCCCCGTGGGCGTGTCGGCGAGCACGTTGTTCGCGAAGGAGATGCCGTCGCTGTCGGCATGCAGGCCGGGGGGGACCTTGTAGGCCACGGCCGCGATCTGCAGGTCGCCCTTGCGGCGGATGCGGAACTCGCGCTCGCCGTCCTGCGTGGGTTCGACCGTCCACAACTCCGGGAGCTTTCGCGTGGGCTTCGGGATCCTGCCGAAGGCGCCGGCGATGAGGGCGAGCGCCTTCGCCTCGTCGAACTTGCCGGCGACCAGCAGCACGGCGTTGTCCGGCTGGTAGTACGTGCGGTAGAAGGCCCGGAGGTTCTCCTCCTTCACGTTCTCGATGTCGCTGCGGTTGCCGATGGTGGAGCGCCCGTAGCTGTGCCAGTCGTAGGCCACGCTCTGCAGGCGCTTGAGCAGCACGCCGAAGGGCGAGTTCTCCCCCATCTCGTACTCGTTTCGCACCACCGTCATCTCGGTGTCCAGGTCGGACTTGCGGATGAAGGAGTTCACCATCCGGTCGGCCTCCATCGCGATGGCCCACGCGAGGTTGTCCTCGCTCGCCTGGAAGAGCTCGTAGTAGTTGGTGCGGTCGAGCCACGTGGTGCCGTTCGAGCGCGCGCCGCGCTGGTTGAACTGCTTGTCGAGGTCCGGGTTCTTCGGCGTGCCCTTGAAGACCAGGTGCTCGAGAAGGTGCGCCATGCCCGTCTCGCCGTAGTTCTCGTGGCGGCTGCCGACGAGGTAGGTGATGTTCACCGTGATGGTGGGCTTCGAGAGGTCCGGGAAGAGCAGGACCTTCAGGCCGTTGTCGAGCCGGTACTCCGTGATCCCCTCGACGGAAGTCACGCGTTCGACCCCCTTGGGCAGGGCCACCTGCGCGAGGACGGGCGCTGCGGCGAACGCGAGGCAAACGGCGATCAGGCGAAACGGGCGCATCGGGAAGCTCCTGGGATCATGGGGCGGAAATCGGCGGGGCGAGGTTCGCGAAGCGCGACCCGGGGCCTCGCTGCTTCATTGCATGCGGCGGCGGCGGGCCTCGAAGAGACAGACACCGCTCGCCACCGAAACGTTCAGGCTCTCCACCGACCCCATCATCGGGATGGAGACCAGGTGGTCGCAGGAATCGCGGGTCAGGCGTCGCAGGCCCTCGCCTTCGGCGCCCAGGACGAGACCGAGAGCGCCGTCGAGCTTCGCCTCCCACAGCGTCCGCGGGGCGTCGTCCGCCGTGCCCACCATCCAGATGCTCCGCTCCTTGAGCTCGCGCATCGTCCGCGCCAGGTTCGTGACCACGACGTAGGGCACGGTCTCGGCTGCGCCGGAAGCGACCTTGATCGCCGCGGTGGTGAGCCCGCAGCTGCGGTCCTTCCACGCCCTGGTGGCGCGCGCCTCCCGCCATGCCGTCCAGGCGCTTCGCGTCCACCGCCATCAAGCGCACGCCGAGCTTGTCGGCGAGCGTCCTGAGGTCCTTCATGCGCGCGTCCGACCGTTGCGCGTCCACGTAGATCTCGCGCACCGAATCCGCCTTCTGCTTCAGGCGCCCCCGCACCGCGTGGAATCCCGCCAGCGTCTTCATCGCCATCCTACTTCCGCTTCTTCCTGCCGTCGGAGAGACGCGTGTCGAGCTTCGCGTGCTTCTTGTCCTGGTCGCGCGGCTTCTTCGCCACCGCCACCGGAACCGCGTGGGGCATTTCGCCTTCGGCGGAGGGGCTGCGGCCCGCGGCATCGACGAGGACGAAGTCGATCTTGGTGGTCTCGATGTCCACCCGCACCACGCGCACCTTCACGCGGGCGCCGAGCTGGTAGCGCACGCCCGTGCGCTCGCCGCGCAGCAGGTGGCGCTGCTGGTCGTACTGGTAGTAGTCGGCCCCCAGGTCGGAAATGTGGACGAGCCCGTCGATGAAGAGCTCGTCGAGCGTGACGAAGAGCCCGAACCCGGTCACCCCGCTCACCGTGCCCTCGAACTCGTCGCCGACGTGGTCCTGCATGAAGTAGCACTTGAGCCAGCTCTCGACGTCGCGCGTGGCGTCGTCCGCCCGGCGCTCGGTCTCCGAGCAGTGCACGCCCAGGGCGCTCCAGTCCACGGCGTCGAGGCGCGCGCCGCCCAGGACCGCCTTGATCGCCCGGTGCACCACCAGGTCGGGGTAGCGCCGGATGGGCGAGGTGAAGTGCGTGTAGCCCTCGTAGGCGAGGCCGAAGTGCCCGACATTCTCCGGGCTGTAGACCGCCTGGCGCAGCGAGCGCAGCATCACGGTCTGCAGAAGCCCCGCGAAGGGCTTGTCCTTCACCTTCGCGAGGAGCTGGGCGTAGTCCCGCGCGTGGGGCTCGTCGCCGCCGCCGAGCGAGAGCCCGAAGTCCTTGAGCATGGAGCGCAGGGCCTCGAGCTTCTCGGGCGTGGGCCCCTCGTGGATGCGGTAGAGCGCGGGCTGGTTGTTCTGCAGGAGAAAATCGGACGCGCAGACGTTCGCCGCGAGCATGCACTCCTCGATCAGGCGGTGGGCGTCGTTGCGCTCGACGCGGACGATGCGTTCGATCTTGCCGTGGTCGTCGAAGATCATCTGCGTCTCCACGGAGTCGAAGTCGATCGCCCCGCGCTTGGCGCGCGCTCCCAGCAGCGCGCTGAACACGGCGTGAAGATCCTTCAGCCCGGCGACGAGCGCCTTGTCGACCGGCGGCTCGGCCCGCGCTCCGGAGAGCACCGCCGCCACCCGCGTGTAGGTCAGGCGCGCGTGCGAATGGATGACGCCGGAGTAGAAGCCGTAGTGGCGCACCACGCCGCCCGTCGAGATCTCCATCTCGCACACCATCGTGAGGCGGTCCACCTCGGGCTTGAGCGAGCACAGCTCGTTCGAGAGCGCCTCGGGCAGCATCGGGATCACGCGGCGCGGGAAGTAGACGGAATTGCCGCGCTCCCGCGAATCGCGGTCCAGCGCATCGCCGGGCCGCACGTAGTGGCTCACGTCGGCGATCGCCACCCAGACCTTCCAGCCCTTGCCCTTGGCGAGCGGCTCGCAACAGACGGCGTCGTCGAAGTCCTTGGCCGTCTCCCCGTCGATGGTGACGAACGGGAGGGCGCGCAGGTCCTTGCGGCCCTTGATGTCCTTCGCGAGCACCTTGTCGCCATACTTCGCGGCCTGCTTTTCCGACTCCGCGGAGAACTCGGTCGGGAGATCGTGCTTCCTCAGCGCGATCTCGATCTCCATGCCGGGATCGGCATAGTTGCCGAGGATCTCCACCACGCGCGCGATGGGCTCCGCGTGGGGCGAGGGCTGCTGGACGATCTCGGCTTCCACGACCTGCCCGTGCTTCGCCCCGTTCGCGCCGTCGGGCGGCACGAGGAAGTCCTGGGCGATCCGCTTGTCCTCCGCGACGATGAACATCACGCCCTGCTCGACGAACAGGCGTCCGACGACCTTCCGGTGGGAGCGCGTGAGCACCTCCACGATGGAGCCCTCGCGGCGGCCGCGCCGGTCCAGGCCGGTCACGCGCGCGAGCACCGTGTCGCCGTGCAGCGCCTTGTGCATCTGCTTGGGGCCGAGAAAGAGATCCTCGCTGCCGTCCTCGGGCTTGAGGAACCCGAAACCGTCGGGGTGGCCCTGGACGCGGCCCTTGACGAGCCCGGCCTTGTCCGCGACGAGGATGGCGCCGCGGCGGTTGCGCATCACCTGGCCTTCGCGCTCCATGGCGGACAGGCGCCGGGCGAAGGAATCGCGCTCGTGTCCTTCGATCGCCAGGAGCGAGACCAGGTGGTCCTCGGCGAGCGGCACGCCCTCGCGGGCCAGCACCTCGAGGATCATCTCGCGGCTGGGCAGGGGGTTTTCGTACTTCGCGGCCTCGCGGTCCCGATGGGGATCCGCATGCCGCAGGGTCTTGGCTTTTCTGGACAAAAAAGGGTCTTCCTTCTAAAATTGCGGGCTTGGCTGACCAAGGTCAGGCCATGCCCAGATGGCGGAATTGGTAGACGCACCAGTTTCAGGTACTGGCGGGTAACACCGTGGAGGTTCGAGTCCTCTTCTGGGCACCACCGATTATGGGGCCGGGTCGAAAACCCGGCCCCATTTCATTGGTGCGCGGTTCGCGAACCCGGTGCGGCCGCCACGGACGGCCGCTGGCGAAGGGATGCTGAAGCACGATGGTCTCCTCGCGGTCGGGCCCGGTGGAGATGAGCACGACGGGCGCGCCGGCCAGGGCCTCGAGTCGCTTGAGATAGTTGCGCGCGTTGGCCGGCAGCGCATCGAACGATTTCACGCCCACGGTGCTTTCCTTCCACCCCGGGAAATCCTCGTAGACCGGCTCGCAGATGGCGAGCGCCTCGGCGCCCACGGGCAGGATGTGGCGCAGCTCGCCGCGCACCTTGTAGCCCACCGCGAGACGCACGCAGTCCAGCCCATCGAGCACGTCCAGCTTGGTGATGCACAGGCCCGAGAGGCCGTTCAGCTGCACCGCGCGCTTGAGCGCGGCCGCATCGAACCAGCCGCAGCGCCGCGGCCGGCCCGTGACGGAACCGTACTCGTTGCCTTTCACGCGCAGGTGCTCGCCGACCTCGTCGTCGAGTTCCGTCGGGAAAGGCCCGCCGCCCACGCGGGTGGCATACGCCTTCGCGACGCCCAGCACGTAGTGCAGCTGCTGCGGACCCACGCCCGCGCCCGCGCACGCCTGCCCCGCGAGGCAGTTCGACGAGGTGACGAAGGGGTAGGTGCCGTGGTCCACGTCCAGGAGTGCCGCCTGGGCGCCCTCGAAGAGGACCGACTTGCCCTCGCCGATGAGCGCGTTCAGCTCGGCCGAGACGTCGGCCACCATGGGCGCGAGCAACTCGCCGAGCGCGAGCGTGTCGTCCAGCGTCTTCTGGAAGTCCACCACGTCGGCCTTGAAGTAGTTCTTCAGCACGAAGTTGTGGTAGTCCAGCACCTCGCCCAGCTTCGCGGCGAAGCGCTCGCGCGCGTAGAGGTCCTGCACGCGTATCGCGCGCCGCGCCACCTTGTCCTCGTAGGCGGGCCCGATGCCGCGCCCGGTGGTGCCGATCTTCGCCTCGCCCTTGGCGCGCTCGCGCGCGGCGTCGAGGGCGACGTGGTGCGGCAGGATCAGCGGGCATGCCTCCGAGATGCGCAGGCGCCCGCGCACGTCGAGCCCGGCGCCTTCCAGCTCGCCGATCTCCTTCATGATCGCCTCGGGCGAGACGACCACGCCGTTGCCGATGAAGCACTTCACGCCGGGATGCATGATGCCCGACGGGATGAGGCGCACGATCGTCTTCTTGCCGCCGATCACCAGCGTGTGGCCGGCGTTGTGCCCGCCCTGGAAGCGCACCACCGCCGCGCACGTGGTCCGTGAGCCAGTCGACGATCTTGCCCTTGCCCTCGTCGCCCCACTGCGTGCCGATCACCACGACGTTCTTCGCCATCTCAGTTGCCTTTCAGGGGAACGACCGACCAGCGGCCTTCGTTCGATTGCAGGATGCGGTCGCAGCCCAGTTCGGCGCGCGCGTCGTCGTGGCCGGAAAGGTCGGCGATCACGATCTCGCCGGCCGCGCGCAGCCTCGCCACCTCCTCGTCGAGCGCCGGATCCTCGACGCAAGGCGCGAGGACGGCGGGAGGACGGGGCGTGGCGCCGACGAGAGAGGCGATGCGGCGCAGGTCCATCGTGAAGCCGGTGGCGGGCCGGGCCCGCCCGAAGGAGCGCCCCACCTCGTCGTAGCGGCCGCCGCGCGCCAGGGCATCGGGCGAGGCCGGCGCGAATGCGGCGAAGACCACGCCGCTTTCATAGTTGAAGCCGCCCAGCTCCGCCAGGTCGAAGCTCACCTCGATGCCGGGCGCGGCCACTTCCCTCGCGAGGCGCGCGAGTTCGTCCAGCGCCCGGGCGATGGCGGGGTTTTTCGGCAGCGCCTTGCGCGCCTCGTCCAGCACGGCCGCATCGCCGTTCAGGCGGGTGAGCCGCGCGATCGCTTCCGCGCGCTCCTCGCCGAGCGCCGCGCCCATCGCGAGGACCGCCGGCGCGTCCTTCTGCTGCACGGCGTGGAAAAGCGTCTCCGCCTCTTCCGCGCCCAGGCCGGCGCCTTCGGTGAGCGCGCGATAGATGCGCGGGTGCCCGATGTCCAGGTGCAGGCGCTCGAGCCCCGCGGCGGCGAGCGCGCGCGACATGAGCCGCAGCACTTCGAGGTCGGCCTCCAGGCCGGCGTGGCCGTAGAGCTCGGCGCCGATCTGGATGGGCTCGCGCGTCGTGGTCATGCCCGCGGGAAGCGTGTGCAGCACGCTGCCGCAGTAGGCGAGGCGCGTCACCCCCTCCCGGTTGAGCAGGTGCGCGTCGATGCGCGCCACCTGCGGCGTGTGGTCCGCGCGCACGCCGAGCTGCCGCCCCGAAAGCCTGTCGACCAGCCGGAAGGTGGCGAGGTCCAGGTCGCGGCCGGTGCCCGACAGGAGCGACTCCGTGTACTCGAGCAGGGGGGGCTGCACGATCTCGAAGCCGTGCACCTCGAAGAGGTCGAGGAGCGTGCGGCGAAGCCGCTCCACCGTCCTCGCCCCGTCGGGGAGGATGTCCTCGATGTGCTCGGGCAGGAGCCAGCGCCTCATGTCACGAACGCCAGCAAGGCGAGGCCCACGGTCATCGACACCAGGCCCGCGAAGCGGATCTGGCCGTCCTTCATCTCGATCAGGTTGCGGAAGGTGTCGCGCCAGAGCTTCGGCGCGAGAAAAGGCAGGATTCCTTCGATCACGAGCATCAGCGCGAACCCCGCGAACAGGACTTCCGTCACCACCCCGGGGCCCTACTTGCCGCGGCCCGGGTTCTTCAGGTACTTGAAGAATTCCGAATTCGGCTCGAGGACCATCACGTCGCTCTTGTTGCGCAAGGCTGCGCGGTAGGCCTCGAGGCTGCGGTAGAAGCTGTAGAACTCTGCATTGCGGCCGTAGGCCTCCGCGTAGATGCGCGCGGCCTGCGCGTCGCCCTCGCCCTTGATGCGCTGGGCGTCGCGGTAGGCCTCCGCCACGATCACCTGCTTCTGGCGGTCGGCGTCGGCCTTGATCTTCTCGCCCTCGGCGGCACCCGTGGAGCGCAACTCGTTGGCCACGCGCTTGCGTTCCGATTCCATCCGGCGATAGACGTCGCTGGAGATCTCCGGCACGAGGTCCACGCGCTTCAGCCGCACGTCCACGACCTCGACGCCGATGCCCTTCACGTCCTTGTCGACCTTGTCGGCGACGGTCTCCATGATCTTGTCGCGCTCGCCCGAGACCACGTCGTGCACGGTCCGCTTGGCGAATTCGGCCCGCAGCGCGTCGTTCACCGTCTGCGAGATGCGGGCCTCGGCGGCCACGGAGTCGCCGCGCACCGACACGTAGTACTGGCGCACGTCGATCACGCGCCATTTCACGAAGGAATCGACCAGCACGTTCTTGTTCTCCGCTGGTGAGGAAGCGCTCGGCGTCCTTGGTGTCGTAGGTCTGGATGCGCGTGTCGAAGAGGCGCACGTTCTGCAGCAGCGGCCACATGAAGTACAGGCCCGGCTGGGTCTGCATGGAGATGACCTCGCCCAGCTGGAACTTGATGGCGGCCTTGCGCTGGTCGACGGTGTAGACGCTCATCGACAGGACGAGGAGCGCGGAGGCGATGACAACGAGGGTGACGGCGGCGGAGCGGTTCATCGGCGCACCTTATCGGTCACGGGAACGCAGCGCGTCGCGCAGCGCGCGTCGCCTGACGCCGGCGCGCCGGGGGGCGGCGGAATCGGCGGGGAGACCATGCGCGGCAGCGGCACATCCGAGCCCTGCGCGGAAACCGTCGCGCCCTGCTGGGAGGTCATCTGCATCAGCTTGTCGAGCGGCAGGTAGAGCAGGTTCTGGCCGCCCTTCTGGTCGACGATCACCTTGCTCGTGTTGGAGAGGATCTGCTGCATCGCCTCGAGGTAGAGGCGCTCGCGCGTGACCTGCGGGGCCTTCTCGTACTCGACGAGCACCTGGCGGAAGCGCGAGCCTTCGCCCTGGGCGGTGGCGATGACCGTCTGCTTGTAGCCGGCGGCCTCCTCGGTGAGGCGCGCGGCCACGCCGCGGGCGTTCGGCACGACGCTGTTGGCGTAGGCCTGGCCCTCGTTCTTGAAACGCTCGCGGTCCTGCTGCGCGCGCACGGCGTCGTCGAAGGAGGCCTGCACCTGCTCCGGCGGCTGCACGTTCTGCAGGTTCACCGTGGTGACGTTGATCCCCGTCTTGTAGCGGTCGAGGATCTGCTGCATGAGCAGCTTCACGCGCGCGGCGACCTCGGTGCGGCCCTGGCTCAGCACGAAGTCCATCTTGCTCTTGCCCACGATCTCGCGGATGGCGGTCTCGGCGGCCTGGAGCACGTTGTCGTCCGGATTGCGGTTGTTGAAGAGGTAATCCTCCGGGCCCTTGAGCGTGTACTGGATGGCGAACTGCACGTCGACGATGTTCTCGTCGTCCGTGAGCATCAGGGCCTCCTGGGGCTGCTTGTTCTTGGCCGTCCCGCGGTAGCCCACCTCGACCGTGCGCACGCCGGAGACGTTCACCACCTCGACGGACTCCACCGGGTACGGCACGTGCCAGCGCGGGCCGGGCATCGTCGTCTCGATGAACTTGCCCAGGCGCAGGACCACGCCGCGGCGGCCCTCATCCACGATGTAGAAGCCGCTCGCGAGCCACACGGCGACCACGATCAGGACGATGAACGCGATGGAGCCCCCGAAGAAGGCGCGCTGGGCCGCCGGACGGCGGCATGGGACCCGACGGGCCGGACGGACGGCGCGCGAAGAGGCCCGAGAGCTTCTGGTTGAGCTTCCTCAGGATCTCGTCGAGGTCCGGCGGACCGTCGTTGGGGCGTTTTCCCCACTGGGGATCGTTGGGCGGCATGCGAGTGTCGGGCGAAGGAGGTGGGAAAGGGACGAGGGGAAGATGGGGGCCGCGAGGCCCGATTCAATGCGGCGCGGATTCGCCTAGGCGGCCGGAGCCAGTGCGCGCGGATCGGTTTCGCGAACCACTTCCGCCAGTGCCGCGCGGATGGCCTCGAGGCCGGCCCCCGAAACCGCACTCGCCTTGATATTCAAGATCTTACCACAAGGATCGCGCACGACTTCCGGCTGCGCCGGCGACCCGGTCGATCTTGTTCCAGACGACGACCTGCGGGATGTCGGCGGCGCCGATCTCGGCGAGCACCGCGTTCACGGCATCGACCTGCTCGTCGTGCCCGGTATGGGAGGCGTCGACCACGTGCAGCAGGAGGTCGGCCTGCACCGTCTCCTCGAGCGTCGCGCGAAACGCCGCCACCAGGCCGTGCGGAAGGTCGCGCACGAAACCCACCGTGTCGGAAACCGCCGCGTTCACGCCCTCTCCCAGGTGGAGCCGGCGGCTGGTCGGATCCAGCGTCGCGAAGAGCTTGTCGGCGACGAATGCCCCGGCGCGCGTGAGCCGGTTGAAGAGCGTCGACTTGCCGGCGTTGGTGTAGCCCACGATGGATACCCGCAGCATTCCCGAGCGCGCACGTGCCGCGCGTTGCGTCGCGCGGGTCCGGGCGACCTTCTTCAGGCGCTCCTTCAACTTCTTCACGCGCTCGCCGATGAGGCGCCGGTCCAGCTCGATCTGCTTCTCGCCCGGGCCGCCGGTCTTCGACAGCCCCCGCGCTGGCGCTCGAGGTGGGTCCAGCCGCGCACCAGGCGCGTGGACAGGTGCTCGAGCCGCGCGAGCTCGACCTGCAGCTTGCCCTCGTGGCTGCGCGCGCGCTGGGCGAAGATCTCGAGGATCAGGTCCGTGCGGTCGTAGACGACCACGGCCGGACCGCCCTCGGAGAGCGCGCGCTCGAGGTTGCGGATCTGCACGGCGGTCAGCGCATGGTCGAACACCACCGAGCGCGCTTCGTGCAGGCGGCAGGTGTCCCTGACCTCCTGGACCTTGCCGGAACCGGCGAAGGTCGACGCGTCGGGCCGGTCGCGGCTGCCGCCGATGACCGCGCAAACCACGCCGCCCGCGCTGGCGATCAGGCTGCCGGCCTCCTCGGCGCGATCGCGCACGCCCCGCTTGCCGATTTCCAGGCAGACGAGGACGGTGCGCTCCCTCGCGGGAGCCGGAGGCTCAGGATTCCTGGGGGTTTTCAGACGGGACCGACACCGGCCTGGCCGGCACGACCGTGGAAATGGCGTGCTTGTAGACCATCTGCGTCACGGTGTTCTTGAGCAGTACAACATACTGGTCGAACGACTCGATCTGGCCCTGCAGCTTGATGCCGTTCACGAGGTAGATCGAGACCGGCACGTGTTCCTTGCGCAAGATGTTCAGGAAAGGATCCTGAAGCAGTTGCCCCTTGTTGCTCATGATTTGCCCCTTTTAGTTGCGGGTTCCTGTCCGGTGCCGTCAGCTGAATGTTCTGCGGGCCCCGGCCTTCCACTAACCGCACGACTCTACTGGAAAGGCCGCTCGTTGGCCACCCGGGTAGGGACACCCGGGACGGGCGCGGAGTTCCCGGGAAGGCCGCCCGCATCAGCTGTAGATCTTCTTCTGGCGGCGCTTCTGGCGGCGGTTCGAGGCTTCCTGGCGGGGGGTGAGGTTCGGGCGCTGCTTGCCCTCGTAGGGGTTCGCGCCCTGGCGAAGCTCGATGCGCAGGGGGGTACCCTTCAGCTTGAAGACCTTCATGAAGGTGTTCTCGAGGTAGCGCCGGTAGGTGTCCTGATGGCGGCCACGCTGGTTCCGTGGATCACGACGATCGGCGGGTTCGAGCCGCCCTGGTGCGCGTAGCGCAGCTTCGGCCGGATGCGGCCGGCGAGCGGCGGGGCCTGCTTCTCGACCGCGGCCTGGAGGGCCCGCGTGAGCTTGGGCGTGGAGAGCTTGGCCATGGCGGCGGCGAAGGCGCGGTCGACCGCCTCGAAGAGCGCCTTGATCCCGGTGCCCTTCAGGGCCGAGATCGGCACGAACTCCGCGAAGTCGAGGAAGGCGAGCTTGCGCTCGAGGTCCGTCTTCGCGTCCTTGCGCATCTCGGCGTCCACGGCGTCCCACTTGTTCACCGCCACCGCGAGCGCCCTGCCCGCCTCGACGATGTAGCCGGCGATGTGCGCATCCTGCTCCGAGATGTCGGTCGCCGCGTCCACCACGAGCACGACCACGTTGGCGCGCTCGATGGCCTGCAGCGTCTTTACCACCGAGAACTTCTCGACGGACTCGAACACCTTGCCCTTGCGGCGGATGCCGGCCGTGTCGACGATCGTGTAAGGCCTGCCCTGCCAGTTCGCCTCGACCTCGATCGCGTCGCGCGTCGTGCCGGGCTCGTCGAAGGCGATCATGCGCTCCTCGCCCAGCACGCGGTTCACGAGCGTGGACTTGCCCACGTTGGGCCGCCCGACGATGGCCACGCGCGGGTGGTCCGGCTCGGAGTCCGCTTCCCCGGCGGGCGCCGGGAAAGGGGCGAGCGCGTCCTCCACCAGCTGCCGCACGCCTTCCCCATGGGCGGCCGAGATCGCATGGGGCCTGCCCAGGGCGAGTTCGTGGAACTCGGCCACGGCGATGTCCTCCTGCATGCCCTCGGTCTTGTTCACCGCGAGCCACACCGGCGCGCCGCGCGCGCGCAGCAGCTCCGCGATGCGCTTGTCCTGCGGCGCGAGCCCGGCGCGCCCGTCGACCACGAAGACGACGATGTCGGCCTCCGCGATGGCCTCCTGCGCCTGGCGCGCCATCTCCGAGAGGATCCCGTCCTTCGCCACGGGCTCGAACCCGCCCGTGTCGACCACGATGAAGGGCTTGTCGCCCAGGCGACCGCGCCCGTAGTGGCGGTCGCGCGTGAGGCCCGGCATGTCGTGCACGATCGCGTCGCGCGAGCGCGTGAGCCGGTTGAAGAGCGTCGACTTGCCGACGTTGGGGCGGCCGACGAGAACCACGGTGGGTTTCATGGGCGCCCCGGCTGGTCGGGCGCGCCTCGAAGCGCACGAGCGGAGGCGTGCCGCCGGCGGTCTGCACCAGCAGCCCCGACTTCGCCGGCACGATGGCGTGCACCGCGCCTCCGTCCACGCCGAGGCGCCCGATGATCGCGCCGTCGTCCTTCGAGAGCACGTGCAGGTAGCCGAGCGAATCGCCCACCACCACCTTGCCGTCGACCACGACCGGCACGGTGAGCCGGCGGCGCTTGAGCTTGTCCTGCTTCCAGCGCGAGGCCCCGCCTTCGCGATCGAGCGCGTGCACGACGTCCTGGTCGTCGGAGACGTAGACGTTCGCGTCGTCCAACGCGAGCCCGGTGGCGCTCGAGATGTCGCGCGTCCAGAGCGTGTTGCCGCCCTGGATCTCGAAGCAGGCGACCTTGCCCTGGAAGGCGGCCGCGCAGATGCGGCCGCCATCGATCACCGGCAGCCCCGGCACGTCGGCCACCCGCTCCAGTTCCGTCGCCCCCCGCGGCAGGCTCACGGTGACTTCCCAGGTGAGCTTTCCGTCGTCGAGGTCGAGAGCGATCAGCTTGCCGCCCGGATATCCGGCCACCACGTTGGACGAGGTCGCGACGACCGCCGTTTCCGCGCGCAGCAGCAACGCCGGGGTGGCGCGCTGGTAGACCCACTGGCGCTTTCCGTCGGCGAGCGAGAGCGCGAAGATGCGGCCGTCCGCCGTGCGCACGATGGCGCTCTTGCCGGCAACGACCACCGGCGCCAGCACCTCGCCCGCCACGTTGGCGAGCCATTTCTGCTTGCCCGTGGTGTCCATCGCGACCACTTCGCCCTTGATCGTGCCGGCGAGGACGAGATCTTGCTCGCCGGACGCGCCCGAGGAGAGCTTGCGCCCGGCGTCGAGCCGCGCGATCACGCGCCCGTTGTCCGCCTCGAGGATCGTCACCGTGCCGTCGGCGGCGGCGGCGAAGACGCGGTTGCCGTCGATCTTCGGCGAGAACTTGTACTCGCCCGCCTTGCCCACGGAGGCGCTCCACGCCACCGCGGGGGAGACGGTCGCGCGGATCTCGGTGAGCGGCATGGGCTTCTTGTCGGCCCCGCCGAAGAAGCCGCAGCCGGCGAGCGGCCCAGCGCGGCCGCGGCGAGCAGATCGGCGACGCCGGCCTCACGGCGTGCCCCGAGTGCGCCGAGCTTCAGCTCCGTGATGTTGCGAAGCGGGCTGCCCGGGCCGCTCTTGTCGATGGCGAGCTTGTAGGCGGCGCGCGCCTCGTCGATGCGGCCCTGCGCGAAGAGAACGTCGCCCTTCAGGTCCGCGGCCATCGCGACCCAGGCCTCGTCCTGGTTGCCCTCGAGGACCTTGAGCGCCTCGGCGTGCTTCTTCAGGTCGAGCAGGACCGCGGCCAGGCGGACTCGCGCGATCCCGCGGTGCTCGTCGCGGCCGTTGGCCATCACCCACTCCAGGCGCGATTGCGCTCCCGCGAGATCGCCCGCCTCGAAGCTCGCCTGCGCGGAGACGAGCGCGGACTCGGAGGCGAAGAACGTGCGCGGATGCTTGTCGATCAACGCCTGCGCGATGTCGCCGGTCTTCTTCGCGTCGCCGCGCGCCTGGGAGAGCCCGGCGGCCATGGCCGCGGCTTCCTCGGTCTGGACCGCGGACCAGTACTGCCAGCCCCGCCAGCCGGCGAGCGAGAGCACGAAAGCGGCAACCGCGGCATAGACGAACTTGGCGTTGTCCTCCCACCAGTTCTGGATGGCGGCTATTCGTTCCTGCTCTTCGAAATCGTAGGATCCAGCCATGGGCGTCGTTCCGGCAAAGGGGAAGTGGGAGGGGGGTTCAGGAAGGGCGGGGCGCAGGCGCGAAAGCGCCTCTTCGGGGGTGACGAGGCTCTGGGCGCCGTCGCCGCGAAGCGCCTTCAGCGTGAGCTTGCCCGCGGCTATCTCGTCGTCGCCGAGGATTATAGCGAAGCGGGCGCCGCTCGCGTCCGCCTTCTTCATCTGCGACTTGAAGCTGCCGCCGGCGCCGAGCAGGCATGAGAGGCCCGCGTCGCGCAGGTCCTCGCCGAGCCGCCACGCCTGTCGCGATGCCGCTTCGCCCGCGTGCACGACGAAGGCGTCCGGCGCCTGCGCAGCACCCTGCCCGAATGCCTGCAGGGCGAGGATGATCCGCTCCATGCCCACGGCGAATCCGCAGGCCGGCGTGGGCTTGCCGCCCAGCATCGCGAAGAGGCCGTCGTAGCGCCCGCCGCCCGCGATGGTGGACTGCGCCCCGATGCGATCGGTGACCCACTCGAAAACGGTGCGGTTGTAGTAGTCCATGCCGCGCACCAGGCGCGCGTTCACCGTGAACGCCACGCCCGCCTCCCGGAGCAGGCGCCGCGCGTCCTCGAAGTGGCGCGCGCCGCCTCGCCCAGGTGGTCGAGCAGCTTCGGCGCGGCCTCGATCACCGGCTGCATCGCCGGGTTCTTGGAATCGAGGATCCTGAGCGGGTTCGTGTGCAGGCGCCGCTTCGCGTCCTCGTCGAGCACCTCCGCGTTCGCCTGGAAATGGGCGATGAGCTTCTCGCGGTGCGCCAGGCGGTCGGCCGCGTCGCCGATGGAGTTGACCTGCAGCGCGATGGGGCCGATGGCGAGCGCCTTCCACAGCCGCGCGAGCATCACGATCTGCTCGGCATCGGCGTCGGGACCGTCGAAGCCCAGCGCCTCCACGTCGACCTGGTGGAACTGGCGCTGGCGGCCCTTCTGCGGCCGCTCGTAGCGGAACATCGGCCCGATGGTCCAGACGCGCTGAGCGGCCCGTTGTAGAGGAAATTGTGCTCGATCGCCGCCCGCACGATGCCGGCGGTGGCCTCGGGGCGCAGCGTCAGGCGCGTCGCCGTTGCTGTCGTCGAAGGTGTACATCTCCTTCTCGACGATGTCGGTGACCTCGCCGATGCCGCGCACGAAGAGCGCCGTGGGCTCGACGATGGGCGTGCGGATGTTGCGGTAGCCGTACTGGCGGAAGACGTCGCGGCACGCGTCCTCGAGCTTCTCCCACAGCGGGGACGCTTCGGGGAGGATGTCCTCCATGCCCCGGATGGCCTGCAGATTCCGGCTCATGGACTGGCCGGCTGGATGGCGATGGACTTCGCCTGCAGCTGGCGCGGCGCGACCGGCTGCTGCCCGCCGCGTAGCGCCTGCCTGCACGCCTCGGCGATCGCAGCTACGATTCCTCGACGCGGATCCCGCGTCGCCCGCCCGAGCGTGACCGTCTTCTCGCCGTCCACGAACACGGGTGCGACGGGCTTCTCCCCGGAGCCGGGGAGCGAGATGCCGATGTCGGCGAGCTTCGACTCGCCGGGGCCGTTCACCACGCACCCCATCACGGCCACGTGCAGGCCCTCGACGCCCGGGTACTTCGCGCGCCACGCGGGCATCTGACCGCGCAGCCACGTCTGGATCTTGTCGGCGAGTTCCTGGAAGAACGTGCTCGTGGTGCGCCCGCAGCCCGGGCACGCCGTCACCTGCGGCGTGAACGAGCGCAGGCCCATCGTCTGCAGGATCTCCTGCGCGACCACCACCTCGCGCGTGCGGTCGCCGCCGGGCTCGGGGGTGAGCGAGATGCGGATGGTGTCGCCGATGCCTTCCTGGAGCAGCACCCCCAGGGCGGTCGCGGAGGCGACGATGCCCTTCGAGCCCATGCCCGCCTCGGTGAGCCCCAGGTGCAGCGGGTAGTCGCAGCGCGCGGCGAGCGCGCGGTAGACCGCGATCAGGTCCTGCACCGCGGAGACCTTGCAGGACAGGATGATCCGGTCGCCCGGCAGCCCGATTTCCTCGGCCTTCGCCGCGCTCTCGAGGGCGGAGACGATGAGCGCCTCGCGCATCACCGCGCCGGCCTCCAGCGGCGCCGCCAGCCGCGCATTGGCGTCCATCAGGCGCGCGAGGAGTTCCGGATCGAGCGAGCCCCAGTTCACGCCGATGCGCACGGGCTTTGCGTGCTCGATGGCCTTCTCGATCAGTGTGGCGAACTGGTCGTCGCGCTTCGAGCCGTGGCCGACGTTGCCGGGATTGATCCGGTATTTGTCCAGCACCGCCGCGCACTCCGGCACCTGCGTGAGGAGCTTGTGGCCGTTGAAATGGAAATCCCCGATGAGGGCGACGTCGACGCCCATGGCCAGCAGGCGGTCGCGGATGGCGGGCACCTGGCGGGCGGCTTCCAGCGTGTTCACGGTGATCCGCACCGCTTCGCTGCCGGCCCGCGCGAGGGCGGCCACCTGCCCGGCGGTGGATGCCGCGTCCTCGGTGTCGGTGTTCGTCATCGACTGCACCAGGATGGGCGCGCCGCCGCCGACGGGCATTCCGGCGATGCGGACCTGGCGCGAGGATCGGCGCGGGACGGGGTTCATGCTCGGGGCGCGCTCGCTACGGAAGGGTGAGGCGGGCCACGGCCACGCGCGTGTGCGGCGCGAGGTCGACCTCGCGGCCGTTGAAGGTGAGCCGCACCTCGGGCGCGTTGCCGATCACCAGGTTGAAAGGGGGCTTGCCGATGGTCTCGGCGCTCGAGCCCCCCGGATGGGTGCGCGAAAGCAGCACCTTGCCGCGCGCATCCGTGATCTCCACCCAGGCCGCGCCGCGAAAGGCGAGCCGGATCGTGCCCTCTCCCGGCGCCGCAACCCGCGGCGCTTCCTCGGCCGCCGGAACAGGCGCGGGCGGCACGGCCGCTGGCGTAGCGGCCATGGTCATGGCCGCCGGCGAGGCCGCGGTGGAGGGCTGCGCGACCGCCGCGGAGGCCGGGGCGGCTGCGGTCGCGGGGGCTTCCGGCGCGGGCGCCACGGGCTCGACCTTCGGCGCCTCGATGGCCGGCTTCTTCACCGCCGTCGGCTGCACGGGCCCGTGCGGCCGGATGAATAACCACCAGTACATGGCGGCGAAACCGAGGACGACCAGGACGAAGGCCACGCCCGCGGCCTTCACGTAGGGGTTGGCCAGGCGCTGGCCGAGCGGATCGAAGCGGATGTTCTGGGTGGGCACCACGATGTCCGGCGCGGTTTCGCGCGGAGCGTCGTCCGCGAGCAGGCCCACCACGGCGTCGGCGTCCAGCCCGAGAGAGCGGGCGTAGTTGCGCGTGAATCCGCGCAGGAACGTGCCGCGCGGCAGGCGCTCGTAGTCGGCGGCCTCGAGTGCCTCGACCTGCGAGACGCTCATGTGCAGGCGCTGCGCGATGTCGGCCCTCGCCAGTCCCTGGCGCTCACGCTCGTCGGCGAGGATCGCCCCGGGCGAACGCGGCACGTCCCGGCCTTCGGGGTTGTCTGAGCCCGTGTCCATTACTTGTCGGGGACGCCCCGGAGCAGCTCGCGTGTCTGCGGCGCGTCGGGGAAGCGCCGGCGAAGTTGCTGCAGCATGCTGTCCTCGGCCATCCGCTCGCCCTGCGCGCGCGCGAGCTTCACGCCCAGGACGAGGGCGGACAGGGTCGGCTCGCCCAGGCGCATGTAGCGCATGAGGTAGTTCTCCGCCTCCCTTCAGGCCCCCTTCTCGAAGAGGATCTCGGCCAGGCTGTAGAGCGCGCCGGCGAGGTCGGGCTTGAAGACGACCGCGCGGCGGAGGAACCCCTCGGCCTCGGCATTGCGGCCCTTGATGCGCGCGCACAGGCCCGCGTTGAGGAACGCCTTTTCCGGCGTGGTGTACATGGTGTCCGACTGCACGCGGCCGAAGAGCTCCATCGCGCGCGCTTCGTTGCCGCGCAGGCAAAGAAACCAGCCGAAGTTGTTCATGACGTCGGGATCGTTGGGCGCGAGCGCGAGCGCCTGCTCGAAGGCCTGCCGGGCCTGGTCGTCCTCGCGAAGCTCCATGAAGATCAGGGCGCGCACGTTCAGGGCCTGGAAGTAGCGCGGATCGTCCTTGAGCGCGAGGCGCGTCTCCTCCAGCGCCACCACGAAGTTGCCGCGCTGGTAGTACTGCGAGGCGAGCGAGGTGTGGATCTCCGCCCGGCGGCGCCCGTCGCTCGTCTGGGCGTCCTGCACCAGGCGCGTCTCGACGGTGGTCTGCGACACGCAGCCCGCGAGCAGCGCGGCGGCGAGCATCGGGGCCATCTCATCCGCGGCCTCCTCCGAAAGTTTTTCCCGCTCCAGCCCCTTGCGCTTCACGCCGCCTCCCGGTGGATCCGGACGGTGCGCTTCCTCATGCGGTTCACCACCTGGCCCGCGAGCTGCCCGCAGGCCGCGTCGATATCGTCGCCGCGGGTCTTCCTGATCGTGGCGACGTATCCCGCCTCGACGAGGATGTCCCGGAACCTCGAAATGGCCTCCGGCTTCGAGCGCGCGAAGCCGGAATCCGGGAACGGGTTGAACGGGATCAGGTTCAGCTTGCACGGCACGTCGCGCAGCAGCTTCGCGAGCGCGCGCGCGTGCGCCGGCGCGTCGTTCACGCCGTCGAGCATCACGTACTCGAAGGTGACGAAGTCCCGCGGGGCCCGCTCGAGATAATCGCGGCAGGCCGCGAGGAGTTCGGCGATCGGGTAGGTGCGGTTGATCGGCATGAGGCGCGAGCGAAGCTCGTCGTTCGGCGCGTGCAGGCTTACGGCGAGCGCGACCGGCAGCCGCTCGGCGAGCTTCCTCAGCTGGTGCACGACACCGGAGGTGGACAGCGTCACGCGCCGGCGCGAAAGCCCGTAGGCATGGTCGTCGAGCATCACGGCCATGGCATCGACCACGCGGTCGAAGTTGTTGAGCGGCTCGCCCATGCCCATCATGACGACGTTGGTGACGGGTTTCGGCGTCGCGCCCGCCGAGGCGGCCTCGAGGCGATAGGGCAGGCCCTCGCGGGCCATTTCCTCGAGGCGGCGGTTCGCCACCCAGAGCTGGCCGACGATCTCCGAGACCGAAAGGTCGCGGTTGAATCCGGCCCTCCCCGTCGAGCAGAACCCGCAATCGAGCGCGCAACCCACCTGGGAGGACACGCACAGGGTGCCGCGGTCGTCCTCCGGAATGAAGACCGTCTCGATGCCGTTGCCGATGCCCACGTCGAAGAGCCACTTCACCGTGCCGTCGGCCGAGCGGTGCTCGAGAGGACGGCGGGCGTCCGCACTTCGGCGAGCGCGTGGAGCTTCTCGCGCAGTCCTTTGGCCAGATCCGTCATGGCGTCGAAGTCGGCCACGCCGCGCTGGTGCACCCAGCGGAAGACCTGTTTCGCGCGAAACGGCTTCTCGCCCAGCGACGCGAACCATTCGGTGAGGGCCGGAAGCGTGAAGTCGAGGAGATTCGTCCGCATGGTCGTGGCGGCGCCGGCGATCGCGACGCGTGGTCAGCGCGAGTAGACGCGGCTCGCAGGGAAGAAGTAGGCGATCTCGGCCGCGGCCGTCTCCGGCGCATCCGAGCCGTGCACGGCGTTGGCGTCGATCGAGTCGGCGAAGTCGGCGCGGATCGTGCCCTTCTCCGCCTTCTTCGGGTCGGTCGCCCCCATGAGGTCGCGGTTCTTCTGGATGGCCTCGTCGCCTTCGAGCACCTGGATCATCACCGGGCCGGAAATCATGAACTCCACGAGATCCTTGAAGAAGGGCCGCGCCTTGTGGACGGCGTAGAAGCCCTCGGCCTCCTGCCGCGAGAGGTGAACCATCCTCGCCGCGACGACCTTGAGGCCGTTGGTCTCGAAACGGGAGTAGATCTTGCCGATGATGTTCTTGGCGCCTGGCATCGGGCTTGATGATCGAAAGGGTGCGCTGAACAGCCATGAAAATCTCCGCTAACTGAATGAAAAATTTAGCTTTTCATTCTATCACAGGGTGCCTCGCCGGGGCTAGGGCCGGGCGCCCTTTTCGGCGCCCGGCAAGCACTGATTCGCGGACCGCGCACCGATGGCCGAGTTCCCGTCGTCAGCCGCGCTCGCGCCAGTCGGGAAGCAGGCCGGGTTCCGCTGCGCACGCGCCGTAGTCGTGCGCGACGCCGATACCCGGCACCCAGACGAGCCGGTCCCCGTCGAAGAGCAGCGGAAGGCGCCGGCGTCTCCACACCGGGACGGCGTGCTCCTGGAGCAGGTTCTTCAGGGTCCGCGACGGGCCGCCTTCGCGCAGGCGGATGCGTTCCCCTCCCGACCGGGGCGCGAAACGCCAGT